>NZ_JBALWW010000009.1:115405-143247 GCF_036961105.1 Halopseudomonas sp. | reverse complement strand
GACAGACAACCTGCTCTTGTTATCAAAAGCTGGAGGCCTTGCAATGAGGGAGGAGACCATATACGGCCGTCCCAGGAAGGTGCATAGCGTCGTAACGCAGGCTCAGGGAAAGGTCGCGCCTTCCAGGGTGCCGTGCTGGGTACGTTTGTCGTATTCGCGGTCGGCGCTGCCCATGGCGTTCAGCAGCCGCTGTCCCGCCGCGTTGGCGCTTTGCGACAGCTGCTCGCAGCTGGTTTGGGGCGGCAACGCCAGCAGCGCCTGTTCGATCTGTCTGGCGTAATCCAGCGCCAGTTCTACGTGCCCATCCTGATGCGCCTGCAGTGCCAGCAGGTAGCTGTCCCACTGCTGCTGGACGCTGGCCGGGCGGGTGGCGTCGGGCAGCAGGCGCGGCATATGGCTGGTGACGCTGACCTCGGTGCTGGCGCTGGACAGGCGGCACTGGCCCGGCGTGGATTCCCAGGTAAAGTGCCAGTCAACGCGGCTGGCGCTGTGCTGACGGTCGCGATTCAGGCTGGCGCGAATGGTGTCGAGGGTGTTGCCCTGCACATCGAACTGCTGAACCCGCGTGGTCAGTGCCGGTTCAGCCAGCAGCGGCATGCTCAAGCCCAACAGTGCTGGCAACAGAAACCACCTATGCAGGCGCATCAGATCGGGTCCATCAGCCGCTCAAGCGCAGCGCGGCAACGGTTGGGGATGGGGAAGGCGGTGTTGCTGGCGCGGTCGACAAACACGTGGACGAAGCGGCCGGCGGCGCAGGCTTCGTCGCGGCCCTGCTTGAACACGGCCAATTCGTAATGCACCGAGCTGCTGCCCAGGCGGGCAACCTTGACGCCGATCTCGATAGCATCGGGGAAGGCGATGGGGGCGAAGTAGTCGCAGTTGGAGCTGACCACAAAGGCCACCTGGTCGCCGTCGTGTATATCCAGCCCGCCTTCGGCGATCAGCCAGCTGTTCACTGCGCTGTCGAAATAGCTGTAGTAGGTCACGTTGTTGACGTGGCCGTACAGGTCGTTGTCGTGCCAGCGCGTGGTGATGGCATGCAGGTAATGGTAATCCTGCCGGGTTGGCTTGCTTGTGCTCATGCGAATTCTCTTTTCAGTGGTTCAACAGGCTGCGGCATCAATAGGCCAGGTTGTAGATGGCCAGCGCGTCGGCTTCGCTGACTTCACGCGGGTTGTTGACCAGCAGACGCTGCTGCAGCATGGCGTCCTTGGCCAGCAGTTCCAGCTTGTCCTTGGGTACGCCGGCATCGCGCAGGCGGCTGGGCAGGCCGCAGCGCGGGCTCAGGTCAGCCAGCGCGGTGACCATCTGCGCGGTCAGGTGGTCAGCATCGCCGGGCTGCAGGCCGGGACCGACAATCAGCGGTGCCAGCTCGGCATACAGCGGCGCGGCGTGCGAGGCGTTGAATTCGATCACGGTCGGCAGCACCAGGGCGTTGGATAAGCCATGCGGGATATGGAAATGCCCGCCCAGAGGGTAAGCCAGTGCGTGCACGGCGGCCACCGGCGCGTTGGCAAAGGCCTGACCGGCGAGCAGCGCGCCCAGCAGCATGGCCTGACGTGCTTCGCGGTTCTGGCCGTTCTGCACCACGTGATCCAGATTGCCGGCCAGCAGGCGCAGGGCCTCGCGCGCGAGCATATCGGACAGCGGATTCTTCTTCAGCTTGCTGGTATAGGCCTCGATGGCGTGCACCATGGCGTCGATGCCGGTGGCAGCGGTCACGTGCGCCGGCAGGCCCAGGGTCAGGTCGGCATCCAGCAGCGCCAGATCGGGCAGCAGAATCGGTGAAACCACGCCCATCTTGGTGGTGGCGCCGGTGGTGATGATGGCGATCTGGGTCACTTCCGAGCCAGTGCCGGCGGTGGTGGGCACCTGGAATAGCGGCAGGCGCTGGCCGCGAGCGTTACCCACACCGTAGATATCGGCCATTTGCTGTTTGCACTCGGGGTGCGCGAGGAGGGCGACCAGTTTGGCCACGTCCATCGAGCTGCCACCGCCAAAGCCGATGATCAACTCGGCCTGCATGTTACGCGCCTGCTCTACCGCTTCGAGTACCACGTGCTCCGGCGGATCGGCTTCGACCTGATCGAACACTTCCACGCTGACCTGGGCCTTGGCCATGGCCGGCAGAATGCTGTCCAGCAGCCCGATCTTGGTGATGCCGGGGTCGGTGACGATCAGCACCCGCTGGGCATCGCGTTCGCGGCACAATTCGCCCAGGCGGGCGGCAGAGCCGGATTCGCAGAGAATCTGGGCGGTGGTGGCAAAGCTGAACGGATTCATGGGGCCTCCGGGGCTGCGGTTGGAGCGAAAAGAGCGGTGTGAAAAAGTTGAATGAGACAATTCTGCTGACTGCGCGTTCATGCAGCAAGCGCTATTGATGCCGCAGATGGTAACGCATGGGGGCGGGTTGGTGACAGCTACGCACGGCGA
This sequence comes from Halopseudomonas sp., assembly GCF_036961105.1. Lineage (GTDB taxonomy): Bacteria > Pseudomonadota > Gammaproteobacteria > Pseudomonadales > Pseudomonadaceae > Halopseudomonas. The sequence goes on along the minus strand of NZ_JBALWW010000009.1, from coordinate 140,814 downwards.
AACCGCAGCGCCGCTTCCCTGGAGTGGTCGTGTTGTATCTCGACCACGGGGCTAGTCGCAACACCGCTGTAGGGGAGAGAACCCGGCCGTTACACAAAGGAGCGATGCGGGCTGATTACGATTAAAGAAACAGCTCCAGCAGATCATTGAGAAACAGCCGGCCGCGCTCGGTAGGGCGCAGCTGTTGCGTCCAGGGCTCCAGCAGCCCCTTTGCAGCAGCCTGCTGCAGCAAGGGCTCGATAGCATCCAGTGACTGGTCGGTACGCTCGCGATAGTAGCTGGCGGGTACGCCCTCGACCAGGCGCAGGGCGTTCATCAGAAAATCGAACGGCAGCTCATCGGCCTCAAGGGTCTTGCGCCCGGCACAGACGTCCTTGCCGGCAGCCAGGTAATCCTTGGGCAGACGGGTTTTCCAGTAGCGTTCAATGCGCCCGTCGGCGTGCGTGATCTTGCCGTGGGCGCCGGCGCCAATCCCGAGAAAGTCGCCGTACTGCCAGTAGTTCAGGTTGTGCCGCGCCTGGCGACCAGGCTGGGCATAGGCCGAGACTTCATACTGCGCATAGCCGCCAGCCGCCATGCGTTGCTGCCCGGCTTCCTGAATTGACCAGAGAATGTCTTCCTCCGGTAGCGTGGGTGGTTTGGAGTAGAACACCGTGTTGGGCTCCAGCGTCAGCTGATACCAGGACAGATGCTCCGGACTCAGCGCCATGGCCTGATCGATGTCGGCCATCGCCTGCTCGTGGCTCTGGTGCGGCAGACCGTGCATCAGGTCCAGGTTCAGGTTGTCGAAGCCGGCGCGGCGCGCCATCTCCACCGCACCCAGGGCTTCACGGTCATCGTGAATACGACCCAGGGCTTTCAGGTGAGTGGCGTTGAAGCTCTGGATGCCGATCGACAAGCGGTTGATGCCGGTGGCGCGGTAATCGACAAACTTGGCCTGCTCGAAGGTGCCGGGGTTGGCTTCCAGGGTGATCTCGATGTCGGCGGCAAAGGGCACGCGGTCATTCAAGGCCTGCAGAAAGCGCCCCAGGCTGGCAGCCGAGAACAGGCTGGGCGTGCCGCCGCCAAAGAAAATGGACGTCAGCTCACGCCCGCCCGCCAGCGGCAGATCCTGCTGCAGATCGGCGATCATGGCGTCGATATAGGCATCTTCCGGCAACGCCGTCTGGCTGGTATGCGAGTTGAAATCGCAATAGGGGCACTTCTTTACGCACCAGGGGATGTGGATGTAGGCCGCCAAGGGCGGCAGCTGCAAGCTGCAAGACGGGGGGGCGCCCCCTGCAAGCTGCAAGCTGTCCGTTGGGGTTGCTTGTTGCTTGCTGCTTGCTGCTTGCGGCTGGGTCATAGCCCCAACCGCTGGCGCAGCTGCGCCATGGCGCGGGCGCGGTGGCTGAGCTGGTTTTTGTCGGCCGGGCTGAGTTCGGCGCTGGAGCATTTGCGCTCGGGCACCCAGAACAGGGGGTCGTAGCCGAAGCCGTGGGCGCCGCGCGCTTCATTCAGAATGCGGCCTTCCCAGATGCCTTCGCACACGATGGGCATGGGGTCGTCGGCGTGGCGCAACAACGCCAGGGCGCAGATGAACTGCGCGCCGCGTTGCTCGGTGGGCACCGCTTCCAGCGCCAGCAGCAGCTTGGCATTGTTGGCGGTGTCGCCTTCACCGCCGGCGTAGCGCGCCGAGTAGATGCCGGGCGCACCGCCGAGGGCGTCGACCGCCAGGCCGGAGTCATCCGCCAGCGCGGGCAGGCCGGAGGCGCGCGCCGCGTGACGCGCCTTGAGCAGGGCGTTTTCGATAAAGGTCAGGCCGGTTTCTTCGACATCTTCATCAATAAAGTCGCTCTGCGGCAACACCTTGACCTTATCGCCCAGCATCGCCTGGAGTTCTGCCAGCTTGCCCTTGTTGCTGCTGGCGAGAACCAGGGTCTCGAAGGGCATTGACTTACTGGTCATCCGGGAAGAACTCCTGCTGGAAGCTGAGGCTGTGCACCATGGCGCCGGGCGCGGCCTGAATGTCGATCTTGAATAGCAGCATGCCGCGCTGGGCGGCGCTGTAGTTGGCGACAAAATAAATGGCGTCGCCTTCCTTGATGCGCTTGAAGTCGAGCTTCACCGGTTGGCCGATCAGGCTGCGCACCTCGCCCTTGAGGATGGCATCCACGGCCTGCGGCTTGCCGTTATTCTGGCGTTGCACGGCGATATTGATCACCCCCTGGCTCGGCCCGCGCTGCAGGCCGGCAGCGGCAGCGATATCAGGCTGCAGCATGCTGCTGTTGAATACGTTGTGATAGACGATCAGGTCGCCAAAGCGCGCCGGTTCGACGGCTGCGTTGATCAGCGGGGCAATCAGCAGGCTGGCGGCAAAAAGCAATGTACGTAGCATGGGTTACTCCTTGGGCAAGGGCGGGCTCAGCGGCTGATACGATAGATCGCCACTTCGCCCAGCAGATTCGGCCACAGACCGCTCAACCAGCTGCGCTGGTGCGTCTGGTCTACCACCAGGCGGTCGAGCACCTTGATGCCGCGCTCGCGGCACAACTGTTCAAAATCCCTGAAGGTACAGAAATGGATGTTCGGCGTGTTGTACCAGGTATAGGGCATGAACTCCGAGACCGGCATACGGCCCTTGATGCCCAGATGCCAGCGGCAGCGCCAATGCGCGAAATTGGGGAAGGTGAGAATACCTTCGTGACCGATGCGCAGCATGTCTTCCAGTACCCGGTCGGGGTAGTGCATGGCTTGCAGTGACTGGGTCATGACCACGGTATCGAAGCTGTTGTCCTTGAAGTTGTCCAGCTCCTTGTCGAGGTTCTGCTCCAGCACGTTCACGCCGTGGCGGATGCAGGCACTGATTTTCTCCGGATCGATTTCCAGCCCGTAGCCCTGCACCTGCTTGTGGTCGCGCAGGTGGCGCAGCAGTTCGCCCTCGCCGCAGCCCAGATCGAGTACGTGACTACCGGGTTTGATCCACTGCTGAATGATCTCGAGATCGGCGCGCAGGCTCATGAGGCCACCTCTATACGGTTCATATAGCCGCTGAGGGCTTCGATGTAGCGGGGAATCGGCAACAGAAAGGCGTCGTGTCCCTGCGCCGCTTCAATCTCCAGATAGCTGACCTGCTTCTTCGCCGCCAGTAGAGCGTTGACCAGCTCATACGAGCGTGCCGGCGAAAAGCGCCAGTCGGTGGTGAACGACATCACCAGCGTTTGCGCTTGAATGCCGGCCAGGGTGCTGGCCAGGTTGCCGCCGTGCGCGGCGGCTGGGTCGAAATAATCCAGCGCCTTGGTCATCAGCAGATAGGTGTTGGCGTCGAAACGGCCGGAGAACTCCTGCCCCTGATAGCGCAGGTAGCTTTCCACCTCGAACTCGACGCTGGTGAGGTCGTAGTTGAGCTGTTCGCTGCGCAGTTCACGGCCAAACTTGCTGCCCATGGCGTCGTCCGACAGGTAGGTAATGTGCCCGACCATGCGCGCCAGCATCAGGCCGCGTTTGGGGATCACGCCAAAGGCGGCGTAATCGCCATGGTGGAAGTCCGGATCGGTGGTAATGGCCTGCCGGGCCACTTCATTGAAGGCAATGTTCTGCGCCGACAGTTTGGGCGCGGTAGCGATGGCCACACAATGACGGATGCGCTCGGGGTAGCTGATGGCCCACTGCAGCGCCTGCATGCCGCCCAGGCTGCCGCCGACCACTGCAGCCCATTGCTGCACGCCCAGTACATCGGCCAGACGCGCCTGGCTGTGCACCCAGTCTTCCACGGTCAGGACCGGAAAGGCGGCGCCATAGGCTTTGCCGGTTTCCGGGTCGATGCTGGAAGGCCCGGTGGAGCCGTGGCAGCCGCCGAGGTTGTTCAGGCTGACGACATAGAAGCGGTTGGTGTCGATGGCCTTGCCGGGGCCGATGCAGGAATCCCACCAGCCGGGCTTGCGCTCATCAGCGCTGTGGTAGCCTGCAGCGTGGTGATGGCCGGAAAGAGCATGGCAGATCAGCACCGCGTTGTCGGCGGCGGCATTGAGCTGGCCGTAGGTCTCATATACCAGCTCGTAGGGTGCCAGCGCTTTGCCGCAGGCCAGTTGCAGCGGCTCGCTGAAGCTGTGTCGCCGGGGTGTCACCAGGCCGACGGAGTCAGCAGCAAATGTGGACATCAATACCTGTTCCTGTGTGGGTTGGCCTGGCTTGATAAGGTCGGGAGAGCTGCCCGGCAGGCCCCGTCTGGCGGCCAGTGCGCGACTGGCCAGAAAGGCGCCAACAATCGAGGCGTCAGTCTAAAGAGCGCGATGCATTGGTGCAATATTCAGGGTCGCCGGATACCCAGCTCCGCCGGTAGCTGTTGTGGCGCGTTGATGGCAATTCGTTTCTGGCGACTGCTCTGGCCACTGAGCAGGCTGACCTGTTGTTTGCGGACGCCAAAGGCATCGGCCAGAAACACCTGCAGCATGCTGTTGGCTTTGCCATCCACCGGCGGCGCGCTGATGCGTACCTTGAGGCGATCGCCGTGCAGCCCGGCAAAGCCGATGCGGCTGGCGCCGGGTTGCAGGTGCAGATCCAGCAGCAGCGCGTCGCCGCGCCACTGGTAAAAGGTGGTCACAGCGCCAGCGTCAGGCCCTTGGGCATGCCGGTGGCGATCGCCATATTGGTGATCACCAGCATTTGCAGCAGGTTCAATGCGATAAAGGCAAAGATCGGCGACAGATCCAGCCCGCCCATGGACGGCAGAATCTTGCGGATCGGCGCCAGCACCGGCTCACACAGCTGGTTCACCAGCAGGGCTGCCGGGTTGCTGCTGCCCGGCGCGACCCACGACAGGATCACGCTGATGATGAGCGCAAAGAAAAATACCTTGAGAAAGAGTGCAGTGATGCCCACCAGCGACCAAGCCAGCAACTGCAGGATGCCCGGCAAGGCGTAGCCCATCAGCTTGATGATAATGGCCATGAGCACCAGCTGGATAATCAGCGCCAGCACCAGGGAGGCGAAGTCGACCCCGGCGTAGCCCGGGATGATCCGGCGCAGCGGCATCAGCAGCGGCTTGGTGGCGCGCACGATGAACTGCGAGAGCGGGTTGTAGAAGTCTGCGCGCACCAGTTGCAGGATAAAGCGCAGCAGTACTATCAGCAGATACAAGCTGCCGAGGGTCTGCACAATATAGATAGCTGCCATGTTCAGGCCGGTCATGTTGTTTCCTCAGGCGAGTTCTTTGGTCATTTCGGCGGCGCGGTTGGCGGCGGCCTGCATGGCGTGTTCCACCATCTGTGGCAGACCCTCTTCGCGGAAGGTATTGATCGCCCGCTCGGTGGTGCCGCCGGGCGAACACACGCGGCGGCGCAGCTCGGCTACATCCACATCGCTGTTCACGGCCATATCGGCGGCGCCCAGCGCGGTGAACAGTGCCAGGCGCTCGGCGGTGTCGCGCGCCAGCCCGAGTTTCTCGCCGGCATCGATCATGGCTTCGATCATATAGAAGAAGTAGGCCGGGCCGCTGCCAGAGACGGCGGTCACGGCATCGATCAGTTTTTCTTCATCCAGCCAGACGCTGATGCCCACCGCGTTGAGAATTTTTTCGGTCAGCGTCTTCTGCTCATCGCTGACCGCAGCGGTAGCGTAAAGGCCGCTCACACCCTGGCCGCGCAACGAGGGCGTGTTGGGCATGCAGCGTACGATGGCACTGCCGTCACCCAGCCAACTGGCCAGGCTGTCGCAACTGATACCGGCGGCAATAGAAATCACCAGCTGGCCCGGCTTGCGCTCGGCTGGCAAGGCGCGGCACACGGCCTGCATCACCTGCGGCTTGACCGCCAGCAGCAGCACATCACACTCGGCGGCAAGCACGGCGTTGTCAGTCACAGTGCGAATCTGAAACTGTTTGTGCAACGCCGCGCCCTGCTCGGGCTTGGGATCGCTGGCGATGATGTGTTCGGGCTTCGCGTTCTTCTGCAGCAGGCCGCCGATCAGGCTGGTCGCCATGTTGCCGGCACCGATAAAACCGATAATGGGCGCAGTCATTTAGTGGAACCTCGCTCGGAATGCGTGTTGGTTGTGGGGTAGTCTCGGGCGCCAAAGAGCGCGCTGCCAATGCGCACCATGGTCGCACCTTCCTGAATGGCTTCGGCCAGATCGTCGCTCATGCCCATCGACAGAGTATCGAGCGGCAGCGCCAGGGCTGCCTGGGCTTCGCGCAACGCGGCCAGCGGGGCGCGGCGTTCGGGGCTGGTCTCGGCTGGTGCCGGAATCGCCATCAGACCGCGCAGGCACAGACGCGGCAATTGCGCCACGGCTGCGGCCAACTCGGGCAGTTCGGTCAGGCTGACGCCGGATTTGCTGTCTTCGCCACTAATGTTGATCTGCAGGCAGACATTCAGTGGTGGCAGGTGTTCGGGGCGCTGATCGGACAGGCGGCGGGCGATCTTCAGGCGGTCGACGCTGTGTACCCAGTCGAAGTGTTCGGCGATGGTTTTGGTCTTGTTGGACTGGATGGGACCGATGAAATGCCAGGTCAGCGGCAGGTCAGATAGCAGCGCCATCTTCTCCAGCGCTTCCTGCAGGTAGTTTTCCCCTATATTCTGTACGCCAGCTGCCCAGGCGTCACGGATGGCACTGGCGGGACGCGTTTTGCTCACCGCCATCAGGGTAATGGTATCGGGTTCGCGGTCGGCAACGGCGGCGGCGCGCTGTATGCGTTCACGAACGTTTGCAATATTCTCTGCTATCGTGGACATTACTGACGTTAATACCTTGCCAATCGAATAGACTCTGCCGGCATTCTACATGCTTGCTGGTTGTTATGGGGAACCCAATGGATATTACCGAGCTGTTAGCCTTCAGCGCCAAACAGGGCGCGTCGGACTTGCACCTGTCGGCAGGATTGCCGCCCATGATTCGTGTGGATGGCGACGTGCGCCGGATCAACGTGCCGGCCATGGAACACAAGCAAGTGCATGCGCTGATCTATGACATCATGAATGACAGACAGCGCAAGGATTTCGAGGAGTTTCTCGAGACCGACTTCTCTTTCGAAGTGCCCGGTGTGGCCCGCTTCCGGGTCAACGCCTTCAACCAGAACCGCGGCGCCGGTGCCGTCTTCCGTACCATTCCTTCCAAGGTTCTGAGCATGGAAGACCTGGGCATGGGCGACGTGTTCAAGAAGATCTCCGACAACCCGCGCGGTCTGGTGCTGGTTACCGGGCCCACAGGTTCGGGCAAATCGACCAGCCTCGCGGCCATGGTCGACTACGTCAACAGCACCAAGTATCAGCATATCCTCACCATTGAAGACCCTATCGAATTCGTCCATGAGTCGAAAAAGTGTCTGGTCAACCAGCGCGAAGTGCACCGCGATACCCTGGGCTTTGCCGAAGCCCTGCGTTCGGCTCTGCGCGAAGATCCGGATATCATCCTGGTGGGTGAGATGCGTGACCTCGAGACCATCCGCCTGGCCCTGACCGCGGCGGAAACCGGTCACCTGGTGTTTGGCACCCTGCACACCACCTCGGCGGCCAAGACCATCGACCGTATCGTCGATGTTTTCCCCGGCGAAGAAAAATCCATGGTGCGTTCGATGCTGTCCGAATCCCTGCAAGCGGTTATTTCGCAGACGCTGCTGAAAAAGATCGGCGGTGGCCGTGTGGCCGCGCACGAGATCATGATAGGCACCCCGGCTATCCGCAACCTGATCCGTGAAGACAAGATTGCGCAAATGTATTCGGCGATCCAGACCGGCGGCAACATCGGCATGCAGACGCTCGACATGTGCTTGAAGGGTCTGGTTGCCAAGGGCCTGATTACCAAGGAAAGCGCCCGCGAGAAAGCCAAGGCGGTGGACGGGTTCTAACCCGGCTGGCAGTTTTGGCGGACACTGAGCAGTCCGCCGCGAAGGATAGAAGAGGCATAGCATGGAGTTTGAAAAGCTGTTGCGGCTGATGGTTGAAAAGGGCGCGTCTGACCTTTTCATCACCGCTGGCGTTGCACCCAGCATGAAAGTGAATGGCAAGATTCTGCCGGTTACCAAGACCCCGCTCTCCCCTGAGCAAACCCGCGAAACTGTGCTGGGTGTGATGACTGAAGCGCAGCGCCGCGAGTTTGCCGAAAAGCGCGAGTGTAACTTCGCCATCAGTGCACGGGGCATCGGTCGTTTTCGTGTCAGCGCCTTCTATCAGCGCAATCTGGTGGGTATGGTGTTGCGGCGCATTGAGATCAACATCCCGACCATGGAAGAGCTGCGTCTGCCTGAGATACTCAAGCAGCTGGCGATGACCAAGCGCGGGCTAGTGATCTTTGTGGGCGCGACCGGTACCGGTAAGTCGACCTCGCTGGCGTCGATGATCGGCTACCGCAACAAGCACTCCAGCGGACACATCATTACGATTGAAGACCCGATCGAATTTATTCATCAGCATCAGAACTGCATCGTCACCCAGCGTGAAGTGGGTATCGACACCGACTCATTCGAGATCGCGCTGAAAAACACCCTGCGTCAGGCGCCGGATGTGATCCTGATTGGTGAGGTACGCTCCAAGGAAACCATGGAACACGCGGTCGCCTTTGCCGAAACCGGTCACCTGTGTCTGGCTACCTTGCACGCGAACAACGCCAACCAGGCGTTGGACCGCATCATTCACTTCTTCCCGACCGAGCTGCACCAGCAGGTCTGGATGGACCTATCACTTAATCTCAAGGCAATTGTGGCCCAGCAGTTGATCCCGTCACCCGACGGCAAGGGGCGCCGAGCCGCTATTGAAGTGCTGTTGAATTCTCCGCTGGCCGCCGACTTGATCCGCAAGGGTGAGGTCCATGAGCTCAAGCCGCTGATGGCGCGCTCTGGCGAATTGGGCATGCAAACCTTTGATCAGGCGCTGTACAAGCTCTACAGCCAGGGCGAGATCACCTATGAAGATGCACTGGCGCACGCCGATTCGGCCAACGATCTGCGTCTGATGATCAAGCTGGGCTCGGAAACCGACGGCAAGCACCTGATGGGCGAGGAGAACAACGGCTTCTCCCTGGAAGAGGAAGACGAGAACAGCGTGCAGCACCGCACTCGGCGATAATCTGCGCTGCTCCGGGTTGGGCGCTAGTCCAGCCTCGGCGCCCGCGTGGTACTCAGCTGGTTGCGACCGCCACGCTTGGCCACCAGCAAGGCGTGGTCGGCGTGATTGATGGTAGTGGAGTAGCTTTCGCCCGGCTGATACTCGGCAATACCTATACTGATGGTCACGGTCACCGTATCCACCTGGGCGCGGATGGTCAGGCTTTCAATCGCCGAACGCACCCGCTCCATGACCCGGGTAGCGGCCGCGACATCGGTTTCCGGCATTAGAATCAGAAACTCTTCGCCGCCCCAGCGTCCGCAAACGTCCTGCTCGCGCACTTCGGCGTCCATTGCTCGAGCGATCTCGGTCAGTGCGCTGTCGCCCAGTTCATGCCCATACTGATCATTGATGGTCTTGAAATGATCGACATCCAGCATGGCAATGCTGAACGGGCGCCGGTAGCGCGAATGCCGTTCGGTTTCCTTTTTCAATCGCTCCACCAGCAGGCGGCGGTTGGCCAGGCCGGTGAGTGCGTCGTGGGTCGAGGCTTCACGCAGCGCCTCATTCAGATCGCGCATCATGTTCTGATAGCGGTCCGAGATGCGCGCCACTTTTTCCAGTTGGCGCAGCTGCTTGTTCAGTCGCTCGTTAAGCGATTGCTCCTGCTGCTTGGCCATGCCCTGGTAGGCATCCGAAATGCGGCTGAGACGGTCGATACGGCGGGCCAGATCCTGATGTGTTGCCCACAGTTCCAGCAGCGGCTCGTGCAGCGGATTGTCCTGCTGTTCTGGATCGTCCAGCAGTTCGCGGATACGGGCTTCAAGGTGCTGGGGCTGTTTCATTGGCGGCTCTAGTTAAGGCTGATGATGTCGAAAGGAAAGCTGCAGTCTTCCTTGAACTCTTCAGCTAGTTCGGCAACACGCTCATTCTGTGGATCGTAGTACCAGAAAACGGATACCGGTTTGCCTTCCTCGTGGGCAGCCTGCAACAAGTCAAAAATATCCATCATCGCCTTGACGCTGCTGGTGTTCAGGTACAGCAGGCGCAGCTCCAAGCCGAGTGGGGCATGGGCCTGCGCGAGATAGGACTCAATCCAGTCGAATACCTGCTGGAACATGTCGAAGGAGTTTTCCGGATAGGAGTCGCCTTCCATATACAGTTTGCCATTGGCCCAGTCGCTGCGGATTTCCGGAGTGGACTGGGAGCTGGCGATAGAAAAATCAGTCATTGTCTTCAACTCTTTACTCAATCAGATAACGGCGCGCAGGCTGAAAAAACCGCGTCCACCGGCCAGTGGTTGCAAGGAGGCCTGCAGCGGCGCGCTGGACTTTCGTGCGATATCGATCAGGCCCAGGCCGGCACCCGTGGAGCGGGCTTCCTCGCGGGGGCGCCGCAGTTGTTCCTTGTAGGCGGCCTTGAGTGCGGCCTTGTCGAGGCCGGCGAGACTCTCTACTGCCTGCAGCAGTTGCTCGCCGTCGGGCATTTCTATCAGGTTGCCGGCCGAGACCACGTAGCGGCCTTCGGTATCCCGCGAGACCACCACTGTGGCCCCGGCTTCCTGTTCGCTCCATTGCCGCGAGCGGGTGTAATGGCTGATGTTCTGCGTCATTTCGATATACACCGCAAACACATCCATGGCCGCACTGGGGTGGGCGTGGTCGGCGGACAGGTAGTTGCGCAGGGCATTGCCGATCTCTTCGATCAGACTGCGTGAAATCGGACCGTTGAAGCACAGCATGATCTGCTGGTCATTGAAGCGTTCACGCATGGCAAAAAGGTCAATCTTATCCATTACAGCTCCTGTGCGTTTCAGTGTCGGTCCGGTTCAGTCAAAGCGGAAACAGAGCATGGTGATGTCGTCACGTTGCGGGTAATCACCCTGATAGGCTGCCAGTGTATCGCTGAATGCCGCGCTTTGCTGCTCCAGCGGCAGTTGCGCATGCTGGCGCAGCATATCGGCAAAGCGGCTGTTGCCAAACCCGAAACCCTGCTCGCCGCCGGCCTGATCCAGGAAACCGTCGGTGCAGAGGTAGAAGGTGCGGCCGCTTTGCAGCGCTATCTCCTGGTTATGGTAGTCGCCCTGGCGCTTGTCGCCCAACGCGCGGCGGGCGCCAGCGAGATGTTCCACTTCCTGGCCGTCGCTGTGATAGAGCGCGATCTTGGCGCCCGAAAAGATCACTCGGCGCTGCTGCAGGTCGACGCAGGCCAGGCCCACGTCCATGTTGGTGGCGAGCGATTTGTATTCGGCGGAATCGCTGAGCATGCTGCGTACAATCTGGTCGGTGCGATGCAATATTGCCGCCGGGTCGGCCATGCCGCAGTCATTGATCGCCTGTTCCAGTGCGGCGTGTGCCAGCATGGTCATCAGCGCGCCAGGTACGCCATGGCCGGCACAGTCGACCACGCCGAACAGGCATTGCTGCTGCTCACTGCGGAAGATGTAGAAATCGCCACCCACCACATCGCGTGGACGCCAGAGCACCGCATGGTGCTGCCCCAGTGCGTTGATCAGATCGCGGTTGGGCAGAATGGAGCGCTGGATCAGGCTGGCGTAATCGATGGAGTCTTCTATCTTCTTGCGCGCGGTGAGCATGCTCTGATTCACCTCTTCCAGGTCGCGGGTGCGCTCCTGGACGCGTTGCTCCAGCTCGCTGGTGTGGCTGCGGACCTTCTGGGCCATGGCATCGAAGGCTTCGCTCAACTCGCCGATCTCATCGTTGCGTGTTGTCGGCATGGCTACATCATATCGACCGGCGGCCATCGCCTGCGCGCTCTGGCGCAGTTGACGCAGCGGTCGCAGCAGCAGGCGTTCGATGGCAAAGGCAAAGAGCACCACAAACAGGATCAGCAGGGCGCCCAGGCCCAGCAGAACGGGCAACAGCCAGGTGCGGTCGATTACCTGGGCGCTGTTCAGGTCCACGGCGTTGACTACGTACCAGTTCAGCTCGGGAATATGCGTCAGTGCCAGCAGGCGGGCGCTTCCATCAAGATGCACCGAGCGCACCTGCACCTGGTCCGGTGTCTGCTCTACGCTCTGCATCGCCTCGCGCACGGCCTGCTGATCACTGGGATTGTCGAGCATCTCGAACAGGCTGCTACCGGCGCGCGTAGCGGCATCGGCACCTGAGTTGAGAGCGATCAGACTGCGATCCTGGTGCGCCTGGATAGCACCTTCGCTGTCGATGATCATCGGCATCACGCCGCTGTCTTCGCTGGCGATGAAGTCGCGGATGAAGCTGGAAAGGTCCAGGCCTGAGCCAGCGAGCGCCAGCACCTCGCCACTGTCATCCCTGACCAGCATATTGAGCCAGACCTTGGTGGTATTCAGCTCGGGGTTGGAGTCGACATTGATGTTGAAGTGTTCGGTGTTGCGCAAGCTGGCAAAGAACCAGCTGTCGGCGGGCTTCTGCGGATCGAGAATATAGCGTGGCTCCTGGCTCAGCGGTTCTTCGTTACCGTTGAAATAGTAACCCAGGGTGCTGAGCACGCCGATAAAGTAGGCATGGTCGCGGAAGTCGGCGCGGTAACGCTCCGCTTCGCGGAAGAACAGCGCTTTTTTGTCGGCGTCCTGCGGATCCTTCAACCATTGCAGCGTGACTTCGGAATTGGCCAGGCGCAGCGACAGCGCCAGTTCACGGCTGATGGGCGCGCGAATCTTCTCGCGACTGAGCAGGGTGGCGTTGCGCGCATAAGCCTCGCCGAAATGCTGTTGGATTCCGCTGAGCAGCGACCAGCCGATCAGGCCGGCTGGCAGCAGTGCCAGTAGCGCGGCCAGGAACAGGGCGAGAAGAGATTTACCACGTAAGCCAAAGGCGGCCATTACCAAGATCCTTTTCGAGTGTCAGGTAAGTTCAGGCGGCGCGTTAGTGCGCCTGATATACCAGCTTTCCGTTGCATAGCGTGTGGGTGACGGCTGCGGGCGCGCCCTGGCCGATAAACGGACAATTGGCGCCACGTGACAGCCAGTTGCGACCAATCTCGCAGGCCTGGGCTGGGTCGAACAATGTGAGGTCCGCAGCGCCGCCGAGGGTAAGCTGGCCGGCTTGCAAATTGAGTGCGGCCGCCGGGCCGGTGGTCAGCCGTGACAGCAGGGCGGGCAGCTCAAGCAGACCGTCGGCAACCAGCGTCAGGGCCAGCGGCAGCAGTATCTCGACGCTGCTGATGCCCGGAGCCGAGGCGGCAAAGGGGACGCGCTTGACCTCTGGCTCGTGCGGCCTGTGGTGCGACGCAATGGCCTGTATCACGCCGCTCTGGACTGCTTCGCGCAGGGCGCGGCGGTCACTCGCCGAGCGCAGCGGCGGCATCACGTGCAGCAGGCTGGAAAAGCCTTGCAGGTCCTCATCGCAAAGCAGCAACTGGTAGGCTGCTACGTCGGCGGTGACCGGCAGGCCGCGCGCCTGGGCAGTCGCCAGCATATCCACCGCGCGGGCGCTGGTGAGGCCGCTGAAATGGGCGCGCACGCCGGTCTGCTCGATCAACAGCAGATCCCGCGCCAGCGCCACGGTTTCGGCGCTTTCCGGAATGCCAACCAGGCCCAGGCGCGAGGCGGTTGGTCCTTCGTGGGCCATACCGCCCTCGGACAATGCCGGGTCCAGGGGGGTGAAGATAATCGGCAGATCGAAGGTCGCTGCATATTCCAGTGAGCGGCGCAGAATGCGATTGCTGCCCATGGGTTGCAGGCCTTGGGTAAAGGCCACGCAACCGGCGTCACGTAGGGCTACCAGCTCGCTCAGATGTTCGCCTTCCAGGTTCCGAGTGAGCGCGCCTATGGGCAGCACGCGGGCATGCCCGGCCGCCTGGCTGCGGTCCAGAATCAATTCGGCCACTGCCGGGGTGTCCAGCACCGGCCGGCTGTCCGGCGGGCAGCACAGGCTGGTCACGCCGCCGGCGGCAGCGGCGCGGGTTTCGCTGTCGATACTGCCCTTGCGGCTGTAACCGGGTTCGCGCAGGCTGACGTTCAGGTCCACCAGGCCAGGGCAGGCAATCAGCCCGCGGGCGTCGATGATCTGGTTGGCATTGAACCCCTCGGGTGCGGCCCCTATGGCCTGAATATGGCCGGCGGCAATGTGCAGGTCGGTGATCTGGTCAAAATGGCTGGCCGGGTCGATTACCCGTGCGCCTTCAATGGTCAGTCGCATGGTTCAGTTCGCTTCCTGGGTAAGCTGGCGCTGGGTGGTCTGTCCGGTCATGGCCATGGACATCACGGCCATGCGCACGGCGATGCCGTAGGTAACCTGCTTGAGAATCACCGACTGCGGGCCGTCCGCAACCTCCGACTCGATTTCGACGCCGCGATTGATCGGCCCCGGGTGCATGACCAGCGCGTCCGGCTTGGCCAGTGCCAGGGTTTCGCGGGTCAGGCCGTACAAGCGGTAGAACTCGCTTTCGCTCGGCAGCAGGCCGCTTTGCATACGCTCGCGCTGCAACCGCAGCATGATCACTACGTCGACGCCACGCAGGCCCACGCGCAGGTCGTTGAACACCCGTACGCCGTATTGATCGATGCCTTCGGGCAGCAAGGTGCGCGGCGCAATCACGCGAATATCCGGGCAGCCGAGGGTCTTGAGTGCCTGCATGTTGGAGCGCGCCACGCGCGAATGCAGGATGTCGCCGACAATGGCCACCGACAGCTGTTCAAAGTCGCCGCGGTGGCGGCGGATAGTCAGCATGTCGAGCATCGCCTGCGTTGGATGTGCGTGGTTGCCATCACCGGCGTTGATCACCGCGACATCCGGGCACACCCGTTCGGCAATGAAGTGCGCCGCGCCCGAGTCACCGTGCCGCACGACAAACATGTCGGCTGCCATGGCCTCCAGATTCTGCAGGGTGTCGTACAGGGTTTCACCCTTGCTGGTTGAGGAGGTCGAAATGTTCAGGTTTAGCACGTCGGCAGATAGGCGCTTGGCCGCCAGTTCAAAGGTGGTGCGGGTACGCGTGGAGTTCTCGAAGAACACGTTGCAAACCGTCTTGCCGCGCAGCAGCGGGACCTTCTTGACCGCGCGCTCGCCGACTTCGAGAAAGGAATCGGCGGTATCCAGAAGCTCGGTCAGCAGCTCGCGCGACAGCCCTTCGATGGTGAGGAAGTGGCGCAGTTGGCCCTGGTGGTTCAGTTGCAGGTGGTGCGGCATCTGGCTCATGGCAGTCTCAATGGGTAACGGCGTTCAGGGTTAGCTGCAGGGGCGAGGGGCCAGTGAGTTTGACCCGCTGGCCCGCAGGCAGCGTGAGGCTGGCGCCCAGCACGTCGGCACGTACCGGCAGTTGCCGGGCTTCGATATCCAGCAGGGTGACCAGGGTCACCGAGGCTGGGCGGCCGTAGTCGAACAGCTCGTTGAGCGCGGCGCGGATGGTGCGGCCGGTCATCAGTACATCGTCCACCAGAATCAGGTGGCGGCCATCCACGCTGAAGGGCAGTTCCGAGGGGCGCACCCGCTGTGGCAGGCCGTGCTGCTCGAAGTCGTCGCGGTAGAAGGCGATGTCGAGCGTGCCCATGGGGGCATCGGGCGCTACCCGTTGATGCAGCGCCTGGGCTACCCACACGCCGCCGGTATGGATGCCGACAAAAGCCGGATCCTCGATCTGGCGCGCCTGCAGGTAATCACGCAACTGATCGGCCATCTGCTCCAGCAGTGGACCGACCTCGGGCAGTGCGCTGGTTTGGGGTGCTGCGCTCATCACATCTCCTTGGGCTGGCTGGCAAGCCAGGTTTCGAGCAGCAGCGCCGCAGCCAGGCTGTCTACCGGGTTATCCCGGTAACTGCCGGGCGTACGGCGCTGATCGCGTAACTGTTGTTTGGCTTCAAAAGTCGACAGGCGCTCATCGATGCATTGCGCCGGCACTTGAAAGCGCCCCTCGAGACGGCGGGCGAACTTGCTGGCACGGGCGCTCATCTCGCTGTCGCTGCCATCCATGTTGAGCGGCAGACCGACAATCAGCACGTCCGGCTTCCACTCCTGGATCAGCTTGCCGATCTGCTCCCAGTCGGGAATGCCGTCGCGGGCGCGCAGATTGACCAACGGCTCGGCACTACCGGTCAGCGTCTGGCCCACGGCAACACCTATCTGGCGGGTACCGTAGTCAAAGGCGAGCGCGCGCTGATGCGGCATCAGGCGTGTCCCGCCTGGCTGGTCAGCAGTGCCCAGTCGATGCCCAGCGAGCGGGCCGCGGCGACGAGGCGCTCGGTGCTGGGTAATTCGAACAGGATGTGGTGGTCTGCCGGGCAACTGAGCCAGACGTTATCGACCAGCTCCTGCTCCAATTGGCCAGCGGTCCAGCCAGCGTACCCCAGGGTAATCAATGCTTCGCTGGGCCCCAGCCCGCGGGCCATGTCGGAGAGAATGTCACGCGAGGTGGTGAGCTGCACCGGGCCCAGATCCAGGCTGGACTCCCACTGGTGGGGGCCGCGATGCAGCACAAAGCCACGCTCGGGGTCTATCGGCCCGCCATTGAAGATCCGGCATTGCTGGCCCGCCGATACGCTGAGCTCGGGGTCCAGTTGGTCGAGCAGGTCTGAGAGGCTGAGGTCGCTGGGCTGGTTCACTACCAAGCCCATGGCGCCCTGGTCCGAGTGTTCGCAGAGGTAGATCAGGCTGTGATCAAAACGCGGATCGGCCATGTGTGGCATGGCGATCAGAAAATGATGGGTGAGATTGCTCGGTGTGTTTTGCGTCATGCGCATAGTATTGGGCGGATGTCTTTGTAGGGCAAGGGCGCGCGCGGGTCTGTTGCAGTTCCATTGCCGGCCAGGTGGCAACAGAGCCGGTGATCACGAGCTGGAAACGCGGTCGCCCGGTTCAAAGCGCCAGGTGCGGATGATCTCCAGTACATCCACGTCCATCAAATCGCCAGTGAAGGGCGTGAAAGGCGCCGATAGGCGGACGATCCGCAGAGCAGCATTGTCCAGTACCTTGTGGCCGGAAGATTCCAGAATGCGCACCTCGCGCAGGGTGCCATCGCGGTTGATCGAGACCAGCAGGCGCAGGCTGCCGTAGATCTTGTTGCTACGCGCCTCGGCCGGGTAGTTCAGATTGCCGACCTTCTCTACCTTGCGCCGCCAGGCATCCTTGTAATAGGCGCCCTTGTCCTGCATGGTCGAGGCGGCATTGAGGCGCAGGATGCGTGGCCGGCGAGCGTATTGCTGACGCTCTTCGGCCAGTTGCGCTTCCAGGCTGGCGATCTCGCTGGACAGGGTGTTCATGTTGAAATGCAGGTTGGCCGGCGGTGCCTCGGTCGGCTTGGGCTTGGCCGGTGCCGTGGTGACCTGGTCCAGCTTGGGCGCACTGGTGGTGACCACCTTCTGTTCCTGCGGCACCGGCGGCGGCGCGCTGACCTGCTGCACCGGATTGACCTTGTGGATCTCGCTGTCCTGAAAGTCGGCCTCTTCCGGCGTGCTGGGCGCAGCCTTTTCTTCCAGAGTGCCGCTGCCCTGCTGGTTGTGCTGGGCCAGGTAATCGGCTTGTTCTGGCTGCTCTTCGCTTTGCTGGGTTGCCAGGGTGATTTCCAGGCTTTTGGACAGCTCGCTGGGGGTCGGCAGATCGAAGGTAATGCCAAGGATGACCAGCGCGTGCAACACCGCGGCGATAAACAGGGTGAAGCCCAGACGGTCACGGGCGGTGACAGTCGGTGGCTGCGGGGGAGGAGGTGTCACGGCTGTATTCATGCTGTCCGTAGGCTGTGGCGTGAGTCAGATATCCGGTGAAGTCTGCCGCGCCCGCCGCGAAAAGTCCATGCACCGCGTCATCTCTGGCCCAATAGCCGAGAGATGACGGCGTTGGCGTCTCAGCGTGCCGCCAACTGCTCGGCGATGGCGTCCATCAACTGGCCGCCGATATCGGTCTGGTAGGCAGCGTCTATTTCGCGGATGCAGGTGGGACTGGTGACGTTGATTTCGGTCAGATAGTCGCCGATCACGTCCAGCCCGACAAACAGCAGGCCACGTTCACGCAGTGTGGGCCCCACCTGTGCGGCGATCCAGCGGTCGCGCTCGGTCAGCGGTCGTGCTTCGCCGCGGCCTCCGGCGGCCAGATTGCCGCGGGTTTCGCCCTTCTGCGGAATGCGCGCCAGGCAATAGGGCACGGGTTCGCCCTTGATCATCAGAATACGCTTGTCGCCGTCGAGGATTTCCGGCAGGTAGCGCTGCGCCATGATCTGTTCCTGGCCGTGGCGGGTCAGGGTCTCGATGATTACGCTGAGGTTGGGGTCGTTTTCCTGTATGCGGAAAATCATCGAGCCGCCCATGCCGTCCAGGGGTTTGAGAATAACGTCACGGTGGTGGGCGGCGAATTCGCGCAGAATGTCGGCGCGTCGGGTGACCACATGCTCCGGGGCGCATTGCACGAACTGGGTGGCAAAGAGCTTCTCGTTGCAGTCGCGCAGGCTGGCGGGCCGGTTGACGACCAGGACCCCGGCGCGTTCGGCCGCTTCCAGGATATGCGTGGCGTAGAGAAACTCGTTGTCGAAGGGCGGGTCCTTGCGCATCAGAATGACATCCAATGTACGTAGACTCAGCCGCTCGGGCTCGCCCAGGTCATACCAGTGTGCCGGGTCGGCATGTACCTGCAGCGGTCGCATGCTGCCCATGGCCTGACCATCGGCCAGATACAGGTCCTGGGGTTCGAGGTAGTAGAGCTCCCACTGGCGTCGGCTGGCAGCCAGCAACATGGCCAGAGTACTATCTTTTTTGTACTGGATCGCGCTGATGGGATCCATGACGACGCCGAGACGAATAGGCATATAGAGGTAAGGTCCGCGCAGTTTCGAGGGTGGCATGGAGTGTAACGCCTGAAGCCGTGCGCGAGAAAGGCCGGCTAATTTCGCTGGATGTCTTGCTCGCGAGCAAGCTTTATAGATTGGCCGATAAATCTATGCTAAAAGTACGCGGAAAAGGAATTGGCGGGTCAGTGGCTGCGGCGACTCAGCCACACAGATCGAACCACCATTAATAACAAAGGCTGGTCTTATGGAAGAAAATTTCGAGAGCCTGAAGGTCATGGTGATTGACGACAGCAAGACAATCCGTCGCACGGCGGAAACCCTGCTGAAAAAAGTCGGTTGCACCGTGATCACCGCAGTGGATGGCTTTGATGCGCTGGCCAAGATTGCGGACAACCACCCCGATATCATTTTCGTTGACATCATGATGCCGCGGCTCGACGGCTATCAGACCTGTGCGCTGATCAAGAACAACAGTGCCTTCCGTTCGACGCCGGTGATCATGCTGTCCAGCAAGGACGGTTTGTTTGACAAGGCCAAGGGGCGCATAGTCGGTTCGGATCAGTACCTGACCAAGCCTTTCAGCAAGGAAGAACTGCTTGGCGCCATCCGCGCCCATGTGCCGCAAACCGGCAGAATGGCCGGAGCCGCTGGCGTCTGAGCATGTTAGCATCACCTTGAATTAACCCGGGGGGAGTCCAATGGCCCGCATTCTGGTAGTAGATGATTCGCCGACCGAGCTGTACAAGCTCACCGGCATGCTTGAAAAGCACGGTTATGAAGTACTTAAGGCAGAGAATGGGGCGGACGGCGTGGCGCTCGCGCGTCAGGAAAAGCCGGACGCAGTGCTGATGGATATCGTCATGCCCGGGCTCAATGGCTTTCAGGCGACCCGTCAACTGACCAAGGATCCGGAAACCGCACATATTCCGGTGATTATCGTTACCACCAAAGACCAGGAAACCGACAAGGTCTGGGGCACACGCCAGGGTGCTAAGGATTACCTGACCAAGCCGGTCGAGGAATCCACTCTGATCCAGACACTGAAATCGGTACTCGGCAGCTAGGAAATTCTGCCCGTTCGATGCCGCATAACAACGAGAACAGACACGGCATGTCAGATACACAGCATCCCTTCGATCTTTTGCAGTCGCTGGCCCAGCGTTGCCGCAGCCAGGCCAGCGGACTGCCGTCCCAGGTCGTGGTCAGCGAGACCTGGAGTGGCGTCGGCTTTCGGCTGGCTGGCCACTTCATGCTGGCGGCCATGGGCGAAGTCAGCGAAATCCTGCACGAACCACGCTATACCGCGCTGCCCCGGGTCAAGGCCTGGGTGCGAGGCGTGGCCAACGTGCGTGGTCGCCTGCTGCCAATCATCGACATGAGCCGCTTCTTCGGCGTTGCCAGTACCGCGCCGCGCAAGCAGCGGCGGGTGCTGGTGCTTGATCGCGACGATGTCTTTGTGGGGCTTCTGGTAGACGAGCTGTTGGGGATGCAACACATGCCGGTCAGCACCTTCAGTGAGCACCTGCCTGAGCTGGACGAGGCAGTACGGCCTTATGTGGTCGGCGCCTACGCAGGCGAGCAACCGGCACTGGTATTCAATTTTCGCGCATTGGCGCACGATCAGACGTTTCTCGACGTAGCGCTCTGATCCGTTTTGGGGTGCGGCCGGGCAATCCGCTGCCGCAACGGAGCATGTTAGTTAGAACAGCAAGGCTGTAGGCCAGGTAGGGGCCATATAATGAAAAAGTTCGATAGACAGATGCTGTCCACGATGCGAAGCAACCGCACGCTCACCGGCCTGTTCGCCGCACTGATCCTGTCGTTGTTATTGCTCTTCGTAAACTTCCTGTACCTGAATATTCAGAGCGCGTACGACACCGAATACATCGGTCACGCGGGCGAGTTGCGCGTGCTTTCGCAGCAGATCTCCAAATCGGCGACCGAAGCGGCTACCGGTACGCCCGAAGCCTTCGGTCTGCTGCTGACCGCGCGTAATGACTTCCAGCAGCGCTGGGACTACCTGGTCAATGGCCGGGAAGAGACCGGCTTGCCGCCCACCCCGCAAGCGCTGCAGGAGCAGCTGGCGCTGGCGCAGGCGGATTGGGACAAGGTACGTCGCAACGCCGATGCCATCCTTGCCAGCCAGGCGACCGTACTGTCGCTGCATGAGGTTGCCAACACCCTGTCCGATACCGTGCCGCAGCTGCAGGTGGAATACGAAGACGTGGTAGACGTGCTGATCACCAGCGGCGCTCCCGCCGCGCAGGTGGCCATCGCCCAGCGCCAATCGTTGCTGGCGGAACGTATTCTCGGCTCGGTAAACCGGGTACTGGAAGGTGATCAGGATTCGGTCATGGCAGCCGACAGCTTTGGTCGCGATGCCAGTCTTTTCGGTCGCGTGCTGCAGGGCATGCTGCAGGGCAATGCCGCCATCGGCATCAGCCGGGTAACCGATCCCGAAGCAGCCAGCCGATTGGAAGAGATCCAGTCGCTGTTCCGTTATGTATCCGATTCGGTTGATCAGATTCTGCTGACCTCTCCCGAGCTCTATCAGGTCCGCTCGGCCGCCAACGAGATCTTCACCGACTCCCAGTCGCTGCTCGACAATGTGTCCGGGCTGGCCGCCGGCTTTGAAAGTCGCGCCGATTCCCGGGTAGTGAACACCCTGCTGGGCTACGCGCTGGGTGTCATTGCGCTGGGCTGTATTTTGCTGATTGGGGTGCAGATGACCCGCGAAACCCGCGAGCGTCTGGCCGAAACGGCAGAGAAGAACGAGCGCAACCAGGCGGCGATTCTGCGTCTGCTGGATGAGATCGGAGACCTGGCCGACGGTGACCTTACCGCCCAGGCGACGGTAACCGAAGACTTTACCGGCGCAATCGCTGACTCCATCAACGAATCCATCGACCAACTGCGCGCATTGGTACAGACGATTAACGAAACCGCCCTGCAGGTGGAAGGCGCTGCCCAGGAAACTCAGGGTACGGCGATGCATCTGGCCGAAGCCTCCGAACACCAGGCACAGGAAATTGCTGGTGCCTCGGCGGCGGTGAACGAAATGGCTGTGTCGATTGACCAGGTATCGGCCAACGCCTCCGAATCGGCTGCGGTAGCAGAGCGCTCGGTAGCCATCGCGAACAAGGGCAACGAGGTGGTACAGAACACCATCGTCGGCATGGATACCATTCGTGAGCAGATTCAGGACACCTCCAAACGCATCAAGCGCCTGGGTGAATCGTCCCAGGAGATTGGTGACATCGTCAGCCTGATCAACGACATCGCCGACCAGACCAACATTCTGGCCTTGAACGCCGCCATTCAGGCATCCATGGCCGGTGATGCCGGCCGCGGCTTCGCGGTGGTAGCGGACGAAGTACAGCGCCTGGCAGAACGTTCCTCCGGGGCGACCAAGCAGATTGAAGCGCTGGTCAAGACCATTCAGACCGACACCAACGAAGCGGTTATCTCCATGGAGCAAACCACCTCCGAGGTTGTCCGGGGCGCACGACTGGCCCAGGACGCCGGTGTGGCACTGGAAGAGATCGAAAAGGTATCCACCAGTCTGGCAGCGCTGATTCAGAATATCTCCAACGCCGCGCGGCAGCAGGCTTCCTCCGCCGGCCACATCTCCAACACCATGAACGTGATCCAGGAGATCACCTCGCAAACCTCGGCAGGTACCACCACAACCGCCCGTAGTATCGGTGAGTTGGCAAAACTGGCCGAGGCCATGCGTCAGTCGGTTGACGGCTTCACGCTACCGCAGCAGGACGACTAAGCTGAGTCGGAGGGCCGCTCATGCGGTCTTCCGGTTCCGCTTGGAGCGAGGGGCATATAGTGCAGACAACGCAAAACTGGTCGTTGCAACAACTGCCGGAAATGGACGCGCATCAGTTTCGGCAGTGGCAGACACTGCTGGAG
This sequence comes from Halopseudomonas sp., assembly GCF_036961105.1. Taxonomy (GTDB): domain Bacteria; phylum Pseudomonadota; class Gammaproteobacteria; order Pseudomonadales; family Pseudomonadaceae; genus Halopseudomonas. Next base: position 118,162 of record NZ_JBALWW010000009.1, on the reverse strand, counting down.
GCGCGTACCGGCGTGTGCGTGAGTGATCAACGCAAGACCTTTCTGCAGACCAGCGTTGGCACGCGCATGCGCGAGCTGAATATTGCCGACTATCAGACCTATTATGAGCACGTGACCCAGGGCCCCGCGGGCGCTGTGGAATGGTCTGCATTGATCGACCGGCTGACCGTGCGCGAGACCAGCTTCATGCGCCATCGGCCGTCGTTTGACGTCATCGGCCGGCATCTCGACAAGCTGCTGGCCGAGCGCGCGGCGGATCGACCCTTGCAGCTCTGGAGTGTGGGCTGCGCTAGCGGTGAAGAGGCCTATTCGATGGCCATTATCAGCGAGCAGAGCATTGCCAAGGCCGGGGGCCATGCCAGCGGTTATGGCATCTGGGCGACCGACATCAGTCTGAAGGCGCTGGAGCAGGGCAGGACAGCAATCTACTCCGGCAACCGCCTGGGCGGCCTGGATGAGCGCGAGCGCCGCGAATGGCTGCAGTCGCTGCCCAATGACCGCTATGAAATAGCCTATGGCTTGCGCGACCGTGTGTGTTTTTCCCGTTTGAACATTCTTGAATTGGCCCAGGCCCCGATCCGGGACCTGGATATCATCTTCTGCCAGAACCTGCTCATCTACTTCCGTCGCTGGCGTCGCCGCGACCTGCTCAACCTGCTGGCCACGCGACTCGCGCCGGGCGGCATGCTGATCATCGGACTGGGTGAAATCATGGACTGGAATAATCCCCTGCTTGAGCGTTTACCTGATGATCGGGTACAGGCTTATGTGCGCCGGGATAGCACTGGACGTCTGGAGTGAACATGGGTGATCGGCATGATTATGTCGCCCTCGATTGGGTCAAGGGCGAGATTTCCGAAACGCTGAACCAGGCGCGGCAGGCACTCGAAGCTTTTGTAGAAAACCCCGAGGATTCTACGCGTCTGCGCTTCTGCCTGACTTATATACACCAGGTTCACGGCACGCTGCAGATGGTCGAGTTTTATGGCGCAGCCCTGCTTGCCGAGGAAATGGAGCAACTGGCCCAGGCTTTGATGAACGGCACTGTGACCCGCGAGAGCGAGGCGCTGGAAGTGCTGATGCAGGCAATCCTGCAGATGCCCGCGTACCTTGACCGGGTGCAGAGTGGCCGGCGCGACCTGCCGCTGGTGCTGCTACCGCTGCTCAATGACATGCGCACCGCACGCGGTGACAAGCTGCTGTCCGAAAACGCGCTGTTCAGCCCGGGACTGGATACCAGCACCGCAACGGCGACCAGCGCTGATTATGCCGACCTTACCGATGCCGAGAGCGTGCGCCAGTTGCGCAAGCTGCGTCAGGCGCTGCAGATGTCGCAGGCCGGGGTAATCCGCGGCTTGCAGGTAGAGGCCAACAGCCGTCACCTGCGCAATGTCTTCAGCCGGCTGCAACAGCTGTGTCAGGGTGCGCCCTACGCTGATCTTTGGGCGGTTTTTGCCGGGGTGGCCGAAGGCCTCGAGCTGGGCACCATCGAAAATGGTGCAGCAATACGCCAGCTGTTACGCCAGGCAGACCAAGAGCTGCGCCAACTCATGGCCCGGGGCGCCGCGGCGCTGGATAGCAAGCCGCCGCCGGAGCTGATGCGCAACCTGCTGTTCTATGTAGCCAAGAGTGCTGACGGCAGCCCACGGCTGGATGCGCTGAAAGCGCGCTATCAGTTACAGGGCTCCTGGGCCGGTGGTCAGGATGATCTCGCCGCCGGCGATGCGCGGCTGGTGGGTCCCGACCGGGGTGCCATGCAATCGGTGGTAATGGCGCTGGGCGAAGAGCTGATGCAGGTCAAGGATCAGCTCGACCTCTTCGTGCGCAGCGATCGCAGCCAACTGGACGGCCTGTCGGCGCTGTTGCCGACCATGAAGCAGATCAGCGATACCCTGGCCATGCTGGGTCTGGGTCAACCGCGTCGGGTATTGAGTGAACAGATAGAGCAGGTACAGCGCCTGGCCAGTGGCGAGTCGGGCGTGACCGATGCCGCCTTGATGGATGTGGCTGGCGGCATGCTCTATGTAGAAGCCAGTCTGCAGGGCATTCTGGGTCTGGAGCGCGGCGATCAGGAGGGTGCGGGCGATACCGACATGCAGCGTCTGGCTGCGGCCCAGGACATAGTCCAGGTCCAGCACATGGTGGTGCAGGAAGCTCGTAACGCGCTGGAAGAAACCCGCGAAGCCATCAACGCCTTTATCGCCAACCAGTGGGATCACAGCCAACTCGAGCCGGTCGATGACCTGCTTAACAGCGTGCGCGGAGGCCTGGCCATGCTGCCCTTGGCGCGCGCCGCCGCCGATGTGGGCGCCTGCCGCCGTTACATCAATGAACAATTGATAGTGCCGCAGGCCGTGCCGGACTGGGTTGCTCTGGATGCGCTGGCGGATGTGATTACCAGCATCGACTATTACCTTGAGCGTCTGGCCGAAGACGACAGCAATCGCGGCGACAGTATTCTGGATGTGGCTGAAGAGCGCCTTGCGACCCTTGGCTATCATCCGGACTCGCTGCCGCCCGAAATGGCGTCGCAAATTGAGGCAGAGGCTGGTGAGCAAGAGCCTGCGCCAGCAGACTCGGAAGCGTCGCTGTCCGACATGGCCGGCGACGCGGGCGTACTGCCAGCCGAAGCCACGGCCGATACTCTGGAACCGAGCCAGGTTGAACCGGCGTCCAACCTGACCGAGACCGAGACCGAGACCGAGACCGAGACCGAGACCGAGACCGAGACCGAGACCGAGACCGAGACCGAGACCG
>NZ_JBALWW010000009.1:0-115306 GCF_036961105.1 Halopseudomonas sp. | reverse complement strand
AGACCGAGACCGAGACCGAGACCGAGACCGAGACCGAGACCGAGACCGAGACCGAGACCGAGACCGAGACCGAGACCGAGACCGCACCAGCAGTGATTGCTCCTGCCGCGCCTGAGGTTGTCGAAGACGACGAGATGGACGCCGAGCTGGTGGAAATCTTCGTCGAGGAAGCGGGCGAAGTGCTGGATACGCTCAGCGAGTTCACGCCGGCGTGGCAACAGAATCACGATGATCACAAGGCGCTGGCGGAAGTTCGCCGCGCTTTCCATACCCTCAAGGGCAGCGGCCGCATGGTCAAGGCGGGCATTCTTGCCGAGCTGGCGTGGTCGGTTGAAAACATGCTCAACCGGGTCATTGATCACAGTATCGAACTGAATGCCGATGTATTCAGCGTGGTCAATGCCGTGCGCGCACTGATGCCGCGTCTGGTTGACGACTTCGCCAGCCATCAGCAACGCCCCTGGCCGGAAGTGGCGCAATTGAGCGCCCAGGCCGACGCCCTTTCGCGTGGCGAAGCGCTGGCCGATCAGGAGCCTGCGGCCCAGGTTGAGCCTGCAGCACAGGAACCGATGCTCGATCAGGCAGAGGTGCTGGAAGAGCAGCGGGACGAGCAGCCAGAAGAACAAGGCTTAGCGCCCGAAGAAACGGCCGAGTGGCAATCCGACGTCTCGGATAGCTCAGATAACCTCGACCTTGCCGACCCGATGACGGCGCCGGAATTCGAGCCAGAGCTCTTGCTGCAGGATGACCTGCCGCCGCTGGAAGCCGAGGAAATCGACCTCGACCTCCTGCCCGAACAGCTGGCCGAACCGGAAGCCGATCTGAGCCTCCACGAAGACATGCCGGAGCTGATCGAGACCGATTCGCTGGACAGCTGGTCGCAGCCGCCCACACTCCCTGCAGAGCCAGAGCCAGAGCCAGAGCCAGAGCCAGAGCCAGAGCCAGAGCCAGAGCCAGAGCCAGAGCCAATCGAATCGGGCATGGACCCGGTGTTGCTGGATATTTTCCGCAACGAAACCCGGCATCATATCGACCAGATAAACGCCTACCTGCATGAGTGCGCCCTGCAGGGCGTGCCGCGCAGCGTCAGTGATGCCCTGCAGCGCGCCCTGCATACGCTCAAGGGCAGTGCGCACATGGCTGGCGTGCAGTCGATCGCCACCTTGGCTACACCGCTGGAGAAGCTGGCCAAGGAGTTCAAGGCCAACCTCATCCCGGCCGATCAAGCGTTGGTCAACCTGCTGAGCGATGCGGTAGAGCTGTTTGAAGCCGGGCTGGCCCAGCTCGGCTTCGGCCCTGACCAGCCGATTCCGGGCAGCGAAGCCTTCTTGCAGCGGCTGCACGCGCTGCATCAGCAGGCCTTGGCGGCTCGAGAAGCCAGCCGCGCCGGCCTGGATGATGGCGATACCAGCAGCAGTCTGATGTCGATCTTCCTCACCGAGGGCATCGATCAACTGCTGGATGCAGCAGACCAGCTGGATGCCCGACAGGCTGATCCGACAGCCGCAGTCGACAGCCGTGAACTCATTGGCGCGCTGCGCGCCCTGGCCGATGTGGCCGCCGATGTGGAATTGCCCGCGCTGGAGGAACTGTGCCAGGCACTTGAGCTGGTTCACGAGCGCGTACTGGAAGGTCATGAGCTTGACCACCAGGCACTGAGCGCGCTGTCGGCGGGTCACGAACGTGTGATCAGCATGATGGACCAAGTGGCCGCACATCAGCATTTGGATTCGGCCATCGAAGAAATCGCTGCGCTGCAGGCGCTGGTTCCCTCGGTGCCGATCCAGTCGACCATTCAGGCGGCCAGCTCGGCACCCGAGCAGAGCGGCACCTGGAACCCCAGCGAAGCGGGAACCGACGCAGAACTGGTGGATATCTTCCTGGAAGAGGCGCAGGAGATCATTGAGAGTGCCTCCGCCAGCCTGCAGCAGTGGATGGCCGATACCGGCAATACCATTGCAGTAGAGTCGCTGCAACGCGACCTGCATACCCTCAAGGGCGGCGCGCGCATGGCGGAGATTCGTCCTGTGGGCGACCTCTCGCACGAGATGGAGTTCGTCTACGAAGCGCTGTGCGAGCATCGCTACGAAGTCACGCCACCACTGTTCGAGCTATTGCATGCCTGCCACGACGCCCTGGCCGACATGGTCGACGGTGTGGTGGCCGGTCGTCCCATCAGCGATGGCGCTGCGTTGATTGCGGCGATCAGTCGCTTCCGCAAGAATCCTGCGGAGCCGCCGCGCCTGCCCGGTGCGATGGCAGAACCCAGCGCCTGCGCAGAACCTGTTGCCGAGGTGCCAGCGCAGCCGCAAGCTGCCGTCGAACCGCAGCCGCTGGATGCCATGCTGGCGATATTTGTCGAGGAGGCGCACGAATTGCTGGCCCCTTGTGCCGATCTTCTGCTGCAACGGGAAGTGGACGCCGCTGCCGCAGCGCAAATGCTGCACCGGATTCAAACGCTCAAGGGCAGCGCCAGACTGGCCGGGCAACAGGCATTGGCTGAACACGCCAAGACGCTGGAACTGGCGTTGCAACAGTCTCCGGCCGATCAGGACGCTTTGCAGGCCAGTCTGGCCACATTGCAGGCGCGGGTGACTGCGCTTTCGGCCGGCAGCAGTCCTCCGGAGCAGATCAGTTGGCATGCGCCTGTCGAGCGTGAGCTGCCGGCGCCGCCAGCCTCGGTTGTCACTGCGCCTGCGCTGCAGACGGAGGCCTCGGGGCTGTCACTGGCCGGCGTGCAGGACATTCTGCAACGGGCGATGACGGCCGGCGAGCGCGCCGGTGGCGAGCAGAAGCGCAGCAATGGCCAGGAAAGCGTCAAGGTTTCCTCTGCCCTGCTCGAAGAGCTGGTCAACCTGGCTGGCGAAACCTCCATCTTCCGCGGGCGCATCGAGCAGCAGGTGACCGATGTCGCGCACATTCTGGAAGACGTCGAGAGCACCATCGAGCGGGTACGTGATCAGTTGCGTCGTCTCGATATGGAGACCCAGGCGCAGATCCTGTCGCGCCACCAGGAGGAGCTGGAACAGGGCTACGAAGACTTCGATCCGCTGGAGATGGACCAGTACTCGCAGCTGCAACAGTTGTCGCGCTCGTTGTTCGAGTCCGCCTCCGACTTGCTCGATCTGAAAGAGACGCTGGCGACCAAGAGCCGCGACGCGGAAACCCTGCTGGTCCAGCAGGCACGGGTCAATACCGAGCTGCAGGAAGGTCTGATGCGTACGCGCATGGTGCCTTTCGAGCGCCTGCTGCCGCGTATGCGCCGCGTTGTGCGGCAGGTGGCCGGCGAGCTGGGCAAGCAGGTCGAGCTGGTGGTCGGCAACGCCGAAGGCGAGATGGACCGCAGTGTGCTCGAGCGCATGATCGGTCCGCTCGAGCACATGCTGCGCAATTCGGTGGACCACGGCATCGAACTGCCCCTGGCGCGGCAGGACCAGGGCAAGCCCGGTGAAGGCCGCATCTGGCTGGACCTGGGCCGTGAAGGCAGTGAAATCGTGCTGACCTTCAAGGACGATGGCGCCGGCATCAATCTGGACGCGGTACGGCGCAAGGCTATCGAGCGTGGCCTGATGGACGCCGATGCCGAGCTGACCGATCAGGAAATATTGCAGTTCATCCTCGAGGCGGGCTTCTCCACGGCCGAGAAAGTAACCCAGATTTCGGGTCGTGGCGTGGGTATGGACGTGGTCAATGCCGAGGTCAAGCAGCTTGGTGGCAGCATGACGCTGAGCACCGAGCCGGGCAACGGCACTACCTTTGTTATTCGTCTGCCGTTCACCGTGTCGGTCAACCGTGCGCTCATGGTGTATTCGGGTGAAGATCTGTACGCCATTCCGCTGAACACCATCGAAGGCATTGTGCGGGTCTCCGGCTATGAGCTGGAAGCCTACTATGCGCCGGATGCACCGCCTTTCGAATACGCCGGAAAGCAATATGATCTGCGTTACCTGGGTGATCTTTTGATCACCGGCCAGCAGCCCAAGCTGAGCGGTCACAGCTTGCCGCTGCCGGTGATTCTGGTGCGCGGTGCCGAGCACAGCGTCGCGGTGCAGGTGGATTCGCTGGCCGGCTCGCGGGAAATCGTGGTGAAGGGCCTGGGGCGTCAGTTTGCCGTGGTGCCCGGCATCTCCGGTGCGACCATTCTCGGTGACGGCCGGGTGGTGGTGATCCTCGATCTGCTGGCGGTGATACGCGCCCAGCAGGCGCTGCATGCCCAGCAGTATCTGGCCGCCGAGCGCGCGCAGGCAATCAGCGCACAGAAAGAGCGCGCGACCTTGGTCATGGTGGTCGATGACTCCATCACCGTACGCAAGGTGACCACCCGACTGCTCGAGCGTAACGGCATGGAAGTGGTGACCGCCAAGGACGGCGTAGATGCCATCGCGCGGCTGCAGGACATCGAACCCGACATCATGTTGCTGGATATCGAAATGCCGCGCATGGACGGCTTTGAAGTGGCCACCCGGGTGCGTCACGATTCGCGCCTGAGTCAGCTGCCGATCGTCATGATCACCTCGCGTACCGGCGAAAAACACCGCGAGCGCGCCTTGAGCATCGGCGTCAATGTGTACCTCGGCAAGCCCTATCAGGAAGCCCAGTTGCTGGAGGTCATCAGCCAATTGGTACCCCGGCGTGAATAAAGCCGGCGTGCCGGCCATCGCTTTGCTGGCCGGTAACGCCGGCAAGCGTCAGCGGCTGGCCAGCGTGCTGGCCGGGTTTGGCTATCAGGTGGTGTTCGCCGGGGATCCAGAGCAACTGGACGCCGAGCGCATGCAGGCGGTGCAGACCGACGCCTGGTTGCTCGAACTGGCCGAGGAGTCGCCGCTGGCCGACTGGCTGCTCGAGCACAGTCCGGTCCCGGTACTGCTGGGAGCGGGCGAAATTCCGCTGGCCGACAGTGAAGACTATCCTCGCTGGCAACGACGGCTGCTCGGCAAGTTACTGCCTCTGTTGGGCGAGGCATCGGCGGTGGATAAGCTGGCGCCGGTGGTGATACCGCAATTGCGCCACGATGCGCCTCCCTGTGTCTGGGTGTTGGGCGCGTCTCTGGGTGGCCCGGCGGCGGTTAAACGCTTTCTCGACCTGCTGCCGGCCGACCTGCCGGTGGCCTTTATCTATGCACAGCATATCGACGCCGGCTTTGAACAGCAGTTGCCGCAGATACTCGGCCGGCAGAATGACTGGCGCATCATCAATTGTCAGCCGGGCGCACATCTGCGCCGTGGTGATGTGCTGGTAGCTCCGGTGTCGCGTTCGCTGCGTTTTGGCAACGACGGCGTAGTGCAGCTCAGCGATGAACCCTGGCCCGGCCTCTACCGGCCGTCGATCGAAGCGGTGCTGGATGAAACCCTGCGCGCTTTCGGCGCCGCCAGCGGCGCCATTATTTTCAGCGGCATGGGTGAGGATGGCGTAGCCGCCTGTGGACGTCTGCGTCAGCAGGGTATCGAGGTCTGGACCCAGGATGAGCAAAGCGCGGCCTGCGCCGTCATGCCCAAGGCGGTGCAGGACGCCGGTTACAGCCACCGGCAGGGCTCGCCGGAGGAGCTGGCCGCGGCGCTGCAGCAATGGTTATTGCAGGAATGGCCGCTGGCTCTCTAGCGCGATGCGCGAGGGTTGGCGACAGACGAATTTCAACGAGGATCGCAAGACATGTCGGACGTGCTGGAAAGCCTTAACGGACTTATCATTCCGCTGGCAGGCAAGCCACTGTTGCTGCCCAACGTGGCAGTAGCGGAGCTGGTAGGCTACCGGCTGAGCCAGGCGACGTCGCAGGGACCTGAATGGTTTCTGGGCTGGACGCTATGGCGCGATCAGCAGATACCCATGCTCGACCTCGATAATCTGCTGGCCGACGGCACCGAGCCGGAAATGGACGCGCAGCCGCGCACACTCATTCTCAATGCCCTGGAAGGCGTACCGGATCTGCACTTTATCGGTTTGCGGGTTTGGGGTATTCCCCGGGCCCGTCGTCTGCTGCGTTCGGAGATCGAGCAGGTGGGTCCTGGCAGCAGCTATGTATTGCAGCGTGTGCGAGTGGCAGAAGAGCCGGACGAGCTGCTGATTCCCGATCTTTCTGCGCTCGAGCGCGCGCTGGAGCAGGGCGGTCTGCTGCATCGGGCGCGCTGATCAGAGTGTGAAACTCAACCGCGCCTCGGTGCCGCCGCCCACGCGGTTGAGCAACTGCACTGTAGCGCCATGGCTGTCGGTAATCCGTTTGACGATCGCCAGCCCCAGCCCGGTGCCGCGGGTCGAACGCGCCTGATCGCCACGAATGAAGGGGCTGAACAGGGCGTCATCTTCAAGAATTTCCACGCCTGGCCCTCGGTCCAGCACGCTGACCACAAGGCGTGTCTGTGGTCCGGCATGCTGCAAATAGGTGCAGACTTCCACACCGGCGCCGCCGTGAATCAGGGCGTTATCTATCAGATTGGTCAGCACTCGCTTGATCGACAGCCGACGGAACTCGAATTCAGGCACCGGCTGCAGACACAGGCGAACGGTTTCGCCATTGGCGTTCAGCGGCGCCACCACCTCACGGATCAGTTCGTTGATGTCGGCCAGCTCGCTGGTCTCGGCGCTGCCATCGCGGATATAGGCCATGAACTGGTCGAGAATGGCATCCATGTCCTCGATGTCACGGATCATGCCGTCGGTCAGTTCCGGCTCGGCATCCGACAATAGCTCGGTAGACAGGCGCATGCGCGTCAGCGGTGTGCGCAGGTCATGTGACACCCCGGCCAGCAGCATGGAGCGGTCACGGCTGGCCTGTTCCACATCCTGCGCCATCTGGTTGAAGGCGCGATAGACCTCGGCAATCTCCGATGGGCCACTGTTGTCGAGCAGGCGCACGCGCTTGCCCTGGCCAATGCTGCGGGCCGCGCCCTCCAGCGTTTTCAGCGGCTGATTGAGCTGGCGCACCAACAGCCAGGCAGCAGCGGTCGAGAGCATGCCGATCAGCACCAGCCAGGTCACCACCATCCACACCCGCTGGCCGCGCAGCGGATGGGCGTAGAGCGGCACCTTGAGCCAGTACTCGCCATAGGCGGGCTGATGGATCCATACCGCTGGGTGGGCCTGGGTCTGCACCCGCACCTGGGTCTGGTCACCCAGTTCGTCACGCAGCTGATGAGTGAAAATCCCGGAGTAGGGCCAGTGAAACTCGCCCTGCGGGACCTGCTCGGGCACGGTCACGCGCATGCCGGTCATCTCTTCGATGTCGCGGCGAGTCTCCGGGCTGCTGGCCCAGTAGGCGCGCACCAGCATGGCGGTGCCATGACTGTACTGACGGTCGACCAGCAGGTCTTCGTTGCTGAGCAGGTAGACCAGCGTCAGCAACTTGGAAAACAGCGTAACCAGCAGCACCAGCAAGATGGTGCGGGCAAAGAAGCTGCGCGGCAGCAGGGGATGCCAGCCGGGACCACCCTTCACGCGTTCTGACCGTCCGGTACAAACACGTAGCCCACGCCCCAGACCGTCTGGATATAGCGCGGCTTGGAGGGGTCGGGTTCGAGCATGCGGCGCAGGCGGGAGATCTGCACGTCAATCGAGCGCTCCAGCGCATCCCACTCGCGGCCCCGTGCCAGTTGCATCAGCTTGTCGCGGGTGAGGGGCTCACGCGGATGGCGTACCAACGCCTTGAGCACGGCAAATTCGCCGGTGGTCAGCATGTTGACTTCGTTGCCGCGCTTGAGCTCGCGGGTCGCCAGGTTGAGCACGAACTCGCCAAAGGTCACCTGGTCGTCGTCGGTGCTCGGTGCGCCCGGTACCTGAGGCAACTGGCGGCGCAGTACCGCCTTCATGCGCGCGACCAGTTCGCGCGGATTGAAGGGCTTGGGCAGGTAGTCATCGGCGCCGATTTCCAGGCCCTGAATGCGGCTGGTTTCGTCACCCTTGGCGGTGAGCATGATGATGGGGGTGGTGTTGCCCTCGTTGCGCAGTCGCGCGCAGGCGGTCATACCGTCTTCGCCGGGCAGCATCAGATCGAGCACGATCAGCGAATAGATTTCGCGCGCCAGCAGGCGGTCCATCTGCTCGGTGTCCTCCACCGCTCGCACGCGGTAGCCCTGCTCACCCAGAAAGCGTTCGAGCAAACGCCGCAAACGCACGTCGTCATCGACAATCAGGATTTTCTCGCCTTCGCTCGTCATGCTCCACCTGCCTGAAATAATTAGCTCGCATTGTGACCCAAGGCCGCTCGGATTGCGGTCTGGCCATTGTTACAAGAGGTTTCTTTTGGCGTAGTTTTACGCTGTTATGGTCGCGCTATCCAGCCTGTTGATAAGCCTGATGTAGAAGCGATGATGGAGCCGACCTGAGCCCATCTCTCGGTTATACTGCGCGGCCTGTTACCGCAAATTGTGGAATTGAATGCCCATGCAGAGTATTGCCGCGCGCATCGCCGCCGAGTTGTCGGTGCGTCCTGAACAAGTAGATGCCACCGTCGGGCTGCTGGACGAAGGCGCCAGTGTTCCCTTTATTGCCCGCTACCGCAAGGAGGTCACCGGTAGTCTGGACGACACCCAACTGCGCTATCTGGAAGAGCGTCTGCGCTATTTGCGCGAACTGGAAGATCGCCGCGCTGCGGTGCTGTCCAGCATCGCCGAGCAGGACAAGCTCACCCCCGAGCTGGAACGCGATATTCGCCAGGCCGACACCAAAACGCGCCTGGAAGATCTGTACCTGCCCTACAAGCCCAAGCGGCGGACCAAGGGTCAGATTGCCATCGAGGCCGGGCTTGAGCCGCTGGCCGATGCGCTCTACGCCGACCCCACACTGGACCCTGAGGCCCAGGCAGCGGCGTTCGTGGACATCGACCAGGGCGTGGCCGATACCAAGGCTGCGCTGGATGGCGCCAAGTACATCCTGATGGAGCGCTTCAGCGAGAACGCGGGGCTGCTGGATAAGCTGCGCCGGGCGCTGCGCGAAGAGGGTCGCGTAGTCTCGCGTCTGGTTGCCGGCAAGGAGCAGGAAGGCGCCAAGTTCAGCGACTATTTCGAGTACGACGAGCCCTTGGCCAAGGTGCCTTCGCACCGCGCCCTGGCCATCCTGCGTGGGCGCAACGAGGGCGTGCTGAGCATTGCCCTGGAGCTGGGCGACGAAGCCCCGGCGGTCGGTGCCATGCATCCTTGCGAAGGCATCATCGCGCAGGCAGTGGGCATCGACAATCAGGGCCGCGCGGGCGACAAGTGGTTGGCCGAAGTGGTGCGCTGGACCTGGCGCGTCAAGCTGCTGGGCCATCTGGAAACCGAGCTGCTGGGCGAGCTGCGCGAAGGCGCCGAAGACGAAGCCATCCGCGTGTTTGCCAGCAACCTCAAGGATCTGCTGTTGTCCGCACCGGCCGGCCCGCGTATTACCCTGGGGCTGGATCCGGGACTGCGTACCGGCGTCAAGGTCGTGGTGGTCGATGCCACCGGCAAGCTGCTGGATACCGCGACCGTGTTTCCACACGCGCCACGCAATGACTGGGACCGTTCGCTGGCCACCCTGGCAGCGCTGTGCAGCAAGCATCAGGTCAGCCTGATTGCCGTGGGCAACGGCACCGCCTCGCGCGAGACCGACAAACTGGCGGGCGAGCTGATCAAGCTGTGCAGCGGCCAGGTCATGCAGAAAGTCATGGTATCGGAGGCGGGCGCTTCGGTGTATTCGGCCTCGGAACTGGCGGCCAGAGAATTTCCCGATCTGGACGTGACTTACCGCGGCGCGGTGTCCATCGCTCGCCGTCTGCAGGATCCGCTGGCCGAGCTGGTGAAGATCGAACCCAAGGCGATCGGCGTGGGGCAGTATCAGCACGACGTGTCGCAGGTTAAGCTGGCGCGCGGATTGGACGCCGTAGTCGAAGACTGTGTAAACGCCGTGGGCGTAGACCTGAACACGGCCTCGGCGGCGCTGCTCACGCGGGTTTCCGGCCTGAACCCGAGCATCGCGCAGAACATCGTCGATTACCGCGACCAGCACGGCGCCTTCCTGAACCGCAAGCAGTTGCTCAAGGTCAGTCGGCTGGGTGACAAGACCTTCGAGCAGGCGGCGGGCTTTCTGCGCGTGATGAACGGTGACAATCCGCTGGATGCCTCGGCCGTACACCCTGAAGCCTACCCGCTGGTGACCCGCATCGCCGAGGAGACCGGCCGCGACGTACGCGGCCTGATCGGCGACTCGACCTTCCTGCGCAAGCTGGAGCCGGCGCGCTACACCGACGAGCACTTTGGCGTGCCGACCATCACCGACATTCTCAAGGAGCTGGACAAGCCAGGCCGCGACCCGCGTCCCGAGTTCAAGGCAGCCGAGTTTCAGGAAGGGGTGGAGAGCCTCAAGGATCTCAAGCCCGGCATGAAGCTGGAGGGTGTGGTCACCAACGTCGCCAACTTTGGTGCCTTCGTCGATATTGGCGTGCATCAGGACGGTCTGGTGCACATCTCCATGCTGTCACAGCAATTCATCAAGGACCCGCGCGACGTGGTCAAGGCCGGCGACATTGTCACGGTCAAGGTGATGGAAGTGGACATCGCGCGACAGCGCATCAGCCTGAGCATGCGCCTGGACGACACGCCCCCGGTGCCGGGCGACAAGGCCGAATCGCCGGCTGAGCGCAGCCGTGCGCGTAATCAGGGCAGCAAGCACAACGCCAAAACCAACGTCCAGGCCAAGCCTACAGCCGAAGGCACCTTCGCCAGCCTGTTCGCCAATGCCAAGAAGAAGAGGTGATGCCATGAGCGAATTGCATCCGGCGCTGGCGGCGTTTGCTGCGCAACGCACCAGCGAGTTTACCGCCCTGGTGGGCATCGAATTTGCGGCGATAGAACGCGGCAGCTGCACCCTGCGGCTGCCGATTGATGCCAAGCACTTCAATTCAACCAAACGCGTGCACGGTGGCGTGGTCTTTACCTTGCTGGATTCCGCCATGGGCGCGGCCGCCTTCAGCGTGCTGGAAGCGCATGAAAGTACCGCCACCATCGAGTGCAAGATCAACTACACTCGCGCGGTGGTGGGCGGCGAACTGGAGTGCACCGGCAAGGTGGTGCATGCCGGAACCCGCACCATAGTGGTCGACGGTGAGGTCTGGCAGGATGGCGCGTTGGTGGCCAAGTGTCTGGGCACCTTCGCGCGCCTGTAACAAGCGCAGGGAGCTGCGTCTTTCTATACTGATCGAGCTACCGGCTGGCGGGTGCCAGCCGCTGCAACAACCCAAGGAGTGACACCTTGTCACCAACGTTTAATGAACGCCTCGGCCTGCTGCGTGACCCGGCAATATTGCCTCTGCTGACCGACTGCCGGCACGGCATCGAGAAGGAAAGCCTGCGCGTGAGCGCGGACGGTACTCTGGTACACAGCCCGCACCCGCCGGGGCTGGGGTCGGCGCTGACGCACCCGACGATCACCACCGACTATTCCGAAGCGCTGATTGAACTCATCACGCCGGTCTCGCGCAGCATTGACGAGTTGTTTGGCAATCTCGACGAGGTGCACCGCTTCACCTATAGCCATCTGGGTGAAGAGCGCTTGTGGAACCAGTCGATGCCCTGCCGCCTGCCGGCCACCGACAGCGACATTCCCATCGCCTGGTACGGTACTTCCAACGTGGGCACTCTCAAGCACGTTTATCGCCGCGGGCTGGCCGTACGTTACGGCAAGGCCATGCAATGCATCGCCGGCGTGCATTACAACTTTTCCCTGTCGCCCCAGTTGTGGGCGTTGCTGCGTGAGCAGGAGCAGGATCCGCGCAGCCAGCAGGATTACCAGTCGGCATGCTATTTTGCGCTGATCCGCAACTTCCGCCGTTACGCCTGGCTGCTCATGTACCTGTTCGGCGCCTCGCCGGCGGTCTGTGCCAGCTTTCTGCAGGGTCGTGACCATCGCCTGCAGCCGCTGGGCGAGAAGAGCCTGTATCTGCCCTATGCCACCAGCCTGCGCATGAGCGATCTGGGGTACAACAACAACGCCCAGGCTGGCCTGAACATCTGTTACAACAGCCTGGATAACTACATCGGCAGCATGCTCGACGCCATCAGCTTGCCCTACGCGCCCTACGCCAAGCTGGGCACACACGATGCCCATGGCCAGTGGCAGCAGCTCAACACCAATCTGCTGCAGATCGAAAACGAGTTCTACAGCCCGATTCGGCCCAAGCGCGTGACCCAGAGCGGAGAAAAGCCGGTGCACGCGCTGGCCGACCGCGGCGTCGAGTATATCGAAGTGCGTTGTCTGGACATCGACCCCTTCGCTCCGCTTGGGGTGGACCCGGTCACGGCGCACTTTATGGACAGCTTCCTGCTGTTCTGTGCGCTGCAGGACAGTCCGGAGCTTGGCGATGCGGAATGTCAGGCGGTCACGGACAATTTCAATCTGACGGTCAAGCGCGGGCGTGAGCCTGGGTTGCGTCTGGAGGATGCCGGCCAGCAACGCGATCTTGCCGAGTGGGGCAAGAGCCTGCTAGGTAGCATTGCGGCCTGCGCCGAATTGCTCGACAGCGCCAGCGGCAGCGAGCAGTTCTCTGCCAGTCTCGAACAGCAGCGCGCCAAGCTGGAGGATGCCAGCCTGACCCCCTCAGCGCGCGTGCTGGCGGCTATAGCCGAGCAGGGTGACAGCTTCTTCCGCTTTGCTCTGGCACAGTCGGAAGAGCACAACCGCTATTTCCGGAACCGCCCGCTGAGCGCCGAGGTGCAGGCGCAATCTGAGGGTATTGCGGCGCAGTCGTTGGCCGAGCAGCAGGCACTGGAAGCGTCCGACACCCTGGATTTCGACAGTTACCTGGAGCGCTATCTGAGCCCGCGCGGCTAAAGGTGTTATCAGCGCAGCCGGCCGTTTCACGGCCGGCTGCGGTTCGAGTTACTGCACTAGTTATTGCACTATAAGGTTGGTGAACAGCAGATCTTCGACCAAGGGGGCGCCTTCTTCTTCCGTCAGCACGGCCTGGACTGCTTCCAGCGCCCGAGCGCGCAGCGCCTCCTTGCCATCCAGCGAGGCCAGGTCATCAGCGGTCTGACGCGCAAACAGGGTGACCAGGGCATTGCGGATCAGCGGGTCGTGGTACTCGATCTTGGCGACCGCAGCCGGGTCTTCGGTGCGCAGCGCCACATCGGCCTTCAGATACTGGATACGCGGGCCGGTGCCTATGGTGCCAACAAAGGATGGCTTCATTTCAACGTAGGCGGTGGCTTGGGCTGGGGCTTCTTCCTCTGCTGCGCCAACACTGCAAGGCAGTGCCAGCAAGGCGGCGAGGAAAAGCAGGGGTAGGCGTCTGCTGTGCATGGTCTGGGGCTCCGTAAATATGGTCACAGGATAGCCGAGCCTTGGAGCTGCGCCAAACACAAGTGCGCTCTGGCTGACGCGAATGTTATGCAGACCCATCACTTCAGAGCATGGTGATTGACCCCGGTGCGGGTTAAACGTCTAGACTGTGCGCATCATGGCCCTGACAGGTGGCGGCAAGACCACCTGCGCTGCCAAGAGTACGAAAAATGGCGTTGCAACGCTTTGCCGCTGGCAAGGCACGCTGTCTTTCGTCCTTGGCTGTCCCGGCTACTGTTATCACAACCTGCTCGAGCCAAGGAGACAACAATGAAAGCCGTTCTATGCAAAGCCTATGGTCCTGCCAGTAGTCTGGTGCTGGAAGAAACTGCCGATCCGGTTGCCAAGCCCAATGAAGTGGTTATCGACATTCACGCCGCCGGGGTCAACTTTCCAGACACTCTGATCATCGAAGGCAAATACCAGGTCAAGCCGCCGTTCCCGTTCTCTCCGGGCGGTGAAGCGGCAGGTGTCGTTGCCAGCGTGGGCGAGAAGGTCAAGCACCTGAAAGTAGGTGATCGCGTCATGGGTCTGACCGGTTTTGGCAGCTTTGCCGAAAAGGTGGCCACCGATGCCATGCGTGTACTGCCTATGCCCGACGACATGGATTACATTACTGCTTCCGGCTTCAGCATGACCTACGGCACCTCCATGCACGCGCTCAAGCAGCGCGGCGACCTGCAGCCGGGCGAGACTCTGCTGGTGCTGGGCGCCTCCGGTGGCGTGGGCCTGGCCGCAGTCGAGATCGGCAAGGCCATGGGCGCTCGGGTGATCGCGGCCGCCTCCAGCGCAGAAAAGCTCGAAGTGGCCAAGGCTGCTGGCGCTGATGAGTTGATCAACTACAGCGAAGTCAGCCTGAAGGAAGCCGTCAAGGAGCTGACCAATGGCAAGGGCGCCGACGTGATCTATGATCCGGTGGGCGGCGACCTGTTTGATGAAGCGGTACGCAGCATCAACTGGAAAGGCCGCCTGCTGGTGGTAGGTTTTGCCAGCGGCCGCATCCCCGAGTTCCCGGTCAACCTGGCACTGCTCAAGGGATCTTCTATCGTCGGCGTTTTCTGGGGCTCTTTCGCCGCCCGCGAACCACAGGCCAACCTGGACAACTTCAAGCAACTGTTTGCCTGGCACAGCGAAGGCAAGCTAAAGCCGCTGGTGTCCAAGACCTATGAGCTGAACGAGTATGAAGATGCGCTGAACATCCTCAGCTCACGCCAGGCAGTCGGCAAGGTAGTGGTCAAGACACGCTAAGGTCAGCTTCAAGCTTCAAGCGACAAGCGACAAGCAAACCCCCGCAGGGTGCTGGCACCCTGCGGGGGTTTCGTTTGTATAACCGGCAACGCTTCCCCCTAGCGACTTTGGCTCGGAGTGCGGCTCAGATCAGCTGCTGAATGGGTCGATCAACGCGAGCATTTTCCCGAATATCACTTCACGGACAATACCCAGGCCCCATCCTGATAACGCTTGCAGCTTGCAGCTTGCAGCTTGCAGGGGGCGGCCATCCGCCTTGCAGCTGCGCTTAAAGCGCACCCCCGTAACCCAACTGTCGCCAAGCCTCATAGATCAGAATGGCTGCACTGTTCGACAGGTTCAGGCTACGGCTGTCGGGCAGCATGGGGATGCGCAGTACCTGATCGGCCGGCAGTGCCTCGCGCACCTCGGCGGGCAGGCCGCGGCTTTCGGGGCCGAACAGAAACAGATCATCGGCAGCAAATTGCACCTCGCTGAAACCCTGGGTGCCTTTGGTGCTCAAGGCAAAGACGCGATTGGGCTTCACGCTTTGCAGGCAGGCTTCAAGGTTCGGATAGGTTCTGACCGCAGCAAACTCGTGGTAATCCAGCCCCGCGCGGCGCAGCCGCTTGTCATCCAGCTCAAAACCCAAGGGTTCGATCAGGTGCAACTGGCACCCGGTATTGGCGCACAAGCGAATGATGTTGCCGGTATTGGGTGGGATCTCGGGTTCAAGCAGGGCGATATGGAACATGGTCAGGGCATCGGCTGGCGTCGGGAGGGCAGTTTAGGCGTGCGCTGCAGCTGGCCGCAAGCCGCAAGCCGCAAGCCGCAAGCCACAAGCTACAAGCCGCAAGCTTCAAGCCACAAGCCATAAGCGATAAAGCGGGAAACTCCCGTATGACGCTGGGTGCCGCGTGAGACTTGCACGCCTGTAGCGTATCCGCTCTCTCCCTTAGTCATTCCCGCGTAGGCGGTAACCAATGCGAGCCCACCTTTATCTCTGAATCAAGGCCAGGCGCTGCGGCCAGCAAGCTGGTTTCCGGCCTGCGCGGGAATGACTCAGAGAGGCGTTCCGGTCAAGCCCAGGCATTGGCTCGGTAATACAGCCACGGACGTAAAATACGACTTGACGGCTTCATAGCTACCGCCATCCTGATCAAGCTTGCAGCTTGCAGCTTGCAGCTTGCAGCTTGCAGCTTGCAGGGCACCAGTTCATCTGGCGCCCTGGATTTGCGCTCTAGAGTTCGCCGCGGTCCCAACGCTGCTGGCTGGCCACCAGCGCCGCAGAAATATCCTGCAGGCTGTCGGAGGGCAGCTGTTCGGGGAGCGGGTCCAGGCCGACGCTGGCAAAGAGTTGGCCGTAGGCGTTGCGCAGTTCGGCATAAGCCAGGTCGCGGCGCAGCTCGGCTTGCAGTGCACTCATCTCGCCCTGGATCAGGTCCAGCTCGCCGATGCTTCGGGCCTCACGGCGGTTGCGCAACTGAGTCACGATTTGCTCGTCAAGAGCGCTCAACTGCTCGCTGGTGTCGAACTGGCGCCGCGCCTCGTTGTAGTTGGCGTTGGCTACGTGCAACTGGGCCAGTACGGCAACCGACATGGCCTGGCGCCGCGCCTCGGCGACAGCTTCGCCGGCCTTGGCTGCGTCCAGCGCGGCGGGCCCGGACAACACATTGAGCAGGTTCCAGGTGACTTTTACGCCATAATCGGCCCAGCTCTGATTGACCAGAAAGGAGTTGCTGTCGTAATGCCCACCGGCGGAGAACTCCAGGCCCGGCAACATGCGCAGCATGGCCTTGCGGGTTTCCGCAGCACTGATGCGTGCCTGATAATCCTGCTCGCGCAACTCGGGTCGATGAATCAGTGCCTGCTCTTCCAGCTCAGGCAGCGCGACGGCCAGTTCCGGTACCGGGTAGCCCTCGCCGGCCGCCAGACTGAAATCGCTGCCCAGTGGCAGGTTGATCAACGTGGCCAACTCCGTTTTTGCCAATGACAACGCCTTGCGCTGCTGCTCCAGCGTACGTGTTGCCTCGATCAGCGAGCGCTGATAGTTCAGTGCCTCTACCGGGTCGCCCAGACGCTGTTCGCTAAGTTGCTGGCTGTCGCCGCGTGCGGCGTCAACCCGCGTCATCAAACCATCAATGCGGCTCAGTAGACGTTCGGCAGCCACCGCGCGCCAGTAGGCAGAACGCACATCCTGAGTAATGGTGTGCACCACCTTGCGCCGGCGTTCTTCAACGATGAGACGCTGGTCCGACTTCTGCGTGGCGCTGACATAGCTGACACCAAAATCCAGTACGTTCCAGACCATGGTCAGGTCGGCAACTTCACGGTCACGGTCCTGCGACGTGGAGGGTTCCAGAGACTGGGTGCCGGTTTCGATGCTTTCGCTGCTGGAGGCGCTGACGTTGTTGCGCCCAGCGTAACCGGCAGACATGGCCATGCGGGGCAGCATGTCGAAGGTGGCGAGGTCCAGCTGCCGCTCGGACAGTGCCTGCTCCATGACCTTGAGCCGTGCTTCCAGGTTGTATTTGACCGCTCTGGCCATGGCATCGTGCAGCGTGAGCGGGCCACTGAGTGGTTCCTGATTCTGGTAGATCGCGCTCAAGTCCTGCTGCGCGCGCTCGGCGCTGGTGCTCAGCGCGATGGGCTGGGTGTGCACGGCACAGCCGGTAATGGCCAGTGCCAGCAGGCTGACACCCACTGTTCTGTAATTATGCTTCATGCGGCAGCCGCCCCCTTTGTACGGCACGTCGGCGTGTCTACTCTGATTTTTTTCATGATTGTTGTGTTGTCCCTGTCATGCCGCTCAAAGCACTGCCCAGTTGCTCAATGCGCTGTTGTTCGGCGGTTACCAACTGCTGTAGTTGTTGTTGCAGGCCTGGTGCGCCGAACGGAGTATCGTTCATTGCGGCTGGTGGTGGAGTGTCTTTGTCCTCTCCGTCGAACAGCTGAGCCAGGTCGCTGCTGTCGAAGGCGCCGGTATCGCCGCCAAAGCCAAAGAAGCCGTGCTGCTGGAAGATCTGCGCCAGTTGACTGCTCTGCAGAGATGTCAAACCCTGGAACCAACTTGGGGCAAAGCTCAGGTCGCTACCCAGGGTGCTCGGCGCAAACAGCGGTTGCGGGGTCAGCAGTGCGTTGAACGGTGAGTCTGGCACTGCTGGCGCCGTGGGCCATTGCGTCATGAATGGCGGTGCTGAGTTCTGATCGGATGCGCTGTCGGGAATGTGGTCCATGGCCACTACCTGATAGCCCGGTGTGCTGAAGCTGGTCAGCATGGCGGTGCCGTGTGCATCCACGATGTTGCTACCGGCTGCATTGAGCGTGAGACCCAGACTGCCCAGCCCTGTCACTCCCGTGACATTGACCTGATAAGTCTGGGCGTCAAGCTGCACCAGCGAAGCCAGGTTGCCGGTGGCGTTGCCGTCGGTATCGAGCTGGAAGTCACCCAGGTCAACGCCACTGACATCTTCGCTGAAGCTGACGGTAAAGCTGACGGCATTGGCATTGGTCGGCGACTGTGCGTCTAGCTCTATGCCGCTGACCTGCGGGGGTACTGCGTCAATCTGTACACCTTCGGTTGCTGCCACATTGTTGAGCGCGGGCTCGGCTGCGTTGCCGGCGGCATCGCGCAGGGTGGCGCCGTTCAAAATAATGGCCTCGCCCAACTCAATGCCGTTGCTGTCCAGTTGCCCCTCGGTGACAGTCAGGCGGAAGACCAGTGCGCTGCTGCCGGAACCGCTGATGTAGTCCGCGTAAGCCGTGGCGCCGTTGTCCAGCGCTACGAGCAACCGTGGCGTGCCGCCTTCAACGCTAACCGCTTCGCTGAAGTTCACGGTGAAATCGAGCTGATCTCCTGCAACATAGGTCGCGTCTGCTGGAACGCTCACCGAGGTGACAGCAGGAAGCAGTGTATCAATGGCGTAGCTGTTGGAGTCGGTAGTGCCCGCGCCAGTGTTGCCAGCTGCGTCCAGATAACCTGTGTTATTCAGGGTTACCAGATTGCTGACATCTTCCACGTCGGCGGTGGGTGTGAGGGTGGCGGTCCAGGTAATACCGCCATCGCTGCTGGCCAGGCTGCCAAGCGTGCCGTTCGCCACGCTGAAATCGGTAGCGTCCAGTCCGCTCACTGCCTCGGAGAAGGTGATGGTAACGATGCTGGTTTCGCCGGCGGCCAGCGCAGTATCGGCGAGCACTATGGTCGCGGTGGGACGCAGGGTGTCGATGGCGTAGTTATTGGAATCGGTGGTGCCAGTGCCGGTATTGCCCGCGACATCCTGTATGCCCGTATTATCGAGTGTCACCAGGTTGCTGGTGTCCTCCACGTTGGCGCTGGGTGTGAGCGTCGCTGTCCAGGTAATACCGCCGTCGCTGCTGGTCAGGTTGCTGAGTGCGCCGTTGGTCACGCTGAAATCAGCAACATCCAGGCCGCTAACCGCCTCGCTGAAAGTGATGGTAACGGTGCTGGTTTCGCCGGCCGCCATAGCGGTATCGGCGACCATTATGCTCGCGGTCGGACGCAGCGTATCGATGGTGTAGTTGTTGGAATCGGTGATGCCGGTACCCGCATTGCCTGCTGCATCCTGCACACCAGTATTGTTCAGGGTTATCAGATTGCTGGTGTCTTCTACATCGGCCGTGGGAGTAAGAGTCGCTGTCCAGGTAATACCACCGTCGTTGCTGGTCAGTGCGCTCAACGTGCCATTTGCCACGGCGAAGTCTGCTGCATCCAGCCCACCCACTGCCTCGTTGAAGGTGATGGTAACGGTGCTGGTTTCGCCGACGGCGAGAGCGGTGTCGGCGATCATTATGCTGGCGGTGGGACGCAGGGTGTCGATGGCGTAGCTGTTGGAGTCGGTTGTGCCGACGCCAGCATTGCCCGCTGCGTCCTGTACGCCGGCATTATTCAGGGTTACCAGGTTACTGGTGTCTTCCACATCGGCGGTCGGGGTGAGCGTGGCGGTCCAGGTGATGCCGCCGTCGCTGCTGCTGAGGCCGCTGATAGCACCGTTCTCCACACTGAAGTCTGCGGCATCCAGGCCACTTACCGCTTCGTTGAAGGTAATGGTAACGCTGCTGGTTTCGCCGGCTGCCAGCGCGGTGTCGGCGATGACTATGCTGGCGGTGGGGCGCAGGGTATCAACGGCGTAGTTGTTGGAGTCGGTTGCGCCGACGCCAGCATTGCCGGCGGCATCTGCGACGCCAGTGTTATCTAGAGTAACCAGATTGCTGGTGTCTTCCACATCGGCGGTAGGCGTGAGGGTGGCGGTCCAGGTAATACCGCCGTCGCTGCTGCCGAGACCGCTGAGAACACCATTGGTAAGGCTGAAGTCAGTCACATCCAGCCCACTCACTGCCTCGTTGAAGGTGATGGTAACGGAGCTGGTTTCGCCGGCCGCCATAGCGGTATCGTCGATCACTATGCTGGCGGTGGGACGCAGCGTATCGATGGCGTAGTTGTTGGAATCCGTCGTTCCGACGCCAGCATTGCCAGCGACATCCTGCACACCGGTATTGTCCAGTGTCACCAGGTTGCTGGTGTCTTCCACATCGGCGGTGGGTGTGAGTGTAGCGGTCCAGGAGATGCCGCCATCGCTGCTGGTCAGATTGCTTAGCGCGCCATTTGCTACGCTGAAATCAGCAACGTCCAGTCCACTCACGGCCTCGTTGAAGGTAATAGTGACGGTGCTGGTTTCGCCAGCGGCGAGAGTGGTATCGGCAACCACTATGGTCGCTGCCGGCCGCAAGGTATCAATCGTGTAGTTGTTGGAATCAGTCGTGCCGACGCCGGTGTTGCCTGCCGCGTCCTGCACGCCGGTATTGTCGAGGGTCACCAGGTTGCTGGTGTCTACCATATTGGCAATGGGTGTGAGCGTAGCCGTCCAGGTGACTCCGCCATCGCTGCTAGCCAGATTACTTAGCGCGCCATTTGCTACGCTGAAATCAGCAACGTCCAGTCCACTCACTGCTTCGTTGAAGGTGATGGTAACGGTGCTGGTTTCGCCGGCAGCCAGTGCGGTATCGGCGACCGCTATGGTCGCTGTCGGATGCAGGGTATCGATGGCGTAGTTGTTGGATTCGGTCATTCCGATGCCGGCGTTACCGGCGGCGTCTTGCACCCCGGTGTTGTCGAGAGTCACCAGATTACTGGTGTCTTCCACATCGGCGGTCGGTGTGAGGGTAGCGGTCCAGGTGATGCCTCCATCGCCGCTAGTGAGACCGCTGATAACACCGTTGGCCACGCTGAAATCAGCAACGTCCAGTCCACTCACGGCTTCATTGAAGGTGATGGTAACGGTGCTGGTTTCGCCAGCCGCCAGAGCGGTGTCGGCGACCACTATGGTCGCTGTCGGACGCAGGGTATCGATGGCGAAGTTGTTGGAATCTGTCGTGCCAGTGCCGGTGTTGCCAGCAGCGTCCAGATAACCGGTATTGTCGAGGGTCACCAGGTTGCTGGTGTCTTCCACATTGGCGGTGGGTGTGAGCGTAGCGGTCCAGGTGAGACCCCCGTCGCTGCTGGTCAGATTGCCGAGCGCGCCGTTGGCCACGCTGAAGTCTGCTGTGTCCAGCCCACTAACCGCCTCGCTGAAGGTGATAGTGACAGTACTGGTTTCGCCGACAGCCAGCGCGGTATCGGCCACCACAATGGTGGCCGAGGGGCGCAGGGTATCAATCGCGTAGTTGTTGGAATCAGTCGTTCCGACGCCGGTGTTGCCTGCCGCGTCCTGCACGCCGGTATTGTCGAGGGTCACCAGGTTGCTGGTGTCTTCCACATTGGCTGCAGGCGTGAGCGTTGCAGTCCAGGTAATACCGCCGTCGATGCTGGCGAGGTTGCTTAGCGCTCCGTTCTCCACGGTGAAGTCTGCTGGGGTCAGGCCGCTGACTGCCTCGTTGAAGGTGATGGTGACCGTGCTGGTTTCACCTGCTGCCAGCGCAGTGTCCGCTACCACTATGCTGGCCGTTGGGCGCTGGGTGTCGATGGCGTAGTTGTTGGAATCAGTCGTTCCGACGCCAGTGTTGCCTGCCGCGTCCTGCACGCCGGTATTGTCGAGGGTCACCAGGTTGCTGGTGTCTTCCACATTGGCTGCAGGCGTGAGCGTTGCGGTCCAGGTAATACCGCCGTCGATGCTGGCGAGGTTGCTTAGCGCTCCGTTCTCCACGGTGAAGTCTGCTGCGGTCAGGCCGCTGACTGCCTCGTTGAAGGTAATGGTAACGTTGCTGGTTTGGCCAGCCGCCAGCGCAGTGTCGGCGACCACTATGCTGGCCGTTGGGCGCTGGGTGTCGACGGCGTAGCTGTTGGAGTCGGTTGTGCCGCTGCCCGCATTACCAACTGCATCCTGCACGCCGGTATTGTCGAGGGTCACCAGATTGCTGGTGTCCTCCACGTTGGCGGTGGGTGTGAGCGTAGCGGTCCAGGTAATGCCGCCGTCGATGCTGGCGAGGTTGCTTAGCGCTCCGTTCTCCACGGTGAAGTCTGCTGCGGTCAGGCCGCTGACTGCCTCGTTGAAGGTGATGGTGACCGTGCTGGTTTCGCCTGCTGCCAGCGCAGTGTCGGCCACCACTATGCTGGCCGTTGGACGCTGGGTATCGATAGCGTAGTTGTTGGATTCTGTCGTGCCAGTGCCGGTATTGCCAGCGGCGTCCAGATAACCGGTATTGTCGAGGATCACCAGGTTGCTGGTGTCCTCAACACTGTCGCTGGGCGTGAGGATCGCCGTCCAGGTTATGCCGCCGTCACTGCTGGCCAGATCGCTGAGGGCTCCGTTGCTGGCGCTGAGGTCGGCCAGGTCCAACCCGCTTACTGCCTCATTGAAAGTGATGGTGACTGTGCTGGTATCGCCGGCAACCAGTGCGGTATCGGCGACCACAATGGTGGCCGAGGGGCGCAGGGTATCAATGGCGAAATTGTTGGAGCTGACCGGTGCCGCGCCCGTATTGCCAGCGGTATCCAGATAGCCACTGTTGTCCAGGGTGATCAGGTTGCTGGTGTCCTGGGTATCGGTATTAGGCGTCAGGGTCGCGGTGTAGGTAACATTATCGTTGGTCGCCAGATTGCTGAGGGTGCCGTTCTCCACAGCGAAGTCGGCCAGATCTACGCCCACCACTGCCTCACTGAAGGTAATGGTCACGGTGCTGGTCTCGCCGGCAGCCAGGGCAGTATCGGCGACTAACACGCTGGCCGTCGGGCGAACGCCGTCAATCGCCAGCGCGTGCTGACTGGCGATCGAATCGGCGCTGCCGGTGGCGGGCAGCGTCAGCACGGCATCGTCGCTGGCAGCGCTTCTGATGGTGGCACCATTTAACGACAACGCACTGCTGGATTGGTAATTCAGGTCGGCGGTCAAATCGCCAGCCTGCACGGTATAGTTGAAGGTCAGTGTGCTGCTGCCACTGCCGGAGACGTAGGTGGCAGCGCGGTCTGTGCTGCCGGTTTCCAGCAACAGTTCAGGGTTGCCGCCACCGGTATCGACGATGACGGCCTGGTCGAAGGTCACCGTCAAGGTCAGGGTGTCGCCCACCTTGTAGGTGCCATCGAGCGAGCTGCTGCCGGTGCTGATGATGATGGGGTTGAGCGGCTCTACACTGATGGCGATGACATCGGTGTCGGTTTGCACGCTACCGCTGCCGGAGAATCCCAGGTCGTTGCTTGTTATCTGAATGCTTCCCGCGCCATTGTAGCCAGGCGTTGGCGAAAACGTCAGACCGTTGAGGGCATTATTGATATCGACAAGGCTGCCTTCAAAGGTCATGGTGCCGTCGTTCGCACCACTGCCGATCACGAAGCTCAGGCCGCTAGTGCCGGAGAGCGTAATTAGGCCGTTGGAAGCCGTCAGTGTGGCCCGCAAGGTGCCACTTCCGGCATCCACATCACTAATGCTGATCTGATTGCCGTTGGCCGCGCTGAATACCAATGAACCGCTCTGATCGACACTCTGAGCACCCGGCACAGTGTTGACCGGCGCGTCGTTGACCGCCGTCACGTTGAGCGTGAGACTGGCGTTATCGCTTTGGGCCGGGCCGCCCGTGTTGCCGCCGTCGTCAATGCTGATGCTCAGGGTCACATCGGCGTTGGCGTTGGCTGCCGTGGTAAAGCTGAGCTGGCCAGCGGAGATAAAGGCGTTGATATCGGCAATGCTGCCGCTCAATGTGAGGCTGCTGGCGCTGCCCCCCACAGTGACGCCACTGCCGCTGACCGCGCTCAGGCTGCCGCTGGCAACGCTAAAGGTGGCCGTGACACTGGCGCTGCCGGCGTCGGTATCGCTGAAGCTGATGCCAGTGAGTGCGCCTGCCGTGTCTTCGAAAACGTCGATATTGATCGGTGCGGTGATCACCGGCGCATCGTTGCTGGCGCTGAGGGTGACGGTGGAGGCGACAGCGAGCAGGCCGCCGTCAGTACCGCCATTGGCTGCGCCACCATTGTCACTGATGGCCGTGAGCGTCACTGCCCGGTTGCTGCCACTCGGCGCATCGCTGGCGTTGCGGTAGCCGATGCCGTTGATGATGGTTTCTGCAGTCGCGGCGCTGACGCCTGCAGCGCTGGAGACGGTGATGGTAGCAGTGCTGCCGCTGAGGCTGACGCTGTAGGTCAAGCCATTGCCAGCGGTGGTACCGGTGTTGCCATCGATCAGGCTGATTTCGCTGCCATCAATGCTCAGCAGTTCGCTGGCGCCATTGGCCAGGTTACTGATGGTCATGCTCAGGCTGCTGATGCTTTGCCCAGCCTCAACGGTGCTGATGCTGGCACCGCTGAACAGCAGGACAGCTGCGTCATTTTCGGTATAGCTCGGGTTGCTGCCCGTGGCGGTCAGGGTGGGGGCGTCGTTGATCGGCGTGACAGTGATGGCCGCCAGGGCGCTGTCGCTTGCGCCAGCGCCATCCCCCAGGGTGATGTTCAGATCCAGGCCGTTGCCCGGGTCGTTACTGCTGGAGCTATAGGTGAGTTGCTGCAGCACGGCGTTCACATCGGCGCGTGTGGGTATTTCGCCATTGGCATTGGTAAAGGTGACCAGCAGTTGGCCAGCCACACTGCTGTCCAGGTTGGCAATGATCTGGCCGTTTTTCACCAGGTTGCCGCCAGACAGACTGATACCGTTGCCATCCACGAAGCCGAACAGGTCGCTGGCTACAGCACCACCGTTGCGGATGATAGTCAGCGTGGCGCCGTTGTAGTCGCCGTTGCCGCTATTGAGCAGGTCCAACTCCCTATCACTGACGGAGGCGTCGGCATCGATGATCACCGGTGTGCCGTTCTCGACGAAGGTAGCGCCACCGTTCACATTGCTCAGCGCCGGCGCGCTGTTGCCTTCGACTGCACCGATATCAACGATGTTGCTTACACGATCGTCGCCACTGGCATCAATTGGCAGGGGCTCTGTAGTATCGCTGTCACCGTCCAGGTCATAGGTATCAGCTGGCAATGACGCGTTGCTGCCGGCTTCCAGCAGTGCGCTGCCAGCGAGCAGGGCATGGGTCTGTATATCGCCGCCGTTGTTGTAGGCCAGATCACCCAGCAGCAGGTTGGCCGTGCCCTGGTTATTCAGGCTGGCCGTGTTGTTGGCGATGAATACATTGCTGCCGAAGTAACTGTTTGTCGCGCTTTCAACCGTACCAGCCACGTCATCGGCGCTGCCGCCAGTAGCCAGCGGAGAACCGCCAGCGCCAGCGGTGGCTCCGGCTCCCGAGGTATTGCCAGCAACTACGACATTGACGAAAGTGTCGGTGCCCTGGGCAGAAATACCACCGCCTGCGCCTGCTGACGCATTGCCGACGATGGTGGAGTTGTAAATGAAGGCGGTGCCCGAAGTGATACGCAGACCTCCGCCAAATGAGCTTGCGCCCGCAGCGGTATTGCCGCTGATGGTGCTGTTGATTATGGTGAGATCGCCAGAAACTTGAATGCCGCCGCCATGCGCACCTGCGCCGGTGGTGCTATTACCATTGACGGTACTGTTGATCAGATTGAGCGTGGCGCCAGAACCGACATTGCGTATACCGCCCCCGAACGTGGAGCTGGTGTTGCCGCTGACTGTCGAGTTGATCAGGGTAAGGCTGGCTCCGCTACCAAAGACACCACCCCCGCCCACCCCCCCATCGATACTGTTGGTGATACTGGAGTCTCGTACCATGACATTGGTACCGAAGCCTAGATAAAGCGCTCCGCCACCGCCGTTGGTATTACCTTCTGTCAATGTCAGCCCGGTCAGCTCAATGCCGGTCAGGCCGCTATTGACGAGCATGACGCGGCTGGCGTTATTGCCCGAAATGGTGACGTCTGCGACGCCATCATCATTCAGATCGCCATCGATGCTGAGATTAGCGGTGTTGATCGTTAGCTGGTTACCGTTGAGTGTGATGGTCCCGCCCTGGTAACCGGCCACGCCGCTATTCAGGTCAAAACTGATGCTATCGCCGCTGCGTGCCCAGAACAGCGCCTCGCGGACGCTCAGACCGCCGCCATCGGCTTGGTCGGCGGCAAAGCTGGTCGCTGTCGTCTGGTCATCCCCGCTGTCCTGGTTCGAAGTCACCAATAGACTGGAGTTGCTGACCGTGACCGCCACCGTATCGCTGTCGACATTACCCGCAGCATCGGTGCTCTGAATGCTGATGCTCTGCGCGTCTGCACCGCCAGGGGTGTAGGTCAACCCCTCCAGTGCGGCGTTTACCTCGGCTGCGGTACCGGTGAGGGTTATCGTGCCGGTGCCATTGTCGCTGATTCCAGCCGCGCCACCGGTAATCGCCCTCAGGGTACCGCTGGCCACGGAGACCACCACCGTCAGGTTGCCGCTGTCACTGACGCTGATCGCGTTGCCATTGCCGTTGCTGAATACCAACGGTGTAATAGTGTCAGTGGTTTGGGCGCCGGGCACGGTGTTGACAGGCACCACTGTATCTACGCTGTAGTTGTTGGAATCTGTTGTCCCTGCGCCGACGTTGCCGGCGGCATCTGCGACGCCGCTATTGGTCAGGGTGATCAGGTTGCTGGTGTCTTCTACGCTGCCCGACGGGGTGAGAGTGGCCGTCCAGGTAATTCCACCGTCGCTGCTGCTGATATCGCTGAGAACGCCATTGGCCACGCTGAAGTCGGCCACGTCCAGTCCGGTCACAGCCTCGTTGAAGGTGATGGTGACGGTGCTGGTTTCGCCAGCGGCCAGCGCGGTATCGGCCACTACGATGCTGGCGGTAGGGCGCAGGGTATCAATGGCGTAGTTGCTGGAGTCGGTGGTGCCTGTGCCGGTGTTGCCGGCGGCATCGGCATAACCGGTGTTGCTCAGGGTTACCAGGTTGCTGGCGTCTTGCACGCCGGCATTCGGCGTGAGAGTGGCCGTCCAGGTAATGCCGCCGTCGCTGCTGCTCAGGTTGCTCAGGACGCCGTTGGCCACGCTGAAGTCCGCTTCTGTCAGGCCAATTACCGCCTCAGAGAATGTAACTGTAACGCTGCTGGTTTCACCGGTAGCCAGTGCGGTATCGGCTACCACTATGCTGGCTGTCGGTCGCAGGGTATCGATGGCGTAGTTGTTGGAGTCGGTGGTGCCAGTGCCGCTGTTGCCAGCGGTATCTATATAGCCTGTATTGTCGAGGCTCACCAGATTGCTGGTGTCTTCTACAGCGGCGGTGGGCGTGAGGGTCGCGGTCCAGGTAATGCCGCCGTCGCTGCTGGTCAGATTGCTCAGGGCGCCATTGGCAACGCTGAAGTCGCCTATACCCAACCCACCTACTGCCTCGTTGAAGGTGATGGTGACCGTGCTTGTTTCGCTGGCAGCCAGTGCGGTATCGGCTACCACGATACTGCCGGTGGGGCGCAAGGTGTCGATGGCGTAATTGTTGGAGTCTGTTGTTCCTGTGCCGGTGTTACCCGCGGCATCTATATAACCGGTATTGTCGAGGCTCACCAGGTTGCTGGTGTCTTCAACATCGGCGCTGGGCGTGAGGGTCGCTGTCCAGGTAATGCCGCCGTCGCTGCTGGTCAGGTTGCTCAGGGCACCGTTGGCAACGCTGAAGTCGCCTATACCCAACCCACTTACTGCCTCGTTGAAGGTGATGGTAACGGTGCTTGTTTCGCTGGCGGCTAATGCGGTATCGGCGACCACTATGCTGGCGGTGGGGCGCAGGGTATCGATGGCGTAGTTGTTGGAGTCGGTGGTGCCTGTGCCGGTGTTGCCGGCGCCGTCGCTATAACCGGTGTTGCTCAGGGTCACCAGGTTGCTGGTGTCTTGCACATCGGCGGTGGGCGTAAGCGTCGCGGTCCAGGTAATGCCGCCGTCGCTGCTGCTCAGGTTGCTCAGGATGCCGTTAGCCACGCTGAAGTCGGCTGTGGTCAGGCCGCTTACTGCCTCGTTGAAGGTAATAGTGACGGTGCTGGTTTCGCTGGCGGCCAGGGCGGTATCGGCCACTACGATGCTGGCGGTGGGGCGCAGGGTATCGATGGCGTAGTTGTTGGAGTCGGTGGTGCCGGTACCGGTGTTGCCAGCGGCATCCTGTACGCCGGTATTGTCGAGGCTTAACAAGTTGCTGGTGTCTTCCACATCGGCGGTGGGCGTGAGCGTCGCTGTCCAGGTAATGCCGCCGTCGCTGCTGGTCAGATTGCTCAGGGCGCCGTTGGCCACGCTGAAGTCGCCTATACCCAACCCACTTACTGCCTCGTTGAAGGTGATGGTAACGGTAGTGGTTTCACCTGCGCGCAGCGCAGTATCAGCCACCACGATGCTAGTGGTGGTGGGTGCAACCGTTTCCACCACGGCCACAGTCACGTCGGCATTGCTGGAGGTACCGCCATCGCCATCGTTCACTGTTACGCGCACGGTGCGATCAGCCTGGTCTATGGCGTTGCCCGCATTGCTGTTGCTGTAGGTCAGGCTCTGCACCAGTGCCTGCGCGGCTGCTGCGGTCGCGTTACCGTTGAGCGAGACCACCAGGTCTGCTCCGCCGCTGCCGCCGGTAAAGCTACCAATGGTCACGCCGGTGTAGGTGACGTTACTGCCGGATAGACCAATCTGGCCTGCGCCGGTACCCTGATTCTCAATGCCCAAAAGGTCTTCGCCAGCCACGGCGTTGGTCACAATGGATACGGTAATATTGCCGCCATTGAAGTTGGCAGAATCGGCGTCGGTCAGGGTTGCGTTGCTACTCGCATCCAGCAGTATGGCGCCGTTACCTTGTGTGAAGGTGACGCTGTCGCCATTGAGGTTGCCTACCGACGGCGCCACATTGCTGACTGCGCTGGCTACCGTAATGTCGTCCACATAAATTGAGACATCGGCCACGCCGCTCTGGCGCACGATGCGTACTTCATCGACCTGCTGCCAGGCTGAGCCGGAGGCGGACACCAGTGTGCCGCCTGAGCCGTAGTTTCCGGCGTTAAAGTCGATTGATGCACCGGAGACGACAGCGCCGTCCAGATAGCCCACCAGACGATAGTCGTTACCGGGGGAGAACCCGTTTTCTACGCGTATTGACTGGAATGAAAAGGCGTCGCCGCTGGTTGATTTTAATACCGCAGCAGTACCCGCGTTGAAGCCCCCATTCAGTAGTGCAGCAGCATCTGAGCCGTCGTTTGCCAGAGAGGTATCACCAGTTTGGTTGGTGATGTCTACGTAAGAGTTCGAGTCCACGGCGCCGCTGTTGGTTTGCACCGAGAAGGTCCAACCGTTTAGCGTGCGTGCCTGGCCTTGAACTCCGAAGCTGTAGCCGCCGCTCAGCGTCACACCATCAAAGTTCTCGGAGCTGGGCGCAGCGAGCAGGGCGTTGTAAGACGCGAAGGTCTGCGCAGCGTCAAGCTGCGAGGCTTCGATGGCGCCGGTGCTGGCCTCCAGTGTCCAGTTGCCGTTCAGTACAGCGCTGCCGGTGTTGTCTCTGGAGCCGGCAACGTCGGCGCCAGTTGCCGTGGCCAACTGCTCAAGAAAGCCGTCTTCGGCGCCCACCTTGCAGCCATACAGCAAGATGTCTCCGCCGTCGCTGAGGGTCGCACCTATTTCGCTCAGCAACGCCTGATGGGTCGCTATGCCGGGGCTATCCAGCCAGGTGCTGCCGAGCTGGACCCTGCCGCTGTCGCCGTGACTCAGAATATGAATGCTGTCGATACCGCTGCGGCCATCAAGGTAGTCGGCGATCTGCTGCAGCCCATCCTGACTGCCGTCGAGTAAGACGACCTCGACACCATCACCAACGCCATCCACCAGTTGCTGGTAGTTCTGCACATTGCTGTCGACAAAGACAATTTCCTGCCGTTGTTCGCCAGCAGCGCCAGGAGCGGCGACGTCGCTGCTTTCTGGCTGGCTGTCGGTATTGTGGTCGGCGGCTGCATCGACCACGGTGGCGGCAACCGCACCGTCGAACATCATGCGTGGTTCCAGCGCTTGCATCAGCGGAGGGCGCGCAACGGGCGTGCTTGCCGCTGGTGCTTCGGCTGCGGGCTGTTCGCTGGTCGACGTTTTGCTTTTTGAACTCCACCACATGACCGTGTTCCTTTAGTGCTGTGCAGGGGCAAGCCCGGCAGGCTTGGCGATTGCAATTGTATTTATGGGCATAACGCAGGCTGGAGATACTTGGCCAAATGGCTTATCGGAGTCAGTGGCAAACCGGGCGCTGGTTTTTGCGCATGGAGTTTGCGGCAGGGGCTTTTGCCACAAGAGATTGGCGACGCTGGCGCCCTCGCTGGCGAGAGGGAGAGCGTGGTGTTCGACACCAGCTTGCCTGGTGCCGGGATAGGCGGATACAGATCTGCCAGGAGCCGCTGCCATAAAAGCGCAGCCAGACGGCTTGCAGATGAGGCGGTGGAATGGAGCTATCTCAACAGCCATGAAGAAAACCCTGTTTGTTCTTGTCAGCATCCGATGCTCGGTTGTATGCGCTAATGCTACTTCGCCACAACCCTAAGTTGTAGTGGTTTTTCGAGCCAGTCGCCAGTGTTTGGGGTTAGAAACCGCTTTCGCGGATGCCTATGGCAGCCAGTTGCCGCCATAGGGCGCTGGCCAATGTTCTGCGTTCGCCCTGCAGTTGCACGGTGCCGCGCAAGGGCTGGCTAGGCGTATTCACGGGCTCGGTTGCGGCCAGTCTGATGCCGTAATGGCCGTGCACCGGCTGGGCGCCGGTATTGTCACGGCGCACGGCGACCGGCCCCTGTTGGTCCGAGGCCAAGGCTTCCAGGCTCAGGTACTCGCTGCCGGTGGCGTCTATCTCGGTCACGCTCACCGCCAAATTGCTGCGGCCGGGGTCTTCGCTGACAAAGCGACCCTGAGCGCCAGGGCTGATGCGGCGCAGGTCATCTTCGGGCAGGTAGCCGCGCAGACGCACGCCAGGCCCCACGATGCGCACCAGCGCTTGTTGCGGGGCGAGCCAGCGGCCTGCAGTGAGGCCGGGCAGCAGGTCGCGCACCACGCCAGCGGCCGGTGCGGTGACCTGCAATTGTTGCGTTTGCGCCTGCAGGCCACGGTACTCGGCGACGGCGGTAGCCAGTTGCTGCTCCAGAATGCCGCTGTCGCCGGCGGTTTCGCTGCGCCCCGATTGGCGCCGCAGCTGCAGCCGCAGTATGTCGATTTCACTGCGCACGATCTGCATGCGCGCCAAAAGGTCGGGGGAGCTCAAGCGCAGCAGGACATCGCCCTTGGCCACCCGCTGGCCGTCACTGACCAGCAGTTCATCCAGGCGCGCTGGCGCCGGCGCATACAGGGTGGCGACCTGATCGGCCTCGAGCATCACGGGTACGCTGACATTGCCACGCCAGGGGATCAGAAACAGGGCTGCCACGGCGCCCAGCAACAGCAGGTTGCGCCACTGTTTGCGCGGCTTTGCCTTGGCGCGTCGGGCCCACCACTCCTGCATTTCGGCGTATACCGGGCGGCCGATGAACCAGCTCAGCTCGACCAGCATCAGAAAAATACCCAGCAGCTTGAAGAACAGGTGGTAGACCATCAGGGCGATGCCCAGGAACAGAACCGCGCGCCAGACCCAGGAGGCGTAGCCCCAGATCAGCATGCGTTGGCGCATGATCGGTGGCAGCGGCTCGGGCTGTGGCTCGTTGAAGCCGAACAGCGCTTCACGCAGGCGCCAGCGGCACAGGGCAAAGGCGCGGCCCTGCAGGTTCTCGATGCCCCAGTAATCAGCGATCAGAAAGTAACCGTCAAAGCGCATCAGCGGGTTCAGGTTGACGATTAGCGTGGTCAGCCAGGTGGCGGTGGCAAGCAGGAAGGCGGCGGTGCGCAGGGGGCCGTCCGGCAGCAGTGACCAGGCGAGCAGGGCGACGCTGGCCAGCAGCAACTCGGCGAGAATGCCGCCGGCGCCGATCAGCAGCCGCGAGCGACGGTCGTTGACCCGCCAGGCATCGCTGACATCGGTATAGAACAGCGGAAATAGCACCATGAACGCCAGCCCCATGCTTTGTACCCGACAGCCGGCGCGCTTGGCCATGAAGGCGTGGCCGAATTCATGGCAGAACTTGGAGAACACCAAGGCCGCGCCAAAGGCCAGCAGGCCGCCCAGGCTGAACAGATAGGGAAAGCTGGCGATAAACCGCGGCCAGTCGCGCAGCATCAGAAACAGGCCCAGCAGCAGGGTTAACGGCAAACCCCAGCGCAACAGGCCCGGCCCGACTTTGGCCAGCAGTGGCCAGGCGCGCTGCAGAAAGGGGTCGGGCCGCCATAGCGGGATGCGAAAGAACAGGTAGTTGTGCAACACCTGCTTCCAGGGTGACTGGCGCTGCATGGCGGCTTTGCCGGCGTAGCTGCCGCGCTGCTCGGCGTCGCTGGCACTGATCAGGTCATGGCCGCGCAAAAAACGTGTCAGACCCTCAACATCCTGACCGCTGAGCGGCGTGCCGGATTCACGGTTGGCCGCGTGCAGCACTTGCTCGGCATGCCCCAGGTGCCAGTGACGCAGCAGCCGCATGGCCGCCTGGCCGAGTTTGAAGTAGCGGCCCCGCAGCGGGTCGGCCAGTGTCCACTGCGGGGTGCCGTCGTAGGCAGGCTCGGCAGCGGATAACTGCAGGTCGTCGCGCAGGGCGGGCAACTGCATCTAGATTCCCACCGTCTGGCGCAGGGCCGCTATGGGGCGGCGCAGCAAGTAGAGTGCCAGCGGGCCGCGCGGGCCATACAGCTTGGCGGTCCCGCGCAGGCCGATGCGCGGTGGTTGCTCAACAAAGGCGGCATCGAAGCGATAGGCCAGTTGGCCACCTGCCAATGGCTGTGCTTCGTAGGCCTGACTGACCAGGCTGGCGCTGCGGCGGGTGAGCGGATCGCTGTCGAGAAACAGCGCGACCTCGGCATCCGGCGCGAACGCCAACACATCGCCGACGGCCAGGTCGATGCGCAACTGGGCGCGTTCGGGGTCGGCGATTTCCATCAGCCGCTCGCCCGTCTGCACCGGACGGCCGGTCCAGCGCTGGGCATCGGCGAACACGGCGATACCGGCGCGCTCGGCACGCACTTCGCTACGCTGTAACAACTGCCGGGCGTGGTCACGTTCGGCGCGCTTTTGGTCGACCCGGGCCGCCAAAAGATCAATGCGCGCACTGGCATCGCTGTCGCTGAAGGCGCGTTGGGTGCTGGCGCGCAGTTCCGCTTCGGCAACCTGCAAGCTGCGTTCGGCCACGTCCGCCTGGGCACGCAGGCTGGTGTTGTCAAAGCGCACCAGCAGGTCGCCAGCCTCCACCGGCTGATTGGGCTTGACCATGAACTCGGCAATCACCCCATCCAGAGGCGCCGCTATTACCTGGCCATCCAAGGGCACCACTTCGGCGGGTGCCAGCACCGATTGACGAATAGGCAGGGCCAATAACAGCAGCAGCGCGGCGGCGATCCACAGCAGACGTTTGCGTGGCCAGCGCAGGCGCCAGGGATGGCGTGGTTGCAGTGCCCACCAGGCGTGGGCCTGGCACTCGCCAAGCTGGCTCAGCAGCGCCAGTTCCGGTTCGCTCCAGGGTTGTTCGCGCGCCAACCACAGGCCGCCAAAAGGCTGGCCGTCCGGAGCACATAGGGGCACCCAGACCACGGCACCGGCAGACAGCGCTTGCCAATCGGCCTGGGTCTGCGGGTCCAGCTCGGAGGGATTGATAAGCCGTGCTTGAGGCGTCTTGTCATTGGCTGCACCCTGGCGCGCGGCGCGCTCGACGAAGGCCACAAAGGGCGCGTGCGGATCGATCACGCTGATGCCGGTCAGATTGCGCACACGGCCGGCAATCAGCAAGGCGGCATGGCGGTAACCGAACAACGGCTGTGGCTCGTTGACCATGGCGTAGCCCAGGGCGTCGAGATCGCGGGCCTTGCGCATGCTCTGCTGCAGCGCCAGAAACTGGGCAAACACTTGCTCCAGCGGGCGCGGTTGCGGCGCGTTCATGGCTGCTCCGCAAACTCGGCGGTGCCGCTCATGCCCGCCAGCAAGTTCGGGCTGTCGGCGGGCAACTCGGCAATCACCAGCAGCGTCTGGCTGCCCTCATCGATGCGCGCACCAATGCGCTTGACGGTGGCCGGTAGCGTCTGGCCGGTTTCATCAGGGATAAACTGCAGTTGGCTGCCCGGCTGCAGTTTGCCCAGCCAGTGCGAGGGCACCAGCAGATGAATTTCCAGTTTGCTGTTGTCGACGATGCTGAGCAGAGGCGTGCCGCTGGCGACACTCTCGAAGGGTTGCACTTCGCGGCTGACCACTTTGCCCGAGTAGGGCGCCTTGACGCTGCAGCGGTTGACCTGGACGCGATAAACCTGTGCCTGGGCGCTGGCTTCGGCCCGCTTGGCCTGGGCCATGGCGACTTCGAACTCGCCCACCGAGTTGAGCGCCGCGAGGCGTTCGGTATGGTTGAGCTGCTGCTGCGCAGCGCGGGTAGAGGCCTCGGCGGCGTTCAGCTGAGCCTGATAGGCGCTGCAGTCGAAGCGCACCAATTCGGCGCCCTTGTCGAACGCCTCACCTTCGCTGAAG
Organism: Halopseudomonas sp.; assembly: GCF_036961105.1. Classification (GTDB taxonomy): domain Bacteria; phylum Pseudomonadota; class Gammaproteobacteria; order Pseudomonadales; family Pseudomonadaceae; genus Halopseudomonas. Next base: position 80,893 of record NZ_JBALWW010000009.1, on the reverse strand, counting down.
GGTAGCTCCAGCACCCGTCCGGCCAGTTCGCTGGATAACGTGGCCTGCTGCTGTGCGCGCAACACGCCCCGTGCCTGGGTGCGCTCACTCGCGCTGGGGTCTGCGCTGATGGGCGCAAGCAAGGGATCTTCCAGCAGATTGCTCTGGGCTTGGACGGGCAGGCTGGCCAGCAGGGCGCAACACAGGCAGATAGTGGTCAGCAGACTCGGATGCATTATTGTTTTCTCGGGCGGCAGCAGTTCGGGGAGTCTACGTAACTGCGGCTGCGGGCGGCAAGCGATGAAGCGAAACACTGTTGGAGCGAATCAGACCAGCGTGCTGGTTCGGTAATACGGCCATAGGCAAAAAATGGCTTGACCGCTCCAGACCCACCACCACGCTGTTCCAGCTTCCAGCTTCCAGCTTCCAGCTTCCAGCTGCTTTTCGATCGCCCATAAAAAAAGGCGACTCCAGCCTGCCTGAACCGGAGTCACCCCAAATACACCCAATAGTCATAAAGCATCAAGCGTGCCAGTTTTCATCTGGCAGCTATTTCTGCTCGGTTATTCGCTTTCGTCTTCGTCGGAACCGTCCACATTCATGCCCAGTTCCTTGATCTTGCGGGTCAGGGTATTGCGGCCCCAGCCCAGCAACTGCGCGGCATCGCGGCGCCTGCCGGCGGTGTGCTTGAGCGCAGTTTCGATCATGATGCGTTCGAAGGCGGGCACGGCAATATCCAGCAGATTGGTCACGCCGCGGGCCAGTTCCTGGTCCGCCCAGGTGCGCAAACCCTGTTCCCAATGGCCGTCTGGCGCACTGTCCTGGTGCTGGGTGAGCATTTCCGGGGGCAGATCTTCAACCAGTACTTCTCGGCTGGACGCCATGACGGTAATCCAGCGGCAGGTGTTTTCCAGTTGGCGGACGTTGCCGGGCCATGGCAGGTTGCGCAAGTATTCCTGGGTCTGGGGTTTGAGCAACTTGGGTTCGACGGCCAGCTCCTGCGCCGCCTTGGACAGAAAGTGCTGCGCCAGGGCGGGGATGTCTTCGCGGCGTTCGGCCAGCTTGGGGATATGGATGCGAATGACGTTGAGGCGATGGAACAAGTCTTCGCGAAACTTGCCAGACTGCACCAGCCCCTCAAGGTTCTGGTGGGTGGCGGCGATGATGCGCACATCTACCTTGATCGGCGTGTGGCCACCGACGCGGTAGAACTCGCCATCAGCCAGTACCCGCAGCAGGCGCGTCTGGGTTTCTGCCGGCATATCGCCGATCTCGTCGAGAAAGAGGGTGCCGCCATCGGCCTGTTCGAAGCGGCCACGGCGTTGCACGCTGGCGCCGGTGAAGGCGCCTTTTTCGTGGCCGAACAGCTCGGACTCCATCAGATCCTTGGGTATCGCCGCCATGTTCAGGGCAATGAAGGGATTGCGCGCGCGCGGGCTGTGGCGGTGCAGCGCGTGAGCGACCAGTTCCTTGCCGGTGCCGGATTCGCCATTGATCAGCACAGTGATGTTGGAGTGGGAGAGCCGGCCGATGGCGCGAAACACTTCCTGCATGGCGGGCGCTTCACCGATGATTTCCGGCGTGCGGGTCTGGTCCAGTTCCTCGTCCTGCGCTTCCTGCTCGTAGGTATGGGCAAGTGCGCGGCGCACCAGTGCCACGGCCTCGTCAACATCAAACGGCTTGGGCAGGTATTCGAATGCACCGCCCTGATAGGAGGCTACGGCGCTATCCAGATCGGAGTGCGCAGTCATGATGATCACCGGCAGCTTGGGATGCTGCTCGCGGATGCTGGCCAGCAGATCCAGACCGCTGGTGCCGGGCATGCGAATATCGCTGATCAATACATCCGGATGCTGGCGCTGCAGGCGATGCAGGGCGGCGTCTGCGCTATCGAAGCTCACCGGTTCCATGCCTTCCTGTTGCAGGGCCTTCTCCAGAACCCAGCGGATGGAGCGATCATCATCGACGATCCAGACATTTTCAGCACGATTGGATGAGCGGGTCATAAAATCTATTCTCCAGTTCCGGTACAGTCGGCAGGCAGTTGAGGCAAGGCTCGTTGAGCATCGACATGAACCCGCAGCACCTGCCGGCGGCTGGGTTCGATATCGTGTTTGGGCGGCGCGGGTCGGTACCCGGTCGTCGCGCTGGTTTGATCTGGTGGAGCACGTTCAATCGCTTCCTTCCTGTTCCAGTGGCAGGAACAGGGTGAAGGTGGTGCAGCCGGGCTCGCTGTCGCACTCGATCAAGCCCTGATGCTGACCGATGATGTTCTGGGTAATCGACAGGCCCAGCCCGGTACCTTCGGCGCGGCCGCTGACCATGGGATAGAAAATACTTTCGACAATATCGGCCGGAATGCCTGGGCCGTTGTCGATGACTTCCAGCCGGCACACCAGGCGATAGCGAGTCTGGCCAATGGTGAACTGGCGCAGCGCGCGGGTACGCAAGGTGATGCAACCCTGCTCCAGGGGGCGGCTTTCGCCAATCGCCTGCATGGCATTGCGGACTATGTTGAGCAGCGCCTGAATCAGTTGTTCGCGATCGGCAAGAATGTCGGGGATGCTGGGGTCATAGTCGCGCTTGAGCTTGAGTACACCCTGGGTTTCGGCCTCGATCAGACTGCACACGCGTTCGGTGATCTCGTGAATATTGATCGAGCGCAGCGCCGGCGGACGGTAGGGGCCCAACATGCTGTCGACCAGATTGCGCAGCCGGTCTGCCTCTTCAATGATCACGTCGGTGTAATCCTTGAGCGATTCTTCCGGCAGTTCGCGGGCAAGCAACTGAGCTGCACCCCGAATGCCGCCCAGCGGGTTCTTTATTTCGTGCGCCAGGCCGCGCACCAGTACCTTGGTGACTTCCTGCTTGGATAATTGCGCCTCTTCCTTGGTGATGCGCAGCAGGCGATCGCGTGGGTAGAGTTCAATCAGTAGCCAGTTGCGATTGGCGGCCATGATGGGAGTAACCGAATAATCCACCATCAGGGTCTGACCGTTGCCAAGCGTCAGCTGTGCTTCGCGCTTGGTAAAAGGGTGGGCGTGCTCTACGGCGTTGTGCAGTGAGTCCAACGCAGCAGCGGTATCGGTAAAGAGGTCGCTCACCGGTTGCTGGAACACGCGCTGACCACTCACCGCCAGCAGCATTTCGGCGGCCGGATTCATGAAACTCAGGCGTAACTCCCCGTCGAGCAGCAGCACGGCGGTGGTCAGGTTGTCGAGTATCTGGCGTAGAAAGCGGTCGGGCAGCATAGGCTTATCCATGGTTTGAACAGAGAAATGCAAGAAGCGAACCAATTCGGGGCGCAAATGCACGCACTTGAGTATTCTCTTGCGCTTTTGTGTGGCCTGGTTCGCGAATGCCTGCTCAACGCCTCTGCATGCCTTGCTGGTGCTGCTTCGCAGGGGTGCACGTTACGCCGCCAGTACGCCTTTCAGGCAGGGCTCTGGTGGCACATTGGCAGCTTTGGCGTCTCGCGCGCCAAGCTTTGGCGCACGTTTTGGAGCGCGTGAAGGGGAGTATGCACAAAAATGGTGCGCCGTGCTGGTGCGGCCGTCAGGCCGCACCCGTGGCGCGATTCAGGGGGCCGGCGAGGCAGGGGGTTTGGGCACGTTGGGGGCCGCAGGTGCTGCCGGGGCGGTGGGTGCCTGGTTGGGATTGCCTACGCGGCCTGGCTGGTTGAGTGAAGTGCGTTGCACGTGCACGGTGAGAGGTTCGCTGGCGAGAATAACCTGGCCGCGGGTATCCATGATCACTGCACTGATTTCGTGCGTTCCGCGATCCAGGTTGGGCAGGGTCAGGGTGGCGCTGGGCTGACCGCTGCCGGGGATCGCCTGCTCGTTGAGGTTGCCATCGACCTGGGCGCGCAGCAGATTGCCCATGCGTAGCGGCGGGTCGATAGTGACCGTAAGGGTGATGTTGCCGTCGTTGGCGCGCACGGCGGTGTCATTGGCAGGGCTGGTGATGCTCAGGCTGCGATAGCTGCCGCTACTGGCGTTATTGCTGTTCGCGTCATCGGCTGCGTTGGAATCGCTGCTGGAGTTCTCGAATGCCGGTATGGGTTTGGGCGGCTCTATGCTGTTGGTCGGGCCGACCTGAACCTTGGTGGCGTTGGGGTTGGCCTGGTCGGAATAGATGCGGTTGCCCTCGGCATCCGTCCAGGTGTACACCTCGCTAGCTGTCGCGCTGGCGCCGACACCGCTAATCAGCAGTGCGGTTAGGGCTATGACTGGTTTGTTCGACATCTGATGCTCTCCTTGGGGCATGTAGCCCATCCTTGCATCCTATCTTATAGCCCGAGAACCGCAGTCTGGCCATGCTCGCGCGGGCCTTGGCGACAGGCGTAAAAAAAGGGCGCCCCAAAGGGCACCCTTTTTTGACTACCGGGCTTGCGCCAGGTTCAGCAGCTGTAATACAGATCGTATTCCAGCGGGTGAACGAAGGTACGGACCTTGATCTCTTCGGCGTGCTTGAGCTCCATGTAGGCATCGATGAATTCGTTGGTGAATACATCGCCCTTGGTCAGGAACTCGCGGTCGGCGTCCAGAGACTCCAGTGCTTCCTTCAGGCTGCCACAGACCTGTGGGATCTGGCTGGCTTCTTCCGGTGGCAGGTCATACAGGTTCTTGTCTGCAGCATCGCCAGGGTGGATCTTGTTGGCAATACCGTCCAGGCCAGCCATCAACAGTGCCGCGAAGCACAGGTAAGGGTTGGCAGCTGGATCCGGGAAGCGCGCTTCGATGCGGCGAGCTTTCGGGCTGGAAACGTAAGGAATACGGATGGAAGCAGAGCGGTTGCGGGCGGAGTAGGCCAGCATGACCGGGGCTTCAAAGCCGGGGACCAGACGCTTGTAGCTGTTGGTGGACGGGTTGGTAAAGGCGTTCAGTGCCTTGCCGTGCTTGATGATACCGCCGATGAAGAACAGGGCGGTGTCGGACAGGCCGGAGTAGCCTTCGCCAGCGAAGGTGTTCTTGCCATCCTTGGAGATGGACATGTGCACGTGCATACCGGAGCCGTTATCGCCGTACAGGGGCTTGGGCATGAAGGTAGCGGTCTTGCCGAAGGCATCGGCTACGTTGTGTACACAGTACTTCAGCGTCTGTACTTCGTCGCCCTTGGCTACCAGGGTGTTGAACAGTACGCCGATTTCGTTCTGGCCGGCAGTCGCCACTTCGTGGTGGTGCACTTCGATGGTCAGACCCATTTCTTCCATGGCATTACACATGGCAGTACGGATTTCGTGGTCGTGATCGACCGGCGGTACCGGGAAGTAACCACCCTTGACGCCCGGACGGTGACCCTTGTTGCCGGTCTCGAAGTCGCCATCGGTGTTCCAGGAAGCCTGCTCGGAGAAGATCTTGAACATGGAGCCGGAGATGTCGGACTTGAACTTGACTTCGTCGAAGACGAAGAACTCGGGCTCGGGACCAACAAACACGGTGTCACCGATGCCGGTGGACTTCAGGTACTCTTCGGCACGCTTGGCGATACCGCGCGGATCGCGCTCGTAGCCCTGCATGGTAGAAGGCTCGATGATGTCGCAGACCAGGATCAGCGTGGGCTCTTCGGTGAAGGGGTCCATGACTGCGGTGCTGTCATCGGGCATGAGGATCATGTCGGAAGCTTCGATGCCTTTCCAGCCGGCAATGGAAGAGCCGTCAAACATTTTGCCTTCTTCGAAGAAGTCGTCGTTGACATCACGAGCAGGCATGGTGACGTGCTGCTGCTTGCCTTTGGTATCGGTGAAGCGCAGGTCTACCCACTTCACGTCATACTCTTTGATCAGTTGCATCGCTTTCGACATGGTTTCCTCCAAAAGGAATCATTTGCCAGGCATCTGGCCTGGCGCCTCTTTAATTCGAGCGGATCGGGTCCGCACATCGGTTGCATTAGAAGTGAGCAAAAGGTGTGCCATTTCGGAGCATCGCTCGAAAGGCCCGGTTTTCAGGGGTTTTGCTCAAAAAAACAACACAACGCACCATAATGGCGCACCTATTGAGTGCAATGTATAGGTAGACTGCACTTGTTTGGTGCGTGCGCGCTGTGGCACAGGCCGCGCGCCTCGCCATGACTCTGGGGTATAATGCGAGGCTTTGCGCACCTTACACCAATCCCATGAAACTGATCATCAAATTCTTCCCCGAAATCACCATCAAGTCCCGCCAGGTGCGCAAGCGCTTTGTGGCCCAGCTCAAAGCCAATCTCAAGCGCCTGTTGCGTGATATCGATCCCGAGGCCAGGGTCAACGGCAATTGGGACAGCCTGGAGGTCAATCTGGGCGCCAATCCCGAGCTGCAGCAGCGTTGTATCGAGCGGCTGAAAAACACCCCGGGCATCGCCCATTGCCATGAAGTGCACGAGTACCCCCTGGGTACACTCGATGAGTTGGCCGAATTGTGCGTCGAAACGCTCGGTGAGCAGGTTCGCGGCAAGTGGTTCTCGGTGCGCTGCAAACGTGTGGGCAGGCATGAATTCAGTTCGCAGGATGTGGGCATCAAGGTGGGCGGCGAGCTGAACCAGCGCTGTGGCGCGGCCGGCGTGTCGCTGAAGCAGCCCGAGGTGGTGGTGCAGATCGAGATCCGCGAGCAGCGTGTGTTTCTGATCCAGGCTCGGCATCAGGGTATGGGCGGCTTCCCGCTGGGCACCATGGAACCGGTCCTGAGCTTGTTGTCAGGTGGTTTCGATTCCACAGTGGCGAGCTACCAGATGCTGCAGCGTGGTCTCTTGCCCCATTTCGTGTTTTTCAATCTCGGCGGCCGTGCCCACGAATTGGGCGTGCGCCAGGTGGCGCACTATTTATGGGAGCGTTACGCCGCCAGCCATCGTCTGCGTTTCGTCAGTGTGCCCTTCGAGGGCGTGGTGGCGGAGATTCTGCAGAACGTGGAGAACAGCCAGATGGGCGTGGTGCTCAAGCGCATGATGCTGCGCGCGGCCGACCGTGTGGCCTATCGGCTGGGCATAGATGCGCTGGTCACCGGCGAGGCCATCGCGCAGGTGGCCAGTCAGACGTTGCCGAACCTGAGCGTGATCGACAATGCCGCCGAGCGTTTCGTGATTCGCCCGCTGATCACCACCAGCAAGCTGGATATCATCGATACGGCTCGACGCATCGGTACCCTGGACTTCTCCAGCAGCATGCCGGAGTACTGCGGGGTGATTTCCGTGGGGCCAGCCATTCGCACCACGGTTGCCAAAGTGGAGGAGGTAGAAGCCTGCTTTGATTTCGAGGTGCTCAAGCAGGCCGTGCAAAGCGCCACCTACAGTGAGTGCAGCGAGCTGGATCAGGTACCCGAAGGGGGCGCCGAGGTAGAAGTAGTCGCTACTGCGCTGGCTGGTCAGGTGGTGCTCGACATACGTCACCCCGACGAGCAGGAAGCGCGTCCGCTGCTGCTTGAGGGCGTCGAGGTGCAGGCGCTGCCGTTTTATCGCCTGAATACGGCGTTTGCCGGGCTCGATGCCTCGCGTGCCTACCTGTTGTACTGCGAAAAAGGCGTAATGAGCCACCTGCATGCGCAGTATCTGCTGGATGCCGGGCATGGCAATGTGCGAGTGCTGCGTTTGCCGAAGATCTGAAGCTGTAGTAGCAAAAACACACCGCCCGGCGGTTTTTCTGCCATTTAGAGCGGTGCAATTGGGTCTGGGCGTGCAAAAAACATACACTGTCACGTCCGGGTCTGTATAATGCCCACCTCTTTTTTCCAGTTAGCCGGCCAGTGCCGCGCCATCCAGGACGTCCATAGTGATCGAGAATCTCCGTAACATCGCCATCATCGCCCACGTTGACCACGGTAAAACTACCCTGGTTGATGCCCTCCTGCGCCAGTCCGGCACTTTGGACCGCAAGGAGCTGGATTCCGAGCGCATCATGGACTCCAACGACCAGGAAAAGGAACGCGGCATCACCATCCTGGCGAAGAACACCGCCATCAACTGGAACGGTTACCACATCAATATCGTAGACACCCCCGGCCACGCCGATTTTGGTGGTGAGGTTGAGCGTGTGATGTCCATGGTTGACTCGGTACTGCTGCTGGTCGACGCGGTTGACGGCCCCATGCCGCAGACCCGCTTCGTAACCCAGAAGGCCTTCCAGGCCGGCCTGCGTCCCATCGTGGTCGTGAACAAGATCGACCGTCCGGGCGCGCGCCCTGACTGGGTAATCGATCAGGTATTCGACCTGTTCGACAGCCTGGGGGCCACCGACGAGCAGTTGGACTTCCCCTTCGTCTACGCTTCCGCGATCAACGGCATTGCCGGTATGGATCCCGAAGAAATGGCTGAAGACCTGACGCCTCTGTTCCAGACCGTGGTTGACCGCGTGCCTTCCCCGGACGTCGACCTGGACGGTCCTTTCCAGATGCAGATTTCCGCGCTGGACTACAACAGTTTCCTCGGTGTGATCGGCATCGGCCGCATCCGTCGCGGCAAGATCAAGGCCAACAGCCCGGTCACCTCAATCGACGCCAGCGGCAAGAAACGCAACGGCCGTATCCTGAAGATCATGGGTCACCACGGTCTGCAGCGCGTCGAAGTGGAAGAAGCCCAGGCCGGTGACATCATCTGCATCAGCGGTTTTGATCCGCTGTTCATCTCCGATACCCTGTGCGACCAGCAGAACGTTGAAGCCATGCCGGCACTGACGGTCGACGAGCCGACCGTAAGCATGACCTTCCAGGTCAACGACTCGCCGTTCGCCGGCAAGGAAGGCAAGTTCGTCACCAGCCGCAACATCAAGGAGCGTTTGGAAAAGGAACTGCTGCACAACGTAGCGCTGCGCGTTGAAGAGGGTGATAGCGCCGACAAGTTCAAGGTCTCCGGCCGTGGCGAACTGCACCTGTCGGTACTGATTGAAACCATGCGCCGTGAAGGCTTCGAGCTGGGTATTTCCCGTCCAGAAGTAGTCATCAAGGAAGTTGACGGCGAGAAGCAGGAGCCCTTCGAGAATGTCATCATCGACATCGAAGAGCAGCACCAGGGTCCGATCATGGAGCAGATGGGTCTGCGCAAGGGTGACCTCTCCAACATGGTTCCAGATGGCAAGGGTCGTATCCGCCTGGAATACAACATTCCGGCGCGTGGCCTGATCGGCTTCCGCAACACCTTCCTGACCATGACCTCTGGCTCCGGCATCATGACCAGTACCTTCAGCCACTACGGTGCGGTGAAGTTGGGTGATGTGGGCCAGCGCCAGAACGGCGTACTGGTGTCCATGGCGACGGGCAAGGCGTTGACCTACTCGCTGGAAACCCTGCAGAGCCGCGGCAAGCTGTTTCTTGAGCCCGGCCAGGAAATCTATGAAGGTCAGTTGGCCGGTATCCACAGCCGTGACAACGATCTGGTGATCAACCCCACCAAGGGCAAGAAGCTCGACAACATGCGCGCCTCCGGCAAGGATGAAGTCATCGCCCTGGTGCCGCCGATCAAGTTCACCCTGGAGCAGGCGCTGGAGTTCATTGACGACGACGAGCTGGTAGAGGTAACGCCCAAGTCGATCCGTTTGCGTAAGAAGCACCTCAACGAAAATGAGCGCAAGCGCGCCAGCAAGGGCTGAACTTTGGCTCTGGTGTCGCCCGGCCTTTGATTCTGATCAGGCCGGACAAGAAAAAACCCGCCCGGGGTAACCCAGGCGGGTTTTTTTGTGTCCGTTTGCCTTGAGCTGGCGCCGCTACTGCATCGCTTCCAATCGATTGGCGTGGGCACAGATGGCGCAGAACAGAGTTCCTATCGCTGAGCCAAAGCAGGCAACTTCATTCCCGTCGATAGGCCGTCAGCAATGGCGACCACCGAAAACATTCTAGCCAGTAAGGTGCTGCCCATCCCCTGCTGTGGTCCGAGGCGGTGACACAGTTTACAGAAATCGTAATTTGCTAGCCCATATGGGTGAATTTGTTCTGCATGAGTCACTTGTAGAGTTTGCACCCTCAGGCAGCTTTATCCCGCTCGATGGACGTTTTGGCATGGAGAGCCATTATTCGTAACCACAAAAATAATGCTTTACGGAGAATGACGAATGATGAAAACAAAGCTTAACAGCACCCTGTTGTCCTTTATTGCCAGTGGCGCGCTGCTGATGTCCTCTGTGGCTATGGCAAACAATCCCCCGCCGACCGATCCCGAGCCCGGTGAAGGCTATGAACGCGGTCCGGACCCAAGTGTTAGCTTCATCGAAGCCCAGCGTGGTCAGTATTCAGTGGATAGTGAGCGTGTTTCCGGTTTGGTGAGCGGTTTTGGCGGCGGTACCATTCACTACCCGGAAGACACCACCGGCACCATGGCTGCTATCGTGGTTATCCCAGGCTATGTATCGGCCGAGTCTTCCATTGAATGGTGGGGCCCCAAGCTGGCCTCCTACGGCTTTGTGGTGATGACCATCGACACCAATACCGGCTTTGACCAGCCGCCGAGCCGTGCCAACCAAATCAACGCAGCGCTGGATTATCTGGTTGATCAGAACACCGACAATGGCAGCCCGGTCGAGGGCATGATCGATGTCAATCGCCTGGGCGTTGTGGGTTGGTCTATGGGCGGTGGCGGCACCATTCGCGTAGCGAGCGAGGGTCGCATCAAGGCCGCCATTCCACTGGCGCCATGGGATACCAGCAGCTACTACGCCCGGCGTGCCGAAGCTCCTACGCTGATCTTTGCTTGCGAGTCGGACATCATTGCACCTGTAGGTCAGCACGCCTCGCCGTTCTACAATGCGCTGCCATCGGATATCGACAAGGCCTTCGTCGAGATCAACAACGGCAGTCATTACTGTGGCAACGGCGGTGGCGCCTATGATGATGTGCTGGGCCGCTTTGGGGTGTCCTGGATGAAGGTGCATCTGGATGAGGATACGCGCTACCAGCAGTTCCTGTGCGGACCCGACCACGAGTCCGACTACACCATCTCCGAGTACCGTGGTAACTGCGCGTTTTAAGAGTATTGTCTGTGAGGTAAAAAAATGCCGGCGCTGGTAACAGCGCCGGCATTTTTCATTGAGGCTGACCAGTGCGCTAACCCACTTGGTTGGCAGTTTTATTGTTATGAGAATGCTGTATGAATATTCATTCCTCTACAAATGCATTATTTTTATTGGCGTGAATTTACCGCGTTCTTCAATAACTTTTTTAAATGGTTGTTTCTAATTACTAATTGTGGTTTTAGTGCGGATTTGTAAAGCCACATGCTCGCGTGAATGGGTGATTCAACCCTATTTTCAGTTGATATCTAATCTGCCAGCAGACGCTGTTGTTAGTTCCACTTTGGTGGGCGGCGGAGCAAATAATAACAATCACCTAATTTGGAATAACAACATGTCAATGATGCCCAAGAAAGCATTTCGCGCCATGGTTGCGAGTGCAGCATTGCTGTGCGCGCTGCCTGCCTTTGCCACCAACCCAACGCCGACTCCGACGCCGCCACCTAGTAATCCGGGCAGCAGCACCTACCAGCGCGGTCCAGATCCGAGTGTGAGTTTTGTGCAAGCCGCCCGCGGTCAGCATAGCGTCAGCACGCAGCGGGTCTCCAGCTCAGTCCGAGGCTTTGGCGGCGGCACCATTCATTACCCAACGGGCACTACTGGCACTATGGGTGCAATCGTGGTGATTCCCGGTTATGTGTCTGCGGAGTCCTCTATTCAATGGTGGGGGCCCAAGCTGGCTTCTTATGGTTTTGTGGTCATGACCATAGACACCAACTCCGGCTACGACCAGCCGCCCAGCCGCGCTACCCAGATCAACGCAGCGCTGGACTACCTGATTAGCCAGAATTCGGCTTCCGGCAGTCCTGTTCGAGGCAAGATCGATACCAACCGGCTGGGTGTTATCGGCTGGTCGATGGGTGGCGGTGGGACGCTTCGCGTGGGCAGCGAGGGCCGCATCAAGGCAGCAATTCCGTTGGCTCCCTATGACACTACCAGCACCTACGCGCGCCGCGCAGAGGCGCCAACGTTGATCTTTGCTTGCGAATCAGACACCGTAGCGGCGGTATCGCAGCACGCTTCACCGTTCTATAACGCCTTGCCGTCCGATATCGACAAGGCCTTTGTTGAGATCAACAACGGCAGCCACTACTGCGCCAATGGTGGTGGCAGCAACGACACTGTACTGGGCCGCTTTGGTGTGTCCTGGATGAAGTTGCACCTTGACCAGGATGACCGCTACAAACAATTTCTTTGTGGCCCGAACCACACCTCGGACTCGAAGATTTCCGAATACCGTGGTAATTGCCCTTACTGAGTAGTTGCTTGGCCGCTTGATAAACGCCGATCCTGATAACGGGGTCGGCGTTTTCATTTTTTATATACCCCGCTTTAATCTCACCCATTCGGGCGGGTATAAAAATATATGTGGCTTTTGTGAATGTTCATTCACAACAGGAGCTTTCGTTATATTAGAGTTAAAGGCGCGCTGTGTGCCCTCGCGCTGTTAACAGCGAGCTCTTGAAAAGAATGTTGGCTTGGATGTTTTACGCTGGCCGCCTCGCATAAATGGGTGATTCAGTCTAACTTCCTGTTGCGGTTTAATCTTCCGGCGGTTGCTGTCGTTAATGCCACATAGGTGAGCGGCAGTGAATATAAAAACAATCAACCTGAACCGGAATGACAACATGACTATGATGCCCAAGAAAGCATTTCGCGCCATCGTGGCCAGCGCCGCGCTGCTGTGCGCCGTTCCCGCCTTTGCCACCAATCCTACCCCGCCACCTACCGACCCAGGTAATGGCAACTCCGCCTATCAGCGCGGTCCAGACCCAAGCGTAAGCTTCATTGAAGCCAGCCGCGGCCAGCACAGCGTCTCCACCGAGCGGGTTTCCAGCTTGGTCAGCGGCTTTGGCGGCGGTACCATCCATTACCCCACTGGCACCACCGGCACCATGGCCGCTGTAGTAGTCATCCCTGGGTTTGTCTCAGCTGAATCGTCGATCGACTGGTGGGGGCCGAAACTGGCGTCCTACGGTTTCGTGGTCATGACCATCGACACCAACTCCGGCTTTGACCAGCCCGGCAGCCGTGCTACCCAGATCAACAATGCGCTGGACTATCTGGTAGACCAGAACACCCGTACCGGCAGCCCGGTTCGCGGCAAGATCGACACCAACCGCCTCGGTGTGATTGGCTGGTCGATGGGCGGTGGCGGCACCATCCGTGTCGCCGGTCAGGGCCGCATCAAAGCCGCGATTCCGCTGGCACCTTGGGATACCTCCAGCTATTACGCGCGCCGCGTAGAAGCGCCTACGCTGATTTTTGCCTGCGAGTCGGACGTCATCGCACCGGTCGGGCAGCACGCTTCGCCGTTCTACAATGCGTTGCCGTCTGGCATCGACAAAGCCTTTGTCGAGATCAACAACGGTAGTCACTACTGCGCCAACGGCGGCGGTACAAACAACGATGTATTAGGCCGCTTCGGTGTGTCCTGGATGAAGTTGCACCTGGATGAGGATGACCGTTACAAGCAGTTCCTCTGCGGCCCGAACCACACTTCGGATTACAGCATCTCCGAGTACCGGGGTAACTGCCCTTACTAACAGGGTATGTTGGCTTACGCCTGTTGCGCCCCAGCGCCGCCCCGCATCAGGGGCGGCGCTTTTTTCTATCCAGTGCGTTGGCTAACCGCGCGCCGATTATCATGACCGGAACTTAATGCCGGCTAGCCTTGCCTATTAACCAGGCAAAACAGTCCGGATCAGCAACATGATTATTCAACCAAATCAGCCCGAACCGTCCGAGGTAGAGGCGAATTCACAGATATTCACCACCCCCAGGGAGCGGCTGGAGTTCTACCGGCGTGAGATAGCCAGTGAAACCAGTAACCTGGCCAACCGCACCAACGCTTACCTCACTGCCCAGTCCTTTCTGGTGATTGCCTACGGCTCCTGTATGGCGAACGTTAACCCCGAGTGGGGGAAACTTTTCACGCTAGTCGTGCCCGCTACGCTTGCCCTGTTCGGAGTGCTTTGTTCCATCAATGCCTGGCCCGGCATAAAGGCGGCTTGCGACACCATCGACCATTGGCATGCAAAACAGAAAAATATGCTCGACGCCGAGCCGGTATTCGGCACTCACTACGATGACTCCCCATTGCTTTCATCCTGGGAGTCAAACTTCGGCGGCTTGCGCAAGTCCTTGCGCTTTTCCAAGCGCACGCCTTTTCTGTTCTCTGGCCTGTGGCTTTTTCTGGGTTGCTTCTCGATCTGGCTGCAGTTGCCGACACCCAGCTGAGGCTCAGCCCGCCGGGTGGGCAGCATAATGCTGTCGGCTCGCTATCCGGATCAGTCGTCGAAAAAGAACTTCTCCTCGCCGAAGGCGGGCTCCAGATGGTTGAGCCAGGTGGCTTGCGCGTTGTATTTGGCGAAGAAGGGGCGCTGCACCCAATCGGGGTTGCGACCCTGGATCATGCGCAGCGCTATGACCTTCTCGCCATGAATTTCGGTAACGCCCTGAATTTCCACCTTGCCCGGGTGCGAGCTCATGGAGGGGCCGCGGGCGGTACGGGCGATGCCGGAGACGCTTTGCATGGCGTCGCGGTATATCTGCCAGGCCTTGACCAGCGGCACCTCGAAATAGTGGCGCGCGCCGGTATCGCGCTCCACAAAAAGGTAATAGGGAATGATGCCCAGCTCGACCTGGGTCTGCCACAGGCGAGCCCAGACTTCAGCGCTATCGTTGATGTGCGCCAGCAGCGGCCCTTGCGCACGAATCTGCGCGCCGGTTTCACGCACGCGGCGAATGGCTTCGCGGGCAATCTCCGGCTCCAGCTCCTGCCAGTGGTTGTAGTGCGCCATCAGCGCCAGGTGCTTGCCGGCGGCCTGTATCTCGCGAAACAGCGCCAGCAGGTCTTCGGCGTCATCATCGGTGACCACGCGCTGCGGCCAGAAGGTCAGCGCCTTGGTGCCGATGCGGATGGTACGTATGTGCTCGAACTCCGCGCCTAGCAAGGGTTCCAGATAGGCGCGCAGGTTGCGCGTCTTCATTACCAGTGGATCGCCACCGGTCACCAGCACATCGGTTACCTCGGGATGTGCGCGCAGATAGTCCCGTAACTGGTTCGACTCGCGGGCGGCAATCTTCAAGTCCTTGTCGCCGACAAACTGAGCCCAGCGGAAACAAAAGGTGCAGTAGCTGTGACACACCTGCCCGGAACTGGGAAAGAAGAGGACCGTTTCGCGATACTTGTGTTGCAGACCCTCGACCACCTCGCCATCGAGCATGGGGATGTTGTGCTCCAACTGGCCGGCCGGATGCGGATTCAGCTCGGCGCGCACCTCGCTGATGAGGCTCTTCAATGCAGGCTGGTCGGCGCCGCTGCTCAGTGCTTCGGCAACGCGATCGTAGTGCTCGGGTTTGAGCATGCTGCGCTGCGGGAAGGTAAGCTGAAAAATCGGGTCGGCCGGCACATTCTGCCAGTTGATCAGCTCGTCAATCACATACTGGTTGACGCGAAAGGGCAATACGCTGGCTACTACCTGCATCTCGAAGCGCTGGCTAGGGCTCAGGGACTGCAATTGAGGAATCTGGTTCAACTGCTTGGCGGTGAACACCTTGAAGCGTTGGTGACTGAAACTGTTGGTATCAAAGGCGGGCAGTTCCGGGCTGGCAATGGCCAGGATATTGGAGTTTGGCATAGTTTGTATTCAACGTATTATTCAGATCAAAAACAGTTTGCCACGCCAGTTTCGACTCTGGCGCGCAGATGGAGTTAACGCAATTCAGTGCATAACCTGTGGGGTTAATGCTTAAAAGCGCCGATAGTTGTGGAAAATAGCTATCGGGCATAGTGATGGGCTGATGGCTCAGCAGCGCGCAATCATAGCGAAATAATGCATTGATGTCTAAATAGTGACTCGCTTCTGCAGCCAGGGCTATGCTGGGCTGCTGTGAGCCAATACGGGAGCAACGGCATGTTTTCCTATATGACGCTGGGCACCAGTGATCTGCAGCGCAGCATTCGCTTTTATGATCCGGTGATGGCTGCGCTTGGCATTCGGCGTTGCGCCACGCCGGGAGAGGAGCAGGACTGGCAAGGCTGGGCCGGCTGGGGCTGGTATGAGAACCAGGGCCAGCAGGAGCTGGCGCTCTGGTTGTGCGAACCTTTTAATGGAGCGCCGCCCAGCGCCGGCAACGGCAGCATGGTGGCCTTGCAAGCAAGCACCTGGGCCGAAGTCAGAGCCTTTCATGCTGCGGCTCTGGCGCATGGCGGCAGTGATGAGGGCGAGCCGGCGCTACGCCCGCAGTACAATCCGGATTTTTACAGTGCCTATGTGCGCGACCCGGATGGTAACAAGCTGGCTGCGGTTTGCCGCGGCTTTACCCGTGATCCGGGTTAAACGGCTGCGCAGCTGTACCTTTCCTTCTGGCCGCTTATGCGGTTGATTGGAAGCTTTGGGGTTTCGCCAAGGAGGCGGTCATGTACCGTGATCAGTTTATGACCCTGGCGCGTTATAACCAGTGGATGAACCAGCGGCTTTATGCCCTGTGTGCGCAGTTGCCCGAGGAAGATTATCGGGCTGATCGAGGCGCATTCTTTCGCTCCATCCATGGCACGCTCAATCATCTGTTGCTGGCCGATCGAATCTGGTTCGGCCGTTTTACCGGCTGCCCGGTGAGTGTGACCGGTCTGGATGCCGAACAGTACACCGCCTTCGTGCCATTGCGTGAGGCACGTGAGCAGTTGGACCAGCAGATCGTCGCCTGGGTAGCGACGCTCGATGCACTGCGGTTGGGTGGCGAGTTCAGTTACACCAGTCTGGTCAACCCCGAACCGCGCCGCTACCCGATGTGGCTGGTGCTGACGCATTTCTTCAACCATCAGACACATCACCGTGGGCAGATCACCACGCTGTTGTCACAATGCGGAACCGATCCCGGTTTGACCGATCTTATCCATATGCCGGGCGTTGCTTCGGCAACTCCAATATGGCAAGAGGACCCTTGAGTGGCGGCAGTTGATGAGGTGCTTGAATTCTGGTTTACCGAGCTCAAACCGGTGCAATGGTGGCGCAAGGACCCGGGGCTTGATCGCTTTATCAGAGAGCGCTTCGGACCCTTGCATGAGCGCGCCGAACGCGCTGAGCTGGTCAACTGGCGCAGTGCTCCATTGGGTCGGCTGGCTGAGATCATCGTGCTGGATCAGTTCTCGCGCAATATCTGGCGCGACACCCCGCGCGCTTTCGCCTGCGACGGCATGGCGCTGGTGCTGGCACAGGAAGCGGTAGCCGAAGGGATCGACCAGCAACTGCCGGTCAAGCTGCGCGCCTTCATGTACATGCCCTTCATGCACAGCGAGTCGCTGAAAATCCATGAGCAGGCGGTCAAGCTGTTCAGCGCACCGGGCATGGAAGACAACCTGCGTTCAGAGCTCAAGCACAAGCGCGTCATCGAGCGTTTTGGCCGTTATCCCCACCGCAATGCCATTTTGCTGCGACCTACTACCGCAGAGGAAGCGGCTTTTCTGCAGACTGAAGGGTCGAGTTTCTGAGGCTCGGCTGTTGCGCCAAAGCAGGCAAGAGCTGTACTGCAAGAGTGTATTGCCGACGCGTTAGGCTGGAGGCTATTGCATAACCTATCTGCATACAGAGGAGAGTTACATGCAGCTGCCGATTTACCAGGTTGATGCCTTCACCGATACGCTGTTCAAAGGCAACTACGCTGCGGTAGTGCCGCTACAGCAATGGTTACCGCCGGAAGTAATGCAGGCGGTCGCGGCGGAAAATAATCTGTCAGAGACCGCCTTCATCCTGCTGGAATCCGACGGGCGCTATGCCATTCGCTGGTTCTCGCCGTTGAGCGAAATCGACTTCTGTGGTCACGCCACCCTGGCCAGCGCCTTTGTGCTGTTTCGACTGTATCCCGAGCTGAACTGTATCCGTTTCACCGCCGCGGCCGTGGGCGAGCTCAAGGTGGAGCGGGGGGCTGATGGTCGCATCAGCATGTGCTTTCCGCGGCTGGACCCGGAGCCGGTTGCTACAGCGGATATACCCGAGGCGCTGCTCGACGGCCTCTCCGTAATGCCGCAGCAGGTGCTGGTCAGCCGCCAGGCCTGGTTCGCCGTGTACAGTGACGAGCAAAGCGTGCTGCAAGTTCAGCAGCAACCCGAGTTGCTGAAACTGCTGGCGCCGCGCGATGTGGTAGTCACGGCGCCGGGCATCAAGTCAGATTTTGTCTCGCGCTATTTCTGGCCCGCCAATGGCGGCCTGGAAGACAGCGTTACCGGTTCGATTCACGCCGGGCTAGCACCCTATTGGGCGGACCGTCTTGGCCGGCAGCACCTGTTGGCGTTTCAAGCCTCCAGCCGCGGCGGTCGTCTTGACTGTGTAGTGACTGAGCAGCAGGTGCAGATCAGCGGCAGCGCAGTGCTCTACCTGGAAGGACAGATCTACCTGCCCTGAATTGCGCAGCATGACCAACACCGGCGATGCGAAAAGGCTATGCTAGATGCCTATCGCCCATACCCGCAAAGGAGATCTTAGATGATTGTGCGCCAACCCCTGTACGCCGCCATGCTCGGTTCGCTGCTGTTGCTGAGCGCCTGCGCCAGCTCGCAGCGCCCGTCCGGAGATGCGCCAGCACCGCCGCAACTGGAAGCGGACAGTGGCGTGGCCATTCTGCGCTGTGGCTCCCTGCCGGTGCGCACCACCTTCAATGCCGATCAGTTGACCCTGGAAGCCGGTAGTGCCAAATATCTGCTTGAGCGGGTGCGCTCAGGCTCTGGCGCCAAGTATGAAATGCCGGGCGACAGCTCCACCAGTTACTGGCTCAAGGGCGACAAAGGCATGCTGGTGCTCAAGGGGCAGCCCTATCCCGAATGCGAGCCGGCAGGCGCGTTGCTGCTGCAGGCGGGTGAATGGGTAGTCGAAAGCATCAATCAGAACGACATCCTTGACGGCTCGCGGGCAACCCTCAATTTTGGCAACGACGGCCGCGTCTCGGGCATGGCTTCCTGCAACAACTACGCCGGCGCTTATAACGTTGCCGGTAGTAGCCTGACCGTGAGCCAACTGGTTTCCACCCGTATGGCCTGCCAGCCCGGGTTCGGCGAGCAGGAAACCCGTTTTCTGCAAACGCTGGAAAATATCAGCCGGTTTGAGCTCAACAGCAAGGGCGCTTTGGTGCTGAAGACCGATTCCGGCGATTCGCTCACCGCTCGTCTGCAATAAAGGCCTGCGCAGTGAGCCGTCACTGTTGCCTGTGGCGGTGCGCTGGTGCATTGTCGCCCTTGGCCGCGTGTTTGAGCGCGGCAAGTACCGGACAGCGAAAGATATCGCTGCCATTCCGTGATTTCATTTGCAGAAGGACGCTCGCATGCTGTTGCTGATCCTCGGCCTAATTGTATTTCTCGGCGTGCATTCCACGCGCCTGTTTGCCCCTGAGTGGCGCGCCCGGACAATCGCCCGCAAAGGCCTGATGGCCTGGAAAGGGCTTTACGCGCTGACCGCCATTATCGGACTGGTATTGGTCATTTATGGTTACGGGCAAGCGCGCATGGACCCGACCTGGCTGTGGAGCTCGCCGGTCTGGACGCGCCATCTGGCAGCACTGTTGACGCTGCCGGCCTTCATCCTGCTGGCGGCCACCTACATTCCCGGTTCTTGCATCAAGGCGCGCGTTGGCCACCCGATGCTGCTGGGCGTGAAGTTCTGGGCGTTGGCGCATTTGATCGCCAACGGAAGCCTGGCTGACCTGCTGCTGTTTGGTGGCTTTCTGGCCTGGGCGACGGCGCTCTTTGTGGTCTCACGCAAGCGTGACCGTTTGGCAGGTGTCAGCTACGGCAAGGGCAAACCGGCGATGGATGCGCTGGTTGTGGTGGTAGGACTTGTCGGCTGGGCGGCCTTTGCCCTGTATCTGCACGGCGTGTTGATCGGCGTTAAGCCGCTGGGCATGTAAACGCTGGTGCAGCGATGAACAAGCAACCCGCCGCGCTGGTTGCTTGTATGTGAGCCGCGACAAACAACCTCGGCCCCGGTCGACATGCTGTGCAGGCAAGCCGCTGGGTAGCCGGAAGACGGATGGGTTATCACTCGATTTTCCGTCGCTGTATCGACAAAGGAAGGCCTTATGCAATTGCCCGCCTCAGAGCTGCGTTATTTCCCCTATCTATTCTGCCTGGTGGGGGCGTTGGTCACTTTGGGTCTTACCTGGTTCTCCCTGCTCTGGTTGCTGGCCGCAGTGCCCTTGGCCGCATTGGCGGTGATGGGCACCTGGGATGTGTGCCAGCGGCGGCATACCATCAGCCGCAATTACCCGGTGCTGGCGCATTTCCGTTATTTTCTTGAGTCCATCGGGCCGGAGTTGCGCCAGTATTTCATTCAGTCCGATACCGATGAGCTGCCGTTCTCGCGTGAGCAACGCAACATCGTCTATCAGCGCGCCAAGGACATTCTCGACAAAAAGCCCTTTGGCTCACTGATACCCATGAATGCCGAAGGCTATGAGTGGATGAACCATTCGTTGGCGCCGGTGGAAATCCTCGACAAGAACTTCCGCACCACGGTCGGCAGCCACCCCGCAACGCTGAAGCCCTACGATGTCAGTGTGTTCAATATTTCAGCGATGAGTTTTGGCTCGTTGTCGGCCAACGCCATCCTGGCGCTCAATGCAGGGGCGAAGAAGGGCGGCTTCTATCACGACACCGGCGAGGGCTCGATTTCGCGTTATCACCGCGAGCCGGGCGGCGATCTGGTGTGGGAGATAGGCTCCGGTTATTTTGGCTGTCGCAAGCCCGATGGCAGTTTCGACCCAGAGCGCTTTGCCGTCAACGCTCAGCCTGATCAGGTGAAGATGATCGAGATCAAGCTGTCTCAGGGCGCCAAGCCGGGCCACGGCGGCATACTGCCGGCGGCCAAGGTCACCGAGGAAATTGCCGAGGCGCGCGGAGTTACCCCGGGCGAGGATGTGATTTCACCGGCGGCCCACTCGGCTTTCCGCACGCCCCTGGAGCTAATGGAGTTTATCGCCCAGCTGCGCGAGCTCTCCGGCGGCAAGCCGGTGGGCTTCAAGCTGGCGATAGGGCACCCCTGGGAATGGTTCGGGATTGCCAAGGCCATGCTGCAAACCGGCGAGCATCCGGATTTCATCGTCGTCGATGGCGGCGAGGGTGGTACCGGCGCCGCGCCACTGGAGTTCATCAATCGTCTCGGCATGCCCATGACCGATGCGCTCTTGCTGGTGCACAACACGTTGGTGGGCGCCAATCTGCGCGAGAAGATTGCACTCGGCGCCGCCGGCAAGGTCACCAGTGCCTTCAATATCGCGCGCACGCTGGCGCTGGGGGCAGATTGGTGCAATGCGGGGCGCGGTTTCATGTTTTCTCTGGGCTGTATCCAGAGTCTCAGTTGCCACAACGACAAATGCCCCAGTGGCGTGGCTACGCAGGACAAGGGCCGTGGCGGCAAGCTGGATGTAACCGACAAGAGTGAGCGGGTCTACCACTTCCAGCGCAACACGGTGCTGGCATTGTCGAATCTGCTGGAGGCCGCTGGGTTGAGCCATCCGCGCGAGCTGGGGCCGGAGCACATCATGCGCCGTGTGAGCAAATATGAAGTGCAGCCCTACAGCGAGCTCTTCGAGTTTCTGGAGCCGGGGGTGCTGCTCGATGGCCGCGCCGAGTTGCCGATCTTCAAGAAATACTGGGCGCAGGCCCGCGCCGACAGTTTTGCGGCGCCCGACTTCATGATCCGATTGCGCGAAACCAAGTTGCGTTAAGCGCGCTCCTGCAAAGCCAGTAGGGCGAAGGTGGCGAGCCAATGCTCGCCCATGTAATCGCCCTGAATGTGCGGCAGGCTCACCTGCAGATGGGCCTGCGCTGCGCTCAGCAGGCGCTGGCGCAATGCCAGCGGCTGGTCCTTGGCCAGGGCACGCAGGCACCAGGCGCGGCTTAGGTTGAGGCCATCCAGATGCGCCAGCTTGCCGTCGCTGCGGTCGCGGCTGTGTGCTGGCGTCAGCAGAGTGGCGGGCTCGCCCTCCGCGAGTCGGGGTAAAAAGCCGCTAAACCAGCTATCGAATTCTTTTACAGACAGCAGCCGCTGCATCAAGGCCGCCTCCTGCAGCGCTGGCGAGAGAAAATCCTCGCCGCCCGGCTCCCAGGCCTGACAGCTCCGATCATGCAGATAGAAATCGCACGCGCTGGTGTGTATCTGCGCGGCCAGGGCGTGGTCGGCGCAGGCCTCGGCGTAGTCCATGGCCAGGAGCAGGGCAAAGGCTGTGTTGTTATGCGCGCCGCTGCGAATGGGCGCGCTCAGGCGGGGCAGGTATTCTGTCATGCCCTGGGCAAGTTCGGTTGCCAACGGCTGTAGCGCTTCGGCCCAGCGCGTATTGGCGCCGGCTAGCTCCGCCTGCAGTTTGAGCAGCCAGGCCCAGCCGTACGGACGCTCGAAATTGCGCTTGCCGGGCTGCAGGAAAAAGGTGCGCTCCTGTTCCAGTTTGGCACTGGTCAATTGCTGATCGAACAAGTCATTGATGGCCTGTGCTTCGGGCAGAGCGGGCGCCAGATGCCGTATCCGCGCCAGCAGCCAGTAGCTGTGTACGCACGAATGCCAGTCATAGCTGCCGTAGAACACCGGGTGCAGCCGGCTCGGTGGCTGCAGGTCCGCTGCGCTGGCCAGACGCATGGGGGCGATGTGCGGATACTCACGCTGCACGTGTCCCAGCGCCACGCGCGCCAGGGCTGCCAGTTGCGTTGGTTCGAGCACGCTCAGCGAATCCGTTGCCAGTCAATATCGCGCAGCAACCACTGGCCGTCTACATCCAGCCACAGCAGGCGAATGTCATATTGGCCGGCACTGTTGGGCAGGAAGCGCTCGGCACCGGTGAGGGTCACCCGAGCCGTGGTCTCGGCGCGCTCGGGATAGCCTGGGTCGATTTGCGTTTCCTGGCTGCTGACCAGCACGCCGATGCGCTGGTTCTGCAGGAACATCAAGCGCAGGGTGCGCTCGGCCCAGGCATTGTCGAACTGATCCTGGGCGCTGAAATCGGGATGCAGCAAGGCGGTAACCTGCTCGCGATCTCGCGATTCGATACTCTCCTGCAATTGATCGATCGCCTGATTCAGGCGCTCATCAGGGGAGGAGGCGCCGCAGGCGCAAAGGGTCAGGGTAACGAGCAGAAGAAGTAGCGTGCGCACAGGTGACAGCAGCCTCGCAGGTCAGTAATGTGATGCTTTCTCAAGAGAGTGATGCTGGCGCGGAGGATTGGGCAAAACTGCTCTACGGCAGGCAGCCCTCGCGCCGGCGGACAGGCCAGGAGCCCATCATGCAGCTGTTGTATCCGGAGATCAAACCCTACGCCCGCCATGAACTGGCCGTGGCGCCACCGCATGTTCTCTACGTTGATGAAAGTGGCCAGGCAGACGGTTTGCCGGTGGTGTTTATCCATGGCGGGCCGGGCGCCGGTTGTGATGCCCTGAGCCGGCGTTTTTTCGATCCATCGATCTATCGCATCATCACCTTCGATCAGCGCGGCTGCGGCCGCTCCACCCCGCACGCCAACCTGCAGGACAACACCACCGCCGACCTGGTGGCCGACATGGAGGTGCTGCGCGAGCACCTGGGTATCGACAAGTGGGTTCTGTTCGGTGGCTCCTGGGGTTCGACGCTGGCACTGGCCTACGCGCAGGCGCACCCCGACCGCGTGCTCGGCATGGTACTGCGCGGTATTTTCCTGTGCCGCGATCAGGATATTCGCTGGTTCTACCAGGAAGGGGCCAGTCATGTATTCCCGGACTTCTGGGAAGACTACCTCAGCCTGATTCCGGAGGAAGAGCGCCATGACATGGTCGCGGCCTACTACCGCCGCCTGACCGGCGACGACGAAATCTGTCGTATGCACGCGGCCAAGGCCTGGTCCGTGTGGGAAGGCCGCTGCGCCACTCTGCGCCCCAGCCCGCAGGTGATCGGCCGCTTCAGCGATGCCCGCCGGGCCTATGCCATCGCCCGCATCGAGTGCCATTACTTCGCCAACAAGACCTTCCTTGAGCCGAATCAGCTGCTCAACAACATGGCGTCCATTCAGCACATCCCCGGCATTATCGTGCACGGGCGCTACGATATGGTCTGCCCGCTCGACAACGCCTACGCGCTGCATCAGGCCTGGCCAAACAGCGAGCTGAACATCATTCGCGATGCGGGTCACGCCGCCTCCGAGCCGGGCATCGCCGATGCGCTGGTGCGCGCCACCGGCGAGATGGCGCGCCGTCTGCTGGACCTGGCGCCGCAGGCCGAATGAGATGAAGGGCTTGCTGCAGCGGGTGCGTCAGGCCCGTGTTGAAGTTGCCGGCGAGGTAGTGGGCGCGATCGACCAGGGCCTGCTGGTACTGGTCGGCATTGAGCCGCAGGACACCGAGGTCAGTGCCGACAAGTTGCTCAAGCGGCTGCTGGATTACCGCGTGTTTACCGACGCCGACGGCCGCATGAACGATTCGTTGCGCCAGGTGCAGGGCGGGCTGCTGCTGGTCTCGCAGTTCACCCTGGCGGCAGATACCCGCAAGGGCCTGCGTCCCGGTTTCTCCACCGCCGCACCACCGGCGCAGGCGGAGTTGCTGTTCAATTATCTGGTGAGCCAGGCGCAGGCGTTGCACGCGCCGGTGGCAACGGGACGGTTTGGGGCGGATATGCAGGTGCATCTGGTGAATGATGGTCCGGTGACCATTATGTTGGAGACCTGACGGGTTTACCGTTTTGGTTTGGCGTCCTTTGCACTGAGTTCTGGTTGATTATTTGGGTTTTTCTCACACGTGCTTTTCGCCTTTTCCGGCGAGTCACTTTTCTTTGTATGGCCAAAGAAAAGTAACCAAAAGAAAGGCCACCCCACCAAGCTGGCCTTCGGCTTCTCTGCGTTACTCGGATTTGAGCGCGCCTGCGGAACTCGTCGCTGCGCTCCTCAGACAGTCCTCGGCTCTCTCGCTCAAATCCTGCGTTACTCGACAGCTTGGAAGGGGGCCAAGGGCATGAGATTGGCGTGGTTTTCGAGTTGGTTGTTTGGGCCAATATTGAACTTCAAAACCCGCTAATGCACGGACTGGTTAGTCCCATCTGAGCGGGCGAGTAGCGCAGAGCTGGCGGGAAAAAGATGCTTGCGGTGTCTGAGGTGCGTAGCGGCGAGTTTGCAAGTATCCCCGGCAGCTTGAGCAACGCAGCGAACCCGAAGGGCCGCGCAGCTGGGTGCCTTGGGGGATCGCTAAGGGGGCATGGGCAAGCATGCCCCCTTGGCTCGCCTAGAGGCGAAAGCGGAAATCAGCTAACCAAAAACGTTTCAACACTGCACGGCTGCGATAACCATCCAGAGCAGAATCACGCCACCGAATAAACCCGCGACCAAACATAAATCAACACCGCCGCCGCGACCGTCCACGCCACCACCGCCAACACCAGGGTGGTGATCAAACTGAAGCGCTGGCTGAACCAGGCAATCGAGATCAGATAGAGCGCATAGGGAATCAACGACCAGAGCCCGAATATGGCGGTGCTGCGCAGATCACTCGACAGCCGCTGCGTGCCGATGATGTAGTGGGCAATGATGGTAAAGGTAGGAAACAGCGGTACCAGTCCGGCAATGTAAAAGCTTTTCGACTTCGCCAGCAGGGCAATCAGCAGCACTGCGAGCGCACCCATTACACATTTGAGCGCAAGGGACAGCATGGTGGTTCTTCCGGGAGCAGGGGAGGGAACGGCTAAGCTAAGCCCGGCGCGTGATTCCGTCAATTACCGCACTGTAGCAAAGCGTTCACCGCTGACCCACGGCGCTCAAACGGCGCCGCCGGTCTACCTGAATCAAGCCTTGGCGGCGGCTTCAACCCACTCCAGCCGATCCTGGCCGAAGAACATCTCATCACCGACAAAGAAGGTCGGGGCGCCAAAAACGCCGCGCTTTACTGCTTCTTCGGTGATGGCTTTCAGCTTCTCCTTGACCGCCGGATCACTCACCTTGGCCATCACCTCGGCCGGATCAAAACCGCCCTTGGCGAGCACCTTGCCGACCACATCTGGCTGACCCATATCCAGTTCGTCAATCCACATGGCGGTGAAGATGGTTTTCAGGTAACGGTCGAAATCCGCCGTGCCCAGGTAGGCCGTCGCGCCGCGCATCAGCTGCAGGGTGTTGATCGGGAAGAAGGGATTCTGGTTCAGAGTGACACCGTAGCGCTGGGCGTAGCGCTGCATGTCGATACGGCTGTGAGCGCCCTTGGCCGGTACTGTCGCCGGAGAACTGTTGCCGGTGGCCATGAACACGCCACCCAGCAGCATGGGCTTCAGCTCGATGCTGGCGCCGGTGCGTTCGGCGAGCGCGTCCAGCTGGGTCCAGGCCAGATAGCTGGCGGGGCTGCCGACGTCAAAATAGAACTCGATGGTTTTGCTCATAAAAGTCTCGCTTGCAGTAGGTGGGCAAAGGATTGAACGGCTGCTCAGAAGGTTTCCATCCAGGGGCGCAGATCCAGCTCGTGGGTCCAGCTGTCGCGTGGCTGGGTATGGATGGCCCAGTATTGATCGGCGATGTGTTCGGGATTGAGGATCCCATCCTGCTCTTTCAGTGCATAGCGCTCGGGAAAGGTGTCGCGAATAAAGGCGGTATCAATCGCGCCATCGATGATCGGATGCGCCACATGAATACCTTTGGGCCCCAACTCACGGGCCATGCTCTGGGCCAGCGCGCGCAGCGCAAACTTGGCACCGGCAAAGGCGGAGAAACCCGGGCCACCACGCAGTGACGCGGTCGCGCCAGTGAAGATAATAGTGCCCTTGCCGCGCGGCAGCATGACCTTGGCGGCTTCGCGCCCAGTCAGAAAGCCGGAAAAGGCTGCCATCTCCCACACTTTGCGATACACCCGTGTGGTGGTTTCCGTGATGCTGAAATTCACGTTGGCGCCGATGTTGAATATCACCACCTCAACCGGGCCGATGTTCTGCTCGATCCGCTCGAACAGCGCGACCATCTCCTCTTCGCTGCGGGCGTCGCAGCCAAAGGCGTGGGCTTTGCCACCATCGGTCTCAATCTGGCCGACCAATTCGCTCAGGCTGTCGGCGTTGCGGCGGGTCACGCACAGGGTAAAACCTTCGCGGGCAAAGCGGCGGGCAATGGCGCCGCCGGTGGCGTCACCGGCACCAATCACCACGGCTACGGGGGTGGGGGCAGTCATGCGCAGTTCCTCTTGTTAGCTCGTTTGTCAGCTTGTTGGTTCTTTTTAAGAACTGACTCGATAGTGGGTTTCTTTTTGGAACTTGTCAAGCTAGGCTGGAGCCCTTGCTACCGAGGAATAAATCATCATGCGCTGGGAAGAACTCGATCAACAGCCCTGTTCACTGTCTCGCACCCTGTCGGTCATTGGCGACCGCTGGACGCTCCTGGTGCTGCGCGACTGTTTTCTCGGCGTGCGTCGCTTCGATGCCTTCGAGCGGCGCCTGGGCGTGACTCGGCATCTGCTGGCTGATCGGTTGAAAAAGCTGGTCGAACATGAGGTGCTCTACAAACAGGCCTATCAACAGCGGCCGCTGCGTGAAGAGTATCGGTTGACCGAGAAGGGTATGGCGCTGCACCCGGTGATCCTGTCGCTGGTGAGTTGGGGCGATACCTATATGGCGGATGAGCGCGGCGCGCCCATCGAGCACTTTCACAAGGGCTGCGGGCAACGCATGAAACCGGTGATGGTCTGTTCCGAATGCGCCGAGCCGGTTGGCGCGCGAGATATTCGCGTCGAGGTAGGCGGGGCCTTTGGAGACGAGGTCACCCAGCTACTGGCAACCTGAGCGCCAGGCTGGCTAAGCGATTCAATCAGTCTCGGCGCCGTCGTGTTCGGCCATTTGTTGACCCAGCTGATACCAGGGCGCCTTCTCACTTAACCAGATATGGCTGCGCTCCGGGCTGTGCGGTTCGTCATCCAGGGTGCCAAGGCGCAGCACCAGATGCCCGGTGCCGTCGCGCTTGGCGTAGATCTGGCTGCCACACGCAGAGCAGAAGTAGCGGGCTTTGTCCGGCGAGGATCGGTAGTGGGCGAGCGTCTCTGCGCCCTGCAACTCAAAGTGGCCATCGACCACCGCAGCAACGCTAGAGAACGCCGCGCCATGCGCCTTGCGGCAGGTAACGCAGTGGCAGTGGACTATCTCGCCAATGGGTCCTGAGATGCGATAACGGATGGCGCCGCACAGACAGCTACCGGTGATCATGTTCCTGCTCCTCAGTGCCCAGCGGTTTTGGAAAACAGGTTGATGACCATCACTCCGGCCATGATCATACCCATGCCCAGCAGTGCCGGCAGGTCAAGCTCCTGCCGGTACAGCAGCCAGGCTACCAGCGAGATGAGCACGATACCCACGCCGGACCAGATGGCATAGGCGATACCCACCGGAATGGTTTTCAGCGTCAGGGCCAGAAAGTAGAAGGACACCACATAGCCCACAACCACCAGGGCGGTGGGTAGCGGCTTGCTGAAACCCTCGCTGGCTTTCAGCGCCGAGGTGGCGATCACTTCGCTGACGATAGCGGTCGCCAGATAGACCCAATGGTTCATGCGTGCTGCCTCTGTTGATGCAGCGATGCTAGCCGTAAGGTCGCCAGCCGACCAGTCTCATGTTGATTGTGGATCTGTGCGCAAGCTCGTAAACGGACTCAGTCGATAAAGCCGTTCTTGCGTAGTTCCTTGTCCTGCAGGTACTCGCGCGTGACCAGGGTGACGGCCAGGCTGATGACAAACAGAATGCCAAGGGTAACCAGCACCTTGAAAAAGGTATCCGGCTCCAGCGGCGCAAACCACAGCTGAATGATCGACAGGGCGCAGCCTGCTACAAACAGCAGCAGGCAGATAATGGCGCCCAGCTTCACCTTTCACGCCCGAGAATGACCACGTAGGCTTCGCGTTTCCACAGCAGCAGCATGCGGCGGATGTCCTTTTCCATGGTCTGCACACGCCAGCCGTCGGCGGCGTTCAGGTTGAGAAACTCGGTGAATTTGACCGGGTTGACCTTGGAGCTGCCCAGTAGCAGTGAACCCAGCATACCTTCCTGATAAATCACGACCTTGTATTCCATTACGCTATTCCCTGGTTGAATAATCGGAGCTGTGTGCCTGATGGCAGGCTGGAAGGTTACCGCCGCGCGCCTGACTTCCGCAAGCGCGCACCGGCTCAAGACATACGATGCATCGCACAGATCTTGTTGCCGGAAGGGTCGCGCAGGTAGGCCAGATACAGCTTCATGCCGCCGCCTTCGCGTACGCCCGGCGGATCTTCGCAGGCCACGCCGCCATTGGCCAGACCGGCCGCGTGCCAGGCATCGGCCTGCTCGGGACTGTCGGCGGTAAAGCCGATGGTGCTGCCATTGCCACAGCAGGCGGGTTGACCATCAATCGGCTTGCTCAGGGCAAAGGTACCGGCCTTGGTGAAATAGAAGCAACGGCCCATGGGATCGACTACGCCGGGCTTGCAGCCGACGACGCCCAGGGTGGCGTCGTAAAAGGCCTTGGAAGCTTCAATGTCATTTGCACCCAGCATGATATGGCTGAACATGTGCGGTCCTTGTAATGGTTGGATTTACTGTATTGCTGCACGCCTAGCCTCGAGCCAAAACACTCGCCGCGTCAATGCTTCTGAAGGAGTATCCATTTGAGTGATGAGGGCCCCTGCGACAAACAGCAGGTTGCTTAGTCAGAGGGTGCTTGTTCGGCGCTGCGTCGGGCGAACAATTCTTCCCCGGTCAGGTTCCCGGTCTGTTCGGCAAAGTGGCAAAAAGCCGGTTTCTGATCAATGAACACCTGGCACGCGCCTGCCTCAGGCAATCAGGTCTTCAATGGGCGTGCCGCCCTGGTACAGCTCATAGATCACGTTCTTGCTTTGCCCGGTGCTCAGCACGCGGGTGATCACGCGTGCCACGTCGGCGCGGGCAATGCTTTGCGCGTCGAGCTGCTCGGGGCGGCGAGTGGTGATCTGGCCGGTGCCGCCGTCGTCGGTCAGCTTGCCGGGGCGCAGGATGGTGTAGGGCAGACGGGAGCGAATCAGGTATTCATCGGCCATGCATTTGGCCACCAGATAGGGCTTGATCGGGGAGTCGATGGCGTCGGGGTTGTCGGCCCCGCGGGAGCTGATCATCACAAAGTGCTTCACGTGGTGTTTGATTGCGTAATCGACCGCCTTGCGCGCCGCCCAAAGGTCAATCAGCAGCGTCTTGTCTGGCCCGGTACCGGCGCCGGAGCCGGCGGTAAAGACCACCCGGTCGCAGCCGCTCACGGCGTGCTCGAAGTCGTCTTCCAGATTGGCCTCAATGAAATCGATGCCCTGCAGATACGCCAGTTTGGCCGGGTCTCGGGCCATCGCCAAGGTGTCGATGTTGGCCTGTTGCAGCAGCGGCAATAGCAGTGAGCCGATCTTTCCGGTACTGCCGATAACCAGTGTCTTGCTCATTTTTGTTACTCCTTGCATGGATACCGTGTTCAGCGTGGGTGAGTATCCATGTGGATTGTCAAAACGTCCTTGAGTTCTTGCTCCTGCGGTCGAAGTTACTGCTCAAAGGTCGAGAGTTCGCGCTCAAGCCGCTCTATGTCCAGTTTCTCTTCCGCTATCTTGCTCTGGTACTTGGCGACTTTCTCGGCATCGGCATCACGCTGCGCTTCTTCCAGGTCGGCCTGGTACTCCTGCATATCTTCGTGCGATTCAGCCAAATCATCCTGGAGATCGGATATGAGACTTTCGTCAGTGCAGTTTGCCTTGGCCTGCGTCAGCGAGCGGCTCAGGCCAGCGGCCTTGTGGCTATTGTCGGCAGCCTGGGCTTGATCCAGCTCATGCTGAATTTCGCAGAATTTGCGTTCGCAGCCTTTCAGGGCGGCGCATTCGGAGGTGGCCAGTGCGGGCGATGAAGTCAGCGCCACTAGCAGGCCAATGGCGGATTTGATCATGGTGATTCACCTGGATTTGAATGAAGGTAGAGGCCGATTACGGGATCTGATACTACTCTAGACTACCTCGAGCAAAGACGTCAGCCGCATCACCGCAGGCCGGGATGGAACCCGGCCGACCCGGGCAGAGGTATCCCCTGGGACGATCGAGTTCCATCTCGATCAACGGCGCTAGCCGTACTCCCACAAGCGGGGGCAGCCTGACCCACTCGGACCGGGCATTTCGCGCTGTCTTTACTGCCACATCGAGCATTCGTTGGTCAGCGGATAGGCGTGATCTTCACCAGCTTGTTGCCCTCGAACTCCAGACTTTGATAGTTACCGGAGATCTGGTAGATCCACTCCTCGATGTTCATTACCCGTACGCGGTCGCCCACCTGCAGGCGGTCGACGTAGCCGATCACCTCGCGCGAAACAGGCTCGCCGCAGGACTGCAGCACCTTGAATTTGAGATCACCCTCGTCCACCAGATTGGACCCGCAGCGCAGGGCGTAGACGTTCATGCTACTCAGCAGGGCGGTCAGGGCAAGGCAGGCAGAAAGCAGAAAACGACGGGACACCAACATGGCAGAGGCCTTAGATGACGGTGGGTGGTGCCTTGATACTCCCACCGGGCGGCGCGGTATTCAAGGCAACCGACACATCCGGCTGTAGCGACGGCCAGGGCGGCCGCCGCAGGTGCACTGGTTTACGCTGAAGCTTCTGCCTCGTAGTTGGCGTAGGAGTGCTTGAGGGTGGCGTGGTTGAGCAGCATCTCGGCCTTGAGCACTTCACCGCTGGCGTCATAGATGCGTGACAGCACCCAGTAGGACTCGGTGCGCTTGCTCTCCGACAGCGCCACCACTTCGCGGCGAATCAGATAGTCCTCACCGACCAACAGCGGGCCGTCGATCATGCGGATTTCCTGATCGGCGAACAGACCGATGACCGGCTGCTTGACCGGGAATTCGGCGTCCTTGCTGGTGTATTCTGCCAGTACGCTGACCATCTCGGTGGGGATGATAGCGCGGCCCCATGGGGTGCTGCTGGCATCAGAGTACCAGTTGGAGTTCTCGGTGATGCCTTCCAGTTTCTGGCTCAGCGAGAAGGGGTATAGGTTGCCCATGTGCTGATCGGCATCCATGCGTACCTTCTCATCGACAGCGCCCTGCATGCCTACGTGCAGGTCAGACAGGATTACCAGTTTCTCTGGCGCGCGCAGCTTGGCCATACGCTCGTACAGCAGACTTTCGCCCGGCGCGGCGCCAATGCTGGCGCTGGCTTCCAACACCGGTGTGCCGTCAGCCTTCTCGGCCCAGCAGCGCACGCGGGTTGCGCCCGGTGCGGGGCGTTCGACAAAGGCACGTACCTGTTCGCCTTCCACCACCATGTTCTGGAAGTGCGACGAGAAGCAGCCGCGCTCGAACCATTCCTGGCCCCAGATTTCGACCAGCATGGGAGCAAACATACTGAAGTGGGTAGGGCCTTCAATCGGGCCGGCACGAAAGCCCAGCTTCTCGGCCATGCTGTCGTCGTGGATCGAGGTGTGACCGCTGTATTCCTGGTCGGCCAGCATCTGTTTCGGCTCGCGTAGCGGGCCGCAGAGGTAAATCGGTGTGTCGAAACTCATGGGCAAATCCTGTCAGTTGAGTAGCAGTTAAGGGTTCAGCTCAGCATGCCGGCCAGACGCTGGCGGATGATGCTATCGGCCTCGTTCATGATGCGCTGCACCAGCTCGGCCACGGTGGGAATGTCGTTGATCAGGCCCGCGACCATGCCGCAGGACCAGGCGCCGGCATCCATGTCACCGGTTTTCATGATCTTCGGATAGACGCCGGCTACTTCGTCCACGATGTCTTCAAACTTCAGGTCAGCGCCCAGGCGGCGCTCTTTTTCCAGCAGGCGCTCAACGGCGTCGTTGACCATCACGCGCTCGGTGTTGCGCAGCGGGCGCATGACCAGGCGGGTGTCCAGCTCGCTGGCCGTTACAATGGCCGCTTTCACATTCTCGTGTACCGGGGCTTCCCGGGTGGCGATGAAACGCGTGCCCATGTTCATGCCCTCGGCGCCCAGTGCCAAAGCGGCCACGAGCGAGCGACCATCGGCCATGCCACCGGAGGCGACAAAGGGAATGCTCAGTTCTTCCGCCGCGCGCGGCAGCAGAATGAAGTTGGGCACATCGTCTTCACCGGGGTGGCCGCCACACTCGAAGCCGTCGACGCTGGCGGCGTCACAGCCAATGGCCTCGGCTTTCAGCGCGTGACGCACGGCGGTGCACTTGTGAATCACCTTGATGCCGTTTTCCTTGAGGATCGGCAGCCACTTGGCCGGGTTGTTACCGGCGGTTTCCACGGCCTTCACCCCACCCTTGATGATGGCCTCGATATAGCCGGGATAGTCAGGCTGCTTTACCGACGGCAGAAAGGTCAGGTTCACGCCAAAGGGTTTGTCGGTCATCTCGCGGCAGCGACGAATCTCGTTCGCCAGGGCTTCCGGATTGGGCTGGGTCAGCGCGGTAATCATGCCCAGGCCGCCAGCGTTGGCCACGGCCGAGGCCAGCTCGGCGTAACCGACGTGGTGCATGCCGCCCTGAATGATCGGGTGCTCGATGCCAAAGAGTTCTGTGATGCGGGTTTTCATGGGTAGCCTCGCCTGGGCGCCCGCGTTGCTCGGGGCGCTGGTTTCTGTGTGCCGAAGTAGTTTGGAGATTGACTGGTCGAGTTTAGGCGGGCTGCGTTATCAGGGGCAAATGCTCGGTGGGCCGTTATTCATGGGCTTTATGTTGGGCGCTGCTGGTGTCGGGCAGCGGCTGCAAGCTGTGCCGGCTCGCGCCCTGGCCAAGGCGACGCAGATGGCTGATGGCCTCGGGCACCGACAGCGCCACGGCGGCTACTCGGTCCGCAGTCAAATACACCAGGGAGCCGGACCAGGGATCTGGCGCACCGGGAACGAACACCACTACGCGGCCATCCGCCAGTCGTTCCACTTCGAAACACAGCTGATCAAAATCGTCAAAACGGACCAGCACGGGTTTGAGCGGCGCTTCATCATCCTCTTCGTGCTTGTAATGGTCAGCAAAGGATTTGATAAAGGCATAGCCTGGCAATACCTGCAGGCCTTCATCCAGCCGATGGTACAGGCGTTTGGCTGGCGGGCTCTTGGCGAGCATGCCGGCGGCGAAGCAGACCAGCACCAGCACCAGCAGCGTCAGCAGGTCGATCATTGCCACGCCAGCGAGGCTATCCATAGGCATCATGCGGCTGATCGGCGCGGTTGCCAGGCGAATCAGTTGCACCGCTTTGCCCAGCACCAGGATGAGAACGATCACCGGAATAAGAAAAATCACTCCGCCGATCAAGGTGGTTTTGATAAAGCGCATGCTCTGACCCCGTATGCCCAATGGTAGAAGTAGCCTTCGCTTAGTGAGCATAGAAGCTTTAGCCGATACTGGCTGACCCTTGTGTCAGACTGCTGACCAGTACGACTGCCGACAAGCCGGAGGTAGCGCGCTATCATGCGCCTACCGAGAACGATCTGAACCATCGCAGAGAGTAAACATGCGCATCATCCAGTACACCGCCGTGCTCGCACTGGCCACACTGTTGTCTGCCTGTGGCGGCCACGATTTTGAAGGCGTCTACGAAACGCGCGCCGGTTCCGACAACGAACTGCTCAACTCCTTTGCCGAGCTGGCCAGCGGCGAAAAACTGGTCATTGGCTCGGATTACATCGAGTCCCAGGGCCAACGCACCCTGTTTGACGACATCTTCGAGCGCGAATCAGCTGGCGAGCGCTATCTGGTATTCAAGACCGGCGCGCAGGAAGAAGTCTGGAAAGTGGTCGATGACAACACCCTGATCAAGGGCAGCGCACTGGTAAACGTCAAACTGGTCCGGTTGCCATAGCTCCGCGGCCGCTGACCAACACTCAAGCGAACCACCAGGCCGGCAGGCAAGACCGTAAATAGCAGCACAAACACGTCCGCAGATTAAGAGAGTCACGATGTCCCAGAGTACGCAGCGCCCCAACATGGTGATCACCGTGTTGTGCGGCACCCTCACGTCGCTGGTGGTGATTGGCTTTGCGCGTCTGGCCTACGGCGTGATTCTGCCGTCCATGCGCAGCGATCTGGAGCTGTCGTATCAGCAGGCCGGCTTGCTCAGTACGGTCGCGGCCCTGTCCTATGTGTGCTTTGTACTGGCCGGTGGGCTGGCAGCTGCGCGTTGGGGCCCCAAGGCCTCCATCCTGTTTGGCATGCTCGTGGTCGCGGTGGGATTTACCGGGTTGACGCTGGCCGCCAATTTTTGGCTGATCGCCGTGCTGATGGCATTGCTGGGCATTGGCGCCGCCTTCGCCTTTGCGCCCATGATTGCCTTGCTGGCTGCCTGGTTTCCGGACCATCGCGGTCTGGTGATTGGCTGCATGAGCAGCGGTGTGGGCATCAGTGTGCTGGTGACGGGTCTGCTGGTGCCACAGCTGTTTGCGGTGTTCGGCGAGCAAGGCTGGCGCGTGAGCTGGGGCGTATTCGCCGGCACCGCCTTTCTCGTCAGCGCCATCATCTTCCTCTGTGTGAAGAACCCGCCGCAGGGCGCTGCCAGCGACCGGGGCCCCATACCGGCTGATGAGAAATGGCTGATCTACCGTAACCCGCGGGTACTCATCGTGGCCGCCACCTACGGCATCATCGGTCTGGGTTACATCGTACAAACCGTGTTCATGGTCAGTTTTATGGTCGAGAGCGGATTCAGCGAGGCCTTGGCCGGGCGCTATGTGGCCATGATGGGGTTGCTCTCGATCTTTGCCGGGCCGCTGTGGGGTTGGGTGTCGGATTTCTGGGGGCGTGGCAACGCGCTGGCGATAGCCCTGTTTCTGGTGATTCTGGGCGTGGGCTTGCCGCTGATGGGCCAAACCCAGGCCTTTTTCTTCTGCCATTACCTGCTGGTTGGCCTGTCGCTCAACGGTGTGTTCTCGATGATCCAGACCAGCGCGACCGATCAGGTGGCCCCGCGCTACATTCCCATCGCCTTCAGTTTTGCCACCTTGTTCTTTGCCGTTGGACAGTTCCTGGGCCCGGCGATTGCCGGCTGGCTGATCGAAACCACCGGAAGTTTTACCGCCGCGTTCAGCTTTACCGTGGTAGTGCTGTCGGTGGGCTTTGGTCTGGCACTGCTGATTCGGCGCTTTCCCAAAGGGTTGGCGGTGGGCGAAACGCGGTGCGTGACGAGCGCTCAGGAGGGAGGAGAAAAATCAGGGTGAGCGCGCGCGCCTTGGCGGCCCCTACTGACGAACCGCGTATTGTCAGTGCTTAACGGTCGCCAAAAAACCGCTCATCCCGAGCAGAACCCCTATAAACACCATCAAAGGCGCGGTGGATAACACCGCGCCGACTGACAGCCAATAGGCGCCGCGTGGCTTGCCAGCTAGCGTGGCATGCAGACAAAGGCCTGCTCCAATCGCGACAAGGATCAGGCCGGCAGGCGTAGCGCTGAGGGTTATCAGCACCACCGCGGCGAGCAACAGCGTGAGAGCAACTGTCCGTATCCACATAGAGCTTACCATCGCTGAGTCAGCGTTGAACCGGGTTGAGTCAACAACTGCCCGCTACTGAATCCAGAATCCCGCGATCTCGCTGTCAGTCAGCGCCATCTGAACGAGAAAATCCGTCTCGATCTGTTTTGGCGTCACCTTCCACACGTGCACCAGGCCGCCTTGTTTACGCAAAATGCCCAGGTGAGTCGCGCTATAGCCGGGGGCCAGACTATCTGCCAGCGCGGTGCTCAAAGCAGCAAACTGCTCTGGCGCGAGGGCTTGTCGGAAGGCTGTGTTGGTGTGTTCGAGAAACAGCGCATAATCGGATGACGAGAGAGCGCTCATCTTTTCCTGAAACAACCGCTCCACCGCGTCGGTGGCGGGTTCTTCTGCCAGCGCCAAGGCGGACAGTGTCATGAACAATAACAGGCTGAGCGCTGCGAACAGTTTCATGGGCGACCTTTGCGATTGAATGGCGTGTCAGTTGAGGGTGGTCAAGAATCTGGTGATAAGGGTAGCCAGCGCAATCAGGCTTATCAAACCCGCCATGCAGACCATGAAGCCGCGCAACGCGGGGGCGGCCTCGTACTCATGAATGGTTTCTGGCGGATAATGCCCCAGCGACAACAGCCGGCAAGGCAACCAGCCCGCATACCAGCCCAGGAGGTGGAAGCAGAACTCCCAGATTAGCCATATAACGGCGCGCAGGCACGCGACCAGCAGACCCAATGCGGTTCTTACTGCACCTGTAAACAATTCATCCATGGTGTTGCTTTCCTTTGCTTTTCTCTCTCTTTCTGGCCTTGCCTTGCCTTGCCTGGCCTGTCGCTCTTGCCAGCTTGCAGCGCTCGGCGCAGCAAAGCTCGTGCAAGGACCTAGGCTGCCGGCGCCGGGCCTTCACCTTCCTCATCGCGCAGCGTGAGCACCTCATAACCGGAGGCCGTAACCGCAATAGTGTGCTCCCACTGGGCGGACAGCTTCTTGTCGCTGGTGACCACCGTCCAGCCATCCTTCTTCAGTTTTACCTTGGCCTTGCCCTGATTGATCATCGGCTCGATGGTGAAAGTCATGCCCTCGCGTAGCACCAGACCCTTGCCCTTCTGGCCGAAGTGCATCACCTCTGGCGCTTCATGCATTTCACGGCCAATGCCATGGCCGCAGTAGTCGCGCACGATGCTGTAACCGTGTTTTTCGGCGTGCCGTTGGATGGCGTTGCCCACGTCGCCCAGTGTGGCGCCGGGACGCACGATCTTGATGCCTTCCCACATGGCCTCGTAGGTTTTTTCGACCAAACGGCGCGCCAGCGGGGTGACCTCACCCAGCAGGTACATCTTGCTGGAGTCGGCAATAAAACCGCCCTTCTCCAGGGTGATGTCCAGGTTGACGATATCGCCGGATTTCAGCAGTTGCGTCGGTGACGGCACGCCGTGGCAGACCACGTGATTGACGGACGAGTTGAGTACGTACTGGTAGTCGTACTGCCCCTTGCTCGCCGGGCGCGCGCCAAGCTGCTGCACTATGTAGCGCTCGGTCAGATCGTTGATCTCCATGGTGGAGATACCGATTCTGACCTGCTCATCGAGGTAGGCAAACACCGAGGCCAGCAGCCGGCCAGCCTCGCGCATCAGCGCCAGCTCGGCATCTGTCTTGAGTATGACCTCAGACATCCGCCACCTGCCGTAAATCGACTTCAGCGTGTTTCATCTGCTCGGCCATCAGCTGCGTGTAAGACAGCCCCGGATTGGCCTCGGCCAGCATGCCCACGCGCATCCAGAATTCAGCCTGCGCGTTGATCGAGCGGACCATGACCGCGCTGGCCTTGCGTACCTCTTCGTGCAGTTCGTCGTTTATTTTTACAATGCCCATTGCGATACCTGGATATATGGAACGTATATGCATCGTATGCTCTGTGGCGCGGGCAAGCAATGGCCGGTGCTCAGTCAAGACCGCTTGAACGGCTGCAGGCTGAGGTGAACCGGTGGCTCAGAGCACAGCCTCAAAGGTTTCCAGCTGCGGGTGCCCCAGATAGATATCGCGGTGGCTACCGGCATTGGCGTGGGCGGCGCGAAAGGCCTCGGAGTGCGTCCAGGCCTCAAAGGCGCTGCGTGATTCCCAGGTGGCGTGGGAGGCAAACAGGGTGTGCTCTTCGGTGGTAGCGCCTTGCAGCAGATTGAAGTTCTTGAAGCCCGGTACCGTCTCCAGCAGGCTTTCGCGGTTCTTCCAGATGTCGATAAAGTCCTGCTCGTGGCCCGGCTTGATCTTGAAACGGTTCATGGCGATGAACATGGTCTGGCTCCTGCGATAGTGGCTGTGAAAAGACAGCAGCCATTATGCGGGCGGGCAGGGTGATCGGGTCAACCGCTGAGAAGCTGTAGCGATGGCGCCGCACAGGGTTGCAATGGTCAATCGCGCTTGGGTGGCGGGAAGCGCACGTCGCAGCCGTTCGCGCCGAGTTGGCGTACTTCGGTTGGCCGGCCTTGCTCATTCAGCTCCACCAAGCCGATGCCGGCTCCATTCCACAAGCGCTCGCCTGCCGAGGCGCGGTCGGGAGAGCGTGGCGTCACGCGCATGCGACGACGCTTGGTCAGCCAGTTCAAGGGTGAAACAGGCGAGTACAGCCAACGGTTGAGACGGTCGAACCAGTCCAGCAGCCGCTGCGGAAACTCGTTCTTCAAGCCGCTGCTGGTGATCTGCCATAGCTGTGGGCCTTGTTTGCGGTCACGGATGGCAATGTCGTAGACAAAGGAGTAATGCACGTCGCCCGAGAGAATCACATAATTGCCAGGTGTGCGCCCGTGGCGAAAAATGTTCAGCAGCACCTTGGCTGCGCCGCGATGCGCCATCCAGTTTTCGGCATCCACCACCAGCGGCTTGCCGGCCAGGGCGAAGAGTTTTTGCACGCCTTCAATCAGCTTGACGCCAAACATCGGCGCCGGTGAAACGATCACCACCGCGGTCTGGTCGATCAGGCGCTGCTGCAGTTCGGTCAGGGCTTCCCAGTCCATCAGGCCGGACGGCCGGAAAGGGCTGCGCTCGCTGCGCCAGCGCCGCGTGCGAGTGTCCAGCACTACCAGTGTGGGGGTGCCCTGAATCTGGTATTCCCAACCGTGGAACTGCAAGAGCTCGTTGATGCAGCTGTCCTGCTCGGCCACGTCGAGCTTGCCGCTACCGGCTGCGTTGTCCAGCAGTGTGGCCAGTCGCTCAAGCGGCTGCGACACCGCCTCCGGATCGTTGCCCCAGCCCTGGCACAGCAGATAGGCGAGCAAGGCGTTGCCGATGATCTGGCGCGAGAACGGGTGGCCGTAGGCGGTGCGCTCCCAGGCGGCGGTAAGATTCCAGTCGTCGGTTACGTCGTGGTCATCAAAAATCATCAGCGTCGGCTGATGCGCCAAAAGGCGCGCCACTTGCGGCAGACCGGCGACAAAAGCAGTGATCTGTTCCTGTTCCGCGTCATAGCGCTCGCGGTCGGCGTCGCTCAAGCCGTCTGGCCGGCTCGGGGCGATCAAGCTCCAGGGTGTCGGCGACCAGACCAGCAGATAGGTCGCCAGCATCTCCGCCAGCGTGATCAGATGGTTTTGCGCATTGGCCGAGGTAAACACCGGCTTGCGTACCCCACCAAAAAAGCGGTCGCGCACCGCCATATTGGCGGGCACGTCCGGCAGCAGTTCTTCGCGGCGATAGTAGGTCGCTTCTGCCTGGTAAAGCGCCTGGCTATCGGCCACGGTCGCGCCTTCCAGCGCTTCGTCGAACAGCCCGAGCCGTTCAATCAAGGCGTGACTGGCCACCAGCATGGGGCCGGATACATCATCGACATAGACCTGATCGCCGGTCATCAGTAGCCAGGCCGGGCGCTGCGAGGGTTCGTTGCGGCGTTCGGCCAGCCAGGTGTCGGTGCGCACCAGCGCATCCTCGCTGGCAAAGTGCGGTTTGCGGCAGGAGCCGTGCAGCAGGCGGCGGTTGTTGGCGGCGATCATCAGCGAAGGCAGCTCGCCTTCGTGGCACAGGTGCGGCGCCGCCTGCTGCAGACCGGTCTCGCCGGCCTTGGCTTGCCAGCGCAGGTCATAGTAGATCAGGGTGTCCTGCGGCAAGGCCGACGCGGGACGCACCGTGAGCAGGTGAACAAAGGCATGGCGCCCTATCGGTACCACCTGAGCATCGCCCAACTGCAGCCGCTGCTCTTCGCCGTCGGCCATCTGCAATGTGGCAGTCAGCTCCAGCGGGCGCGAGGCTACCAGCCAGAGCAGAATCTGCTCGGGTGCCACGCGGCGGACCAACGGCCCCACCAGCAAATCGGGGAGGTCTGGGGAACTGCTCATGATGTCTCGGGCTCGGTCACCTGGGTTCTCGTGCTGATTGTTGATAAGGGGGTTAACGGCATATTGGAGACGCCAACCAGCCAATGGTTCAGCGCAGCCGAGTGGGCACCTGAATAATGATCTTCGGACCGTACCGGGTCGAGATTACCTGGTCATGGGTAAATTTGTGTCTGGGTGTGCCCCTGGTTGGTCGTCCTGTTATGGCTCGCTGCGCGCACGTTCCGATGCCAGCATTGCGTCGATGGCATGGTCTCACCTCAACCAGCTTACTCTCCCCGCGCAAGGCTGCTCTCTAGGCCGGTGGCGCAGCGCGGACAGAGGCAAGCCCTGTTGATCTGCTCGACGGGTAAGCTTGCCAGGGCTGCCTTGCTCACGGTGGCGCTGAAGCACCAGCAGGGTGCGGCGGGTTCAGTGGCGGCTGCGAGGGCGCACTGATTGGTTCCGCCGCACAGCGGGCAAAGCTCAGTCTGGGTTGGCTTCATCTTTATTTCCTCTGTGTGGCGAGGTAGTGGGGAAGGGGTTTGCAGGCCGGTGTGCGCTGTTTTGCCGGGTGGCGCTGAAAACACTGTTACCTGATATGTGCTAGGGTGCCCGCCCTGGCATACGAGTTACCAAGCATTTTTATCCCGCTTGACCAGTTCGAGCGCCTTCTTCTGGCGTTTCTCGAGATCTCGCGTTTTATCGGCGGCCTGCCCGCCCTCGGCCTTCTGTTTCACCCACAGATGCAGCCTTCATCACTGCGCTTTCGGTATACCGACATTTGTGCGCATCACCATAGAGCTTGAGGGTTGGACCGCTACCGGTTCAGCCGCGCTCTTTTCCGCGTTTCATCTTCGTTAGGCCAGCTCTGGTCCAGCGAACGATACATCGCCTGAATATAGGAGTCATTATGACTTTTAGAGTTGCCATCCTCGGTGCCGGCCCAAGCGGCCTGGCCCAACTACGTGCCTTTGAAGCAGCCCGCCGCGACGGTGCTGATATTCCCGAGATCGTTTGCTATGAAAAGCAGAGCGATTGGGGCGGCATGTGGAACTACACCTGGCGCACCGGCCTGGATGCATACGGTGAGCCAGTGCACGGCAGCATGTATCGCTATCTCTGGTCCAACGGCCCCAAGGAGTGCCTGGAGTTTGCCGATTACAGCTTTGAAGAGCATTTCGGCCGGCCGATCCCGTCTTACCCGCCGCGCGCGGTGCTGCGCGATTACATCATGGGCCGCGTGGCCAAGAGCAACATGCGCCAGTGCATCCGCTTCAATACGGCGGTGCATTGGGTGGCGCATGACCAGAGCACCGGCAAGTTTGCGGTGACCGTGCGTGATCTCAAGCAGGACGAGATGAGCACAGAGGAGTTCGATCATGTGATCGTCGCAACCGGCCACTTCTCAACGCCCAACGCCCCTTACTTTGAAGGGCTGGAGCAGTTCCCGGGGCGTGTGCTGCACGCGCATGATTTCCGCGATGCCTGCGAGTTCAAAGGTAAGGACCTGCTGCTGATTGGTAGCAGTTACTCGGCAGAAGACATCGGTACCCAGTGCCACAAGTACGGTGCCAAGTCGGTTACCTTCAGCTATCGCTCCAAGGCGATGGGCTTTGATTGGCCGGAGTCCTTTGCCGAGGTTCCGCTATTGACGGGTGTGACCGGCAAGACCGCGCATTTCAAGGATGGCACCAGCAAGGACGTTGACGCGATCATCCTCTGTACCGGCTATCAGCATCACTTTCCCTTCCTGCCCAACGAGCTGACGCTGACCACGCACAACCGTCTTTATCCAGAAGGTTTGTACAAAGGCATTGTTTCGCTGGCCAATCCCAAGCTGTTCTTCCTGGGTATGCAGGATCAGTACTACACCTTCAATATGTTTGATGCGCAGGCATGGTATGCCCGCGACATCATGCTGGGACGCATCACGCTGCCCGCTGCCGAGGTGATGAAGGCCGACACCCAGCAATGGGTCGCCCGTGAAGAGCAGGTGACGGATCCCTTTGAGGCGATCGACTTTCAGGCCGCTTACATAATCGACCTGCTGGAGCCGACCGACTACCCGGCCTTTGATGTGACCGGCGTAGCGGATATCTTCAAGGAGTGGGAGCACCACAAGGAAGCGGACATCCTCGGCTACCGTAACAAGAGCTACCGCTCGACCCTGACCGGCACCCTGGCGCCTGTGCACCACACGCCCTGGATGGATGCGATGGACGATTCGCTGGAGGCCTTTCTGGCCAAAGAGACGGCCCAGCCAGCCAAGGAACCGGCATGAGTCAGCCGAGCCTGAGTCAGGCGCGGTCACGTTTCACCGCCAGTAGCATTCGGTGGGGCTTTATGTGGGCCCTGTGGTGCGCGGTCCTCTGGGGCGCCTGGTATATACCGGGTTCAGCGGTCTGGTTTGAAGCGCCCTATGTTGATTTGAGCTACGACACCAACGCCGAGTTTCTCCTGGCGGCCGCCGTGCTCACGACCTTCAATGCCATCGGCGTGTTGTTCTTTCTGTTTGTCTGGAACGGCGTGTTAGGCAAGTTGGGCGAGTACGTGCGCACCCTCAGGCAGATGCGCTACATCTCCAAGTGGTTCTTCATCGGCGCTATTTTTGGCGGCCCGATGGCGATCTTTGGCTCGTATCTGGCGATTGGTTACATCGGCGGGGCTTTCGCCGCTATCTCGGCGCTGATGTATCCCATTGTTGGCGCTACCCTGGCTCGGCTCTGGTATCAGGAGAAGATCACCCGGCGCGCAGCCGTGGGCATCTTTATCATCCTGGCCGGTGGCATAACCGTGTATGCGCCCGGCATCATTGCTGAATTCAACGGCACCGGTGACGCCGGCTGGCTGGGTTATCTTGGCGGCGCCATGGCGGCGATTGGCTGGGGCGTTGAAGGCGCCATTGCCGGTCGTGGGCTGGATGTGGCTGACCCGGATGTGGGTATTACGGTGCGCTTTACCGCTGAGGTGCTCTACTGGGTGCTGCTGATCCTGCCGGCCATCTGGCTCTTTACCGATCAACCGGTAGTTGAGCTGGTGGTGGCCACGTTCAATTGGGCCGCTATGGGCTGGCTTAGCCTTGCGGGTGTCACCTTCGCCTTCTGCTATGTCTCCTGGTACAAGTCGTTCCCGTTGATTGGCGTGGGCCGTGGGCAGGCGATTGCGGCTTTGTATGGTCTCTTTGCGGTGATCTTTCTCGCGGCCTTTACGCTCAAATTCCCGGAGTGGAACTTCCTCGCTGGTCTGGTGCTGTTTGTGGGCGGTGGCTTTGTGATGTTTACCGAGAGTGACGACGTGCTGGAAGTGGTACGGGCCGTATCGACCGACAGCGAGAAAGCGAACGCTACCGCGAAGGCGGCCAACCTGTGAGCATTAGAGCAAACCATGAATAGATTGCACATGAAGGGCCGTATTCTGCAACTGATCCATGAACAACAGCATCACGGTATCTGGGACTGGCAAGTGACCGATGCGCTGATGGCCGAGTACGGGCTCAGCGGCGCCTATTGGCGCGGCAACACCCGCGTCACCCTGACCGACCTGTTCTCCAGCGGCATCATCGAAAGCGTTGAAGAGACGCTGGATGACCAGGCCTACTTTGGCGCTGGCCGCGTGTTATTCAAGTTTCGCGTCAATGCTTTTGGTCGACAACGCATGCTGGATACCGCACTGGTTTAACAACCGCTGCGACTCATGCCTTTTATTGAGGAGATACCATGTCTGATTTCTGGGGTTTC
The DNA here is from genome assembly GCF_036961105.1 of Halopseudomonas sp. Lineage (GTDB taxonomy): Bacteria > Pseudomonadota > Gammaproteobacteria > Pseudomonadales > Pseudomonadaceae > Halopseudomonas. The sequence goes on along the minus strand of NZ_JBALWW010000009.1, from coordinate 36,524 downwards.
CCCGGCGCGGATATTCTCGCGGTCGCGGTGATCATCGTGCTCAGTAGCCTGGCGCTGTACCAGGCGCGTACCTTTGTAACCAAGATCTAAGTGTTGCATGCCCGCCGCCTAACTTGGCGGCAGGCATTTTTGCATCTCTGCCGTTGAAATAATATCCCACCGAATCGCAAACTTGACGCTCGCGGGCGCAGATCAGCAACCGCTTCAGTGTCAGGGCTTAAGCTCAGTCCAGCTTGCGCCGGTATCCGTCAAAGTCGATTTGCGGTTCACGAAATCGTTGTAATTCCAGTCTCCGTTCCAATTTTCCAACACGTATTTCACACGCGGTGAAAAGAAGAAATACAGACACATTATGCTTGTCGGTATCAGGAAAATCAGGCTCAAGGCAGCGTCTTCAGCAAAGTAGAGCAGGTCAATCACCGCACCGATAATGCCTAGCGCAACCTGCCCGAGTAGCGCGTACCGGAGCAACATGGTGTTGCGTTTGTTGCGTTGACTGGCAAAGAGCAGACGCACGGCAAAGATGGAAACCACAAGCGAAGCGAGAAGCCCGGGTATAGCGCTGAAAAATGAGAGCCAGTAGGTTTGCAAGTCGTACCATAGCGAGGGTTGGAAATACTCTCCAATGACCGGGTAGACCAGCATTGCGGTGATGACTGGTCCGAGTATCAGCCCGATATAGAAATAGAAGAGCCACCCGCCTATCGCCATTTTCCGGGTGCTGTATACGATCAGCGCGACCAGAATGAGTGGCATCAGTCCGGTCGTCGCACCTCTGAGAGGTTCCTGTTGCTGGGCTATCGCGAGGGCAGGCGTCATGGTGACGGCGGCCAGGATCATACTCGTTGTCATTGTTATATCCCTTTCGTGGCTATCCGTTAACAGCATCAACGGGCGCGCTCTGCCCGTTGATGGCTGTGTGCATCAGTTGGTCAGCAGGCCGTCGTTCTTCATACGCGCTACCAGGTTGCGGTAGGTATTCTGGTAAACATCCTGCTCCACCGTCAGCGGGTTGCCGGTAAAGGGCATGGCCAGCAGCATGGGCAGCCAGATGACCATGGTGGCAGAGTCGGCGACATCATATTTGTGCTCCTTCTCGCCTTCTATCGCGGTAGCCTTGAGGTGCACGCGCAGGGCGGCCCAGGAAGGAATAACGCCAAAGGTGAAACCGGAGATCATCGCCGGGATGGCCACGCCGGGCGTGCTTTCATCCACAGACACGCCATCGATCACAAGGTCTGCCTGGTCGGCGGTGTCGACAATGTCGCAGCAACCGGAGGTACGAAGGGCAGCATCAAAGTGCCTCTTGTGCATGGCGTTGCCTTCGCGGCCGCGCCAGCTGCTGTATACCTTTACGCGCTGTTCGTTCTGTACGGCATAGCTATCGCGATCCAGCGTTGGCAGGTCGTTGGCTTTGAAGGCGGCGCAGCCGGAGGTCATCAGGGTGGCGGCGATGACGAGCATTCCTAGTCTTTTCATTTTTTGTGTTCTTCTTGGTTTTTATAGTGGGCACAGGGCCGCGCCAAGCAGGAGGGCGCCGGACACTGCGACTATGACAAGTATGGTTAGCATTGGAGCGCTCTCTTCTTGTTGTGGCCAAGTGCAGCGTTAGACGCCTATTTGCGCGGTGCGTTCGGGAGAGCGGAGCAGCTTGCTTGCCCGGTGCGACATTATGAGCTGTCTGGCCTGGCACACAGGCAACACCGGGGTTAGATATCCTGCGAGTAAAATCGGATGAACGAATGGTTGAAACTTCTGCTCAGCAGTATCTTGAGCGAAACGCAGAATGCGCCGATGACGATCAGCGTGTTGCCGACCAGCAAGGGCAGCCAGGTGAAACCGAGCGTCAACATCAGCGCCAGGTTCACGCACAGATTGAACAACAGCAAGGGCAAGATGCCAATCGCGACACTCAGGAGCACCAGTCGCCAGGCTAGCGACCAGCAAAAGGCAAAGTCAGGTTCTGTCTGAAATGTGTTCGCTTCCTCTTCCTTGAAGGGCATGCCATATCCTTTTTTTATAACCCTGGCCAATGCTCCGTGCGTTGGGCCTGGTGATTGAAATCTGTGAGTAGCACAGGCGCGAGGCGTAGCGCCATTATGTTGAATAACCTGCAGGAAAATGCAACTCGGAGGACACCCAAGGCTTTTCTGGTTGCTTCAGTACAACCGCGCCAACAGCGCCGTTACCGCCGTTTCCACCCGCAAAATCCGTTCTCCCAACTGCACCGGCTGCATGCCGGCGGCCACCATTTTTTCCACCTCATACGGAATCCAGCCGCCCTCCGGGCCGATGGCCAGGGTGAGCGGTTGATTGATGCCGCGGGGGCAGGCAGGGTAGTCACCGGGGTGGGCGACCAGGGCCAACTGGTTGTTGATGATGCCGGGCAGGCTGTCTTCCACGAAGGGCTTGAAGCGCTTTTCGATGCGCACAGTCGGCAGCAGGGTATCGCGCGCCTGCTCCAGACCCAGTAACAGGTTTTCGCGCAGGGCGTCGGGCTGCAGAAAGGGCGTTTGCCAGAAGCTTTTTTCCACGCGGTAGCTGTTCAGCAGGATGATCTCGGGCACGCCGAGCGTGGCGCAGTGCTGCAATATGCGGCGGAACATCTTGGGCCTGGGCATAGCCAGTAGCAAGGTGAGCGGCAATTTGGCCGGGGGCGGCGTGCTGAGCTGAACCTTCAATTCCGCGTGACTGCTGGTCAGCGCGGTGACCTCGCCGTGCCCCATCAAGCCGTTGATCCGGCCCACGCGCAGGTTGTCGCCGACGGCCACCTGCTGGATCTCCTGCATGTGTGCCAGGCGACGGCCACTCAGCCGCACCTGGTGCTCCGCGGTAAAGTCGCTGTCTTCCAGCAGCAGCAGGTTCATGCAGCGGGTTTGTCTTGCTCTTCTTCCTCGCCCTGGGGGCGAGCGCGAACAAAGCGACTGAACACGATGCCGACTTCATACAGCAGCCACATAGGTACGGCGAGCAGGGTCTGGGAAATGACGTCCGGCGGGGTGAGCACCATACCGATGGCAAAGCAGCCCACCACCACATAGGGGCGCGCCTTGGTCAGCGATTGCACATCGACAACGCCGACCAGTACCAGTAGCACCGTGGCGACGGGGATTTCGAACGACAGACCGAACGCCATGAAGAGTGTGAGCACGAAATCGAGGTAGCTGTTGATATCGGTCATCACCGCCACGCCCTCGGGCGCCGCGCTGGTGAAAAAGCCGAATACCAACGGGAAAACCACAAAGTAGGCAAAGGCCATGCCGCCATAGAACAACAGGATGCTGGAGGCCAGCAGCGGCACCGCCAGGCGCTTCTCGTGCTTGTACAGGCCGGGTGCGATAAAGCTCCAGATCTGGTGCAGCACGAAGGGCATGGCGAGAAAGAGCGCGCTGATCAGCGTGAGCTTGAACGGGGTGAGAAAGGGCGACGCCACATCCGTCGCGATCATGCTGGTGCCTGCGGGCATCAGCGCGCGCAGCGGCTCGGACACGAAGGCGTAGATATCGTTGGCGAAATAGAACAGCCCGGCGAAGATCACCAGCCAGATGCAGACGATGCGCAGCAGGCGCGAGCGCAGCTCGGTCAGGTGCGCGACCAAAGGCATGTCGCCGCCGGTCTTGGCCGGGGGTGGCAGCTCAGGGTTGCTCATGACGGGATGCTTGCTGTTCATCGGGTTCTTTGGCGGCGGGGGTGTCGGGCGTCTGCGAATCGGGTATGGCTGTAGTCTGCGGCGTTTGCGTTACATTTTGTTGACCGGCAGGTTTCACATTGCTGTTGCCTTTGGCAGGGTTGCCGCCATTCAGGCCATGCTTGTCGAGCTCGGCCATGATGCGCTCGTTGTGCAGTTGCTGACGGATTTCATCGGCGCCAATCTCACGCTCCACCTGGCTGCGCACTTCAGAGAAGCCGCGCTTGATCCGGCCAATGGTCAGGCTGACGGTGCGAATAGCACCGGGCAACCGTTCCGGGCCGAGTACCAGCAGGGCGAGTACCGCCACCACCAGCATTTCCAGAAAGCCGATGTCGAACATGGTTCAGGACCTGTGGTGTTACTGCTTGGACTCTGTGTCCCGTTTGTGTTCTTCGGCCTTGGCGTCCAGGGTTTCTCCCTGTTTGCTCTCGACCGAGGGCTTGTCGTCATCGTGCATCGACTTGCGAAAACCCTTGATGGCTTCGCCCAGATCGCCGCCGATGTTTTTCAGACGCTTGGTGCCGAACAGCAGAATGACGATCGCCAGAACGATCAGCAGCTGCCACAGACTGATTCCGCCAAAACCCATTACAACCTCCGGGGCAGAGCCCAATTCAATTGGTTAGTTGGAGCGCGAGGCTTTTTCTTCCAGACCGGACAGGTCGAAGCGACGCTCGAGTTCCTTGAGAATGTCATCCGGGCCCAGGCCCAGATGGCTGAGCATGACCAGTGAATGGAACCACAGGTCAGCGGTTTCGTAGATCAGATCGGACTTGTCGTCGCTGTGCTGACAGTCCTTGGCGGCGAGCAGCGTTTCAGTGCACTCCTCGCCAACCTTTTCCAGAATCTTGTTCAGGCCCTTGGCGTGCAGGCTGGCCACGTAAGACGAGTCGGCTGCGGCCTGTTTGCGCTGTTCCAGCACGACGGCCAGTTGGCTCAGGGTATCAGACATGCTGGGTTACTCTTTCGGGTTCTTGTAGAGCGCGGCCGGGTCGGTGATCACCGCATCCACGGTGTGCCACTGGCCGTCTTTCAATACGCGATAGAAGCAGCTTTCGCGGCCGGTGTGACAGGCGACGCCACCCATCTGCTCGACCTGAAGGATAATCACGTCGGCGTCGCAGTCGAGCCGCAACTCATGCAGCTGCTGCACATTGCCTGATTCTTCGCCCTTGCGCCACAGGCGGTTGCGTGAGCGTGACCAGTAAATGCCGCGCCCCTCCTGCACCGTGAGTTGCAGGGCCTCGCGGTTCATCCAGGCGACCATGAGTACGCGCTGTGTGTGAACATCCTGGGCGATGGCCGGAACCAGGCCCTCGGCATCCCACTTGATGCTGTCGAGCCAGTCGCCTTTGGCAGTTGAATCAGTCATGATTTTTCGTCTATCGGTTGATCTGCCAAGTGTGCCAGTTCTGCCGGGCGCTGACTACGCGCGGCGCAGAATCAGCCAACCACCCACGGCAATCAGCACCCATTGCGCCGGCGCCGCATTGATCCACAGATTGGGGTCGCCGCCCAGCGTGCTGCTGCCCAATACCAGCAGGGCAATGCCGGCAACACGCAGTGCCCAGTGGTTGCGCTGAGGCTCCGGTGGGCGTTCCACCGGTTGCGCGGCTATATTGCCCAGCGCCTTGTGCGCGGTGTCGATCAGTGCCGGCACGCGTTCCAGATGCTGTTGCCAGACCTTGGCCTGGTGCTGCGGCAGCATGCGCTCGCGCATCCAGCGTTCCAGATAGGGCTGAGCGGTGGTCCAGAGGTCGAGCTCAGGGTAGAGCTGGCGGCCCAGACCTTCGATGTTGAGCAGGGTTTTTTGCAGCAGCACCAGTTGCGGTTGTACTTCCATCTGGAAGCGACGGGCGGTCTGGAACAGGCGCAGCAACAGCTGGCCAAAGGAAATCTCGCTCAGCGGGCGCTCGAAGATGGGTTCGCAGACGCTGCGAATGGCGGCCTCGAACTCGTTGACGCGGGTGTCGGCGGGAATCCAGCCGGAGTCGATATGCAGCTGCGCCACGCGGCGGTAGTCGCGCTTGAAAAAGGCCATCAGGTTGCGCGCCAGGTAGCTTTGATCTTCCGGCGTCAGGCTGCCGACAATGCCGAAGTCGATGGCGATGTACTGCGGCTCCCAGGGGTGCGCGCGCGAGATGAAGATGTTGCCGGGGTGCATGTCGGCGTGGAAGAAGCTGTCGCGAAATACCTGGGTGAAAAAGATCTCGACGCCGCGTTCGGCCAGTTTCTTCATGTCGGTACGCTGGTCGGCCAGGGCCGCCAGATCGGTAACCGGGATGCCGCTGATGCGCTCCATCACCAATACCTTGTGGCGGCACCAGTCCCAGTACACGGTCGGAATATACAGTAGCTCGGAGCCTTCAAAGTTGCGTCGCAGTTGCGAGGCGTTGGCGGCTTCACGGTGCAGGTCGAGCTCGTCGAAAATGGTGCGCTCGTAGTCTTCCACCACTTCGACCGGGCGCAGACGACGCCCTTCGGCCGACACCCGCTCCAGACCGCGAGCGGCCAGGTACAGCCATTGGATATCCTGGTCGATCACCTCGCCGATTGCCGGGCGCACGACCTTGACCACTACCTCGGTGCCGTCGTGCAGGCGCGCGGCGTGCACCTGCGCCACCGAGGCGGACGCCAGCGGCTCATCGCTGAACTCGGCAAATACGCTCTCGATGCTTTGCCCCAACTGCTCTTCAATGCGCGCCCGGGCCTGATCGGCCGGAAAGGGCGGAACCTTGTCCTGCAGAAAGGCCAGTTCCAGGGCGATGTCGTCAGGCATCAGGTCGCGACGAGTGGAAAGAATCTGACCAAACTTGATGAACACCGGGCCCAGGTCTTCGCAGGCCAGGCGCAGGCGCGCGCCGCGGCTGAGGCCCTTTGGCGCCGGGCGCAGACGCCAGGGCCCCAGCTTCAGGCCCAGGCGTGCCAGTGCAGGCAGCGGCAATTCCAGCAGGATCTGATCGAGACGGTAACGGGTAAAGATATGCAGGATGCGCAGCAGGCGCGTAAAAGCGGTGATTCTCATGCGTCTGGTGTGTCCGGGTCGGTTGGGCTGAGCAGGGCGACGCGGGCTTCGAGCCGGTCAAGCTGCAGGCGCATTTCGTGGAGCGTTTCGGCGCTGGCGCGAGCCTCGGCCGTGCCGACCATTTGGCGGCTCTCTTCGGTCAGGTACTCACCCAGGGTCAGGCGCAAACTGTCTCGGCTTTCCTTGCCCCATTGGTGGCTGCGGCGCAGCAGGCTGCCGATGGCATGCGCCGGCACCGGCCCCAACCAGCGAGCCAGCTCGGCTTCGCCGTCCAGTTGCAGATCGCCGATGATGTTCTGCAGGCTGATCAGCACCTGACTGTCGCCAGTCAACGCCAACTCCGGGTGCTGCAACACGGCCTTGCGGTCGCCGCTGACCAGGAGTCTGGCGAGCACCGTGCTGGGGGCGCTGAGTTGGCAGTCGGGCTCGCCGGCATAATCGGCGTGCAGGCCGATGCTGCCCTCGGCAGGCAGCAGATAAAGTTGCCAGGCAGGTTCGCGCGCCGTGATCAGAATGACCTTGCCGCTGAGCGCGCCCAGGCGCTTGGCCGTGAGTGCGTCGCGTTGCAGCGCGGCCGCGATGCTGCGCTGCGCGGCGGCGAGCAGAGCCGCCGGCAACATCAGGGTTTGATCCCCCGATGCAGGGCTACGATGCCGCCGGTCATGTTGTGGTAGGTCACGCGGGCGAATCCGGCTTCTACCATCATCGCCTTGAGCGTTTCCTGATCGGGATGCATGCGAATGGATTCGGCCAGGTAGCGATAGCTCTCTGCGTCATTGGCCACCAGCTTGCCCATGAACGGCAGCAGCTTGAAGCTGTACTGATCGTACGCCTTGGACAGCAGTTCACTCTTGGGCTTGGAAAACTCCAGAATCAGCAGGCGGCCGCCCGGCTTGAGCACGCGCAGCATGGAGGCGATGGCGGCGTCTTTATGAGTGACGTTGCGCAGGCCAAAGGCAATGGTGATGCAGTCGAAGTAATTGTCGGGGAAGGGCAGTGCCTCGGCATCGGCCTGCACAAAGCGCACATTGCCGGCCACGCCCAGATCGAGCAGACGGTCGCGGCCGACCTTGAGCATCGACGCGTTGATGTCAGCCAGAATTACTTCGCCCTCTGGGCCCACGCGCTTGGCGAAGCGGCGGGTCAGATCACCGGTGCCGCCGGCAATGTCCAGTACCCGGTTGCCGGGACGCACGCCCGACAGCTCGATGGTGAAGCGCTTCCAGATGCGATGAATGCCGCCTGACATCAGGTCGTTCATGATGTCGTATTTGGCCGCCACCGAATGAAACACCTCAGCGACGCGCTGCGCCTTCTCTGATTCGGCTACTGTCTGAAAGCCGAAATGGGTAGTGCTTTCGGCGCTGTCGGTGTTCTGCTTGTCGCTCATGGAATCAGTCTGCCCTGGCAAAATCAGGCCCCATTCTAACCACTTTTTGCGGCCCGGCGGTGAATTAGCAGGTAGTTGAAAGGCTTCCTGCGCTGCCTTCGCGGTGTTGAGAACTCGCTTCGAATGCTCGCACCGCGAAAACTGCGCTTTTGCGCCCGCCAGCGGCGCGGCCGGATGGCGCTGCCTGTGCATCTGACGCAATTGTCGGGATGACGTTCCCGAGGCTTTACGGCATGCTACAGGGCCACCCAATTGATACACCCCATGGAGTAGCCGATGGCAACCGTAGACATTACCCGCGAGCACAGTCTGGGCAAGGAACAGGCCAAGGAAAAGGCGCAACTGATGGCCGACAAGCTGGCGCAGAAACTGGATGCCAAATGTGCCTGGCACGGCGATGAGCTGACGTTCAAGCGCAGTGGCGCCGATGGTTCCATTCATGTATCCGAATCGGACGTACGCGTCGTGGTCAAGCTGAGCATGATGTTGTCACCCATGCAGGGCATGGTTAAGGCCGAAATCGAGAAGGCGCTGCAAAAATACCTGGCCTGAGATGAGAAAGTCGGTTTTTTAGTATGTGTTTTCTAATTCCAAAGCGTAGCTTGCTGATCAAGGATCGGTAATCGGTCCATTGCAGTATCCCCACTTAATCAGGAGTTACCAACATGGCCAAGACTACTACCGCTAAAAAACTGGAAGACAACGCAACTTCATTCGCCGGTGACGTGAAGAACTACGCACACCAGATCTGGTTGGCAGGCCTGGGCGCATACGCCAAAGCCGGCAAGGAAGGCGCCGACTACTTCAAGAAGCTGGTCAGCGAAGGCGAAGAAGTTGAACAGCAAGGCAAGGAACTGCTGGCCAACCAGGTTGAAGCCGCCAACAGCCGCATTGAATCCTTCAAGGACAAAGTGCAGGAAAAGACCGGTGGCCGTTTCAGCAAGGTAGAAGAAGTGTTCGACGAACGCGTTGCTTCTACTCTGGGCCGCATGGGTATTCCGAGCAAGAAGGACATTGACCAGTTGTCTGCTAAGCTTGATGATCTGAGTGCTGCACTCAAGTCACTGCAAAGCAAGTAACGGTCACAGAGGAGTTGCTCCATGGCGGGTAAGAAGAAGGATCAGGATCCTGGCTGGGTTGCCGATATCGAAAGCTACTCACGTCAGATCTGGTTGGCTGGCTTGGGCGCCTATGCCAAGGTCGGCAAGGAGGGCGTCAAGCTCTTCGAAAATCTGATCAAGGATGGCGAAGTAGCCGAGAAGAAGGCCAAGGCCGAGATCGACAAACAGGTCGATGCAATCAAAGGCAAAGCCAAATCCGGCAAGAATCCACTCGATGCGGGTAAAGCCAAGGCCGACAAGGCCAAGGGTCGCCTCACCGGTAAGTGGAGTGAGCTGGAAGAAGCCTTCGACAAGCGCCTGAACAGCGCTGTCACCCGCCTGGGAGTACCCTCGCGCTCTGAGGTCAAGGCTCTGAACAGCAAGGTTGATGAACTGACCAAGCTGATCGAGCAACTGACCTCCGGCAAGGCGCCGGCTGCCAAGGCCGCCCCCAAAGCCAGCCCGGCCGCCGCGAAAGCGGCAGCCAAGCCGGCTGCGCGGGCAACCACGGCGAAAACCGCAGCGGCCAAGCCTGCAGCGGCCAAGCCAGCAGCCAAAACCGCCACGGCCACCAAGGCGGCGCCCAAGCCTGCGGCCAAGAAGCCTGCTGCCAAGACGGCCTCGGCCGCCAGTACTGCAGCGGCCAAGCCGGCGGCCGCACGCAAAACCGCTGCCAAGCCTGCCACTCCGGCCAAGCCCAAGGCACCTGCCAAGCCTCGCGCCGCAGCCAAGCCCAAGGCACCGGCCAAACCGAAGGCAACTCCGGCCGCAGTGAAAGCTGCAGAACCGGCAGCGCCAGCGGCGGCTACGCCGGCGCCCGCAGCCAAGCCAGGCGAGTCTTGATTCGCCCGGTTTGACGCTTAGGCAAAGCCGTAACACGAACCCCGAACAGTTTTCTGTTCGGGGTTTTTTATTGCCCTGGCCCACACACCCAAGCTTCCCGCATTTGCGGGTTTTCACGCCTGGGTGGGCAGATACGATTATTCGGCCTGTTTCGATTGCGGGAACCATTGGCGCTACCAGGGCGCCCAAAATGAACACCCGCATGAACAGGAGAACTGAACATGGCAACTTCACTGAACGGTAAACGTATTGCCTTTCTCGCCACCGATGGCGTGGAACAGATCGAACTCACGCGCCCCTGGCAGGACCTGAAGGACGCCGGCGCCACAGTGCAGCTGGTGTCGACCGACACGGGTGAGATCCAGGGCTTTAATCACCTCACCCCGGCAGACAACTTCTCGGTGGACAGCAGCACCCGGCAAGCCAAGGCGGAAGATTATGATGCCCTGGTACTACCCGGCGGCGTCGCCAATCCGGATGCGCTGCGCATGGATGAAAATGCCGTCAGCTTCATCCAAGGCTTTTTCAACGCCAACAAGCCTGTCGCCGCTATCTGCCACGCGCCCTGGTCACTGATCGAGGCGGGCGTGGTCAAGGGCCGAACGTTGACGTCCTGGCCGAGCCTGAAGACCGATATTGAAAACGCCGGTGGCAACTGGGTGGATAAGTCCGTTTGTCAGGATCAAGGCCTGATCACCAGCCGCAAGCCGGATGACCTGGACGACTTCTGCAGCACCATGCTGGAGGCTTTTGCAGCCTGAAGCTATAGCCTGAAGCCGAGCTCGCGCGGAGCTCGGCTTCTTCTTGCGGCTTGCAGCTGCAGTGAGGTCAGTCCGCCGCCAAAGCGCCGGTAACATCCTCCATAAATTCCAGCGCCCCCTGTTGGCGAATCACCCGGCGGTGCTGCGCCCAGAGCTCAGCCACCTTGTCGCGGTTGAGCTGTTGGCGGTCCAGCAGCACGCGGGTGTTGAGTTCGCCCACGGCAACCTTGCTGGGCACCTTGCTGAACACAAACTGGTTGCTGACCAATTCCAGGAAGGGGCCGGCTTTGCTGGTGGGCATGATGAAGGTGAGCTGCAGGCCGAGGGTTTCGGTCAGGTAGGCGATCACTTCGCGTGAGCGGGTTTCGTCCATGTGCATGAAGGCTTCATCGACGATCACCATGCGCAGGTGGCTGTCGCCCTCGTTGAAGCGGAAGGCACTGGTGACCGCTGCGGCGCGGATGATATAGGCGGGCGTTTCCAACTGGCCGCCCGAACCGGTGCCGTATTCGCTGAGGCGAATCGGCTGCTTGCCGGCCGGGTGCTTGAGGATGTCGTAACGACGGTAGCGGCGGTAATCGCTGATGCGCTCCAGCTCGCGCAGAGCCTGTTGTTCATCACCATCGAGCAGCAGGCTGAGCAACTGATCGCGGATACCGGCGGCCTTGTCGGACAGACTGCTGTCAAACAGGCTGGCGCCGTCGCCCAGATTCGGCGTTTGCATGATTTCCTTGAAGAAATCCCAATAGGCCTTGTACTCGGGCAGCCAGTCCCAGTCGAACTGGAAACGCTCGCGGTCGGCGCCGAACTGGTGATGTTCCAGCTCCTGGTTAAGATTCTCCAGCACGCGCCGGCCATCGTTGATCGCCTGGTGAATCTCGTGGCACAGGTCGCTGACAAAGGTGGTGTTGAAGCTGTCGCGCAGGCTCGCGAGCTGCTCCTGCTTTTCCAGCAGCACGTTGTTGCGCAGCCGGTTGTGCAGGTTGTCGAGCTGCTGGTGCAGGCTGCCCACATGGCTGAAAAACCCCAGGCTGTGCAGTTCCGCCGGAGTATCTGTCATCAGCATGTCGGCTGGCTGTGCTTGCTGGTTGTATTGCTCCATGGCGCGCTGCAGTTCGATTGCCTGACGGTGCAGTACGTCGGTGAGCGCCAGGCTGTCGGCGGCAAAGTCGAACTGGCCGCCGCTTTGCTGCAGCATGTTGTCGAGTTCTTGCAGTCGTGCTTGCGGGTCGAGACCGGGCACCTTGGCGGCGGCCTGGAGCAGGGCCTGTTCGGCCGCGTCCTTGGCATCCAATAGCTGATCACTCTGATCGGCAAAATGCTGAATTCGCTGCTCGCGGCTGCGCAGTTTTTCCTTCAACTCGCCATGCTGCTCGCCCAGTGCATCACGCTTGTGTTCCAGCTCGGCATGCCGCTGACTGACGCGCTGCTGCTGATCTTCCAGGTCGCGGTGTTCGCCCAGGTCGAGGGTCGCCAGCTGCTGTTCGACTTCGTGCAGTTGGCGTTGACTATCGAGCAAAGCGGCGGCGCGGGCGGCATAATCCAGCGGTTGAATCTGACTCAACTGGCGAGCCAGCTGCTGCAGTGCCTGATGCTGTTGTTGCTGGCTGTGGCGTTGCAGGCTCAGCTGCTCCAGCGCGCCCTCTTGCGCTGCGAGGTTACGTTCGCGGGCGGCGGCGCCGAACACCAGTTGGCTGTCGTCAATGTCGCAACGGAACAGCGCATAGTTGCCCGAGCCCATGCCCTCGCTGGTCACGCCCCGGCGGGTATGGCGCAGCGCCTCGGCATCGGCCACGCGGCTGACGCTGGCGTAGGAGGCGCGCAGATAATACTCGGCAATCTTGTGGCTGAAGCGCATGACCTTGAGGATCGAATCATCCGGCGGGCTGATGCGCTCGGCATCCTGACGTGCCTTCTGGCCCTGAATCACCCGGGCGCGGTTGCGCTCGCGGCTGTTCATCTGGCGCACGATGCGGATGGCTTCGGCTTCAAACTCGGGCTCCACAAGAATCGCGTAGCGGCTACCGCCAATGTAGCCTTCAATCGCCATCTGCCAATCGGGGTCGACAATCTCCACGTGGTCGCAGAGTACGCGCGGGTCGGCTTGCGGGCAGCGCTGGCGAATGGCGCGCAGCGCTTCCTCGACATACAGCGGGTAGCTGACGCGGCTGGAGTTCAATGCGCTGATGCGCTGGTTGGTCTGGTTGATCTGGCGCTCCAGCTGGCCGAGCTCGGCGGCGCTTTTTTGCGCCAACCGATCCAACTGTTGCAGCACCGTGACGCCCTCGGCGTCCTGCGTGCTGAGCAGCTCGGCCAGCTGGTTGTGGCTGGCCTGCTGACTGCGGATGGCATCCAGACCGGCGTCCAGCGGGGTAAGGTCGATCCAGTCGCGTGCCAGCAACTGATTGAGGTCGGCCACCGGTGCCTGCTCGGCGTTCATCACCGCCTGGCTGCGCTCACGCCAGCCGCGACTGGCCAGCGCGGGTAGGGATAGGCCGAAACTGTTTTGGCCAAGCAGCTGCTGGGTCGCGCGCAGCGCCTCGATATTGCGATCACGCTGCTGCGCCTGGGTCAGCAGCGCGGGCACCGCGCTGCGCAGCTGTTCACTCAGTTGGCTTTGGCGTTGCTCGAGCTGATCCTTGTTCTGCAAGGCAGGGATGCCCTGGCGACGGGCTTCGAGCTGAACCAATTCACCGTGGGCCTGCTTGATGCGCTCGGCAGTGAGTTTCTGTTCATCGCTGATGCTGGCGAGTTCGCTGTTCAGCTGCCGCTGCTCTTCCTTCGCAGCCAGATAGCCCTGCTGGTTCTTTTGCCAGCTGTGCGCGGCGGCGGCGTAGGTCAGGCCGGTGCGCTCCAGCCAGCTTTGCTGATAGCGTTCGGCCTGCTGGCTGGCGTACGACAGCAACTCGACGGCGGCGCGCACCCGGCTGGCTTCCTGCTCCATGCCGTGTACGGTGCGCAGCAACTCGCGGATGCGCTTGATGGTGTCGCCAAACTCGCGCGCCTCCAGCACTTCTTCGGCCACAAACTGATCGATGGATTTGACTGGTTTGTAGGCCATGAAGTTGGCGAAGGTGCGGGCGGCATTCTTGGCCTCGCGCACCGAGACCGCATCGGAGCGGCCGCGTAGCGCGCCGTAGAGGCGGGCCAGATAAGCGCTCTTGCGTTCATAGACTTCCACCTGCTGTTTGCCGAACTGGCGGCGCAGCAGGTTGGGCAGTTCGGTGACGCTGACCGCGTGGCGGCCATCGTCGCGGCTTTGCACAAAGTGCGAGAGTGAGAGCATTTCGCCCGGCACTATCATCAACAGCAGCTCGTCCTGGCGGGCCTGGCGGCTGCTGCCGGCGGCGTCCAGATGCGCCCGCACGCCGATCACTGCGGTAAAGGGCTCGGCCGACTCGCCTTGGGTAGGATGAAAGACGCCAACGATGTAGCCGTCGGTATCGTACGGCCGTGCAAAGGCGCCGTCGTCGCAGCCCAGTACGTAGGAGGCCAGGGTGCGCACCTGCTTGCCGCCGCGCCCGCGCTGGGTGGTCTCATCCTGGCCGGGGTTGTAGTTGAACAGGTTGTCGTGGGCGGCGGTCATCAGCGTTTGCAGCGCGTCGGCGGCGGTGGTCTTGCCGGAGCCGTTGCCGCCGGAAAACAGGTTGACCGGGCCGTACTCGAGTTCCTCAACCGGCAGGTTGCCCCAGTTGACGGTAATTGAGCGTTTCAGATACATCAGTGGCTATCCTCGGCGGGCAGGTCATGGTCGTCGTTATCTTCGCTCGGAGTGCTGGCCAGTTGAGCCAGGGCACTGTCGGTCACCAGGCTGATGATGCCGGGGCGAATAGTCAGCCAGGCTTCACCTTCATCCAGCGCGGCATCGCTCGGGCTGCGAATCAGCCGCAGTTGGCGCAGGCGGCGCAGCAGCGCCTTGCGCTCACCTTGCTGCTCCGGCAGGGAGCGGCCCAGCAGGTTGCGACAGCTGAGGTTGAGCGCCTCGAGCGAGAGCATTACCTGACCAAACTCGTCGATCTGACCTTCGCGCAGAGCCTGGTCGTACTCGGCGCGCAGCACCAGAATCAGCGCCACTTCCTGCTGGCTCAGGCGCTCGCGCAGGCCGCTGCTGAAGCTGTCTTCGCTATCGGCCAGACCGGGCACTTCGGCGCCCGGCGGGAAGATGCGCAGCAGGTTGAAGCGCGGCTCATGCAGTACGCGAATGCGCAGCACCGAGAGGTAGTCTTCCACCAGTTCGCTGACCTGCAGGTAGCGGTCGTAGAGTTCGGCCTCGCGCTGGCTTTCATCGCGGCACAGCACGCCGCGGTCGAGCAGGCGGATCATCAGCTCGGAAAAGGCTTCCGGGCTGAGGCCGCGTTCGTTGAGTTGGCTGTCCAGTGCGTCACGCATGATCGTCTTGTTCCAGGTCGATGATGAAGCCATCGCGGCGGGAGAAATAGGTTTCGTCGGTGATCGGCTCGCCGCTGGGCTCGATGCGCACGCGCAGGCCATGGCTGGCATGATCGGCGCCGGCCAGTTCGATCAGGTGGCTGAGCGCGAGCAGATCGCGGGCGTTGCTGATCGGCAGGTCGCGGTTGTCGATGCGCTTACCGCTGCCCAGCGCGCTGCGCAGGTAGTCGCGCAGGTTGCTGGCGTTGATGGTGAAGGCCTTGTCGAGCAACTGCTGCACGCCCAGTTCACGCAGTGTGAGATCATCCGGCTGATCCAGGTCGCTCATCAGACTGTGTACGGGCGGGCGCTCGCGGCGTTCGCGCAGGCGCACGCTGGCCGGGTCGACCAAGCCCAGACGCACGCTGGCCATGGCCTCGCCGGCGGCATCGAGCCGCGCCGCGCAGTCTTCCGGCGACAGACTGGACAGCTCGCGGCACAGACCCACCACATCGCTGTGCTTCTGGCTGTGCAGGTAGCTGAGCTGGCGAATGATGATGTCGGCGCGCTGGGTAAAACCCTGCAGCGTCTTGCGCAGTGCCGGCAGCATGATGTCGGAGGCATTGCGCAGGCGGCTTTCGATGCCGTCGAGCAGTTGCCAGAGCACCGAGCTGTTGGCATCGATCAGCAGGTCTGGCGCCAGGCGGCGCAGGTCGCGTTCCGCCTGCGCCTTCCATTCGCGCGGTTTGCGGCGGATGCGTTCGATGGTGTCCTGGATGCGCTCGCGGTGCTTTTCTACGCTGTCGGCGGACAGGCGGATGGCCACGTCCGGCTGGAAGCGCCGCTCCATGAAATCGAAGAACTGGTCGCTGGCCTGCTGCACCAGTTGCTGGGCTTCCACCTCACGCACCAGCTCACGCTTGCGCTCTTCCAACTCGGCGATGATGTCGGTGAAGTCAGCGATGATGCGCTCGGAGTATTCGTGCGCATCCAGCAGGTCATACACCTCGCCGTGATTGAGAAAGGCCGACAACGCATTCAGGGTGTTGCGCGTATTGCGGTGGCGGGTGCGCACGCTGCGCCCGTCCGCCTCCACCAGCGGTTGGGTAAACAGCCGGCCCATGCGGCTGAAGGGGTAGGTGGACTGAAAGGTGGCTTGATCGACCTGGCGCTCCAGCCAGCCGTGTTCCAGCAGAGCGGTGAGTATCCAGCCGGCCTGTTCACGGTTGCTCTTGAAGCGGCCGCCGTCATCCTCATCGCCTTCGAGCAGCGGCGCGCGTTCGAGTGCTTCGCAGAAGATGTCCAGCACCTGCTCGCGCTTGAGTGATTCGCCATAATCGGCGCGTGCGCTGTAGAGCCGCTCGTGCAGCAGGCGCAGGCACTCGACTATCTGTTCGCGGTATTTGCTGGTGAGCGGGCGGAAGAAATGCAGGCGCTCGTCGGTGAAAAACATGCGGGAATCGAGTCCGATCTGGGCAAAGGCGCATTATGCCTTAAACGCAGCGCCACGCCGCAAGGGACAAGCGACAAGCTGTGATGTGTGTCGGGGGGATAGTTGAGTGGCGGCAGAGGCGTGGCGGGTGACTGCCAGGAAGGATGGCCGCGGCCATCCATCCTGTGGTTGAAATGCTCTTCAGAGCTGTGGAGTCCAGGTCACGCTGACCAGTGCTGCACGTCCTTGCTCCTGATAGGCATAGTCGATCGATGGCGCTGGCCAAGGCCCTGTGGGCCGCTGATAGGTGCCCAGGTGATAGTCGCGATCCAGCACGTTACTGAGCCTGAGGTCCAGGCGCGTTGCTGTTGTTGCTTGCCAGCTGGATCTAAGGTCAAGCGTGCCATAGCCTGCGAGCGTCTCGCTGTTGGCTGCGTCGGCATAGCGCTGGCTGAATAGCGCCCAAGTGGCGCCAACCCCCAGGTTACCGAACCGGCGGTCCAGATCCATTGTCATGGTGCGCTTGGCCCGCAGTTGCAGGGTTTTCCCGGTCTGCCGGTCGCGCGGGTCGATGATGCTCAAAGCCGTTTGCGCGGTCCAGCCCATCAGCTCGCTAGCGACCGATACCTCAAGGCCGTTGATGCGTGCTTGCTTGGTATTTTCTACTTGGGCAGAGCTGCTGTCGTAGGCAATCAGGTCTTTGATATCGGTGCGGTAGAGAGAGGCTTCCCAATGGGTTTCCATAAAGTCTGCACGCCACTGCAGCTCCATGGAGCGGGAGCGCTCGGGGTCCAGATCAGGATTGCCGCCCCAGCCGGGTGGGGCATACAGGTCGTTGAAGGTCGGGGCTCTGAACGCGGTGGCGTAGCTCAGTATCCACTGCTGGTTGTCTCCGTTGGGAATGGCGAGTGCGGCATTCCAGGTGTTGTGATTGCCGAAATGCTGATTATCATCATGTCGCGCCCCAAGTTCAGTGCTGAAGTGTTCGGTGCTCCAACTGTGTTGAGCGAATGCGCCCAGATTCTCGCGGCGGGTCTTGCTGTAAGCGTTAGTCGCATCCAATCGGTCCCGTTGCCAGTCACTTCCTACATTTAGCTCCTGGGTGGTCGAAAGCTGAATCTGGTTCAGCCAGCTGGCTGAATGTCGGTAGGTAGTAATGGCGCCGTCGTTGAATCTGGATCCTACGGCTTTGTTGCGATCTTCGCTGCGACCCAGCTCAATGCGGCTTTGCCATGTATCAGAGAGCCTGCCTTGCAAATAACCGTTGTAGCCGCGCACACGGAACTGGTCTTCAGGGGTGCCGGGCATGTCATCGTAAGCGTCGTCGTACTCGTTCTTGCCATTCTGTTCGTTGACGCTGACGCCAGCGCTCCAATCCTGATTGAAGTCATGGTCCAAACGCCCAAAAAAGGCTTTATTGCGTTGGCCCTCCGTGTCACGGTCATTGCCTTGATTGTCTGCTGTCAGATCGAAGCCGTCTGATTCGTTGAGGCTGGCCCCCACTATAAAGCGAGTGCTCTGGTTGCCGCCGCTGATGTTGACGCTTCGTTCGTAGGTTTGGTTGGTGCCAGCGCCAAGGCGTACGCTGGGCTGCAAGCCATTGCGGCCCTTACGCGTAAATATCTGGATTACGCCGCCGACGGCATCGGCACCGTAGACAGAGGATCTGGGGCCACGAATGACTTCGACGCGCTCTATGTTGTCGATATTCAGATAGTCCAGCCGCGCTATGCCGGTGGTTGCAGAAGAAATTCGCTGACCATCAACCAGTACCAGCGTTTGTGCGGTATTGCCGCCGCGGACGAAGTAGGCCGGAATTCCGCCGTTGCTGTTTTGCTGAACGCCCGGAACTCTGCGCAGAAGCTCTGGCACGCTACGCGCCTGCAGCCGCTCGATATCGTTTCTGTCAAAGATCGTATTGGCAGACAACACGGAGCTGCGAGGTTGCTCGATGCGTGACGCAGTAACAATGGTATCGGACAAGCCCAGCGTGTCGCTGGCTTGCGCAACAGCGCTGGCCAGCAGGGCTGGCAACAGGAGTAGAGCTGGTTTCATTCTGAATCCTCAAAAGTAATGCTTTTGAGAAGGGCGGGGAGTCAGGAGGGTGCCATGCAGAAGTGACCGGGCGACCACGCCGACCGGTGACGCCCTCCGCGACACCTCAGCAATAAAGTCGCCGCGCGTGGGCGCAGCAGCTTAGCGCAGTGGGCCGGTCTCCGGGCTCAGAATCGGACTGCGGTCGCCTTCCCGTGCACAGCACAGTGGCGTTCGACAGCAGCTGCAGGCAAACCTGCGACTCTTTACCGTTGCGGGGGCAGCGTCGGGGTTGCACCGACTTCCCGTTTCACCCGATCCGCGCGG
Source organism: Halopseudomonas sp. (assembly GCF_036961105.1). GTDB lineage: Bacteria > Pseudomonadota > Gammaproteobacteria > Pseudomonadales > Pseudomonadaceae > Halopseudomonas. The sequence goes on along the minus strand of NZ_JBALWW010000009.1, from coordinate 17,553 downwards.
CGGATCAGGCACCCAATGCGAGTACCAAGAATTGGAGCGGGACTTTAGGGCTTTCAGTCGGTGGGGTCAAGCCCCTGGTCAGACTCGGGAAGGGTGCTCAGACGATGACGGATCGCGGCTTCGATGCCCGCCGCATCCAAACCGCACTCGGCCAGCATCTGCGCGGGCTTGGCGTGTTCCACAAAGAGATCGGGCAGACCCAGGTTGAGCACCGGCGTACTGATACCTTCAGCCAGTAGCCATTCATTCACGGCGCTGCCCGCCCCCCCCATCACGGCGTTCTCTTCGAGCGTGACCAGTAGTTTGTGGGTGGCGCTCAATTCAGCGATCAGTGCGGTGTCGAGCGGTTTCACAAAACGCATGTTGGCGACGCTGGCGTTCAACGCTTCGGCGGCCTTGAGCGCCTGTTGATGCAGGGTGCCAAAACAGAGAATGGCCACCTCTTGTCCATCACGGGTGACGACGCCCTTGCCGATCGGCAGGGTGTCGAGGGCCGGATCAATCGGCGTGCCCGGTCCGGTGCCGCGCGGGTAGCGCACAGCGGCGGGGCCGTCATGCAAAAAGCCGGTGCTGAGCATTTGCCGGGTTTCGTTCTCATCCGCTGGGGCCATGATTACCATGTTCGGCAGGCAGCGCAGGTAGGAGAGATCAAAGCTGCCGGCGTGGGTGGGGCCGTCTTCGCCCACCAGACCGGCGCGGTCGATGGCGAAGAGCACATCCAGATTCTGCACGGCCACGTCGTGTACTACCTGATCGTAGGCGCGCTGCAGAAAGGTCGAATAGATAGCGACAACCGGCTTGGCGCCTTCGCAGGCCATACCAGCGGCCAGGGTAACCGCGTGCTGTTCGGCAATGGCGACGTCAAAATAGCGGTTGGGATACTGCTCGGCAAAGGCGATCAGGTCGGAGCCTTCCTTCATCGCCGGCGTGATGCCGATCAGGCGCGCATCCTGCGCGGCCATGTCGCACAACCATTGGCCAAAAATATTCGAAAATTTGGGTTTGCTGGCGCCGGTGGGCGCGGCGGGCTTGGGTTCCAGCTTGGTAATGGCGTGGTAACCAATCGGGTCCGCTTCGGCCGGGGAAAAGCCCTTGCCCTTTTGCGTAACCACATGCAGAAATTGCGGGCCCTTGAGCTCGCGCATGTTCTTCAGGGTTTTTACCAGCGCGGGCAGATCGTGGCCGTTGATCGGGCCTATGTAATTCCAGCCCAGCTCTTCAAACAGGGTGCCTGGCACCAGCATGCCCTTGGCGTGTTCTTCGGTCTTGCGCGCCAGCTCCCAGGCTTGCGGCAGCTTCGACAATACCTTTTTGCTGCCTTCACGCATGTGCGAATAGGTGCGGCTGGACAGGATTTTGGCCAGGTAATTGGACAGCCCGCCAACGTTGCGCGAGATTGACATGTCATTGTCGTTGAGCACCACCAGCATGTTGGCCTGGGCGTCGCTGGCGTGGTTCAGGGCCTCAAAGGCCATGCCGGCGGTGAGCGCGCCGTCGCCGATCACCGCGACGGTACGGCGGTCCAGCCCCTGCAGGTTGGCCGCAATCGCCATGCCCAGCGCCGCGCTGATTGAGGTGCTGGAATGGCCAACGCCAAAGGTGTCGTAGGGGCTTTCTACCCGGCGCGGGAAGGCGGCCAGGCCATCCTTCTGGCGCAGACTGGCCATCTGCTCGCGGCGGCCGGTGAGAATCTTGTGCGGGTAAGCCTGGTGGCCTACGTCCCAGACCAGGCGGTCTTCGGGGGTGTGGTAGGCGTAGTGCAGCGCTATAGTCAGCTCGATAACACCGAGGCCTGCGCCAAAGTGCCCGCCGGTCTGACCCACACTCCAGAGCAGAAACAACCGCAACTCATCCGCCAGTTCAGGCAGGCAGCTTTCATCCAGCTCGCGCAGCTGCGCGGTGTCGTCAAGACTGTCCAGCAGCGGTGTGCTGGGGCGTTGGTGCGGTATTTCATGAAAAGTGCTGGGCATCAAACAAGGCTCTGAATGCCATTGGCAATGGCAGGAAAACAAGTGCGCAGTTTAACCGATGCACCTCGATAGCCCAACAGCTAGCAAGGTTGTTTAAAAACGGCGCTGCACTATGTAGTCGGCCAACTGCTGCAGATGGTTGGCGCGCTCGCCTAGTGGCTGCAGTGCGGCAACGGCCTGATCGCGCAACTGGTCCGCCAGTTGATGAGCACCATCTAGGCCCAGGAGTGCGGGGTAGGTGGGCTTGTCGCGGGCCATATCGGCGCCCTGGCGTTTGCCCAGCACGCTGGTCTCGCTTTCGATGTCGAGAATGTCATCCTGCACCTGAAAGGCCAGGCCGATGCAGTCGGCGTAGACCGCCAGCGTTTGTAGCTGAGTCTCGCTGGCGTGTTCACTGGCGAGGGCGCCAAGCTGAATGCTGGCGCTGATCAGCGCGCCGGTCTTGTGGCGGTGCATCATCTCCAGCGTGGTCTGGTCGATCTTTTCGCCGACCGCGCCCAGGTCTATCGCCTGGCCGCCAACCATGCCCTGTGGTCCGGCGGCGCGCGCCAGGGTCTGCAGCATCTGCAGGCGGGTCTGCGGCTGCCAGTCGCCAAGGCGGCTCAGCCAGTCAAAAGCCAGCGCCTGCAGCCCGTCGCCGGCGAGGATGGCAGTGGCTTCATCGAAGGCGCGGTGACAGGTCGGCTGGCCGCGACGCAGGTCGTCGTCGTCCATCGCTGGCAGGTCGTCATGAATCAGCGAGTAGGCGTGCACCAGCTCAACGGCGCCGGCTGCCGGGTTGGCGGCTTCCGGGTTACCGCCGAGGGCTTCGCAGCTGGCGTAGCAGAGCAGCGGTCGCACACGCTTGCCGCCGTTGACCACGCTGTAGCGCATGGCGGCGTAAAGGCGGTCAAGGCGCGGCTGGGGAGTACTCAGCTGGCTCAGCAAAAACTGGTTTATACGCGTCTGGCAGGCTTCGAGATAGCCAGAAAACTCGCTCATTCAGCAGGACCATCGAAAGGCTCGGTGCTCAACTCGCCGTTCTTCTCGACCAGTTGCTGCACCTTTTGCTCGGCCTGACTGAGCGCCTGCTGGCAGTCACGGGTAAGCACCACGCCCTGCTCGAAGGCGCTAAGGGATTCCTCTAGGCTGAGCTCGCCGCTTTCGAGGCGCTCGACCAACTGCTGCAACTCGCCGAGTGACTGTTCAAAGTCCACGGTCGGTTTTTTCCGTGCCATGCGCTACCTCGTCTACGGCGTGGGTGAAACGGCTGAACATTACCCAAGGGTGGGGGTGGGGTCAATTGGCAGTACTGCGCTCTGGGCTAGAAGTCACGGGTTAGAAGTCGCCCCAACGCTGCTGCGCCATACTGAGTGCCACGACGGGCGCCGTTTCGGTACGCAGTACACGCGGTCCAAAGCGGGCGGCGATAAAGCTGGCCGCTTCGGCCTGTTGTATCTCAGCTGCGCTCAGCCCTCCCTCGGGGCCTATCAGCAGGGCCAGCGAGGCGGGCGTAGGCAGTTGATCCAGGTCCTGCTCGGTACGATGGTGCAGCACCAGCTTGAGGTCGCATTTCAGCGCGGCCATCCAGTCGTGCAGATTGGCCGGTGGGTGTACTACGGGCACCACGCTGCGGCCGCACTGCTCACAGGCGCTCACCGCCACCTGTTGCCAGTGCGCCTGGCGTTTGTCGGCGCGCTCGCCCTGCAATTTGACCTCGCAGCGCTCGGTAAAGAGGGGCGTAATCTCGCTGACCCCCAGCTCCACGGCTTTCTGAATGGCCCAGTCCATACGCTCGCCGCGCGACATGGCCTGGCCCAGGTGGCTGTGCAGCGGCGATTCGGGCATGCCCGCGACGGCCGTCTGCAGTTTTACCAATACCTCGCGCTTGCCTGCGGCCATGACTTCGCCCGGCCACTCCTGGCCGCTGCCGTTGAATATCTGCACCTGTGCGCCCGGCCCCAGGCGGAGTACCCGGCCGATATAGTGGGCGACATCGCCGGTCAGCCTTTGCTCGCCTTCGCTCAGGGGGGTGTCGAGATAGAAGCGGGAGACGCGCACTGGCTTAGTCCCGTGTGGCCAGTTGGATGCCTTCCCAGGCGACGCTGGCAAGGTGGTCGATCTGATCCGGCGTGATCACGTAGGGCGGCATGAAATACACCACGCTGCCCAGCGGTCGCAACATGGCCTCGTTCTTCAGCGCGTGCTGGTAAACGCGAATGCCGCGCCGTTCCTGCCACGGGTAAGCCTCTTTGGTGGCCTTGTTCTTGACCATCTCGATGGCCAGTACCATGCCGGTCTGGCGCACTTCGGCCACGTGCGGATGATCAGCAAAGTGCGCGGTGGCCTTGGCCATGTGCGCCGAGAGTGCCTTGTTGGCCTCGATCACGTTGTCGCGCTCGAGCAGATCCAGGGTCGCCAGCGCCGCGGCGCAGGCCAGCGGGTTGCCGGTGTAGCTGTGCGAGTGCAGGAAGGCGCGCATGCTTTCGTAGTCGTCGTAGAAGGCCTGGTAGATCTTGTCGTTGGTCATGCATACGGCCATCGGCAGGTAACCGGCGGTCAGCGCCTTGGACAGACAGAGAAAGTCTGGCGCGATATCGGCCTGCTCGCAGGCAAACAGGCTGCCGGTGCGGCCGAAGCCGACGGCAATTTCATCGTGAATCAGGTGCACGCCGTAGCGGTCGCAAGCCTCGCGCAGCAGCTTGAGGTAGACCGGATGATACATGCGCATGCCACCGGCACACTGGATCAGCGGTTCTACGATCACCGCAGCAACTTCGTTGTGGTTTTGCTCCAGCGCGCGCTCCATGTGGGCGAACATCTTGCGGCTGTGCTCTTCCCAGCTTTCGCCTTCTTCACGGTCATAGCAGTCGGGGGAGGGCACGGTGATGACTTCCATCAGCAGTGGCTGATAGGTTTCCTTGTACAACGCGACGTCGCCCACGGCGAGGGCAGCGAGGGTCTCGCCGTGGTAGCTGTTGGACAGGGTGATAAAGCGCTTTTTCTCCGGCTTGCCGATGTTGAGCCAGTAGTGGAAGCTCATCTTCAGCGCCACTTCGATGCAGGATGAACCGTTGTCGGCGTAGAAACAGCGCGTCAGCGGCGCGGGGGTCATCTTTACCAGGCGTTCGGACAGCTCGATCACCGGCGGGTGGCTGAAACCGGCGAGGATCACGTGCTCCAGAGTGTCGAGTTGATCCTTGATGCGCTGGTTGATGTAGGGGTTGGCGTGGCCGAAGATGTTGACCCACCAGGAGCTGACCGCATCCATATAGCGGTTGCCTTCGAAGTCGTGCAGCCAGATGCCTTCGCCGCGTTGTACCGGAATCACCGGCATGTGTTCATGGTCTTTCATCTGGGTGCAAGGGTGCCAGAGCACCGAAATGTCGCGTTGCATCCAATCGTTGTTCAAGCCCATGTTCACCTCATCTGTCAGAAACCGTGGTCGCTGGATTGTACATGAGGCGGGCTGTGGCTGCCGAGGGCGCGGTAGGGTGCTGGAAGGACAGCGTGCGAGCTGGTGCAGAAGGCCGGGCCAGGGCCCGGCGAGTCGAAAAGCGGGTCAGCGAGTGCCGTACACCACCATGGTCTTGCCTTTGACTTCGATCAGGCCTTGCTCTTCCAGGCTCTTGAGCACGCGGCCGACCATTTCGCGAGAGCAGCCGACAATGCGGCCGATTTCCTGGCGGGTAATCTTGATCTGCATGCCATCGGGGTGCGTCATGGCGTCGGGCTGTTTACACAGATCAAGCAGGGTGCCGGCCACGCGACCGGTCACATCGAGGAAGGCCAGATCGCCGACCTTGCGGGTAGTGGCGCGCAACCGCTCGGCCATCTGCTTGCCGACCGCGTAGAGCAGATCGGGATCGCGCTGGGTGAGCTCGCGAAACTTGGGATAGGTGATTTCCGCTACTTCGCATTCGGTCTTGGCGCGTACCCAGGCGGTACGATCGTGTGGGGCAGGGGTCATGTCGAACAAGCCCATTTCGCCGAAGAAATCGCCCTGATTCAGATAGGCGATGATCATTTCGCGGCCTTGGTCGTCTTCAATCAGGATAGTGACCGAGCCCTTGATGATATAGAACAGACTGTCGGACTGATCGCCGGCGTGAATGACTGTGCTGCGCGCCGAAAAGCGGCGGCGATGACAATGCGCAAGGAATGCATCGAGATTTTTTATTTTAGGTGTCAGGGTGATCGAAACCATTAAACGTGTCCTGGCCATATTCGCGCAAACCGAAGATGCGGGGCATCCGTGTCAGCCTCAGGTCGAGGCCAATCGGGATTATGTCCAGTTTTTGCGGCTATGACCAGTGCAGCAGTCTGCCGTGTGATGGCTGTGGTATTCTGCGCCTCCTCTGAGCTGATTGAGCGGCGGGTGTGATAGATGAAAGCGCATATCAAGTGGGTTGACGGTGCCATGTTTTTGGGCGAGTCCGGCAGCGGCCATACGGTGGTCATGGATGGTCCGCCAGAGGCCGGCGGGCGCAACATGGGCATACGCCCCATGGAAACCGTGCTGGTCGGCCTGGGTGGGTGTGCCAGCTATGACGTGGTGAGCATTCTGAAGAAGGCGCGGCAGGATATTCGCGATGTGCACACGCTGCTGGAAGCCGAACGCGCCGAGACCGAGCCCAAGGTGTTCACCAAGATCCACCTGCGTTTTGTGGTGACCGGCAAGAATCTGAAAGAAGCCCACGTCAAACGTGCGGTCGAGCTGTCGGCCGAGAAGTACTGCTCGGCTTCGATTCTGATGGAGCGGGCCGGCGTCGAGATTACCCACGATTACGAGATCGTTGAAATCGACTGAGCGGTATAGGTTGACCGCTGTGGCACATTCGGCCTGACGAATGGCGACTCAGGCCCTTATGCCGGGCTGCGCAGTGGTTACCATGACGCATGAAGCAGCCGCTTGGCGGCTGCAGTCATTCCATTGGATAGGAACAAGACAATGCGCGTGGTTTTTCTCGCCGGTAAGTTACTGACCCTGGCATTCTGGCTGGTGGTACTGCTCAGTCTGCTGGAACTGCTCCAGGTCCCCAACCCTGAACGACTCAAGTGGCTGGCGCTGGCCGTACTGCTGGTTCACCTGTTCGAATGGTTGCTGGTGGGCAAACAGCTGAAGAAACTGGGCTCCCCGCTCAAGCAGTTCGCCCTGGTGATGCTGTTTGGCGTTTTTCATATCAAGGCGCCCGATACGCGCCGGGCGGTCGCTCAGGCCTTGTAGGCCACCTTGGTCATGACCTTGGAAAGCAGGGTCATGGCTTGCTTGACCGGGGCCGGGAATATGGCTCCGCCGGCTTCCAGGGCCTGATTGCCGTGTTCGATCTCGTCCTCGCGCATTTGCTCGAGAATGGCCCGAGATTTGATGTCTTCCTCCGGCAGTTGCAGCAGATGCTCGTCCAGGTGGCGTTCGACTTGCTGCTCGGTCGCTGCCACAAAGCCCAGGCTGATGCGATCGCTGATTAGCCCGGCCGCGGCGCCCATGCCAAATGACAAGCCGTAGAACAGCGGATTGAACACACTGGTGCGGCTGTTGAGCTCGGTCAGGCGCTGCTCGCACCAGGCCAGGTGGTCAATCTCCTCGGCGGCGGCATGCTCCATTTTCTCGCGCACATCGGGTAGCTTGGCGGTCAGCGCCTGGCCCTGATAGAGCGCCTGCGCGCAGACTTCACCGGTGTGGTTGATGCGCATCAGACCTGCTATGTGCTGGCGCTCCTGCTCATCCAGCGGCACATTGGCCAGATGTTGCGCCGGTGACGGCCGGTTGGGCTGGGCAGCGCCGGGAATAAGCGTGCGCAATGACTGATCGGCCTGATTTAGCAGGCGGTCCAGAAAGCTGTAGTGGCGTGTTGTGCTCATGTGCTGTCCCTCGTTGGCGAGTTCACAGTATTGAAGAAACGGCTATGCGGCGCTGACCTGGATCAAGCTTCAGCCCGGAGGCCAGCTCATTTGCCGTTGCCCCAATACATGCAGATGAATATGGTAGACCGTCTGGCCGCCCTGTTCGTTGCAGTTGAAGACGGTGCGAAAGCCGGCTTCACAACCGAGTTCGCGGGCCAGTTTCTGCGCAGTGAAGACCATATGGCCGACGGTAGCGCTGTCTTCTGCGGTCATGTCACCCAGGGTCGCAATGTGCTTTTTGGGGATGACCAGAAAGTGGACCGGAGCTTGGGGGTTGATGTCATGAAAGGCGAAACACTGCTCGTCTTCGTATATCTTCTTGGACGGTATCTTGCCGTCGAGGATCTTGCAGAACAGACAATCCACACGAAGCTCCTTGGAATGACAGTGGATGGGTATCCGGGCTCTATGTGCCCAGTGTAACGGTAGCGCGGTAGAATGGCACTAGCCTCGGCCGTCGCGGCCGACTGCGTGGCCAAAATCTGAGCGGAAGGGAGTCTGTGCGTGAAAAACGATATTCATGATTTGGCGCTGGTACTGGATTCGCGGGTGCGTTTGGTCGTCATCGAATCCTGGGAAGAGGCGCGCGTGCTGCAAACCATAGGCACGCTGGCCGTGCGCCGTGCGCAGACCTGGTACACCTGGAATCATATCGATGGCCTCAGCCGCCTGGGTTTTGGCACTGACATGGACGCCGAGGCGGACACCCGCAACCCGGAGACGGCGCTGGAGCAGATTCGCCGTGAGGGCGAGCCTGCGCTTTATGTATTCTGCGATCTGCATCCCTTTCTCGACTCGCCGCGCATTGTCAGGCTGCTGAAAAGTCTGGCCATGGGCAGTGAAAAGATGGCGCCCACCTTGATACTGGTCAGTCACGCGCTGGCGCTCCCGGCAGAGCTGAGCCGGTTGGCGGCGCGTATCAGTCTGAGCATGCCCTCCGATGAAGAGCTCGCCGCCATTGTGCGCGACGAAGCCACGCGCTGGAGCGAGCAGAATCGCGGCGAGCGCGTGCGCACCGACAATCTGACCCTGCAGAAGGTGGTGCGCAACCTGCGCGGTACTACTCACGAAGAGGCGCGTCGGCTGGCGCGCAACCTGATTGTTGATGACGGTGCCATCACCCAGGAAGATCTGCCCACGTTGAACAAGGCCAAGTTCGAGCTGCTGGATATGCAAGGCGTGCTCAGCTATGAGCAGGAAACTGCGCATTTTGCCGATGTCGGCGGGCTGTCGCAGCTCAAGCGCTGGCTCACCGAGCGCGAGGCCGCGTTCAACGGCAAAGCCAGCATCGCCGATATTCCACGCGGCGTGTTACTGGTCGGCGTGCAGGGGGCCGGCAAGAGCCTGGCAGCCAAGGCAGTCGCGGGTCTTTGGGGGCTGCCTTTACTGCGGCTGGACGTGGCCGGGTTGTACAACAAATACATCGGTGAAACCGAGAAGAACCTGCGCGATGCGTTGCAGCTGGCAGACGCACTGCAGCCCTGCGTGCTCTGGATCGATGAGATAGAAAAGGGGCTGGCGCCCGACACCAGCGATCAGGGTGTGTCGCGCCGTCTGTTGGGTACGCTGCTGACGTGGATGGCCGAGCGGCGCTCGCGAGTTTTTCTGGTGGCCACGTCCAATGATGTCAGTCAGCTGCCGCCGGAGTTGATTCGCAAGGGCCGTATAGATGAGCTGTTCTTTGTCGACCTGCCCCAGGCTGAGGTGCGCGGCGAGATCTTTCGCATCCATCTGGCCAAACGCGAGCTGGCGCCGGAGCACTTTGACCTGCCGACGCTGGCCCAGGCGAGTGAAGGATTTTCTGGCGCGGAAATCGAGCAGGCGGTGGTCAGCGCCGTTTACAGCGCTGCCGCCGGGGAACAGGCGGTGAGCGATAGCCATCTGCTGAAGGCGCTGAATGAAACCTCGCCGCTGTCGGTGGTGATGGCCGAGAAGCTGAACGCATTGCGCGCCTGGGCTCAGGAGCGCGCGGTGCGGGCCGACTGAACGGCTAGAAGGGTTTGACCACTACCAGTATCACTATGCCCACCAGAGCCAGTACCGGCGCTTCGTTGAACCAGCGGTAGAACACGTGGGAGCGGGTGTTAGCGTCCTCGGCAAAACGCGTGCGAATTCGGCCACACATGTGGTGGTAAATCACCAGCAGCGCGACCAGCGTCAGCTTGGCGTGCATCCAGCCTTGGCTCAGCAGGCCTGGCGCCAGGTAGAGCATCCAGCCGCCGAGCAGTAGAGCGACTACCATCGAGGGGTTCATGATGCCGCGCAGCAGCTTGCGTTCCATGACCTTGAAACGTTCGATGCTAGTGTCGTCTGTCGCCTGGGCGTGATAAACAAACAGGCGTGGCAGATAGAATAGCCCGGCGAACCAGGTAATAACGGCCATGATGTGAAAGGCCTTGATCCACAGATACACGCGATGCTCCTCCGATGTTGGGGCTGCGCGCTGGTAATTTCTGTCAGCGCTTTTATCATAGGGTGCCGTTGTGCTTATCCCGCCTGGCGGTAGCGCGGCGCTGGCCATTCAAACACCATTCAACCGTATTCAGGAAGTAACGATGATCAAAGTAGGCATTGTAGGCGGAACCGGTTACACCGGGGTAGAGCTGCTGCGGCTATTGGCCCAGCATCCCGAGGCGCATGTCGAAGTCATCACCTCCCGATCCGAGGAAGGTGTCTGCGTCGCCGACATGTATCCGAATTTGCGCGGACACTACGACAACCTGCGCTTCAGCGTGCCCGATGTGTCATTGCTGGGAGCCTGTGATGTGGTGTTCTTCGCCACGCCGCACGGCGTAGCGCACTCTTTGGCGGCGGAGCTGCTGCTGACGGGGGTGAAGATTATTGATCTGTCTGCGGACTTCCGCCTGCGCGACCCGCAGGAGTGGAGCAAATGGTACAACCAGCCGCACGGTGCGCCCGAGTTGCTCGGCGAGGCGGTATACGGCTTGCCTGAAGTCAACCGCGCGGCCATCAAGCAGGCGCGTTTGATTGCTGTGCCAGGCTGTTATCCCACCGCGACACAGTTGGGTTTCCTGCCGCTGTTGGAGTCTGGCCTGGCTGACCCGGCGCATCTGATTGCCGACTGCAAGTCCGGCGTCAGCGGCGCTGGTCGCGGCGCCAGCGTGCCTTCATTGTTCTGCGAGGCAACCGAAAGCATGAAAGCCTACGCGGTGGCTGGGCATCGGCACCTGCCAGAGATTCGCCAGGGGTTGCAGTTGGCCGCCGGCCAGCCGGTGGGGCTGACCTTTGTGCCGCATCTGACACCGATGATCCGTGGCATCCACTCATCGTTGTACGCCACTGTGGCGGACACCAGCGTCGACCTGCAGGCATTGTACGAAGCGCGCTACGCCGATGAGCCCTTTGTTGACGTGATGCCTGCCGGTAGTCATCCAGAAACCCGCAGCGTGCGCGGTGCCAACGTGTGTCGGATCGCCGTGCATCGCCCGCAGGGCGGTGACAAGGTGGTGGTCCTGTCGGTTATCGACAATTTGGTCAAGGGCGCTTCCGGTCAGGCAGTGCAGAACATGAACATCGTTTTCGGGCTCGATGAGCGTGCAGGTCTGGCACACCCAGCCTTGATGCCCTGATGATTGACTTCAAGCGCCGCCGTCCGCTGCGAGAGCACAGCGTGACCATACATCCGCGCGACACCAAGGCGCTGCGGCGCTGGAAGCGAGGTGTGATCATACTGCTGCTGATGCTGGTGCCAGTCAGCGCGTGGCAGGGCTGGGAAGCAGCGCAGCGAGCACACCAGCCACAGGAACTGGAGCGCCAGGCCCTGGTTGAACGCCAGGCGCAGCTGGTCAGGGAAGTCGAAGAATGGCGGCAGCGCTATCATCAACTGGAGGTGGACTTGCTGGTCGCTAAGGATGCTGCCGTAGAGGGGCGCGAAACGGTTCACGAACTAGAGGCGCAGCTCTTCAAGGTTCAGCAGAGCCTGGCCCAGTATCAAGGCGTGCTGGCGCCAAGCGCCATGGCGCCGGGTCTGCGCATTCAGGCTTTTGAGTTGCACGGCACGGAAACGGCCAACGTTTTCCGTTATAAAGTGATGGTCAGTCGGGTCGGCAATGAAAGTGACACCGTACAGGCAAGGTTGCAGGTGCATGTGGTGGGTGAGCAGGACGGTAAACCGGCCACTCTGGGCCTCGATGCCTTGAGCGGGGCTACCGATGAAAACGGGCTGGCGCTGGACTTTCGCTATTTCCAGGTGGTGCCTGCCAATAGCGAAGAGGCCACATTGACGCTGCCTGAGGGTTTTGTGCCGCAGCAGGTCAAGCTCATCGCCAGCAAAGATGATACAACCCTGGTCGAGCAGACGTTTGATTGGACAGTCACAGGAGCGACACCCTGATGTGGGGAGCGAACAAGCACAAGAAAGCTGACATCAGTCAGTTCGGCGGCAAGACGACCATCATTGCCCAGGAAGCCGAAATTACCGGCAACATGCGTTTTTCCGGCGCGGTACAGATTGATGGACGGGTCATTGGTGACATTCACGCCGACGAAGGCCTGGTCAGAGTCAGCGAGCATGGCTACGTGCAGGGTGTGATCAAAGCGCCTCACGTGCTGATCAACGGTCAGGTGAACGGCGATGTGCATGCACTGGAGCATCTGGAGCTGGATGCCAAAGCGCGTATCAACGGGGATCTGCATTACCGCTTTATGGAGATGGTAATGGGTGCGCAGATCAGTGGTCAGCTGCGCTATCTGGATCAGGGGGCCGAGCAACCACTGGTCCTGGATCAGGAGCTGCTGCTTGATCCGGAGAATAGTTGACCAAAAGACTCGGGAAAACGGATAATGGCGGCATTGTTGTGCTGCGGCACCTGCTGCTGGAGGTTGTATGTCTACCGCTGAAGTCTATGTTCCCACCCCGCTAATCTTTAGTGATAACGCCGTGAGCAAGGTACGTAACCTGATTGAAGAAGAGGGTAACGAGCGCCTGAGTCTGCGCGTTTTTGTCACCGGTGGCGGCTGTTCCGGCTTTCAGTACGGCTTCACATTTGATGACGAACTGGCCGAGGACGACACCATTGTCGAGCGTGAAGGGGTCAAGCTGATTGTGGACCCGATGAGTTTCCAGTACCTGGCTGGCTCCGAAGTGGACTACCAGGAAGGGCTGGAAGGTTCGCGCTTTGTTATCAACAATCCCAACGCCGCTACTACCTGTGGCTGCGGATCGTCCTTCTCGATCTGATCGGGGTAAATCTGCGCAGCCACGCCGGATAGCTACGCCGGGTATAGGGCCCCCAGAACCCGTGTGCCTCGAGCGCCGGTGACGCTGGGCAGGTTGCCCGGCTGCCTCTGTTCAAAGCGCCAGGCCAGCCACGCAAATGCCATAGCCTCCATCCAGTCAGGATCCACACCGAGCGTTTGGGTAGTTGTTACCTGTTGCTGCGGCAGCAAGTGCTGCAGTTGCTCCATCAGCAGCTGGTTGCGAGCGCCGCCGCCGCATACATAGATCGCGCTGCTATCACTGGCCACCCGCACAACACTGCGCGCGATGGAATGGGCGCTTAATGCCAGTAGTGTCGCCTGTACATCTTCTGCCGCAGGGGCTGAGGTGAGCGCGGACAAGAGCTGGTTGACCCACCGCAAATGGAAATACTCACGTCCCGTGCTCTTGGGGCCGGTGCGGCAAAAGTAGGCGTCGTTCAGCATCGCCTGCAGAAGCGGGTCAATTACCCTGCCCTGGCGAGCCCAGTTGCCTGATGCATCAAAAGGCAGGCCCCTGTGCTGCTGAATCCAGCTGTCCATCAAGGCGTTGCCGGGGCCGCTATCGAAACCCTCTGGAGCCTGGCTGGGGCGCATTATCGTGAGATTGGCAAAGCCACCAATATTGATCAGCGTGCGGGTGCGTATCGGGTCGCTCAACAGCCAGTGATGAAAAGCGGGCACCAGTGGCGCGCCTTCACCGCCGGCGGCAAGGTCCCTGCTGCGGAAGTCACTGATCACGCTGACGCCGGTGCGTTCGGCCAGTAGGGCAGGCGCGCCGATCTGCAAGCTGAAGCCAAGCTCCGGATGATGGCGGATAGTCTGTCCGTGACTGCCGATCGCTCGTACGTCCGAAGCGGCCAACCGGTTTCGCTGTAGGAGCTGCTGCACACCCTCTGCTGCCAGCATGGCCCAGCGGTTTCCAGCCTGTCCCGCCCGCACCAGTTCTTCTGGGCCGGGCGTGCAAAGGTCAAGAAGCTGCTGCTTCAAGTCATCGGGAATGTTCAGGCAAAGGGCGTCGAGGCATTGAGCCTGCTGGCGTTCGGGGTGGAAGCGGGTAAGGGCTATGTCGATACCATCCAGGCTGGTGCCTGACATGATACCGACATACAGGGCAGGCAATTACTGCTCCAGCGCAGCGATCTGTGTGGTGCGGTTCTGGTCCATGCTGGCCATCAGTTTGTTGCTGATCCCCAGGAAGGCCGTGCGCTCACGTTGCGGAATTGGGTCCGCAACCGGCAGCTTTACGCCCAGCGGATCCACGTGACGGCCGTCTACACGAAACTCGTAATGCAGGTGTGGGCCGGTAGCCAGGCCGGTCATGCCCACGTAGCCAATGATTTGCCCCTGAGTCACGTTGGTGCCGGCGCTGATGCCGCGTGCAAAGCGGCTCATATGGCCATAGAGGGTTTGATACTTCTGCCCATGTTGAATGACCACGGCATTTCCGTAGCCGCCCTTGCGTCCAGCGGAAACCACGCGGCCATCGCCGGTGGCCTTGATTGGTGTGCCCGTCGCGGCAGCGTAATCCACGCCCTTGTGCGCCCGAATACGGTTCAGCACGGGATGCAGGCGTCCAGGGTTGAAGCGCGAGCTGATGCGTGCGAAGTCGACCGGGGTACGGATAAACGCCTTGCGCATGCTGGTGCCGTCGGCGCGGTAGTAGCTGGTGAAGTTGTTCTTGTCTGTGTAGCGCACGGCTGTGAAGGTCTTGCCGCGGTTGACGAAGCGGGCTGCCAGAATGTTCTTGCTGCCCACTACTTTGTCACCGACGCGCAGTTCTTCGAACAGTACCTCGAAGTGATCGCCCTTGCGAATGTCACGAGCAAAGTCGACATCGTAGCCAAAAATGCCCGCCATCTGCATCGTCAGGTTGTGGTTCAGGCCAGCATGTTGCGCAGACAGGAACAGGGAGCTGTCGATGGTGCCTTGAACATAACGCTCGCGGACGTCCGGTTCGATCAGTTCCTTGCTGAAATTGTAGCCGTCTTCCGTATGGTCGATACGGATGGTTTCCAGATCGTTCAGCTTTGAGCGCATGGACAGCAGCACGCCCGGCGCAGCAGTTTGCAGTTCCAGCACCTGCCCCACGTTCAGGCGAGTAAAGCGCTTGGCATCGCTGCTGCTGTTGATCACCTCATGCAAAGTGCTGGCGCCTAGACCGGCTTTTTCGAACAGCACGGACAGGGTGTCGCCGCTATTTACGGTCAGACGCTGCCACTGAGGTCCACTCGCTTCGGCCTCGGCCACTTCGGCGGCCGGCAGCAAGGGTGTTGCGGGCTGGGTTTCACTCGCCTGTTTGGCGATATCCAGCGCCTTGGGCAATGTGACTGTTTCACTGACCATGGCGTCCAATTCCTGTTCGGAGGCCTGATCAATATTGGAATCAGAGGCTTGCAGCTCAAGTTGAACGAAAGTCTTCTTGGCTTCTACATCGGTGGTTGGAATAACGAGCAGGAAAATGCTCAGCGCTGCGGCGATTCCACTAGCGGCCACGAGGTGGCTTTTGGGGTATCGCGGTGACTTCGTATCTTGGGAACCCATAAGCGCTCTTGTATTAGATTCTATGTAAAGTGAACTAACTTGCTAAATTATAATTGAAAAGGCTGCTTGGCAAGTCTTTGCCGGACCCGTCTGTCAGATTTGCAGCGTCAACTTTGTGATCACGCTTTGTTGGCTCCCCGCCAAGCTTGTAATTGGCTATCAATGTTGTATGGTTTGTGCCCCTGATTTTCCCCTTATTTTCTATCTTGCAAGCACAGGATATCTGGATCTATGAAGCCCGTTGACGAGCAGTTGGCGCTGATTAAGCGCGGCGCCGATGAAATTCTGGTGGAGAGCGAGCTGCGCACCAAGCTCGAGCGCGGTAAGCCTTTACGTATAAAAGCCGGCTTCGACCCTACTGCTCCTGACCTGCACCTCGGGCACACAGTGCTGATCAACAAGCTGCGCCAGTTCCAGGATCTGGGGCATGAAGTGCTGTTTCTGATTGGCGACTTCACTGGCATGATCGGCGACCCTTCGGGCAAAAACGTGACCCGGCAGCCGCTTACTCGAGAGCAGGTAGCGGCCAACGCTGAAACCTATAAGGAGCAAGTGTTCAAGATTCTCGATCCGGCCAAGACCACGGTGATGTTCAATTCCACCTGGATGGACAAGATGAGCTCGGCCGAAATGATCCAGCTCGCGGCGAGCCATACAGTTGCCCGCATGCTCGAGCGGGATGACTTCGACAAGCGTTACAAGAGTGGCCAGTCAATTGCCATTCACGAGTTTCTTTATCCGCTGGTGCAGGGTTACGACTCGGTAGCCATGCGCGCCGATGTCGAGCTGGGCGGTACCGACCAGAAGTTCAACCTGCTTATGGGCCGCGAGCTGCAGCGTCAGTATGGGCAAGAGCCGCAAATTACCCTGACCATGCCGATTCTGGAAGGCTTGGACGGGGTAAAGAAAATGTCCAAGTCGTTGAACAACTATATAGGTATCAATGACGCGCCGGGCGAGATGTACAACAAGCTGGTGTCGATGCCCGATAGCCTGATGTGGCGTTACTTCGAGTTGCTCAGTTTTCGCAGTATGGAAGACATCGCTCAGCTCCAGGCCGATGTTGAAGCGGGTGCCAATCCGCGCGATATCAAGATCAAGTTGGCGGAAGAGTTGGTTGCGCGTTTTCATGGCGAGGAGGCGGCAGCCAATGCCCATCGCTCTGCGGGTAATAGACTGAAAGAGGGTGAGCTTCCAGCGGACCTGCCGGATGTGGCGATTGATGCTGATGAGGAGCTGCCTGTCTCGGCGGTGCTTAATCGGGCGGGCATGGTAAAGAATGCTGCCGCTGCTCGCGACCTGCTGGCTGCCGGCTCGGTGAAGGTGGATGGTGAAGTGGTCGACCGCGAATTCGTGTTCAAGCCCGGTGTTTCCTACGTCTGCCAGGCGGGCAAGAAAAAGTTTGCACGCATCCTATTGAAAAAGGCTTGACGGCCCTGCTCAAGTCTCTATAATTCGCCCTCTCGCTGAGCAGGAAGCTCCAAGTAAAGCGCTTATTAATCAATGAGTTAGCTTGAAATCAGGGGTTGACAAGCTGGCGAGATGGCGTAGAATGCGCCGCTCTGATTCGGGGCTGAAGTTAAGGTCTGAATCAGGTTGATGAGAAGCTCTCATCGAGTTTGACGGAAGGTGTTGACAAGGGGTTTAGCTCCTGTAGAATGCGCCTCCCTGACACGCAACGGCGAAGCCGGCGCGGGTCGCTCAAGCAGGTTTTGAAGCGGTTAAAAACTTCAAAAAAATGCTTGACGGAACAGAAGGTTAGCGTAGAATACGCGGCCTTGGTTAGGCGGAGACGCTGACCGAATCGCTCTTTAACAATTTGAATCAAGTAATTCGTGTGGGTGCTTGCTGAATGGATGTGATGATCCGAAAGATTATCAGCCAAGCAAGTTACTCTGTGAATTCTAGAGTTTTTTGTAAAGCTGAGCCAAGTTTAGGG
>NZ_JBALWW010000008.1:0-155413 GCF_036961105.1 Halopseudomonas sp. | reverse complement strand
TTGAAGCGTGGCATGCAACACTCCTTGTTGGTCTGCCCAAATCCTAGCAAATATGGAGTTTTTCTACAGCCTCAACGCCCTTGTTCAGCGGCAGCCTGCGGCAAAGCCGCGTCTAGGCTGTCCGATGGAGGCACCGAAGGTGCCGGAATGTACTGGAACAGTTTGTTAGCCCGCTCCAAGAGTTGCCTTGCATACCGGGCAAACCCGAAATCTCGCATTGACTCTTGTGGTTCGCGATTTTTTTCTCTTGGAATCCCAGCAGGCAGTGCAAAATAGCCCTTCTTCTGACTCAAACTGGTAGCACCCCCATTTGGTACCACTGGGTTTTTCGTCACTTGGCGCAGAAACCTGCTTCAATAAGGCATTTTCTTCTTGTAGGGCGGCAAGCTGTTCTTTCATTGCTGCCGCCTCCAGCTTCAAATCTGCAAGCTCACTCGAAAGATCGGCCAATACATTCTTGAACTCTGCATCAGCGATATTTTTCGATATTTCCCGAAGACGCTTGGCTAGGGTAATCGAAGTGCTTACACCTGACACTAAATCCATTCTCAGATCCTTTACTGGCTAACGCCTGAGTTAAGCCGCGCCGCGAAGCGGCGTCGGCTTGAACGAATTGTTAGGCTTGCTAGCTAGGTAGCTTTGCCGCAAGTACATCAACGTTTTCGATGGACGGGGGCTCGGAGAACAACTCACCTGCCTTTTCCATCAACGCGGCTGCGACCTTGCCGGAGAGATGGGCCTGCCGACCCGCTTCATCCGGGAAAGCATCAAAGATTCCGAAAGTGCTTGGTCCAAGGCGAATGCCAAACCACGCAGTGGTGTCAGGCTCCTCATTGACGATGGGAAGGCCACTCACAAGGAAGTTCTCAACCTCTTTCTCTTTTCCGGGTTTCGCTTCAAGGCGAACGAACAAGGCTACTTTGACCATGGCATGTCTCCTGTTGTTAAAACGACATCACGATGCGCGATGTTCTCTTGCAAGTCTAACGTGTGAAGCCAAGCACCACTTGCGCTTGCGCGAGTGTGTGACTTGGCGACTTGTTACCCATTAATATTCCGCGCTCTGCGTAGCAGAGCTGAAAATGGAGAGAAAATCAGCCTGACTAAAAATTGAAAAAATACGGCTCAACGCTGTATAGATACTCGGCGTGCGCGTTAACTTCGTTAAGCTCCGCCGAGTATCTATACAGCGTAATAGCTGCTTTTTCGGGTTTTCGCCAGGCTGACTCCTTGCCATTTACTGTTCCTTTACTCGTTGCGTCCTATTACATGGGTAACAGTGATTAGATAGAACGCGGTATTAATACATAACCGCGCGTTCGAGATAACTCCGGATTTACGCCATCGACGTAAAAATATTTTTTATTAAAATCAATTAGTTACATCCCACTCGACAATTTCACACGTATTCGCTTGACTTCGGCATTTCGTGAATCTATTACTACTGTATAAATAGACAGCTATGGAGGCAGCATGGATAGCCTATCTCCCCAACCCCGTTTGCGTGACCAGTTTCGGGCGGTTATTCGGGTTAATCATTACAGCATTCGGACTGAGAAAAGCTACTGGTACTGGATTCGTTATTTCATCCGCTTTAACAAATTGCGTCACCCGTTGGAGCTCGGCCCGGCAGAGGTAAATGCCTTTCTCAGCTGGCTTGCGACTGACCGGCAGGTGGCGGCAGCGACGCAGAATCTCGCGCTGAATGCCATTGTGTTTCTTTATGCACGTGTTCTTGAGCAGCCGCTTGGGGAGATCGGTGACACCGTACGGGTCAAACGCCCACCTAAGCTGCCGGTAGTGCTTACACACACTGAAGCCATGAGAATCATCGAACGTCTGGCAGAGCCTTATCATTTGATGGCGTCGCTTATGTATGGTGCGGGCTTACGTGTTGTGGAGACCTCTCGCTTGCGTGTCAAGGACCTCGACTTCGATAGACAGATCATCACAGTCAGAGACGGCAAAGGCGGGAAGGACCGCACTACATTGTTACCAACTTCTCTTCTAGAACCTTTGCGCCAACGCAAACAACGCATTTTTACCGCATGGAAGGCCCAGGATATTTTCTTCGCAGCGCCCGTTTCCCTGCCTTTTGCTCTACGCCGCAAGTATCCTGCAGCCTCTCGCTCGCTGGAGTGGCAGTGGCTTTTCCCGTCACTCAATTTATGCATTGATGAAGACGGCAACGGCGTACGGCATCATCGCCATGTAAGCAGCGTACAGCGCGCGGTAAAACTTGCCGTGCGCGCGGCAGGCATCGCCAAACCCGCCGGCTGCCACACCTTTCGCCATACCTTTGCTACTGAACTGCTGCGCCGTGGTAGCGACATCCGCACGGTGCAGACGCTCTTGGGCCATGCCGATGTGAGAACTACGCAGATTTATACGCATGTGCTGGGCCAGGGGTTTGCCGGGGTGCAGAGCCCGTTGGGCTGATGGCTCAGCGCCAGGCACGCTACCGCCCTATCCTATCCACGGACAGTTTGGACCGGCGTCTAAGATTTATAGGGAAAGGAGTGCGGGCTGTCCTTGCCGTGGCGGGGGCTGATTGCCACCCAAGAGGCGGGAGTCACTGCAATTCCTTTGCGTGATTCGAGAGTAATTCAGCCTGCCGGGGTTTGTCCAAGGCATTTTACTGCCTGTGTGCAGGCCAGAAAGCACAATCCCGGCGGGTGCCGGGATTGTGTGGTAGCTGCGTTGGCGATGGGTTAACCCACCCATACCCGCGCGTTGCGGAACATGCGCATCCAGCCGCCGTCTTCGCTCCAGTCATCTGGCTGCCAGGAGTTCTGCACGGCGCGGAAGACACGCTCGGGATGCGGCATCATGATGGTGACCCGACCGTCGCGGGTGGTTAGGCCGGTGATGCCGCGTGGCGAGCCGCCGGGGTTGGCCGGGTAGCGCTCGGTCATGCGGCCGCGGTTGTCGACATACCGCAGGGCTACGGCATTGGCGGCTTCGCAGGCATCCACGGCGGCGCTGTCGGCAAACTCGGCGTGACCTTCACCGTGGGCGATGGCGATAGGCAGGCGTGAGCCGACCATGCCATTGAGGAAGATCGACGGCGAGGGTTGTACTTCCACCATGGCCACGCGCGCTTCAAATTGCTCCGAGCGGTTGCGTACAAAGCGCGGCCAGTGCTCGCTGCCGGGGATCAGCTCACGCAGGTTGGAGAGCATCTGGCAGCCGTTGCACACACCCAGGGCAAAGGTATCGGGGCGGGCGAAAAATTCGCTGAAGGCTTCGCGGGCGATGGTGTTGAACAGGATGGATTTGGCCCAGCCCTCCCCTGCACCCAATACGTCGCCGTACGAGAAACCGCCACAGGCCACCAGGCCGCGGAAGCCTTCGAGCGTGACGCGGCCGCTGAGAATGTCGCTCATGTGCACGTCTATGGCGGTGAAGCCGGCGCGGGTGAAAGCGGCGGCCATTTCCACCTGACCATTGACGCCCTGCTCGCGCAGTATGGCGATGCGCGGGCGCATGCCGTTGGCAATCAGCGGGGCGGCAACGTCTTCGTTGATGTCGAAGCTGAGCAGCGCGTGCAGGCCGGGGTTGGCGTCGTCGGCAATGGCTTCAAATTCCTGATCGGCGCACTCGACGTTGTCGCGCAGACGCTGGATCTGCCAACTGGTCTCGGTCCAGGCGCGCTGCCAGGCGGCGCGGGAATTCTCCAGTACGCTTTCGCCGGCAAACTGGAAGACGATGGCCGGGTCGCTGGTGGGCTGGCCGATCACGGCGCAGCAGTCACCCAGACCGGCGGCGGAGAACTGGCTGAGTACATCGGCTGTGTCGTCCTGGGCTACCTGAATCACGGCGCCCAGCTCTTCACTGAAGAGCACGGCGGGCAGCGCCTTGGCGTCCTGCGCCAGCACGTCCAGATTGATGCGCAAACCGCAGCGGGCGGCAAAGGCCATTTCGGTCAGGGTGGTGAACAGGCCGCCGTCGGAACGGTCGTGGTAGGCGATGATCAGCTCGTCCTGGTTCAGGCCCTGAATCACCGCGAAGAAGGCTTTTAGATCTTCGGCGTCGTCCAGGTCCGGAACTTTCTGGCCAATCTTGTTGTACACCTGCGCCAGCGCGGAGCCGCCCATGCGGTTCTGGCCACGGCCCAGGTCAATGGCAATCAGGTCGGTTGCGCCATGGTCCAGGCGCAGTTGCGGCGTGAGCGTGCCGCGTACGTCCTGCACGGGGGCGAAGCCAGTCACGACCAGAGACAGCGGCGAGGTTACCGATTTCTCGGTGCCGGCATCTTCCCAACGGGTCTTCATCGACATGGAGTCCTTGCCCACCGGGATGGTGATGCCCAGTTCGGGGCACAGCTCCATACCCACCGCCTTGACAGTGTCGTACAGGCGGGCGTCTTCACCGGGGTGGCCGGCGGCGGACATCCAGTTGGCCGAGAGCTTGATATCCGACAGTCGATCAATACGTGCAGCCGCCAGGTTGGTGACGGTCTCGGCCACGGCCATGCGGCCGGAAGCAGGGGCGTCGAGCAGTGCCAGCGGCGTGCGCTCGCCCATGGCCATGGCTTCGCCGGTGTTTACATCAAAGCTGGTGGCGGTGACGGCGCAGTCGGCTACCGGCACCTGCCAGGGTCCAACCATCTGGTCGCGAGCGACCAGACCGGTAATGCTGCGGTCGCCAATGGTAATCAGGAAGCTCTTGCTGGCAACAGCCGGCAGACGCAGTACACGCTCGGCGGCCTCGGCCAGAACGACTGTGCTGGCATCAAAGTCGTCGCCCCACTCGGCTTCACGTTCCACGCTGCGGTGCATGCGCGGCGGCTTGCCGAGCAGTACCGAGAGCGGCATGTCGACCGGCTGGTTGTCAAAGTGCTGATCGTTGAGTACCAGCAGTTGCTCTTCGGTGGCTTCACCCACTACGGCAAAGGGGCAACGCTCGCGCTTGCAGATGGCTTCGAAACGCTCGTAATCGGCGTTGGGCACAGCCATCACATAACGTTCCTGCGACTCGTTCGACCAGATTTCCAGCGGGCTCATGCCGGGCTCGTCGTTCGGTACGTTACGCAGCTCAAAACGCCCGCCACGGCCACCGTCGTTGACCAGTTCCGGGAAGGCGTTGGACAGCCCGCCCGCGCCCACATCGTGGATGAAGGCGATGGGATTCTTGTCGCCCAGCTGCCAGCAGCGGTCGATGACCTCCTGACAGCGGCGCTCCATCTCCGGGTTTTCCCGCTGTACCGAGGCAAAGTCCAGGTCTTCTGCGCTGCTGCCGGTGGCCATGGATGAGGCTGCGCCGCCACCCAGACCAATCAACATCGCCGGGCCGCCCAGCACGATCAGCTTGGCCCCAACCGGAATCTCGGACTTCTCGACGTGGGTCGCGCGGATGTTGCCCATACCGCCGGCCAACATGATCGGCTTGTGATAGCCGCGGGTTTCCGGCCCCCGAGGCGAGGCGATGGTCTGCTCGAAGGTGCGGAAGTAGCCGTTCAGGTTCGGGCGACCGAATTCGTTGTTGAAGGCAGCGCCGCCCAGCGGACCTTCGATCATGATCTGCAGTGGCGTGACAATGCGCGACGGCTTGCCATTGTCTTCTTCCCAGGGCTGGGTAAAGCCGGGAATGCGCAGGTTGGAGACGGTGAACCCGGTGAGGCCGGCCTTGGGCTTGCCGCCGATGCCGGTGGCGCCCTCGTCGCGAATCTCGCCACCAGAGCCAGTAGAGGCGCCGGGGAAAGGTGCGATGGCGGTCGGGTGGTTGTGCGTCTCGACCTTCATCAGAATGTGTACCGGCTCTTCATGGGCGCGGTATTCATTAGTGCCGGGGGCCGGAAAGAAGCGGCCGGCGGTAAAGCCTTCGATCACCGCAGCGTTGTCTTTATAGGCCGAGAGCACGCCTTCGCTGTGCAGCTCGAAGGTGTTCTTGATCATGCCGAACAGGCTCTTGTCCTGCGCCTGGCCGTCGATGTCCCAGGTGGCATTGAAGATTTTGTGGCGGCAATGCTCGGAGTTGGCCTGGGCAAACATCATCAGCTCAACATCGCTGGGGTTGCGCTCCAGCGCGGTAAAGCTCTCGACCAGATAATCGATCTCGTCATCAGCCAGGGCCAGGCCCAAGCTGTTGTTGGCCTCGGCCAGTGCAGCGCGGCCTCCGGCCAGCACGTCTACGCGCTGAAAGGGCTTGGGCTGGGTGTGGGCAAACAGGCCGGCGGCAGCGTCCAGGTCATTCAGCGCCACTTCGGTCATGCGGTCGTGTAGTTCGGCTACCAGTTGCTGTCGCTGCACGGCGTCAAACTCGCCGCTGACGTAGTAGGCCACGCCGCGCTCCAGCCGTGCCACCTGACTCAAGCCGCAATTGTGGGCAATGTCCGTCGCCTTGCTCGACCAGGGTGAGATGGTGCCAAAACGCGGCATCACCAGCACCAGGTCGCCTGCGGGCTCTTCTACCGCAACCGATGGGCCGTAGCGCAGCAGACGCTCAAGTACCTGCTGGGACTGCTCATCCAGCTCTGGTTTCAACCCAGGGCCCAGTTCGGCAAAATGCATGAATTCTGCGTAGATACCGGTCACACCAGCAACGCGGTTTTGCAGACGGGCGAGCAGCTTGCTGCGGCGAAAATCGGAAAGGGCTGGGGCTCCACGCAGGATATGCATGTCGGTAACGGCCTCGGAGATGCGGAAATGGAAAAAGAAGGCGCATAGGATACCTCAAGCCGCGCCAACGGACCATGCCGGGCGCACCAACAGGGCGCGGCGGCTGAGCAAAGGTCGCGCTATTGCCGCGCGCCACTTTTGCCTATACTGGCGCGATGCATCCCACACCGGCCCGCAAACTTCATTCTCCGGCTTTGGCAGTCGCCCTGTGTGCAGCGCTACTGACGGCCTGTGAAAAAAGCACCCAACTGGAAGATATCCGGGAGGCCGGGGAGTTGCGGGTGATTACCCGCAATACCCCCACCACCTTCTATCAGGACCGCAACGGCGACACCGGCCTGGAATACGAGTTGGCCAAACGCTTTGCCGAAAGCCTGAACCTCGACCTGCAGATGCAGAGCGCCGATACCCTCGAGAGCCTCTACCAGCAGTTGGGCAGCAACAACGGCCCCGATCTGGCCGCTGCCGGCCTGACCGTCAACGCTCAGCGACAGGATCAGGTGCGCTTTGCCAGCCCCTATCTGCAGGTGACGCCGCAGGTGGTTTACCGCCGGGGCGACAAGAAGCCGCGCAGCATAGAAGACCTCTACGGCCAACGGCTGATGGTGCTCAAGGGCAGCACCCTGGCAGACGAGCTACGCGCGTTGCAGGCTGTGCATCCCGAACTGACCTTCACCGAGTCGGACAGCTTTGAGGTGGTGGACCTGCTGCGCCTGGTCAACGACAACGAGATAGACGCGGCGGTGGTCTACTCCAACGAGCTGGTGGTGAACCGAGCGTTTTACCCTGCTGTGAGCGTGGCCTTTGACCTGGGCGCGGAGCAACCCATGGCGTGGGCGCTACAGCAGCGCCCGGACAGTACCCTGCTGGATGCCGTCAACGCGTTCTTTGCCGAGATCAAGGCAGACGGCACCCTCGATCAGTTGATAGAGCGCTTTTATGGCCATTCGGATGTGCTCGATTACGTGGGTGCGCGAGCCTTTGCCGAACACATGCAATCGCGCCTGCCGCGCTACGAGACGTTTCTGCGGCAGGCCGGCGACCAGTACGCGCTGGACTGGCGCCTGCTGGCCGCCATGGCCTATCAGGAGTCGTTGTGGGATGAGACCGCCCGCTCGGCCACCGGGGTGCGCGGTCTGATGATGCTGACGTTGCCCACGGCCAAGTTCGTCGGCGTAACCAACCGGGTTGACCCGCAGCAAAGCATCATGGGCGGCGCACGTTATCTGGTGTGGGTGCGCGATCAGATTTCCGCCGATATTCCCGAGCCCGACCGCACCTGGTTTGCCCTGGCCGCCTACAACGTGGGCCTGGGCCATCTGGAAGACGCTCGCAAGCTAACGGAGAAGGCCGGGCGCGATCCCAACCGCTGGATAGATGTGAAGGATTTTCTGCCACTGCTGCAGAAAAAACAGTGGTACACCCAGACCCGCTACGGCTACGCCCGCGGCTCGGAACCGGTGCACTACGTACAGAACATCCGCCGCTACCACGACATTCTGCAATGGGTGACCCAACCACAATCGGAATCGCGCCAGCAATCTACCGAGCAGTATCTGGCGCCGGGGATTCTCGAGCAGTTGCCCGAAGGGATATAGCGCCGCAGGCGCTCAATCCCTTCAGCGGCAAGCTAAACCAAACACAACACCGTGTTTTTGGTTTAGCTTGCAGCTTGCAGCTTGCAGCTTAAAGCGTGCCGCTTGTAGCTGAGCTGCTGTCATCCTTTTTGCGCCGTTGGCGAAAGAACGATGACAGCAGCTCCCCCGCTTCCTGCGCCAACACTCCGCCTTCCACTTGCATACGATGATTCATCCATGGCTGATCGAGAACCTGCGCGCGACTGACTACGGCGCCAGAGCGAGGCTCCTGGGCGCCGTAGACCAGACGGGCGATACGGCTGTGGATCAGCAGGCCGGCGCACATGGTGCAGGGTTCGAGGGTGACGTAGAGGGTGGTACCGGGCAGGCGATAGTTCTGTTCGGCGCTGGCGGCCTGGCGGATGGCGACCATTTCGGCGTGGGCGCTGGGGTCCTGGCTGCTGATCGGCTGGTTGAAGCCACGACCGATCACCTCGCCGTTACGCACCAGCACGGCGCCGACCGGGACTTCGCCCAGATCGGCAGCGCGCTGCGCCTCGGCCAACGCCAGCCGCATGAAGTCGATATCCGCTGGCGTCATGGCTGTGCTCGCATCAGATCAGCTTGCGCTCACGCAGCAGTCCAACCACCTTGTCGACGCAACCGGCCAGATCCAGCTCGGCGGTGTTGAGCACCAGATCGGCATCGTCTGGCGTTTCGTAAGGGAAGGAGATCCCCGGGATGGTGCCTTCGACATTGGCGGCGTAGATACCGGAGGGGTCACGTGCTTGACACACATCCAGCGGCGTATCCAGATATACCAGCAGGCAGCGCTCACCCAGAATGTAGCGCGCGGTAGCACGGCTTTCTTCGGTGGGTGCAACAAAGGCGCCAATGGCGATCAGGCCGGCGTCGTTCATCTGGCGAGCAATACGCGCGCCCTTGTGCAGATTCTCGGCGCGGCCAGCAGCGTCGGTCGGCAGGCCCTTGCTCAGGTCCTGACGCATTTCCTTGCCGTCCAGCACATAGCAGGCGCGGCCAGCGTCAAACAGGCGGCGCTCCAACGCATAGGCAATGCTGCTCTTGCCGGAGCCGGACAGACCGGTAAAGAGTACGGTTACCGGATCCTGACCAAAGCGCTCGGCGCGCTCGCGCGCGGTCACATGAGCCAGACGGCCGTGCTGCGTGCGGGTGCTCTGGCTCTGCTGGTGCTTGGCGACGATCATGCCGGCACCCACGGTGCCATTGGTCATGCGGTCGATGACGATAAAGGCGCCCGAGGTGTGGTTGCTCTGATAGTCGTCATAGGCGATCGGACGTTCCAGCGACAGCTCGACACGGCCAATCTCGTTTAGCGCCAGCTGCGCAGCGTTCTGATGTTCCAGCGTATTCACATCAATACGATGGTGAATACGGGTAAAGGAGCCGGGGCTGTTGCTGGTGGCACGCTTGATGTCGTACTTGCGGCCGGGCTGCATGGGCTGCTCGGCCATCCACACCAGGGTCGCTTCAAACTGATCACCGATCAACGGGCGGTTGTCGGCGTGGCAAAGTACGTCGCCGCGGGAGATATCGATCTCGTCTTCCAGCGTCAGGGTAACTGCCTGACCGGGGCCGGCCACTTCCAGCTCACCGTCGAAGGTGACGATGGATTTGACCTGGCTGCTCTTGCCGGAGGGCAGCACCACCAGCTCGTCGCCCTTGTGCACCACGCCGGAGGCGATGGTGCCGGCAAAGCCGCGGAAGTTGAGGTTGGGGCGCGTGACCAGCTGCACCGGGAAGCGCAGGTCGGTCATGTTGCGGTCTGCCGATACCTCGACGCTTTCCAGAATCTCCATCAGCGTCTGCCCGGTGTACCAGGGGCTGCGTTCGCTGCGGTTGACCACATTGTCGCCCTTGAGCGCCGACATCGGCACAAAGTGCACGCTGTTGCCATCAAGCAGTTCCAGCCCCTTGGCAAACTCGCGGTAATCGTCGCAGATGTTATCGAAGACGCCCTGATCAAAGTCTTTCAGGTCCATCTTGTTGACCGCGACCACGATGTGCTTGATGCCCAGCAGGGATGCAATGAAGCTGTGCCGCTTGGTCTGGGTCTGCACGCCGTAGCGGGCGTCAATCAGAATGATCGCCAGGTCACAGGTAGAGGCGCCGGTCGCCATATTGCGCGTGTACTGCTCGTGGCCGGGGGTATCGGCAATGATGAACTTGCGCTTGGCGGTGGAGAAATAGCGGTAGGCCACATCAATGGTAATGCCCTGCTCACGCTCGGCCTGCAGCCCGTCTACCAATAGCGCCAGATCCACCTCTTCACCGGTGGTGCCGGACTTCTTGGAGTCACGGGTGATGGCTTCCATGTGATCTTCATAGATCATCTTGGAGTCGTGCAGCAGACGCCCAATCAGCGTGCTCTTACCGTCATCGACGTTACCGCAGGTCAGAAAGCGCAGCAGTTCCTTGCGTTCGTGCTGGCTCAGGTAGGCCAGGATGTCCTGGCTGATCAGATCGGATTGATGCGACATCTATCAAAGCTCCAAGCTGCAAGCTGCAAGCGACAAGCGGCCCCTGCAGCTATTCGGTAATTCGGTTAATCAAGCCTGTCAGCATGCGCGACAGCTCGCGGGTCTCACTGATCCAGTGTGTGGCCAGTGTCAATTCCAGAAACTCTATCTCCTGCCCCACCATCAACTGGGTTCGCACCTCAGCGCATGAGCCCTTGGCGACGCTGAGAAAATACCGCTTCTCGGCGTTACCTCCACGTTCCATCCCCTCGGCAATATTACTGGGAATAGACAGCGCGGCCCGTGTCAGCTGGTTCCGAAACCCGTAATCGGGGCAGTTTGCCAGCGCTCTGTACATGGCAACAGACAACGCCTTTCCACGCTGCCACACTTCAAGCCGTTCGAAATCCATCAGCAACCTCCATGTTGCCTGCTCAAGCAGCCCTCCAACGCGACTCAGCTCAGCTTGTCGCTTGCTGCTTGAAGCTTGCGGCTTTAGAAATAGCCCTGCCGCTTCTTCTCTTCCATCGAGCCAGCGGAGTCATGGTCAATGACGCGGCCTTGGCGCTCGGAGGTTTTGGTCAGCAGCATTTCCTGGATGATTTCCGGCAGCGTGGCGGCGCTGGATTCGACGGCGCCGGTCAGCGGGTAGCAGCCCAGGGTACGGAAGCGGACCATTTTCATTTCCGGAGTCTTGCCATCCAGCGGCATGCGGTCGTCGTCGACCATGATCAGCGAGCCGTTGTATTCAACGACCGGACGTTCGGCGGCGAAGTACAGCGGCACAATCGGAATGCTTTCCAGATAGATGTATTGCCAGATGTCCAGCTCGGTCCAGTTGGACAGCGGGAACACGCGAATGCTTTCGCCCTTGTGCACCTTGCCGTTGTAGATGTTCCACAGCTCGGGGCGCTGGTTCTTCGGGTCCCAGCGGTGGTGCTTGTCACGGAAGGAGTACACACGCTCCTTGGCGCGGGACTTCTCTTCGTCACGGCGCGCGCCACCAAAGGCCGCGTCGAAGCCGTACTTGTCCAGCGCCTGCTTCAGACCCTGGGTTTTCATCACGTCGGTATGCACTGCACTGCCGTGGGTGAAGGGGTTAACGCCTTGGGCAACACCTTCCGGGTTCATATGCACCAGCAGGTCGAGGTCCATTTCCTTGACCATCTTTTCGCGGAACTCGTACATCGCCTGGAATTTCCAGCCGGTATCCACGTGCAAAACCGGGAACGGCAGACGGCCAGGATAGAACGCCTTCCGCGCCAGATGCAGCATCACGGCGGAGTCTTTACCGATCGAATAGAGCATGACCGGGTTCTGGAACTCGGCAGCCACTTCACGAATGATGTGGATGCTTTCCGCTTCCAGTTGCTTCAGATGGGTCAGTTTTTCCAGCATGGTGTACTCACGTTGAACGGGGGAATTCAGATCCCGGGTACAAATTTGGCAAGCATTGTAACAAAGGGAGCTGATTCTAATAAGCGCCGCAACAATACCTATAAGTTATAAAGATATAGCCCGCAGAACGGTTCTGCCCGGTTCAGACTGGGTTGTCCATGTCGATGAACTGGTGTTGCAGACCAAAGTGCTGGGCCAGATGCTCGCCCAGCGCCTGCACCCCGTAGCGCTCGGTAGCGTGGTGCCCGGCCGCATAAAAGTGGATGCCGTTTTCACGGGCGGCATGCACCGTGGGCTCGGAAATTTCACCGGTAACAAAGGCGTCTACCCCCAGCGCTATGGCTTTGTCGATATAGCCTTGCGCAGCGCCTGTGCACCAGGCAATGCGTTTGACCGGTCGCTGATGCCCAGCGATGAACATGGGCTCGCGATGCAATGCTGCGGCCAGCGACTGCGCCAGCTGTTTGCCGCTTTGCGGCTCGTTCAGCTCGCCCTCCAAACCGACCGAACGGGGATTACCCAGTTCCAGCGGGCCGGTAATGCGCCAGCCCAGCAATTTGGCCAACTGCACGTTGTTGCCCAACTCGGCGTGCACATCCAGCGGCAGGTGATAGGCCAGCAGGTTCAGGTCGCTGGCCAGCAAGGCCTTCAGGCGACGCTGCTTGATGCCCACAATTGCCGCGGCTTCGCCCTTCCAGAAATAGCCATGGTGTACCAGAAGCATGTCCGCCCCCGCCGCTGCAGCCGCATCGACCATTGCCTGGCTGGCGGTCACGCCGGTTACGATACGCCGCACCTCTTCCTTGCCCTCGACCTGCAGGCCGTTGGGGCAATAATCCTGAAAGGCGTCCGCCGCCAGCAAGTTGTTGCAGTACTCCACCAGCGTGTTGCGATCTACCATGCCATTCTCCAGAAAACGCAAACCAGCGGTCATTTTCCGACCTTGGCGCAGCAGATACAACAATCGCCCGCCAGCAACTGTATAATCGCTGCCCGCCCCTCTATATAATGCCCGCCATCGTCAGCAGGGAAGGCTTGCGATTGCCGCACGGCCTTAGTGGCTGATATACCTATCAGACAGCAGAAATCGAGCGTAGCCCCGGACAAGGTGCCTGTAGCGCTCCACACACTTCAGGACAGGGTTTGATGAAGAGCTTATTGCGCAATTTGGGCTGGCCGGTGGTTTGTGGCGTATTGCTGGCCTTGGTGATCATGCAGCAATTCCCTCAATGGCTCGGCTTGCCCGCTCACGACATCGTACTGCGTGAGGTCAAGGAGTCGCGCTCGGACATGGGGTTGATCTCCTATGCAGAAGGCGTGGAGCGCGCCGCGCCGGCCGTGGTCAACATTTACACCAGCAAGCAGATTGCCACCAATGGGGCGCAGAGTTTCGACAACCCCAGCGTGCGCGATTATGCAGACTCGCTACCCAATCCCGAGCGCCGCCAATCCAGCCTGGGTTCGGCAGTGATCCTCAACTCAGACGGCTACCTGCTGACCAACAACCACGTTATTGCCGGCTCCGACGAAGTCCTGGTGGCCCTGCAGGATGGCCGCGAAGCCCTGGCCTCACTGATTGGTACCGATCCCGAAACCGACCTGGCGGTGCTCAAGATAGACCTGCCTGACCTGCCGGCCGTCACCATTGATTCGCGCGACCAACAACGGATCGGCGATGTGGTCATGGCCATCGGCAACCCGTTCGGTCTGGGCCAGACGGTGACCATGGGCATCATTAGCGCAACCGGGCGCAACCAGCTCGGGCTCAACACCTATGAAGACTTCATCCAGACCGACGCGGCGATCAACCAGGGCAACTCTGGCGGCGCACTGGTGGACGCCCAGGGCAACTTGATCGGCATCAACACCGCGATCTTCTCCCAGGCCGGCGCAGCCCAAGGCATAGGTTTTGCCATCCCGGTCAAGCTGGCCGTCGAGGTGATGCAGGCCATCATCCAACACGGTCGGGTGATCAGGGGCTGGCTGGGTGTGGAGGTGCAACCACTGACACCGGAGCTGGCAGAATCCTTCGGGCTGGATATCAGCCAGGGCATAGTCGTGGCCAGCCTGTACCGTAACGGCCCCGCCTGGAATGCCGGTTTGCTGCCGGGCGATGTGATTCTGCAGATCGATGGCCAACCTGCTACCAGCGGGCGCCAGGCGATGAACCAGGTGGCCCGGGCCAAGCCGGGCGAGCGCATCAAGCTCGACATACTGCGCAATGGCGAAGAGATGAGCTTCCGCGCAGAAGTCGGCGTACGGCCCAGTTTCCGCGCGGCCAGTTAAGCACGGCTGCCGCGCTCAGCGCACACAGCAGCGCCCTCGCCTCAGAGCAGTTTTTTCAGCGCGTCCAGCAGCGCCTGATTCTGCGCATCGGTGCCTATGGTGATGCGCAGAAACTGATCGATACGTGGCAACTTGAAGTGCCGCACTATCACCTTTTGCTCGCGCAGGCCCTGCGCCAGCTCGGCCGCATCGTGCTGAACGTGACGGGCGAAAACAAAATTCGCCTGCGACGGCAGCACTTCAAATCCCAGCTCGAGTAGCGCCGCGCTCAGCTGATCACGGCTGGCAATGACGGCGTTGCGCGTCTCATCGAACCACTGCTGGTCCTGCATGGCCGCCACCGCACCCGCAATCGCCAGACGGTCCAGCGGGTAGGAGTTGAAGCTGTTCTTGATGCGCTCCAGCGCCTCGATCAGGTCAGGATGGCCCACGGCGAAACCCACCCGCAAGCCTGCCAGTGAGCGCGACTTGGACAGGGTCTGGGTAACCAGCAGGTTGGGGTAGCGATCGACCAGCGCAACGGCTGTCTCACCGCCAAAATCGACATAGGCTTCATCTACCACTACCACCGAATCCGGGCTGCCCTGCACTATCGCCTCAATAGCGGCCAGCGGCAGCCCCACGCCGGTAGGTGCATTGGGGTTGGGGAAAATGATGCCGCCGTTGCGCTGCAGATAATCTGCAGGTGACAGGCAGAAATCATCGTCCAGCGGTTGTGGCGCAGCTTCGATGCCGTAAAGACCGCAATACACCGGGTAGAAGCTGTAGGTGATATCCGGATAAAGCACCGGCAGATCATGCTGGAACAAGCCGTGAAAAATGTGCGCGAGCACCTCATCCGACCCGTTACCCACAAAGACCTGTGCGCTGGTCACCCCATGATAACGCGCGATTCCCGCCTTGAGCGCGTCGGCGTTCGGTGCAGGGTACAACCGCAGGCTATCGTTCAACTCCGCCTGAATGGCAGCAATCACCTTGGGCGATGGCCCGAAGGGGTTTTCGTTGGTGTTGAGCTTGACCAGATTTTCAACCTTGGGCTGCTCACCCGGCACATAAGGCACCAGCGATTTGACGAAGGGACTCCAGAAACGACTCACAGGGGCAATCCTCAATTGAGCTTCAAGCCACAAGCGGCAAGCTACAAGCCAATCCCAAAGCCGGGTAAGGAGCACAGCCTTGCTTGTTGCTTGTTGCTTGTCGCTTGCTGCTAGGTTTTTATGCGGTATTCCGCACTACGCGCATGGGCAGTAAGACTCTCGCCGCGGGCCAGGACGGAGGCGGTTTTGCCGAGTTCGGAGGCGCCGTCGGCTGAGCAGAAAATCACCGAAGAGCGCTTCTGGAAGTCGTATACGCCCAGTGGCGAGGAGAAGCGCGCAGTGCCGGAAGTAGGCAATACGTGGTTCGGGCCGGCGCAGTAATCGCCCAAAGCTTCGGGGGTATAGCGACCCATGAAAATGGCGCCGGCGTGGCGAATCAGCGGCAGCAGCGCATCGGGATCGGCCACCGACAACTCAAGGTGTTCGGGGGCAATGCGGTTGGTCAGCTCGCAGGCCTGCGCCAGATCGTCAACCTTGATCAGTGCGGCGCGATTTTCCAGCGAAACGCGCACGATGGACTCGCGCTCCAGCTCGCCCAGCAAGCGGTTGAGACTGGCCTCTACGGCGTCAAGAAACGCAGCGTCGGGCGAGAGCAGAATGGACTGGGCGTCTTCGTCGTGCTCGGCCTGCGAAAACAGATCCATGGCGATCCAGTCCGGGTCGGTCTGGCCATCGCACACCACCAGAATTTCGGACGGGCCGGCGATCATGTCGATACCCACCTGGCCGAACACTGCGCGCTTGGCAGTGGCCACATAGATATTGCCGGGGCCGACTATCTTGTCTACCCGTGGCACGCTTTCGGTACCGTAGGCCAGTGCGGCAACCGCTTGCGCGCCGCCGATCGTGAAAACCCGATCAACGCCAGCCAGACAAGCCGCCGCCAGCACCAGCTCGTTGATTTCACCACGGGGCGTGGGCACTACCATGACCACTTCAGGTACGCCGGCGACCTTGGCCGGAATCGCATTCATCAATACCGAGGAAGGATAGGACGCCTTGCCGCCTGGCACGTAAAGGCCGGCGCGGTCCAGCGGTGTGATCTGCTGGCCCAGCACGGTGCCATCGGCTTCGGTATAGCGCCAGGACTCCTGACGCTGATGTTCGTGATAGCGCTTGACCCGCTCGGCGGCCACAGCCAGGGCCTCACGCTGCTCGTCGGTAATGCGTTCCAGCGCCTGTTCCAGCCGAGCGCGACCAAGGATCAGGTCAGCCATGCTGTCGACCTGCAACCCGTCGAACCGCGCGGTGTATTCGATCAGTGCTGCGTCGCCACGCTCGCGCACGGCAGCGATGATCTCTTCCACCCGTTGGTTGACCGCCTTGTCGGAGACACCTTCCCAGGCCAGCAAGGCGTCCAGGTGCTGCGCAAAATCGCTCTGATTGGCGTTCAGACGGGCGATTTTAAGCGGCGTACTCATGGGGGTTACCTTCTACGATGGGGGTGGTTGGAACAACTTCAGGCTCAGCTCGCGCGGCGCTCTACCGCAGCGGAAAGCAGATCGATCAGCGCCTTGATGCGGGCATGCTTCATCTTCATGGAAGCCTTGTTGACGATCAAGCGCGAGCTGATTTCGGCAATCATTTCCTGAGGCTCCAGCCCATTGGCGCGCAGGGTGTTGCCGGTGTCGACCACGTCGATGATCTTGTCGGCCAGGCCAACCAGCGGCGCCAGCTCCATGGAACCGTAGAGCTTAATCACATCGACCTGTCGGCCCTGCTCGGCGTAGTAGCGGCGCGCCACATTGACAAACTTGGTAGCGACCTTCAGCCGCCCCTTGGGTTCGGGCGTGTTCACCGGGCCTGCGGTCATCAACTTGCAGTTGGCGATCTTCAGATCCAGCGGCTCGTACAACCCCTGGCTGCCGTACTCCATGAGCACATCCTTGCCGGCCACACCCAGATCAGCCGCACCCAGTTCTACATAGGTGGGCACGTCGGTGGCGCGCACGATGAGCAGACGCACATCCGGATCCGAGGTGGAGAAGATCAGCTTGCGGCTCTTCTCCAGATCTTCAAGCGGCTCGATGCCCGCTTCTTTCAACAGCGGCAGGGTATCGTCGAGGATGCGCCCCTTGGACAGCGCTATGGTCAGACTCTGGCTCATGACTACTCTCGTTATGCCGGCACGCGACGAATGATGCCGCCCAGTGCCTGCAGTTTCTCTTCAATGCATTCGTAGCCGCGATCGATGTGATAGATGCGATCGACCAGCGTGTCGCCCTCGGCTACCAGACCGGCAATGACCAGGCTCGCCGAAGCGCGCAGGTCGGTCGCCATGACTGGAGCACCCTTGAGCTGCTCGACACCGGTGACAATTGCGGTATTGCCCTCGACCAGAATGTGCGCCCCCATGCGGTTCATTTCCTGCACGTGCATGAAGCGGTTTTCGAATACGGTTTCGATCACCGTGCCGGTGCCTTCGGCAACGGTATTCATGGCCACGAATTGCGCCTGCATGTCGGTCGGGAAGGCCGGATACGGGGCAGTACGCAGATTGATGGCACGGGGGCGGTTGCCCTTCATGTCCAGGCCGATCCAGTTCTTGCCGGTTTCGATATGGGCGCCTGCCTCTTCCAGCTTGAGCAACACCGATTCCAGAATCGAGGCGTCGGTATCTTTCACCTTGATGCGACCACGGGTTGCCGCGGCGGCCACCAGATAGGTGCCGGTTTCAATACGGTCAGGCATGACCGAGTAGCGCGCGCCGTGCAGGCGCTCGACCCCGTGAATGGTGATGGTGGCCGTACCGTGACCGGAAATCTGCGCGCCCATGGCGATCAGGCACTCGGCCAGATCCACTACTTCGGGCTCACGCGCGGCGTTCTCGAGCACGGTTTTGCCCTTGGCCAGGGTAGCGGCCATGAGGATGTTCTCGGTGCCGGTCACACTCACGGTATCGAAGAAAAAGTGCGCGCCACGCAGGCCGCCTTCGGGCGCCTGTGCCTTGATGTAGCCACCTTCGACGGTGATGGTCGCGCCCATGGCTTCCAACCCGCGAATGTGCAGGTCCACCGGCCGCGAGCCGATGGCGCAGCCGCCCGGCAACGCCACTTCGGCCTTGCCGAAGTGTGCGACCATGGGGCCCAGCACCAGAATCGAGGCGCGCATGGTCTTCACCAGCTCATAGGGCGCAACCAGCGTGGTAATGCTGGTGGGGTTCACCTCGACGTTCATTTTCTCGTCTACCACCGGCTGCACGCCCATGCGACCGAACAGCTCGATCATGGTGGTAATGTCATGCAGATGCGGCAGGTTGCAGATGGTGACGGCCTCATCGGCCAGCAGCGTAGCAGCCAGGATCGGCAGGGCGGAGTTCTTGGCTCCGGAAATACGAATTTCCCCATCCAGGCGGTTGCCGCCGGTGATGATCAGCTTGTCCATACGGAATCTCTTTCTCCAGACCTCAGGCGCGGTTCGCCCAGGTCTCCTGGGTATAAAACTTCATGGTTACCGCATGGATACGCCCATCGGCAATATAGTCATTGAGCAGCGCATAAATCTGCTGTTGACGCTTGACCGGCGACTGCGCCGCCAGCGCATCACTGATTACGTTGAGCTGAAAGTTGCAGCCCTCGCCCTCTACCATCACCTGGGTATCGGCCAGGCTGGATTCGATCAGTTGTTTGACTTCGCTGGGTTGCATCGTCTGTTTCTCCGTCCAGTAGTCTGCCCTGGGCAGACCACAACCATAAGTGGGAAGCGCGTTGAGCTCAGGCCGCCGAGACTTGCTGCAGCCAGCCGTCCAGCCCGCAAACGGCCGCGATGCTCTGCAACCCCGCAGGAACGCCGCGCAAATGCAGCGCGCGCTCACTCTGCTCGGCCTGCTCGGCGACCCGCAACAGCAGTGACAGGCCGACGCTGTTGACCCGCTGCAGCCCGGAAAGGTCGAGTATGATAGCACCTCTGCCGGCGGCAATCCGCTGCATCAGTTGCTCGCGCAGCGGCAGCACGCTGACAAAATCGAGCACGCCGGTCAGTTGCAGCACACCCTGGTCATCGGCGTGCACACTGGCAGTGGCGGGCTTGTCGCTCACTGATCAACTTCCTTTTTGACCGCTTCCTTGGACTTGGCAACCACACTGCCCCAGTTATCAATCACCGCATCCAGATCATTGCGGTTGGCCTTCATGGCCTGGGCAAACTGATCACGGAACAACAGCCCGATGTTGATACCCTCGACAATCACATTGCGCACTTTCCATTGTCCGTCGATCTCGGTCATGGTGTAAGTGGCGGTGTAAACTTGGCCATCGCTGGCCTTGACCTGCATATCCACGCTGGCGCGATCAGGCCGCGGCTCGCGATTGTTCGGCGGCAGCACGGTGATCTCACCACTCTTGAACTCCAGCAGCGCATTGCCGTAGAACTGCACCATGCTGCGTTTGAAGGTGTCGATGAAACGCTGAACCTGCTCATCCGAGGCACTGCGGCTATAGCGCACTGTCATCACGCTGCTGGCAATGCCTTCAAAATCAACGACCGGATCGAGCACTTCATTCAACCCCTGAAGGAACGCCTCGGGGTCGTTACGATAGGTTTCACGGTTGGCATCCAGCACTGTCATGACCTTGTGCGAGGTATCGTCAACCACTTCCTGGGGCGTGACCGCTGCCTGCACCCACGCTGGCATGCTGATGATCAGGGCCAGCACAAACCGAACTGCTGCACGCATGGTGACTCTCCTATAGGCTACGCAGGTCATTCTTCTTTACTCACGGTATTGAGCAGGAATCGCCCAATCAGTTCCTCCAGCACCAGCGCCGACTGGGTGTCGTAAATCTCCGAGCCGTCGCTCAGCACCTCGTCATCGCCACCAACAGAGATGCCCACATACTTCTCGCCCAGCAGACCGGCGGTCAGAATGGAAGCGGTGCTGTCGGCAGGCAATGTATTGACCTTGCGGTCGATCGCCATATCGACGCGGGCGGCGTAGCGCGTCTTGTCGAACTCGATGGCGGTTACCTGGCCGATGGTCACACCGGACATGGTTATCTTCGCCTTGGGAGTAAGCCCGGCGACGTTGTCAAAATAGGCATGTACGCTATAGGTATTGCCTGCCCCACCGGCGGTCAGCCCACTTACCTTGAGCGCCAATACGGCCAGAGCCAGCAGGCCGGCAATAATAAATACCCCGACAGTCAATTCCAGATTACGGGTACGCATTGGTTATTTCCTTGGCTAATCAGAACATCAAAGCAGTGAGAATAAAATCCAGCCCGAGTACCGCGAGCGAGGCATATACAACGGTGCGCGTGGTGGAGCGGCTGATGCCTTCCGAGGTAGGCTCGCAGTCATAGCCCTGGAACACGGCGATCCAGGTGACCACAAAGGCAAACACCACGGATTTGACCATGCCGTTGAGCACGTCATCGACAAACTCGACCGAGTTCTGCATGTTCGCCCAGTAGGAGCCCGAGTAAACGCCCAGCCAGTCAACCGCTACCAGCGCGCCACCCCAGATACCCACCACACAGAAGATCATCGACAGCAGCGGCATGGAGATAAAGCCCGCCCAGAGGCGCGGCGCGATCACGTACTTCAATGGATCGACGCCAATCATTTCCATGCTCGACAACTGTTCGGTGGCTTTCATCAGGCCGATTTCTGCAGTCAGCGCCGAACCGGCGCGACCGGCAAACAGCAAGGCGGTGACCACCGGGCCCAGCTCGCGCAGCAGCGTCAGCGCGACCATCTGCCCCACTGCCTGCTCCGAGCCATAGCCCACCAGAATATTGTAGCCCTGCAGCGCCAGAACCATGCCGATGAACAGGCCAGAGACGACGATGATAGCGAGCGACAGCACACCTACCGCGTGCAGTTGCTTGAGCAGCAGAGCAAAACCGTTGCCGAAGCGCGCGCGCCCCAGCAACGCATTGAATAGGAATACGCCGGAGCGACCCAAGGCCGAGACGGTATCCAGACCGGCGCGCCCCAACAGGGCCACCTGAGAAACCACACTCACTGCTTGTGCTCCCTGTGCAACAGCTCCGACAAGTATTCGGGCGCCTGGTAATGAAAAGGAACCGGGCCGTCGGGCTCGCCCTGCATGAACTGGCGAATGCGCGGATTGTCCGAATTCATCAGCTCATCCGGCGTACCCTGCCCCAGTACCTGACCATCGCCCACTACATATAGATAGTCGGCGATACTGGCGGTCTCGGCCAGATCGTGCGAAACCACAATACTGGTCAGCCCCAAGGCGTCGTTCAGCAACCGGATCAGGCGCACCAGCACCCCCATGGAAATCGGGTCCTGGCCGACGAAAGGCTCGTCGTACATCATCAATTCCGGATCCAGAGCAATGGCACGAGCCAGCGCCACACGACGCTTCATGCCCCCGGATAACTCATCGGGCATCAACTGCTGGGCGCCGCGCAGACCGACTGCCTGCAACTTGAGCAGGACCAGGTCACGAATCATCTCTTCAGTCAACTGGGTATGAACCCGCAGCGGAAAGGCGACGTTCTCGAACACGTTCAGATCGGTGAACAGCGCGCCACTCTGAAACAGCATGCCCATGTGCTGGCGCGCCGCAAAGAGTTGCTCGCGCCCCAGCTCCGGAATATTCTGACCATTGACCCAGATGGCTCCGCTGTCGGGTCGCAACTGAGCGCCTATCAGACGCAGCAAGGTTGTTTTGCCACAGCCGGAGGGCCCCATGATGCCGGTAACCTTGCCACGCGGAATGCGGATGTCCACGCCATCGAAGATCAGCCTTGAGCCGCGACTAAAGGTAATCTGCTGAAGATCGACGATGTAATCCGAAGAATCGGTCATAGCTGGGAGGTGCTCTTCCTGACTCGCGCCCAGACCTCGGGCACATTGAGCCGCGTAATATATCAGTTACGCCAGTGCAGCCCAAGGTGGGAAACACTCCGTTACCCAATATTGCGCAGCCGGTTGCTCCCCACCAGCCGAAAAGTGGCTCGCTGGTGAGTTACGTCGCACAAACCGCTATACTTCAGCCCTCACTGATTACCGATAAAGCACAATGCCTGATTTTGACTATATTGCCTCCGCGCAGCGCACCATCAGCATGGAACGCGACGCCGTCGACTCGCTGCTGCAGCGCCTTGGCGCCTCCTTCGTGCAGGCCTGCGACACCCTTCTGGCCTGCACCGGCCGCATTGTCGTGACCGGCATGGGCAAGTCCGGGCACATTGGCCGC
Organism: Halopseudomonas sp.; assembly: GCF_036961105.1. GTDB lineage: Bacteria > Pseudomonadota > Gammaproteobacteria > Pseudomonadales > Pseudomonadaceae > Halopseudomonas. The sequence continues at coordinate 132,766 of NZ_JBALWW010000008.1, read as the reverse complement.
AAGCTGGCTGCCACGCTTGCCAGTACCGGCACCCCGGCCTTCTTCGTGCACCCCGGCGAAGCCAGCCATGGCGACATGGGCATGATTACCCCGCAGGACGTGGTGATTGCGCTGTCCAATTCCGGCAACACCGCCGAAGTGGTCACCTTGCTGCCGTTGATCAAACGCATGGGTGTGCCACTGATCAGCATCACCGGCAATCCGGCCTCGACCATGGCGCAGGCCGCCATCGCCAACCTGGATACCGCCGTAGCCCAGGAAGCCTGCCCGCTCAACCTGGCCCCTACTTCCAGCACCACCACGGCGTTGGTGATGGGCGATGCCCTGGCCATAGCCCTGCTCGAGGCTCGCGGCTTCAGCGCAGAAGATTTCGCCTTTTCACACCCTGGCGGCAGCCTCGGTCGTCGTCTGCTGTTGCTGGTGGACGACATCATGCACAGCGGCGAGACCATGCCACTGGTCAACCCTGAGACCTCTCTGCGCGATGCCCTGCTGGAAATGACCTGCAAGGGGCTGGGTCTCACCGGCGTGATCGACCAGCACAAACAGCTGGTAGGCATTTTCACGGACGGTGACCTGCGCCGTACGCTGGATCAGAATATCGACTTTCACGCCATGACCATCGCCCAGGTAATGACCCCGCGCAGCAAGACCGCGCGCAGTGGTATGCTCGCCGCCGAAGTGCTTAAGATCATGGAAGATGCCAAGATCAGTGGCCTGTTTGTGGTCGATGCCGAAGGCCAGCCGGTCGGCGCCCTGAACATGCATGACTTGTTGCGCGCAGGAGTAGTATGAACCAGACCCCCACACAGATTGCCGAACGCGCCCGCGCCATCCGCCTGGCGATTTTTGACGTGGATGGCGTACTCACCGACGGCCGCCTGTTCTTCATGCCCGATGGTACCGAGTTCAAGTCGTTCAATACGCTGGACGGTCACGGCATCAAGATGTTGATTGCCAGCGGCGTCGAGGTCGCCATCATCAGCGGGCGCAACTCGCCACTGGTAGAACGCCGCGCCAGTGCACTAGGCATCCAGCATCTGATTCAGGGCCGCGAAGACAAACTCACCGCGCTTGCCGAGCTGCGTGAGCGGGTGGCGGCCGAGATGCACGAGATCGCCTTTCTGGGCGACGACCTGCCCGATCTGCCGGTCATGCGCCGCGTCGGTCTCGGCATGGCGGTAGCCAGCGCCGACAGCTTCGTGCGCAAGCACGCCCACGGAATTACCACTGCCGTAGGGGGTGCCGGTGCCGCCCGCGAGTTCTGCGAGTTGATCATGCAGGCGCAGGGCACCCTTGAAGAAGCCCAGGCGGCCTACCTGTGAAACTCAGCATGCCCCGCTACCTGTTAACCGGCCTGCTGGTATTGCTGGGAGTGGCGCTGGCCCTGAGCATGGGTTACTGGAATATTCGGCCGGCCAGTTTTACCCCCCTTACCGGCGATGCCGAGCAGGCACGCCCGGACTTCTATATAGACAACGCCCGCATCCAGGCACTGAACGAACAGGGCAAGACCGCCTATGAACTCACCACCAGCCACGCAGTTCATCAGGTAGAGGACGGCAGCACCCACTTGCAAGAGCCGAAGCTCCTGTTCTACCGCGGCGAGGACCCTGCTCCCTGGTTGCTGGAAGCGGACGAAGGGCTGGTCACCGAAAAGGGCGACCGGGTCGATCTGCAGAACAATGTGCTATTGCAGCAGGAGCTGGCCAACCAGCCAGCCCGACGCCTGACCACCTCCGCGCTGACACTGTTCCCGGCGCGCGATTATGCCGAAACCGATCAAGACGTTAAAATCGAAGCAGCCCAGAGCCTCACCACCGCCACGGGCATGCAGTTATTTCTCAACGACGGCCGCCTGCAGCTGCTGTCCAAAGTACGAGGCCAACATGAGGTGCGCTAAATCCCTCTTTGTCATGACCCTGGCACTGTGTCCGGTCACCGCCGTGCATGCGTTGCCCAGCGATAGCAGCCAGCCCATTCGCATTCAGGCCAACGCCGCCACCCTGGACGACAAGCGCAACACCGCCGTCTATACCGGCGACGTGATTATCACCCAGGGCAGCATGCGCCTGGCCGGCTCCCGGGTAACCCTGACGCGAGACGCCCAGGGCCAGTTGAACAAGATGGTCACCCAGGGCGGCCCCGCGACTTACCAGCAGACGCAGCAGGCCAACGAGCCGCCGGTCAAGGCGCGCGCGCAGACCATCGAGTACTACGCCGCCGATGAACGCGTGGTGCTGATCGACGACGCCTTTCTGGAGCAGTCTGGCAATACCTTCCAGGGCGACTACGTCAGTTATGACGTGCGCGCCCAGGTAGTCAATGCCGGACGCAACACCAGCACCGGCGCCAGCGGCGCCGAAAGCAACGGCAATGGCCGCATCGAAATCACCATTCAACCGCGCAGCCGCGGCAATGCTGCCCAGCCGCCTGCCGAGCCCGACACTGGCGAAAGCGAGTCAAGCGCACCATGAGCACACTACAAGCCCGACACCTGGCCAAGGCGTACAAGACCCGCCAGGTAGTCAAGGACGTGTCGATCTCCATCGACAGCGGCGAAGTGGTCGGACTACTGGGCCCGAACGGCGCCGGCAAGACCACCTGCTTCTACATGATCGTTGGGCTGGTCAAATCAGATCAGGGCGAGGTCCACATCGATGACAAGAACCTCACCGCCCTGCCTATGCATGGCCGTGCCCGTGAAGGCCTCGGTTACCTGCCGCAGGAGGCGTCGATCTTTCGCAAGCTGACTGTGGCCGCCAACATCATGGCGATCCTGGAAACCCGCAAGGACCTGAATGCCGAAGGCCGCAAGGGCAAACTGGAGTCGCTGCTGCGCGAGTTTCATATTCAGCATCTACGCGACAATCTGGGCATGAGCCTGTCCGGCGGCGAGCGGCGCCGTGCCGAGATCGCCCGCGCACTGGCCACCGATCCCAGCTTTATTCTGCTTGACGAGCCCTTTGCCGGGGTTGACCCGATTTCAGTCAGCGACATCAAACAGATCATTCAGCATCTGAAGGACAAGGGGATTGGCGTACTCATCACCGATCACAACGTCCGTGAGACGCTGGATATCTGCGACAAGGCCTACATAGTCAACGACGGCCACATCATTGCCGAAGGCGACGCCGAGACCGTGCTGGCCGACCAGACGGTGAAGGATGTCTACCTGGGCCACGCCTTCCGGCTATAAAACGGCAAAGGTTTCAGGCATGCTACAAGGCAACATGAGCCAGAGCGGCCTCGATATTGGTTTGACCTAGCGCACAAGGTAATTCGCCACACAATGAAACCCTCGCTCGTCCTCAAGATGGGACAGCAGCTGACGATGACACCGCAGCTGCAACAAGCCATCCGACTGCTGCAACTTTCCAGTCTTGACCTCCAGCAGGAGGTGCAGGAAGCACTGGAGGCCAATCCCATGCTGGAGATGGCCGACGACAGCGATGATGACTACAGCGCCGGCGGCAGTGACAGCAACGACAACGACAGCGATGGCGACCCGACCTCGGTCACAGTGCCTGAGCCGGTCACCCTTGATGCCATTGACCAGCACAGCCAGCCCGACGAGGGCAACTGGAACGAACAGATCCCCAATGAGCTGCCGGTAGACACCCAGTGGGAAGATGTCTATCAGACCTCCGCCAGCTCGCTGCCCAGCCAGGATGAGGAAGACTGGGACTACACTTCGCGTACCGGCACCGGTGAAACCCTGCAGAGTCACCTGGAATGGCAGCTCAACCTGATCCCCATGTCGGAAACCGACTATGAGATCGCCACCGCATTGATCGACGGCATCAATGCCGATGGCTACCTGGAAGAGTCGCTGGAAGACATCCTCGCCTCTATGCCAGCGGAACTGGAAGTGGAGCTGGACGAGGTTGAGATGGTCCTGCACCGTATTCAGCAGTTCGAGCCGGTTGGCGTGGGTGCGCGCGACCTGCGCGAATGCCTGCTGCTGCAGCTGCGCCAGCTACCGGCCGATACACCCATGCTGGAGCAGGCCACCCGCGTGATCCGTGATCATCTGGAACTGCTCGGCAGCCGCGACTTCAGCCAGCTGATGCGTCGCAGCAAGCTCAAGGAGGATCAACTGCGCGATGCAGTGGCGCTGATTCAGACGCTCAACCCCAGGCCCGGCGGCGAGATCGCCTCCGGCGAGCCAGAATACGTGATTCCCGATGTCATTGTGCGCAAGGACAACAACCGCTGGCTGGTCGAGCTGAATCAGGAGTCGGTGCCCAAGGTGCGGGTCAATGGTCAGTACGCCTCCATGGTCCGCCGGGCCGACTCCAGCGAAGACAATACCTACCTGCGCAACCATCTGCAGGAAGCCCGCTGGTTCATCAAGAGCCTGCAGAGCCGCAATGAAACCCTGATGAAGGTCGCCACGCAGATCGTCGAGCACCAGCGCGGCTTTCTCGAGCAGGGCGAAGAGGCGATGAAGCCGCTGGTACTGCATGACATCGCGGAAGCCGTGGGCATGCACGAGTCCACTATCTCGCGGGTAACCACGCAGAAATTCATGCATACGCCGCGTGGCATCTTCGAGCTCAAGTACTTTTTTTCCAGTCATGTGGGCACCAGCGAAGGTGGCGAATTCTCTTCTACCGCCATCCGCGCGCTGATCAAGAAACTGGTTGCAGCAGAAAACCCAAAGAAACCATTGAGCGACAGCAAGATCGCTGGTTTACTGGAAGAACAAGGCATCGAGGTGGCCCGCCGGACCATCGCAAAGTACCGCGAATCGCTCAACATCGCACCTTCGAGCGAACGCAAGAGACTGGTATAAGCCGTCAAGGATCAAGCAGTGGCATCACCGGGTGACATCTGGTCACCCCCGCAACATCAAGCCAATCAGGAGAAGCCGTATGCAACTGAACATTAGCGGTCATCAACTCGATATCACCGACGCACTGCGCGACTACGTCACTGAAAAAATGGCCCGCCTGGAGCGGCACTTTGACAAGATAACCAATGTCCAGGTCACCCTCGAGGTTGAAAAGCTCCGCCAGAAGGCCGAAGCTACCCTGCATGTCGCCGGTGGCGAAGTCGTCGCCCTGGCCGAGAGTACCGACATGTACGCGGCTATCGACCAGCTCACCGACAAGCTTGACCGGCAACTGATCAAGCACAAAGAAAAGCACATCGACCGCCTGCAGGGCGCCAATGACCGTTAACGCGAACCCCACCGCATAATCATGCAAATAGACCATATCTTGACCCCTGACCGCACCTTTTCGGGCGTTCAGGGGGGGTCCAAGAAACGTGTGCTGGAGCTGATCGGCAAGCTGGTTGCCCAGCACACCAACCTTGACCCCGATGCCATATACGAAAGCCTGATAGCCCGCGAAAAGCTGGGCTCTACCGGTTTTGGCAACGGTATTGCCATTCCCCACTGCCGGCTGGGCGATTGTCACCAAGCCATTGGTGCCCTGCTGCAACTGGAAGGGAAAATCGATTTTGATGCGCTGGACGGTCAACCTGTAGACCTCATATTCGTTCTACTGGTACCTCAGGAAGCAACCGATCAGCACCTGCAGATTCTGAAAATGCTCGCCGGCAAGCTGGATCAGGCCGAGCTGCGCGATGCGCTGCGCGCTGCACCCGACGCCCAGAGCCTCTACGACGTCATGACTGCCGGGGACGGCTGAAACAATGCGCCTGGTTGTCGTCAGTGGCCGTTCCGGGTCAGGCAAGAGTACCGCGCTGCACCTGCTGGAAGACAATGGCTTCTACTGCATCGACAACCTGCCAGCCGGGCTGCTGCCGGAACTCGCCCGCCAGGCCAGTGAAGCCGAACTGAGCCTGCCCGCCGTTGCCATCAGCATCGACGCGCGCAATCTGGCCAGCGACCTGCAGCGCTTCCCCGAGCTGCTCAAACAGGTACGCGACGCCGGTGTGCATTGCGAGGTGCTGTTTCTGGCCGCCGCCGATGATGTACTGATAAAGCGCTTCTCGGAGACCCGCCGCAAACACCCCCTCACCGACAATGAGCGTTCGCTGGCCGAGGCTATTGCCCAGGAGTTGCGCATTCTCGAGCCGATCATAGATCTGGCGACGCTGAAAATAGACACCAGCCACCTTAATCTTTACCAACTGCGTGATCAGGTAAAACAGCGCCTGCTTGGCAGTCAGGGCAGCACGCCTTCGGTACTGATCCAATCCTTTGGCTTCAAGCGCGGTGTACCGGCCGATGCCGACATCATCTTCGATGTTCGCTGTCTGCCCAACCCGTACTGGCGGCCAGACATGCGGGCATTCTCCGGACGTGACGAACCTGTGCGCACCTACCTCGACAGCCAGCCCGACGTCGAAGAGATGTATCAGGACATCCGTCAGTTTCTGAAAAAGTGGCTGCCGCGCTACGCTGCCGGCGAGCGCAGTTACATGACTATTGCGATCGGCTGCACAGGCGGCCACCACCGCTCCGTCTACCTGGTAGAGCGGCTGGTAAAAGACCTGGGCACCAGCACCCCCAACCTCCTGATCCGCCACCGCGACCTGCCCTGATATGCCGACCACCCGTATAGAAATCATCAACAAGCTTGGCTTGCATGCCCGCGCCGCTGCCAAATTTGTGGGCGTCGCCAGCCGCTACGGCTGCGAGGTGAAAGTCGGCCAGGACGAAAACCTGCAGGTCGATGGCAAAAGCATCATGCAGGTGATGATGCTGGCCGCCAGCAAAGGCAGCGAAATCTGCATCAGTTGCGAAGGTGAACAGGCCGAAGAGGCGCTGGAGGAACTGCTGGCACTGATCAATGACTATTTTGGGGAAGGGGAATAGCTGCAAGCTGCAAGCTGCAAGCTGCAAGCTGCAAGCTGCAAGCTGCAAGCTGCAAGCGTTATCAGAATGGTGCCTGGGTATTATCCGTCAAGTGGTATTCAGGAAAATGTGCGCTTTAGTCGGCCCTTAACAAGAGACCGACCCACCCTCTCTCAGCAACTGATCTGATGTTCAGTCCGAGGCAAAACCACCATATGCCCTCAGAAATAGTCATTCCCGCGCAGGAAGCGGAGGGGTGCGTATCTGCTTGCAGCTGCTAGTTCGCGTCTTGCGGTTTGCTTGTAGCTTGGAGCTTGCAGCTTGTAGCTGGCGCCGCTAGGCGCCCCCCACCGTCATCCCATCAACCAGCCAGCTGCCAGTGAGGTAGTTGCCGCGACGCTCCAGATCGTTGCCCACGCACCGTAGGTTGGCGTACATGTCGCGCAGGTTTCCGGCGATGGTCACTTCGTTGACGGCATGCTGTATCTCGCCGTTCTCGACCCAGAAGCCGCCGGCGCCGCGTGAATAATCGCCCGTTACGCCGTTAACCCCCTGCCCCATCAGCTCGGTCACCAGAAGGCCGGTGCCCATTTCCTTGAGCAGCGAGTCGAGATCACCTGCATTGCTGATGACCTGCAGGTTATGCACGCCGCCGGCGTTGGCGGTGCTCGGCATGCCCAGCTTGCGCCCGGAATAGGTGGACAATATCCAGCTGCTCAGTTGCCCTTGATCGATAAAGGCCTGCTCTCGCGTGGCCAGACCATCCCCGTCGAAGGTAGCGCTGCCCAACGCGCGCAGTTCGAAGGGCTTTTCCTGCATGGTCATCCAGTCCGGGAAGACCGGCTGCCCCAGCGCATCAAGCAGAAAAGTGGATTGCCGGTAGACTGCCCCGCCGGATATGGCGCCGAGCAGATGCCCAACCAGCCCCACCGCCTGATCGGCGGCAAAGAGCACCGGTACCTTGGCGGTCTTTATCGGTTTGGGATTGAGTCGGGCCAGGGTACGCTCGGCGGCTTTGCGGCCAATCGCCTGTTCACTGGGCAAACGCTCTGGCACGCGGTCCACCGCATACCAGTAATCGCGTTGCATGCCGTGCTCCGAGCCAACAATCAGCACGGCAGCGGCGCTGTGCCGCGAGCCCATGGAGCTCCCGATAAAGCCGTGACTATTACCATAGACTCGGCAACCCTGCTGAGTACTGACCTGGGCGCTGTCGGTAGTCAGGCGCGAATCCACTTCCAGCGCTGCGGCCTCCAATGCCAGGGCTTTATCGATGGCAGCTTCGGCGCTGATCTCCCAGGGGTGAAACAGGTCAAGATCAGGCATCCGCTGCGCCATCAGCTCGGCCTCAGCCAAACCGGCGCAAGGATCTTCAGAGGCATGCTTGGCAATGATCAGCGCGGTTTCCACCGCCTTGCGTATCGCCTCATCCGAGTTATCGGAGGTGCTCACCGAGCCCTTGCGTTGGCCCGCATAGAGGGTGATGGCAAACCCCTGGTCGCGGTTGAACTCGACCGTTTCTACCTCGCCCTTGCGTACGCCAACAGACAGACCGGTGTTCTGACTGACGCCGACTTCGCTGGCGGTCGCACCCTGGCGCCGCGCTTCCTCAACGATAAAGGCTACCCGCTGTTCCAGGCTGGTACGCAGGGCTTGCGGATCCTCGGCTTGAGTCGAAATCGGTGTCGTCATATATCCTCCGGAGCAATGTGCCCCATTGTAGCGGTGTTGCGCGGCAGCCGACCACAGTCGATTACCCCTGCGAGGGTCAGAACGGGTATCATTGGCGCCAGTGCGGCGGGCTTTCCCGGCAGCGCTTTGTCATTCACCCGTGCATTATTCCAACCGTTTCAGCAGGCAAGCCATGACCGAGTTTCACGAAGACGAATCCCTCGAACCCTCTGATGAAGGCAAGAGCAAGAGCCAGATCAAACGGGAAATGGATGCACTGCAGGAAATGGGGCGGCGGCTGCTGACGCTCAAACCCGACCAACTGAGCAAGCTGGAGCTGACCGACAAGCTGCGCCTGGCACTGGCTGAAGCGCCGCGGCATACCGCGCGCGGTGCACTCAAGCGTCATATGAGCTTCGTTGGCAAGCTGGTGCGCGATCAGGACACCGACGCCATCCAGACCTATCTTGACCTGATCGACAGCAGCACCAAGGAGCACGCCCAGCATTTCCACCAGATGGAACGCTGGCGCGACCGTCTGCTGACCGGGCGCGCCGATGAACTCGAACTGTTCATCATTGCCTACCCCGCCGCAGACCGGCAGCAGATCCGCCACCTGGTAAGACAAGCCACCAAGGAAGCAGAGCAGAACAAGGCACCGGCAGCGTCACGCAAACTGTTCAAGATGATCCGCCAGTTGGTAGACAGCGCCAAGGGGTTGTAAGCACCCGTGCGCACACGCCTTCAAGAGTCCCCTCCCTCGACTCCTGAAGGCGAGCAGACCGCAGGAGCAGCGTTCTGAGACCAGCGGTACTACGTCACAGGCTCAACCCCAAACCCATGCAAGCATTGGCAGAATCCGGTCGCGACTGCTAGGTTTTGAAGACATGCGTCTTTGACCTGCAGAGGATATAGCCTACGTGAGCCTTGCCCTTGACCTGCCCAGACTCCAGACCGCATTGCGGCTGCCGACTCAGGATGAGCGCCAGCAACTCTTGCACGGTTTGTTGCAACCCCGCGCCCATATCGACTCCAAATACTTCTACGATGACCGTGGTTGCGAACTGTTCACCGCCATTTGCCGACTCGACGAGTATTATCCCACCCGTACCGAGGCGCGGATTTTTTCCCAGCACAGGGAGGCCATTGCCGAACAATTACCTGGCCACATGCAGTGGATCGACCTGGGCTGCGGCGACTGCCGGAAAACCGAAGACTGGCTGAGCGCCGTCGCCCCGGCGCGCGTCATCGGCGTGGATATTGCCGGCGAGTTTTTGCAGACCTCGCTCGCCGAGGTAGCCCAGCGCCACCCGCAGCTCGAATGCATAGGCGTGGTCAGCGACTTTACCCAGCATCTGGACCTGCACGAATTGCTCGCCGAGCGACCTTCGGCGCCACCCGTTTTCTTCTACCCGGGCTCGTCCATCGGCAACTTCGAGCCGCGCGCAGCCATGCGCTTTCTGCGCCGGATACGCGCGCATTGCGGCCAGCACGGCCGATTGCTGATCGGCGCCGACCTGGTCAAACCGCGGGACATACTGGAGGCGGCTTACGACGACGCTAGCGGCGTCACCGCCGAGTTCAACCTGAATGTGCTTAACGTGGTCAACCGCGAACTCGATGCGGATTTCAACGCCGCGCATTTTCGCCACTTTGCTCACTTTGACGAAGCCCATCGGCGGGTCGAAATGCACCTGGTATCTGCCCGTGAGCAGAACGTCAACCTAGGCGTACACGCCAACCGCCGCTTCGGCGCCAATGAACACATACTCACCGAATATTCGCACAAATACAGCCTGGACGAGTTTCGTGCCCTGCTCGCTGCCAGCGGTCTGCGCTGCAGCCATTACTGGACCGATCCGCAGGACTGGTTTGGTGTCTTCCTCGCGGAGCCTGTATGAATCAGCCAGCCCCTTTTCCCGACACGGCCACCTTGGCCAGCCATCCTCAGGGTGATGACAACAGCCTGGCGTTTCGCTATGCAAAAACCCGTGCCTACTCGCAGGAACTCATTCGCGGCTTGAGTGCGGAAGATTGCCAGCTGCAATCCATGGCCGATGCCAGCCCACTCAAATGGCACCTGGCGCACACCACCTGGTTTTTCGAGACCTTTGTGCTCGGCGCACTCAACACACCACCACCGGTGCTGGACCCGCGTTATCGCGTACTGTTCAACTCCTACTATGTGGGAGTGGGCGAACGGCACACACGCGCGGATCGCGGTTTGTTGTCGCGCCCCTCACTTGAGGAAATATTGCACTACCGCCAGCATGTCGACCGCCAGATGCTGTCGCTGCTTGCCGATCCGGCCGCGTTGGGCGCACTGGCGCCGCTGATAGAACTGGGCCTGCAGCATGAACAGCAGCACCAGGAGCTGATGCTGACCGATCTGAAACACCACTTTTCCTGCAATCCCCTGTATCCGGCCTGGCGCAGCAAGGCGCCGGAGCAACCCAGCACCACAGTCACCCAGCAGGCGATGCAGTTCAGTACGCTACAGGGAGGACTCTGCGAAGTTGGACATGCGGGAGACGGATTCTGCTACGACAACGAAGGGCCCGCGCACCGGGTCTGGCTAGAGCCATTTCAGCTCGCCACGCGCAACGTGAGCAACGGCGACTTTCTGGCATTTGTTGCCGACGGAGGTTATCAGCGTCCGGAGCTCTGGCTGTCAGATGGCTGGGACTGGGTGAACGAGCAGCGGGTGCGCGCGCCCCTGTACTGGTTGCACCGTGATCAACAATGGACGCTGTTCACCCTGGCCGGCGAACAACCTCTCAATCACGAGGCACCGCTATGTCATGTCAGCCTGTACGAGGCTGACGCTTTCGCACGCTGGTCCAAGGCGAGACTGCCTACCGAGATGGAGTGGGAACATGCTGCCCGAGAACAACCAGGCCTGGCAGGACTGTTCGGCGAAGTCTGGCAATGGACCAACAGCGCCTACTTGCCCTACCCCGGTTACCAGCCTGCCGCCGGCGCGGTTGGAGAGTACAACGGCAAATTCATGATCAACCAGATGGTCCTGCGCGGCAGTTCCTGCGCTACGCCCCAGGGCCATAGCCGCCCCAGTTACCGCAATTTCTTTCCGCCTTCAGCGCGCTGGCAATTCAGCGGTATTCGCCTGGCACGCGATTTGTAAACGAACATTGGCACAAAAAAAAAGGCCGCCCCGGTAACCGGGGCGGCCTTTTTCAATTCACACGGACTGAAGAATCAATAGCCCAGCGCGAAGTTCTCGGCATCCATGTCCATCAGGTTGTCGGCACCGGACAGCATGCTTTCAACGTGAGTGCGGGTACGCGGCAGGATGCGCTGGAAGTAGAAGCGCGCAGTCTGCAGCTTGGCCGTGTAGAACGCTTGCTCGGAAGTACCTTCGGCCAGCTTGGCCGCCGCAACCCGAGCCATGTCAGCCCAGAAATAAGCCAGGCAGGCGTAGCCGCTGTACATCAGGTAATCAACCGAGGCAGCACCGACCATCTCCCGATCCTTCATGGCCGCCATGCCCACTTTCATGGTCAGCTCGCCCCATTCCTTGTTCAGTTGTGCCAGCGGCGCAACAAACTCGGAGATGGACTCGTTACCTTCGTTGTTCTGGCAGAACTTGTGGACGATCTTGGTGAAGCCCTTGAGCGCTTCGCCCTGGCTCATCAACACCTTGCGACCCAGCAGGTCAAGCGCCTGAATACCGGTAGTGCCTTCGTAAAGCATGGAGATACGGGCATCACGCACGTTCTGCTCCATGCCCCATTCGGCGATAAAGCCGTGGCCGCCATAGATTTGCACGCCGTGGTTGGCGGCCTCAAAGCCAACTTCGGTCATGAAGGCCTTGGCAATCGGTGTCAGCAGCGCCAGCAGGGCATCAGCCTGTTTCTTCTGCTCGGCATCCTGGCTGTTCTTGACGATGTCGACCTGCTTGGCGGTGAAATAGACCATTGCCCGGTTACCCTCGGCAAAGGCTTTCATGGTCAGCAGCATGCGGCGTACGTCAGGGTGAACGATAATCGGATCAGCGGCCTTCTCGGGCGCTTTGGCACCGGTCAGAGCGCGCATCTGCAGACGATCACGGGCGTACTGAATACCACCCTGGAAACCGACTTCGGCATGGGCCAGGCCCTGCAGGGCGGTACCCAGACGGGCGGTGTTCATGAAGGTGAACATGCAGTTCAGACCTTTGTTCGGCGGCCCGATCAGGAAACCGGTAGCGCCGTCGAAGTTCATTACGCAGGTCGCATTACCGTGGATACCCATCTTGTGTTCCAGCGAACCACAGGTAACGCCATTGCGCTCGCCCTTCTCGCCTTCGGCGTCAGGCAGGAACTTGGGAACGATAAACAGCGAAATACCCTTGGTGCCGGCAGGGGCATCGGGCAGACGCGCCAGAACGATATGGACGATGTTCTCGGCCATGTCGTGCTCACCGGAGGAGATGAAGATCTTGGTGCCGGAGATCTTGTAGCTGCCGTCAGCCTGTGGCTCGGCCTTGGTGCGCAGCATGCCCAGATCGGTACCGCAATGGGACTCGGTCAGACACATGGTGCCGGTCCACTGACCGGAAACCAGCTTGGTCAGGTAGGTGTGCTTCTGCTCATCGGTGCCGTGCTCGTCCAGGGTGTTCATGGCGCCGTGAGACAGGCCGGGGTACATGCCCCAGGACCAGTTGGCCTGACCGACCATTTCGCTGATCGCCAGACCCAGAGATTCGGGCAGACCCTGGCCGCCGTGGTTGACGTCATGCGCCAGGCTCGGCCAGCCACCTTCAACGTACTGCTGATAGGCTTCCTTGAAACCGGTAGGCGTAGTCACGCCTTCAGCGCTCCAGGTACAGCCTTCGCTATCGCCGCCGCGGTTCAACGGAGCAATGATCTGCTCGCAAAATTTGGCACCCTCTTCCAGGATGGCGTTGACCATGTCAGGCGTTGCGTCTTCGCAACCAGGCAGACTCTGGTAATGCTCTTCATAACCCAGAAGCTCATCGCGAACAAAACGGATATCACGCAGGGGGGCCTTGTAATCGGGCATGGTGCTTGACCTCAACAGTAGTATCAGATGCAAGGGCAGCCGAAGCTGCATTTGGTACTGCAAAAACAGCACTTTCAAACATGTGTTTGAAACATACGTTTACGCCAAGTGAAAGTCAACCCCCGCATGAATACCAGATTATAAACAGGGCTGACTTTGCATCACCGACGCTGCCATGAGGGTACGACGGCAAGTACGGGAAAGTAGAAGACGGAACCGGTGCGCGCAGAACAGCGGGCGGAATATCAGGCGCGCTGGGAGAAAGCCTGGTCGGCGGCGTCAATGGAGCCGGCAATATCGCGATACAGCGTGAGCTCGCGAGAACGATCCGGGGCTGTGCCAGGCGCTTCGTTATCGCCTTGCTCGCCGGCGCTCTCGTCAGATTGCGCTGACGCCTCGCTCTTCGCGCTATCGGAGGGTTCAGGCCCCCGCGTAGCCAACTCCGCACGGGCCTGGGCAATCGCCTGGGCCGCTTGCGCCGCGACCGTCCGATCCTGCCCGGAGGGTTCGGCCGGCGCCAGCGCGGCACGACGGACCTGCTCCATCTTGTCGATAGTCGCCTGTGGATCGCCAGGCACCGGGGCCGTGTCGATACCCACCTCACCGCCAACTGCGTAGAGCTTTCCGTCGGGCCCGCGGGTGTAGTCGTATTGCACAGAGCCCGCGTGCTGGCCACCGACTGCCATGTGCGCCTGCTCATGCGCACGCACCTCACGGTCACGCGCGGACAAGTCCTGAATCTCTTGCTGGGTAACGCGCCGCAGCTCGCTTTCAGCATTGGCCAATTGAGCGCGCTTGCTCTTCTCGGCCTCGGTAGCGGCATTTTCCGGCTGATCGGTCGCGCTCGGGGTAGCAGCACCTTGCGCGCTTTCATCCACTGGCGGAAAACGGCCGGGCTCGGCCTTGGCTTGCACAAGGGTACTTGCCGGCGCGCCGACCGAAATCGACGCCGGAACGAAAGAAGGGGAATATTTAGCGGCGCTGAAAGCACCAACACTCATCATAAACAGACCTCAGCGGGCCAGGTTTTGCCAATCAGACATACTGCAGCGGCGCCCGGCCAGGACTCGAATGCCGTTTACATATCTCAGACGGTGACGTCGAGCAGGGTACCCAGGACTTCATCGGCGGTATCGATAATCGAGGCACCGGCCTGTGCTTCCTGACGGCCCTGTTGCAGCTCGACCATGCTATCAACCAGGTAGACCGGGCGCGCGCTTTCAACCGGAGCGCTGGCCGCTGCCTGGCCGGTGGCTGGCTGAGTAGGTATCGGGTTTGGCGACACCGGATCGACGGCTGTTCCCGCCCGCGCAATGTCGGACGCTGCGTTGGTCATACGATTCTGACCCTGACGCACACTGGTCAGGCCAGATGAAATCAAGTCGAGGGTAGCCATGCACAACCTCTATTAATGGAAGAACCTGCACCCATTCAAGCACAAATGGCCACTATTGAGTATCACCGCCGGTCAGTTCAGATCAGCGGGCCGATATCCAGATAGGCCGCCACAGCTGCGGCGCTGGCCGGCTGCAGCCGCGGTACGCGACCCAGAAACGGCGCCTTGATCAGTTGCTGCAGCGTAGCCAGATTCTCGTCTGGCCGACTCATATCGGCATCCACCTGGTTGGCTACCCAGCCCGCCACCTCAAGGCCGTCAGCGGCGATCGCTTCACAGGTCATCAGGGCATGGTTGATACAACCCAGACGCATGCCTACCACCAGGATCACTGGCAACTGGAGATCTCGCGCCAGCCCGGACAGCAGCTCGTTGTCATTCAACGGGACGCGCCAACCGCCTGCACCTTCTACCAGGGACAGGTCGGCCTTGCGCTCGAACACTTGTCGGCAGGCATTTGCCAGCAACTCCAGCGTCAGTGCCGCACCCTCTTCCTGCGCGGCAATATGCGGCGCAATAGCTGCTTCCAGTGTCACCGGGTTGATCAGCTCGTACGCCAGTGCCGGGCTGCACTCAGCCTGCAGCACCAGCGCATCCTCATTGCGCAGGCCCTCGGCGGTACGCTCACAGCCCGCTGCCACCGGCTTGACTGCCGCCGTACTCAGCCCGGACTCGCGGGCGGCATGCAGCAGCGCCGCCGCTATAGTGGTCTTGCCTATCTCGGTGTCGGTACCGGTAACAAAGTATCTTTTGGACATGCGTGGCTCCTCAAGCCTGATCAATACCCTTGAACAACAATACCTGCGCCACCTGATAGGTCGCCGGCAAGCCGGCTGTCTGGCGCTGGCTTTCATAAGCCGTGGTAAGCGCACGCAGCCTGGCGCGGCCGGTCAGGCCACTGGGTCGACCGGCGTTCAGATTGTGGGCGCCCAGGGCCTTGAGCTCGTGGGTGAGCTCACTGACCTGGCCATAGTGCAGAACGTGCGCCTCCACCTCGCAGTGCCAACGGGCGAAACCGGCCGCGGCCAGCATCGCCTGCAATTGTGCCAGCGGCATGAAACGATTGACGTGTACAAAGCCGTCGACAGCCTGCCAGGCAGCGCGCAGCTCGCCGAGCGTACCCTCTACCAAAGTGTTGAACGCCATGCAGCCGCCCGGACGCAAGACTCTATAACCTTCACTCAGCGCCAACGGCAATTGCGGACACCATTGCAGCGCCAGACTGGAAAACAGCAGGTCCTGACTGGCCGAGCGTAGCGGCAGGCTTTCCGCATCAGCTGCAACCCAGCCTAGCGCTGCCGGGCTGCGATCACGCGCGTAACGCAGCATCCCTTCGGCGATGTCCAGTCCCAGCACAGGTAAGCCGAACCGTTCTGCCAGCGCGCGGGTGAAATAGCCGGTGCCACAGCCAATATCCGCCAATTGGCTGAGCTGTTCAGCCTCAGGCAACCGCGAAAGCAGATTATTGCCCACCTTGCGCTGCAACTCGGCCACCTGGTCATAGGTGCCGGCAGCCCGACTGAATGAGGCCGCGACCTGGCGCTTGTCGATGGCAGCGCTATTCACGTCTGCTGCACCCAGTTGCTGATCTGCTGTGCCAGCCACTCTGGTTGCTCCAGCGGCAATGCATGGCTGGACTGCGGATGCACAGACACCTTGGCCTGGGCATTGAGCGCCTGCAGTTCAGCCGCCACAGTTGACGGCACCAGGGCATCCTGTGCCGCCAGACAATGCAGCACCGGTTGCTCGCAGCGGCGCAAATGGACACGGTTATCCAGCACCCCCAGCAGTGCCAGGTGGTTCAACCGCTGCAGTGGGTCGGCGTCACTCCATTGCAGCTGTCGACTGACCTCACGCGGCTGCGCAGCACCCTGGGTTACCAGCAACGCAAAGCGTTTGAGGATTTTCTCCGGCTTTTCGCGCGCCTCGTTGAAGAACGCCTTGAAGGTATCGGCCGGCATGGCTTGAGACCAATCAGCGCGCGCTGCGAAACAGGCGTTGCTGGCGATAGTCGCCACGCCACAGAAGCGCTCGGGATAACGTCGCAGCAGCTGGATGGCCAGCACGCCGCCCAGCGACCAGCCAACCAGCCACCCGGGCTGCAGGGTACCGGCCAGCTGCTCCAGGTCAGACTCCAGATTCGACATCTGCATCGGCGGCAGTTCATGACTCACCACTGCATGATTCGGCAGGCTGGCCTGCAGCGTCTGTCGCAGGGCATCGAGATTGCTGGCCGCCAGCGCCCAGCCAGGCAGCAGATTAATCGTGTTCATGGGTATTCTCTTCGTCTGGCAACGCTGCCAGGGCTGCTTCCAGCGCCTGCAGCAGCTGCGCCACATCATCTTCACTGTGCGCGGCGGAAAGGGTCACCCGCAACCGTGCGGTACCACGTGGCACGGTCGGCGGGCGGATGGCGGTAACCAGAATACCGCGTTCACGCAGCGCTGCCGACAGGGCCAGCGCCCGGGCGCTGCTGCCCACCAGAATGGGTTGAATCGGGGTAGGGCTATCCATCAGCTGCAGACCCAACCCGGCAGCCCCGGTACGGAAACGCTTGATCAACTGCTGCAAGTGGCTACGCCGCCATTGCTCTTGACGCAGCAACTGCAGGCTCTTGAGCGTGGCACAGGCGACTGCCGGTGGCTGGCTGGTGGTATAGATGTAGGGGCGGGCAAACTGAATCAGACTTTCAATCAGCTCTTCACTGCCGGCAACAAAGGCACCTGCGGTGCCGAACGCCTTGCCCAGGGTGCCAACGAGTACCGGCACATCGTCCAGTCCCAGGCCGAAGTGCTCGACGATGCCGCCGCCCTGCTCACCCAGACAGCCGAAGCCGTGGGCGTCATCCACCATCAACCAGGCGCCGCGCTGGCGGGCCTCGGCGCAGAGTGCCGGCAGATTGGCGAGATCGCCATCCATGCTGAACACGCCATCGGTCACTACCAGTGTGTTGCCGGTCGCTTTGTCCAGCCGTGCGGCAAGGCTCGCCGGGTCGTTGTGCAGATAGCGTGAGAAGCGCGCGCCGCTGAACAAACCGGCATCGAGTAGCGAGGCGTGATTGAGGCGATCTTCCAGCACGGTATCGCCCTGCCCCACCAGCGCCGTGACTGTGCCCAGATTGGCCATGTAACCGCTGGACATCAGCAGCGCTCGTGGGCGGCCGGTAAATTCTGCCAGCGCCTCTTCAAGCTCGTGGTGCGGCGTGCTGTGGCCCACCACCAGGTGGGACGCCCCACCACCCACACCCCAGCGCCGCGCGCCAACCGCAAAGGCTTCGATCACCTCGGGGTGATTGGCGAGGCCGAGATAATCATTGTTGCAAAAGGCCAGCAACTCGTCGTCATCCACCCGCACGCTTACGCCCTGAGGAGCATCCAGCAAAGGCCGACGACGATAGAGATGGGCAGCCCGGCGCTCGGCCAGACGGGCAGACAGGTCAAAGGGCACGCGGAATACTCATCGATAGTTGAGCGGCAAGCTTCAAGCCAAAAGCGTGCCGCTACTGGTTGGCTTGTAGCTTGTAGCTTGTAGCTTGTGGCTTGTAGCTGGGTTCAACCCGCTGCTGCGTTGCTGAACAGGGCGCTGTCGCGCTGCTCGACCAGAGCCTGCTCGATTGCGGCCTGGTGCACCTCGTCGTCGTGCTCTTCGCGCTCTTCGGGTTTGATACCCAGACGCTTGAACAACAGCATGTCCTTTTCCGCCTGCGGGTTGGCGGTGGTCAGCAGACGCTCACCGTAGAAGATCGAGTTGGCGCCGGCAAAGAAGGCCAGCGATTGAGTCTGCTCGTTCATCTGCTCACGACCGGCAGACAAGCGCACATGCGACTTGGGCATCATGATGCGCGCGACCGCCAGGGTGCGGATAAAGTCGAAGGGGTCCACGTCCTCTGCGTTTTCCAGCGGGGTGCCCTTGACCTTCACCAGCATGTTGATCGGCACGCTCTCCGGGTGCTCCGGCAGGTTGGCCAACTGGATCAACAGGCCAGCGCGGTCTTCGACCGACTCGCCCATGCCCAGAATACCGCCGGAGCAGATCTTCATCCCGGCGTCCCGCACGTAGGACAGCGTCTGCAAACGGTCGCCATAGGTGCGGGTGGTAATGATGTTGCCGTAGAACTCGGGCGAGGTATCCAGGTTGTGGTTGTAATAATCCAAGCCGGCGTCGGCCAGTGCCGCGGTCTGCTCCTTGGTTAGCTTGCCCAGGGTCATGCAGGTTTCCAGCCCCAGCTCGCGTACGCCACGGACCATTTGCAGCACATAGGGCATGTCCTTTTCGGACGGGTGCTTCCAGGCCGCGCCCATGCAGAAACGCGTAGCGCCGATCTTTTTGGCGGCAGCAGCCTCATCCAGTACTTTCTGTACTTCCAGCAGCTTTTCCTTGTCCAGGCCCGTGTTGTAATGACCGGACTGCGGGCAGTACTTGCAGTCCTCCGGGCAGGCGCCGGTCTTGATCGACAGCAGCGTGGAAACCTGTACGCGGTTGGGATCAAAGTGCTCCCGGTGCACGGTCTGGGCGCGGAACAGCAGGTCGTTGAAGGGCAGGCGGAACAGTGCCAGCACGTCGGCGGGCGTCCAGTCGTGGCGAGTCACGGAGACGGTCATGGATAGGTGTCCTTTGATTATTGCTTGGAAGCCCTTATGGGTTCACTCTATGGCAAGCATGATAACGACGGCATGGAGGCTGTCAACCATTGATAGATTCAACAGTTTACAACTGGATAAAAAACAACCTACGTAGCTACTGCTTGCTGTGCGGGCTCCCGACTCGCCAACGCGAGCTCAGCTTGTGTAACGGTTGTCTGACCGATCTTCCCTGGCTGCAGGCCCACTGCCGCCAATGCGCTCTGCCGCTGCCCCAGGCCGACAGCCTGTGCGGCAAATGCCTGAATAACCCACCCCCTTTTCTGTATGCCACCGCGCCCCTTGCTTACCGCTTTCCGGTCGACAGCTTGATACCCGCCTTCAAATACCATCGTCAGAGCGCCTACGGCAGACTGCTCAGTCAGGTAATGAGGCTCAGCCTCAGCGACTACCTCGGGCACCATCCCGAACGCCGTCCCGACCTGCTGGTTGCCATGCCCATGCACCCGGGGCGTCAGGCGCAGCGCGGCTACAATCACGCCTTCGAACTGGCTCGTCCACTGGCCCGTGCGCTGGGCCTGGAGCTGGCGCACAACGCGTTGCAGCGCAGCCGGGCTACGCAACCACAGCAGGGCTTGAGCGCCAGCGAGCGCCGCCACAACCTGCATGACGCCTTTCACTGCCCCTGTCCGGAGCGGGTCGCCAGCCAACACATAGCGCTCGTCGATGACGTCATGACGACCGGCGTCAGCGCCGCCGAAGCCAGCCGCACGCTGCTGCGTGCTGGCGCCGCGTCAGTGCAGATCTGGTGCGCGGCGCGCACGCCCTGATTGCAGAGTTGCCACCTGCCCCCTGAGTTGTGCCACCATAGATACCCCTTTCTGACGCAGGCGAACCGGTTATGGACGCGCACCATCCCTTTGCTTTGCTCACTCCCGATACTGTACTTGATGCAGTCGAATCGCTCGGCTTCATTTCCGACGCGCGCACCCTGACGCTCAACAGCTACGAGAACCGCGTGTTCCAGGTCGGCATAGAAGATGCGCAGCCGCTGATCGCCAAGTTCTACCGACCGCTGCGCTGGAGCGATGAATCCATTCTCGAAGAGCATGAATTTTCGCTTGAACTGGTAGAGCGCGAGATCCCGGTCATCCCGCCGATGCAGATCAACGGCAAGACCCTGTTCGAGTTCGCCGGCTTCCGCTTCAGCCTGTTCAAGCGCTTTGGTGGCCGCGCACCCGAATTCGACGATCCGGATCACCTGCTGATGCTTGGCCGTCTCGTCGGCCGGCTGCACGCGGTCGGCGCCATGCGCCCCTTTGAGCATCGGCCGGAGCTGACCGTACAGACCTTTGGCACCGACAGTCTGGAGTTTCTGCGCGCTGCCAATGTGGTACCACAGGGCCTGCAGGCAGCCTATTTTTCCGTCGCCGATGATTTGCTCAAGGTCGTCGCCGAGCGCTTTGCCGCGCACCCTTGCACTACGCTGCGGCTGCACGGAGACCTGCATGTAGGCAATCTGTTGTGGCGCGATGAAAGCCTGTTCATGGTCGATCTGGATGACTGCCGACAGGGCCCGGCGATCCAGGACTTGTGGATGATGCTGTCCGGTGAGCGTGACCAGCGTCAGGCGCAACTGGCCGAACTGGCCGACGGCTACAATGAATTCTACGATTTCGACCCCAGCCAGCTGGCGCTGATCGAACCGCTGCGCAGCCTGCGACTGATCAATTACAGCGCCTGGCTGGCGCGGCGCTGGGACGACCCGGCCTTCCCGATGCATTTCCCCTGGTTTGCCAATGAACGCTACTGGGCCGACCAGATACTGACCCTGCGCGAACAGCGGGCTGCGATGGACGAGCCGAAGCTTCGGCTGTTCTGATCTGACTGCATAAAAGATATCAATGGCCATTCCCAGCTGAGGGATGAGCCAATACACTGCTTCGCGTTCAAATTTGAGGTGACCTCCATGACCGAGATACTGCTTGATCAACGCAACCTGGCCTTCGAACTCTATGAAGTGCTGGATGCCGAAGGCCTGACCCAGCGTGAGCGCTTTGCCGACCACAACCGGGAAACCTTCGACGCGGCCATTGGCACCGCCCGTACCATCGCTGAAAAACTCTTTGCTCCGCACAATCGCAAGAGCGACGAGAACGAACCCAAGTACGTTGACGGCGCAGCAGAGCTGATTCCGGAGGTCAAACCGGCTGTCGATGCCTTTCTGGAAGCCGGTTTCCTGAATGCCACCCGCACCTTTGAGCAGGGCGGAATGCAGATGCCAAACCTGCTGTCGCAGGCTTGTTTTGCGCACTTCCAGTCAGCCAACGCAGCGACCTCCTCCTACGCCATGCTGACCATGGGCGCGGCCAACCTGATCGAGAACTTCGGCACTGAAGAGCAAAAAGAGCGCTTCCTGCAGCCGATGATCGAAGGCCGTTTCTTCGGCACCATGGCGCTGACCGAGCCGCACGCAGGTTCCTCGCTGTCGGACATCCGCACCAAGGCAGAGCCAGCTGGCGACGGCAGCTATCGCCTCAAGGGCAACAAGATTTTCATTTCTGGCGGCGATCACCCGCTGTCGGACAACATCGTGCACATGGTGCTGGCCAAGCTGCCCGATGCGCCACCCGGCGTAAAGGGTATCTCGCTGTTCATCGTGCCCAAGTTTCTGGTCAACGACGACGGCAGCCTGGGCGAGCGCAATGACGTCACCCTTGCTGGCCTGTTCCACAAGATGGGCTGGCGTGGCACCACCTCTACTGCACTTAATTTCGGCGACAAGGACAACTGCGTCGGCTACCTGATCGGCAAGCCGCATCAGGGCCTGGCTTGCATGTTCCAGATGATGAACGAAGCGCGCATCGGCGTCGGCATGGGTGCGGTCATGCTCGGCTATGCCGGCTACCTCTACTCGCTGAATTACGCCCGCGAGCGTCCGCAGGGCCGCCTGCCCGATGGCAAGGATCCGACCGCGCCGCAGGTGTCGATCATCGAGCACACTGACGTCAAGCGCATGCTGCTGGCGCAAAAATCCTATGTTGAAGGCGCCTTCGATCTGGGCCTGTACGCCGCACGCCTGTTCGACGACACCGAAACCCTGGAAACCGAGGCTGAGCGCAAGACCGCGCTGGAGCTGCTGGATCTGCTCACGCCCATCGTCAAGGCCTGGCCGTCCGACTATTGCCTCAAGGCCAACGAACTGGCGATTCAGATTCTCGGTGGCCACGGCTACACCCGCGAGTATCCGGTGGAGCAGTACTACCGCGACAATCGTCTGAACCCGATTCACGAAGGCACCAATGGTATCCAGTCGCTGGATCTGCTGGCACGCAAGGTGGTGATGAACAACGGCTCAGCCCTGAAACAGTTGTCCGAGCTGATTCTCGCCACCTGCAAGCAAGCCGCCGTGCACCCCGAACTGAACGGCCTGCGCGAACCCCTGGAGAAACTGCTGGCGCACCTGGGCAAGGTGACGGTCGCGCTGCTGGGTGACATGGGTCAGGGCAAGGTGAATCAGGCCCTGGCCAACTCCGCGCTCTATCTCAAGGCCTTCGGTCACATGGTGATCGGCTGGCGCTGGCTGCAGCAAGCGGTGCACGCGCAGAACGGGTTGAACAGCGGCAACCCGGCTGATCATGACTTCTATCAGGGCAAGCTGCAGGCGGCGCGCTACTTCCTCAACTGGGAAGTGCCCTCCTGCCACCACGATCTGAACGTACTGGAAAATCGTGACCTCACCTGTTACGACATGCAGGACGCCTGGTTCTGAGGACGTGACTCGAGTCTGATCCGCTGCATCTGAGCAGGCCACCCTTAGGGTGGCCTGCTGCGTTTCAGGCCGTGGCAAAACCAGCCCGACAACGGCCGCTTCCCAAGAGGCAAGCGTACGGCTACCCTTCAGGTCAGGACCAATCAGGAACACCCTTCATGTCGCGTTTCTTGCCTTATCTGTTTACCTGCCTGTTCATGGGCACGCTACTTGGCGCCCTCCCAAGCTCCCCTGTTCTCGCCCAGGAGCAACCGCCGGCAAGTGACCTTGACCAACGTGTCGAGGCAGTAAAGGCCAGCATCGACGCGCTCGGTAACAGCTCTCTGGCCGAGCCGGAGAAGCGTGAGCTGAGCGAGCTGTACCAGAGCGCTCTGAACTATCTGGAACAGAGCATTCAGACCAAGGCAGACCAGGAAAAACTGCAGGAGAAAATCGCCAGCGCTCCGCGCGAGACTCAGAGCCTGCGCGCACAGCAGAATCAACTGGCCAAGCAGGACGCTTCCAGTAACGCCTTGCGCGAGCGCCTGCAAAATGCCGAGCTGCACAAACTCGAAGGTCAGTTGGCAGAACAGGTGAACCAGATGTTTACCTGGCAGAATGAGCTGACCGAGGTAAACGGCGAACTTATCGCGGCGCAAACACGACCTGAGCGCACTCAGGCCAGCGTATCCGAAAACCAGCAGCGCGCGCAGGCGGTCGCAGAGCAGCTACGCTCCCTGCAGCGCCAGGCGCCTACCCAGCAAAGCCGCGCGCGCATCGATGCGCTGCAGGCCGAACGCGACTATCTGCAGATAACCAGCGACCTGCTACGCCAGCGGCTTTCGGGCAACAATGCCCTGCAGGACCTGGCGACGCAGAAGAAAAACCTGCTGAGCCTGCAAATCAAGCAAATCGAAGCCGATATAAAAGTGCTGCAGGACGTGATCAACGACAAGCGCCGCAGCCAGTCGGAAAAAACCATTAGCGATGCCACTCTGCCGGAGGAACAGTCGCAGAATCAGGTGCTGCAGGAGCAGAGCCGGATCAATCGGCGATTGAGCGAAGAGCTGTTGTCGGCCACCAGTGAAATCGGTGAGCTGACGCGGCGCGTTATCGAAACCAAACAGCAAACCGAGCAGTTGACCCAGGTCGACAAGGCGCTGGAGCAACAGATAGAAGTGCTCGAAGGCAGCCTGCTACTCTCGCGCATTCTGCATCAGCAAAAGAGTGCCTTGCCCAAGGTCGAGATCGACAGCCGCATCGCCGATCAGATTGCTGACCTGCGCCTGCGTCAGTTCGAGCTGAACCAGCTGAGCGAGGCGCTCGGCAACCCCGACGCCTATCTCAATGATCTGCTACTGCAAATTCCGGTGCGGCAGCGCGATGCCTTGCGCCCTGGTCTTGAACAAATGGTCAACAGCCGGGTAGCTCTGGTCGAGCAGCTGAACAACAACATCAATACACTGATCAACCTGGCGATCAGCCTGCAGATCAATCAACGCCAGTTGCAGCAGCTCAGCAGTGATCTCAAACGCACCATCGATGATCAGCTGTTCTGGGTCGCCAGCGATCGACCGCTGGACAAGAGCTGGCTGCTCGGCTTCGCCGTACAGGCCAAACGTCAAATCGAAAGCCTGCAACTCAAGCAGGTAGCGCGTCGGGGCGTGGATACGCTCAGCCAGCAATACCCCTGGGTAATAGTTTACGGCGCGTTCCTGGCACTTTATCTGTGGCGCCAGGCCAGCATGCGGCGGCGGCTGAATTCCCTGCATGACGAAGTGGGTCATTTCCGCCGGGACACGCCCTGGCACACGCCTCGCGCGCTGGCGCTCACAGTCGCGCTGATCAGCCCTATCCCGCTGGCGCTGCTGTGTATCGGGCTGATAATGCATCGCGGCCTGGAACCTGCCATGCCGGCACTGGGACTGTCGCTGATGAAACTCAGCCTGGCCTGGTTCGTGTTGCACCTGCTGTATCGGGTACTCGACCCGCGCGGCATCGCTGCGCGGCATTTCCACTGGGAAGAGCGTCTGGTGCAACGGCTGCACAAGCTGGCGCGGCGACTGGCCTGGATACTGTTGCCGCTGGTGCTGGTCGCTGGCCTGCACGGCTCTTTACCGGAACAGATGAGCGGCGACGCGATTGGCCGCGCCATCATGCTCATCGGCATGTTCGCCCTGGCGGGCCTGCTGGGCCGCATGATGTGGCGCAGCGAACCGATATACAACTCTCGCATACTGCACTTCAGCGCCACCGCCGTATTGATTCTGGCGCCGCTTGCGCTGGCCGGCATGACCGCCTGGGGTTATCACTATACGGCGGTCAAGCTGGCTGAACGCTTTATCGACAGCCTGTACCTGATAGTGCTGTGGATGCTGGTAGAGGGCACAGTAGTACGCAACCTCAACGTGGCCGGCCGACGCCTGGCTTATCAGCGTGCGGTCGCCAAACGGCAGGCGGCGGAAACGCGCAGCAGCCAGGACAGCGAAATGCCCTCGGTAGAAGTACCGGAAATGAACATCCAGCAGATCAACCAGCAGTCGCTGCGTCTGGCCAAGCTGACGCTGATGATTCTCTTTATCGTGGCGCTCTATTTCACCTGGGCCGACCTGATCAGCGCGGCGTCCTATCTGGAGTCGGTCACGCTCTGGCAATACGAAGGGGACGGCATCACTACCGGCGACTCGGTCCCCATCAGCGCCGGCGATATTCTTGGCGCGCTGGTCACCCTCATACTGACCTTCACCCTGGCGCGCAACCTGCCGGGCTTGCTGGAGATACTGGTGCTCTCGCGCATGGAGCTGCGCCAGGGTACCAGCTACGCCGTCACTACCCTGCTGAGCTACGTGATAGTCGGATTTGGCCTGGTCAGTTCGCTTTCCACGCTTGGCGTGAGCTGGGACAAGCTGCAGTGGTTGGTGGCCGCCCTGGGTGTGGGGCTAGGCTTCGGTCTGCAGGAAATCTTTGCCAACTTCATTTCCGGCCTGATCATCCTGTTCGAGCGTCCGGTGCGCATCGGCGACGTGGTCACCATCGGCCCGCTTTCGGGCACCATCAACCGCATCCGTATTCGCGCCACCACCATCACCGATTTCGACAACAAGGAAATCATCGTTCCCAACAAGAACTTTGTTACCGAGCAGATCATCAACTGGTCGCTGCAGGACACCATTACCCGGGTAATCATCAAGGTTGGCGTGGCCTACGGCTCGGATGTGGCCAAGGTGCGCGAGCTGTTGAAGCAGATCGCGCAGAACAACCCGCGCGTGCTGAAAGACCCTGAACCCCTGGTATTCTTTCTCAACTTCAGCGACAGCACCCTGGAACATGAGCTGCGCGTGCATGTGAAGGAGCTGGCGGACCGCAACCAGGCCACGGACGAAATCAATCGCGAGATTGATCGCCTGTTCAAGGAAAACAATATCGAAATCGCCTTCCGTCAGCTCGACGTCAATCTGCGCAGCGGCAAGGGCCTGGAGAAACTGGTGCAGAGCTACCGCGTCGAACACCCCAACCGCGAGCAGGAACCCGCCGTTGCAGTCAAAGCCAGCGACCCCGACCCGGAAACACCAAGCGAGCGCAGCGACGATGAACCGGGTGGCGGCTCACCTCCACTCTGATGGGCAGCGGCAACCTGTTGCCCGCTTGCCGGGCGGCGGGGCCAGGCGCAAAATACGCGCCTCGTTCAACCCTGTTGAGTCACCCGCCATGCCCAGAGCCGCCGAACTGAAAAAAGGCCACATCGTTCAGATCAACAACCAGCCCTACATCGTCAGCCAGATCGAGGTGAAGAGTCCCTCCTCACGCAGCGGCACCACCCTGTACAAGGTGCGCTTCAACCACGTGCAGACCAAGCAGAAGCTGGACCAGAGCCTGACGGGCGACGACATGCTCAGCCCCATCGACTTCCAGAAGCGCCAGGTGCAGTTTCTCTATCAGGATGCCGACGGTTATACCTTCATGGATAACGAAGATTTTGCCCAATACACCCTGAATGCGGAACAGCTGGAAGATCAGCTGGATTACCTGTTCGACGGCATTGAAGGCCTGTACGGCTTGCTGGTAGAGGGCAATCTGGTAGGCATCGAACTACCGGCCGTGGTGGAAATGGCCATCGCAGAGACGCCACCCGCCATCAAGGGTTCGTCCGCCAGCGCCCGCACCAAGACGGCGCGCTTTGCCACCGGTCTGGAGATCCAGATTCCCGAGTATCTTGAAACCGGCGAAGTGGTACGCGTCAATACCGAATCCGGCAAATTCATGTCCCGCGCCTGATATCGGCCGTCTGGGCCAGTCTGCCAAGATCGGCCCGGACCAGTAGCTGCGCGGCCCAAGCCGACCGCGTTGTATTTTCAACTTTCATCGCGCAAAATACGACGCATTATCGTTATCAACAACAGCTTTCGGCTCCCTGCCGGCCGCCAGCGAGCACGGCTGCGTAAAGCGCGCTCACCGCGCCCAGCCGCCTACCCCAGGGACAGGACACGACCTAATGAACGTAAAAGCCTGGTTTCTGGTCCACAAATGGACCAGCCTGATCTGCACCCTGTTTCTGCTGATGCTGTGCATCACCGGTCTGCCGCTGATCTTTCATGAAGAAATTGATCACCTGCTGGAAGACGAGGTGGAGGCCCCCCCCATGCCTGCCGGCACACCGGATGCCAGCCTTGATCAAATCGTCAGTGCTGCCCTGAGCCAGCGCCCCGGCGAGGTGATACGTTTCATGTTCTGGGATGAACATCATCCGCACATGGCCTTTGTCAGCATGGCAGAGAGTCAGGATTCTCCGCCGGACGAAAACAACTCGCTGATCATTGATTCGCGCACAGCTGCCATTCTCGATGAGCCGGCGCCCGAGCGCGGCTTCATGTACGTCATGTTCAAGCTGCACGTGGATATGTTCGCCGGACTCCCAGGCATGCTGTTTCTGGGCTTCATGGGATTACTGTTCGTGATCGCCACCATTTCCGGCGTGGTGCTCTATGCGCCCTTCATGCGCAAACTCGATTTTGGCACCGTGCGGCGCCAGCGCAGCGCGCGTCTGAAATGGCTTGATCTGCACAACCTGCTGGGCGTGGTCACCCTGGTGTGGGTGCTGGTGGTGGGCCTCACCGGCAGCATCAATACCCTGAGCCAGATCGTGGTCGGGCTATGGCAGCGAGACCAATTGGCCAGCATGACCGCTGCTTACCAGAACCAGCCCGCGCCCGAGCAACTGGGCTCACTGCAACAGGCGGTAGAGGTCGGCAATGCAGTAGTGCACAACATGCACCTGAGCTTTATCGCCTGGCCAGGCGGCCAGTTTTCCAGCAAACACCACTATGCATTGTTCTATCGCGGTGATGAGCCGCTTACCTCACGCCTGCTGCAGCCGGTGCTGGTCGACGCCCAGACCAGCGAACGGCTGGAGCCGCAGCCGATGCCCTGGTACGTCCAGGCTCTGTTACTGTCGCAACCTCTGCATTTTGGCGACTACGGCGGCCTGCCGCTGAAGATCATCTGGGCGCTGCTGGATCTGGCCGCCATTGTGGTACTGGGCTCCGGCCTCTATCTGTGGCTGGGCCGCCGCAGTACCACAGCGCGCCGCATAGCCGAAGTGAGGAGCGGCGGTCTTAGCGAGGAGGCAAACGCATGACCGCTAGCCGCAAAGGACTCTGGCAAATCTTCCGCGCTCCGCTGCTGCTGGCAATGCTCAGCAGCGTAGGGCTGATCGCCGCGCTGATCGGCGATGGCGTCTTCGATCTGCTGTCCTGGCTGACACTTGGCAGCACCCTGGCGGTTATTATCTGGTATTGGGCAAAGCCGTCTGTGTAATCGTCCTGGTAAACAACAACGATTTTTCCGTATTCTCAAGGAGTACCGCATGTCCGCGCAGCCACACATCATTGAACCCGGCGCACCGGCCACCAGTTGCGTCATCTGGCTGCACGGCCTGGGCGCAGACTGCTTTGACTTCGTGCCGGTCGTGCAAGCGCTCGGCTTGCCGCAGAACCACGGCGTACGCTTCGTGTTCCCCCAGGCGCCTACTCGTCCGGTCACCATCAACGGCGGCTTCCCCATGCCCTGCTGGTACGACATTCTCGGCATGTCCCCCGCCCGGGCAATCAATCAGGCGCACATGGACGAAGCTGTGGCGCAGGTAAAGGGCCTGGTTGCCGATCAACAGGCCAAGGGCATCATGCCCAATAGGGTGATTCTTGCCGGCTTCTCCCAGGGGGGTGCAGTAGTGCTGACCACGGCGGTACATAGCGGGCTGCCGTTGGCCGGGGTGATGGCGCTCTCCACCTACTGCCCGGATCTTGGCAGCCTGTTGCGCAGCGCCAAGCAGAACACTGCCAAACCACCGATCTTTTGCGCTCACGGTCGCGCCGACGACGTGTTGCCCATGAGCATGGGCCTTGAGGCGCACGACCTGCTCAAGGCCGCCGGACATGACACCGAGTGGCACGAATATGCCATGGCGCACGAAGTCTGCCCGCAGGAAATAGCCGACATCCGCCGTTGGCTGATGGCCCTTCTCGCGCTCTGATAGGTTGGCGTCAGCCACCCATGCCTGATCAAAAAACAACCTGTACAAGGCTTCGCTAACGCGCGGCCTTGCTTTACACTGGCGCATCATTTTTGTTCACACAACCGAGAGACGCCTGTGCTCAAAGCACTGAAGAAGCTGTTAAACAAACCAGAAGAACAAGCCGCACCCACTGCCGAACCCCAATCGCAACAGCCAGCGCGGCCCAGCCACAAAGCTGAACGGCCCGCGGCAAAAACGCCCCGGCAGCCGCGTGCGGCAGAAGCCGCGGCTGATGCAGCGCCGGCCGAGCCGCCACGCGCGCCGCGTCAGCGCCCACCAGTAGCGCCCGTCAAGCCTTGGGGTCTGGCCGATTTTCAGGTGGAGCCCAGCGAAGGCAAGACCCGCTTTCACGACTTTCCGTTACCCGACTCGGTAATGCGCGCCATTCACGATCAGGGCTTCAGCTACTGCACACCGATTCAGGCCGCCGTACTGGGCACCACGCTCAAAGGGCACGATGCCATTGGCCGCGCGCAGACCGGCACCGGCAAGACCGCCGCTTTCCTGCTGTCGACCATCACCCAGTTGCTGGAAACCCCGGCGCCGGATGAACGCTATATGGGCGAGCCCCGCGCTTTGATCATTGCCCCTACCCGCGAACTGGTGATGCAGATTGCCAGCGATGCCGAGGGCCTGACCAAGCATTGCCCATTGAACGTGATGGCTTTTGTCGGCGGCATGGACTACGACAAGCAGCTCAAACAGCTGGAGCGCAACTATTGCGACATTCTGGTCGCCACCCCGGGCCGCCTGCTGGACTTCTGCAACCGCGGCGAAGTGCATCTGGACCTGATCGAGGTACTGATTCTCGACGAAGCCGACCGCATGCTGGATATGGGCTTCATACCGCAGGTACGCCAGATCATCCGCCAGACCCCGCGCAAGGGCGATCGCCAGACATTGCTGTTCTCCGCCACCTTCAGTGAGGACGTCATGAACCTGGCGCAGCAATGGACAGTGGAGCCGGCCATCGTCGAGATAGAGCCCGAGCGCCCTGCTTCCGAGAACGTGACGCAGAAGGTTTACGCAGTCAGCGGCAAGGACAAGTACAAGGTGCTCTATAACCTGGTCACCCAGCTTGAGCTTGAGCGCGTCATGGTCTTCGCCAACCGCAAGGACGAGGTACGCCGCGTGCAGGAGCGTCTGGTGCGCGACGGCATCAATGCTGCGCAACTGTCCGGTGATGTGCCCCAGCAAAAACGTGTGCGCACACTGGAGAACTTCAAGACCGGCAAGCTGCGCGTGCTGGTGGCTACCGATGTGGCCGGTCGCGGCATTCACATTGACGGCATCAGTCACGTGATCAACTACACCCTGCCCGAAGACGCCGAAGACTACGTACACCGCATTGGCCGCACCGGCCGTGCCGGCGCCAAGGGTACCTCGATCAGCCTCGCCGGTGAGGATGATGCCTTCCAGATTCCGCCGATTGAAGAGTTGCTTGGCGGCAAGCTGGAGTGCATACCGCCGGAAGAGCAGTTCCTTAAGGCGATCCCCCAGCGCCAGCAGACAGCTGACGAGAAAACCGCCAGCGACGCCAATGAAGCTGAACAGGCCGCCGCTGCTGCCGCCAATCGCAAGCGCGCCGCTGGCCGCCGCGACCGCCCGCAGGGCCGCCGCTAACCGCCTCGAGCCGACCTCGGCTCGCCCCTGGCGAAATGAGGTCGTGCAGCTCAGGCGCCGTTGTCGGGCCCCGCCGCGCGCACTTCAGGCTTCGACGTGTTACTCAACAGCCATCGTTCGTCAGCTCATTCAGGGCCAGGCCAGTGAATGTCGCAGCGGTCATCGCGCCCGCAAAGAAGTCGCGCACGTTGCTCGAAGAGCATGAAAAAGCAGAGGTAACCGAGGGTTTTTACTCAAGCGGGCCAATGACTATATCGCGCTTTTTCTGCCCCTGCCCAGCCCCATTCGTCTATTTCGAACTTTTTTGAAATTATCCCCTTTGCATGCTTGTGAAGGTCATCTTCTTTGCGCTATATCTCGGTCAACCGGCCCATGCCAACAGGTGATCCCTTGATACCTGCTGGCCTGCGAGCTGGCCCTGTGGACTGCCAGGCGCAGCTCAGGCGCCTGATACAGACCAAGTGTCACCGGCCCTTGCGAGGTAATAGCATATGGAAGCGTGCGGACCTACCGAACACACCTTCTACGTCCTCGATACCAACGTCCTGATTCACGATCCCAACGCACTGCTCAACTTTGAAGAACACCACGTGGTCATTCCCATGACCGTGCTGGAGGAACTCGACAAACTCAAATCCGGCAAGTCCAGCATTGCCGCCGATTGCCGCCAGGCCATCAGGCTGATCGACAAGACCCTGGGTGTGGCGCCACCGGATCAGGTGGAGCAGGGAGTCCCCATCGAGCGTGGCAAACTGGGACCCAACGGCACCCTGGCTATCCTGATGGAAAGAACAGCCATCCCGGCTCACTGTCTGCCCAACGACCTCAACGACAACAAGATCATCAACCAGCTGTGCCACCTGCAGAATCGCCACCCCGAAGGCCGCATCGTATTGGTCTCCAAGGACATCAACATGCGCCTGAAGGCGCGTGGCTGCGGTATCGATGCCGAGGACTACCATACCGATCAGTTGCTCGACGATATCGACCTGCTGGCCCGCGGTTATCACCAGGTGCCGGGATCCTTCTGGGATCGCGTGAATAAAGTCGAAACTCGCCAGCTGACCGGCCAGACGCTGCACAATGTGCAATTGACCGACAACCTGCCAGCATTGCATCTGAACGATTTCATCATTGACGAGCAGGGCTTCATTGGCTGGGTCAAGGGCATCAACGGTGACCAACTGAGCATTCGCGACCTGCATCAGGAACCGCTACTGCATCAGGAATGCTGGGGCCTGCGGCCACGCGACATTTTCCAGGCTCTGGCGATGTTTGCTCTGCTGGATCCGGATATTCATCTGGTCAACCTCACCGGCGCCGCCGGCTCGGGCAAAACCATCCTGGCGCTGGCTGCGGCTATCGAGCAGACCATGGTCACCAAGACCTATCGCCGCATCATCGCCACCCGCAGTACCCAGGGGCTGGACGAAGATATCGGCTTTTTACCGGGCACTGAAAAGGAGAAGATGGAACCCTGGCTCGGCGCCATTACCGACAACCTGGAAGCCCTGCACATGGATGACGAAAGCACCCACGGCAGCGTGGACTACATCCTCGACCGCGTCCCGCTGCAGTTCAAATCCCTGAACTACATCCGCGGCCGCAGTTTCCAGCAGAGTTTCATTCTGATTGATGAAAGCCAGAACCTGACCCCGCACCAGATCAAGACCATCATCACTCGCGCCGGTACCGGCTCCAAGGTGATCTGTCTTGGCAACCTGGCGCAGATCGATACCCCCAACCTCAACGCCACCAGCTCCGGCCTGACCTACCTGACCGAATGCTTCAAAGACTTTCCCCACGGCGTACACATTCACCTGCAGGGCGTACCCCGCTCGGCACTGGCTGAATACGCAGAAACGCACCTCTGACCCACCCAGCTCCCGGCTTTCGCCGGGGGCTGGCGCTTCAAACTTCAAACTTCAAACCGATCGTGCATGCTGACTGGTCCCGGTCTACCCGTGCCGAAACCATACCCACTCCACTCGGCGCTGTTTTTGCTTGCCGCTTGCCGCTGCGCTTTTAAGGCATAATACCGCCCATGCAGACGACAGGAGCCAGCTTATGCTGATGGTCATATCCCCCGCCAAGACGCTTGATTACGACACCCCACCCATTACCGAACAGCATACCCAGCCGCGCTTTCTTGAGCACAGCGCCGAGTTGATTGATGTGCTCAAGGAGCAGTCGCCACAGGACATCGCCAAGCTGATGTCACTATCAGACAAGCTCGCCAGCCTGAATGTGGCACGTTACGGCAGTTGGGCGCGCAAGAGCACGCCGCGCAACGCCAAGCAGGCTCTGCTGGCATTCAAGGGGGATGTGTATACCGGCCTCAACGCCGAGGACTTCAGTACCGATGATCTGGCCTTCGCGCAGCAGCATTTGCGCATGCTCTCTGGCCTCTACGGCCTGCTGCGGCCGCTGGATCTGATGCAGCCCTACCGCCTGGAGATGGGCACCAAACTGGCCAACCCACGCGGCAAGGACCTGTACAGCTTCTGGGGTGAGCGGATCAGTGAGTGGCTGAACAAGGACCTTGCAGCGCAGGGCGATCAGATACTGCTCAACCTGGCTTCACAGGAGTACTTCGGCGCGGTCAAACCCAAGGCACTGCAGGCGCGAGTCATCGATACCGTGTTCCGGGACCAGAAGAACGGCCAGTACAAGATCATTAGCTTCTACGCCAAAAAGGCACGTGGCCTGATGGCCCGCTATGTGATCAAGGAGCGCCTGCAGGATCCGGAAGGCCTGAAGGACTTCAACACCGATGGCTACTATTTTGACGCTAGCGCCAGCAGCGAAAACAAGCTGGTGTTTCTGCGCGACGAGCAAGGCTGAGGTCCAACGGGCAATATCGATAACCGACGCCATCGCTCAAGTGCCCAGCATGGCCGGCACGCAGTGACCGATCCCGGCGAGACGCCCATAAAAAACTCCGGCAACAGGCCGGAGTTTCTGGTTCAGCCAGCAGAATGCTACTGGTCGTAGCCCGGGCTCACCCGCTGGACCTTACGCAGCAGCGCCGGCCACGCCAGGCCTGCGCCCGCGCCGTTGGTGGCCTTTTTCATGCTGGCCTTGGCGCCGTCGAGCACCGCCTGCGGGATAGGGATCAGCTCGGCATTCTGCGCCTGCGCACGCACCTGAATCTCGCAGCAGCGCTGCAGGGTGTACATGGTCAGGAAGGCTTCAGCCACCGACTTGCCGCATACCAGCAAGCCATGGTTGCGCAGTATCAGGTTGTTGGCACGGCCAAGGTCCGCCTGCAGACGTGGCTTCTCCTCGTCGTTCAGTGCCACGCCTTCGTAGTCGTGATAGGCCAGCGAGCTGAGCACGAAGATCGACTGTTGGGAGATCGGCAGGATGCCGTCCTTCTGGGCAGACACCGCAATACCGGCAGCGGTATGCGTATGTAGCACGCAGGTGGCGTCGTGGCGTACTTCGTGAATGGCGCTATGGATGGTGAACCCGGCTGGATTCACGGGATAGGAAGACTCCACCACCTTGTTGCCCTGCAGGTCGATCTTGACCAGATTGGAAGCTGTGACCTCTTCAAACATCAGCCCATAAGGGTTGATCAGAAAATGCTCGGTATCAGGAATCTTCGCTGAAATATGGGTGAATACCAGATCATCCCAGCCATACATGGCAATCATGCGATAGCACGCCGCCAGATCCACCCGAACCTGCCATTCCTGCGCACTGACTTGATCCTTGAGACTTTTTTCCATCAGTGAATGTACTGCGTTCATCGGGCAATCCTCTTTTGTTGGAATAATGTAAACGGCGCCTGCGTGAGCTGCTGCCGGTACAGGACATCCCCCAGTGCTTGCGGCATACTGTGGGACGTTCGGTATGAGGAGAGTCTAGACGGTGACGGCAAAGCGGACTGTCAAACACTTTACAGTGTCTGCCATGCAAGACACTGAGCGCCTGGCCAAATTGCTGCAGAAGAATCGCTGGTTCAGTGAGCTGCCGCAGGATGTGCTGGCGGAAATGCTGGCGCTGGCCAGAGTACGCACACTGGACGACGGCGAGTTTGTCTACGCCAGGGATGACCAACCCGACGGGCTCTATGGCGTCATCAGCGGCGCAGCACGCATCAGCAATATCGGCCCAGATGGTCGTGAAGCCGTGCTGGCGGTGCTCTCGCCCGGCAGCTGGTTTGGCGAGATATCGCTGTTCGACGGTTTGCCCCGCTCGCATGACACCCTGGCCAGCGGCACCACCGAACTGCTGATGATACCGCGCGTGGGTTTCCAGCAAATGCTGGAACGCCGACCCGAACTCTATCCGCTGTTCATGAAGCTGTTGTGCCGGCGCATTCGCATTTCCTTTGCCATGCTGGAAGACAGCGCCCTGCTGCCACTGTCCTCACGCCTGGCCAAGCGGCTGCTGATGCACGCGCACAATTACGGGCAGACTGACGATGAAGGCGGCAGGCCCTGCGTGCAGCTATCCCAGGAGTCACTGGGGCTGATGCTCAACAGCTCACGGCAAAGCATCAACAAACTGCTCAAGCGCCTGGAGGGTCTAGGCTGGCTGCAGATTCAGTATGGCCAGATACTGATTCTGGACGAAGATCAACTGACCCAGCTGGCCAGCGGCGCGCCCCTCCCCGACGCGCGCTGATCAGCCCTGCAGCGCGGCGACAAAGCGTTGCAACCAGGGCTCGGCGTCGGTTTCGGGGGTGACGGTTTCACTGGCATCCAGGCGCAGCATGGGTTCGGTCTCGCGAGCCTGGAGCTCGAGCAAGAGCTCGCGAAAATCCTCTCCGGCCTGACAGAAGGTATCGCCGTAGGCCGCATCACCCAGCGCAATCACACCAAAGGGCCGCGCGGGCAGCAGCGGAAAGCGGTCACGCATCTCATGGAACAGTGGTACCAAGGGCTCCGGCAGCTCGCCCATGCCAGTGGTGGAGGTGCAGATCAACAGGGCGTCCGGCTCCAACGCCAGCAAGGCGTCCAGGTTCAGAGTGCGCAATCGACTGACCTGCAGGCCCGCCGCCTGTGCAAATGCCTGCGCCTCATCGGCCACCAGGTCCGCCGTGCCAAAAACCGTACCGCTGACAATCACCAGATGCATCATTAACCTCCGTTACCAGAACTGGCCGGCCATTATGCCGCAAAGCGCCGTGCCGGTCCCGGCGTAACTGGACAGCCCGGCACACTGAGATAGAATGCCGGAAAGCATAAAAGGAACTGCGCAGACCATGATCAACGCAAAATTACTGCAGCTGGTGGTCAATGCTTCCAACGACGGCATAGTAGTTGCCGAACAGGAAGGCGACGACAACATCCTGATTTATGTGAACCCGGCCTTTGAACAGCTGACCGGCTACAGCGCGGACGAGATTCTCTACCAGGACTGCCGGTTTCTACAAAAAGACGACCGCGATCAGGACGGTTTGCGCATCATTCGCGAGGGCATAAGTGAAGGGCGCGCCTGCCGCGCGACAGTGCGCAACTATCGCAAGGACGGCAGCCTGTTCTGGAACGAGCTCTCGATCACACCCGTGTTCAACGAAACCGATCAGTTAACCTACTTCATTGGTATCCAGAAGGACGTTACTGCCGAGGTTGAAGCCAAACAGCGAGCCGATGAGCTGGAGCAGGAATTACGCGCGCTGCGCGGACCAGCAAGCTGATTATCTGGAGAAGCCAAGGTCGCTAGCTGTCAAAGCGCCCGGCCAGCAACTGCTGCACGCTATCGGTCAGTGATCGCTGCGCCGGTCCCAGGCAATTGATCTGCGCCTGTTGCAAGGCATCCAGATGCAGCTCGCAGCAGGCCCCTAGCAGTGCCACCGGGCACTCCAGCTGTTGATTCAGACGCGGCAACTGACGATTCAGCAAACTGCTGTCAAGCGGCTGATCACTGAACAGCAGCAGGGCCTGGTAGCCGCCGCTATCGGCCAACAGCATCAGATCTTCGACTACCGGCAGCGAAGACAGGTGAGCGATGTTCAGGTTCGCGTCCTGTACAAAGAGTCCGGCCAGCAGACTCTCTACCTCATCTTGCACGGTCTGCAGATTGACCAGCAGAACCGTGGACCGAGCGGGCTGCACAAAAGCCAGACGCTGCCACAGGCGGCTACGCACAAAGCCATCGAAGAATGCCCAATGCGCGGAGGCACCTGATTGTCCGGCCTGGCCCCGGTATTGGCGCCACACCGGCAGGAGTATCTCGTTGCAGACCTGGCTGAGGGTCCAGCGCGCGAACTGCAGGGTATAGATACGCTCCAGTTCCAGCAGGTCCCCACTGGCCACCGCCGCCATCAGTTGCGCCCGCGCGTCCTGCAGCTGATGTTCCGCGTGACTGCCCTGGGGGGCTACAGGGCCAGGCGTGGGCAGCGCCTGACGGTCGATAATGGACGCAACCTTGCTGACCGGAACGCCGCGGGCGATCCAGTTGACTATCGCCCTCACCCGTTCGATGTCGCGCATCGAATAAAGACGGTGCCCGCTCTCGGTACGCTGGGGCACCAGCAAGCCATAGCGGCGCTCCCAGGCGCGCAACGTGACCGAATTGACACCAGAAAGGCGCGAGACCTCGCGTATCGGATACAGGGTTTCGTTGCTCAGCGAAGAGGCGCAAGGGTTATCGTTCATTGTGGTCATGGACTACCTGGCTGGTCCTCGGTATCGAAGCCATTTCCAGACATTGTACATAAAGTTACAGCCCAGGGTCGGCGCCATCCCGACTATGGCCGGCCCAGGAGTGCAGCCAGCACGCCAGCGCGTGTTAACATGGCCGACTGTCACTCTCTCTTGCTGCCGACCTGCGCGCCGCGCTAGCGATCAGCTGCAGAGGCTATCAACATGACTGAACCAGGCGAGCCATGGGCAAACCCAGCACAAGCATACTCATCACCGGTGGCGCACAGCGCATAGGTCTGCACTGCGCCAAGCGGCTCAGCGAGGAAGGATACCGGGTCATCATCAGTTGCCGCGAACTGGACGCCCAGCGCGCAGCCACCCTGCCGCCGGGCGTGGAAGTGCTGCTGGCCGATTTTTCCACGGTGCCCGGTATTCAGGGTTTGATCGATCAGTTGCACGAACGCGACATCCGCCTGCGAGCCATTATCCATAACGCTGCAATCTGGCTGGACGACCAGCAGGGGCCGGCAGCACTGCAGCAGATGTTCATGGTGCACATGCAGGCGCCTTACATGATCAACAGCCAGTGCGCCGGACTGTTTCCGGCCGGCGAGCCGGGCGACATCATTCATCTGGGCGACGACATCACCCGCAAGGGCAGCGCGCGACACGTGGCCTACTGCGCCAGCAAGGCCGGTCTTGAAGGGTTGTCCCGCTCCTTCGCCGCCAAGCTGGCGCCCGGCATCAAGGTCAATTGCATCAATCCGGCATTGATCATGTTCAACGATGGAGATGACGAGGACTACCGCGCCAGAGCGCTGGCCAAGTCCGCCATGGGCATGGAGCCCGGTCCCGAGGTGGTGTACCAGTCGATTCGCTATTTTCTGGACAACCCCTACCTAACCGGAAGTACCCTGCCGCTCAATGGCGGCCGGCACCTCAAATGAGCCGACGAGAAGACAATATGAGTCTGGAAAAGCTGTCACAGAATTATCTCGAGATCCTCACCAACCTCGGCGAGCAGCCAGAGCGCGACGGGCTCAAGGGTACACCGCTGCGCGCAGCCAAGGCGATGCAGTTTCTCTGCCGAGGCTATGATCAGTCGCTGGAAGAGATCGTCAATGGCGCGCTGTTCGAATCCGACAACGACGAGATGGTGATCGTCAAGGATATCGAGCTGTATTCCCTGTGCGAACATCACATGCTGCCCTTTATCGGCAAGGCGCATGTGGCCTACATCCCCACCGGCAAGGTGATCGGTCTATCGAAGATCGCGCGCATCGTCGACATGTTCGCCAGCCGGCTGCAGATTCAGGAAAACCTCACCCGGCAGATTGCCGAGGCTCTGCAACAGGTGACCGATGCCGCCGGCGTGGCCGTGGTGATCGAAGCCAAGCACATGTGCATGATGATGCGCGGTGTCGAGAAGCAGAACTCCTCGATGCACAGCTCGGTGATGCTGGGCGCCTTCCGGCAGTCGGTCAATACCCGCCAGGAATTCCTGCAACTGATAGGACGGAGCTGATATGAGCCTGCTTGAGCCAGGCCTGGCGCGCATCCGCATCAAGGATCTGCGCCTGCGCACCTATATAGGCATCAAGGATGAAGAGATCCGCAACCAGCAGGATATTCTGATCAACGCCACCATCCTCTATCCCGCCGCCGATGCGGTAGCGGTGAACGAGATCGAGCAGGCGCTGAACTATCGCACCATCACCAAAGCGATGATCGCGCACGTGGAAAACAACCGCTTCGCGCTACTTGAGCGTCTGACCCAGGAGCTGCTGGATGTGGTGATGCAGCACCCCCAGGTGCAATACGCCGAGGTCGAGGTGGACAAGCCGCATGCGCTGCGCTTTGCCGAGTCGGTTTCCATCGCCCTGAGCGCCCGACGCTAGTCTGGCGAAGCCTGGAAGAGACACAGCCAATTGACTTTGCCTGAACGCGTTTTATGCTTGGCGCGAAACGCTGTTCGTCCGGGCAAGCCGGCAACAGCAGCCCTCACGCAGGCGAACAACCGGAGTTGATCATGACCCATCAGGAACGCCTTGAACTTGAAGCCGCCGCCTTTCGCAATCTGGTCAGCCATCTGCGCAACCGCAAGGATGTGCAGAACATCGACCTGATGACCCTGGCCGGTTTCTGCCGCAACTGCCTATCCAAATGGTACAAGAGCGCGGCCGACGACATGGACATTGCACTGAGCATGGACGAGGCGCGCGAGGCCGTTTACGGCATGCCCTATGCCGAGTGGAAAACGAAATACCAGACCGACGCCAGCCCGGAACAGCAAGCCGCCTTCGACAAGGCACAGAAACAGGACAACGCATGACCGCCGAGCAATTCATCGCCCGCCTGGGCAACCCGGAACACACCTTCGCCGACACCCTTGCCTTCGTCGAGCAGCACTACCAATACCAGCCCAGCGCCTTCGACAACGGCCCGGTGCATAACAGCGCCGAGCAGAATCAGGGCTCTTGCAAGGTATTGGCCATGGCCCTGGATCTGGGCCTGAGCGACCAGCAGGCGCTGCACTGCTTCGCCGAGCACTATCAGGCCGTGCTGAGCCATCCGCAGGGTACAGATCACGCCAATATTCGCGCGCTCATGAGCGGCGGTCTGGGCGCGGTATCCTTTGCCAGCCAACCGCTGACTCGACGCTGAGTCTATTACCCATCGGGAGATGACATGGCAGTCAAACTGCTGAAACCGACCGGAGATTTTCCGGCCTGCGGGCTGATTCGACGCCTGGCAGCCGCCGGCTACGATCTGATGCTGTTGTTGGCTGTGCTCATGGTCGCCACCTTCGGCTACCTGGGTATCTACATCGGCGTCTACGGCGAGGCTGCGGCGCATCAGCAGGCCGACGCGGGTGGCTTTGTCGGTGACCACCTGCTCAGCTTGATAGTCATGCTGATTACCATAGGTTTTTATCTGCTGTTCTGGACCATCAAGGGCCAGACGCTGGGCATGCAGGCCTGGCGCATCCGCTTGCAACAACCAGACGGCCGCTCAATCACGCGCAAACAGGCACTGATCCGCCTGCTGGTCGGTCAGGCTTCCTGGCTCTGTGGCGGTCTCGGCTTTTTCTGGCAGTTATGGGACAAGCAATCGCGCAGCTGGCATGACATCGCCTCAGGTACGCAATTGGTGGTATTGCCCAAGGGCACCTTCAAGGATTGACACTGGCGGGCAGCGCCAATCGCCAACTTGGCTGAGCACCGCGCCCGGCGGCGCAGTGCTCAGCCAGGCCAGGTCAGCCGGCCCGCCGTAGCAGAAAGACCCCGATCACGAACAACAACGCAATCGGCAGCAGCACCGCGATAAGCGGCGAAAAGCCGAACACCAGACTCGAAGGCCCCAGCAGGTCCTGCAGTATCTGAAAACCGAAGCCCACCAGCACCCCGGTAAACAGGCGCTGCCCCATGGTCACCGAGCGTAGCGGGCCGAAGATGAAGGAAATCGCGACAAATACCAGCGCAGCGGTAGCCAGCGGCTGGAACAGCCGCTTCCAGAAGGCCAGCCAGTAGGGCTTGTTGTTCAGCCCCTGGGCTGAGAGATAGGACTGGTACTGCCAGATGCCTTGCAGAGGCAGCACCTCGGGATCGAGCAGCACCACCCGCAACAGCTGTGGCGAAAGATGGATATCCCATAGGTCCTGGAAGGTGCTCAGCACTTCGCTCTGCCCGTCGTCGGCAAAACGTGTGGTTTTGACATCTTCCATCAGCCAGTCATTTTCCTGCACAGTCGCGCGCCGAGCGAAGCTGGCTTCCAGCAAATGACGCTGATCATCAAAGCGATAGCGAGTCACACCGTGCAGCACACCATTGGGCTGTACCGCATTGATATGGATAAAGTCATCGCCTTCGCGGTGCCAAAGGCCCTTGGATTTGACCGCTTCGTTGCTGCCCTCGGCAATGGCGCGGCGGCTCTCGGCGAGATTTTCCGTGTAGGGCGCCACATATTCGCCAATCA
The DNA here is from genome assembly GCF_036961105.1 of Halopseudomonas sp. GTDB lineage: Bacteria > Pseudomonadota > Gammaproteobacteria > Pseudomonadales > Pseudomonadaceae > Halopseudomonas. Next base: position 90,806 of record NZ_JBALWW010000008.1, on the reverse strand, counting down.
ATATTCCCGCCAGCATCAACACCAGCAAAGGCTTCATGACGGCGCCAACAATGCGCGCAATGGACACACCGGCAGCGCGCATGATGGTCAGCTCGGAGTTGCTCGCCAGTGTACCCAGACCAACCAGGCAGCCCACCAGCGCGGCCAGGGGCAACAGATCATGTAAACGACGCGGCACTGTCAGGCACACATAAACCAACGCCTGCATTGGGCCATAGCCACCCTCAAGGTCGTCCAGCTCATTGATGTAGGCAAACAACAGATCCAGCCCGACGATAATCGCCAGGACCACGACAATGCTGAGCAGCACCGAGCTGCCTATATACCGATCAAGCTTGCGCATGCTTACCTCCCGCTGCGCGGCTGGGCGCCATCAGCGCCTGCCGATTGAGCACCAGGCCAATCGCGAGAAAGAGCCCGTGCACCCACCACAGGCCCAGCGCGGCGGGCGTCTTGCCCGCCTCCATCCAGCCCCGCGCACCAATCAGCAACGCCAGGTAAGCCATGTACAACAGAATCGCAGGTAGCAGCTTGAGGAAGCGGCCCTGCCGCGGATTGACTCGCGCCAGCGGCACGGCGAAGAAGGCGACAATCGGTACCAGCAGCGGAATCGCAATCCGCCATTGCAGCTCGGCGCGCTCATCCAGACCCTCTTCGCTTAGCAGCTGCGGCGTGGACATGGCCTCGCGATCGGTCACCTCGGTCTGCACTTCGGGCTTGGGCAACAGCACGCCGTAAGTGTCGTATTCGATGGTGCGAAAATCCGCCTCCCCCGGCTGACCTTCGTAACGAAAGCCCTGGTTGAGTACCAGGTAGCGGCTGCCATCGACATTCAATTGCTGCGTACCGGTAGCGGCCACCAGCACACCCAGTTTGGAATCCTCGCCGTCGCCGCGACGCTCAGTGATGAAGATGTCTTCCAGTTGGGTGCGGTCATCCGACAGGCCGCCAGCATAGGTCACCCGCTGGCCGCTGCCCAGCGCCTGGAAGCGCCCCGCCGCCAGGGTATCGAACTCGGTCAGGGCATCCTGCTGGTTGAACAGCTGCTGCGTCTTGAGCACCCCGGATGGGGCTATCCAGAAGCTCAGCAGGGCCACAATCAGCATCACCAGCACGGCCGGCCCCTGCGTGTAGCCGATGATCTTGCGATCGCTGATGCCGGTGGCTGAGAGCACCGTCATTTCACTATCGAGATACAAGCGTCCGTAGGCCAGAAGAATCCCGAGAAACAGGCCAAGGGGCAGAATCAACACCATGAAGCCGGGCAGGCGGTAAGCCATGATCATGAAGAGCACGCCGGAGTCGAGCTGCCCGGCAGCCGCTTGCGCCAGATACTTGATAAAGCGCCCACTCATGATGATCAGCAGCAGCACGCCGCTCACCGCAGCCAGTGTCTGCAACACCTCACGGCTCAGATAGCGAAAAACAATCACAGTAACTTCCTTTGCTCCGGGTCTTTAAGGGCTGGCGCTAATAGGCCAGAATGCAGAGCAGACACCTCTGACAGCGCTAAGCTGAGCAGACACCCACGGGATCGAGCCCGTATTATCAGTCAATCAACACGATTTGTCTTGGGGAGCACCATGGAGTTCAACGTAAAGCACGGCGCACTGGAAAGCATCAAATGCGGCTGCCTGGTAGTGGCGGTCAGCGAAGGTAAAACCCTGAGCGGCTCCGCTGCCCATCTTGATAGCCTGTGCGGCGGGCAGATCAGTGCCGCGTTGAAGACCGGGGATTTGAGCGGCAAAGCCGGTCACAGCCTGATGTTATTTGCCCTGCCCGGCATTGCCGCGCAACGTCTGTTGCTGATCGGCAGCGGCAAGGATGAAGCTCTGAGCGACCGCGCCTGGCGGCGTTTGGCGCAAAAAGCCATCACCACCTTGAAAGATGGCGCGGCCACTGATGCCGTTTTTGCCTTCACCGCGCAGCCGGTAAAGGACCGCGACCTCTACGCCCAGGCGCGCCTGCTGGTAGAGGCCTGCCATGACAGCCTTTATCAGTTCGATCAGTTCAAGAGCAAAAAGGCCGACAAGCCCAAACTGAAGAAGATCGCGCTCTGGACTGCCGACAAGGCAGACGGCACTGTGCTCAAGCGCGCCATCAGCCAGGGCAGTGCCATTGGCCAGGGCATGAGCCTGACCCGCGACCTGGGCAACCTGCCGGGCAATGTCTGCACCCCCACCTACCTGGCCAAGGAAGCCAAGGCGCTGGCCAAGGCACATAAAGAGCTGGACGTCGAAGTGCTCGAAGAGAAGGATATGAAGGCGCTGGGCATGGGCGCCCTGCTGTCGGTCAGCGCCGGCAGCGCAGAGCCGGCCAAGCTGATCCGCATCAGCTACAACGGCGGCAAGACCAAGGATCAGCCCCACGTACTCGTTGGCAAGGGCATCACCTTTGACACCGGTGGCATCAGCATCAAGCCTGCAGCCACCATGGATGAGATGAAGTACGACATGTGCGGCGCCGCCACCGTGTTCGGCGTAATCAAGGCCGTGGTTGCCATGCAATTGCCTATCAATCTGGTAGGCCTGATTGCCTCCGCCGAGAACATGCCTAGCGGCACCGCCACCAAACCCGGCGACATTGTCACCACCATGTCCGGCCAGACTGTCGAGATTCTCAATACCGACGCCGAAGGCCGACTGGTGCTGTGCGACACCCTGACGTACGCCGAGCGCTTCAAACCCGCCAGCGTCGTGGATATTGCTACCCTCACCGGTGCCTGCGTGGTCGCGCTGGGCGGTCACACGTCCGGTCTGATGGGCAACAACGACGAATTGGTCGAGCAACTGCTGAGCGCCGGCAACCAGGCCAGCGACCGCGCCTGGCAACTGCCGCTGTTTGACGAATATCAAGAACAGCTCGACAGCCCCTTTGCCGACATGGGCAACATCGGCGGCCCCAAGGCAGGCACTATTACCGCCGGCTGCTTCCTCTCGCGCTACGCCAAGGCCTACCGCTGGGCGCACCTGGATATCGCCGGTACCGCCTGGACCAGTGGCGGCAAGGACAAAGGCGCCACCGGCCGTCCGGTGCCACTGCTGACCCAATACTTGCTGGATCAGGCCAAGGCCTGAACCCGCAGCGGCAAGCTGCAAGCCTCAAGCCGCACGCTAGCGGTTTTTTGCTTGCAGCTTGAGGCTTGAAGCTTGAGGCTGCCCCCCATGACCCGCATCGATTTCTACCTGCTCAGCAGCGACCAGCCAGCTACCCGGCTGCAGTACGCCTGCCGCCTGGCACACAAGGCCTGGCAGAAGGGCCATCATGTTTATCTGCACTGCCCCGATCAGCCTGCTGCCGAGCGATTGGATGAGCTGCTCTGGTCGTTCAACGGCGAAGCCTTTTTGCCCCATGCCCTGCGCGAAGATCACAACGGCGAGCCAGTCGTCTGTGGCAGCGGTGAAGACCCCGGCGCTGCGAATGATCTGTTGATCAATCTCAGCGACGACACGCCCGGCTTTTTCAGTCGCTTCGCGCGCTTGGCAGAAATAGTGGTGGAACAGGACGCTATCCGCGTGCCAGCACGCGAGCGCTTCCGTTTCTACCGGGAACGGGGCTATCCTCTACAGTCTCATCAGATACGGACAGCAGGATGACCCATGAAGCAGCGCGACCCCTCGGAGCCCTCACGACTGCTGGAAGATCTGGAATCGATTCGTACCCTGCTGGATGAGCAGAACGACCCTCATCAACCCTCGGCCGACGATCAGCTAGACATCCCGCTGCTGCAGGACATCATCCCCGAACCCTTGTCTCCGGCTGCTTCCGGCGCCCACACCGCGCCGCCCTACAGCCTGCCGCCACGCCCGGAAGACAAAGCGCACAACCCCTTTTTGCCCTATGCCTCGCTGGCCAAGCTGGCCGAAGAGCGCATGCAGCTGGATCAGTTATTGGCCGGCCAGATAGCGCCACCACCCACCCTTTCGCCTACCGCCGGCGCGCGGGAAGTGCGCATGGAAGCCCGCCTGCAGGCCGAAGCGCAGTTGATACTGCAGGGCGTGATCGACGATCTGATCCCGACCATCGAAGACGAGCTGCGCAAGCGCATGCAGAACAAACTGCAGCAGATAGTGCGTGAACAGCTGAAATAAGCCCTGCGGGCTGGGCCATCCCCCCTCCTGACCGCTATAATGGCGGTTTTCTCTGCGCCCACTTCGCCAGCGGCCAATCGAGCCGCGCGAGCGCGCTGATCGCCCATATTCAATCGGATAGCCAGCACACCCATGGACAAGACTTACCAGCCGCACGCCATCGAATCCTCCTGGTACCAGACCTGGGAGCAGAACAACTATTTTGCTCCGCAGGGCTCTGGCGAGTCCTACACCATCGCCCTGCCACCGCCAAACGTGACCGGCAGCCTGCACATGGGCCACGGTTTCAACAATTCAATCATGGATGCGCTGATCCGCTTCCGCCGCATGCAGGGCCGCAACACCCTGTGGCAGCCAGGCACCGACCACGCAGGCATCGCCACGCAGATGGTGGTTGAACGCCAGCTCGGTGCCCAGGGCATCAGCCGGCACGATCTGGGCCGCGAGAAGTTTCTCGACAAGGTCTGGGAGTGGAAGGAGGAGTCCGGCGGCACCATCACCCGTCAGATTCGCCGCCTGGGCAGCTCGGTCGACTGGAGCCGCGAGCGCTTCACCATGGACGACGGCCTGTCCGAAGCGGTCAAGGAAGCCTTCGTCCGCCTGCATGAAGATGGCCTGATCTACCGCGGCAAACGCCTGGTCAACTGGGATCCGAAACTGCACACCGCGATTTCCGACCTGGAAGTGGAGAACCACGACGAGCAGGGCTCGCTGTGGAATCTGCGCTACCCGCTGGCCGACGGCGCCACCACCGCCGACGGCAAGAATTACCTGATTGTTGCCACCACCCGACCGGAAACCATGCTGGGCGACAGCGCCGTGGCAGTGAACCCTACCGATGAGCGCTATCAGGCGCTGATCGGTAAATTCGTTGAGCTGCCGCTGGTCGGCCGCCGCATTCCGATCATTGCCGATGACTACTGCGACCCCGAATTCGGCACCGGCTGCGTGAAGATGACCCCCGCGCACGACTTCAACGACTATGAAGTGGGTAAACGCCACAGCCTGCCGCTGATCAATATCCTCGACAAGAACGCCGCCGTGCTGGCCACCGCACAGGTGTTCAATATTGACGGCAGCGTCAACAATGAGCTGGATGCCAGCCTGCCAGACGCCTACGCCGGGCTCGACCGTTTCGAGGCGCGCAAGAAGATAGTCGCCGACTTTGATGCCCTGGGCCTGCTGGAAAAGATCGAGCCGCACGCGCTCAAGGTGCCCAAGGGCGACCGCTCCGGCGTGGTGATTGAGCCCTGGTTGACCGACCAATGGTACGTTTCTACCAAGCCGCTGGCCGAACCCGCCATTGCCGCCGTAGAAGACGGCCGCATCGAGTTTGTACCCAAGCAGTACGAGAACATGTACTTCAGCTGGATGCGCGACATTCAGGACTGGTGCATTTCCCGCCAGCTGTGGTGGGGCCACCGCATTCCGGCCTGGTATGACGCCGCCGGCAATGTGTACGTAGGTCGTGATGAAGAAGAAGCCTATCGCAAGGCGCTGGAAGCCAACGATCACGAAGCGGAATCCGAGCTGCCCACCCTGGACCAACTGAAGCAGGCCGCTGCCGCCTGCGGACTGGGCGTGCTGCGTCAGGACGAAGACGTACTCGACACCTGGTTCAGCTCCGGGCTGTGGACCTTCTCGACGCTGGGCTGGCCCGAGCAAACCGAGGCGCTGAAGACCTTCCACCCGACCAACGTATTGGTCACCGGCTTCGACATCATCTTCTTCTGGGTCGCGCGCATGATCATGCTGACCATGCACCTGATGAAGCATGACGACGGCACGGCGCAGATTCCATTCAAGACGGTCTACGTACACGGCCTGGTGCGCGACGGCCAGGGCCAGAAGATGTCCAAGTCCAAGGGCAACGTGCTGGACCCACTGGATATCATCGACGGCATCGACCTGGAATCACTGGTACAGAAACGCACCAGCGGCATGATGCAACCCAAGCTGGCCGAAAAGATCGAGAAGCAGACCCGCGCCGAATTCCCCGACGGCATTGCCGCCTACGGCACCGACGCACTGCGCTTCACCAACTGCTCCCTGGCCTCTACCGGCCGCGACATCAAGTTCGACATGGGCCGCGTCGAGGGTTACCGCAACTTCTGCAACAAGATCTGGAACGCCGCGCGTTACGTGATGATGCAGTGCGAAGACAAGGACTGTGGTGTGGCTGGCGAGCCAGTAGAGCTGACCTTGGCCGACCGCTGGATCATCTCCCAGCTGCAGCGCTGTGAGTCCGAAGTCACCCGTCAGTTGGACCAGTTCCGCTTCGACCTGGCCGCCCAGGCACTCTACGAGTTTATCTGGAACCAGTACTGCGACTGGTATCTGGAACTGTCCAAACCGGTACTCTGGGACGAGAATGCCCCAGCCGAGCGCCAGCGCGGCACCCGCCGCACTCTGGTGCGCGTACTGGAAACCGCCCTGCGCCTGGCGCACCCCTTCATGCCCTTCATCACCGAAGAGATCTGGCAGCGCATCGCGCCGCTGGCCGGTCGCAAGCCGGCCGACGAGACCGCCACCATCATGCTGCAGCCCTGGCCGGTGGCCGCTGAAGACCGCATCGACAGCGCCGCCGAAGGCGACATCGAGTGGCTCAAGGCACTGATTCTGGGCGTACGCAACATTCGCGGCGAGATGAACGTGGCACCCGGCAAGGAGCTGGAACTGCTGCTGCGCAAGGCTGGCAGCGAAGACCAGCGCCGCCTGAACGACAACCTGACCTTCCTGAAGAAGCTGGCCAAGCTGTCCAGCGTTACCGTGCTGGCCGAGGGCGACGATGCGCCGCTGTCAGCCACCGCCCTGGTGGGCGAGCTGGAAGTATTGGTACCCATGGCCGGGCTGATCGACAAGACCGCCGAGCTGGCGCGTCTGGACAAGGAAATCGGCCGTCTTGAGGGCGAGGTCAAGCGCATCGGCGGCAAGCTGTCCAATGCCGGCTTTGTCGACAAGGCGCCGCCTGCAGTGATCGACAAGGAACGCGCCAAGCTGGCCGATGCCGAGCAGGCACTGGCCCAGCTGAGCGAGCAGCGCAAGCACATCGCCAGCCTGTAGTACCCCTGTGCGCCGACTCCGGTCGGCGCTGACTTACCTACGCTTTCGCCGGATATATCATCATGCCGATCGACAACAGCATTGTTCACCAGATCCACAAGAAGCCGGACGGCCAACCCGCCAGCCTGACCCTGCGCGATGCCGAACTCGCCAGTTCCGAGGCGCTGGAGCAATTGCTGGCCGGCCTGATCGAAGCGTACAACAGCAAGCCGAACAAGGCCTGGGGTTACTTTCATGAAGAAAGCGGCGCCTATCCGTTCAGCGGCTGGCTGCAGCGGTTGATTGATCAGGAGCTGGATTTTGTCGAGTTTTCCAGCAAGGCCAGCGAGCAGCTGAAAACCCTGATGGAAGGCTCCAATCTGGCGCTCGGCGGCCACGTACTGTTCATCCGTTACCGTCAGGGCATGACCGCGTTCATGGTCATCGCGCTACTGCACCACACCGAAGGTGTGACCGTCACCGACGATCTCAACGTGGCCGCCGCGCGCCACCTGGATCTGTCCAGCCTGAACATGGCGGCGCGCATCAACCTCACCGAGTGGAAGCAGAACAGCAGCTCGAAAAACTACATTTCCTTTATTCGCGGACGCAGCGGCAAGCGCGTTTCCGATTACTTCCGTGATTTTATCGGCTGCGTCGAGGGCTCCAACCCGGAAGAGGAAACCACTACGCTGTTGCAGGCATTCAGTGATTACGTAGGTGAAGCCTCGATGGAGCCGCAGCTGGTCAAGGACAAGACCAAGGCCATGAGCGGCTACGTCAGCAGCCAGGCCCGGGCTGGCGAGCAGGTAGCGCTTGAGGAACTCTCAGGGGTAATGGATGAAGAGCAGCCACGCGCCTTTTACGACTACATCCGCAACAAGGACTACGGGCTGAATCCGGAAATACCGGCCGACAAGCGTACGCTGAACAACTTCATGCGGTTCTATGGCAAGGCCGATGGCCTGTCCATCAGCTTCGAGTCGCACCTGTTGGGCGAGCGCGTGGAATACCGCGAAGGTGACGATGCACTGGTGATCAAGCATCCGCCCAAGGGGCTGGTGCAGCAGCTGCGCAACAAGAAGCGCTAAGGCGCCGAGTCGCCCTTTTCAGGCCGGGCGCCCTGCCCGGCCCGCCGCCACACTCAGTGCTCCAGCATAAAGGTGTTGTATTCCAGGCTGTCCAGCGCCGCAGACAGCTGCAACAAACCCAGTATCACGCAGACCACCAGCGACAGCGTGAAGCCGTAGCCGAAGAAGCTAGGGCCCAGATACAGGCTCAACAGCGTGAAGAGCGCGTTGAGCACCACGAACAGCACGCACAGCTTCAACACCACCGTACGCTTGTCGAGATAGAAAAACACGTTGAGCAGCGCCATGAACACCACCTGCACGCTCACCCCGATCAGGTCGATATAGAACAGGGGTAAATAGTAGGGCGACATGCCGATCAGCTCGAACAGATGCGGTGCGAACAGAAACAACAGGAGCACGGTCAATCCCTGGACCTTGCAGATTTCCTTCAGCCCCTGACGAATCGACAAGGTCATCTCGTTCTTCAACAGACGGATATGCTGCAGTGTCTCGCCTTCACGCACGGCGGCAAACAGGCGCGCGTACCACTCGGCAAAATCGGTCTCGATACGCACCAGAAATACCGCCATACCCGGAATGATCGCCAGATAGGCCAGAAAAATCGGCAGATCATAGAGCATCGAGGCGCGCAGCGGGCCAATGATGTGTTCCGAGGTTCCGGGGTTGAACCAGAAAATGAACTTGTCGATCCAGATGCCCAGGTTGTAGCAAAAACCGGTAATCAGCAGGCTGAGAAACACATTGCGGCGGTTGAGAAAGTCGAAGGCCACCAGCTTTTCAGCATGGTATTCACGCACGATGTCGAACATGAACACGAACAGCAGCGTCGCGTGACCTATGAGCAGCGCCAGCAGCAGGCCCTCCATGCCCAGGTTGCGCATGAAGAAGGCGCTGAGAATCATGCAGCCATAACCCAGCGCCATGATCAGCAGAATACGGTTGTAGGCCTTCATCCCGGACAGGAAGATGACCACAAGCCAGAGATTGCACAATGTCACGAAGTTGGCCAGCACCAGCAGCCGATACAGGAACGACTGTTCGGGGAATAGCAGCAACATGACCAGGGTGCCGAGAAAGCCCGCCCCCAGCGTCACCAGCAGCAGTATGCCCAGCAGATTTGGCGTGATCAGCTCGCGGCGCTGTTCGAACAGGCGGTCGGATACAAAGCGCGTGAAGAACAGCTGCAAACCGCCGGTGCAGATCAGTGAACTGGCCATGAGATAGGTGACGGTCACCAGAAACTGGCGCACCAGCGCGTCCGGCACCACATAGCCAATACCCATCAAGCCAATCAGCATCACGCTGACAATCGACAGCACCCAGGGGCCAGAGCTGATCAGCCCGGCGTAGACATAGGCCCGCATGGTGGAGCTGTAGGTATCCTTGGACAGGATCCTGCGTAACTCAAAACCGATACCCGCCATTCAGGAAACCTCCAGTGCTGCACGATAGAGTTGACGATAACGCTCGAACATCAGCTCATCGCTGTAATAGCGCTCGACCCGCGCCAAGCCAACTGCCTGCGCGTGCTGCCAGCGCTGCGGCGAACCGAGCAAACGCATGATGGCACCGGCAGTGGCCTGCGGATCGGCGATGGACACCACTTCACCGGCCTGGCCCAGAGCGCGATCTTCATCGCTGGCCCCCTCGACCATTTCGCGGCATGACCCCACATCACTGCTGACTACCGGCGTGCCGGCACTCCAGGCTTCGAGAATCACCAGCGGCTGCGCCTCACTGATCGAGGTCAGTACCAGCACGCCCAGCCTGGGCATGATTTCCTGAATGTTCTGGAAGCCGAGGAAGCGGACGTTGTCGGCCAGACCCAGACTGCTGACCAGGCTCTGACACTCGCGCGCATATTCGGGACCTTCGGCGCCGGGGCCGATGATCCAGCCTTCGGCATTGGGCATGGCATTGACCACCGAGCGCATGCTGCGGATGAAGGTTTTCACGTCCTTGATCGGTACTATTCGGCCAATCAGTCCGGCAACTGGGGCTATGCCTGGAGCGCGCTGTTCGCGCACCGGCACCCAGCGATGCAGGTCTATGCCATTGGGGATCACCCGCGTGCGCTGCGCCTCGGCGCCGTCTCTGATCTGCCGCTGGCGGTTGCCTTCATACAGCGAAACCACCGGATCGGCACAGGCATAGACCAAATGGCCGATTCGTTCGAAGAAGCGAATCCACAGGGTGAGAATATAGCCCGCGCTGGGATCCAGGCTGCCGCTCAGGGCTTCGTCGGGGTTCTCGGCGACCCAGCCGGCCTGCGCAAGGTCGATCTTGCGCTCTTTGGTGTAAATGCCGTGTTCGCTGAGAATGAAACGGCAACCCCAAAGCTGCTTGAGCATGGCGCCCAGAAGCCCGGCATAGCCGGTGGAAATCGCGTGTACCACGCGGGCCCTGGGCAACCGACGCGCCAGCTCGGCGAGCATGATCACCGGCGGCTGAATGGTGCGCAGGGTCCAGAAGTAGTTGATGAACGAAGGGTCCGTACAATGCTGCACATAGCCGTCACTGAGCACATCCCAGCTGGCCCGGCTACGTAACACCTGATCCACCGTCAGGCCACCGGAAACCAGGGTTTTCAGCAACGCCTGGCCTTCATCATCGGCCGGTGCTTCGGGATGATGAAAGAAACGATACAACTGCTCCATACGCGCCTGGTCTGCTACCGGCACCTTGCCGGTCGGTACCGGGCCCGGCTGCCAGGATTCGGCGATGAATACCTCGTCGTAATGCACGACGTTGTCGGGCATCTGATAATACATGTGTTCGTAGTTGCTGCGCTCACCCCCAATAAACAGGATGGAGAAGCGCAGTTCCGGCAGCCCCAGCAACATCTGGTGAATCCAGCTGGATACACCACCACGCACATAGGGCCAGGTGCCTTCGAGCAGCAGGCAGACATCTGCGGGCTGATCCTTGTCAGCGCTGAGCATATTCATATCCAGTACCTCGCCGCTTCGGCGAAGGGGGGCCGCTTGCGCATACCCTGTGGCAGCCTGGCGAGCTGCTGGCCGACCACGGCATAGTCGCGGCGCAGAAAAGCCAGTTCAGCCAGATAGGGGACCAGCTTCTCGCTACCCATGCCCAGATTCTGCGCGCGCATGAAGTGCTGCTGCGCCAGATCAAGCTGGTTGCGTTCCATGTCGATACGTCCGGCCAGCAGTTCAAGATCGGCGCTGGCTTGCAGGGTGAGCGCCGCCTGCGCATGTTGTGCCGCCTGGCCTAGCACGTGCTCCAACACGCCGCCCTGGGCCAGGCCGAGATAGGCCAACTCCCAGTACCAGCGCGCCAATCCCGCGTGCAGCGGTTGGCGCTCGGGCTTCTCCGCGTGCGCCAGATTGTCGAGTAACTTTTCGATGCGTTGATTGATACGGGTTTCCTGCTGATCGAGCATGGAATAGGCAAGCAGACGCACATCATCTTCAGGATCGCGCAACGCTACCTTGAGGATGGGTGCAGATTCATTCACCGGCATGCGCCGGGTCGCCATGAGCGCGGCAAGCCGCTGCTCAGGGTCGGACGCCAGCTGCAACACATCCTGCAGGCCACCATCATGAAACAGCGGCGACTGCCAGCGCTCCACCGGCTTGTGCGGCAGCGGTGGTACACCGGTAGCCTGCCAGCCCTCTTCATCCTGGGTGCGCTGTAGATAGAGACCGGCGAAGAGCCCGCAGAGCGTGCCTATGGCGCCGACTACCGGAATAAAAAATGCCAGACTGAACATCAACAGCGGTGGCCAGGGCAAGGGCAGCTTGAAACGATAGGGCAGCAGCAACCAGAGCGCGGCCGTGAGCAAGCCACAAGCGATGGCATGCGGCAGCACATAAAACACCAGGCCCTGCAACGGCGTCGGATTGAGGGTCAGGCTGGCCCAGCTGCCTAGCTCGAAGGCCAGCGCGCCGCTAAATAGCCATTTGCTGATCATTCAATCCACACTCTATATACAGGAAGTCATGCAGCCCTGCGGACCGCCCCGTGGGGTCGAGCTCATGCAGATGCAGCCGCGCTTGCAGGCTCTGCAGGTCGACACCCTGGCCAAAGCGCTCAGCCAGCAAATACTGCAGACGCTTCTCGTAACCGCGTACACCCTGGGCGTCGGTCAGCGGCAAGAGAACCATGACACCCACATGGCCACGGTTGTTGTGCAGACGAATCTGCAGATCCAGGCCGCGTTGGCTGTCCTGCAACGCCTTGAGCAACTGCTCGTTTTCTTCTGCCAGCTCGATGAACATCAGGCAGCCCGGCAGCTCATGATGTTCGGCATCAAGCCTTGCGCGCTTGAGGTGCTGAGAGAAGTGCTGCGCATCCAGACTGGCCAGTTGCAGCGCCTGCGGATCACTCTGCAGCAGATCGGCCACATGCCCACCCAGCAATGCCAGCAGACTGAAAGTACGGTCGTTGAAGGCAAAGAAAGGCATGCTCTTGACCGCCACCACAGCCAGCAGGCGGTCGTCGGCATCAATCAGCGGCACGCAGGCCTGGAGGCTGGACAGGCTGGCGTCCCTGCCCTGTTCGATCAGCGCTTCACGCACGCTCACCACATCACCCTTCTCCAGGCACAGCTGCACCAGCAGATCATTGCCATCGAGCTTGCCCATCTCGCCCAGCACTGCCAGGGGCCGGTCCTGCAGGCTGCCCTCGGCATCCACGGCGTAGAGCGCCGCAGCGTTGAAGGAGCCATATTGACCGAGTACCGCGAGAATGGACTCGGCCATGGGCGCCAGCAGTGCGCCCTTCTCGCTTAGCTGCTGCGCGCGGTTGCGCAACAGCAGCAGAGAGCTGCGCAGGCTCTGCTCGCTCGCAGCCACGCGCTGCTCCAGGCGGTCATGGGACACCCGCAGTACCTGATAGGCACGGGTAAACTCGTCGAGACGATACTGGCGATATTCATTGGCCATTTGCAGACGCTGCAGCCGGCGGTCCCACAGATCACGAAACTCCCCGACCACCATACTGCTGACCAGCATGCCGATGATGTAGGACGCCGGCAGCTCGGCATAACCAGAGAGTCCGGTGCTGCGCAGCAAAAAGACCGCGCCGATGATGATCATCGAACTGATCAGCGCCTGAAAGAAGCCGTAACGCACTCCCAGCAGCAAGGGCGCCAGGATCGGCCAGGGGAAACCGGAGAGAAACAGGGGATCCTCCGGCGCAGCCCAGAAGCACAGCGCCAGCAGCAACCCGGTGATCAGCGGCGTCTCGAGCCAGGCCAGCGAACTCCTGACCGGACGCGCCAGCACGTAGTCCTTGTGTGGGGAGTGGCTTAACATTATTCGATCCGCAGGTCGTCAAGCATGGTTGCCAATACCTTCTGCGCCGAGCCGGCCAGGCTTTCGCGGGACCAGCCGGCGCGCGCACCACTGTTGCTCCAGAGCACCTGGCCGGTAGCCGGGTTGATCACCTTGAGGCTGATGCCCACCGCTGGCTCACCGTCCAGCCCATTCTTGTACTGCCATTCTTCGATACTGCCGGTGACCACGTAATCCAGCGATTGGCCCTTGGCCCAGTCCATCGCAGCCTCGTAGCGTTTGCGGTCATCCAGCAGGATCAGATCCTGATTTTCCACATAGGGATACATCAGCGGCTGAACACCCTCCTCACTCAGCACACTGAGCAGAATCTGCTCGGTACGCTCGCCAGCCTGCGGCGTCTGCGAGTAGTTCACTACCGGCAGCATGCCCCACTTGGCCTGGGCCGGAAATGACGGGCTCTGATTACCGGAAAAGGTGCTGCAGCCAGCAAATGCGAGCGTCGCAGCCAGGGTCACACAGCGGAAAATACGCATTTTGTTGCTCCTCATGATGTCATCAGCGCCCGAACCGGGAGCTATAGGAAATATTTATATTGCCGCCGGATTCGCCATCGCCGCCAAGCGGTGCCGATTGGTAACCGGTGGTAAAGGACAGCTCGTCATCACCCAGCACTTCTACACCCACGCCGGCGTTGATCGAATAGGTCATACCCTGCTCTACCCAATCCCAGCCAGCCGAGGTATCCAGCAACCAGGTGTACTGTCCGCGGGTGCGGTTGAGCGCCCCGGGGAAGCCACGACGCAGCTGGCTACCTACATAGAAGCGGCCAACCCGTTCGGGCAACAGCTCTTCCGCCGTCAGGTCACCCTGATTCACCACGCCACCATTGCCGGTCAGCAGGGAGGACAGATTGGTGGTATCAAGCCGATTGTTCTGAACTTCCAGACCGCTACGCAGAATCCAGGTTGGGCCGCTGAAGAATTGCACCTGGCTGAATTCGACGCTGGCGACCTCGCCCGAGCCAATACTCAAGCCAGAACGCGACTCATACTGGCGGTGCTCAAGCGCCCAGCTGAGCTGGTCGCGGGCACTGAAACTGTGGCTCACATTCAGCCAGGCGGCATCCTGTTGACCGATCGCGCGCATCAGCCCGGTTTCCCGGCTCTCGCGCTGCCAGTCCAGCCCGGCAACCACCTGATCACGCCCCAGTAACCATTGCCGAGCGATACCCAGACCGTTGCGGTCATCATCCTGGCGCTGGCTGCCATCCAGCGTGAGAGCCAGATAACCATTGGCAAAGTTGCGCTCCACCCGCAGCGCTGCACTGGTTTCCGCACCCATGGCGCCGGTATCCAGTTGCGAGGAGTTGTAGCGCGCCTGCTGTGCGTCCAGACGCCAATACCAGTTGTCGCCCAGATAACGCGCGGTGCTCAGGCGCGGACCCTGCAGCTCAAGCCCGCCGAAGTCATCCTGCGCCCAGCCCACTTGCACGCCCTGCGGGTGCTGTTCGGTCATTTCCAGCGCCTGGCGCCAGAGTTGCTGACGTACCGCCAGCGGCTGCTCATCGCCCAACTCGGACAATGCGTCGCCCAGTGCCCGTGATTCAGCACCCAGACGACTGAGGGTTTCCACGCGCTGCGCGGGATCGATCCGCGCTGCAACCAGCATGTCGCCCAGGGTGTCGCGGTTGTAGGTGCGCAGCGCTTCCTGGATCTGATCGTAGTTGTCGATGCGCAGGCCGTGCGCCCTTCCCCAGGCCAGCCACGCATCCTTCTGTGCTTCCTGATTGTTCATATCCAGATGATCAAGCAATGCTTCGAACCAGAGTTGCAGCATGGCCGTGGAGCCATCCTGCCAGGCCAGGGCACGATTCTTTGCCTGCAGGTGGCTGCGTGCGGACATCATCAGCCGCAACCAGGTCTGATAACCCTGCGGCGTCGCGGCCACGGCGGCAAAATCCGGGTGCTTGAGCACGTGTGCTCGCAGGCGCTGCGCCGCTGCGGCGCGACCGGCGCCATCCAGCGCATCGGCGTAGACAGCCAGACCCAGCAGATCATCGGGGCGCGCCGCCGCATAGCGCTGATACCAACGCAACGCACGCTCGTTACGCTCGAGCATCTGGTTGGCCGCCCCCAGCGCCAGCCAAAGCGATGGCACACCGGCTGCGGAGGTTTCCCAGGGAGCAACAAACCGCTGCAATTGCTTCAGGTTGCGGCCATCGACGTAGAGCCACAGCAAGCGTTCGCGCAGCACCAGATCACCGGGATTGGCAGCCAGCGCCTGCAGGTAAATACGCTCGGCCTTCTCGCTCTCACCCTCGCGCTCGGCCAGCAGCCCTTTGGCCAGCAACACCGGCAGCTGCCCGCCCATGCCGGCGTCTTCCGCCTCTACTACCATGGCGGCAAGTTGCCCCCACTCCTGCAGATATTCGGCCAGTTGCAGAGCGTCGATCAGCCGCCGACCATCGCCGGAACGCAGCCAACTGGCATGGGCCAGAGCCATCGCCCGTTGCGGGTCACTCTGGCGATACAGCTCGATCAATTGACCTTCTTCGCTCAGGGTCAGCTGCACGCCCTTTTGCTGCATCGACTGGTAGAGGGAGGTCAGTTCTGTATCGCGCTCCAATTCCCAGGCCAGCGCGGCCCGCAGGCGCCAGTAATCGGGGTTGAGCTCGTCGGTTATGCCAATATCCAGAACCTGCCATGCGCGCTCGGGCTGGTAGGTATCCCAGAGTACCTCTGCCCAACTGACCCGCTCGGTGATACTGAGGCGATGCCCCTTGGCGAATCGCTCCCAGATCTTGGCCGATTCCTGGGTTTGCAGTGTGTGTTCCAGTACCTGCAACAACTTCACCCAGGCCAGCCGCTGTTGTCCGGCGTCACGCAGGTAATCCCGCAGCCAGCGCTCAGCCAGCTCGGGGGTGCCGCGCGATTCCTGAGCGTAGATCAGCAGGTTCAGCTCTTCATCGGTTAGCCTGCGCGTGGCGGCTGTGCCTGCCAGAAGCTCGATACCCTGATCGTAGTCGAACAACTGCAGGGCCAGGCGCCAGGCTGCTTCGCGCACTTCGGGGTCTTCTTCCTGCGCCAGATAGCTGGACCAGTAATGCAGTGCGGCTTCGGGCTCGCCTTGCCATTGCGCCAACAACGCCATCTGCTTGAGCATCGGGCCTTTGGCCGGCTCGTGGGCAAGCAGCACTTGTCCACTTTCCCAGGCGCCGGCGGTATCGCCCTGGCTCAACTGCATGTTGAAATCGGCTCGCAGCGCGGTCAGGTTGCCAGGATCGCGCGCCAACCAGTACTCCACCAGTTGCTCGGCCAGGTCGTAGCGCATAGCCCCCACGGCGTAGCCGATAGCCTGCTGCAGCCAGCTGTCGCTGGGTTCAACCTCGGGGTACTCAGCCAGAGCCTGCAGGGTATAGGTAGCTGCCTGCCCGGGTTCCCCGGCGGCCAGCCAGGCATCGTGCGCCTTGCGGATAAAAAAGAGCTTTTCCTTCGGCGTCTGTACCTGCGCCACCAGGCTCTGATATACCAGCGCGGCTTCTGCCGGGGCGTTACCCGCCATACTCCAGCGCGCCGCCCGCATCAGCATGGGCTTGCGCTCCTCGGGCAGACGCTGGGCCAGCGCGTCGAACAGCCGGGCGGCGATGAGCGGCTCACCCAGCTCCAGCGCCAGGGTAGCCAGCGTACGCTGCTGGTCCACCCCCAGCACGCTGTAATCCAGCGCTTGGAGCTGCTGACGAGCCAGCGCCATGTCGGCCTGATCCTTGCGCACTATGGCGACATTACCGTCCAGCAGCAGGTTGTAATAGCCTTTGACCACCGGGTCGCCACCTTCCCAGGCCTTGATGTAGGTGAGCGCATCGTAGAAGCGTCCGAGGTCGATCAGCATCTCCACCAATTCGGCGCGCAGTTCGTCATTGCCCGGGTCAGCCGCGAGCAGAAGTTGGGCGTAGTTGACCGACACCGCGTCGGGCCTTTTGCCGTGCGGCAAAAAGGCATCCTTGTGCTGATAGCTCAGCGCCAGAACCAGCGCCACCACAGCGCAGCTGAGGCCAAAGGCCCAGGGACGGAGTAGCGGAATGGACTCAGTTGCAGGCGAGGACGGCATCGCTTACCTCGTGTTGCGCAAGGCGGAATTCATGCAGATCACCGCGGCGCTGCGGTTTGAATTCGGCACCTTTGTAGTTGATGTGACAATCTCCGGCGTACCTAATGGCGAGCTGTAACGGAAACTCGCCACTGAAGGAAAACTCTACTCGCGTCGCCGAGAGGTAACGCCATGCGGTCAAGGGCAGGTTGGCCTGTTCCAGCGCCGGCGCCGGGTCGCGGCTGGTACGGGTGGCGAGCAAGACGCTGTCGCTGCTCAGGTGCACGTAGCGTCCCTGGGGCAGATCACGTACGCCGGCAACGCCTTGCGAGCGCTGCAGGTCAGGCCAGCCCAGCGCAGGATCCAGACGCACCGTGCGCATACCCTGCAGCGCCCGCAGTTGCCAGCGACCATCAAGGGTACGGGCACTGCTGCCTTCGTAAAGACCACGCACGCGGCGCAGATAGTCGCTCATCCACAGCGATATCGGTTGTTGTTCGTCCATGTAGTGGTAGATGTCGTTCATGGCGCCAATGGAGGCCAACTTGGTGCCTGAATAGAAGTGGTAGTACAGGTTAAGGGCACGTAACCGGCGAGGTGAATCCGTCAGCTCAAAGGTATCTATCACCCGTGCAAAGCCGTAATAGGGGCCATTCCAGAGATTGGTGTACAGATTTTCGTTGATGATAGGCGCGTAAATCTGCAAGCCGCCGGCCGTAGGCCGCAACAGCGGATACAACCCGGTCAGCGAAGGATCTGCCTTGGTTAGAAAGGTTTCCGCGCCGTTGACATTGGCCATGCCGCCTGCATACGCCATGGCAATGGCTTCGGCGCCCGGCAGTGCCGCCCCGCTCCAGAAAATCAGTCGCACTTTCTTGCCGGGAGCCAGCAGGCGATCTTCGATATAGTCCCGCGAGCCCAGAATCTCGCGGCGCAGGTCCATTTTCGGATAGTTCGGCAGCTTAAGGTTCAGGCCATAGTCGGCCTTGAAGCCCTCACGCAGTTGGGCTTTCTCCGGCTCCCAATAGAAAGGATGGCTGAATGTATGGGTAGCCGGCTCGACCTTGGGGTCGGCAAAAATGCGCCGCGCCAATGGCTCGAGCGTGTCAGTGAGCCAGGGATACATACCCTTGGCCCCCACTTCACCCTCGATGACCGAGACCGAGGTCAGGTAATCATTGGGCTGGATAAAGGCTTCCAGCACTACTTTGGGCGACAGCGGCGTGCCACTGATTTCGGCGCGAGAGGCAAAGCCGTCGCCATCGATATGCACAGTGGCAATGCGCCGTCCGTTTTCGGTAGTTGCATCAAGGCGCGGCATCGGCGGCAGCCTCAAGGCACGCTGCAGGAACGCCAGCGGATCCACCACCCAGCGACGATGCGATGCGCCCTCTTCCAGCAGGTAGGGTGACAATGCGTAACCACCCCAGGGCATGATGGCTGATGGCGTCAGCTCGCGCTGCAGGTTATCCGTCAGCGTCAGCAGTGCGGTGCCACTGTCGTCAAGCCGCTGTATGGCCTGCAGACCACGGGTTCTGGCGGTCAGCTTGCCCTCGAAGGAACCGAAGAAGGCGGCATCGTGACTGCTGATCTGCACGGACTCGATCTGCTGCTGGCCGTTGCGCAGACGCAAACGCGAAAGAAGCTGATCCTCGATTGGAATGCCGCCGAGAAACACCAGCGGAACCGATTCATCCAGACGCGCCGAAAGGAACCGACTGAATCTGTTAGTGGCCGCTGGCGCGCCACTGGTCATCCAAACCACCACACCGGCGTAAAGCTCATCGAAGCGGCTCAGCGGCAGCGTATCGTCAGCCGGGAGGTAGTCCACCCGATAGCCAAGATATTCCAGCAAGCCACCCAGATAAACGTGGCCTGGATTACTCGCCAGCTCACCTTCGCGGGGATCGTATACCACGGCTATGCGCCGCGGCTGAACCTCGATACTACCGATGCCGATCGAATCCAGCCCCGGGGTAGAGATGAAAGGAATGTAACCCTGCGCTGAAGCTTTGCGTGCGACCTGGCGCATGGTTTCACGCTGTGTCGGCTCGACGTATTCGACCGCTACTATCGGAATGCCGCGCTCGCGCAGGGGGGTAACCTGCTGCTCCAGCCACAACCGATCCTCGGATGGCACCTGGCGATAGGTTTCTCTGGCCTGATCCCAGCCTGCATAGAAAGATTCCACTGCCACGGCATCGACCAATGCGTACAACTCGGGCAGGACTTCAAATCCGCGATTGAAAAACAGCTTCAGGCCTGGGTAATCACGATGAATGCGCTGTATGACAGCCACCAGGGCAGCCTGTTGCTCGGTATGGCGCTCGCCTTCCAGCATGGTGAAACTGTCCAGCGTATCGAGAAACAGGCCGGCGTATCCGGCCGTCTGATATTCGCCAGCGCGGCGCAGCAGATAGTCCTGCCAGGCGCTGCTCGACAAATCCGTCAGCTCGCTTTGCCAGGCCTGGTTGCGCAGACCCGCCCGCGCCGACCCATCCACCGCACTGGCAGACACGTCTCCCTGATCTATTTCACCTACCGACAGGTAGGCAAAGGGCTGACTGCCCTGGGCGCGTAAGAACTTGATGTCGGTCTGGCTGGTATTGGCAGGTTCGAGCACGACCCAGTCGTATTGCGCCAGCTCGGGGGTAGGCGGATGCGGCGCGTACCAGAAGCCCACACTGGCAGGAGCCGCCGACTGGGGAGCCGCGGCTGCAACGTAACTGCTCAGGCTAAGTAACAGAACCTGGACGAGTGCAAGGACTTGCACTCGAGTATTGCCAAACATCCTGTACATCCACGCTCCCTTGGCTGCGTCTGCATGCTTGGAGGCGAGAATTAACCCCCTGTCGCAGACTGCAAAAGACTGTCAGATAAATATTGCTTGCCGCTAGTGGCAGAACAGCATCACAGTCAAAAAAACATACAACCCATCAATTCCCCGCGCATACTCGCCAAAAAGCCGGCGCAGAGCAACGATATATTGAAAGGATTGAAAGAAAGAGGGGCATAAAGCCATCAGAGCGACCTGTTGGTCACTCCAATGGCTCAAACGGACATGCGACTGCAGGCTCGCGAGAGCCTTGATGGATCAGGGTTTGAGCTTGTAACCCGTGCGGAATATCCACCAGACCAGCGCCAGACAGATGCTGAGAAATACCAGGGTCATGCCCAGACTGACGCCGATATGCACATCGGCCGCGCCATAAAAGCTCCATCGGAAGCCGCTGATCAGATAGACCACAGGGTTGAACAGCGTCACCGTCTGCCAGAATGGCGACAGCATGCTGATGGAGTAGAAGCTACCACCAAGGAACGCCAACGGCGTGACTATCATCAGCGGAATGATCTGCAGCTTCTCGAAGCCATCTGCCCACACGCCGATGACAAAACCGAACAGGCTGAAGGTGACTGCTGTGAGCAGCAGAAAACCGAGCATCCATACCGGGTGCTGGATCTGATAATCCACAAACAGGCGCGCCGTGAGCAGCACCAGCAGGCCCAGCAACACCGACTTGGTGGCGGCAGCCCCAACATAGCCAACGACAATTTCCAGTGGCGAGACCGGCGCCGACAGCACCTCGTAGATGGTGCCGGTGAACTTGGGCATGTAGATGCCGAAGGAGGCATTGGAGATACTTTCATTCAGCAGCATCAGCATGATCAGACCGGGAATGATGAAAGCGCCATAACTGACACCGTCGACCTCGGTCATGCGACTGCCAATGGCAGCCCCGAACACGATGAAATACAACGAGGTGGAAATCACCGGGGAGGCGATGCTTTGCAGGGTGGTGCGCAGCATGCGGGCCATTTCCGCCTGATAGATGGCTCTGACGCCGTAGAGATTCATTGGGCTGCTCCCGCGCGCTGCTCGTCACGGCGCTTGTGCACCAGACCGACAAAGATATCCTCGAGCGAACTCTGGCTCGAATGCAGATCCTTAAGCTCGATTCCCGCCTGATCCAGTTTTTTCAGCAGGTCGGCGATGCCGGTCTGCTCGCACTGGGCGTCGAAGGTATAGATCAGGCTGTAGCCATCGGCTGACAGCGCCAAGGCTTCGCTGCGCAAACTGGGCGGCAATTGCTCGAGCGGGGCCTGCAGCTGGATGGCCAACTGCTTGGTGCCCAGTTGCTGCATCAGTTTGTCCTTGTCCTCGATCAGGATCAGCTCACCCTGATTGATCACACCGATACGGTCGGCCATCTCCTCGGCCTCTTCGATGTAATGCGTGGTGAGGATGATAGTCACGCCGCGCTGTTGCAGGCGGCGCACCATATTCCACATATCGCGGCGCAACTCCACATCTACACCGGCGGTGGGTTCGTCGAGAAAAAGCACATCGGGCTCATGTGACAGGGCCTTGGCGATCAGCACCCTGCGCTTCATGCCGCCGGACAGGTCCATGATGCGGTCATTGCGCTTATCCCACAGCGACAGCTCACGCAGGATCTGCTCGAGCAGCTCGTCGTTGCGCGGCTTGCCGAACAGTCCGCGACTCAGCTTGAGCGTCGACCAGACGCTGTCGAACATGTTGTTGGTGAGCTCCTGCGGCACCAGGCCAATCTTGCTGCGCGCCTTGCGGTAATCACGCACATTGTCGTGACCATCCACCAGCACAGTGCCACTACTGGCGTTGACCAACCCGCAGACGATGCTGATCAGCGTGGTCTTGCCTGCGCCGTTGGGGCCCAGCAGCGCGAATATCTCGCCGCGCCGTATGGCCAGTGAAACGCCCTTGAGCGCCTGAAATCCCGATCCGTAAGTCTTGGTCAAGGCATTGACCTGAATGATCTCGTCCACACGTACTCCGCTTACCGGTGAGGTTGCGCCAGCTACCCAGATAACCGACCAGCAACCGATTGAGGCACAGCATACGCCGAACCCCGGCTCGATTCAGCCCTGCACAGTGCAGGGTCAATTCGCGCCGCCCAGCAGGTACCACCTGCCGTATACCGCACTCCCGCAACAATGCCGGCAGCCGCTTGCGCGCCGCCGCACAGGCGAATCTGCCGATTGGCTCGCATTTGTATCGCAGTTTTTTTTGCGCCGCGCTATTCGCTGCAGGGATATTCTGCGCAGAATGTGGAGTCACATGGGCATGCACCAGAGAACCTCAACTATGCAAAAAGCAGCTCCGGCTTCCTCACGACCAGAACCTCAGGCGGGCTACGCCGGGTTCTGGATACGCACCCTGGCCAGCCTGATCGATACCCTGTGGATGATGCTCCTGCTGACTCCGCTGCTCGTGTACTTCTACGGCTGGGAATATTTTGATCCCTACCAATCCCCGCCAATCGACGGCCTGGTCGACGTACTGCTCACCTGGGTGCTGCCAGCGGTCGTGGTGCTGCTGTTCTGGCGCGTCAAACAGGCTACGCCCGGCAAGATGCTGGTGCATGCCAGGGTGGTAGATGCGCGAAGCCTGCAACCGCCCGGCAGCGGACAATTGATCATCCGCTACCTGGGCTATTTTCTGGCCACCATTCCCCTGGGCCTGGGGCTGATCTGGGTCGCCTTCGATTCACGCAAGCAGGGTTGGCACGACAAGCTGGCCGGCACGCTGGTGATATACGAACAACCTGCCCGCTCCACTTCTATCACCCAGGCGCAGAGTAACCCATGAAAATCCATGGCGATTTGATGTCCGGCAACTGCTACAAGCTCAAGCTGCTCTGCAACCTGCTACAGATCGAACATGAGTGGGTGCACGTGGATATCATGCGCGAGCAAACACGCACGCCGAGCTTCCTGCAACTCAACCCCAACGCCAAGGTCCCCCTGCTGGAGCTGGACGACGGCCGTACGCTCAGCGAGTCCAACGCCATACTCAACTATCTTGCCATCGGTTCGGATCTGCTGCCGCAAGATAGCTTCGCCCTGGCCAAGGTGCAGCAATGGCAGTTCTTTGAACAATACAGTCACGAGCCCTATATCGCCGTGGCGCGCTTTATCGCCTGCTATCTGGGGCTGCCGGCAGAGCGCCGCGCCGAATATCACGCCAAGCAACCGGGCGGTCACCGCGCGTTGCGCGTCATGGAGCAGCAGCTGGAACACACCGAGTACCTGGTTCACAGCGGTTTCAGCGTCGCCGACATCAGCCTGTACGCCTATACCCACGTGGCTCCGGACGGCGGCTTCGAGCTGACCGAGTATCCCGCCATTCGCGCCTGGCTAGACCGGGTGGCCGCCTTACCCGGCTATCAACCCATGCCCGCTTCCCCTTGATCATCGCACGCCCAGGGAGACCTTCATGATGCTTCACCCACACACCTTCTCCTGCAGTCTGAGTCTTGCCGCACTGCTGCTAAGCAGCAGCCTGCTCGCCGGGGAGCGTGTGCTGATCACGCCGAGTTTCGAGCTGAGCCTGGACTCACGCTGCGCGGAGGGGGAAGTCAGTTGCAATGACTACACCTTGCAGGGTCTGGAGCGCGAAAATGGCCGACCTTTCATGCTGCAGGGTCGCAGCATGCATACTACCTGCGCCGATGGGGTCACCCCCTGCCGCTTTCTGGGCTACCGCTTTGACCAGAGCAGTCGCAGCTTTCTGATCACAGAAGACGGCCTGCTCAACATCTACCACGGCGACAACCTGATTCTGCATGAACAGGGCCGCTGGGAAGGCACCCCCGCACCAGCACGCGAGCACGACCGGTAGCAACAGTTGGTGCCGAAGCACGACAGGACGAGTGCAGTGATCGGTTGGGTCGCGAGACAGCTCATGCTCGCCGCCCGGCCGCGTCAGGTCGCTGCAGCAGCCAGAGCGGTGAAACAATCCTATTCAGTGACGTTAGCTGCTCACCCGCTCGCGGGACGCTCGAAAGCGCGCACGGATGGGGCGCATACAGAGAACAGCTAGCGAAGAATGCTGTGTTGCCGCTGTTCCGCCTCAGGTTCGCAGACCGCATAACGATGCAGAAAAACCCCGTTCACCGCGCGCAATACGCCTGGCGCAATGACCCGAAAATACTCCAGCGCGTCGCGTCGCAGCGCGTGGGAGTTCAGCGCCTGCGCGTTTATCTGCTGACGCATGTCGGTAAACAGTGGAACAAAAGGTTCGAGTTCGCTCAGGCCTTGCTGACATTGAGAATCGTCCGGCAATTGCTGGAAGTCGACTGACAATCGACCGATCTGCTGCTCGACCACATTCTGGCAGTCGTCCAGTAATTGCAGCATCTGCAGCTTCAACGGCGCCGCCTGGCGCTCCACATTCAACTTGCCATTGAGCTTTGCCTGAAAGCTGCGCAACGGCCCCGCACAGACAGCCTCGGCGTCCAGTTGCGGCTCAACCGCTGCCTGCAAATCGAGATGCATGCCGGTCAACAACAACACCAGAGTCCATTTTTTTACCCCCCACTTACCCACCAGTAGCGTCCCCCTTCCTTGCCAGGCGGCGATTCTAACCAAGCTGAACCGCTATGTACCGAGATTCAGCACACAGTTATTGACCCGCCAGTCGCAAAAAAGGTCGGCAGATTCTCATCTGCCGACCTTTTGGCCCCGCCGAACGCCTGTTCAGGCAGCGGCGATACGGTAACCGTAACGCGGGAAATGCACATGCAGCAGACCGGCACGGTCGTCCTCACGGGCGATCACGATGCTTTCTGCACCCTCGAACACCAGGGTACCCGCCACCTCATCGGCGCCATAATCGACTGCACTGACGGTCACTGCCTGGCCGTTGCTGAAACCGCCGGGGCTGGCAATGGCATCCTGCGGCAACGCGGCAGGCTTGGCTGCCTTGGCAATGTCGATGGCAGCTTCGGCACTCAACTCGCTGGCGACGCCGTGACCTATGTCGGCCATGCGCTGCATCCAGCGCTGAACTGCCGGGTAACCTTCCAGCGCTGCTGCTACAGCGGCGTTGCTGCCAACGAACCAGAGCGGATGATAGTGTGCAAAGTCGGCGATGCAGGGGTAATCGCCTAGCAGAAAATCACCATCACGCTGCAGCTGGGTTTCCAACCGGGACAACAGTGTCGGCCATTGAGACAAGGCCACGGCGCCATCGAGCCGACTGGCAGAACCCTTGGCAAACAAGGCCATGCGATCGGCCATGAAGCCTTTTACCACCTGCTCGGGCAGGCCGGCAAAACGCTCGGCCAGCCCCTTGGGTTGAAAGTTGATGGCCACGCCATGCTGGAACAGCACCTGATCGGCAAACTGCGCCAGACCGGCAGCCGCCGCTTCACGGCCTTCGGGAAATAGCGGCGGTGAGGCCTTTTCCTCTTCCAGCCGGCGCGCGATCATGGCGGTATCACAGTAGATGTCCGCACCGACCTGCATTACCGGAGTCCGCCGGTAGCCACCGGTCAAGGCCGTCAAATCCGGCTTGGGCATGACCGAAGGGATCATCACCGACTGCCAGGACAACCCCTTGAAGCCCAGCATCAAACGCGCCTTTTCGGCGAAGGGGGATTGGGGGTAATGGTGCAGAATCAACTCACTCATGCTCGGTCTCCGATTGGTTTGCGTCCAGCTTAGACGCTGCGGCCGCGCCTGCACAGGGCTTCGCGGCACCTGATTGTGCGTTATCGAACTGACTGATGAGTCTTTCCTTGGCCCGCTTGGTCAGCGCCTTGATGGCCAGCTCCTGCCGCAAGGCATCGCCGTGGCCTGCGCATGAACGGTACCAGACCAGCGCGCTGGCCGGGCTGCGGTTGAAAAAGCGTGCGCCTTTGCCACGCTGGTGTTCCCGAAAGCGGCGCTCAGGGTCTATGCTGATACCCGTATACAGATGGCCGTTTTCCGCGCGCACCATGTAGACCCACCAGTCGCGTACAACTGGAACTGCTGGCTTTTCGGCGAGGTTGATATCAACAGTGACGGGCATAACGGCAGGCATCGACAGACAACATTCGCAAAATGGACCACCATGTTCGTACAGATATTTTCTACCGGCGGCACCCTGGATAAACTCTATTTCGACGCTCTCAGCGAATACCAGATAGGTGAGCCCATGGCGGTCGAACTGCTGCAACAGGCGCGCGTCGGCTTTGACTATAACATCGAATCGCTGACCCGAAAGGACAGCCTGGAGCTGGATGACCGGGACCGTCAGCTGATCCACGACAAGGTGGCTGCCTGCCCGCATGAACACATCCTCATCACCCACGGCACAGATACCATGACAGTCACCGGCGCCGGCCTGGCAGATATCGACGGCAAGGTAATAGTCCTGACCGGCGCCATGCAGCCGGCCCGCTTTCGCGACTCCGACGCCCTGTTCAACCTCGGCCTCGCCGTCGGTGCACTCAACTGCCTGTCCCACGGTGTTTACGTTGCCATGAGCGGACGCATTTTCCCGGTGGATCAGGTACGCAAGAATCGCCTCGCCGGGCGGTTTGAGCAGCGCTAGGCTTGCCTCCGGCAAGCCTCAAGCTACAAGACGCCCCGCTGATTTGCGCCATATTGAGCGACCGCTTGGGTCATGTTGTATTAAAGAAAGGCCGGCCCACACTAATTGCTTGTAGCTTGTAGCTTGAGGCTTGTAGCTTGAGGCTTGCCGCTGCGCAGCCGATCAACCGGTTCCGCCCACCGTGATCTGATCTATCTTCAGCGTCGGCTGCCCAACCCCCACGGGCACCGACTGGCCATCCTTGCCGCACACGCCAACGCCGGAGTCGAGTTCAAGGTCTGTTCCGACCATGGAGACTCGGTTCATCACCTCGGGACCATTGCCGATCAGGGTGGCGCCTTTGACCGGAGCGGTAATCTTGCCATCTTCGATCAGGTACGCCTCACTGGTGGAGAACACGAACTTGCCGCTGGTTATATCCACCTGGCCGCCACCCAGGTTGGCGCAGTAAATGCCTTTTTTCACCGAGGCGATGATTTCTTGCGGGTCGCTTTCGCCAGCCAGCATGTAGGTATTGGTCATGCGCGGCATCGGCAGATGCGCGTAGGATTCGCGGCGGCCGTTACCGGTCGCCGCCACCCCCATCAGACGGGCATTGAGCTTGTCCTGCATGTAGCCCTTGAGAATGCCGTTCTCGATCAGCGTGGTGCAATTGGTCGGCTGCCCCTCGTCGTCCAGCGTCAGCGAGCCGCGCCGACCCGGCAGCGTGCCGTCATCCACGATGGTGCACAGGCTGGAGGCAACCTTCTCGCCAACCCGGCCGCTGTAGGCCGAGCTGCCCTTGCGGTTGAAATCGCCTTCCAGGCCATGCCCCACTGCTTCGTGCAGCAGCACGCCGGACCAGCCCGGGCCCATCACCACCGGCATGCTGCCGGCCGGAGCAGCGATCGCCTGCAGGTTCACCGTCGCCTGGCGCACTGCCTCGCGCGCATAACCCAGCGCCCGCTCTTCGGTCTCGAAATACAGGTAATCGGTACGCCCGCCACCACCGGCACTGCCGCGCTCGCGGCGGCCATTGTGTTCGATGATCACACTGACGTTAAGCCGCACCAGTGGACGAATGTCGCCAGCCCAGGTGCCATCGCTGGCTGCCACCATGAGGGTATCGTGCACGCCGCTCATGCTCACGCTGACCTGGGTAATACGTGAATCCAGGCTGCGGGTGTAGGCATCAATGCGCTGCAGGAAGGACACCTTATCGGCCTGCGCCATGACATCCAGCGGGTTGTCCGCTACGTACAGCGGAGTACAGGCCGGCCGCTGCCAGGCCTGCACGCTGCCGGCCTGGCCGGCGCGGGCGATCGAACGCGCAGCACCCGCTGCCTGACTGAGCGCGGCCAGACGGATATCGTTGCTGTAAGCAAAGCCGGTCTTCTCGCCAGACAGTGCACGCACGCCAACACCCTGATCGAGATGAAAGCTGCCATCTTTGACGATGCCATCCTCCAGCACCCAGGACTCGCTGATCTGGTGTTGAAAATACAGATCTGCTGCGTCCACGCCGGGCGCAGCGACCAGGCTGCCCAGCACGCGTGCGACAGCGTCCGGCGTCAGATCGGCGGGACGTAACAGAGCCTGTTCGGCTTGGCTGATTAGATCACTCATTCTGGCTCGACTCCTTGGCAACCGGCTGCGGTGCGGCAGGCGGTGCAAAACGGCGGTGTGCGGTAATCGGCATACGCTGGCGTACATCGCTCAGGTACGCCTGATCAAGTTCACCGGTCACAATTCCGGTGCCCTCGGGCAGGCTGGCAAGCAACTCGCCCCAGGGATCGATGAAACAGCTGTGCCCATAGGTCTGCCGCCCGCCAGCATGGGTTCCCCACTGGTTGGCAGCCAATACATAGCACTGACTTTCAATGGCTCTGGCACGCAGCAGCACCTCCCAGTGCGCCGCACCGGTCACTGCAGTGAAGGCGGCCGGCACCACGATGAGTTCAGCCCCCTCAAGACGCAACGCCTGATACAACTCGGGAAAGCGCACATCATAACAAATACTCAGGCCCAGCCGGCCTACCGGCGAATCCAGGCAGACCAACTGCTCGCCAAAGCCATAATCGCGCGACTCGCGGTAGTTGCTGTGGCTATCGCTCACATCCACATCAAACAGATGCAGCTTGTCGTAACGCGCCACTTCCTGTCCCAGCTCATCCACCACCAATTGGGTTGCCATGGGCTTGCCGCCAGCGACCCGCGGTAGCGGCAAGCTGCCACCGATCAGCCAGATGCCGTGCGCCCGCGCCTGCTCAGCAAGGAAACGGCGAATCGGGCGCTCGGGGCCAAACTCAAGTGCAGCTATGGCAGCCAGTGACGGATTACCCAACGCGGCGAAACATTCCGGTAGCAATACCAGTTCGGCACCCTGCTCGGCAGCCCTGGCTATCAGTTGCGCGGCCTGTTGCAAGTTTTCCTGCACCTGGGGCTGACTGGTCATCTGGATGGCGGCGACGCCTGGCATGGAGTTTACCCTTGCAGCCTGGCTGCACCTGGTTGATGTAAGGAGGAAAGCGGTTGACTCAGTCTGCTTCGAGCGCGGCCTTGTCGTCAAAAGCGCGGTCAAACTCGACGTCGGGCTGCATCCAGTCGCCGCTGACCTTGTACTTGACCGAAGCAAAACGCGCGACCTTGTCGCCGAGTATCTTGTCGGCCAGAAAAAGGACGCCGCCAATCTGCGGCGCGCCGGCGATCAGCGCCGCAAGCGGCAGATTGTTGGTTACCGGCAGAGTGACCAGCACACCGAGATCAACCTGATCGTTGCGCAAGTCCAGGTTGCCCTCGAACTGCATTTTCACGCCGGGCCCCTCCAGCACCACAGGCTTCTCACTATGCAGCACGCCATTGTCGGCATACAACTGTCCGTCAAGCGTATCGTAGGCGGTGCCTTTGCTGAACAGGTCGGAGAAATCCAGACGCAGGCGGCGCGTCAATGAATTGAAGTTGAGCAGGCCGAATACCCGCAGCGCCTGCGTACCATTTTCACCACTCTGCAACATACCGTCACGCGCCGCAACCTCAAGACTGCCGGAGGAACGGCGTAGGCTGAACATGGCCGGAGAACCTGGCCAGTTCAATTGTGCGCGGGTTACGAATTGCTCGCTGGTAATGGTGGGAGCGTATTTCCAGGCTGTCAGCACCTGGCCGATATCTTCGGCCGAAACGCTCCCCTCGAAGACGCTGTGGGCCGGCGCCTCGCGCCAGTCCATGCGCCCCTCGACCTTGAGTCCGCGCAGATCGAGCGACAGTTCGGGTATCTGTGCGCCAGTACTGTCCGGACGCAGGGTAAACGCGACCTGACCTACCGGATCGCCACCCCAGGACAACTGAGCAATCTGCACATTCAAGGGAGGAAGCCTGGAGGGTTTGATCTTTTCCAGTGGGTCCGATGGCTCGCTGTCCGGCGCCGGCCCCTCTGGCCGCATGGCAGGCAGCAATTCTGCCGCCTGCTGATCGGTGGCGCCCAGCGCCAGATGCTGCAAATTTATATCGATCGGCAGGTTGGGGCTATCCGGCAGATAAATATCACCGGCCACCTCGGCCTGGGCGACCGCTACCTGCCATCCCTTCGCCTGGCGCTGCGCCTCCACCTGCAGTGCCGGCAGGGTCAACCCCAACCCGGTAAACTCACCGACCGTTACGTCGGCCCGCCGCAGCATGGCCACAGCGCCCCGACTTCCACTTTCGCCAGTACTACCGGGCAGTTGCTGCAGCCAATTCTGCCACTGCTCCCAATCCAGCTGCGGCAACTGCGCCACTACAGCCAGCCCTTGAGCCTGCGGCGCGCTGGCCGGGCCCGCAGAATAACGCAGTTCGCCGGAAAGCTCTTCGTCACGGCGCAACAACCGCGCATCCAGACCACTGGCCGTGGCCACATGCCAGTGTTGCGTGCCCTCGCTCAATCGCAACTCTACCTCGGTAGGGAGAACGCTCTGAGCCTGTTTGCCAAAGGGCTGCGGCAGGGTTAGCGCCAGGCCCTGCAGGTCACTGTTGATCTGCACGCGTTGCTGCTGCGCGGCAATTTCGATCTCGGCTTGCCAGGCAAACTTGCCAGCGGCCAAACCGGCCGGCACGCCGCTGGCCAAAGCCCAGCCGCGCAGTTGTTCTACACTGTGGCTGCCCGACAGGCTCACGCGCTGGGTTCCTTCATGCTGATGCAGCCTGGCCTTGACAGGGGCGCCCAGGAAGGTGGCGCTCAGATCATCCGAGTTCAGGCCCTGCTCACGACTGTAGGTAAAGTTACCCGCTAGCTTGCGCAGCGGCGCCTGCAACTGCGGGATCATCAGGTTATCGGCTTCGAGTTGCCAACTCACATCGGCTTGCGTCTGCGCCTGGGCACCTGACTGCAACGGAATATGCAACGCCAGCTCGCCCTTTACCTGGCCGCCGCCCACCGACCAACCCGATAGCGGGTCCTTGCTCAGTTCACGCAGCGGTGTTTCCTGCATGAGTTTCAACGCATCGCCTGCCGGCCCGGCAAAGTCGGCTGCAACCTGCAGCAGCAGCGGACCACTGCGATTAAGCAACTGCGCATTGAGCTGGATCTGTTCGGCATCGGTCTGCCACAGTCTGGCGTGCTCGCCGCGAATATCCAGCCTGCCCTGCTGCAGTCGCAAATCGGCATTCACCTCGGTCAGCAGCGGCCAGCCGCGCTGGAACAGCAGCTCACCCTCTCGCAGTTCAGCGTAAAGCCCAATCTGGCGCTCTTCCTCGGTGGCCCCCTTCAACAGCGAACCGCTGTAACTGAAAATCGCCAGCGGCACTTTACCCTGTATGCCGCTGGCCGCCAGCCAGTTGGCCAACTGCGGGCTGAATGCTGGCGCGCGCAGCGGCAGGTAGCGGCGATGCACCTGCGCCTGGGTGTCACGCAGTGCCACCCGCAGGTCCATGGTCGGCGTCTGGCCGGCAGGCGGCAGATGCAGCTGCACCAGGGCCGTACCCTCGCCCTGCTCGGTACCCACGCTCATGCCATCGCTGTGCAGCTGCAAGCCGTCGTCTCTGGACCAGGACCAGTTCAGCGCGCCCAGCGCACTCTGATACTGCCACACCTCCGGAAACAGATTGGGCAGTTGCATGCTCCACAGCTGGTTGTCGACGCGCAACTCACCGCCATGTGGCGAACCCGAGATGCTGCCGCTGATCCCTTGCAGCAGCGGCGCGTTCTGATACGCCTGGAAGCCCACTTTTTCGAGGTTGGCGCTGAACTGCAGCGCATCGACGTCGGTGGGCGAGCCGTGCCCCGACAAATGCAGATTGCGCACCCTGCCCTGGGGCGCCAAGGCTGTGACCAGCTCGGCCATTGGCGGGTGATCGACAAAGCGCGGCAGCCAGTCACGCAGGCGGTCCAGCGAAATGGTGTCAACCGCAAGCGACCAATCACCCTCCGGCGCTGCGCGTTCGGCTTGAATGCGCGTCATCGGCCAAACCTGCTCATCAATACGCAGGCTCAGGTCCTGTACCAGCAAGCGCTCGCTGGTTTCGCTGTAGCGGTAGGCAAAACGACTGTGGATATCCTGCAAGGCAGGCGTCTCAGGACGCTCGAAGCTGATCTGAGGTGCCACCAGGGTGCCCTGCAAGCGCTGCAAGCGCTGATCTTGCCAGCTGCCCCAGAAGCGCCCGCCCGCGATCAGTTGCTTGAGCTGGCTACGTTGCAACCACCCTTGCGGCAGCCAACGACTCCAGTCGCTGGCCGGCAATTCCAGAAAAAAGCCCAGCGACAGATCGGCCAGATTGTCGTTGTCCAGCAGGCCACTCACCTGCCAGCGCACCAGCTCGCCGTCAGGCAGACGCAAACGGCCGTCCAGCCGCTGCCAGCCGGCGCCATTGATCAGGGTCAGCTCGCCGCGCTGGAACTGCCAGCGCGGCGCGTCATAAGGGCTAACGGTGATTTCGGTGTCCAGCAGGGTAATGCGCCGTTGCTCACGGAGCATTTTTACCGCCTGCTCCAGCCCACCGAGCGACTGTGCCTGCTGGCCCAGACCGCGCAGATGCCACTGACCCTCGGCGTCCTCGCTGATCGACAGCGCCAGGCCTTCGACCTGCAACGCATCCATCACCAGTCGCTGCTTCCACAGGCTGCGCCACAGATCCAGCCGCGCGGTCACGTTATCCAGCGCAAAGAGGGTAGGACTGGCAGGGTCGGTATCGGCGTGTACCTGCAGCCCGCGCAGGCGGAAAACCGGCTGTGCACCCTGCATCTGGGCACTGAGGCTCTGCAGACGAATATGTCGCCCGCTGATCGACTCGGCCTTACGCAGCAGCTCCGTCTTGTAATTGGCTATCGCCGGCACAAACTGGCGGCCCAGGCTCACGTAAGCGGCCGCCAGCAACAGCCAGGCGACCAGCAGAAGAATCAGGCCGTTGAGACCCCGTTTAAGCCAGGATTGCCATTGCACGCGCGCTATACACCCGTCACATGAGCACCACGTCGTACTGCTCCTGGGTGTACATGGTTTCTACCTGGAACTTGATCGGACGTTCGATGAAGAGCTCCAGATCGGCCACGTTGCCGGACTCCTCATCCAGCAGGCGATCAATCACCGACTGCGACCCCAGTACCATATAGGCACCGGCCTGGTAGGCCCGGGCTTCGCGCAGAATCTCGCGGAAGATTTCATAGCAGATGGTTTCCGGGGTCTTCTGAATGCCCCGACCCTGGCAGCATGGGCAAGGCTCACAAAGCACCTGTTCAAGGCTCTCCCGCGTGCGCTTGCGGGTCATCTGGATCAACCCCAATTCGGTGATACCGATGATATTGGTCTTGGCATGATCGCGCTCCAACTGCTTCTCCAGCGTGCGCTGGACCTGGCGCTGATGCTCCTCGTCTTCCATGTCGATGAAATCGATGATGATGATGCCGCCGAGATTGCGCAGGCGCAGTTGCCGGGCGATGGCCGTTGCCGCTTCCAGGTTGGTCTTGAAGATGGTCTCTTCCAGATTGCGATGCCCGACAAAGGCGCCGGTGTTGACGTCTATGGTGGTCATCGCCTCGGTCTGATCTATCACCAGATGGCCGCCGGACTTGAGCATGACCCGGCGCTCCATGGCCTTCTGGATCTCGTCCTCCACGCTGTAGAGGTCAAAGATCGGTCGTTCGCCCGGATAATGCTCCAGCAACTCTTCAACGCCGGGCATCAGCTCCTGTACAAACTGCTCCACCTTCTGGAAGGTTTCGCGCGAATCGATTCGCACCTTTTCCAGACGCGGATTGGCCAGATCGCGCAGCGTGCGTAGCGCCAGCGGCAGGTCTTCGTAGATCACCGAAGGCGCCGGTGCTGCGCCCATCTGTTGGGTAATCTGCTGCCACAAGCGGCGTACATAGCGGATATCAACCAGAATATCCTCCGCCCGCGCGCTCTCGGCGGCGGTCCTCAGAATAAAGCCACCAGCTTCATCAATGCCTTCCTGTTCCACGCAGTCGGCGACGATCTGCTTGAGCCGCTCGCGCTCGGTTTCATCCTCGATCTTCAACGAGATACCCACATGCTGAGTACGCGGCATATACACCAGATAACGCGAGGGGATCGACAGATGGGTGGTCAAACGCGCGCCCTTGGTGCCAATGGGGTCCTTGGTGACCTGTACCACCAACGCCTTGCCCTCATGCACCAGTGCGCTGATCGGCTCGACCGCAGCGCCTTCGCGCTCGGAAATCTCCGAAGCGTGAATAAAGGCAGCGCGCTCCAGGCCAATATCAACAAAGGCCGCCTGCATGCCGGGCAGC
Organism: Halopseudomonas sp.; assembly: GCF_036961105.1. Classification (GTDB taxonomy): domain Bacteria; phylum Pseudomonadota; class Gammaproteobacteria; order Pseudomonadales; family Pseudomonadaceae; genus Halopseudomonas. The sequence goes on along the minus strand of NZ_JBALWW010000008.1, from coordinate 56,154 downwards.
ACTCGCACCACCTTGCCCTTGTAGATATTGCCGACGATACCGCGGCGCAAGGTGCGTTCGATATGCACCTCCTGCAGCACCCCGTTTTCAACCAGCGCTACGCGGGTTTCCATCGGGGTGATATTGATCAGGATTTCTTCGCTCATGGGCTCTTCCGTTCAAGTCTTGACACCAGAATACCGGTGTTGTCGATCCCATGACAGCCGCGTTAGCAGGGTTGCCAGCAGGAAATGCCAAATCCATCGAGTAATGCTGCCGTTTCCAGCAGGGGCAACCCCACCACGGCGCTATAGCTGCCGCTGATATGATCCACAAAGACCGCGCCCAGGCCCTGAATCGCGTAGCCGCCGGCCTTGTCTAGCGGTTCGCCACTGGCCCAGTAAGCCTCCATCTCGCCGGCGCTCAGCGCGCGAAAGCGCACCTGAGTACTGACCAGCCGCAGCTCCAGGCGCGCATCGCAGGCAACCGCCACAGCGGTCATCACCTGATGTTCACGACCCGACAGCGCTCCAAGCATTTGCAGCGCATGGGCTCGATCACGCGGCTTGCCGAGAATTTCCGCCCCCAGCACTACCGCGGTATCTGCCGCCAGCACCACGGCGCCACCTGGCGCGGCGGCAACCCCGGCCAGTACCTTGTCGCGGGTTACCCGCTGCACATAAGCGGCCGGCCCTTCGCCTGCGCGTACCTGCTCTTGCACCTCGCAGTAGACCCGCCGAGTCGGCACGCCGATCTGCGCCAGCAGTTCGCGCCGACGCGGCGAGGCCGAAGCCAGCCACAAACGCGGCTCAGATGACACGGAAGCGCCGCTTCACGCCCTGCAGCAGGGTATACACCCAGGGCCACAGGAAGGCGCTGACCAGCGCCGGCAGCAGGAACAGCAGGGTTGGCGGCCGATTACCGCTGAGACTGTTGAGCCACAGCAACACCATTTGCGCGATACCGAAAACGGGCAGCATGACCAGACTCTGCTGCCACAGGGGGAAGCGGCGAATACGCTGGTGCAGCAGCAAGAGCTGCCAGACCACCAGCGTCATTACCAGCGCGTGCAGGCCAAAAAGCTGGCCCGCCAGCACATCGGTGGCCAACCCCGCCAGCCAGGCAGTGAGCAGCCCCACGCGATGCGGCAGCACCATGACCCAGAACGCCAGTACCAGGGCTACCCACATGGGCCGGCCGAGGTTGAAAGGCTCTGGCATGGGCATCACGCTGAGCAGCAACGCGACCACGAGGGTAACTATTATCACCAGGCTATTGCGCATCCGCGTTGCCCTCCTCGCCAGTTGCGGGGCGGCCTGCTGCCGCCGGCACTGCTTCGGATTGTAGCGCCGTATCGGCCGCGGCTTGCGGCTGCGCAGTGGCTGCAGCTCCAACCTCACCCGGCTCGGCGTCGCTCTCTGCGTCAGTCGCCGGCGGCTCACTCGGGGGTGACTTATCCGGGGTCAGATCCAGCGCCGGCAGTACGTCGCCATAGCCACTTTCCGGACTGAACACCAGCAGCAGATAACGGCTGCGATTGAGCTGGGCCGAGGGCGTTACCCGCACCTCGGCAAAGGACTGGCTCGGATGGCGCACCACCGTCTGCACGCGACCCACCGGATAACCGGCCGGAAACCGCTGGCCCAGCCCGGAACTCACCACAATATCGCCCTCGCGAATATCGGCGGTATCGCCAACATAGCGCAGCTCCAGCCACTCGTTGCGCCCGGTGCCACTGGCGATGGCACGCAACCCGTTGCGATTCACCTGCACCGGCAGACTATGGGAAGCGTCGGTAATCATCAGCACGCGGGCCGAATAAGGCAGCACTTCCACTACCTGCCCCATCAGCCCGGTAGCGTCCAGTACCGGCTGACCGAGAAAGACACCGTCGTTCTCGCCCTTGTCGATCAGGATGCGCTGGGTAAAGGGGTTGGGGTCAACACCAATCAGCTCGGCAACCAGCACCCGCTCATCCACCAGCGAGGAGGAATTAAGCAGCTCGCGCAGACGCACGTTCTGCTCGGTCAGGGTCGCCAGCTTCTGCAGCTTGCGCTGGGTCAGCAGGGCTTCGGCGCGCAGGCGTTCGTTATCGGCAATAAGCTGAGCGCGACTGGAGGTCAGTTCGGTGACGGTATTCCAGCCTCGCACCGGCAGCTCGGCCACGTAATAAAGGGGAGATACAAAAAGCCCCAGCTGGGAGCGTACCGGCTGGAGCGCATCAAAGCGGGCGTCCACCACCATCAGGGCGATGGACAGCACCGTCAATACGATCAGACGTACGCCCAGCGAGGGGCCCTTGATAAATAGCGGTTTGATGGCAAGCTCCTCGCAGCCACAAGCTTGATGCGGTCAGCGGCAAGCCGGACAGAGCCGGAAATCCGGCGCGAAGAGCCCGCCTGCCGCCGGCGAGTTATTCGGTCGACAGCAGGTCCATGGTGTGCTGGTCCATCATTTCCAGCGCCTTGCCACCACCCCGGGCCACACAGGTCAGCGGCTCTTCAGCCACAATCACCGGCAGGCCGGTCTCCTGCGCCAGCAGCTTGTCCAGATCACGCAGCAGCGCGCCACCGCCGGTCAGAATCAGGCCACGTTCGGCAATATCCGAAGCCAGTTCTGGCGGTGACTGCTCAAGCGCGCTCTTGACCGCCTGAACTATGGTCGCCAGGGACTCCTGCAGGGCTTCGAGCACCTCGTTGGAGTTCAGCGTAAAGGCGCGCGGTACGCCTTCAGCCAGGTTGCGACCGCGCACATCCACTTCCAGAATCTCGCCACCGGGAAAGGCCACGCCGATTTCCTGCTTGATGCGCTCAGCGGTGGACTCGCCGATCAGGCTGCCATAGTTGCGACGCACATAAGTGACAATCGCCTCATCAAAACGGTCACCACCTACCCGCACGGACTCGGCGTAGACCACACCATTGAGGGAGATCAACGCGATTTCGGTAGTACCACCGCCGATGTCCACAACCATGGAGCCGCGCGCCTCCTCGACCGGCAGGCCGGCGCCGATGGCGGCTGCCATGGGCTCTTCAATCAGATACACCTCACGCGCACCGGCGCCCAGCGCCGATTCACGAATGGCCCGACGCTCAACCTGGGTTGATTTGCAGGGTACGCAGATCAGCACTCGCGGGCTGGGCTGAATGAAGCTGTTTTCATGCACCTTGTTGATAAAGTACTGCAGCATTTTCTCGCACACGCTGAAATCGGCGATAACGCCATCCTTCATCGGGCGGATCGCCTGGATGTTGCCGGGCGTGCGGCCGAGCATGCGTTTGGCGTCGGTGCCGACGGCCACGACGCTTTTCTGGTTACCAGCAGTGGTGCGGATAGCCACAACAGAGGGTTCGTCCAGTACAATACCGCGATCCCGGACGTAGATAAGCGTGTTGGCAGTGCCCAGGTCGATGGACAAATCACTGGAAAACATGCCACGGATTTTTTTGAACATGCGTTGAATATACCCCGAGGACGCGTGGGTTAATGTATGGGAAACACTGATAAGTCACCTGCCCGCAGTACCGCCGAACAGGAATGGCGGCAAAAGGCCTTGATGAGTGGCCCAGCAAACCGGGTCAAACAGGGAACTGATCGGTGCATCTAAAAGTGTCGCAACTCTAACAACGGCGGGGTTTTTGGGCAAGGCACGACTGTGGTAAATTCGCGCCTTTGTCCGGAATTCCGACTGGGAACCGCCAGATGGTCGCGGCGCCCGGTCCAATCCCCGGTTCAATACCGGCTTAATGGAGCTCTACTCAATGTCTTTCGACCGCACAGATGTGGAAAAGATCGCTCATCTGGCACGTATCGCCCTGACTGATGACGAATTACCCGCTACCACGGCCAAGTTGTCCGGCATTCTCGGCCTGATCGACAAGATGCAGGCTGTCGACACCAGCGGCGTTGCCCCCTTGGCTCATCCGCTGGAGACAACCCAGCGCCTGCGTCCCGACACGGTAACCGAAAGCAATCAGCGCGATGCCTACCAGGCCATAGCCCCGGCCACCGAGTCCGGCCTGTACCTGGTCCCCAAGGTCATTGAATAATTCGCCGCGCCACGACAAGAGATTACCCCATGCATGAGAAAACCCTGGCCGAACTGTCCCAGGCCCTGCAGAGCAAGACCCTGTCCAGCGTCGAGCTGACCCAGCACTACCTTCAGCGGATCGACCAGTTTGATCGCGAACTGAACAGCTATATCACGGTTTCACCCGATTTGGCACTGGCCCAGGCGAAAGCGGCCGATGCGCGCATTGCGACGGGTGACGCCGGTGCACTGACCGGCATCCCTTTGGCGCACAAGGACCTGTTCTGCACCCAGGGGCTGCGCACCAGTTGCGGCTCGAAAATGCTCGACAATTTCGTCTCGCCGTACGAATCCGAGGTCACCCAACGCTTCATTGATGCTGGCGCCGTTACCCTGGGCAAGACCAATCTGGACGAGTTCGCCATGGGCTCCTCCACCGAATCCAGCTTTTACGGTCCGACCCGCAACCCCTGGGATAGCGAACGCGTCCCCGGCGGCTCCTCCGGCGGCTCGGCTGCTGCGGTGGCAGCGCGCTTGTGTGCTGGCGCCACCGGCACCGACACCGGCGGCTCGATTCGCCAACCCGCCGGCTTTACCGCCCTGACCGGCCTCAAGCCGACCTACGGCCGCGTCTCGCGCTGGGGCATGATCGCCTACGCTTCCAGTCTGGACCAGGGTGGCCCGATGGCGCGCACCGCCGAGGACTGCGCGCTGATGCTGCAGGTCATGGCCGGCTTTGATGCCAAGGACTCCACCAGCGTCGAGCAACCGGTAGACAACTACAGCGCCAGCCTGAACGACTCGCTCAAGGGCCTGCGCATCGGTCTGCCGAAGGAGTATTTCGCCGGCGGTCTGGATGCGGCTACGGCCGATGCCATTGACGCCGCGGTCAAGCAGTTCCAGGCGCTGGGCGCCGAAGTGAAAGAAATCAGCCTGCCGAATGCCGAACTGGCAATTCCGGCCTACTACGTCATTGCCCCGGCGGAGGCCTCCTCCAACCTGTCGCGCTTTGACGGCGTACGTTTTGGCTATCGCTGCGACAACCCGGCCGATCTGACCGATCTGTACAAGCGCTCCCGAGGCGAAGGTTTTGGCGCCGAGGTCAAGCGCCGCATCATGGTTGGCGCCTACGCACTTTCGGCTGGTTACTACGATGCCTACTACCTGCAGGCGCAGAAGATTCGCCGCCTGATCAAGAATGACTTTATCGCTGCTTACGAGCAGGTTGACGTGATTCTCTGCCCGACCTCGCCCACCCCGGCGTTCAAGATCGGGGAGAAGATCGACGATCCGGTCAGCCTCTATCTGACCGACATCTACACCATTACCGCCAACCTCGCAGGGGTCCCGGGCATCGCCCTGCCCGCCGGGTTTGCCAATGGTCTGCCGCTGGGCATGCAACTGCTGGGGCCTTACTTCAGCGAAGCCCGCCTGCTCAACATCGCGCATCAGTATCAGCAGGTCACTGATTGGCACCAGCGCGCTCCGGCCGGCTACTGAGAGGATTGACAGCTATGCAATGGGAAATCGTCATCGGGCTGGAAATTCACGCCCAGCTCACCACCGCGTCGAAGATCTTCTCCGGCAGCGCCACCACCTTCGGCGCCGAGCCCAACACCCAGGCCAGCCTGATCGATCTGGGCATGCCCGGCACGCTGCCGGTGCTCAATGCCGGGGCGGTGCGCAAGGCGGTCAAGTTCGGGCTGGCGATTGATGCCGAGATCGGCATGACCAACGTCTTTGCGCGCAAGAACTACTTCTACCCGGACCTGCCCAAGGGCTACCAGACCAGCCAGATGGATCATCCTATCGTCGGCAAGGGCTACCTCGATATCACCCTGGAAGACGGCAGCGTAAAACGGGTGGGCGTGACCCGCGCGCATCTGGAAGAAGACGCCGGCAAGAGCCTGCACGAAGACTTCCAGGGCATGAGCGGCATCGACCTGAACCGCGCCGGCACCCCCTTGCTGGAAATCGTTTCCGAGCCCGACATGCGTAGCGCCAAGGAGGCCGTGGCCTACGCCAAGACCATACATTCACTGGTGCGCTATCTGGGTATCTGTGATGGCAACATGGCCGAAGGCTCGCTGCGCTGCGACTGCAACGTCTCGATTCGCCCCAAGGGCCAGGCCGAGTTCGGCACGCGCTGCGAGATCAAGAACGTCAACTCCTTCCGCTTTATCGAGAAGGCGATCAACACCGAGGTGCAGCGCCAGATCGAACTGATCGAGGACGGCGGCAAGGTCATCCAGGAAACTCGCCTGTACGATCCCAACCGCGACGAAACCCGCTCCATGCGCAGCAAGGAAGAAGCCAACGACTACCGTTACTTCCCCTGCCCCGACCTGCTGCCAGTGGTGCTCGAGCCCGCCTTTATCGAAGAGGTCCGTGGCGAGCTGCCCGAACTGCCGCAGCAGAAGCGTGAGCGCTTCGAACGCGATTTCGGTCTGTCGACCTATGACGCCAGCGTACTCTCTGCACAGCGCGAACTGGCCGACTACTTTGAAGAGGTACAACGCGTGTGCGGCGATGCCAAGCTGGCCGCCAACTGGGTGATGGGCGAGCTGTCCAGCCTGCTCAACAAGGCCGACCTGGACATCGAGCAGTCGCCGGTAAGCGCGGCGCAACTGGGCGGTATGATCCAGCGCATCCAGGACAACACCATTTCCGGCAAGATCGCCAAGATGGTATTTGAAGCCCTGGCCAACGGCGAAGGCGACAGCGCCGATGCAGTGATCGAAAGCAAAGGTCTCAAACAGGTGACCGACAGCGGCGCCATCGAGGCTATGCTGGATGAAGTCCTGGCGGCCAATGCCGAGCAGGTTGAGCAGTACCGTGCAGCCGAGGAAGCCAAGCGCGGCAAGATGTTCGGTTTCTTCGTCGGTCAGGCGATGAAGGCGTCCAAGGGCAAGGCCAATCCGCAGCAGGTCAATGAACTGCTGCGCAAAAAGCTCGAGAGCTGAACCTACCCGGGGCAAGGCGGTCTGATCCGCTTCTGCCCCGCTTACCCGAGGAACCAGCCATGCGCAAAGCCGCGCTCTGGATTGCTAGCCTGCTGTTGCTCTCGCTGAGCGGCCCGGCCTTCGCCTATGCCGACCACCTGCAAAGCCAGGATGGCGAACAGTGGGCACAGGTCGGCAAGGCCTCCTACTACTCATCGCGACTACACGGCCGACGTACCGCCAGCGGCGAGCCCTACGATGAGACTGCCCTGACCGCCGCCCATCCCACGCTGCCCTTCGGCACGCTGGTCAAGGTCACCAATCTGTACAACGAGCGTAGTGTGGTGCTGCGCATCAACGATCGCGGCCCTTTTGTCGGCCACCGCATTATCGATGTTTCACAGGTTGCCGCAGAACAGCTCGGCATGATCCGCGCAGGCAGCGTGCGGGTGAGGGTTGAATATTTCGAAGAGCAGAGCGAAGCCGACAACTGACCCGCCCCAGGCTCAATCCTGGCGCAGCAACTTACTCACCGCGCCAATCCCCCTTATCTTGCAGCCTTGCCTGCATCCCATAACAGCAAACCCGCTCAGCGCGTTATCTGCTGAAGACGACAACCTCCCTCTCGCAATGACCGAGCAAAACCGGGCAAAGCGTTGTCTCAAGACTGGCGAAACCCCGCCTATCACTATACTGGACGTAACAACGGCACCAGCCGGCCCGATCGTCGCAGGCAACAGGCGAGCGGAACTCACAACAAGGAGCCATTCATGACAGAAGCCAAATCCGGCTGGAGATCGACCATTCTGGTCCCGGTCTTCGCACCGGCCGTCATAGTCACACTGCTATTGGTAGTCGGTACCATCAGCAACACCGAACTGGCCGGCGAGGTGTTTTCCACTACCCTCGCTTACATCACCACTACCTTCGGCTGGTTCTACATGCTGGCGGTCGCCAGCTTTTTACTGTTCATTGTGATAGTTGCCTGCAGCAGCTGGGGCAATATCAAGCTCGGGCCTGACCACTCGGCGCCGCAGTACAGTTTCCCGGCCTGGTTTGCCATGCTGTTCTCCGCCGGTTACGGCATCGCGCTGCTGTTTTTTGGCGTGGCCGAACCCGTCACCCATTTCGCCAGTCCGCCGGCGGGCACCGCCGAGACCCTGGACGCGGCCAAGCAGGCCATGCAGATTGCCTTCTTCCACTGGGGCTTCCACATCTGGGCCATCTACGGTCTGGTTGGCCTGGTACTGGCCTACTTTTCCTTTCGCCACGGCCTGCCGCTGTCGATGCGCTCGGCGCTGTACCCCCTGATTGGCGAGAAGATCCACGGCCCGATCGGCCATACCGTCGATGTGGTCGCCATTCTCGGCACCCTGTTCGGCATTGCCACTACTCTGGGTTTGTCAGTAGCGCAGATCAACGCCGGTTTGAACTACCTCTGGCCCAGCATCCCGGTGGGCAGCACTGTGCAGGTTATCGCCATTGCGGTGGTGACCAGCCTGGCGCTGATTTCGGTGGTCGCTGGTCTCGACAAGGGCGTGAAGAACCTGTCCATCCTGAACATGGTGCTGGCCGTCGCGCTGATGCTGTTCGTGTTTCTGGTCGGCCCATCCATCTTCATTCTCGAAGCCTTCCTGCAGAATACCGGCAGCTATCTGAACAATATTGTCGAGCGTACCTTCAACCTGCAGGCCTACACGCACAGCGATTGGATCGGTAACTGGACGTTGTTCATCTTTGGCTGGACCATTGCCTGGGCGCCCTTCGTTGGCCTGTTCATCGCCAAGATCAGCCGCGGCCGCACCATCCGCCAATTCGTTTTTGGCGTGATGCTGGTGCCCACCATGTTCACCTTTCTGTGGTTTTCGATCTTCGGTGATACCGCTTTGCATCTGATCATGAACGAGGGTTACACCTCGCTGATAACCGAGGTGCAGAACGACAAGGCCATCGCCCTGTTCAAACTCTTCGAACACCTGCCGCTGACCTCGATCGTCTCCTTCATCACGGTGATATTGATTGTCACTTTCTTCGTGACCTCATCGGACTCCGGCTCGCTGGTGATCGACTCGCTGGCGTCTGGCGGCCTGATGGCGACGCCCGCCTGGCAACGCGCCTTCTGGGCGATTCTTGAAGGCTTGGTGGCCGCGGTACTGTTACTGGCCGGTGGCCTCAGCGCGCTGCAGACCATGACCATAGTCACCGCGCTACCCTTTGCGATCATCATGATCATTGCCATGCTCGGGATGTGGCGCGCGCTGGTGATCGAGGGGCATCGCGATGTCAGTCTGCTGCATCACATGCAGGTCAGTCGCTATAGCGAAGACAGCCTCGCCGCCAACTGGAAGAAGCGCCTGGCTGGCATCGTCAACTTCCCTGATCGCGGTGACGTCGAAGGCTTCATTAACAACACCGTGCTGCCCGGCATGCAGCGTCTCAGCCGAAACCTGGTGGAACAAGGCTGGCCGGCAGAGGCAAAGCTGGATACCGAGCACGGTCGCGCGTATCTGGAGATCAGCAAGCCAGAGCAACTGGATTTCATCTACGAGGTACGTCTACGCGAGTACACCCGCCCATCCTTCGCCTACGCGGGGATGCAGCGCGACGACAAGGAAGACCAGCACTATTACCGCGCTGAGGTCTTCCTGCGCCGCGGCGGCCAGACCTACGATGTCTACGGCTACGACGAACAGGAAATCATCGGCGACATTCTCGATCACTTCGAGAAATACCTGCACTTCCTGCACATCTCACCAGGCGTGTTGCCATGGAACATGGCCGAGCACGACGAAATGCTGCACGGTGAGCCGCCAGCGTCTGCCACCTGAGTTTATTCAGGCACAAAAAAACCAGCTACCCGCTGGTTTTTTTGTGCGATCAAACAGGCTTACTGCTGCAATATCTGCAGCAACTGCTGGTCCTGGAACACACGGGTCAAAGCATCGCTCATCACCTCGGTGACCATCTTGGTGTTGGTCGCCTGGTTGGGCGCATAACCAAAGCGCTGCTGCAGCGAAGAGCCATAACGACCCTGATAATTCTTGTTCATGTTACGCGCCTCGGCAGCGAAGGTCGCGCTGATATCGGCCTGGGTCACATAGCTGGTGCCCTTGGGCGAGGTGTAGGTCAGCTCGCTGAGGCCCACGGTCAAACGGTTGGCGTTGGGGGTACCTTCGGGCACCACGTTGAAGCCCAGTTGTCGCACGCCCTGCTCTACCTGCTGGCGCACAGCATTGATGCTCTCGTCGCTGATAGTGATGCTGCTGGAATCGGGATAAATACCACCGCGCGTACCCAGGATCTTGCTCTGCCGCACATCCTGCACAGTGACGATAACCGGCTGCTGCCGAGCCACCGGGTTGAGCGGTTTGTTTATCTGTGGCTGCACGCTGAGTTGTTGCGGGCTGTGGGCGCACCCGACCAAACCGACGGCCACCAGGGCCAAGAAAAGGATACCTGCACGCTTGAGCATAACGCCTGACTCCTGCCGTTTATTCAATTTGAGGGGTATAAGAGACAACTGCACACTTCGACAGGCGCAGCATACGCGGGTTCCGCGCCCGGCAACAGCGACCCTGGCTGTCATCAGGCTGCAACAGCGCAGCGTTAGGCTGTGCCCATCAGTCATTTCGCAGAACCCTGGCGGAGGGCCATTGCATGTTTTTCACAAAGCGCTTTAACCGCCGTCAACGCCAGTGCTACGCCCAGCTCGATCAGCGTGGCAACTGCCTCGCACTCTGGCAACTGGATGTACCACCGACCAGCGGCCTCTGGATAGCCGTCAGCGGGTTTAACCCGCGCTGGATCGGCAGCCCCTTGCCCCACAGCGCGTTAGCCGTCTCACCCCCACGCCGCAGCGTGTGGCCCGTGCGACTACTGACAGCCCAAGCTCAACGCGCTCCCGCAGCTTCCAGCACGGCCACATACTCTTCACGCTGAGTGTGATCGCGAACGGTCTGCAAAAAGGTATTGCCCTGCGCATCGGTGGCATTGAGGTCGAAACCCGCTGCCTTGAACATCACCAGAAAGCGCTCGAAATCCTCGACGCGCAAACCGCGATAGGCGCGCACCAGCACGTGCATATCGACCGACTCTTCAGCATAGGGCCGTGCTTGCAGGAACACCGCCACCTGCTCGTCGGTCATGGGCTCGCCAATCACCTTCTCTTTATCTTTACGCATCAACATCTCTCACTGGCAGGCTGAAAAGCCGGCATTGTAACCATCCACGCCGACGCTCACCAGCACAGCACATCAGCGCCGAGCCGCGCTGGCTTCGGAATGGATATCGGCCCAGATCAGGCCATTGCCGTAAAAACGTGCCTGAACAAACTCGGCGCCAGGGCTCGACAGTTGCTGCAACAACACCGGCAGCATCGAATCGGGGTAGGTCAGCAACAAGGTCTGGGTACGGCCATCCAGCCGCGCCGGACGCAGGGCGGTACCCGGCGGAACGAAGCGAACCTCAGCCTGCTGCACCGGGCTGCTGGTCAACAACGAGCGCCCCTGCAGGAACAGATGACTGCTGGCTTCTGGCGCAGAAGAGGCTACGCCGGGGCGCTGCTCGCTGGCAAACAACAGGCGATATTGCTCTACCTGAAAGAGTATCTGCTCGGGCTTGTCCTGGCGCAGGCCGGACGTGTCTGCCGGCATGTACTCGTCGTGTGGCAGGATGACCGGCGCAGCGCCAGCCGAGGGGCTCAACAGCAACAGCAGCGAAAGTCCGAGCAGGCGCATGGGGTCAGTGTCCCTTGAGTGCAAAGATGCCCGCAGCGTTGCGCCAGTAACCCTTGTAGTCAAGTCCGTAGCCGAATATGTAACGGTCTTCCACGTCCAGGCCGGTGAAGTCTGCACGCATGCCCTCGTAGGCTTTGCGCTCGTGCTGCTTGTCCAGCAGCACTGCGGTGTAGACTTTCTCGGCGCCCGCATCGCGGCAATACTCGACAATGGCCGCTAGCGTGTGCCCTTCGTCCAGAATGTCATCGACTATCAAAACGTTGCGCCCAACCAGCGAATGCTCTGCACGCGCCTTCCAGAAAAGCTCGCCGCCGGACAGCTTGTTGCGGTAGCGCGTGGCATGCAGGTAGCTCACTTCCATCGGGAAAGGCAGCTTGGGCAACAGCTTGCCGGTGATGATCAGACCGCCGTTCATGACGCTGTAGACGATCGGGTTGCTGTCCGCCAGCTGCGCGCAGATTGCACTGGCCATGCGGTCCAGCGCCAGCTCAACCTCGGCTTCGCTGAACAGGCAATCTGCCTCGGCCATGACCTGTTTGATGTGTTGCAGATCTGCCGACATGCAGAACCTCCGGGGTTGTGGTGAGTGTTGATGCAATTGAAGGGGGCGCAAAATACTGATGTTGCCGTTGATGCGCAAGTATAACGGAGCTTTTCCGGCAGATGACCGCCTGATCACATTGGTTTAGGCTATAGCAGTATTTTTCCGCGCCCGCCTGCACGAGAGAGCCCCTTAATGAATGTCAAAGAAATCCGTCACCCGCTGATCCGCCACAAAATCGGCCTGATGCGCCGGGACGACATCAGCACCAAGAATTTTCGCGAGCTGGCGCAGGAAGTTGCCGCGCTGCTGACCTATGAAGCCACGCAGGACATGCCGGTCGAGCCGCATACCATCCAGGGCTGGTGTGGCGATGTTGAAGTCGAAAAACTGAGCGGCAAGAAGATCACTGTGGTGCCCATATTGCGTGCCGGCCTGGGCATGCTCGATGGCGTTCTCAGCCTGATACCCAGCGCCAAGGTCAGCGTCATCGGTCTGGCGCGCAACGAAGAAACCCTGGAAGCCGATACCTATCTGGAAAAACTGGTAGGTGAGCTGAACCAGCGCACCGCGTTGATCATCGACCCCATGCTGGCTACCGGCGGCTCCATGGTCGCGACCATCGATATGCTGAAAAGAGCGGGTGCCCGCGAGATTCGCGCACTGGTGCTTGTCGCCGCACCGGAAGGCATAGCGCGGGTCAACGCCGCGCATCCGGAGGTGCAGATCTATACCGCGTCGGTCGACCAGCGCCTGAATGAACACGGCTACATCATTCCTGGCCTGGGCGATGCGGGTGACAAGATCTTCGGCACCAAGCAGAAGGATATTGTCTGATGGAAGGCGTTCAGACCCACGGCTGGCGCACAGCGCTGGCCGGTTCGCAGATGCTCTTTGTGGCCTTTGGCGCTTTGGTGCTGATGCCACTGATTACCGGCATGGATCCGAGCGTCGCGCTCTTCACCGCGGGTATCGGTACCCTGCTGTTCCAGTTCACTACACGCCGCCAGATACCGATTTTTCTGGCCTCCAGCTTCGCTTTCATCGCCCCCATTCTGTACAGCAATCAGACCTGGGGCCTGCCCGCCACCCTCGGCGGCCTGCTGGCTGCCGGCCTGGTCTACATACTGCTTAGCCTGGTGATTCGCTGGCGCGGTCCGGGCTTTATCCAGCGCCTGCTGCCGCCAGTGGTGGTAGGTCCGGTGATCATGGTGATAGGTCTTGGGCTGGCCTCGGTGGCAGTCAACATGGCCATGGGCAAGGCTGGCGACGGCAGTGCGCAATTGGTGGACAAAGATCTGGCACTGATTATCTCCATGTCAGCGCTGGCCACCACTATCATAGTGGCGGTGTTTGCCAAGGGTATTTTCCGCCTGGTGCCGATTCTGGCAGGCGTATTGGTAGGCTATGGCCTGTCCTGGCTACTCGGCGTCGTCAGCTTTGACACCGTGGGCGCTGCGCCCTGGCTGGCCGTGCCCGAATTTGTGTCTCCTGAATTCAAGCTGGCGGCGGTGCTGTTCATGATTCCGGTCGCCATCGCCCCGGCCATTGAGCACATCGGCGATGTGCTGGCTATCGGCGGCGTGACCGGCAAGGACTATCTGAAAAAGCCCGGCCTGCAGAACACCCTGCTGGGTGACGGCATCGCCACTTCGGCTGCTGCCCTGTTTGGCGGCCCGCCGAACACGACTTATTCTGAAGTCACAGGCGCAGTCATGCTGACGCGCAACTTCAACCCCAACGTAATGATCTGGGCGGCGGTATTCGCCATCGCTCTGGCCTTTGTCGACAAGTTTGGCGCGGTGCTGCTGGGTATGCCGGTGCCGGTCATGGGCGGCATTCTCTGTCTGCTGTTCGGCTCCATCGCGGTGGTGGGCATGAACACCCTGATTCGTCACCAGATCGATCTGTCGCAGGCGCGCAACCTGTGCATTGTCTCCGTCACTCTGGTGTTTGGTATCGGCGGCATGGTCATCGGCAACGACAGCTTCAGCCTGCAGGGCATCAGTCTCTGTGGCGTGGTCGCCATAGTGCTCAATCTGTTGCTGCCACAGGCCCGCCCCGAAGCAGGCCTGGCCGAGTAAGGGCTAACGGCGCCAGCAGAGCGGATCTGCTGGCGTACGCCGGCCTACCTGATCAAGGCTGTAGGAGGCGCACACATCCGCCGCCATGGGCCCGCCAGCTGAGGCCGTGGCATTCAGCTGGTAACCCTGCTCCTCGCGCGTGACGGTCAATCGGTAAACCGCCGGGCCACTGGCCGGGCTCTGTGATACCAGCCCCTCTACCACGCCCTTGGCGTAGCCGCCCTGCCGCGCAAAATGCCGTTCCAGGCGGTGCGCATTCTGCAGCAAAAGCCCTGTGACCTCCGCCCGGTGGGCCTTGCGCACGTGTTGCAGGTAGGATGGGTAGGCAATAGCCGACAGCACGCCAATGATCACCACGACCATCAGCAATTCGATCAATGTGAAGCCGTGCTGAGCACGCCTCGTTCGCGCTGTCATTGCAGTTGCCGCCAGAGAATGCGCTCGAAGCGGCAGTGTGCCTGCCCCTGGACTACGCCCACGCCGTCAGAGCCCTGCACCAGATATAGTTCGGGGTTGCAGTCGGTCTGCTGCTCGCTATCGGGCCTGGCCGGTAGATCCAGCGCAATCAAGTCTCCCGGCAAACCTATGTCCAGACGAATGCCGGCGGCTGCCTGATCGGCGTCATCGACGCGCCCATCGTCATTGCTGTCCATGGTCGCCATGGGCAGCATACCGCCGCTGTCCAGCGACAGCGACATCAGCCAGCCACCGGCGCGACTCACACAGGGATCTTCCCCTTCGCCCAAAAGCAAACCCGTACCAAACAGCACCCGTGAATCCTTGATACTCGCTGCTCGCGTGACCCGCTCACCGCGCTCTGGCAACGCCAGCCACCAGCCGTACTGGCGTTGCCAGTCTACCGGCTCGGCGCTGGCCTGCCGCGTAGCGGGCGAGGCGTCTTGCTGACTGTTCGAGCTGAGGATGCTCTGCTGCTGCAAATGCGCTCTGGTCAGCCCGCCACTGGGTGGCGTTGCGGTATCCAGAACCGCATAAAAGGCCTGGGTGGCGGTGGACAGCAAATCCTGCGGCTGCAAGAACTGGCCGGTTCCGAACAGTAAAAGATCCCCCAGGCCAGGGGCGCTGGGATGTAGCACGGGTGTCACGCTGATTGGCTGGTCCGCTGCAGCGCTGAACAGTGGCGAGCCGGCATGAGCAACTTTCCAGGCGCTGTGATCGTCACCGTCGAGATCGAACTTCCACATCTGGCCATGCTGGTCGCCGGCAAATGCAGCCATCAGCTTGCCATTTTCGTTGCGCTGCAGTGCCAGCCCCGCCAGACCGTTGGGCTCGCTCTGCCCCGGGCGCCCGGGCACCGCGATGCTGCGTAGCAGCTCGCCATTCAATGCATCGACCACCAGCAGCGCTGCGCGCCCCGACGCACTACCGTAGCCATTACCCGTGAGCAACAATGGTCGATTGGCGGCCCTGACCAGCTGCGGCGCCGCGTACAGATGGCCCAGGTCCTGCCAGCCGCGCTGCTGCGCATTGGTTTCCCACAGTAGCTGTGGCTCCGCGGTGGTAGCGCCGGGCGCCAGCAGTTGCAGCGCAAAAAGTGCCTTGCCACCGCCCCCAAGCCCGCCGGCGGCCAAGGTAGCCCAGCCATCATCCAATTGCATGTCCGCCAGGCCCAACTGACCATCGATACCACTGAGGTGCGGCTGGCCCTGGGCATAATCCGGCCGCGCCCACTCACCCAGGCGCGGCTGCAGCGTCGCCGGCAAATATGCATAGCGCTGTTGACCGGTCGCATCAAAAATACGGACGAAGCCGTCGTTGGCGCCCAGCACTACCATCTCCGGCAGCGCCCTGCGCCGAGCCAGATGCTGCTGGTAGCCGGCATCATCAGCGAGTGGCAGCGGCGCGACCGCCGAGAACAAGGCCGGAGTGGTGTTGATCACATCACCCAACAACTGACGGCGCTGACGCAGGCCGGCAACCCTCTTTCCACGCGCCCAGTCAAGCAGCTGCTGTCCGGCGTCTGCAGCATCCAGGCCCGCCGTATAGGCGGCCTCGTCCAGTGCCGTCTGCTGATTGACCGACAGTTTGAGGTAGGTGGTATCGCTCAAGGCTACCGGGGCGGCCGGTTGCTGGCCATCACCCCAGCGCCAGCTTTGTTGCCGCCCCGCCACCGGCCCTGGTCGCAGCGTCTGCTCGGTACTCCAGAGTTGACGTGTTGGCACGCCCTGGGCATCCAGTAGCAAGGCCCGCAGCGTGCCACTCCAATCGGCAGGGTCATAGGCGGTCTGATAATAACGCGTGCTGCCACCCTTCAGCATGGCACCAGCGACCACCGCGCCGCCGCCGGAACCGGGCGCGGAGCTGACCTCGGCAAGGGCGCTGGCCATGGCACTGCGCAGGCCGTCACCATCTTCGACCGAAAAATAGCGACCACCTCCGGCGCGCGCTGCAGCGCGCAATCGTGGATCATCCAGGCTGAAGCCCAGCACGTGGGTTTGCAGTTGCTGGTGGGCGAAATCAGCATCGTCCCAGCTTTGTCCGGCACTATCTGCCAGCGCGCCGCGGCCGCTGGGTCTGAGATCTATCTGCCTGGCGAAAGCGGCCATATCGTCCAGATAGAAACTGCTGCCTTCGGCCATGGGCTCACCACCGTCCAGATCGTTACTGGCGTCCTGGTCCCAATCAGGCAGATGAAAGCCACTGGCGCTGTCCGGTCTGCGCCCGTCCGGGTCCTGCGCCAGCGAGCCGGGAAATTCGCGGTCGTAGGTCGGCAGACCGTCAGTCAGAACAAGACCGGTGGTACGCTGACAGCGATACTCGATCGGGCTGACGAATTGCTCGCGCTCCAACTCGCTCTTCGACTGTGGATAAAAAGCGCGCATGCCGCGCAGATAGCGGGTGACCTCATAATAGGTTTCCGCCAACGGCGTCCATGTCCAGGCTTCGCGGTCATCTCCTGCCTGCGGAGCTAATGCATCCATAGCGGCCTGCAGTCTTGCCAGGTGCTGCTGGCCGGCTGCACTCTCAGCGGTTATCGACTCCACCGGGACCAGCAACTCACCCCCGGGCGCGTCTCGGTCAGCGTCACCTCTCCCCTGAGTGGCACGAAAGGCAAAGAGACCGAAGCGCAAGTGACGATGCTCTGCCATGACCTCGCGCGCGGTGCGCCGCGCCAGCTCCAGTCGTGTCTCATCGCCAACGCGGTTCATCACCATGCTGGATGAATTGTCCAGCACCAGCACCACGTTCGGCGGTGCCATGGCGGTAGCGCTAATCGGGCCACTAAGCGGAGTGAATGCCTGGGCGCTACCGACCAGCAGCAACCCCAGACTGAACATCAGCAGCCGCGGCCACTTGCAGTTAGAGTCGGGTGTGCGCATAGGTCGCCTCCAATATGGTGCGGCTATTGCCACTGAGACTGAGCACCGAGAGACGGTAGAGGGTGCTTGGCGAACTCAGGCCCACCCGCACCGGTATCGCGCTCTTGCCAACGCGCTCAAGCCGATACCACAATTGCGCACCGTCCAGTTGCAGACTCTTGCGCGCCGCACTCGGCAGCGCTTGCCAACTGGCTGCATAGGCTTGCGCGTCCGGTGCCGGCACTGCCCCGCCACAGGGTGCGTGCTGACACAGGTTCGCCGGCAGCGGTATGGCGTTACGCCGGATCTGACGCTCAACCCAGCGCACGCCAGCCTCGGCGGCCTGAAAACTCTGATTGCGCTGCTGCAGATTGGCCACCATGCGCTCCTGGCTGGTGGCGGAGCGCACCCCCGCCAAAGCCGCCAGCGACATCAACAGCAGAAATACCAAGCTGACCATCAGCGCCGCTCCCCGCTGGGCGCCTCGATTCCTGTACATGCCTTCCTCCCTGTTTCAATCGAGCCGATTACGCACGGCGGTAACCTGCACATAACGCTGGCTCTGTACTCCTTGTTGTGTTTTCGCAGCGGGTCGCTCGCTAAGCTGCAGCGCTACACGCACGCTGCGCACACGTTCGGCCTCTGCGGCGCTGAAGCTGTCGCGATAAGCGCCCACAACTCCCACTGCCTCGGCATCGCTGGCCAGGCCGAAAGCCAGAACGAAGCTCGCGACACCTTCGATCAGCGTTTCGAAATTGCCGCGGCCATTAGTGCGTACTTGAATACGGGTTCCCTGCTGGCGGTATTCCAGCAGGCGCAGGGGAATCAACAGATCACCAGCCGCAACTTCGACTTCGGTATCCGCTTCCACCACCTTGAGTTTGTCCAGGCAGTTGCTCACCAGCAGCCAGCGAGCCGCATAATCTGCAGCACTGACCAGCTCCTGCGGCGCCGCAGCAGCGACCGGCAGCGCGGTAATAAGGCGCAAAACGTCCTGACGGTAATCGATGGGACTGGCCAGCTCCGCCGGCACTGTGGCGCGCATTGAAGCAGGCAGGCGGCGCAGCTCCAGGCAGCCGAACTGGCCGGCCAAACGAATATCCTGCGCCAGGCGGCCGAGCAGAAAGCGGGCGTTCTCCTGCATGGCCGCCGAGCGCTGCTGCAGCGCAAAGCTTTCCTTGCTCGCGAGAAAGACCTGCAGCACGCCAAGTGTCAGCATCAGGCCGACGGCCATGGCGACCATCAGTTCGACCAGACTGAAGCCGGCCAGCAGTGGTCTACGCTGCTCACTCATGGCTGGGGCCTGATCAAGGCGGAGACGCGCAACTCGGCATCGCCCGCTCCGTCGAACTGCCTCGCTTCGGACCATTGCAGACGCAGGCTTACCACGCCATCACTGACCACCAGGCGTGCACGTCCGGCCGGCAGCTCGCAAGCAACGGCGCGCGCAAAGTCCTGTTTGTCCTGGGCGATGATGCTGTCGGTGGTAATGCCGAGCTGATCTGCAGTGGCGGCACCGCAATCCTGCTCAAGGGTCAGCACATAAGCGGCCAGATGCTCCGGGTTGGCGCGCAGGCGTTCCAGCAGGTCCTGCGCCAGCAGGGTGGCCTGAGTCGCGTGCAGGGAGCCTGCGTGGTAGCGCAAGGCATTGAGCTGCAGTGTGGCGGCGCCCAGAATACCCAGCGCCAGAACCAGTACCGCGATCAGCACTTCGAGTAGCGAGAAGCCGCCGCAGTGGGCGCGCTGTGAATGGGCAACAGGCATGTTCAGCAGTCCCGGGTCCGTGGGAATTGGCCGGGGACTGCTGAACCGCGGCGGGTGTCCTGATATTGACAGGCCCTCACCCTAACGATCGAAATGGCCGCACTCATCACCCATTCGGGTTAGCACCCAAAAGAACCTGAGTACTCTGCCGCATTTGCCTGCAACCTGATCTAGCTCACCTGGCGCAGCGTATTGCCTTGCACAAAGGCTGAGAGATTGTCGGCCAACTGACCGACGATGCGCTGGCGCGCTTCGCGGCTACCCCAGGCACTGTGCGGCGTGATCAACAGATTGGGGATATCCTCGGCCAACAGCGGATTGCCATCACGCGGTGGCTCGGTGCTGAGCACATCACAGGCAGCACCGCCCAGGTGCCCGGCGCGCAGACTATCGGCCAGTGCCTGCTCGTCGACCAGACCACCGCGCCCGGTGTTGATCAGCAAACTACCCTTGCGCATGCGCGCCAGTTGCTCGGCGCCAATCAGGTTGCGGGTCTGCTCGGTTAGCGGGCAATGCAGCGTCAGTACATCGATCTGTTCCAGCAGTGTGTTCACATCCGGCCTGTTGCCATGTGGCCGTCCCGGCAAGGCACCCACCAGCACGCGCATGCCAAAAGCCTCGGCCAATCGTCCCACCGCCTGCCCCAACTCGCCGTAGCCAAGGATGCCCAGCGTGCGGCCAGACAGCTCGCCGATAGGATAGTCGAGCAGACAGAACTGACTGCTGCGCTGCCAGGCTCCCGCGCGCACGGCACCGCGGTAGGACTCGAACCGAGTAATCAGTGCCAGCATGAACATCAGCGTGTGCTGCGCCACTGCGGGAGTGCCATAACCCTGGCAATTGCACACCACAATGCCGCGCTCGCGCGCCGCTGCCAGGTCAACATTGTTGGTGCCGGTGGCGCTGAGCATGATCAGCTTGAGTTCTGGGCAGGCGTCCAT
Source organism: Halopseudomonas sp. (assembly GCF_036961105.1). GTDB lineage: Bacteria > Pseudomonadota > Gammaproteobacteria > Pseudomonadales > Pseudomonadaceae > Halopseudomonas. The sequence continues at coordinate 35,820 of NZ_JBALWW010000008.1, read as the reverse complement.
CACCGGCGCATCAATCAGCACCTTGTTGGTTACCACAACAGTGCGTCCCTGCATGCGCTCGATGCGTTGCTCCGGTGCGGTCATAGGGTAGCTCTGATAATGCGCCCCAAGCACCGACAGCGGCCGCATGTCGAGGTCGCCCTGATCCAGGGTAGATTGATCGAGAAACACGATGGAGAGGCTATTTTGCATGCTGTCTGTACCTGTCTGTGCGCCCCGTCGACAGGTAGAATGACCGATCGACGAGGAGCAACCTATGTATTGGAACGAATTTCTGCTGGTGGTACTGGTACATCTGCTGGCGGTGATCAGTCCCGGCCCGGACTTTGCCGTGGTCATCCGCAACAGCGTCAGTGCCGGCCGCCGCGCTGGCCTCCTGACCGCCGTGGGCGTCGGCGTTGGCATCTTTGTACATGTCGCCTATTCGCTGCTGGGGATTGGCCTGATTGTGTCGCAGTCGGTCTGGCTGTTCAATCTGATGAAACTGCTGGCGGCGGCCTATCTGTTGTACATAGGTATCCGCGCGCTACGGGCCAAGCCACAGAATAGTGCGCCAGTCGACCAGGCCAGCGCGCAGAAAAGCATGACCGGGCGTCAGGCGCTGTTGCAGGGGTTTGTTACCAACGGCCTGAACCCCAAGGCCACGCTGTTTTTCCTGTCGCTGTTCACCGTGGTCATAAGCCATGACACGCCGCTGCTGGTGCAGGCGGGCTACGGTTTGTATCTCGCTGTGGCAACCGGCGCCTGGTTTTGTCTGGTGGCCTTGCTGTTCAGCCGCGCCGCAGTGCGCCGTGGCTTCAACCGCATGGGTCATTGGTTTGACCGTCTGATGGGTACGGTGCTGATCGGGCTGGGGCTGCACCTGGCCCTGTCGCAGTGGATCAAGCGCGGCTGAGCGCCGCGCTGCATGCGATTTTCGCCCGCTTACGCCTGAACGGGCGTGTGCTCACTCCAGTGCTGCAGCACGTCGACCCAATGGGCGTCGTCATTCAGGCACGGGATCAGTACCAGTTCCTCCCCGCCGGCAGCAATAAACTGCTCACGCGCGCGGTCACCAATCTCCTCCAGGGTTTCGATGCAATCGGTGACAAAGGCCGGGCAGGCCACCAGCAAACGCTTGACCCCCTGCGCAGCCAACTCGTCGATCCGGGCTTCGGTATAGGGTTCGATCCACTTGTCCCGACCCAGTCGCGACTGGAAGGATTGCGACCATTGATCGTCCCGCAGCCCAAGCCGCTGGGCTAGCGCCTGACTTACGTAGGTACACTGGGCGCGATAGCAGGTGGCATGCGCCGGTGATGGCCTGCTACAGCAATCCGGCGTGGCCAGGCAATGGTTGCCGGTAGGGTCCGCCTTGCGCAGGTGGCGCTCGGGCAGACCATGGTAGCTCAACAACAGAAAGTCAAAACCCTGCTGCAGATGTGGCCGGGTAGTTTGCGTCAGCGCCTCAAGATACTCGGGCCAAGCGTAAAACGGCGGCAACACGTTCAGCCTGATCTGCAGATCATGTTTGGCGATCACCCGCTGCGCCTCGACGATGGAGGTCGTAATGGTGCTGTCGGCAAACTGCGGATACTGCGGCATGAACAGCACCTCTTTTATGCCCGGCTGCGCAGACAACTTGAGCAGGCCCTGCTCGATTGAGGGCTCACCATAGCGCATGGCCATTTCGACCGGCATCTGCAGGCGCGCCTGCAGCGCCTGCTGCACCCGGCGACTGATCACAACCAGCGGCGAACCCTCTTCCCACCAGATGGAGGCATAGGCATGCGCCGACGCCTTGGGCCTGGTCAACAGGATCAGGCCTACCAACAGGCGGCGCAGTGGCCAGGGCAGATCGACCACGTAAGGGTCCATCAGAAACTGATTGAGATAACGACGAACATCGCCAACCTGCGTGCTCTTGGGCGACCCCAGGTTGACCAGCAGAACCCCACGCTCAGACATCTACTACTCCTGCGCCAACGTGTTTCATTTGTTTTGCGTGGCTGCCGCCAACGCCGTTTCCAGATGCTGGTAATCGAAGCGGAAGCCTTGCGCCTGCGCCTTGGCGGGCAGTGCGCGCTGCCCGGTCAGCAACAATCTCGACATCTCACCGAGTGCCAGCTTGAGCACAAAGGCCGGCAGCGGCAGCACTGCGGGACGACCCAGCGCCCGGCCCAGCTCGCGGGCAAACTCGCGATTGGTCACCGGATGGGGGGCTGTCGCGTTATAGGCCCCCTTGCAGTCCGAAGAGTGCAGCAACCAGACGATCAGCTTGATTATGTCGTCGCGGTGCACCCAGGGCATGTACTGCTCCCCGCTGCCAATGGGACCGCCCAGGCCGAGTTTGAACGGCGGCTTGAGGCGCGCGAGAAAACCGCCTTCGGCCGAGACCACCAGACCGGTGCGCATGATACACAAACGCACACCGTAGGAACTTACGCGTTTTGCCGCAGCCTCCCAGGCATCGCAAAGCGTGTGGGTATACTCCGCCCTGGCCGGGCTCTGCTCGGTGATCTCGGCATTGCCGCCATCTCCGTACCAGCCCACCGCCGAGCCGCTTACCATTACCTCGGGCTTACGCGTCTGCCGGCCAATCCACTGCACCAGGTGCTCGGTCAGCGACACTCGGCTGGACCAGAGCACCGCCTTGCGTTTGGCCGTCCAGGGCCGATCGGCTATGGGCGCGCCGGCGAGATTTACCACCGCATCAAAGGCTTCCCCGTCAAGCTGCGCCAACTCGGCCACGCCGCGCACCTGGGCGCCACAGAGCGCAGCCACCTTGTCGGGCCGCCGGCTCCATACGGTTATCTGGTGCCCATCGGCCAGCAGACGCTGGCACAGGGCGCGACCAATCAGGCCGGTACCGCCGGTAAGCAGTAGGTTCATCGCCATCCCCTGTATGCAAATAAGCCACTAAAGCATCTGGCTTCGCTGTGGGCAAGGTGCAGCGCCGCCGGGTTCGCCATCGGCGCAGACCGGCAAACGCCTTGTGAGGAGAATATCTTATACAAGCAGAATTTTATGTATAATTTTGCCATCTCATTGTTTCAGCCACTTGCAGCAGCTCCAGAGGGATACCATGAACCAGCCACCCAGCGTCGCCATCATTGGTGCCGGTATGTCGGGATTGAGCGCAGCCAGCCTGCTGCGCGAAACCGGCCTGAACGTCACTCTGTTCGACAAGAGCCGCGGCAGCGGCGGTCGCATGAGCAGCAAACGCACCTCGGCCGGCACCTTCGACATGGGTACCCAGTACTTCACCGCCCGCGATTCAGCCTTCAGTGCGACCGTAGACGCATGGCTTGCCGCCGGCTGGGTCGCAGTTTGGCAACCGCGGCTGTTCCGCTACGACGAGCACGGCTTGCACCCCTCCAGCGACGATCAGCGACGCCTGGTAGGTAACCCACGCATGACAGCGCTGAGCCGCGCGCTGCTGGCAGACACACCGTTGCACAGCAGTACACGCATCGAACAGTTGCAGCGCGATAGGCAGCAGTGGCGATTGGTCGATACCGAAGGAGAAAGCCATGGCCCTTTCGATCAGATCATAGTGGCAGTGCCGCCGGCCCAGGCAGCGCCCTTGCTGCGCGCTATTGGTAGCCTGTCCGGGCCAGCCGAGCGCACCTCCATGGACCCCGGCTGGGCTGTAGCCCTGGGCTTTGCGCAGCCGTTGAACGTGCCCTTCGATGCCGTCTTCGTGCGCAGCGGTCCGCTGGACTGGATAGCCCGCGAAGCCAGCAAGCCGGGACGCGAAGCCACGCAAAACTGGGTTTTGCAGTCCACCCCTGCCTGGGCTGCCGGGCATCTGGACGACAGCCCAGAGCAAGTCATTCAGGAGCTCACGCAGGCGCTGGCTGAGGTGCTGGGCCAGCGCCTGCCGGACCTCAGCTTTCAACAGGCACATCGCTGGCTCTACGCCCGCCCAAATGAAACCAGCGACTGGGGCGCACTGGCGGCGCCCGACCAGGGGCTTTTCGTCTGCGGCGACTGGTGCGTCGGCGGCCGCCTGGAAGGTGCATGGCTGAGCGGACAGCAAGCGGCCAAGGCGCTGCTGGAAAGGCTATGATCGGCCGCAACAGCTTCAACCCGCGCAAGCTGCTGCACTCAAAATGGACGGCGTGTCACCCCCAGCGCCGCGAGAAGCATTTCATGGTGACCGCCTGCCACTGGAGCGACGATCAACTAGACCTGCTGAGCATTGAATTGCAGGCGGTATTGACCGGCAAAAGCCGGCAAATGCACTGGCACGAGCTGCGCGACACCTCCCTCTGGCGCCAGGGCTGGCAGTAACCTGCGCTGCTCGATCAGCCGCAGCAAAATAAATCTCGACTACACTTGTACAGAAATACATCTGCTGTACACTTATTCTTGTACATTAATTTAGATCGGGTACAAGTGCGTATAACCTGGTTTACGCTTAGTCGAGGTGCAAGATGCAGGCGAAGCTCAGCAGCCCCATTCCCGTCGGGATCAGTCAGTGTCTGATTGGCGATGCCGTGCGCTTCAACGCCAGCCACAAGCATTCGCGCCTGTGCACCGAACAGCTCGGCAGTCTCTTCACCCTGATTCCTTTTTGTCCCGAAGTGGCGGTTGGCCTTTCCACACCCCGCGCGCCTATTCGTCTGGTGGGCGATCCCGCCGCACCGCGCGTACTGGGCAGCAAGGATCCAAGCCTGGATCTGACCGTCCCGCTGCAGCATTACGCCGAACAGGTGACTCAGCGCCACCCGGAACTCTGCGGTTTCATACTGATGCAGAAGTCGCCCAGTTGCGGCATGGAGCGGGTCAAGGTATATCGTGACAACGGCCACCCGGCCACCGGTACCGGCAGTGGCGCCTTTGCCGCCCGATTGATGGCGCGCAACCCGCTGCTGCCGGTAGAAGAGGAAGGCCGCCTGCACGACCCGGTACTGTGCGAGAATTTCGTTACCCGGGTAATCGTTTTCGCCGAGTGGCGGGAGCTGGAGCACCGCGGCATAACCCCCTCGAGGTTGCTGGCCTTCCACGCCCGTCACAAATATCTGGCGATGGCGCATCAACAGTTGCAGTATCGCCAGCTCGGCCCCCTGCTCGCAGACCTGCGTCAACAGGATGTGCAAAAGGTCGCCGAGCGCTATTTCACCCTGCTGATGCAGTGCCTGAAAACGCCGGCCAACCGCGGCGGCCACAGCAACGCCCTGCAGCACCTGGCGGGCCACTTCAAACGGGTGCTCAGCCCCCATGAAAGGCAGGAGTTGAGCCACCTGATCGACGACTACAGACGCGGGCAGGTACCTCTGGTGGTACCCATCACCCTGCTCAAACACCACCTGCTCAACCACCCGGACAGCTATCTGGGCGAACAGGCCTACCTGCAACCGCACCCGGCTGAGCTCAGCCTGCGTAACGCGATCTAGGCGCCGTGATGACATCCAGCGAAAAGAAAAAACTGCCTATCCGCGACGTGGCGCGTGTCACCGGCGTCAATCCCGTGACCCTGCGCGCCTGGGAGCGCCGCTACGGCTTGGTCAAACCGCATCGCACAGCCAAGGGCCACCGCCTCTATGGCGACGAACAGCTGCAGCAAATCCAGCAGATTCTGACCTGGCTTGAGCGCGGCGTCGCCATCAGCCAGGTAGCAGAACTGCTGCGCAAGGAACCGACGCCGACCGGCGCCCAATCCTCGGTATGGCAGCAGCAGCGGGAACGCTTTCTGTTCAGCCTGGCGCGCTACGACAGTCGCCAGCTGGCCAGCCAGTATCATGAACTCACGGCGCTCTACCCCACGCCGCTGATCTGCGCGCAGTTGTTCGAGCCCATCCTGGTCGACCTGGAGCAACGCCCGCAGGGCCAATATGGCCAGCAGTTGGAAAAGCAGTTTCTGCTGTCATGGCTGCAGATCCAACTGGCAGCACGCCTGGCGCAGGAACAGGAACGCAATCAGGGCGCAACGCTGTTGCTGAGCAATCTGTCGGCCACACCTGAGCCGCGACTGACATTGTTGGCTTTGCTGCTCAGTGGCGCCGGCTACCGGCTGGTGGTACTGCACGGCAGCCTGCCCATCAGCGAGCTGTTGCTGTTGCACGAGCGCCGTCCGCTCGCGGCCCTGCTGCTGGTTGGCGGGCAACGACTCGACACCAGCCTGCTGGAGCGCGATCTCCCGCGCCTGAGCAGCCAGGCCGATTTTCCGCTCTACGCCAGCGGCCCGATTACCGAGATACACGCAGCAGCGCTCCAAGCCGCGCATTTCAGCCTGCTCGGCAGTAGCCCTTCGCAGAGCCTGGAGCAGCTGCAAAACATGACACCTGCGCTTTCAGCAACACCGGGAGAGCCGTCATGAGCGCATCGCAGCCGCTGTCGCTGTGCTGGTTCCGCACGGACTTGCGCATTGCCGACAACCATGCACTGCATCACGCCAGCCAGCGCGGCCAGGTGATTGCCGTGTATATCGCCACACCTGGCGTCTGGCGCACTCACGATGATGCGCCCATCAAGGTGGATTTCTGGCGGCGCAATCTGCAGGCATTGAGCGCCAGCCTCGGCGAGCTGAACATCCCCCTGCTGCTGCTGGAGGCTGATGACTGGTCGCAGTGCCCACAGGTATTGCTTGATTGCGCCAGCCGCCTGAGCGCCGACGCGCTCTATTTCAACGATGAATATGGTCTGCACGAGCAGGCCCGCGACGCGGACGTTTGCGCAGCCTGGCACGCCCAGCAAAGGCACTGCCACCGCTTTACCGATCAACTGCTGTTCACTCCCGGGAGCCTGAAGACCCAGGCCGGGAGCATGTTCAAGGTTTACAGCCAGTTCCGCCGGCGCGCCTACGAGTCGCTGCATCGGCGCGTGCCAGAACGGTTGCCCGCGCCCTCGAAGCAGGCCAGCCCCCTGGTCGACAGCGATGCAATACCAGACAGTTTCAGCGGTTACCCTGCCGCGCCCGCAGCGCAACAAGCGTTCTGGCCGGCCGGTGAACTGGCAGCCCAGGAGCGCCTGGCGCTTTTTACCGATGAGCTGCTGGAAGACTACGAGCAATACCGCGACCGACCCGATCTGGACGGCACCAGCCGGCTCTCCGCTTATCTGACCGCCGGAGTTCTATCGCCGCGCCAATGTTTGCACGCCGCGCTGCAGCTCAACGGCGGTGAATTCGACAGCGGCAACCCTGGCGCGGTGAGCTGGATCAACGAGCTGCTGTGGCGAGAGTTCTACAAGCACATTCTGGTGTGCTATCCGCGCGTTTCCCGGCATCAGGCGTTCCGTCCCGATACCGAGGCTGTGGCCTGGCGGCACGATCCCGAGGGTCTACGCGCCTGGCAACAGGGTGAAACCGGCATTCCCATAGTCGACGCTGCCATGCAGCAGTTGCTGCATACCGGCTGGATGCACAACCGCCTGCGCATGATCAGCGCCATGTTCCTCAGCAAGAACCTGCTGATCGACTGGCGCGAAGGGGAGCGCTGGTTCATGCAACACCTGATCGACGGTGACTTGGCCGCAAACAACGGCGGTTGGCAGTGGAGCGCTTCCACCGGTACCGATTCGGCGCCCTACTTTCGCGTTTTCAATCCGGTCAGCCAATCACAGAAATGCGATCCGGACGGCAGCTTCATTCGCAGCTGGCTGCCCGCCCTGGCCAATCTCTCGGCGCGCGAGATTCATGTTCCGCCCACTACAGACCTGCTCAACAAGCTCGACTATCCCGCGCCCATCGTCGACCTGAAGAGCAGCCGCCAACGCGCCATTGAAGCCTTTCGTGGGCTGGGAGAAAAGCCATGAGCAGCAGTGATGACTTTGCCCGAGAGTTTGCCGACGCCTTCGCCAGCCTCGACAAACACAACCTTGATCGACTGAGCGAGCTCTATGCCCCTCAGATTCACTTTACCGATCCACTGCACGATGTGCAGGGACTGGATGCCATGCACCAGTACTTTGCCAACCTCTATGCCAACATCAGCGAACTGGAATTCGAGTTTCTCCAGTGCAGCGGCATAGGTGAAGAGCAGGCCTTGCTAAGGTGGAACATGCGCTACCGCCACCCCAGGCTGGCTGGCGGCAGACGCATCTGCGTCCCGGGTTGCAGCCTGATTCACTTCCAGCACGGCAAGGTAGACCGGCACATCGACTACTACGATGCCGGCGCCCTCTTGTACGAACACCTGCCATTGCTGGGGCAGGTTATCGCCTGGCTCAAAAGGAGATTGGCATGAGCATGCAAAAACGCGTCTGGTTGACCGGCGCCTCCAGCGGCATGGGGCTGGCGATGGCCGAGCTACTGGCCAAGCAAGGCCACCGGCTGGCGCTGACAGCCCGCAAGGCACAACCGCTGCTGGAGCTGGCCGAGCGCTTCCCCGGCCAGATTCTGGTAGTGACCGCGGACATCACCGATGCCCACGCCGTGCGCGAAGCGGCGGAGCGCATAGGCGCAGCCTGGGGTGCGCTGGACCTGGTCATTCTCAACGCTGGCACCTGTGAATACATGGACCTGCCAGAGTTTGACGCCGCCCTGTTCGCCCGCGTGATGCAGACCAATGTGCAAGGCACAGTGCAATGCATCGAAGCCGCATTACCTTTGCTGCGCGCGGGTAGCCGACCGCGCCTGGTAGGCATGGGCAGCAGCGTCACTTATGTCCCTCTGCCCCGCGCAGAGGCTTATGGTGCATCCAAGGCGGCGCTACGCTACCTGTTTCAGTCACTTGAGCTGGATCTTGCACAGTTTGGTATCAAGGTGAGCCTGGTCAGTCCCGGCTTTGTCGATACCCCATTAACCGCCGCCAACGACTTTCCGATGCCCATGCAAGTGAGCAGCGACAAGGCTGCCCGCGCCATTATCCAAGGCATCGAGCGCGGAAAACGCGAAATTCGATTCCCTGGTCCGTTCATTTCCCTGTTGCGCCTGATCGGTTCATTGCCGGCGTCGTTGCGGGTTTCTCTCACTCGCCGGCTGGCAAGGCCAGCTAACACATCAGGAGGTAGCTGATGCGCGTTGCCATCATAGGATCGGGTATTTCCGGTCTGCTCTGCGCGAACCTGCTATCGCGCCGCCACCAGGTCACCGTATTTGAGGCCTCCGATTGGAACGGCGGACACACCCACACCGTCGATGTGAACGTCGGCGGAAAGGATTATGCGATCGATACCGGCTTCATAGTGTTCAATGACTGGACTTACCCCAACTTCATTGAACTGCTGAAACGCCTTGGCGTGGCCTCGCAACCCACCGAAATGAGCTTTTCGGTATGCGATCCACTCAGCGACATGGAGTACAACGGCAACACTCTGAAAACCCTGTTTGCACGGCGTCGACATCTGATTTCGCCGGGTTTTCTGTTGATGCTGCGGGACATTTTCCGTTTCAATCGCGAGGCGCAAGAGGGCCTGCGCGACGGCTCGTTATCCCATCAGCCCACCCTGGGTGAGTTTCTCGACGAACGCGGCTACGGCAAACGCTTTCGAGATCACTACATAGTACCCATGGGCGCAGCCATATGGTCGATGCCGCTGGCGCAGATGCTGGACTTTCCGCTGGAGTTCTTTCTGCGCTTCTTTCGCAATCACGGCCTGCTTGCCATCAAGGATCGCCCGCAATGGCGGGTAGTCTGTGGTGGCTCGCGCAACTATCTGGCGCCGCTGATAGATCCCTTCAAGGACCGCATCCGCCTGGCCACGCCAGTCAGTCGGGTGGAGCGCCATGCTCGGGATGTAACGATATTTTCCAGCGCCGGCGAGGAGCACTTCGACAAGGTGATCTTTGCCTGCCACAGCGATCAGGCGCTGGCTCTGCTGGCCGACCCTAGCCAGGCCGAACAGGAGATCCTCGGTGCCATCGGCTATGCCGACAACGAGGTGGTGCTGCACACCGACACGAGCCTGCTGCCCCAACGCAAGCTGGCATGGGCCAGCTGGAACTACCGCCTGGGCAAAGCCGCTGAGCAGCCGGCGGCCCTGACTTACAACATGAACATACTGCAAGGCATAGATGCACCCGAGACTTTCTGCGTCAGCCTCAACCAGACTGACCAGATAGATCCGACAAAGATTCTGCGCAGCTTCAATTACGCTCACCCGCAGTACACCCTGGCTGCGGTTCAGGCACAGAGCCGCTGGGAAGAGCTGCTCGGCAAACAGCACAGTTTCTACTGCGGCGCATACTGGGGCAACGGCTTCCATGAAGACGGCGTGGTCAGCGCACTGCGCGTTGCCGGCGCCTATGGCGAGTCGCTCTAATGACCTTGCGCAGCGCGCTGTATCAGGGCGAGGTACGTCATCGGCGCCACGCGCCGCGGCGCCATGCCTTTACCTACGCTACCAGCCTGCTGCTGCTGGACCTGGATGAGCAGGCGGCAGTATTCAGTCTGAGCCGGCTGTGGTCCGGACGCTGGTATTCGCCCATGCGCTTTCGCGAGCAGGACTATCTGCGTGACGAGCGCGCCGGAACGGAGTCGCTGAAGGCCTGCGCCCAGCGCCTTGTGCTGGATCAACTCGGCTGCAGCGCAGACGGCGCGATACTCTTGCTGACGCAGGTGCGCAGCTTCGGCCTGCTTTTCAACCCGGTGTCCTTCCTCTACTGCCATGATCACGCCGGCAAGCTCCAGGCAATCATCGCCGAGGTAACCAATACGCCATGGCATGAGCGCTTCTGCTACCTAGTCAAAGCCGACCCCGATAGCGCAGAGCAGCAGGTGGAGACCCGCAAGGCCTTTCACGTTTCCCCCTTTCTGCCGGTAGATCTGGATTACCGCATGCGCTTTAGCCTGCCGAAGGAGCGCCTGCACGTACACATGGAAGACTGGCAGGGTGAGCAGCGCCTGTTTGATGCCACCCTGACGCTGCAACGCCAGCCGCTGAGCCGGGGCCTGCTGCGCAAGGAAACCTGGTCATTCCCGTTCATGATTCTCAAAACGCTCGGCGCGATTTACTGGCAAGCCAGCCGGCTATTGCTCAAGCGCACGCCGGTTTTCAATCACCAGCGCGCCAGTCATAGCTTGCAAGCCTCTACCGCCACCCCAAAGGAGCAGCCCGATGAAAGAACCCGGCCCTGATCAGGCGCTGGAGCCAGAGCACCAGCCAGGCCAGCAGCCTTCCCTGCCCCCCGCTGCGCGGCGCCTTCCCTCCGCCGGCGGTATCAACAGAAAGCCGCGTGGCTGGCTGGCGCGACTGAGCCGCCAGGCCGTGTTGCGCCAGTTGAGCGCCATCAACAGGGGTACGCTGACCGTGCACGAGGACGGCCAGACAATGCACTTCGGTCAGCCAGATCATGATGAACTGCACGCCGAGATCCATATCCTTGACGCAGCGGTCTACAGCCTGATCGCCAGCAATGGCAGTGTCGGATCAGGCGAAGCCTATATTTACGGTTATTGGTCCAGCCCTGACCTTACCGCCGTCACTCGCCTGTTCGTGCGCAACCTCGATGTACTCGACGCAATGGAGACCGGCATTGCCCGCCTTGGCGCGCCTGCGCTGAAATGTCTGCATTGGCTCAACCGCAATACCCTGCGCGGATCACGACGCAACATTCAGGCGCACTACGATCTGGGTAACGCTCTGTTCGAGAACTTCCTCGACCCCAGCATGATGTACTCCGCTGCGATTTTTCCGCCCAGCGAGGACAATCTAGAGCAGGCGCAGTGGAACAAGCTCAAGCGCATCTGCAACAAGCTGGAACTGAACAGCGACGATCACCTGCTGGAGATCGGTACCGGCTGGGGCAGCATGGCAATCTATGCCGCCACCCACTTCGGTTGCCGCGTCACCACCACCACGCTGTCCAACGAGCAGTATGCCTTTACCGCGCAACGCATTCGCGAGCTGGGGCTGGAAGATCGCATCACGCTGCTGCTCAAGGACTATCGCGAGCTGGAAGGCGAATACGACAAACTGGTCTCCATCGAAATGGTTGAAGCCGTCGGGCACGAGTATTTTCGTAATTATTTCGAAACCTGCGCGGCTCGCCTCAAGCCCCAGGGGCTGATGCTGTTGCAGGCCATCACCATTCGCGATCAGCGCTATGAGCAGGCTCGACGCGGGGTGGACTTTATTCAGCGCTACATCTTCCCCGGCGGCTCACTGCCGTCCGTCAGCCTGATTGCTGAGCTGACACGCAAGCATACCGACCTGGCCATACTGCACCTGGAAGATATCGGCAGCCACTATGCGCGCACCTTGCGCCACTGGCACGGCAACCTGCGGACCGCCCGTGGCGAGCTGCAGCATCTCGGGTATGATGACGCCTTTTTCCGGCTCTGGGAGTTCTATCTGTGCTACTGCGAAGGCGGCTTTATCGAGCGCTCGATCAGCACCGCGCAGCTGTTGCTGAGCAAGCCGGATGCGCGTCCGAAACTGGACCTCTACGCATTGGGGGAATGACATGCCAATCCGCCTGATTTCCAACGCCGTGCTGTTTCAGGTCGGCTGGTTCGCCTGCGTCCTGGGGGGCACCAGTTGGTGGCTGCTGATTCCGCTGGCCGCCCTGGTCATCCATTTTATCTGGGTCACTTCCTGGGCCGCAGAAGGCAAGCTGGTGGTCAGCGTTGCGCTGGCTGGCGCAGCCCTGGATTCCTTTCTGCTGCAAGTGGGGGTATTCGATTTTGCTACCACCGATACGCTGGCGCCGCTCTGGCTGGTAATGCTCTGGGCGTTGCTGGGCACCACCCTGAACCATTGTCTGGCGTGGAGCGCCAAACCGATCTGGCTGGCGGCCATACTCGGCGCCGTGGGTGGGCCGATGGCCTACTTTGCCGGCAGTTCGCTGGCGGAGGTGAAACTACTGCTGGGGCCAGCCAACACGGTATGGATTCTGGCCCCCATCTGGGCGCTGACCATGCCCCTGCTGCACGGATTTGCCCGTCTTTATCGCGAGCAATTTCGCCTTGTGCAAGCAGCCCGGCGACGCTGATTCGCCACCAGGCAAGGCCCGCCAAGCCTAGATGTTGAATCGATAATACAGTGCCGCCTTGTTGATCCCCTGATTGGGTTGCTCAATGCCGGCGTTGGAATAGTGGTAATAGCGAAGGCCCAGTTCGGAGCCGGACGCAAAACGCAGACCGGCGCCGATGCGATCTTCAAACTGGAAATTGGAGCCCAGATCCCGTCGGTCGTCGAGATTACTCTCACTGAAGACTGCAGCGCCAATACCCGCTTCCAGGAAGGGCGTTACGCCGCCGTTGTCCGGGCCAAACTGCAACCGGAACATGGGCGTCAGAGACAGACTCTGGGTGTCCAGATCCTGCCAGTAGGTGTAGCCCGCATCCCAATAGCCATCCAGCGCCACTGCGCCGCCATCGCTACGCCACAGGGTGCTGCCAAACTCGAACTGGGCGGCCAGCCGATAGGCTTCGGTGGACTCATTGGTAGTACCGCCCTCAAGCGTAATTCCATCCAACGCCATAGCTGACGAACTGAAAGCCATCACCGACAACGTGGTAACCAGCATCAAGCTTCTGTATTTCATGCTTTTATCCTTAGCATTTGCGTGAAAACCTAGTAGATAGACCCAGTTTCGACGAAAAGTTCTCAAACTTTCAGCTTCTCCACCGGGCTGTCGGTATTCAACAGTACAGGCAGCACCCTGTGTAACAGTTGCGGCTCCCCACTAGTCCAGAATCGCGTTGGCGCAGCGTCGCCCTCGTGCCGCAGCGCGCAGGCTGTCAACTGGGCCAGCAACTGACGAGCCACTGCAGCCCCCGTATCCACCAGTTGAACCTGTGTCGGCAACAAGGGCACTAGCGCAGGACGCAGAAAAGGATAGTGGGTGCAGCCAAGAATCAGCGTGTCGCAGCCCGCCGCCACTAGCGGTGCGGTATAGCGCTTCAACAGCGCCTCTACTGCCGGACCGCAAAGCTCGCCGTGTTCAACACATTCCACCAGACCCGGACAGGGCTGGGTAATGACCTCCACCGAGCGCGCAAAGCGGTCCAGCAAGGCGGCAAATTTTGCGCTCTGCAGAGTGCCGGTAGTCGCCAGCACGCCGACCACGCCGTTGCGCGTGGCCAGCGCAGCAGGCTTGACCGCCGGCTCCATACCGATAATGGGAAGATTGAACTCCGCGCGCAGATCATTGATCGCGGCCGCGGTGGCGGTATTGCAGGCAACCACCAGCGCCTTGGCTCCCTGCTCGACTAGAAAGGCCGCGATACGCCTGCTGCGCTCACGTATGAACTCCGGGGGCTTTTCGCCGTAGGGCACATGGCCGCTGTCAGCCACATAGAGCAGGGACTCCGCAGGCAGCAACTGCTGAATTTCGCGCAGTACCGAGAGTCCGCCCACTCCGGAATCGAATACCCCTATCGGCGCGCTCATGCCTTGGCTCTCGTCGCGCAGCAGCCGCAGGCCGGATCACGCCGTACGCGCATTTCGCGGAAGCGGCTGTCCAGCGCATCGATCAGCAGCAGCCGGCCCATCATTGGCGTGCCAAAGCCAGCCAGCAGCTTGAGCGCTTCCAGCGCCTGCAGGCTGCCGACCAGCCCGACCAGAGGACCCAGCACACCGGCTTCGCTGCAGCTCAGTGCACCCTCCTCGGCCTCTCCGGCACCATACAGGCATTGATAACAGGGGCTGGCCGCATCACGCGGATCAAACACGCTGAGCTGACCTTCAAGCCGGATGGCGGCCCCGGATACCAACGGCCTGCCCAGCGCAAAGCAGGCAGCATTCACCGCCTGGCGGGTGGCAAAGTTGTCGGAGCAGTCGAGTACCAGATCCACAGCAGCCACCGCATCACGCAAGGCTTCACCCGTCAGGGCCTGCGGCAAGGGCCGGCACCGCACCTGCGGATTGAGTGCCTGCAAGCGTTCTGCGGCAGAATCCACCTTGAGCTGGCCGACGCTCTGGCTATGGTGAATGATTTGCCGCTGCAGATTGGTCAGATCCACCCGGTCATGGTCGGCCAGCAACAACTCGCCCACCCCGGCCGCCGCCAGATAGAGCGCGACCGGCGCGCCCAGACCGCCCAGACCAACGATCAGCACGCGGCTGTTCAACAGCCGCTGCTGACCGGCGATATCGATTTGTGGCAGCAGAATCTGCCGGCTGTAACGCAACAGGCTGTCGTCTTCCAGAATGCCATCAGCCATGCCAGCGCCCTCCACTGACGCGCGGATTGCCAGCCAGATCAAGCCAGCTGCGGCTGTCACTGAAACCGCGTGCTTGCAGCAACGCCACCACCGCTTCGGCCTGCTGCCAGCCGTGTTCCAACAGCAGCCAGCCGCCAGTGTGCATGTAATCTGGCGCGGCCGTTATCAACTGGCGAATATCATCCAGCCCGTCGCCACCACTGACCAGCGCGCTCCGCGGCTCAAAGCGCAGGTCGCCCTGGTTCAGATGCGGGTCGTCGGCAGCAATATAGGGCGGGTTGGAAACGATTAGATCAAAGCGCTGGCCCTGCAGTTCGGCAAACCAGTGACTTTGTACAAAACGCGTGTTGTCGAGCTCAAGGCGCCGGCCGTTGGATTGCGCCAGCTCCACGGCGGCGGCAATACGATCGCTGCCGGTCAATTGCCAGCGGGCGCGCTCGGCGGCCAGCGCCAGGGCAATGGCGCCACTGCCGGTACCCAGATCCAGCACGCTCGCAGGGCCTTGCGGCCCCAGCTCCAGCGCCAGCTCAACCAGTCGCTCGGTATCGGGGCGGGGAATAAGTGTGGCCGGGCTGACCTGCAGATCCAGGCTCCAGAATCCGCGCTCACCCAGCAGATACGCCACTGGCTCACCAGCGCGGCGACGCGCCAGCAAGCTTTCAAAGGTAGCCACCTGATCATCGCTTGGCTGCGCCTCCGGCCAACTGCGCAGATAGCTGCGATTCTTGCCCAGCACATGGCAAAGCAGCAGCTCGGCATCCAGCCGGGGGCTGTCGGAGCCGGTCAGCTCGGCCTGCGCCAGCAACTCGGCGAGGGTCATGCTCACGCGTTTTCCAGCGCCGCCAGTTGGTCGGCCTGATATTCGCGCAGCAAGGGCTCGACCACTCCATCAAGACCGCCCTGTATCACCTCGTCGAGGCTGTATAGCGTGAGATTGATGCGATGATCGGTCACCCGCCCTTGCGGGAAGTTATAGGTGCGAATGCGCTCGGAACGATCCCCCGAGCCGACCAGGGACCGGCGCGTATCGGAGATCTCTTTTTCCTGTGCCTCACGCTGCTGGTTTACCAGCTTGGCCTGCAGCAGACTCATGGCTCGCGCCCGGTTCTTGTGCTGCGAGCGCTCGTCCTGACACTCCACCACAATCCCGGAGGGCAAGTGCGTCAGGCGAATGGCCGAATCGGTCTTGTTGACATGCTGCCCGCCCGCGCCTGAGGCGCGATAGGTGTCCACGCGCAAATCATTGGCGTTGATTTCAATCGCGGCCTGCGCGTCCATTTCCGGCAGGATCGCCACCGTGCAGGCGGAGGTGTGTATACGGCCCTGGGATTCGGTTTCCGGCACGCGCTGAACCCGGTGGGCGCCCGACTCGAACTTCAGTTTGGCGTACACGCTTTGCCCCTCGACCCGCGCTATGACTTCCTTGTAGCCACCATGCTCGCCTGCGTTCTCGGAAAGAATCTCGACGCGCCAGCCCTGGCGCTCGGCATAACGGCTGTACATGCGAAACAGGTCGCCGGCAAAGATTGCCGCTTCGTCACCGCCGGTGCCGGCGCGCACTTCCAGAAACACGTTACGCTCGTCGTTCGGGTCCTTGGGCAGCAGCAGCCGGTTGAGCTCTTCTTCCAGTTCCAGCAGTTGCGCTTCACTGGCGGCGGCATCTTCCTCGGCCATTTCGCGCAGATCGGGATCGCTATCCTTCAGCAGGCTGCGCGCCTCTTCCAAATCGCCCTGTACGCTGCGCCAGGATTCGTAGCACTTGACCGTGGCTTCCAGCTCGGCATATTCCTTGGAATAGGCGCGGAAGCGATTCTGATCGCTGATTACCTCGGCATCGCTCAGCAGCGCCGACAACTCTTCGAAGCGCTCGCTCAGGGTATCCAGCCGATTCAACAGGGATGCTTTCATCATTTGCCTTGTAGGATAGTGTGCACCGCGCCTGCTGGGCTGTTGCCCGGCGCCGCGTCAGCTAAAGAAGTGGTGCCTGCCGGCGCGTCTGCAGCACCACCCAGCGCAAAGAGCTCCTGCGCCAACGCCAGTGCTTCCACACGGCCCTGGGCACTCATCTGCTTGAGCTGCACGCTGGGGTCGTGCAGTAATTTGTTGGTCAGGCTGCGGGCCATTTCCGCCAATACCAGGCTGGGGTCGATACCGCGCTCGAGTTTCTGCTGTGCCTTGAGCAGTTCCAGATCGCGCAACTGCTCGGCCTTGTTGCGGTAATCGCGCAGAACATCAACGGCGGCCAGCGCGCGCAGGCGCTGCATGAACTCATCGGTGCCCGCCTCGATCAGTCGCTCGGCAGCATTGGCGGCACCCTGACGCGAGCGCAGATTCTCTTCAATGACCTGGTGCAGGTCATCAACGCTGTACAGATAGACGTCGGCCAGATCGCCTACCTCGGGCTCGATATCCCGTGGCACGGCGATGTCGACCATGAACATGGGTTTGTGCTTGCGCTGCTTTAATGCCCGCTCGACCGCTCCCTTGCCGAGAATCGGCAGCTGGCTGGCGGTGGAACTGATGATGACGTCGCACTGCGCCAGCACGTCGGGAATCTGATTCAGCACTATAGCCTGGCCACCCAGGGGCTCGCTCAGCACCGCTGCGCGCTCCAGCGTGCGGTTGGCGACGATGATCTTGCCCACCCCCTGATCGTACAGATGGCGCGCCACCAGACTTATGGTCTCGCCAGCGCCGATCAGTAGCGCCGTGCTGCGGCGCAGGTCGGAAAATATCTGCTTGGCCAGACTCACCGCGGCAAAAGCGACCGAGACCGGGTTTTCGCCGATGCGGGTATCGGTCCGCACCTGCTTGGCCATGTTGAAAGTGCTCTGGAACAAGCGGTCGAGATAGGGCCCCAGGGTGCCGGCGGTGCGCGCTGCCTGCCAGGCATCCTTCATCTGCCCGAGAATCTGCGGCTCGCCCAGTACCATGGAATCGAGCCCGGCGGCTACGCGCATCATGTGATTGACCGCGCCGGCGTCCTGATGCAGATAACTGCAACGGCGCACCTCATCGGCGGTCATACCGTGAAAGGCCGCAAACCAAGCGACCAGACTTTCCGCGTCCAGATGATCCTGTGCGCAATAAAGCTCGGTACGGTTGCAGGTAGAGAGAATGGCCACTTCCTGGGTGGCGGTCTCCGCGCGCAGACGTTGCAGTGCATCCGGCAGCTGCTCAGGCGCAAACGCCAGGCGCTCGCGTACCTCCACGCCTGCGGTCTTGTGATTGATGCCCAATGCAATAAAGCCCATGGTGCCTCATGATGCCGGAACGAAACGACTGCCAAAGCGACTAATTGTCCTATGTTACCCCACGCCAATCAATTGCCGCTTGGCATACGTCACCGCCCGACGGGGCGGCAATTCGCCGCGCCCATCGGGCTTTTGGCCCCGCACGCCTTGCCGAGTATGGGTTTGCGTCAGTTCCTGTGTCATGATGAAACCCGCATGGCGGTCAGCTCGCGAGCCCCGTTGCAGCCTGCTCAGTGCGCTGCGACCCAGACTCCGACGACTGATTCGGCAGCTTACCAACCGCAGCGCATGAGAGTGTCTATGAAGGCTTTGTTTACCCCGCCCCCCGTGTTGTTGCTGATGGGCGGGCTATTGCTCGGCGGCTGTACCGCAATGTCAAAACCTGAACCTGCGCCTGAGCCACCCGCCGAGGCGCTCACCGCCGCACCGGCCGAGCCCGTTGAATACGGCCAGTTTCCGCAGGACACCCTTTTTGAGCTGCTCACCGCGGAAATTGCCGGCCAGCGCAACCGCTTTGACGTTGCTCTCGACAATTATCTGAAGCAGGCACAGAGCACGCGCGATGCCGGCGTCACCGAGCGCGCCATGCGCGTGGCCGAATTTCTCGGCGCCGAAGAGCAGGCATTGGAAATGGCCCAGCTCTGGGTTGAGGTGGACAGCAGCAACCCCGAAGCCTTGCGCTCGGCCGCCATTCATCTGGCCCGCACCGGCCAGCATGAACAGGCCATGCAGATGATGCAGCGCGCACTCGACTTGCACGGCGAGACCCACTTTGACTTCCTCGCCCTGGCGGCTGCCGAAAGCGACCAACCGACCCGCGAGGCGCTGCTCGAGAGCCTGACTCAGATGCTGCAACGCCACCCGGAGAACACCCAACTGGTGTTCGCCAAGGCGTTGCTGTTACAACAGGCCGACCGCCCTGACGAGGCACTGGAATTACTCGAGGATCATCCGGGCACCGAACAGGCGCCCTCTGCCATTCTGCTGCACAGCCGTCTCGTAGTGACGCAGGATCCCAAGCACGCCGAACAGATTCTCTATCGCGGGCTCGAGTCCTTTCCCGACGATACCCGCATGCGCCTGCTACTGGCTCGTATGCTGGTGACCTCGGGCGACTACCGAGCCGCCAGTACGCAGTACACCAAGCTGGTACAGGACAACCCCGAAGATCCCGACCTGCGCCTGTCACTGGGACTGATTCACCTTGAGCTGGACGACTACGCCGAAGCGGTAGACCAATTGCAGCAGGTGCTGCTGTTGAACCCGGGCAACAATACTGCACGCTACCACCTGGGCAACGCCCAACTGGAGGCAGGCCAGCCGGATGCCGCGTTAAAGACCTGGGCGAGCATCGATGCCGGCAATGAGCTGCTGACCTCGCGCCTGCAGATCAGCCAACTACTGGTCTCGCAAAATCGATTGGATGAGCTCAGCAGCCAACTGCAGCAGGACCGTGAAAGTTATCCGCAGCACGCCCTGACCTTCTATCAGATAGAGATAGAAGCGCTGGCCGACCAACCCGAGCTGGCCATGCAGCGAACCAATGCCGCCTTGCGTGCCTACCCACTGGAAAGCAGCCTGCTGTATACCCGCGCCATGCTGCATGAACAACTGGGCAACCCTCAGGGGCTGGAAGAGGATCTGGGGGCAATACTTGAGCGCGAGCCGGACAACGCCATGGCCCTCAACGCGCTCGGCTATACCCTGGCCGACCGCAACGAGCGCCTGAACGAGGCTCTTAGCATGTTGCAGCGCGCTGCCGAACTGGAACCGGACGACCCCGCCGTGCGCGATAGCCTGGGCTGGGCGCACTACCGCCTGGGCAACCTGGATCTGGCCGAGCAATTGCTGCGCGAAGCCTTCAGCACTTTCCCGGATCAGGAAGTGGCCGCCCACCTGGGCGAGGTGCTTTGGCGCCAGGGTAAGAAAAAAGAAGCGCGCGAAGTCTGGAAACAGGGCCTGGAACAGGCTCCGGACAGTGAAGTTATCCCCGCCACCCGCAAACGCCTGGAAGCCGAGTAAGCCATGCCTCTGTTGCGCAATACTATTTTCGTTCTTTTGGCCCTGAGCCTGACTGCCTGTAGCAGCCTGCATCAACGTGAAACCCTGGAGCTCGGCGGCGATGCCAAGGCCTGGCAGGCGCACCGCAAACAGGTAGAACCCGTCACCAGTTGGGAGTTGCAGGGCAAGCTGGGCGTGCGCGCGCCCGGCGAGTCAGGCAGCGGCACCCTGTTCTGGCTGCAGCGCAACGCCTATTACGACATCCGTCTTTCGGGCCCGCTTGGCCGGGGCGCCACCCGCATTCAGGGTGACGACCAGCAGACTACCCTGGAGATTGCCGGCCGCGCGCCCGTCAGCGCCGAGTCCGCCGAGGCATTGCTGGAGCAGCAGATTGGCTGGCGCCTGCCGGTCGAGCACCTGCTGTGGTGGGTGCGCGGCTTGCCCGCGCCGGACACTGCCAGCCGGCTGCAACTCGACACCCACAGCCGTCTGGCGCGCCTGAACCAGAGTGGCTGGACCGTCGAGTACAGCCGCTACCAGCAAGTCGGCAACCTGGAGCTGCCGCAGCGCCTGCAAATTTCCGGGCATGACTTGCTGTTGACGCTGGTGGTTACCGAGTGGAAACCCCGCCTGCCCGAATGAACCACAACATGAACACCACTATGAACGCCACTCTCAGCCTGCCGGCACCGGCCAAGCTCAATCTGTTTCTGCATATCACCGGCCGCCGGCCGGATGGCTATCACAACCTGCAGACGCTGTTTCAGTTTCTCGACCATGGCGACACTCTGCACTTCAACCTGCGTGATGACGGCCAGGTAAAATTGCATGGCGAACTCGCCGGCGTCGCTGCCGAGGACAATCTCATCGTCCGCGCTGCGCGCATGCTACAGGCAGCAACAGGAACGGACCTTGGCGTCGACATCCAGCTCGACAAGCGCCTGCCCATGGGCGGGGGCCTGGGCGGTGGCAGCTCCGACGCTGCCACTACGCTGGTTGGCCTCGATCACTTGTGGCAGAGCGGTCTGAGCGAGGATCAGCTGGCCGAGCTTGGCATCAATCTGGGCGCCGACGTACCGGTATTCGTGCGCGGCAGGGCCGCCTGGGCCGAGGGCGTGGGCGAGCAGCTGATGCCGGTAGAGCTGGACGAGCCCTGGTATCTGGTGGTTATCCCCAACTGCTCGGTGAGCACCGCAGAGATTTTTTCCGATCAGAGGTTGACGCGCGACACACCGCCCATTACATTAGCGGCCTTCCGTGAGCACGGTGGTCGGAATGACTGCTTGCCGGTTGTTGCAGCGCGTTACTCTGAAATTCGTAACACGTTGATCTTGCTAAACAATTATTGTGAGGCTAAGATGACCGGGACTGGCAGTTGCTTATTTGGGGCCTTCCCAAATGAACGCGAAGCTGATAAAGTTCGCGCCCGGTTGCCAGCCACACTGCGAAGCTTTGTTGCCAAGGGTTGTAACGTTTCACCGTTACAGCAATTGCTCAAAACCAAGCACTAGGATGCAGCCGTGCATCCGGACAGTTACAGGGGCGTAGCCAAGCGGTAAGGCAGCAGGTTTTGATCCTGCCATGCGTTGGTTCGAATCCAGCCGCCCCTGCCATTTTCTTTCCGGCAGCAATCAAGACAGAGCGATCCACGTCTGACTGGTTGATGCTTTCGGCACTCCAGACGTGAATCCATAATCGCAAAGACCACTACCCAAAAAGGTAATGCTGCGTGTCCAAGATGATGGTATTCACGGGGAACGCCAACCCCGATCTGGCACGACGCGTCGTGCGTCAATTGCACATTCCCCTCGGCGATGCCACGGTTGGCCGCTTCAGTGACGGCGAAGTCAATGTCGAACTGAATGAGAATGTGCGCGGCAAGGACGTTTTCATCCTGCAGCCCACCTGCGCACCCACCAACGACAACCTGATGGAACTGGTCGTAATGGCCGACGCCCTGCGTCGCTCCTCCGCCTCGCGCATCACGGCTGTTGTCCCGTACTTTGGTTATGCCCGCCAGGATCGCCGTCCGCGCTCTGCCCGCGTAGCCATCAGTGCCAAGGTAGTGGCAGACATGCTCGACACCGTAGGCGTTGATCGCCTGCTTACCGTCGATTTGCACGCTGACCAGATCCAGGGTTTTTTCGATATTCCGGTCGATAACATCTACGGCTCGCCCGTACTGGTAGACGATCTGATCGCCCAGCGTTATGAAAACCTGATGATCGTTTCCCCCGATATTGGCGGTGTTGTGCGTGCCCGCGCAGTCGCCAAACAGATGAGCGTAGATCTGGCGATCATCGACAAGCGTCGCCCCAAGGCCAACCAGTCCGAAGTCATGCATATCATCGGTGACGTCGAAGGCCGCAACTGCATTCTGGTCGACGACATGGTCGATACCGCCGGCACACTGTGCCATGCGGCCAAGGCTCTGAAAGACCATGGCGCCGCCAAGGTGTTCGCCTATGCTACGCACCCGATCCTGTCGGGCAAGGCCATCGAGAACATCAGCAACTCGGTTCTGGACGAGCTGGTAGTGACCAACACTATCCCGCTCTCCCCCGCTGCCGCCAGCTGTGATCGTATCCGCCAGCTCGATCTGGCACCCATTGTTGCCGAGGCCATGCGCCGTATCAGCAACGAAGAATCCATCAGCGCGATGTTCCGCTAAGGTACAACGCACTGATTCAACGACCCGGGCAATAGTCCGGGTTTTCATCAATCATCCGACGCGCTGGTCGCAAGTGCCCGGATGTTTTTGCAAGGAGACTACATATGGTCGACTTCTCTCTGAATGCGAACGTGCGTAACGACCTGGGGAAAGGTGCGAGCCGCCGCCTGCGTCGTAACGCCAACCTGGTACCGGCTATCGTTTACGGTGGCAACAAAGAGCCACAGAGCATCGCTATCGAAGCGCGTGAACTGAACAAGGCCCTGGAAAACGAAGCTTTCTACTCCCACGTCATCAAGCTTTCTGTCGACGGCAAGAAAGAAGACGTGCTGCTGAAAGCCCTGCAGCGTCACCCCGCCAAGCCGCGCATCATGCATGCCGACTTCCTGCGCGTGGTTGCAGGTCACGAAGTGACTGTTCACGTACCCCTACACTTCATCAACGAAGACGTTTGCGTCGGCGTGAAGAAGAGCGGCGGCGTGATCTCTCACACCATGACCGACGTTGAAGTAACCTGCCTGCCGAAAGACCTGCCTGAGTTCATCGAAGTGGACATGGCCGGTGTTGACCTGGGCGACATCGTTCACCTGTCCAACCTGAAGCTGCCCAAGGGTGTTGTTATCCCTGCGCTGGCGCAGGGCGCCGACCACGATCTGCCGGTTGCCAACGTACATGCTGCACGCGTAGCCGTTGAATCCGAAGACGCTCCGGCGGCTGACGAAGGTGAGGAGTCTGCGGAGTAATCTCCCGCCTGACTCGAGAGGGGCGCCCGTTGTGACGCAGGGAATCAAGTTGATAGTAGGACTGGGGAATCCCGGCCCGGAATATGACCTGACCCGCCACAACGCTGGCGCCCTTTTTATTGAGCGCCTGGCTGACAAACACAACGTCAGCCTGCGTGCTGAAAGCAAGTTTTTCGGCCTGACCGGCCGCCTGGTCCTCGATGATCAGGATATTCGTCTGTTGATCCCCACCACTTTCATGAACCGCAGCGGCCAGGCTGTTGCCGCGCTGGCCAGCTTCTATCGCATTGCGCCGGAAGAAATCCTGGTAGCCCACGATGAACTCGACCTGCCTCCCGGCGTGGTCAAGTGCAAGAAGGGCGGCGGGCACGGCGGACACAACGGATTGCGCGATATCATTGCCCAACTGGGCAATCAGAATACTTTTTATCGCCTGCGTCTGGGCATCGGCCACCCTGGCCACAGCTCGCAGGTGACCGGTTTTGTACTGGGCCGCGCGCCCAAAGCCGAACAGGAAGCCCTGGACGCCTGCATCGACGAAGCGATCCGCGAGTTGCCCGGCATCAGCCAGGGCCAGTGGTCTGCTGTCATGCAACGCCTGCACAGTTTCAAAGCCTGAATCAATTAGCGCCGCCACAACGGCAGAGGACATCACTATGGGTTTCAATTGCGGTATTGTCGGACTGCCCAACGTCGGCAAATCCACGCTGTTCAATGCGCTGACCAAGTCCGGCATCGCAGCAGAGAACTTCCCGTTCTGCACCATCGAGCCCAATAGCGGCATTGTCGCCATGCCTGATCCACGCCTGGATGCTCTCGCCGACATCGTCAAACCCCAGAAAGTAATACCCACCACCATGGAGTTTGTCGACATCGCCGGCCTGGTGGAAGGTGCCTCCAAGGGTGAAGGTCTAGGCAACAAGTTTCTGGCCAACATCCGCGAAACCGATGCCATCGCCCACGTGGTGCGCTGCTTTGAAGACGAGAACGTAATCCACGTTGCCAACAGCGTCGACCCCAAGCGTGATATCGAAATCATCGATCTGGAACTGATCTTTGCCGACCTCGATAGCTGCGAAAAGCAGCTCTACCGCGTCAGCCGCAACGCCAAGGGCGGCGACAAGGAAGCCGTGGCCCAGAAGGCTCTGCTGGAAAAGCTGATCCCGCATTTCAGTGAAGGCAAACCTGCACGCACCCTGCTGAAAACCTTCAGCCCGGAAGAGCGCGCCACCGTGCGTCAGTTTCATCTGCTGACGGTCAAGCCGGTGATGTACATCGCCAACGTGTCCGAAGAAGGCTTCGAGAACAATCCGCTGCTGGATGTGGTCAACGCCATTGCCGCAGAGGAAGGCGCAATCGTGGTGCCCGTCTGCAACAAGATCGAGGCCGAGATTGCCGAGCTGGACGACGACGAAGAAAAGCAGATGTTCCTGGAAACCATGGGCATGGACGAGCCAGGCCTGAACCGCGTAATTCGCGCCGGTTATGAATTGCTTGGCCTGCAGACCTACTTCACCGCCGGGGTGAAGGAAGTGCGCGCCTGGACGGTCAAGATCGGCGCAACCGCGCCGCAAGCTGCGGGCGTGATCCATACCGATTTCGAGAAGGGCTTTATCCGCGCTGAGGTCACCGCCTACGACGACTTCATCAAGTACAACGGTGAAAGCGGAGCCAAGGAAGCGGGCAAATGGCGCCTGGAAGGCAAGGAATATATCGTCAAGGATGGCGACGTGGTGCACTTCCGCTTCAACGTCTGAGTCTAGGCCGCACGACCAAAGCCCTCTTCACCCATGGTGACGAGGGCTTTTTGGTGGGCAGGCGGTCTGCCTGGCCAGTCACGCTCAACCACCCAGCCCTGAATCCCGTCTCGCAACTCCCTGCCGCTCGGCCCGCACAAACGCCATTCGCATGCCATAATTCCCAGACCTTCCGGAATTTGGTAACGGCTGATCCATGCGCATAAGCAAGAAAACTCTTTTGGTCAGCTGTCTGATCATCAGCTTTGCCTACACTGTCATCGGCTTCCTGGTTTTGCCGGGCGTGGCGCTGCATGTCATCAACCAGCAACTGGACAAATATGCCAATCTGCCCGCGCACCTGAGCCGCGTCGAATTCAATCCCTTCAGCATGGAAGCCACCCTTTGGGATCTGCATGTCGGAGACCAGGACGCGCCGCAGCTGGCTTTTCACCGCTTGTACATCAATGCTGAACTCGACAGCCTATGGAGCGGTGCCCTGCACCTGAGCGAAGCAGCGCTGGAGCGTGCCCACGGCGAAATCTTGTTTGCCGAGGACGGCACCCTCAACCTTGCCGAGCTGTTCACCCTGCCGCCCAGCCAGCCGGAGCCTGAACCCGCAGAACAAACCGTCTTCCCAGTACGCCTGGACCGCCTGGGGCTGATCAAGAACAGCCTGCACTTCATGGATCGGCGCCCCCGCGAACCGGTCGAATTCGGCTACGATGCGCTCTCCCTGGAACTCAGGAATCTGAGCACCCTGCCCGAAGACCGCGCCCGCATGACGCTAAGCGCCAGCGGTCCCTACGGCGCCAGACTCGATTGGCAGGGCGAAGCTACCCTGGTACCCCTGACCTCCACCGGCTCCCTGCGCATACAGGATGTACGGCTCGACACCTTCTGGCCCTACGTGCGGGAGGAGTACGCACTGAAGCTGAGCGACGGCGTGCTCAACGCCAGTACCGATTATCAGTTGGACCTGTCCGAGCGCACCGACCTGCAACTAAGCAAGGTACAGCTGACACTCTCCCAGTTTGGCATCGACGCGCAGGACAAGCCGCGTCTGCGCATACCTTTGCTGGAAGTTCGCGATGCCGCCCTTGATCTGGTGCAGCAGCGGGCCAGCATCAGCGCGATAAACAGCAAGCAACTGGAACTCTGGGCCGCACGTGAAGCCAATGGCCAGATAGACCTGATGGCGTTGCTGCAGCCCCGACCTGCCCCCGAAGCACCCACCGAAGCAGAGGCCGTGCCCACGACCGAACCACAGATCACGCGGCAAACCAGGCCCAACGCGCAGACACCAGCGCCGGCACCCGATGCGCAATCCGGAGTAGCGGCTGCCGTCCAGGAACCCGCCGGCCCACCAGCAGACAAGCCCGCCACGCCCTGGCAACTGGTGATCAAACAGATAGCGCTGCAAGATTATCAACTGCACCTGCTGGACCGGGTCCCCGAGCCGGAAGTTGCCCTTGAGCTTGGCCCGCTCAACCTCAGTATCAGCGACTTCGACAGCCTCGGCGAGCAGCCCTTCAATCTCAGTCTGGATACCGGCCTGAACAATAACGGCCAGCTCTCTGCCGCCGGACAGGTAACACTGAAACCACTGAGCGCCGACTTGCAGGTGGTTACCAGCAACATCGACCTGCGCCTGGCGCGGCCCTATTTTGAACCTCTAGTGCGCATTCAGTTGCGTAGCGGCCAGGCGCATGCCGGCCTCAAGGTTGCGCTGGCTGGCGTTAGCCCGCTGCAACTGGCGGTGACCGGCGACGCCCAGGTCAGCCAGCTGCACGTAGTCGACGCCGAACGCCAACGCGACCTGCTGAAATGGCAGCAGCTGCAACTTACCGGCATAGCCTATGGCAGCAACAATCTGGCGATCCAGCAGATAGACCTGCAGCAACCCTATGCGCGCTTCATCATCAACGAAGATCTCAACACCAACTTCAGCGGCCTACTGGTAGAGCAGCCGTCCAAGCCCGCAGCGCCAGACGCGCAAGCCAGTAACCCGCTGGGCGTACGCATCGGCGGCATCAGCCTGCAGGATGGCTCAGCCAACTTCGCCGACTTCAGCCTGCGCCCGAACTTCGCCACGGCCATCGCGCAGCTCAACGGCAATATCGGTACGCTGGACAACCAGAGCACACGCCCAGCCAGCGTCGACGTAACCGGCAAGGTCGACCGCTACGCCCCGGTCAGCATCAAGGGCAAACTCACGCCCTTCGACCCGCTCAACAGCCTCGATATCGCCACCAGCTTCCGCAACCTGGAGCTGACCACGCTCACGCCCTACTCCGGCAAATTCGCCGGCTACCGTATACGCAAGGGCCGCCTGAACCTGGACTTGCACTACCGCATCGAGCAGGGCCAACTCAATGCCGACAACAAGGTCCTGCTCGAAGGGCTGCAACTAGGCGAGAAGGTCGACAGCCCCGACGCCGTAGACCTGCCGGTGCGCCTGGCCGTCGCGCTACTGAAAGACACCCGCGGCAACATCGATATCCAACTGCCGGTCACCGGCAACCTCAACGACCCGCAATTCAGCGTCATGCCCATCGTCTGGCAAACCCTGCGCAACCTGGTAGTCAGAGCCGTTCAGGCTCCGTTCAAGTTCATCGCCGGCCTGGTCGGCGGCAGCGAACAGGATCTCAGTGAGGTCGGCTTTGCCCCCGGCACCAGCGAGCTCGACGGCGATGCCCAGAGCGCCCTCACTACCCTCGCCGCCGCGCTCAAGGAACGCCCCGTGCTTACCCTCGAAATAGAAGGCATGAGCTCCGCGCAGGCAGACGGGCCCATGCTCGCCACCGAGCGCCTGAACCGCGAATACCAGCAGATCCAGTTCAAGTCACTGCAGGCAATGGGCGAGGACGTACCCACCACCCCGGATTTGCTGGAAATAGACGAAGACGACAAACCAGCTCTGCTGGAAGGCATCTACCGCGCCCGCCTGAAACAGCAACCCCCCGCCGAATGGAGCGAGCTGGATCGCGAAGAACGCGCCGCCAGGATGCAGCAGGCCCTGATCAGCTTCTGGAGCGATAACGATCTGCTACTACGGCGCCTGGCACAAAGCCGCGCCGCCGCAATCAAGGCCTACCTGGTCGACTCAACCGGCCTCGACCCGCAACGCTTGTACCTGGTAGATGTCGGCAAAACCGAGCCAAGCACCCAGGGCAAGGTGGCCACCGCCCTGCACCTGGGCAGCCAATAGGCCACGTAAACGAGGCAACGAAAAGCAGCGGATGTTCGGGCCCGCGGGCTTCAGGCGTAAAAAGTTAACCGGTTGAAATGGCAGTTAAAAAATAAGCAGGCAGGCTTGACAAGCCAAGCGCGGAAATGAATAATGCGCAGCCTCGGATGGCTACATAGCTCAGCTGGTTAGAGCACAGCATTCATAATGCTGGGGTCCCTGGTTCAAGTCCAGGTGTAGCCACCAACGATTTCAAAGGCTTAGCTTCGGCTAGGCCTTTTTTTATTTCCGTCTTTTATCCCTGCAGCGTACCAAGGCGGGACAGCACCCCATCCGTCACGCGTTCGGTCGTCTGCGTACCAAAATCCACACCTCCGGCCTCCTGCAGAAAACCCTCCACTGCACTTTCCAGGCGCGCGGCTTCATTGGGTAAACTCCAGTGGTAGCGCAGCAAGAGCGCGGCGCTGAGCAGTGCTGCTATGGGATTGGCGCGGCCGCTGCCGGCGATGTCGGGGGCGCTGCCGTGTACCGGTTCGGCGAGGGCGATGCCTTCGCCCCAGTTGAGTGATGGCGCGGTGGCCAGGCCGCCGGACCAGTAGCTGGCCAAGTCTGACAGTATGTCGCCAAAGAGGTTGGTGGTAACCACCAGATCAAAGTTTTCCGGTTGCTCGACCAATTGCAGTGCTGCAACGTCTACCAGTCTCTCGTCGATCTGCGCATGCAGCCCCTGCCCTTCCAGCACGGCGCGACAGGTATCGCGGAACAGCCCACAAGTGAGCGGCAGCACGTTGGCCTTGTGTACCAGGGTTATGCGTTTGGTTTGCCTTTGCCGAGCCACCTGGGCAGCGCGCTGTGCCAGGATTTCACAGGCCTGCCGGCTTATCTGCCGCTCGGCAATGGCCCGGTCCGGCGAGGTCATGTGCTCACGGCCTATATAAAGCCCTTCGCTGTTCTCGCGCAGTATCATCAGGTCGATACCGGGCCTAGGCGAGATGCCTGGCCGACTTCGCACCGGGCGCAGGTTGACCGACAGGCCGAGCTGTTGGCGCAGGGTGAGAATCGCGCTGCGATAGCCTGGCACAGCATGCGCCGGCGATTGCACGGCGCCAAAGAGCCCTGCCCCGCACTCGCGCATGAGTTCAAGCGTACGCTCGGGCACGGCGCAGCCATGCTCGACAAAGCAGCCCCAGCCTGCCAGCGCTTCGACCGTCTGCAACTCAGGCAGCAAGATACGCAGCGCCGCCACCGCGATGGGGGTGACTTCGGCGCCGATGCCGTCACCCGGAATCACGCAAAGCCGTCTCATCGGGCTCTGCGCGCCGGACGCGTGGCCAGCAGCAGGCCGCAGAAAGTCAGCGCACCGCCGACCAGATGATACCAATGCAGGTGCTCATCCAGCAGCAGAACACTGAGCAGCGCAGCAAAAACCGGCATCAGATAACTGAACAACGATGCGGTGGCTGGCCCCAACACCCGCACGCCGTTGTTCCAGGCAAGATAAGCCACCAGCGAGGCCATCACCGCAGTGTAGCCGACAGCGCCCAGGGTAATCAGCGTCAGCGGCATGGCGCCAGTATGGCTGTATTCCCACAGGTAGAAAGGTAGCAGCAGCGGCACGCCAAACAGCAGCATGGCGGCCAGCAAGGTCAATCCGGGCACCGGCACCATCCAACGCCGCAACAGCACCGAATACAGGCCCCAGGTAAGTACCGCCGCCAGCATGATCAGATCGCCGGGATTGAACGCCAACTGTGCCAGCCGCTGCAGCTGCCCGGTGCTGAGGATCACCAGCAAGCCGGTAAAGGACAACAGCGTGCCGCCCAGCGTTTGCAGCGTCGGCCATTGGCGCAACAGCAATATCGACCAAATAAAGGCAGCAACCGGCAAGCCGGTGTTAACCAAGGTGATGTTGATCGCCGTGGTGCTTTGTGCCGCCATGTACAGCAAGGTGTTGTAGGACGAAATACTCAAGGCTGCCAGGGCTGCAATCTGCTTCCAATGCCCTATTAAAACGGCGCGCTGCTGCCAAAGACCGCGCAGGGTGAAGGGCAACAGCAGTAACAGCGCGGTGGTCCAGCGCCAGAACGATAGGCCAATGGGCGGTAGCTGGCCGGCAGTTGCACGGGCGACCAGGGCGTTGCCGGCCCAAGCCAGGGTGCAGACAATCAGCCCGGCAATCGCCCAGCCACGCGCTGAGAGCCTCAAACCGTAACTCCAAACCTGATCAAATGGCTAGATCTAGCCGAGTAAGCGCTTTGCATTGGACCAACCTTGCATTGATGCGAATGCGGCTTGGGGTGAGCCGCTGGAGATCAGACTCAGGGTCAGGTTATTCAAGCAGTGAGTACGCCATGACCAGCGCGTCTTCGCGGCCCCCTACGGCCGGATAATAATTGCGCCTGCGGCCTATCTCATTGAAGCCAAACCGCTCGTACAGCGCAGCAGCGCTGCGATTGGATTCGCGTACTTCAAGAAAGGTGACTTCGGCTTCGCGCGCCCTGGCCTGGTCCATCAAGTGTTCAAGCAGCGCGTGGCCGTAACCGTTGCCCTGACTTTCCGGCTTGATGGTGATATTAAGCAAATGGGATTCGCCCGCTGCTGCGGACAACACCCCGTGCCCTACCTGCTGCAGGCCGCTGAAAGCAATCCAGCATTCGTGACCGGATTTGATGGAATCAAGAAAGATACCGCGGGTCCAGGGGTGGCTGAAAGCAGCAAACTCGACTGCCAGTACCGCATCCAGGTCGGTCTCCTGCATGCGGCGGAAATTAAGCAGACTCATACGTGATCCTGCCATCGGGCTCTGACGCGTCGCAACTGCGCCCAGAGCGCCGCCTTGCGTTGCGGCTCGCGCATCAACCGTTCCAAGTCAGGCGCAAACCAAGCCGCTGGCAAAGCCTCCAAGGCGACCTCGCGCCCGGATAGATTGCCCGCTTGCACCAGGTCCGTCTCGACCAGCAAGCCGGTGGCAGCACCAAAGCAGCCCAGCGAAACACATTCGTGTTCCTCCAAACGTCCTTGCATAAAGGCTAGCAGGCCGCGATTAGCCGCCACCGCGCTGCGATCCAGCTGCGGGTTGCGGCTCAGCGGCCAGCGGAAATCGGTCAGCAAGCGGGGGCGCGGTGGCAGGCCGACTGCACGAAGTATGTCCTGCAGCAGATGAAATGCCGGCGTGGCGCTCTCAAGCCCCGGCTCCGGCGCTTCGGTTAACAATGCGCAGGGCCCAGCTAACCACAGCTGCAAGTAGAAAGGCTCGATCGGCGGGGCCAATGGCTGTGGCTCTGCTTCTGTGTCTGTCGATTGCGGGGTTGGCTCTGGTTGCGGCGCCGAGGTGTCCGCACGCAACTGCCTCACTACCTCAGACACTTTGGCCTGAGCCTGCGGCCTGACGGGCTCCGCCGCAGATGCGCGAGGTACTGCCTCTGGCACCGGATCGGCTTTGATCTGCACTGCCGCTGGCATTTCATAGGGCGTGCGCGGCGGCACTCCGCTCAGTGCCTGGCGTGGCATCCAGTTGGTAATACCCATAGCCTGCAAGTAGGCCAGCCTGGCTTGTTCCTGCATCAGACGCCTGCCGCCTGCGGATGAGCGCGGTACGCGCCTTCGCGCATCAGGTTAAGCGCATTTATATAGGCTTTGGCCGAGGCGACAACTATGTCGGTATCAGCCCCGTTACCGTTGACGATACGCCCGCTCTTCTCCAGACGCACCGTGACCTCGCCCTGCGAGTCGGTGCCCTGGGTAATGGCGTTGACCGAGTAAAGCTGCAAGCTGGCGTTGGAGCCAATGATTTGCTCGATGGCCTTGAAGGTCGCGTCCACGGGGCCGGAGCCGTCGGCGCGGCCTTCGTGCTCGGCGCCGTCAATGCTCAACTGCACCAGCGCCCTGGGCACCTCGCCCATGCAGGACGCCACCTCAAGGTGTACCAGTCGAATATGTTCTACTACTTCGGTGAGCGTATCGGTCACCAATGCCTGCAAGTCTTCATCGAATATCTCGTGCTTGCGGTCGGCCAATTGCTTGAAGCGGGCGAAGGCTGCGTTCAGCGCTTCGCCACTCAGCTCCATACCCAGCTCTTCGAGACGTGAGCGAAAAGCGTTGCGGCCAGAAAGCTTACCCAGCGACAGCTTGTTGGTGTGCCAGCCCACCGACTGCGCGCTCATGATCTCGTAGGTTTCGCGGTGCTTGAGCACGCCGTCCTGGTGAATGCCCGATTCATGGGCAAAGGCGTTGGCGCCGACAATCGCCTTGTTGGGCTGCACCGGAAAACCGGTAATGCCCGACACCAGGCGCGAAGCCGGTAAAATGTTTTCGGTCACAATGCCGGTGTGCACGCCTAGCAGATCCTGGCGGGTCTTGATCGCCATGACGATCTCTTCCAGTGCCGCGTTGCCGGCGCGCTCGCCCAAGCCGTTGATGGTGCATTCCACCTGCCGCGCACCCGCCGTAACGGCAGCCAGGGAATTGGCCACGGCGAGCCCCAGATCGTTATGGCAATGCACCGAGAACACGGCCTTGTCGGCGTTCGGCACGCGGGTGATGATCTGACGAATGGTTTCGGCAAACTGGTGCGGTATGGCGTAACCGACCGTATCCGGAATATTGATGGTGCGGGCACCGGCATCAATGGCTGCCTCGATGATGCGGCAGAGAAAGTCGATCTCGGAGCGACCCGCGTCTTCGCAGGAGAACTCGACATCGGCGCACAGGTTGCGCGCGCGCTTAACCGCCCGCACGGCCTGCTCCACCACCTGATCCGGCGGCAAGCGCAGTTTGTGCTCCATGTGAATCGGGCTGGTGGCGATAAAGGTGTGGATACGCCCGGCGTTGGCGCCGGCCAGGGCTTCGGCTGCGCGGTCGATATCGGCGTCGACGGCGCGCGACAGGCTGCACACAATGCTGTCCTGGATGCTGTCGGCAATCACCTTGACCGCTTCAAAGTCGCCTGGGCTGGCAATCGCAAAACCGGCCTCGATAACGTCGACCTTGAGTTTTTCCAGCGCCCGCGCGATGCGCAGTTTTTCGTCCTTGGTCATGGACGCGCCAGGGCTCTGCTCACCATCTCGCAGCGTGGTATCGAAGATAAACACCCGGTCCTGATTCATATCTGAGCTCCTCCAGCAATTAGCGCCACAGCCTGCGGTTGGCTACCCACAAGGACGTGCAGATCAGCCCGCTACTATACCCCATACAGCGATCGCACTGGCATACCGGGCGCAGGCTAACTCACCGCCACTTATGACGTAACAACAGCACAACAAAACTATCCTTCCTAAGCCCTGCATCGGGACTTATTCTGTCGGCTGCCCTAATAACAGAACCCTCCTGCTGACGCCACGCAGAGAACGGTTCGTCTGATGTATAACAAGCAGGAGATTGGATGTATGTTTGACCGTCACTTTTCCGTGTGGCCCGATCAGGTACCCAAGCAGCTTGAACTCCCGGCCACCAATCTGTTCCACAACATCACCGTCTCCGCACTCCGCTACCCCGATCATCCCGCTATCCATTACTACGGCAGCGACCTGAGCTATCGCGAGCTGCAAAGCCAGGCCGAGCGCTTGGCTGGCTACCTGCAACAGGCCGGGGTACAAGCTGGTGATCGCGTGCTGCTGTATATGCAGAATAGCCCACAGTACATCATCGGTTACTTCGCCATTTTGCGTGCCAATGCAGTGGTAGTGCCGGTCAATCCGATGAACCGCACTGCCGAACTGGCCTACCTGATTGAAGATACGCAGGCACCGGTTGCCCTCTGCGCCCAGGAACTGTGCGAATTCGTAGCACCGCACATCGGCAATGGCGCACTGAAAGAAGTGATAGTCACCGCTTACAGCGAATACGTGGTCGAACCCACCGACCTCAATCTTCCTGAAGCCGTTGCCGTTGCAGCACAAGCGCCAAGCCAAGCCGGGGTCAGCTCATGGCAAAGTGCGCTGCAGGCCAATCTGCAGCCCGGGCCGCTCACAGCAGGCCCAAACGACTTGTGCGTGATACCTTACAGCTCAGGCACCACCGGCAACCCCAAGGGTTGTGTGCACACCCATCACAGCGTCATGGCTACGACCGTGTACGGTGCCGCCTGGGTCAATACCCAGCACAGCTGTATCCACCTGGTCTCGGTTCCCATGTTCCATGTGACGGGCATGCAGTCTTGCATGAACTCCACGCTGTACGCTGGGGGCACCCTGGTGGTCATGACACGCTGGGATCGCAAGGTCGCTGCCAGTCTGATTCAGCGCCTGAAGATCAACACCTGGCGCAACATCTCCACCATGGTGGTCGACATGCTGTCGGACCCGGATATCGACCAATACGACATCAGCTCACTGACCGGTATTGGCGGTGGCGGCGCCGCCATGCCCGCCGCAGTAGCAGCCAAGCTGCAGGAAAAGACCGGGCTGATTTATATGGAAGGTTACGGCCTGTCCGAAACCATAGCTGCAACCCACGTCAACCCGCCGCATGCCTGCAAGGCCCAATGCCTGGGCATCCCCTTTATTGGGGTCGACTCTCGCGTTATCGATGTGGATACCTTGCAGGAAGTCGCGCCCGGCGTTACTGGCGAAATCATCATGCGTGGCGAACAGATCTTCCAAGGCTACTGGAACCGCCCTGACGCGACCGCCGACGCCTTTGTCGAGGTAGATGGCGAGCGCTTCTTCCGCTCCGGGGATCTGGGCTACTACGACGAAGAGGGTTACTTCTTCCTAGTGGACCGAGTCAAACGCATGATCAACGCCTCCGGCTTCAAGGTCTGGCCAGCGGAGGTCGAATCACTGATGTACGCCCATCCGGCTATTCAGGAGGTCTGCATCATCTCGGTACCCCATGAGCGCCGTGGCGAGACAGTAAAAGCCGTGGTAGTACTAGGCGCCGGTCAGCAAGACACCACCGAGCAGGACATCATCAGCTGGTGTCAGGAAAACATGGCTGCCTATAAGTGCCCGCAAATTGTCACTTTCTCCGACAGTATCCCCAAGTCGCCCACCGGCAAGATCATGTGGCGTCATCTGCAGGATATCGAGTGGGGGCGTGCCGAAGCCTGAGATATCTCAGATCAATACTAGGGCGCCTTCTGGCGCCCTTTTTATTGCCCGGAAGCTGGAAGCTGGAAGCTGGAAGCTGGAAGCTGGAAGCTGGAAGCTGGAAGCTGGAAGCTGGAAGCTGGAAGCTGGAAGCTGGAAGCT
>NZ_JBALWW010000081.1:0-503 GCF_036961105.1 Halopseudomonas sp. | reverse complement strand
CTTCGGCACGAAAGTCGGCGCGCCAGTCGGCAAAGCTGCGAGCAACGATGACCGGCTCAACCATCAGCGGCGCTGTAGCGGGTTGCAGGGTTGGCGGTTTGGCGATCTGGCTAGGTTCGGCCTCGGCAATGGCCTGGGTGTCGGCGCAGGCCGTTAAGCAGAACAGGCTGGCAGAGGCCAGCAAATGAATTCCGCTGCGGCGGTGGAACGGATGGGGCATGCGTGGATTCCTGAAGGCGGTCTGGCACCGAAGGTGGTGGCAAGTTCTTGTTCTCTGCCTTGGAGGATACTGGTGCGCGAAGGTTCCTGCCAGCTTCGCGCAAAAGCGCCGGCCAGCGGGGCTGTGTGGCCCCTGCAGTGGCTTTATGCTAGAGTCCGCGACCTCTTCCTGGATTGACTGATGGACAGGTGATGATCGGCCGATGCGGCTTTACGCCACGGTAGACTTCACTTACACGTTCATGCGCGGCTGTCACTGAGTGCGGAGTGCGCCGCTTGCCGCC
>NZ_JBALWW010000080.1:0-511 GCF_036961105.1 Halopseudomonas sp. | reverse complement strand
CGGCACAACGACTACACCTCGCCATTACGTCGAGTGACCGTGCAGCGCCCTGACAAAAGTACGCCTATCATTCTGGCCACCAATGACCTGGAAAGCCCGGCGGTGCTGATTGCCCAGCGTTACAAGGAGCGCTGGGCGATTGAGCTTTACTTCAAATGGATAAAGCAACACCTGAAGATCAAGACCTTCTTTGGGCGCAGTGAGAACGCGGTCAAGATCCAGATTTTGTGTGCTCTGATTGCCTATTTACTGCTGGTGATCTACCGCAAGGAAAACAGACTAAAGGGTAGTTTGTGGACCATTCTCGCCGAACTTCGAGTGACGTTATTTCAGCGGCCTATGACCGAAGAAAACAGCCATAGACGATGGCAAAATGAGCGAATAGAACGAGAAAAATTGCAGTTTGGGTTGTTCTCATGAGCAACCCCGTATTTTCCCCGGACAGTAGTGGGCCATCCCAGGAAGCCACCCGTTTCTGATCGTTCCCACGCTCTGCGTGGGAACGCAGCTC
>NZ_JBALWW010000007.1:0-161691 GCF_036961105.1 Halopseudomonas sp. | reverse complement strand
CCCCAGGGTCAGAATCTGGTTGTCGTCCATACCTCACCTCCTGTTATTGTGGAGGGCTTATGGTGACCCAAGGCCAAGGATGAATTCCACACCAAGCGTCGAAGAACCAATATTCATCGCCTCTTCCTCGCTCTGCGCCTCGACTACGGCAACGCATCTAGCGCGCAGCATTACTTGGTAATGAGCCATTTCCCTTCTCCTTCCGTTATCAACAAATCCGAAACACACTCACATCAGCATCACGGCGCGCACCACCCTTAACTCGGACAATGCGCGTTCTGTTGATGGGCTTGTGGTCGGGGGTGGCTTGTACTGCCATCATGCATATGGCGAGCATGAGCAGCAGCGGGGTTATGATTGATTTCGTCATGCACTCTTTGACGAGCTGGGCTCGGCGAGTGACTTCTAGCTTTCCCATGGCGCGGTAGATAGCTTTGCCGACGCTATCCGGCTGCAAGCCAACCTCCTTGGCGATCTGCTTGTCAGTCATCCCGCAGGCCACCATCAGAGAAAACTGCACCTCCCTGAAGCTAAGCCGCCCTGCGCCTATGAAGCCTTTCAAGCCTCCGTACTCAATCGTTTCCATTTGGTCCATTTGGTAGTCCTCAGTTGTTTCCGATACGCCCTGCGGGCAAGGCGTATGAGAAATCAGGCTGCTTTTGGCTTGTAGTGCATCAGCTCGTTGGCGCGAATCTCGATGATCCGCAGCAGCTTCTCTGCCAGCGCCGGCGATGCGCCGTTGTTCATTAAGCGCTTGGCGATAGTCTTGATTTGCACGCCTTCAACGACTTCCATCACCCATTCATTGATCACTTCATTCAGCGTCGATTCGTCCATTTCGTTCTCCTGTTCGATTTTCCGGATGCGCCTCGCTAGAAGCGCATCGAGGAAATCTTTACCCCTACAAAACCGCCAGGGTGGGGCGGGGCGCAGTGCTTGCCGGGTCATTCGCACGGTTCAGTCGTCCAACTTCGTCCGCTGCTGGGTTGTCCCAACATGGGCAGGCTTTCGGGCCTGTCGGATCGCCGGTCGCCGGTAGAGGCACTGCGGTCTGTTTGGTAATACGCTGAGTTGTAAAAGATCGCGGGTCGAGCCCTGGGCCGTTTGTTGCTGGCTTGAGGTAAGTATTGCCAAGGGAAATACTTATGTCAATGCCATTGGAAATAAAAAATGGAAATACTTTTGGGAAGGCAATAAAAAACCCGCACAAGGCGGGCTGGAGGAGGGCACAAAAAAGCCCGCGTCAGCGGGCTGGGCAGCGTTTCTAATTAACTGTTATTTGTCGAGCTTCTTGAAATCTCGGCTGGACGACTTGATGTCGCCTTGCACCTGCTTGATATCCCGCTCTAGAGCCAAGCTTTCTGGTGTGTCTCCGCTGATTGATATCATTGTTTCGCGGACTTTACGGCCTACGGATTCAGCTGCATGTTCAGCCGCTTTCTGCCCCTTTATATTCTCATTTACCAGTTTTGCCTCGGTCTGCGTAACTCGGAACAGGTTAGCAGCCAGCTCCTGTTTACCCATGAAATCGAGCAGAGTGCGCTTCGTGTCTTTTCCCTCGAGGCCTTTGTACTCCTTGAGCTCATTGATATTCATGTTGTACATGCCGCGATAACCGGCATTCTGGAAGTAGTAATATTTCGTGACGCCAGCCGAGTGAGCGGCATCGCTGAGTGATTTCTCGTGCTGCGAGATCTCGTCACGAATCAATACCCGCTCTACCTCGTCGGCTTGGTCAATGTAGCGCTTGAACGATTCAGCAATCGCCGCGAAGTAGGCTTGCGCTCTTGCTACTTCTGGCTTTTTGGTATCGCCATTCATAGCCGAGAGGTAGCAGGCGAATCGAGACAACTTATAGTCTCGCTCCATTTTTCCGTCAATTTCGCGCTCGACCTGCTGGAAGTTTTCCAGAACGTCGATACCTAAGGTCGTGCAGGCGCCTATAGCCTTTTGCACGGCCTTATTGAAAGACGAAAACGACTGGTACCCGATCATCTTCATGAAGTCGCGCGCATACCAAAAAGTCATGCCGTTTTTTCGACAAAGGCTGTCGAAGTGGGGCCGACTATCATCGAAATGGAATACGTCTGTATCTGTCATTGGGAATGCCAGGTCCATTTGAGGCTTAGAGGTTCCGTCCATTGTAGTCCCTTTGAGTTAGAGTCAAAACGCATATTTGTTGCTGAGCAACACGGCGACAGTGCCTACAGCTTCTTGGCGTTCCACACCAGCAACACCCTGGCGTGAATGGTCACGTCAGCAATGCTGATCGTCTGATCTTTGTGGCGAGGGTTATCGCTGATCATGTCGAAATGGGTAGGGGAGTGCTTCTGCAGGCGCTTCACGTACAACAGGCCGTCCCAGGTTAGGACATAGATGCCGTCGCCGATGAACTGGTTGATGCCGCGATCGACAATCAGCGGGTCGCCATCGTTGATGGTGCCTTCCATGCTCTGGCCAAAACCCGTGATGATGGCCAGGTTCTCGGCCTTGCTGAAGGAAATCCCTCGGCCGGACAGCAGCGATTCGTGCACCGTGACGTGGCGAATGGTCTCGATATAGTCGGCCGGCACCTGGCCATGCCCGAGCGCGCCGCGCACGTTGTACTGGGGGATCGATAGTTCTCCGTCTTTCAGCTTTCCTTTGCTTGAGAAATCAGCACTTATCACGTTGCTCTCCTGTCCTTGGTTGTCTTCCTTGAGTGAGCCAGTCTTTCCAAGCCTGGCTATTTCTGCAGCGAGTCGCGGGCTGTATCGGTCAACGGGTATGCCCATCAACTCATAAACCCCAACTGCAATTCCAATATGCACAGGGCGATGCCCATTCAGGTAATTACTGAATGAGCCCTGATTCATTTTTAGGTGCGCGGCCATCTTCTCTTGCGAGATGCGATCTTTGCGCGGGAGCGGGGCATTCCAAGCAAGAAACTCCCGCTTTAGAGCTGCGCACTCTTCCTTTTCTTCCGCCGTTAGCGGCCGTCTTTCTTCACTCATAGGGCGAGCATATTTCCGGGAGCAATAACTAGCTATCGCCACAGGCATTGATTTATTCATTTCCACAGGCAATACTTATGTGCATGCGCAATTGGAGAGACCAACATGCATCGCACATCCCTGACAGATTTTGCAGAAAAGCACGGCCAAACCGAGGCGGCGCGATTGCTGGGCATGACCCAGGGCGCACTGAACAAAGCCCTTCGAGTAGGCCGTGAGGTTTATGTAACCAAAACTTCCGCCGGTTACGAGGCAGAAGAAGTGCGGCCATTTCCGACTACTCGCCGGGAAACCGCCGCATGACTCCCACACCCCAAAGTATCCGCGAATCGTCAACCGCTCAAAAGTCGGTTGAGGGTGCTGGGTGGCTGTCCAGTAGTGGGCGGTAGTGGGCGGGGCTGAATTTCGGGCAAAGAAAAGCCCGCTGGATCAGAGCGGGCTCGGGTACATCAAGGCAATGAGGTGATTATGCACACATTCAATGGCACCGGCAAATACGAGGTGCAAGCAAATGGCTAGAGCACGCAATATCAAACCAGGTCTGTTCAAGAACGAGGTTCTTGGCGTTGCTGACCCGCTGGCCACTCTTCTGTTTGAGGGGCTGTGGCTGCTAGCGGATCGTGACGGCCGCCTCGAAGATCGTCCGCTGCGGATCCGTGCGGAGATATTCCCCTACCGGGACGGGCTCGATATTGAGTCACTTCTGAACTGGCTGTCCGATAACGAGTTCATCGTTCGCTATACCTGCGAGGGTAAGCGCTACATCCAAGTGAATAACTTCGAGAAACACCAGAACCCGCACAAGAATGAAGCGCCTTCGGAAATACCAGCATTTTCAGAAGGTTGTACCACTTCCGAGAAAATCGGTACTCGTTCCGAAAATATCGGAAGCGCTCCGGCTGATTCTCTGATTCCTGATTCTCTGATTCCTGATTCCCTTCAACCCCCTTGCGCACCTCCGGTCCGCGACGAGGCGCCAAGCTCTGACGACCTGTTCGCAAAGTTCTATCGCCTGTACCCGAACAAGAAGGGCAAAGCCAATGCGGTGAAGGCGTGGAACAAACTCAAGCTGACCGACGACCTGATTAACCAGATTTTTGATGGCTTGGCCCGGTACTGCGTATCGGCGGACTGGCTCAAGGATGGCGGACAATTCGTGCCGCACCCTGCAACCTGGCTGAACGGCAAGCGCTGGGAAGACGAGGTGAAGCCAGCGAGCAACGTGCATGCATTCCCGCACAAGTCTCGGCATACCGGGTTTGAGGAGCGCGACTACACCGACGGGCTGAAACTCAAGGAGGACGGTAGCTATGGACTCTGAAATGAATACCGCTGTAGGCGAAATAGAGCGCCGTCTGGGCGTGACAGGCAAGGCTGCTGCCAACTGCGACACGCACGGCGATTACATCGCAATTCTGCGCGACGGGCGCCCGCCCAGCGGCTGCCCTGTGTGTGCCCGGCTGGCACATGAGGCCGAAGAGGAAGAGTGCCGCCGCTATGACTTCCTGCGCCGCAACCTGCCGATCGCTCAGATACCCAAGCGATTCAGCGACCGATCGCTGGTCAACTACCGCGCCAAATTACCCGGGCAACGCAAGGCGCTCGAAATATGCACCGAGTACGCCGACAACTTCGAGGCGCACAAGGAATCTGGCCGATGCCTGTTGCTGCTGGGCAAGGTTGGCACCGGCAAGACGCATCTGGCCTGCGCGATCGCCAACCGACTGCTGCACAAGATGACCCGTCGCGTGGTGTACCGGACCGTTGGAGACATCCTGATGAGTATCCGTGCCAGCTACAGCAGCCGCGAGGAAGACAGTGAGGCGGATCTGCTACGCCCCATCATGAGTGCCGATTTGCTGGTGCTGGATGAGGTGGGCGCGACCAAGCCCAGCGAGTTCGAGTTGGCGACCCTGTACCGGATCATCAATGGCCGGTATGAGAAGTGCCTGCCAATCGTGATCGTGTCCAACCTGGCTGCCAGCGAGCTTGGCGAAGCTATCGGCGAGCGCTGCTTTGACCGGATCAAGGAAGGCGGTGCTGTCGTTGTTCCTTTCGACTGGGCATCCGCCCGGGGCGAGGTGATGCCATGAAACCCGCAAACGAACGCCGCACCCAGCTAGACCTACGCCGCACGATTGATGAATTCGTAGCCCGCGGCTGGACGGTAATCGACCGTAACCCGGTGACATTCGAGCGCGGCCGCATGCGCCGCAAAGTGCAGCACGGCTGCGTGGTGGAGGGTTGATCGTGGATAAGTACATGGAAGCCATTGTTCGGCACGAGAGGGCAAGACAAGCAGTAGATGCGATATCTCGAGATATCGGGCTGGCAATCAACCGTTGCCCGGTAGCAGTCAAGGCTCAGAGCTGGCAAACGCCCGCTGCGGAAATGGATGAGCTATGGGATGAGGCCAGCGGAAAGCACAAAACCCACCTTTGGCAAGCGCTCAAGCACAGGGAGCCATCCGACTGCGGTTATGGCGAAACGGGCCTTGGCTATGACGGCATTGACGACGCACTTTCCAAGCACGGCGAGTACGCATGCGAGCACTGCCTTGCAGCTTACCGGCTAATCGTTGAGCGGCGTCATTTGCGCAGAGAGTTGGGAGGGGCGCGTATGTCGATCCGCGCGCTTGGACGTGCCGCACTTAACTCAGCCGGCATCACGGTCAAGGAGGGGGTATGAAGACCGAGCAGACGTGCCGAGGGTTTGATATTGCCACCTTCAAAGATCGGTATGGAGCTTCCTGCTCTCTTCAGAAAAGCAGCCTTGGCTCGGAAGACGCAATTTGGTTTGGCGTTGACGACCCTGAGCCAAAGATTATGGCATCCCAAGCCGCCGCTTTCGGGGTGGATGCTATTGAAACCACGGGCTGGGTGCCTTATCCGCTACCCAAGGAAGTACTGCTGAACACGCGCATGCATCTTACCCGCGACCAAGTTTCCGAGCTACTGCCAGCTCTTCAGCGCTTTGCTGCAACGGGGGAGCTAACCAAATGACCCCCAAATACCCACTAGACGAAGAGAAGGACGGCCCCGGTAACGCCCTGAGCACAGCAGCCTGGATAGCGTTCTTCCTGTTCATTCTGATTATGGGGATGAAGGGATGAAGCACACCAAATTCCACTTCCGCCTACACGACGGAAAGGGCGGCACAGTGATTTACCCGGAGCCGGTGACATTGGAGACCGTCACGGCGGACTGTCACGGGCGGTTCGGTAGCGGGCGGTTGGCGGAGGTGAAGTGTGACTAACTGGACACCAGAAGAGGCTGCGCGGGTGCTTGCCGGCCGCATCAATCAACCGCAATACGTGGAATGGGTCATCAAGCAGGTGCTGAAGAACACCTA
Organism: Halopseudomonas sp.; assembly: GCF_036961105.1. Classification (GTDB taxonomy): domain Bacteria; phylum Pseudomonadota; class Gammaproteobacteria; order Pseudomonadales; family Pseudomonadaceae; genus Halopseudomonas. The sequence continues at coordinate 155,347 of NZ_JBALWW010000007.1, read as the reverse complement.
TGGCGCAAAGCTGGAGAATACGCAGCCGCATCCTGCATACGTTGGCCATAAGCGCTGCCTTGCCTGCGGAGAGTATCACCACGGCATAGCGGGCCTACCGTGCCCTACGATGACGCCAGTAGCGCGGGGTGGTGAGCATGGCTGATCGCCTGGTAGTCAATGGCCCAGCAAAGCTGGCTGAGTGCATTGCACGCCTGACAGCACTCTATCGTCAGCACAAGTACGTGAAGCTGACTGTCAGCACCGGCAAGGATCGCACGCTGGATCAGAACGCGCTTTGGTTCGGGATGTACAAGCGCGGCGCAGACATGATCGAGGCCGGCGATGCGGAAGAGGTGCGCAAGCTCTGCAAGCTTGAGATTGGTGTGCGCATTCTGCTGCGCGATAGCGAAGCTTTCCACACCACATGGTTCCGGATGTTCGCCCACCTGAGTTACGAGGAAAAGCTCGAGCTGATGGGTGGCCATCCGGTGGCCGGGCCGGAGGGGCTCCCGGTGACGCGCTTGTTCGACCGCAAACAGGGCATTGAATACACCGAGCGCGTGGCGGCAAAGCTGCGAGGCCAGGGTGTTTATCTGGACGACCTACTTGGCGAGGTGGCTGCGTGATCAAATTCCGCCCCCGCAAACGCAAGTGCAAGGTCTGCAAGACCGAGTACATGGCCCAGCGCCCAATGCAGAACGTGTGCAACGGGTATTGCGCGAACAAGCACGCGATACAGAATCGGGAAAAGGCAGAGAAGGATGCCGCCAAGCGCGAGCGCGCGCAGATCAAAGCGGCCAAGGAAGCGATAAAGCCGCGCGGTAGGCACATGGCCGAGGCGCAGGCGGCATTCAACGCATGGATCCGGGCAAGGGACGCCGGCCGGGTCTGTATCAGCTGTGATGCGACCATGAGCGATGACGGGTTGATGACTGGTAGCCGGATAGACGCCGGGCACTATCGATCTACCGGTGCCTGCCCTGAATTGCGCTTCGAGCCCCTGAACTGCCATGCCCAATGCGTTAAGTGCAACCGCAACCTATCGGGCAACGCAGTCGAGTACCGCATAAGGCTGGTTAAGCGGATCGGCGCGGACAAGGTTGAATGGCTGGAAGGTAATCACCCGGCCAAGAAGTACACCATCGAGCAGCTTCAGGACATCAAAAAACATTACCGGCAAAAGACACGAGAACTGAAGCGGAAAGGGGAAGCGGCATGAAAAAGTCACAGCAAGGTTTCATTAGCAAAGATGACTGGCAATGGTTTTTGCTTTCCTTGGCGGTTGTTGCCGGGGTAGTCGGTTGGGTTGTTATCGAGGGCCTGGTGTGGGTGCTGGGCCACTTCACAATAGGGTGGGCGTGATATGACCATCTACAGAGACGCAGGCCATTGCATAGCGCGAGTAATGAGCATCGAGACCAATGATGGCACGGCCAAATCGGGCTGGCAGATGCGGTACCAGGCCGGCTTTCCTGAAACGCGCGGTGAAGGCTCTGGCCTGAGTGCAGAGGAACGGTTCACGCAGGACGCCATGACGCGGGGAATGCTGCATAGGGAGCTGACCGACCTGCAGTGGAACGTGCTAGTGGCCAAGTACTCAATCAATGACCTTGAGGTAGCTGAGGCGGTGCGGTGGCTGATACCGCGCGTGGAGTCGCCAGCGCATCGGTTATTCGTTACCAAGGCCGTGACAGCGTGGGCGGTGCCCAAGCGATTGCCCGAGGCTTTCTATGTGCTGCATAGCTGGGATGCCGATGGTACGCCGGAGAGTACGTTGCGTCGCTGGCGTGGGGGCGTCGGTAAATGGCTTGGGGCCAGTGTCGATTCAGCATTCAAGGAAGTAGAGCAGCTACTGAAAGAGACGGGCCTGTGTATCGAGGTGGCGGCATGAGGATCACACAGGAAAGGCTCAAAGAGTGTTTGTTCTACAGTCCAATTGTCGGTGTCTTCGAGTGGCGGCGTTCTGGCCCAAAGGTTCGCCGCGGTCTACTGGCGGGTGCAGTGGTTGGTAACGGCTACGTGCGGGTTTGCGTGGATAGAAAGCTGTACCCTGCACACAAGCTGGCCTGGCTTTACATGACGGGAGAGTACCCAGAAGGGCCGATTGATCATATTGACGGCGATCGGTCCAATAACGCGTTCAAGAACCTTCGTTTGGCCACGTGCTCGCAGAATAGCCACAATATGCGTCTGCATAGAACCTCTACCACCGGAGTGAAAGGCGTAACAATGGTGCGCGGGAAGTATGAGGCATCTATACGAAAAAACGGCGTATACGCCTTTCGCAAGGTGTATGAAACGCTCGAAGAGGCTGAAGAAGCCATCAGGGCGAAAAGAGAAGAGCTGCACGGCGAGTTCGCTAACCACGGCTTGCACAGGTATGAGCAAGAAGAGCTTGCAAATCTCTAATCGAATGATCACTATGGATACCAATCTGCGGTTTTACCGCCCTGAAAGCCCTGGCCTAAAACGCCGGGGCTTTTTTATGCCCGAATCCCTAGCCACCCTGGCTCTTGCCTGCTACCCGCAGGCCTTTTTATTCAGTTTTCCAGCCACCGCACCACGCCTTCGTTCCCCGACGGGCTGTGACAGTGCGTGTGGCTGGGGATTTAACATCCGAGACGTAACGGAGACCTTATGACCGACATTAGCAGTGGGACCATCGCAGTTGGTGGCCTCATCGGAGTGTCTGCCGCATCACTGGTCCCCGGTGTAGACCTTGAGGCAGTGATAGGCGCCTTTGCAGGGGCCTTGTTCTTCATGGTCATGTCAAAGGATCTGAGCTGGAAGGCTCGTGCCGGTAACTTCATTCTGAGCTGGGTTGGCGGCTACTTCTTCGCTGCTGAGGTGGTAGCCCGGCAATGGGCAACTACATCCGCGCTGCCGGCCATGATCGGCGGCCTCTTTATCGTCGCAGTCTGCATCAGCATTCTGGAGTTCGTACAGACAGGGAAGGCGCCAGGCTGGATGTCCATCATTCCGGGAATCGGTAAAAGATGATGATCGACCTTTCCACGCTTGCCGCCTCAACGCTCTGCGGCTTCATCTGCTGGCGTGTGGCTACCTTCCGCCGTGATGGTGCCCGGTACCGCCTGGGCATGAGCCTATGCGCGTACCTGCTCGCCGTGGGTACGGGTGGCTACTGGCTGAGCGTGACGCTGTGCTTGCTGACCAAGGCACCCATAGCGCCAATAAGCCCGTTCCTCGTGATCGTGTTCATCATCCTGGCTGTGCTGGTATGGCAGGCACGCGGGAATGTGGCGGCTGTGCTGAGGAAGGCGCGGTAGTGGTTATCGTATCGCCGACTATCGCCGAGCTTCGCGAAATGGCTGGCCGATCAACTCCTAATCCCCGCCTGATGATGGAATCAGGGTGCCAGCCCGGCCCGGCACCGGCATGGATGAGGCGCGCCCACGCGCTTTGCGCAGTAGCACACGCCGAGCGAATCATTAGTTCCCATGCTGCAAGGCTTCGCATTGAGCTGGCGTTCTCAGGGTTGGCTCGGTAATGGACAAGGTTGTCCACCTTACCCGCAAGGAGCCGCATTCAACCGGCGAGGCCATCTGTGCCAACTGCCGCCATGAGTGGGTAGCAACAGCCCCAGCAGGCGTTACCCAGCTGGAATGTAGCGAGTGCGGAACAATGCGGGGCGCGTTCAAGCATCCGTTCGGCCCAAGCGTAGGAGACTTCAGCTTCATGTGCTCGTGCGGTAGCGAAGACTTCTTTCTGATGCGTAAGGCCGGCCAAGCATGCGGCGCTGTGTATTGCAGAGGCTGCGGCAATGAGGCTACGGCGTGGTTTGAGTAGGGTATGGCGTATGTCTTTTGTGGCATCCTGACATTTCACACATTGAATGCAGGTTAGAGCCATGACACGTCGAGAAGAGAAGGTTGTTGAGCGGTTCGCTGTGGTGGATGAAGGCGGCATAGAGCACCAAATAGTCAAGGTGCAGGAGTACATAATCTCTGAAGGTGATCGCATTCCAAGCCTTGGCAGATACCGGTTGCTAAGCGGTGGCGCGGTGAACCGAGTCGATGACAATACATTTGAGCTGGTTTCTCTCGGCGACGTTACAGCAAAGAGAAAGTAGCCGCATCGGGGAAACACCCCATGCAATCCCTGTGAGGTAACTATGGCCACATGCGGAGCCAAAACCCGCAGTGGCCAGCCCTGCAGGGCACAGGCAATGCCGAATGGCCGCTGCAGAATGCACGGCGGGAAGGCAGCCGAGACGCACAAGGGCAATCAGAACGCCAGAAAGCACGGCATCTACTCCGACGCCATCCAGGCGGAAGAGTCAGAGCTATGGGACCAGATCGACGTTGGCTCGCTTGATGACGACATCAGGATTGCCAAGCTCCAGCTACGCCGCGCACTTATAGCGCAAAACAAGGCAGAGGCTGGGGATGGTCTCGATCTGGATATGGACAGCATTAACACTGTGCTGCCCGCTGTGTCCGAAGAAGACGAGGACGGATCAGGCGAGCAGCCACGGCAGACACAAACAGTCCAGCGCCGGCGCCGTCAGTACGAGGACATTATCAACCGTCTGCTTGGTCGCATAGGCGACCTTGAGTCGAAGCGCGCAGAGATTATCGTCAAGACCAGGGACGGCGGCGGTGATAACACGGCCAACCTGCTGCGCGACCTGATTGCCGGCCTTCCTTCATGATGCCCACCGGCAACCTGCTGCTGGATCGCCAGTTATCGCGCTGGTATGAGCTGAAGCCGCACCCGGTTCAGCTGGCCCTGGTTGCAGCGGTGCCCAGCGGCCTGCGCTTCCCTCTGGTGCCAGCCGGTCGCCGTAGCGGCAAGACTGAGCGGTTCAAGCGTTTTGTGGTAAAGCAGGCCAATGCAGTGATTGGGCAGTATTTTGCTGCAGCCCCAACGCATGCTCAGGCCAAGAAAATCTTTTGGGATGACCTGAAGGCCTTCACGCTGTCTTGCCTTCACCCGAGGCGGCCCAGCGAGTCCGACCTGATCATCTACCTGCCCAACGGCAGCGAGATACATGTGATCGGCCTGGACAAGCCGCAGCGCATCGAGGGTATTCCCTGGAAGGGCGGCGGCATCGACGAGTTCGCCGACATCAAGCCGGATGCGTGGGAGGCGAACATACTCCCGGCACTAAACACGGTTGATCCAACAGACCCTGATTACCGGGCCTGGTGCTGGCTTCTCGGCGTTCCTGATGGCCTGAACCACTATTACGACCTGTGCAACAAGGCAGAGACCGGCGGCGACCCGAGCTTTCAGGTGTTCCACTGGACCTCTGCCGAGATCCTGCCTGATGACGTGATTGCCGCGATGAAGCGGTCAATGTCGGCCAAGCAGTTCCGGCAGGAGTTTGAAGCCTCGTTCGAGACTGCCGGCGGCAGGATTTACGAGGACTACAGCAAGGCCAATCACACCGCGGCCAGCATCGAGTCGCACGAGCAGCTCATGTGGATGCATGACCAGAACTACACACCGCTTTCCTCAGCAATCGGCGTGCGCCGCGGTAATGACCTGTACCTGCTTGATGAAATCGTGCTCACCAGCGCGGTATCAAAACAGTCAGCCATGGAGTTCGTGGAGAAGTACAAAGACCACAAGAACAAGCATGTGCTGATCTACGGTGACCCGGCAGGCAGGGCAGGCGAGAAGCACGGCCACGCATCGGATTACACCGACATTGAAGACGTGTTGAAGGCGGCAGGCTGGCGGTACACCCGCAAGGTCAAGCCAGCGGCACCGGCTATCAAGGATCGACAGAACGCAGTCAGGGCCAAGGTGCTCACTGCTGACGGCACGATCAGTCTATACGTCAACCCGCTGACCGCGCCCTGGTGTCACAAGGGCCTGGCCACGGTACAGCTGCAGAAAGGCTCGACGTTCCAGGAAGACCAGAAGAACAAGTACCAGCACATCACCACGGCCATCGGCTACTGCATCGACGTGGAATGGCCGGTAATCAAGCGCATCACGACCTCAACAGCTATCAGGATGTAAACCATGAGCGATCCCAGCAAGACAACGCCAGCAGTTGACGCCATGCGCGAAGACTGGGCGGTTGTCGATCCGCTCATGGGCGGTACAAAAGCGATGCGCGCTGCTGGTACCGCGCTGCTGCCCAAGTGGCCCAAGGAAGAGGACGACGCCTACAAGGCCCGATTGAAGCTATCGACCCTGTACCCGGCGTACAGCGAGACCGTAGTCAACATGACCGGCCGCGTGTTCGCTGAGCCTATCGACATCGGGGAAGAGGTGCCGGATAGCATCAAAGAGCTGGCCGAGAACATCGACCGCCAGGGTAACAACCTGCAGGTGTGGGCGCAGGACGTGTTCAGCAAGGGCTTGTCGCACGGCCTTTGTTATGTACTGGCCGAATACCCGCGCGCTGAGGGCATCAAGACCAGGGCTGACGAAAAAGCCGCAGGCGTGCGCCCCTACGCGGTCATCATCCGCCCTGAGCAAGTTCTGGGCTGGAAGTCCGAGGGCGGCGACGGTGAGCAGATGCTGACCATGTTTCGCTACATCGAGTCGGTTGAAGAGGCTGACCCTGACAACATCTTCATGACCAAGGCGGTTGATCAGATTCGCGTGCTGGAGCCGGGCAAGTGGTCGGTTTACCGGCAAAAAGATGGTGCCAACGGCAAAAAGGTCTGGACGCTGCACCAAGAGGGCGTAACCAGCCTGGCCATAATTCCGCTGGCGACGTTCTACACCAAGCGCACCGGCTTCATGACCGCTACGCCGGCCCTGATGGAGCTGGCACATCTCAACGTCAAGCACTGGCAGAGCCAGAGCGATCAGGACAACATTCTGCACATCGCCCGCGTGCCGCTACTGGTGGCCATCAATGCTGGGGAAGTGCAGAGCGAAGACGGACAAACAAAGCCGTGGTCAATGACTATCGGCACCTCACAAGCCACCAGCATGGGGCCTGACGGTGACCTGAAGTACGTCGAACACACCGGCAAGGCTATTGAGGCCGGCCGCCAGTCACTGCTTGATCTGCAAGATCAAATGCGGGTTGCCGGCGCCAAGCTGCTGGAGCGTGATAGCGCAGGCACCAAGACGGCCACCCAGGCCGACGAAGAGGCAGCACAGGACAACAGCCCCCTGGAAACCATGGCCGGGCGCCTCGAAGACTGCATTGATCAGGTGTTCCAGCTGTTTGCGCTGTGGCTTGGCGAAAAGTCCGGCGGCAACGTGAAGGTCAACGGCAACTTTGATGCGGATTTCTACCCGGAAGTTACCCTGCCGTTCCTGACCAGCATGGCCAATGGTGGCCGGCTGTCGAATGAGACGCTGTTCAACGAGGCCAAGCGCCGCCGCGTGCTGTCGGATGATCTGACGTGGGAAGAAGAGCGCGACCGGATTGAAAGCCAGGGGCCGGCGCTGGGTAGTCTGTAATGGCGACCGTAAACGAGAAGCTGCAGTCAGCTGAGATAAGCCACCAGGTCGATCTGCAGCAGCTCAGCAACGCCGAAGTCCGCAAGGTGATTGCCTTGTTGAATCGCACCGACGCAGAGCTGGCAAGCCGCCTCAGCGCCGCAATAGACCGCATGGATGGCCAGACCTACACCGTGGCCTACATGGAGCGCCTGCTGGCCTCTGTGCGCGAGCTGAGCGCCCAGGCATTCGCCGCAGTATCGCAAGCACTGACTGCTGACCTGTTGGCGCTGGGCGAGTATGAGCAGGCCTATCAGCTGCAGTTGTTCGAGAACACGGTTCCCGCCCCAGCGCTGGCCGTAGCGCCGCTGACCGGCGTCACGCTGCTGCAGGTGCGCCAGATCGCCTATAGCCGGCCATTTCAGGGCAAGCTGTTGTCGGAGTGGCTGGACGGTATCGAGGAAAGCCGCGCAGCCCGCATTCGTGACGCTATCCGAGTGGGCATGAACAGCGGCCAGACGACCGATCAGATTGTTCGCGGCATTATGGGTATTCGGTCCGAGGGCTACGCCGACGGGCTGCTGAACCGCACGCGCAATGACATTGAGTCGATGGTGCGCACTGCCATCAGCCACGTAGCCCAGGGCACGAGAGACCAGTTCTACGCGGCCAATGATGACCTGATGGCTGGCTTGAAATGGCTCAGCACCCTGGATACGCGCACCTCGGAAGAGTGCCGGATACGCGACACGCTGAGCTACACCAGCGATTACAAGCCCGTCGGCCATAGCGTCCCGTGGCTTGCAGGTCCTGGCCGGTTGCACTACGGCTGCCGCTCGACGTCCACGCCGATCATCACCACCTGGCAAGAGCTGGGCCTGACACCTGAAGAGATCGGAGAGGCTGACCGGGCGAGCATGGACGGCCAGGTTCCGGAGTCGATGAGTTACGGCGATTGGCTCAAGAATCAGAGTGCGGCGCGGCAGGATGAGGTGCTTGGGCCAACGCGCGGGAAGCTGTTCAGGGAAGGCGGCTTGAGCATGGACAAGTTCTACAACGACAAGGGCCGCTATCTCGATCTGGATGAGCTGAAAGATCGCGACGCGCGGGCCTTTGAGAAGGCGGGTATTGCGGCGTAGAATCGGGCAATGACCGACAAGCACCCATTCCACGTCATCGAAGGCACAAAGCCGCCAGACACGCCAAAGCAGCGTTCGCTGGACAAGGTCAAGAGGACGGCCAAGCCTGCCTCCATGATCCAGTGCCATCGGTGCGGGGGTCGGGAATTGATCGAGACCAAGACTGGCGTCATGCTCAAGAACGGCAAGCCGACTGGCGGGACCAAGCAGCTGCTGTGCGCCTGCTGCTTCATGAAGGGCGAGAGGGTGGTGCTGAGGTAGCAAAATCTCCTGGTATGTGGCAATTTCATGGGCCACATGAAAAGGAGATTCCCAGTGTCGAGATTTGAAGATCTTCGCAAGCTTGAAAGGGCAAGAGCAAAGCGCCAAGAAGAGCATTGGTCCCCCCTATACAAAGCTGTAACCGAAACACACGGTGCGCTAGTTGATTACCTTCAACTGCCTAAACGGCACTTCGAGATCAACGGGAAAACCGAGCCTTACGTCAAGCTTGGCACCAATAGTGAAAACGGTTTTGAAGAGAAGCGCAGCTTTGAATTAGACGGTATTGATGGCCAGGTTCCGTTCGATCTGGGAGTAACGATTGATCCATCGGAAGGCGCCTCTCCGGTAAAGAGAGTCCTAGTCCGATGCGCGGCGCGGTATGACAATGGCGATCTTGCGGTGGAGATTGAGCCGGGGACAGAGGATTCTGCCGTAGTCGTCATTAGCGGCCCCGGGTCATACGAGACCGTGGCATCAATAATCTACAGAACGATTGAAAAGATTCTGAACGGGCAATACGCCTGACATAGATACAAAACCTGAAGCCCGCCTCGCGCGGGCTTTTTTGTACCCCGAACCTCGGCATCCGCCGGGGTTTTTTTATGCCTGCGTTTCGGATGAGACAGGGCGCAACGGGCCGGATGGTCCAGCAGATGGGCGGATGCCCGGAGATAAACCCGATGAAACTGAAACTTGACGAGAACGGCAATGCGGTACTGCAGGACGGCAAACCGGTGTATGTGCACGACGACGGCAAAGAGGTGGCATTTGATGCGCCTGGTACCGTCGCCACCATCACCCGCCTGAATGCTGAGGCCAAGGCTCACCGCGAAGGCAAAGAGGCGGCAGAGAAGTCGCTGAAGGCGTTCGAGGGGATCGCTGACCCAGCCGCAGCCATGAAGGCGCTCGAAACCGTTACCAATCTGGATCAGAAAAAGCTGGTGGATGCTGGCGAGATCGAGAAGGTGAAAGGGGAGATCAGCAAGGCCTTTCAGGCCCAGCTGGACGAAGCCAATACCAAGGTATCGACATTCGAGAAGCAGCTGTACGAAGAGAAGATTGGCGGGGCTTTCAGCCGCTCCAAGATGATCGCGGACAAGCTGGCCATTCCCGCAGACATGGTGCAAGCCCGTTTCGGCCAGAACTTCAAAATCGAGGACGGCAAGGCCGTCGCCTATGACCAGCACGGCAACAAGATTTACAGCCGTGAGCGTCCGGGCGAGGTGGCCGACTTCGATGAAGCGCTGGGCGCACTCGTTGAGCAATACCCCTATCGCGACACCATCCTGAAGAGTTCCGGCGCCAATGGTGGCGGTGCTCCGAATGGCGGTGGCGGTGGGCAGCAACCCTCATCCAAGGGCGACATTGGCGGCTCCAAGGAAGAACGCTTGGAGGCCATCAAGGCCCGTACGCAAAACGCATAAGGAGGCCACATGGCCCTTTCAAACATGAAGGTGTTCAACGAATACCTCAAAAGCACCACCATCGAAACTCTGGCGCAGGACGTTGAGAAGTTCAACGGTGCCTCTGCCGGCGCAATCCGTCTGACCACCCAAGGCATTGATGGCGATTTCCTGCAGGAGTCGTTTTGGGCTGGCCTGCACTCTGCGCAGCGCCGCGTAGATCGCTACGACACCAACGACGCACAGGCTGCAACCGCTCTGGCTCAGAAGCAGTACGACGCTGTGAAGGTGGCTGGCGGGTTCGGTCCAATCCTGTGGGAGCCATCCCAGCTGGCATGGATTCAGAAGAGTCCCGAGGAAGCGCTGGAAGTCATCAGCCGCAACCTGTCTGAAGCCATCGTTGCCGACCAGCTGAACACCGTTATCGCCGCACTGGTCGCCGCTATCAGCAACCAGGCCGCTGCAACCAACGATGTGTCGGCAACTGCCGGCGTGACCTACTCGGCAATCAACGCGGCTCACGCCAAGTTTGGTGATGCCTCGGGTCGCCTGGTGGCACAGGTGATGAACGGCGCGACCTTCCACGCCCTGATCGGCCAGAACCTCACCAACACGCAGCAGCTGTTCCGCGCTGGTGACGTGACCATTGTCGACATCCTCGGTAAGGCAGTAATCGTGACCGACTCCCCTGCGCTGTACTCGGCAGAGGTTGTTGATCCGGCTGCGCCTGCCAAGCAGCGCGTGCTTTCCCTGGCTGACGGTGCAGGCATGGTGATGGATGGCTCTGAGCTGATCACCAACATCGATACCGCCAACGGCAAGGAGCGCATCGAGACCACCTTCCAGGCTGACTATGCCTTTGGTCTGGCCCTGAAGGGCTACACCTGGGACGTTACCAACGGCGGCAAGTCGCCAACTGATGCAGAGCTGGCCACCGGTACCAACTGGGATCTGGTTGCCAACAGCATCAAGGCTTCCGCAGGTGTGATCACCATCGGTGACGCTGACGCGTAACCAGTTGGGCGGCCTCCGGGCCGCCTTTCTTTTCGGAGAACGCCATGAAAATTCACTACGAGCCGCACCCTGTATCTCCAGAGCGCAAAGCCGAGCTGCGCGCCCAGGGATTCAAGATCATTGACGCCCGCTTTAAGCCTGCGCAAAGCAAGCAAGAGCAGGAGTCGAAGCAGGACGACAAGCCATCCAAAGGCCTCACTGTCGAGCAGCTGACAGCCGCGCTCACTGAAAAAGGCATCGAATCGCCTGCGGGCGCCAAGAAAGCCGACCTGGCCAAGCTGCTGGACGAGGCATAACCCATGCTGATCATCGAGAATGGCTCAATCGTGGCCGGTGCCGACAGCTACGCCACCGCTGCTGAGCTGGTGACCTATGCCGCTAACTACGGCTTGACCATTCCCGGTACCGAGGCAGAGCAGGAAGCCCTGCTGCGCCGCGCCTATCTGCAAATGAACGTCATGCCCTGGAAAGGTTATGCCGTGAGCGTGGATCAAACAGGCGCATGGCCGCGCTACGGCGCCTGCCGCAATGGCCATACGCTGCCGTCTGACTCCATCCCGCTGCAGGTCAAACAGGGCCAGATGGCGCTGTCTGCCGAGATTCATGCGGACGACATTGACCCGCCAGAGCAGCGCAAAGGTGCTGTCATCAAGAATCGGGTTGAAGGCGCAGTTGAGCAGCAGTATGCCTCGGCCAAAGGCTACAAGTCGGTAGCGGTGTCTGGCCGGCAGTCCTCAGCGCAGTTCGCTGGCCTGCTGGAATCGACCAGCCAGATCAAGCTGAGTCGCAGCTGATGGCGTTTTATGACGACATGGCCACGGTCGCGCTTGACCTCATCAGCGAGTTTGGCCAGGCGGCAACCATCAAGGACGTGGCGCCGGGCACTTACGACGCGATTACCGGCATCACCTCGGATGACGTGCCGATCAGCCAGCCAGCCCAGCTCATACTTCTGGATTACACCCTGCAGGAGTCCGGCGCCAAATATTCCGAGGGCACGCAGGTTAAGGCCGGCGACAAGAAAATCCTGATCGCAGCCAAAGACCTGTCGTGGGCGCCAATGCTGACCAGCATCATTACGGCAGACGGCGCCGATTGGCGGATCGTGAACCTGAAGGTCTCCAATCCTGCCGGCACGCCGCTGGTATACGAAGTCCACGGGCGCAACTGATGAGCTTCTCAGGCGACATCGGCAAATTTGCCCGCGATACCCAGGAAGCGCATGACAAGATCACGCGCGCGGCGACTTTGGAGCTGTTCAGCAGCGTAGTGAAGGCCACGCCGGTCGATAGCGGCAGGGCTCGCGGCAACTGGCAAACGTCTGTCGGTACGCCAATAGAAGGCGAGATTGAAAGGCTCGATCAGGGCGGTACTGCTGCTATCGCTGAGGTTCAGGCGAAAACGCCACCGGGCGCCGGGCAAGAAACCTTCATGACCAACAACCTGCCCTATATCGATTCGCTCGAGAACGGCAGCAGCCAGCAAGCGCCTGCGGGCATGGTCCGGCGCAACGTCGCCCGCGTCCAACGCATCGTCAACGCAGCCATAGCCAAGGTCAAGGTCTAGCCAATGAGTGAAATCAACATCAACGCTGCCCTCGTCCAGGGGCTGGCGGCGGCAGCGCTCGGCATTCCGACCGGCAACGAGGGCAAGGACTTTGCCGGCAAACCCGGCCCGGATGCGCCGTGGGCTGCCTGGTTCAACCTGCCGGCTGATACCGACGTGGCAAGCCTTGGCGTGGGCGGTACCGACGAAACGATCGGTCTGCTGCAGGTCGATCTGAACTACCCCCTCAACAGCGGTACAGGTCCGATCCTGGCCGCAGTACAGAAGCTACGCGATTACTTTGTGGCCGGGCGCTCGCTGACCTACTCAGGCCAGTGCGTGCACATCCGCAAGGTGACCCGTAACAACCTCCGGCCGGTAGACGGCTGGCAACAAATCAACGTGTCCATTTACTACAGCGCACAAACCACAAGACCGGAGGTCTGACATGTCCTGTTTCGCAAACGGCTCTGCCGTCCAGCTCTTCTACGTCCGCGAGCTCTCCACTCTGGCGGCCACCACCATCAGCGCCGATGAGACCGGGTCGACCTTTGCCGATTCGGCCAACAGCTTTATCACCTCCGGCAAGTTCGCTGTCGGCCATATCATCGAGGTGTCGGGCTTTGCCGAGGAAGAGAACAACGGCAAGTTCAAGATCGCCACAGTGGCGGCCGGCGCCATCACGGTCACCGACGTCAACGGCAATGCCGTGACTCTGGTGGATGAGGTGGCCGGCGACCCGATCACCATCACCCAGGAGGGCGGCATTCCGGCCAACCCCCTGTTCAAGCCGATCCGCTTTGTCTCCGAGGGCCTGACCCCGAACGTGACGCAGATCGAATCGCAGGAAATCAACCCATCACGCCAGCGCCCGCCCAGCCGTGGCGGTAACTACAGCGTGGCCGGTGAGATTGCCGGCGAAATGTCCTTCGCCAGTCATGATGACCTGATCGAAGCCGCGCTGCAGGGCACATGGACTACTGACGTGCTGGTTGTCGGCTCCATTGACCGCACCTTTGCCGTGCTGGAGCGCCACACTGACATTGGCGTGGATTACATCTACCGCGGCTGCAAGGTCGGCTCCATGGCCCTGGCCGCGCCGCTTGGCGAGAAAGCCGGCATTACCTTCAACATGCTGGGCAAGTCTGCTGCTGAGTACACCGTGCCCGTCGGCGCCACCTTCGGCACCGCCACCACCAGCGACATGATGGTTACCACCAATGGCTCTTTCACCGAGGGCGGCGACCCCATTGCCTACGCCACCGAGTGGAACGCCACTATCGACAACGGCATGGAAGCATCATTCGCCCTGTTCAATCGTGAGGCCTACTGCATCAGCAATGGCGTAGCGGTGGTGAACGGCACCATGAACGCCTACCTCAAGGATGGCGCCCTGTGGGCAAAGGTGCTCAACGAGGCAGAGACCAGCCACATCATCGTGCTGGAAGAGGGCGCAGACAGCTACACCATCGAGATTCCGAAAGTGCGCTACACCCAGGGGCAGAAGCAGGTCGCCGGCCCTGGTGCCGTTATCCCGCAGTACACATGGAGCGGCGGGTACGACGGCACCACTTCGATGCGGATTACGCGGAGCTAACCCTTAATCCAGAAATGCAAAAACCCCGAAGCTGGCAGGCTGTCGGGGTTTTTTGTTTCCATCCCTATCACCAGTAGGAACAGAACATTGATCAATTATAGACCTAAACACAGGGTCAAGGTAGGTGGTCAGATGAACGAACAAGATGCTGGCGTTGTAGGTAAGCGCCTGGCGACTTCAGCGCTCATTGCTTCGGTGGGTATCAGCATTGCGGCTGTTATAGCGGCGGTGGGCGTGTTGATCGGGTGACCAGCGGTATAGGCTGGCCTGTAACCAATGGTTGTTATTAGCGCAGGTAATACCCATAATTGCGCAAGGAATTTACCAAACAGTAAAGAACACCTCGGATTCTCGGCTATAACACATGTAGCGCGGAGTCGTCATGGGCAAGTCATCTGGAGGTCAAACTATGGGCAACGCAACGCCAGCAGTCATCACGGCTGCGCTGGGGCTTTTGGTTGGCTACGATTCCGCGATGGCAGTTACTGCCCCGTCCGCACCTGCAACTCAGTATGAACGCAGCCAGAACATACAGCGGCTGGCTGATGAGATACATGAGGTGGTTGCGGATGCAAAGGCTATGGAAGAGACTTTCTCAAGGCTTATCCGGGATTCGGCCAAGTCGGATGTGAGAGAGCAGTTTACGCCTGAAGGTATTCAGCCGCTTACTGACCTGCTGATAAATTTGCGTGGCGTAGAGGTCGGCCTGAAGGGTGCGACGGTGCCTGAAGGGCTGGATGAGCTGCATTTGAATATGCGCCGCGCTATCGCCAAGGGCCGAGCACGCGTAGCTACATTTCATAGCATGGTAAGCCAGGCCTTTAGTCTTCCAGACGTGGTTGATGGGAAAGCTGGCGGGGCTGGCCTCCAAGTATTGGCCGAGCACTCTACAAAGCGATTGATCGAGATGGCGAGTGCTTAATGCCGGCGGTTATCGTCGAGTACCACCCCGATACGTTTGAAGATTTCTTTTCTGAACCACTGAAGGATTTCCCCACACTGGCGGAAGACCTGATGGCCGATTTTGTGACCTACGTGGGCACAGAGCAGCTTCCTTCTACATTTGGCCGGGACGCACCATATACCCAGCCTTATGCTGCTTTCCGCGCCCACTTGATGCATATACATCTGAAGCTGCCGCCTGAAAAATTCTCAGAAGGTATCCCGCAAATCGACAGAACATGCAGTCGCAAGCACGATGCGGCACTGGTTTACGTTCGTGGCGAGCTAGAGGAAAACAGATACTGCATTCTCGGAGTTCTCTATCCGCACGCCCATGCAAAGGCTCGCGAAGAAAAGATAATGCGCTACCTAGCGCGATTGGCGCAGGCGTTTAGAGACGCACACTAAGCAAGCAACGAAACACCGAACCCAGCCCAGGCTGGGTTTTTTTATGGCCGCGAGCAACTTCAGATGACGCTGGGGCTGCATGCGGCTTGATTGGCGCTACCCAAGATCGATCCATTTTTTGACCTGTTTTCTGATGAGCGCAAAGCTTGTGACTCTGGTTCTTGATTCAATGAAAGCAAGAACATCATCCAGGCTAGTGTTCTTCAGCTTGCACCGGTTGAAGTAAGCACGAACCTTGGCTTCGCAGCGTTCAACCGGTATCTGTGAGCCGATAACCCAGTAGAGGGCATGAGCCAGCGCGTCTTTGTGGCGACCCTCAAGGCGTAGCATGTTCGCCATGCCCTTGTGGACTCCTGAATCCAAAGCGATAGTTTGGCGGCCGGTAAACTCGGACTGTTCGGCGTGCTTCATGTACAGCTGCTTCTGATCTTGGTAGGCGGCCCAGGCTTTATCGTATTCGCCAGCCTTTACTGCACGAGCCGCTTCAGCTCCTGCCTCTGCGGCGGGGTATAGGTAGTCTTGCATGGCATTCTCCGCAAAGACTTCTTTTATCGCTAATGCGACATCCTCAAGTGATTCGGCAGGTATCACTATTTCAGTGGTAGATGTTGAGCTGCGGGGCGCCTCGGGCGCTGCTGGCCTGGGCGAGAAGAGTGATTTAATTCGGGAGAGTAGGGACATTGCCTTTCCTTGGCTTGGGGTTTGTAGTTATTCCTTTGATTTCTCCGCCAACTTTTGGGCGATGAAGTCCTGGGCGACCTTTTCAATAAAGCCTTTTATCTCTTCAGCCGTATACATCTCGTCTTCGGGTTTGTTTCTCGGCTCTGAGCGCGCAAAGCTTTGCTCCAGGCGTCCGATTATCTCGGCGTTCATGGATTTGCTGGTCTGCTCCGCATAGCTCGAAAGTTGCTCATGTAAATCTTTCGGAATGCGCAGCGTTATGCGGGTGTAGCGGTCGTCTTTGTACATGCCTAGGAATATACACCGTAATAGTGTCACGGAATAGTTGACACAGGCGCAGTGTCACTCTATCGTTATGACACAGTCACAGTGTCAAAGGAGCTATTTATGGATCAGCATGTGAGGGCGACGACCCGCTTACCGGTCGATGTAGCGGATTGGTTGAAAGCAAAAGCCAAGGAGCAAAGCCGCTCCATGAACGGGCAGCTGGTAGAGGCAGTACGCACGCTTATGCGAAAAGAGAAAAATGAGCGCGCATAAAAAAGCCCCAAGCGCTGGAACGCTTAGGGCTTCTGATAACGAAACGTTCGCGGAGAACAATTTCATGAGCAATATTACCGTAGCACCCGTAGAAAGCAACAACGGCATGTCTTTTGCCACTCTGATTCCGGTAAAAATGGGCGAGCTGAATGGAGATGTCGCGCAGCTTTGCAATGCACGCGATCTTCATATTTGCCTGAAGGTTGGCCGCCGCTTCGCTTCCTGGATCAGCGATCGGATCAACGAATACCGGTTTGTTGAGGGCGTAGATTTTGCTACCCAAAACGGGGAAGCAAAAAAAGTTGGCCGTGGCGGGCACAATCGGAAGGAGTACAGCTTAAGCGTCGATATGGCCAAAGAGCTGGCGATGGTTGAGCGAACCGACCAGGGCCGCGCAATTCGCCGCTACTTCATTGAGTGCGAAAAGAAGCTGCGCCAAATCGATCCAGACAGCGCCGCATTGATCATGCGTCGAGTTCTGAACCCTGCTCAGCAGCATGAGCTGTCCGGCAAGGTGCACGAGAAGGTTGCTTTGCTTCCCAAGGGAGTGCAGCGCTCCGGTTACTGCGAGCTGTGGTCTCACCTGAAGAGCAAGCATCAGGTTGCGCGCTATCAAGACATTTGTCAGGGAGAGTTTGAAGAGGCCTGCCAGTTTGTTGATGCTTATGTGTGGGAAGGCGAATGGCTCGGCAAGGAAAAGCCAGCGGCACCGAAACCGCCGCTGAATATTCACTATCCGCTGGATGCGCTGACTTGCCGCCGGCCTGGAATGTTGTCGCCGTACAACGACAATCACGAGACGCTGCAAGTCACGCTGGAAGATTTGAGCAGCCCGCGAACATCATTCTGCGAAATGATACTTTCAGAGCTGAGCCGCAACGGCTACGCAGTAGAGGCCGCGTGGTGGGAGTTCCGCACCTATCGCAACAAGTTTGAGGCGTTCCGGGGCTTGGTGCATAACCTCGGCAATACCATCGAAGAACCGCAGAACTACGTTGTGAATCGAAACGCTCTGCCAGCCTAGGCTATTGCAGTAAAACCCGAACCCGGCCTTGCGCTGGGTTTTGGTGCTGGTCTGCGCTACATTCTCCCTGTCTATCAGGGAGGGATGTTTATGGCGAAACAGTACACAAAAGAGCAGTGGATAGCGTGTGCGGTAATTTTGATTATCGGCATACCGCTAATTATGTGGGCAAAGTCCAGTGGTAGCGACAAAGCAGCCGACAAGCTGTCGGATGCCGAGAGCTCAGCTATCAGGGCTTGCTCAGACATGGTTTTGGATCAGGCCGCATTTCCGTCTTCTGTCGACCTTCATCTAGTGACAGGGGCAACGGTAGACAGGCTTGGAGCGAGAGATACCCTGAGGGTTTTTCTGAAGTTTGACGCGAAGAATGCGCTTGGCGCCGAACTGCCCTACAGGGCGATATGTTTCTTTGATACGGAACCACCAACGATAAATATCGCAGGTCGCTAGCCCTGCAAAACCAGACAAACCCGCTTCGGCGGGTTTTTTATTGCCCGGAGAAAAGTATGAAAAAAGAAGACTTCTACACCGCGCCGCGCGCAAACGCAGGCGTGAAAATGCCCCTGAAGACCGATACCGGCGAGGATACGGGCGAGTGGCTGCTGGTGCGCGGCGTTGATTCGGACGCCTTCCGCAAAGCGAGATTTGAGGCCGCGCGCACCATCCGCGACCTGCCGGAAGACATGGGCGAATGGGAGCGCAGCCAGGCTGTAGAGGACGCCATTCGGGAAAATATCGTCGCCCTGGTTGCTGACTGGTCATTTGACGAGTCCTGCACGCCGGACGCTGTGCGGGAGTTCGTGACACAGGCCCCGCAAGTTGCCGCCGGCATTGACCAGATTGCTGCGGACAAAAGCCTTTTTTTCGGCAACGCCTCACCCGCCTCGAAGAGCACGCGGAAGCGGAAGTAAGGCTGATGAGGCGCCCGAACGGCTCAAAACTGACTGTTCGTGAACAGCTCCAGAATATCGAGAAGAGCGGCTTTCGGCCTCCTGAGCTCGACACGCCGCCAATCCCCGCCGGTATGGAATACATCTGGCAGCTCTACTTCCAGATCAAGCGCGGCCTAGACCCACTGAGTTATCAGGAGCTGCAGAGCTGGTGCCAGCTCACACGGCAGCAGCTGGACCCGGCAGAGGTCGAGGCGATCATGAAGCTAGACACCATTGTTACAAGGGTGATGAACAATGACTGAATATGCGCGGCTGGTCATATCTGTCGACTCCACGTCGGCCAAGCGAGCCACGGATGACCTGCGGGATCTTGATCGTCAATCGAGCAAGACTGAGCGCGCTGCCGGCGGCCTTGTTGCTGCTTTTAAGCCGCTCGCAGGAATCTTTGCGACACTTAAAATCGGGCAAGTGATCAAGGACACTGTTCTGCTGAGTTCGCGATATAACGAGCTCGGCATAGTAATGGAGGTTGTCGGAAAGAACGCAGGCTACAGTCGAAATCAGCTCGATAGCTTGGAGACAAAGTTACGGGAGACGGGAATCGCCGCGGTCGAGTCGCGCTCAACCATCGCCAAGATGGTCACCGCGAATATTGACCTGGCAAAGGCTACAGATTTAGCTCGACTTGCGCAGGACGCGGCGGTAATCGGCGGCCTTAACTCGTCTGATGCGTTCGAGCGCTTAATCAGGGGTATTCAGACCGCTGAAGTCGAGACGCTGAGAAATATCGGACTTAACGTCAATTTTGAGCAGTCTTATCAAGCTCTGGCTACGCAGCTTGGCAAGACCACCAACAATCTAACCGAGCTAGAGAAGACGCAGGCGCGCACAAATGCCGTGCTTGGTGCGGCGCCCAATGTGGCGGGCGCGTATGAAGCTGCAATGGAGAATGCCGGGAAGCAGATACGATCAGCCTCGAGGTTGGTGCAAGACTTGGCTACAGAGCTTGGCCAGATAGGTCAGCCCGCGTTCGAAGCTGGCGTTAGCGCATACAATTCCGCGCTCAAGGGCATGGAAAAGAATATTGATGGCGTTGTTCAGACCCTGGAGACCGGGCTTTACGTCGTTCTTGCGCGCGGCGGCTCTGTCATTGCTACCAACACAGCTGCGCTTGTAGCTCAGGCGGCACAGCAAGCCAAGAACAATGCGCTCGCCGCCGAGTCTGCTGGTTTTGAGCTGCGCAAGGCGGAAGCCACGAAACTGGCAGCGCTGGCCGATCTGGACAAGGCGCGCACCGCTGAAGCCTCAGCCATCGCCACCTTGGCCCAGGTTAGAGCCAATCAACAACTTTTCTCGCTGCAAGTCGCTCTATCAAAAGGCACTGCTGAATACGCCGCGCTGAGCAAGTCTCTTGTCGTTGTTAATCGGGAGCTTGCACTGTCAGAGCAGGCTGTCGCCACGGCCACGGCAAGCAGGGCGGCAGCGGCCACTACAGCAGCGGTTGCGTCAGGAAACCTGGCAAAGGCGACAGCTGTTTCAACGGCGGCAAACACTGCATCGGCCGCGTCAAGCAGTCTGGCAGCGGGAGCGTTGCGCGGGGTTCTTGGTGTGGGTGGGCGCTTGCTCGGCCTACTGGGCGGCCCGGTTGGGCTGGCCTTCACCATTGGCGCGGTTGCGCTCTCGTTCGTGGACTTCTCAAGCGGCGCTGAAACAGCCAAGAAGTCGTCTGACCAGCTCGAAGGAAGCGTGAGCCGGCTGGGAACCGCCGCAGAGCGCGCACAGAAGCAGTTCGCCGGTCTAACCGCAGACCTGCAGAGCATGAACAAGGGTGAGATTGAGGCGCGGGCAGAGCGTATTCAGAAGCTCCTGACTAGGCAGCAGCAGGACTTGGCGCGCAATCAGCGCCTATTTGACGCCGGCAACAAAGGGATCACCAGCGGCTTGCTGGACAAGATCAAAGCAAACATCGATGTGCTGGAGTCGCAGCTGGCTGCCGTTGGCGGCGCCACGGCTGCGCAATACGCCGACAGCACCGAGGAGGGGCAGAAGTACCTGGCCCGTCTTGGCGAGCAGAAAGCTCTGCTGGGCGCCATCACAGAGGAAGAGCGCGCACGTGCGCAGATACGAGAAGGCCTTATCAAGGTATCTGCCGAGGAAGAAAAGGCGATTCTGGCCAGGGCGCGAGAAATTGACCTTTACAAAGCTGCTGAAGATGCAGCCATGGAGAGCGCGAGGGCTGCAGAGCAGGCTGCCGACACCAGACGGCGCTCGAGCGAAGAGCTGCTTTCGCTGTTCGCCAATACGGCTGCGTCCATGGAGAAAGAGCTGGCCCTTTACGGCACAACCAGTGAAGCCGCCCGACTGCGCTACGAGCTGGAGAAAGGATCTCTTCGAGACCTGGCCCCAGCGCAGAAGCTTCACTTGCAGAACCTGCAAGATGAGCTTGATGCGCGTCAGTCAATCAATGAAATCCAGAACATCAATCTTGAGCTCCTGCGCGCCACCGGGCAGGAGAGGGCGGCGCGCGACCTGCAATTCGAGCTGGACTATGCAGAGCGCATTGCTGAATACGAGCGCCAGGGCAACGTTGAAGCCATCCAGCGCCTCGAAACGCTAAAGCTGATCCGCGAAATCAACGGCCAGCCAGAACCCGGCACCGTCGAAGGCGTCACCCGCGCTCCAGGCTCAGACCTGGGCGGCTTGAACACAACCGGCTTTGGCACTGACCTTGAGCGGCTGGATCAGCAAGCTCAGGAGCTGGAGAATTGGCGTCAGCAGGAGCTGGAGCGCCAGAAAGCCTATCTCGATGCCAAGGAAATCTCCGAGGAAGCGCACGCCGAGCGAGTGGCCAACATCTACGAGCAGAACCGCGAGCGCCTGCAGGGGATCGAGCAGGCCCGTCAGGACGTGATGTTTTCGGCGGGCGAGTCATTCTTTGGCGACATGGCGGAGATTGCCAAGGCCTACGCGGGCGAGCAGTCCGGCATCTACCGGGCCCTGTTCGCCACCTCCAAGGCGTTCGCCATCGCTGACGGCCTGGTGCAAATCGGCGGCGGTATCGCCAAAGCGGCCAACAACCCTTGGCCGGTCAACCTGGCAGCCATGGCCACCGTGGCCGCTGCTGGCGTGGGGGTTATCGCCAACATCCAGTCAGTCAGCGCAGGCTTCCAACAAGGCGGCTACACCGGCAATGGCGGCGTAAGCGACGTGGCGGGCGTGGTGCATGGCAAGGAGTTCGTATTTGATGCCGACGCCACAGCGCGTATCGGCGTTCAGAACCTTGAGGCTATGCGCAAGGGTCAGCCTGCTGCTAATGCGCCATCTATGGGCTCGGCTGGCAATACCTACAACAGCTACAACATGACGTCCCGGCCAGTATTTACGCCAGGCATGACAGATAGCGAAATGCGCAGGTCCAGTGCAGCGGCTGCCCGATCTGCTGCCAACCAGCTGCGCGCAATGCAGAGGTACAACTGATGCCGCAATTTATGGAAGAGCGCCTGAATCCAAACGTGGACTACGGCAGCGGCTTTGGCTCTGCCTACCGCAACTGGATCACGCGCACGATTGGTGGTGATGAATACCGCTCCCAGCAGCACCCGTTCATCATTGCGACCATGAATGTCGACTTTGAGCGGCAGACGAACGAGATAGTGGAGCAGGTGATTGACCTGAACAACCGCGCCGGGGGCACTCTACGGGGGTTCCGGGTGATGCACCCGGTGGACTACAGCACCAACAGCTACCGCGACGCGCCGACGGCGTTTGATCAGCATTTGCCCGCGGCTGTGGGGCAGGCTGCTGGCGTATATCAGTTGACGCGGTGGTATGGCGACCATACCGACCTGGAATGCCAGCGCCGCCGGATACGCAAGCCGGTCGCCGGAACGGTAAAGGTGGGCGTGGCCGGTGTGGCATACCCTGCTGGCCAGTGGTCAGTTGATATCACCACCGGGCTGGTCACCATGGCTGCCAACAAGTCGCGATCGATCACGGCTATCACCAAGGCGGCCAGCGCGGTGCTGACCGTGGGCACTAACACCTTTGCCATCGGCGATTCAGTCGCCATCAGTGGCGTGGTCGGCATGACCCAGATTAACGGTCTGCGCGCCCTGGTCACGGCCAAGCCAAGCGGCACCACGATCACCGTCGCCATCAACTCCACCGCTTTCACGACCTACGCCAGCGGCGGAACCGTGCAGACCCAGCCGATCACAGGCGAAGCGGTAACCGCCGGATGCGAATACGACATCCCCATGCGCTTTACCGAAGACCTGAGCGGCTCGTTCAGCAACTGGGACACCATCGACGCTTCCGGCATCGGCCTGGTCGAAGTACTTAACCCGTAAGGCTCCCTCAAACATGAAATCACACGTTGCCGACTGGCGGACGCGGGTTTACTGCGCCCGCATTGAGCCTGTGGGCGATCAGCCCATTTTGCGGCTGACCAACTACCCGACCGACCTTGCGATGAGCAATGGCGAGATATACCGCGCCGAGAACGGGTATGAGTTCAGCGGGCTGACCGCCACCAGCGACATGAGCGCGACCGGCGTAGACCTCGACGGCATTCTGCAAGAGGGCGGCGTGACCCTGGATGCCATCGCGTCCGGCGTTTACGACAACGCCCGGGTGTATGTGTTTGCCACGAGCTGGGCCGCGCCGATCGAGGATGAGGAAGAGCTGGGCCTGTTCTTTTGGGGCAAGACCGATCCCACGGATCAGAAGTACCGCACGCAGCTGATGGGCGCGAAAGACGTGCTGTCGCAGAACGTGGGGCGCACCTGCTCGCCGACGTGCCCGAACACGCTTTTTGACCAGCACATCAATGGCGATCTGATTGCCAGTACGCGTAGCAGTTGCACCGGTCCGCGCAGCAACCCGGACGGCCCGCAGATGGCGGACTATCTCGTCACCGGCACGCTGACCAGCGTCACCGATCAATACACCTTCACCGATTCCGCGCGCGCCGAGCCTGACGACTGGTTCGGCTATGGCGAAATCCAGTTCGTCACGGGCCCCAACGCCGGGCTGCGGCCATCGCAGATCAAGATATTCGCCAGCGGCCAGTTCACGCTGCATGAAGCGCTGTTCTATCCGCCGTCCTCGGGTGATGAGTACAAAGCCATTCCTGGGTGCCGCAAGCGCCTGCAGGACTGCCGAGACAAGTTCCAGAACGCGGTAAACCGTGGCGCGCAGGATCACGTGCCCAGCCAGACCCAATACACCCAGCGGGGGCGCGGAGCATGACGCCAGACGACATCATTGCCGCTGCCAGCGAGTGCATGGGTACCGCATTCCGGCATCAAGGCCGCGTGCCCGGTCTCGGCATGGATTGCGCTGGGCTGCTGGTGCATTGCTTCAAGGCTCTGGACTTGCCGCATCAGGACGAGCTCGGCTACCCGCGCACGCCCTATGACGGCCAGCTGAAACGCATCCTCGATGCCCAGCCATCGTTGCAGCAGATCCCGGTTGCCGAGGCCCAAGCCGGTGACTGGCTGGTGATGCGCCTTGTGCGCGATCCGCAGCACATCGCCCTGCACGCCGGGGAGGTGCGCGGCCACACGTACATCATTCACGCCACCTCGGAATCAGGAAAGGTTGTGCGCCACCGACTTGACGACCTGAACCGTGCCCGCGTTATGCATGCCTATCGGATGATTAGCCCATGAGCTTCAGCGCAAACCTGTTTGGCCGCGACAGCGCGATTTTCAAGGTCGGCAACGTGCTGGGCCTGGGCATCCCTGGTTGGCTGGACAAAAAGTTTGGCCCGCCCGAAACCGAAGGCCCGCGCCTTTCTGATCTGTCTATCCAGACCAGTACCTACGGCGCCGACATAGCGCGCGTCTACGGCACTATCGCCATCGCTGGGAATATCACCTGGCTGGAAGGCGGCAAGCTGAAAGAGGTAGTCAAGAAGAACAAGCAGGGCGGCAAGGGCGGTGCATCGTCCGAGCCGGACAAGACCTATACCTATTACGCCACGTTCCACCTGATGCTGTGCCTGGGTGAGATTCAGGGCATCCGCCGCATCTGGTGCTCAGACAAGCTGATCTACGATGCCGGCAGCGATGATCTGGAAACCATCATCGCCAGCAACGACGCGGCACGGGGCTGGACGCTGTACCGTGGTACCGACGACCAGATGCCCGACCCGCGCTATGAAGCAGATGTGGGTGTTGAGAGCGCTAGCGCTAACCGGGGTATTGCTTACCTGGCGTTCCGCGACTGGAATCTGACCGACTACGGCAACAGCCTGCAGGGGTCGCAGTTTAAGGTTGAGGTGGTTGAAGCGCAGCATCAGTCCTCCGCAACGGTGCTGACATCAATCGGTTCCAGCGTAGTTAGCGCCGTAGCGCCTTGGGTTCAGGTTTCTTTCCCCACTGTGTTCGGGTACCGCTTGGTTGATATCTTCCCGCCCTACGAGGCATATATCGGGAATTACTGGGAACGATTTACTACGTCTGGAAGGATTGATCGGTACGGCGTCACCCCTATCCCGTCCGGGCTTCCTGGAGTGCGCAGAATGGTAGGTGATGCTGACGCAACTAGAGTGTTGTCAACGACCTCAGCATGGGTGGACGGCCGATACTACACGGGAAGCTTTTCGGGGCAATTATGGCTGGTGGTTAAGGGCTCCGAGCTGTATGTATGCAGCACTGCAGGAGGTTTGCAAAAAATAGATTCAGTCCACGGCGTTGAGGCGGTACGGAATGACCATCCATATCGATGCATCGCGCCCACACATGAGGGTATTGTAGCTTACGTTAATCCGGGCGAGCTTCACTTTCTGGATTCAGAGCTGAGCACTCTTTATGTTCTAGATTTTGAGTACAGTTCCACTAACGCGCTAGCGGTTTATATAAGCTATGAGGATGGTGTCGTTTATGTGGCCCCGGAGGAAAAGGAAGGGCCTGTTCTTGGATACGATGCGGAATCAGGCGGTCTTGTGTTCGATTCCGGTCCCACGCCATCCACCGGATACTCTTCATATTCGGGCTACCCGGCGCATATACAAGGAGGTGTTTTAACCCAAGCGTTGATTCAGCTCAGCGGTGAGCGAAGCGTTAGGGCGGTTAGTATAGGCAGGGCACAGACGACATCAAAGTCTTTGGCGGAGGTGATTCAGCGCGAGGTCGAGCTATCCAACCTGCTCACCGTTGATGATATTGATGTCTCGATGATCGACAGGGACGTGCGCGGCTACATGGTAACCGGCGGCACGATTCGTTCATCGCTTGAGCCGCTGGCTACCGCGTATCAATTCGACGTCATCCAATCGGGTTACAAGCTAAAGTTCGTGCCGCGCGGCGGTGCCAGTGTATTGACCGTGCCTTATGCAGACCTCGGCGCAAACAGCGGCGACAGTCCGGACGAGATATTTAGTCAGTCACGGGAAATGGACCCGCAGCTACCGGCCAAAACTACCGTCAGCTATCTCGACCCTAACCGGGAATATGAAATATCTGAGCAATATGCGGCGCGCATCAATACCGAGGCTGTCAACGAGGTCGATGTAGAGCTGGCCCTGGTCATGGAGGCCGACGAGGGCGCGGGCATTGCCGAGATACTGCAGAACCTGGCTTGGCTATGGCGAACCGATGGCGCTACGTCACTGCCTCCGCCCTATCAAGGGCTTGAGCCAACAGACGTAATCACTCTTAACTCGAAATCGGCAGTGCATGAGGTATTCGTATCCGAGGTTGACTACACCCAAGACGGGCGAGTGGAGATTAAATTTAAGCCGAACGCTGCCGCCGTGTTCATTCCCAACGCATCGGGCGGAGAGGGTAATGTACCGCCCGGCACTATCGGCCTGCCCGGCCCATCGCTGTTCCTGCCGCTGGACATTCCGCTTGTTGACGAAATAAGCCAGAACACGCCCGGCTTTGTGGGCGCCATGACTGGTTATACCGAAGGCTGGCCCGGCGCGACTGCATTCCGATCCGCCGACAGCGGGCAAACGTGGACGGATATTCAGGGCTACTCGGGCAAGGCGAGCATCGGCAGTGCCACGAACACCCTGGGCGTGAGCGAGGGCTATCTGATCGACAGTCGCACGCTCAATGTGCTGATGATCTCGGGCGAGCTGGAAAGCATCACATACGACCAGCTGCTGACCGGCTACAACTACGCCGCCTACGGGGTCGATGGTCGCTGGGAGATCGTGCGCTTCCAGAATGCGGCATTGCAAGCAGACGGCAGCTATACGCTCTCCGGTTTCGTGCGCGGCGACAAAGGCACCGAGTGGGCGACAGGGTTGCACCAATCTGGCGACTGGTTTGTGCTGCTCGATGACCCGGACAACGCATTCATCAGCATGGCTACGGCCAACATCGGCATCGAACAGCTTTATCGCGGAATCACCCAGCGGGCCAGCATCGATACCGGTACAGACGTCGAGTTCGGTTATGA
Organism: Halopseudomonas sp.; assembly: GCF_036961105.1. Lineage (GTDB taxonomy): Bacteria > Pseudomonadota > Gammaproteobacteria > Pseudomonadales > Pseudomonadaceae > Halopseudomonas. The sequence continues at coordinate 128,123 of NZ_JBALWW010000007.1, read as the reverse complement.
CGGCGTGAACCTTGAGCCGCTGAGCCCTGTTTACGCAAGGGCAACGCGGGACGGCTCCGGCAATCTTTCGGCAACCTTTGTACGCCGTTCGCGGCTGGGCAGTACATGGTGGGGCAATGGAGTTGAAGCGCCTATCGGTGAAGCAACCCAATCCTACCAGATCGACGTAATCAAGATGGGCGCCGTGATACGCACTATCGAATCATCAACCCCGGCATTCAGTTATTCAGCAGCCGATCAGGTGACTGATTTTGGCTCTGCACAATCATCAATCCTGTTCCGCATCTACCAGGTCAGTGACTTAGTAGGCCGCGGTTTCGTGCGCGAGGTAACACTGTGACAACACCCAATACCGGCCTGCCAGAACTAGCGAACGGCCAGCAAAACTACCTGAATGCCAACGCTGCCTTTGCGATTATCGACGCATTGATGCAGACGGCGGTTATCAGCAAGACGCTGACCGCCGCGCCCGGAAGCCCGGCCAATGGGGTGCTGTACATCATGGCCTCGGCGTGGGCTGGCATAACCGGTGCCGCTGCTGGCCGGCTCGCGCTGTACCGCACTGGGTCTGGCTGGATTGTTATCACGCCGAGGACTGGCTGGAAAAAAGAGGTTTTGGCGGACGGTCTTACCTATCGCTACAACGGCACCACTTGGCTTGAATGGATTGCCAGTTCGTCAACCAGCTTTGCGGGCATTACCGGGACACCTTCCGACAATACTGCCCTTGCTGCTGCCCTCGACGCCAAAGAAGACGCAGTGCAGGACAACCTCTCTGCCAGCGTGCCGCCGACCGTCGATAATGACGAGACCGAAGATTACGCACCCCGCAGCCGCTGGTTCGACATCGTGGCCGGGGAGTCCTATCTGTGCCTGAGCGCTGACGATGGTGCCGCTGTGTGGGTGCAAACCTCGTTGACGCTAGATGAATTGGGATCGGCGGCGCTGGCTGACGTGGGCACAGCAGACGCTGAGCTGCCCACAAACCTGACTGTGATGGGCAAGATCACTGCATGGTGGAACGGCGCCACATCACTATTCGGCCGCTCATTTGTCGCCAGCGCTGATGCTGCTGCGGCGCGGACTGCGCTGGAGCTTGGAACATTAGCTCTGCAAAACGCCAACAGCGTTTCGATTGGAGGCGGCGAGGCGGTTCTCAGCTCTGCAGGACAGCCGCTAACAGCAATAAAGACTTCTGGCGGCGGAAAGGTATTAGAGCTTAAAAAAGCTACAGACGCTGCAAGCTACTTCTCTATTGAATCTGGCACTGACGGGTCGAGTTTTCTGCCGCTTTTTCGCTCCTACTCAAACGTAGCAAGTCAGCCGGCTTTGTTTCTAGTTGGCGATACGCCAGATTCATCAAACACAGGGACGGTGGCCCTGGTACGAATATCTGGTCGCCGCAATGGAATTAGCCAATCTGTGCGACCCCTTTTGGATGTATCCAGAGTGAACGACCCGGTTTTCACAATAAACGTGGACGGATCTGTCGTCTGTGTTGGCCCTATCAAGCCTGGCTCTTTCACAGTAGCGACTTTACCAACGGCTCCGCTTACCGGGGCGCAGGCATACGCTACAAACGGTCGAAAAGCAGGGGAAGGAGCAGGCGCAGGAACTGGCGTGCCGGTCTACTTCCAAGGCAGCTGGAAAACCTACTACGACAACACAATAGTGCAAGCATAAGGAGCAAGGTTATGAGCATAACAGAACAAAGAGTTCCAAACGAAATACTCATTCGCTATGCGGAAGACGGCACTATTGCGGGAGCGCATGTCGCCTTCTTGAATTTACTAAAGCGAGACGGTGTAGAGGTCAGCAGAAGCATTGACGGCCCGCACCCTATGGGTACTGTTGCATTCCCGGCAGAAGTCATACTGGCTCAAGCGCTGATCGACGCACTTGAAACCATCGAACAGCTCAATGTGCAAAAGGCAGTGCTGGAAAGCCAGTTGACTGCTCAGGATAGCGCAGAAGGATAGGGTTGCCGGTACTGCAAACATCACCGGTTTAGGGTGGAAAAGTGGTATTGCCCGGCGGCGTTGATGGCGCTATGTGGATGGTTAGTAGTGCACACGGCGGCGTGGCGTTAGGGCAAGGCTGCTGCTAGTCTTGCTGATTAAAGCGCGACTGCGGAAGTACCCTTTGAAAAAATACTTATACCTGACACGTCCAGATTGGACAACGGCATGGGTTCTCGGTGGTGATGTGCCGATCTCTTTGGCTAGTAATTATCTGTCGCCAGAAAGAAAAGGGATTTACACGCCTGACGAGAACCTTACCCACAATTCTCCCGTTGACTTGCTCAGCCTGAAGCCATTTATAGGTTTTGGACCCAACCCAGACGTTAGGGGGCTAACTATAAAAGGCTGCAGTTTTAACGGCGTGGCGATACCTGACATTGTTAATGCCAGTATTTACTTAGAAGACGGTTTGATACTTTCTTTTTGCGATGCTTTTGATATAGATATTGCGAAAAGGCTCGACAAGAAAGCGTGCGTAGAAATTAAAAATATTGACCGCCTAAGGTCGTTTTTAAATTGGAAGCTGGGAAAGACGGCGAAATTCGGGTCCTGTCTTTACACAACAGACCACCAGCGTAATCATTTTCTAAAATCACAGCATGATTCTTGGCAGCAAGAGTATCGTTTTTTCTGGCGCATTAACCAATCACGAAGCGTCACACTACCCCCTGGAATGGCGAAGGTGGTGTGGGTAGAGGACCCCAAAGTTATGGGCGCTGTTTAAGTACTGCAAAGCAGGATCATGATATTAGGGCGGTGATATCTCAACATGCGGTAGCTGCGAGCTTTGTTGTAGGAGCGAGAGCGGAATGCCGGTACTGCAAACATCACCGGCGATATAACTAGGAACTTCAGGACGACTCACAATCCCTGTGAGAACTGGTGTTGATACTGCCGCCACCGTCCTGAGCTGTCATCCCTGCACGATCAAAAATGCTGACCAATTCACACACCGCCCTTGAGGCGGTTTTTTAATGCCTGGAGTTTATATGCCCCTTGATGAAGTAAGGCGCGGCCCTATAGCGGCTGCGCTCTCGCTGCTGCCTGATCGTATGACGTCGCCGGAAGCTGAGGTGATGATGATGGCTATCGGGTTGCAGGAAAGCCGATTTGAGCACCGGCACCAGATCGGAGGGCCAGCTCATGGCTTCTGGCAATTTGAGCTTGGTGGCGGTGTTCGTGGCGTGCTGACTCATTCGTCCAGCCGAGATTATGCGCGGGGCTTGTGTGCTGCACGCGGCGTTGCGCCCAGTGCTTCGGCGGCGTTTGCTGCGCTGGAGCATGACGACATCCTTGCCGCTGGCTTTGCTCGGTTACTGCTCTGGACGGACTCACGCCCGCTGCCGGCCATCGGTGAGGTGCAGACCGCTTGGCAGTACTACATTCGCAACTGGAGACCGGGTAAGCCACACGAAAAGACCTGGGCACCGCTGTATGCCGAAGCGATGGAAGAGGTGGGCCATGATCGCTAAATACAAGATCTGGCTGAAGGGCGGCGCCCTGATCGTGCTGGTGCTGCTGGGGTTCGGGATTGGGTGGATCTGGCAGGGCGCGAACGGTGAGGCCGCGCTGGAACGGGCCAACACTGCGCACGCGAATACGCTGGGGGAGATTGCAAGGGCAGGGCAGCGTCAGCTGCAGAAACAGCAGGAGCTGCTGGTGGCCGAGCGCGAGCGGCTGCAGGCGCTGGATCAGGAACACTACGGGGAGATGGAAGATGCGAAACAAGAAAACAAGAGGCTTGAGCGCCTGTATTCTGGCGCTGATGATGAGCGTAAGCGGCTGCGCATCGCAGTCAAAGTTGCCCGCGCCGATGCCATCGTGTCCGAAACCACAGGCGGCAGCAGCTTGGGCGATGTCGCCGCCCTCGAACTCAGTCCAGAAGCTGGACGCGCTGTTTGGGATATCCGCGCCGGAGTGATCGAGGATCGGGCCAAGCTGTTGTATTTTCAGGAGTTGGAGCGTGAGCGGCAGAGTCAACCAAACGGGCAGTAAACCGGCACGCCGGCTTCGCGGGCTGCGTTGCGCATATCCGCAGTGCCGCGGCCACCAGGGAATGCCACCACGCCGTCCGGCTTGAGCTCCAACATCTTGCGGTTACGGATCGGGCCCGCGCGCCTGCCGTGCTTCTCCCATTCAGCCCTGAACCGCTCCAGCGGTATGCCGTAGCCCACCGCCCATTCTCGCGCCCACTTATCCGCACCGGTCGGGCACTCGCCCTGTATCACCTCGGCAATGCCGCGGTAGGTGTGGATGTGATCGAGCACGCGGAACACTGCCTGCCGGTCGCTGAAGTGCCGGCCGCCGCAGACGATTATTCGGACGGGCACGGTTATTCCCTCATAACCCGAGCTGCAAACGCTGCTCGCTGCTCTTCATTGATTCCCTTCTCCAGCGCATCCAGATAGTCCGCATACCACTGCATCATGATGATGCGCTTCTCAAGGTAGGCGGCCTTGTCGTACACCCCGCGCAATCCGATCTTCTTGTGTGCCAGCTGCATTTCCGACCAGGCGTCAGGCCAGCCATGCTCGGAAAGGATAGTCTTGCAGGTATGCCGCGAGCCGTGGCCGGTCATGCGCCGCTTGTATCCTGCCTGGGCGAACACCTTGTTGATCGTGGCGTCAGACATGATTTGCGATTTCACGCCCTCGGACGGGAATAGGAATCGTGACCTGCCGGTGTGACGCTGCAGCTCCAGTAGACCGGCTACCACCTGGTCGGGCAGCGGCACCAGGTGATCGCGGCTCATCTTCATCTTGAACGCCGGCACCGCCCATAGCTGGGAATCAAAGTCGAACTCTGACCACTCAGCAGCGCGCACCATGCCAGGCCTTGATGCCGTGCGCAGCACCATCCAGGCGGCGACCTTTGCCATGATTTTGCTGGGAGACTCGCGCAGCGCCTGCATGAACTCAGGCAGCTCTGATTCCATCAGGTGCGGGTACTGCTCGACGGCCGGCGCTTTCTCCGCAATGTCGACCAGGTTGCTTGCCGGGTTGTTCTCGCATAAGCCGCGGGCAATGGCCATGCCGAATATCTGATTCAGCCACGACCGAGCCTTCTCCGATGTGTTGTGCGCGCCGCGATCCTCAATCGATCGCTGCAGGTCAGCGCATTGTCGGCGGCTTACTTCGTCGATAGGGGTGGCGCCAAGCGCCGGAAGGATGTCGTTATCCAGTGCATAGCGCATGCTCTTCATCGTTTTGATGGCGCGCCCGTCTCGTGCCTTCTTCTCATACCAGGCTTCAGCTACCTCTCGAAATGAAGGTGCGGCCGGCGCGACTTGCTTCGGGGTGGCTGGGTCGATGCCGTTATCAAGCATATCCGAGAAGGTGAGGGCTTTTGCACGGGCGCCCTTGGCGCTTACGTCCGGATAGGTTCCAAGGCCGAGCCACGACCACTTGCCGCTGGCAGGTTTCTTGTAACGCCACTCCCACCGCTTGCGGCCGGACTGGTTCACCACAAAATAAATTCGGTCAACGCCGTAGCCTTCCCGGTATTCCCTTACCTCCGGCTCCAGAGAAGCCAGCACCGTGTCAGCCAGCGGACGGCGCTTGATATCCTGTCTTTTCATGATTTTCTTGTATGGTGGAAGCCCTGAGAATCGAACCATACACGAGGCCATACAGGGCGGGCAATTGTGACAGGGGGCAACAGGGCATAACAGGGGGTAACGAAAGCCGCGTCATTCGGTCGTTTGAGGGTATGCAGGGAGCAATAGGGGCGATGCAGAAATAATGCGTTGGAGCGGGTGAAGGGAATCGAACCCTCGTCGTAAGCTTGGGAAGCTTCTGCTCTACCATTGAGCTACACCCGCACAGGCGCTCTTTGTACCAGAGTCGCTGACGCTGGGGAAGGGGGCAGCGGTATTTGTTTTGCCGCCCACCGGGCCGCTCTCAGCGTTGCTGGTTGAGCTGCATCAGCAATTGATAACTGTGCTGCCTGGCGGCCTGATCGTACATGGGGCTGTTGATTATCAGCTCGTTCACCCCGGTACGTTCCAACAGTTGCTCAAGCTGCTCGCCTGCGGCTTGCGCGTCGCCAATCAGGCTGCCGGACAGGGTAGACATGACCTGGTGGCGTTCATGCGGTTGCCAGAGGCTTTCCATGTCGTGGGTGGGTGCAGGCAATTTGCCGGGGCGGCCGCGAATCATGTTGAGAAAGGCTTGCTGGTGCGAACTGGCCAGATAGTGCGCCTGCTCGCGGTCATCAGCCAGATAGGCGTTGATGCCCAGCATGGCGTAGGGCTCGGCGAGCCGCTCTGAGGGTACAAAGTGTTCACGGTAGAGACGTAGCGCGCTGAACAGGTAATCGGGCGAGAACTGGCCGGCAAAGGCGAAGGGCAGGCCCAGGCGTCCGGCCAATTGGGCGCTGAAGGTACTGGAGCCGAGCAGCCAGATGGGCACATCGAGACCGGCGCCAGGTACCGCGCGCAAGCGCTGGCCGGGGCTGGGAGCGGCAAACAGCATGCGCAATTCCTCCAGCATCAGCGGAAAATCTTCGCCGTCGGTGCGGCCACGGCGCAGTGCCTGGGCGGTGGACTGGTCTGTGCCGGGCGCGCGCCCCAGGCCGAGATCGATGCGGCCGGGGTAGAGCGATTCCAGGGTTCCAAACTGCTCGGCAATCTGCAGCGGCGCGTGATTGGGCAGCATGATGCCGCCTGAACCTATGCGAATGCTATGGGTGCCTGCGGCCAGGTAGCCCATGACCACGGAAGTCGCGGCGCTGGCGATGCCGGTCATGTTGTGATGCTCGGCCACCCAGAAGCGATTGTAACCCAGTATTTCGGCCAGCTTGGCGAGGGCCAGGGCGTTGTGCAGCGCGTCTGCTGGCGTTGCGTCTTCGGTAACCGAGCATAAATCCAGTATGGACAGCTTAATGGCCGAGGTTGTCATCGTTGCTCCTGCACATCAGTTTGCAATCACGCTATGCTAACGTCGATTGAGGACCGGCGACACAGCAAAACATTTCCAGGCAAGAAATGCGTGGAAGTAGCTGCGGGTAGCGTCTGGGCGTTGGAGGACCGGGATAGTTCCTGAGTAGCCGAGTAATCACCAGGAGAGTGAGAGCCTATGCTGCCTTACCTAGGTAAAAGCGGTGCACTGCGTTGTACCCTGCTGGCCGGCTTGTTCGCAGCCGGGCCATTGTTGTTGGCTGGCCCCAGCGTGGGGGCAGAAGTTATACTGACTGACGCCGCGGGTGCGCCATTGGCCAACGCCGTGCTGCTGGTGGATGCAGTGCCTGCCGCACCGCAGCAGATGTATGTGATGGATCAGGTTGAGCGTCAGTTTCTGCCCCAGGTGCTGACGGTGCCTGTCGGTGCTCTGGTGGATTTCCCCAATAGCGACGATGTGCGTCATCACGTCTACTCGTTCTCCGACGCCAAACCCTTTGAATTGCGCCTGTTCAAGGGCTCGGAGGCGCCGCCAGTCACCTTTGATCGCGCCGGCGCGGTAGTGCTTGGCTGCAATATTCATGACGCTATGGTGGGTTACATACTGGTCACCGAGAGCCCGCAGTTTGCCGTGAGCGACGCTAGCGGCCGGGTTTCGCTGCCCGATTTGCCTGATGGCAACTGGCCTGTTTCCTGGTGGCATCCCAGTCAGTTCCAGCAGGCCCCGGTATCGCTGGGTGAGCTGGACCTGAGCACGCCCGGACAAACGCTGAGTCTGCCGGTGACGGCTGCCCCGGCAGAACCCGCGCCGGCGCTTTCACCCTTGCAACAACGTTTCAAAACGGGTTACTGACAAGGTGCGGATCCGAAATTTGCGTACCCGCCTGATTGTCACTTCCGTCGGCTTGCTGGCGCTGGTGCTGGGTGCGGTATTTCTGGCGGTTTATACCTCCACCGACGTTTCCGCCAACCGCCAGGCGCAACGGCAGTTGCAGGTGGGTAGCAACGTTTTCAGCAATTTGCTGGAGGCACGTGCGCGGGAGTTGACCAGCGCAACCCAGATACTGGTAGCTGATTTCGGTTTTCGTCAGGCGGTGGCTACCGGTGACTTGCCGACCATTCGCTCCGCTCTCTTGAATCAGGTCCAGCGCATCGGCGCCGATCAGGCGATGTTTTTTGATGCCCAGGGCGTGCTGCGTATTTCTTCGGTTAACCGCCCTACGGCGAAGGCGGTCGAGGTGCAGGCGCTGCAGCCGTTCTCCGACCAAGCCATGATGGCGATGATCGACCAGCGCCCTTATCTGTTGGTGCAAGCGGTGGTGCGTGCGCCGGTGCCGGTTGGGCAGGTGGCAATGGCCTTCAGCCTGGACGAGGCGCTGGCACGCGAGATGCAAAAGCTGACTGGGCTGGAAATTCGCTTTGTCAGTAGCCGCGATGACAATGTGATGAGCAGCTTTTCAACCTCGCCCTACGCGCAGAACGATATGGATCTGCACGAAGGAACCCAGACGCTGGAAGGCGAGGGGTACCTCACCACGGTTATCAGCTTGCTGGACCAGCAGCCATATAAAGTGGCGGCTCAGTTGGCCAGTCCGTTGAGCGAGACCCTGGCGAGTTTCGACGTGCTCAAGCGTGAGCTGTTGATCATCACGCTGGTGGCGCTGGTGGCCTCATCACTGCTGGCTGTGCGCTTTTCCAGCAGTCTGGCGCGCCCGGTCGCGCTGCTCGCAGAAGCGGCAATGCGCATTGGTCGCGGTGACTATACCGGCCAGGTAAGGTTAGCGCGCAGCGATGAGCTGGGGCTGCTGGCCGAGCGCATTGACGCGATGCGCAGTGGTATCGCCGAGCGCGAAGAGCTGATTGCGCACAACGCATTGCATGATCCGCTGACCGGCTTGCCAAACGTCAGTGTGCTGCGCGAGCAGCTCAGGGCATCGCTGGTCAGCGGTCAGCGCGGTGTGCTGGCGCAGTGCAATCTGGTCACTGCCGATCTGATGCTCAAGGCGCGCGGGCAGGACTTCATGGATACCCTGATACGTCAGTCGGTGGCGTCACTGGAAGGTCAACTGCCCGCTGACTCGCTGCTGGCCTGGCAGCCCGGCGTAGGCTTTCTGCTGCTGTTGGACCGGCGTGAACTGGATGAAGCGGTAGTGGTCATTGACGCCATGTTGGCCCGGCTGGGCGAAAAGCTGCAAGTGGACGACATCAAGCTCAGCTCCCAGTGGCTCGCCGGCGTGGTGGCCTGGCCGCTGCACGGCGGCGATCCGCACGAGTTGCTGCGCCAGGCCAGTATCGCCCTGGCCGATGCTGCGCCGGGGCCGGAACGCATCGCGGTCTATCAGGCGCAGCGCGATCAGGCATACCAGCGGCGTATTCGTCTGGCGCGTGATCTACGCTACGCCCCTCAGCACAAGGAATTGACCGCCGTCTTTCAACCCAAGCTGGATCTGGCTTCTGGCGAGGTACGCCAGGTTGAGGCGCTGATGCGCTGGAATCACAGCGAGCTGGGCGCCATCAGCCCCGACGAATTCATCACCCTGGCGGAGCAGACCGGCAGCATTGGCATGCTGACGCAGTGGATGATGGCGGCGGTGCTATCGCAACTGCGAAGCTGGATTGATCGCGGCATTCACTTGCAGGTGGCGATGAATATATCCGCGCGCGATCTGGACGATCCCGAGTTCCCGCAGCGCATCGAACGGATGCTGCATGCGCAGCAGATCAGCCCTGACTACCTCTCATTGGAGGTGACCGAGAGCGCGGTCATGCGTGACCCTGAGCGCAGCCTTCAGAGCCTGCGCATATTGCGCGACCTGGGTATCGCCCTGGCAGTCGATGACTATGGCACTGGCTACTCCTCGCTGGCGATGCTGAAGAGTCTGCCGGTGCAGGACCTGAAAATCGACAAGTCCTTCGTCCTGCAGCTGACCGAAGGCAGTGATGATGCGGTGATCGTCAAATCGACCATCGAACTGGCCCACAACATGGGCCTGAAGGTGATCGCCGAAGGGATCGAGAATGTGCAGAGCCTGAACTGGCTCAAGGAGCGTCACTGTGATGTGGCGCAGGGTTACTTCATCAGCCGGCCGCTGGCGGTGCCTGATCTAGAGCGCTGGATAGAACAGACCCGGGGCACCTTCGGGGTGGGAGAGCGCGTTTGAACAGGTTTTTGGCCGGCGCTGTTTTACTGCTGGGCGCAAGCGCCGTGCTGGCTGAGCCCGGTGGTCGCCTGTTGGCCACGGGAGGCGCGACCAGTATTGAGGGTGCTGCGGGTGGCGGCATAGTGCCCTGGGCGGTTCTGGCTGGTTACGGTACCCGTGACGAGTGGGGCGGCGATGTATTCGCTACGCGCGTCGATAGCGGCGACTACCGCCTGGATGCCTACGGCGTATCGCTGGGGCTGTCTAACCGGCTGGAGCTGTCGGTGGCGCGTCAGCGCCTCGACATGGATGCGCTCAGCAAGGCCGCAGGGCTGCCCGATAAGACTCTGAATCAGGATATCTACGGTCTCAAGCTGCGCTTGTTCGGTGACCTGATCTACGAGCAGTTGCCGCAGGTTTCGCTGGGCGTGCAATACAAGCGCCAACGCAGTTTTCTGATTCCCGCGCTGGTGGGCGCCGAGCGCGATTCGGATACCGATTACTATCTGGCCGCCTCGCGCCTGTTCCTGGGGGCGGTGGGCGGTTACAACCTGTTGCTGAACGGCACACTGCGCTACTCGCGGGCCAATGAAACCGGTTTGCTTGGTTTTGGCGGCGACCGCCGCGACAGTCGCAGCCTGCTCAAGGAAGGTAGCGTGGCACTGTTGCTCAATCCGCAATGGGTGGTCGGGATGGAGTATCGGGAGAAACCGGACAATCTGTCATTCGCTGGTGAAAGCGACTGGCACGACCTCTTTGTAGGTTATTTTCCGAGCAAACGTCTCGCTCTGGTCGCTGCCTGGGCTGATATGGGCGAGGTCGCCACCTTGGATGGGCAGCAGGGTCTCTATCTTTCCATGCAGCTGAGTTACTGAGGCGCCAGCCATGCGAACTCCACTTCTGACAGCACTCTCCACTGCGCTCATGATTTATGGTCTTTCCGGCTGTGCCAGCAAGGCGCCCGCCGACGACAGCCTGTACCAGGCCATGGGCGGGCAGGCTGGCATCAACCGTGTGGTGGAGGGCCTGCTGTACCGCATTGCCGATGATCAGCGCATAGTGCGTCACTTTGCCGAGACGGATATCGCGCGCTTGCAGGAAAAGCTGCAGGAACAGATTTGTGTCGAAGCAGGAGGGCCTTGCGTGTACTCCGGCGACAGGATGGCCCAAGTGCATGCCGGCTTTGATCTCACCGAGGCAGACTTCAACGCGCTGGTGGAAGATCTGATTGCCGCGATGGAGAACGAAGGTCTGCCGGTGCCGGTGCAGAACCGCCTGTTGCAGCGCCTGGCGCCAATGCGCGGCGAGATTATCTATCGCTAGGCTCTTCGCCGATGTCGTCCAGAGAATCGCTGCCGGTCAGAGTCACTTCGGTAATCAGACTGGCCGAGGGCATGCCGATAGCGGCACCCTGAGCAAAGGTTACACCGAGCTCGCGTACCTTCTCGAGAATTGCCGGGCTATGGACAAATTCGGCCACGGTCTTCATGCCCAGTTCTTCGGCAAATTGCACAATGCCGTGGCAGATCGTCATGGCCGTGGGATTGGTATCGAGCTGTTTTATCAGGCTGCCATCAATCTTGATCAGGTCGACATCCAGGCGCAACAAGTGCTCGAAATTGGAATAGCCGGTACCGAAGTCGTCAATGGCGATGCGGCAGCCGAGTGCCTTGGCCTTGTCAATGAACTGGCGCACCGCCGCATAGTTTTCGATACCCTCGGATTCGAGAATCTCGAAGATCACTCGCTCGCCGATCTTGTTGCTCCGTACGGTGTCGAGAATATGCTCTGCCAGCGCCTGATCCAGCACATCCTCGCAGGACAGATTCAGCGAGAAGGTGTAGGGCAAGTCGGCAAATTGGCGCATGCTGCTTTCCACCATGCAACGGGTGATGGAGCGATACAGGCGAACCTTTTTGGCCAGATCCAGAAATTGCGCCGGGCTGATCGGTTCACCTTGTTCATCCAGCAGCCGGACCAGGCACTCGAATTTCTCGATCCGGCCGGTCTTGATGTCCATGATGGGTTGAAAGAAGGGCACGATACGGCCCGACTCAAGTGCACCTTTCAGTCGGTTGGCCCAGATCAAATTCTGCTCATAGCTTTCGCGCACTCGGTGGCGCTCGTCATAAATGACGTAATTGTTCTTGTGCAGACGCGCCAGTTCAAGGGCGATATTGGCGCCGGGTAACAGTGATTCGCCGCTGATGTCGTTGTTGTCGCGCTGCGCATTGCGCGCGGCGCCGAGGCTGGCATTGAGCGGGATATCCTGGCTGTGCCAGGTGATGCGCAGGGCGCTGATGAACTCCAATAGCTGATCAAGCTGCGGCATCAAGGATTCTTCGGTGTGTTTGCCAGGCAACCAGATGGCCAGTTCATCGGCGGGCATTCGATAGAGTCGGCTTTGCTGCCAGCCCGCTTGCCGGCCCAGATAATCGTGTAATTCGTCGGCCAGTTCGGCAATGACATGGTCACCGCATTCATGGCCATAAAAATCGTTGATCTCCTTGAAAGAATCGATGTTGAGCAATATGAGTGAAGCGGTTCGGCGCTTCTTCAGATCAACCAGCAAACGCTCGCGGTTGGGTAGCTCGGTCAGGCTATCGGTGTAGAGATTGTGCAGTTGGCGCAAGATACCGGCCACCAAGTAAAGAATCAGCGCCGAAATCAACAGCAGAATTAATGCCGTGGTGCTGACAATCTTGAGGTTGCTGCGGCGCATCGGCTCCAGCACGGCGTCAATCTCCGCCTGGGGTACGCCAACACCAAACAGCATGCCTGCCTGAGTGCGGGAGAAGAAAAGGGCGTGCTCGCGCTGATCCAGATCGAGTTGCAACTGTTGCATCGGGGAAGCCAGCTGGCGGGTGCTGATGATGCGGGTGGTGCTCTGCGGCTTGAGCTGCTCATACAGGTTCAGATCAATGATGGCATTGATCAGGGCTTGCGCTTTGGCGACGTTGGTCGCCTCAGACAGGCTGGACAGGTTGCGATTCTGGGTATCAAGCAGGAACGAAAAGGTTCCAGGCGTGACCTCCACACGGCTAACGGTGCGTACTATATCCTCGGCGCGCCAGTCGGTAACGGCCAGGCCGATGGGCTGTTGTTGGTTGTCATGGATGAGCACGGCATGGCTGATCACCGCGCTGTCGATGCTTGCCTTGTAATACGCGGGCATCCAGTTATCGGCTGGATCGCGGCTACTCTCGGGTTGCCGGTCAAGTTCTACCAGGCGTTGATACCACTGGCGAATCAGCTGCTCGTCGGTATCGGGAATGCGCTCGACCAGAATGTTGTTGTCCTGTCGATAGGCATACAACGCGCGCTGGTCCTGGTCATCGCTGAACCAGACGCTGCCACCGTAGCTGTCGGGGAAATCGCGCAGCGCTTGTTCCAGGCTTTGGCGTAAACGCTGGACCGTTACCCCGGCGCTGTCTTGCAGGCTGTCAAACAGCCCGCCCATGCGCGCCAGCCCTTGGGTGTTGTGTTCCATCTGCCGATGGTGGGCGTTGATACGATCCAGATTCGCGTAAAAGGTATCGGTAATTTGCCGCTGGCGCAGCTCGGACATGGCGCGTTGCGCGTAATCCAGGTTCAGGCTCGACATCAGCCAGGTGCCAAACATGAAGATGCACACCAGCAAGCTGAGCAGAAACATGATTGCTGGTTTGACGGGAAGCATTGTTATTCCTTGGCTAGAGTCCGTTAAGCCCAGAATGGATGCGGCTCTGTGCTTGCGTCAACTCTTCTGCGCTGAGTCGCCCTGATAACTGCTCGACTGAGCGTTTTCCACGATTGTCACCATTGACCAGCGCCAGGCTCAGCCACACGTAGGCTTCTTGCAGGTTTATGTCGCCGCTGGTGCCTTCCAGGTAGTCCATGCCCAGTTTGTACTGGGCATCGGCAGAATTGCGTCGCGCAGCCTGTTTCAACCAGTGGCGTGCGCTGGGTGATCCTTGCTGCTGGCTGGCCAGCTGCAACATGGCAGGAATATCACCCGCGCTGGCCGCCCGCTGCAGATATACCTGGGCCTGATTGCGGTTGATCGGGGTTCCATTGCCATCGTGATAGGCCTTCGCTAGCAAATAATCAGCTTCACGCTGGCCCTGGTTGGCGGCGCGCTGCAACCAGGTGAAGGCCTCTTTCTTCTCGCCTTCGGCGCTCAACAGTTTGGCCAGCAGCAATTGCCCGCTGGCATCGCCTTGCTCGGCGGATTGACGCGCCCAGCTCAGCGCGCGGGTAGAATCCTGGCCAGTTTGCGCCATGACTGCCAGATGGTGCTGGGCCTTGGCGTCGCCAGCCGCACCGGCCGCCTCGCAGGGAGCTGCCGCCTGTTGAAAGTTCTTGATGCTGAACAGCAGATAACAGTCTTTCGCCTCACTGCTTGCGGCCCCAGACCGGGCTGCGGCCGGTTTGGTCGGTGCTGCAGGCTTCTCCACTGCAGCCGATATCTCCTCGATTCTGGCCGGCGGTTGCTCTTGGCTTTGGGCCCCAGCTACCCGTTGGGCAAAATTGTCTACTACCTCCGGGCAGGATAGATTGTAGCCGCGCTTCAAACGGCCAAGCGTGGCTGGGTCGGCGGTTTCTGCGGCGTAGCGGCTGGCTACAACGCTGCAGCGTTCACTGCGCTCGGCACGTACCACTTCGAGATAGGGTGCATAGTCAGCGTCGCCATCATGCTGCTGTATATACCGCGTCAAGGGGTCAATGTAGCCCTGGTCGAACAGTCTCTGTACCTCGGCGTGCCGCTGCTCCTCTTCAGGATTACCGGTAAAGCGTTGGGCCAGCTCGGCAAGCCGCTCACGCGAGTTCTTGAACGCTTCGCTGGAGCGTGCCAACAGGCCGTCAGCTTGGGGCAGACTCTCGCAGCCGGAGAGGGCCGCTGTTACGCTGAGCAGCAAGACAACAAGTACGCGCATGAAATCTCTCTATGGGTAATCAACTTACGCTGAACGATCCTCCTGAGCCCGCATGAGACGGTAGCGCGCAAGTGTTGCGCACGCGTCATGCTTTGCCATCAGGACTCCTGCCTGGAAAGGTGAAGAAGCCTCTGATTTGCGGTTTTCAAGCAGAATCGGGAGCTGCCGCCAGCCTACTGAAAAACCGAGCACTCCCTTGCCGTCATTGTAGCGGCAGTGTATCAGAGTGGGCGCTCCAGCAAAGCATAGCACTGGCTTTGCGCTTTGGTGTATAGCACTTCGACATCATTGTTGATTGGCCCCAAATGACAGGCTGGAACGGTTCTTGCGTAGGGGTGAGCAAGCACGCACTTTGCGTCAAATTATTGATTGAGGACTTACCAGCTAATGGCAGTCGATCGCGCACAACTGATGGGTAACATGCGGACCAACCTGGCGGGATTGCGTCACGGCAGCCTGGGCGTGCCGATTCTGTTGCTGGTCATGCTCGGCATGATGATGCTGCCGGTACCGCCTTTTTTGTTGGACGTCTTCTTTACCTTCAACATCGCCTTGGCGCTGGTGGTCTTGCTGGTGTGCGCCTATGCGCTACGGCCGCTGGATTTCGCCGTGTTCCCGACCATTCTTCTGGTGGCCACCCTGTTGCGTCTGGCGCTCAACGTTGCTTCCACGCGCGTGGTGCTGCTCTATGGCCATGAAGGAGGGGACGCCGCCGGCAAGGTGATTCAGGCCTTTGGTGAGGTGGTGATTGGCGGCAACTACGTGGTGGGTCTGGTGGTTTTTGCCATCCTGATGATCATCAACTTCGTGGTGGTAACCAAGGGTGCCGGGCGTATCTCCGAGGTAAGTGCGCGTTTTACCCTGGACGCGATGCCAGGTAAGCAGATGGCGATTGACGCCGATCTGAACTCCGGTCTGATTGATCAGGAGCAGGCGAAGCTGCGGCGCTCTGAAGTCTCTCAGGAAGCTGATTTCTATGGCTCCATGGACGGTGCCAGCAAATTCGTGCGCGGCGATGCGGTGGCCGGCCTGCTGATTCTGTTCATCAACGTGATCGGCGGGCTGGCCATCGGCATGGCGCAGCATGGCCTGCCCTTTGTCGAAGCCGGCAAGATCTATGTATTGCTGACCATCGGTGACGGTTTGGTGGCGCAGATTCCATCGCTGCTGTTGTCCACGGCTGCCGCCATCATGGTGACGCGGGTGTCCAGCTCGGAAGATATGGGCGCGCAGGTGCAGCGGCAGATGTTTGCCTCGCCCAAGGCGTTGGCTATCGCCGCAGCCATTTTGATCATCATGGGCCTGATCCCCGGCATGCCGCATTTCGCTTTTGTCGGCCTGGGTCTGTTGGCTGCCGGTGGCGCTTATGTCATCGCCAAGCGCAAGCAGGTCAAGGCGCAGGAAGAAGCGGAGGTGGAGCGCAAGCAGACCCAGTTGCCGGCGGTGCAGACGCCTGAGACCCGAGAATTGGGCTGGGACGACGTTACCCCGGTGGATATGGTAGGCCTGGAAGTGGGCTATCGGCTGATTCCGCTGGTCGATCGCAACCAGGGTGGTCAGTTACTGGCGCGCATCAAGGGTGTGCGCAAGAAGCTGTCGCAGGATCTGGGCTTTCTGATGCCTTCGGTACACATCCGCGACAACCTCGACCTGGCGCCCAACGCCTATCGTCTGACCCTGATGGGGGTTGGGGTTGCCGAGGCCGAGGTGTATCCCGATCGCGAGCTGGCCATCAATCCCGGCCAGGTATTCGGCGAGATCAAGGGTCTGGCGGGCAAGGATCCGGCCTTCGGTCTGGATGCGGTGTGGATCGAGCCGATGCAGAAGGATCAGGCGCAGTCGCTTGGCTACACCGTCGTTGACGCCAGTACCGTGGTCGCCACCCATATCAATCAGATACTGCACAAGCACGCCCATGAGCTTATTGGCCACGAAGAAGTACAGCAGCTGCTGCAGGTGCTGGCCAAGGCTTCGCCCAAGCTCGCCGAGGAGCTGGTGCCGGGTCTCATTTCGCTGTCCAACCTGCTCAAGGTGCTGCAGGGGCTGCTGCAGGAACAGGTGCCGGTGCGTGACATTCGCACCATCGCCGAAGCCATCGCCAACAGCGCTGGCAGGAGTCAAGATACTGGCGCGGTGATTGGCGCGGTGCGGGTGGCGCTGTCGCGCTCCATCGTGCAAAGCATTGTGGGGCTTGACTCCGAGCTGCCTGTGATCACCTTGGAACCAAGGTTGGAACAGATGTTGCTACAGACTCTGCAGAAGGCCGGGCAAGGTGCCGAGGATGGCATGATGCTGGAGCCGGGAATGGCGGAAAAACTGCAACGCTCCCTGTCGGAAGCGGTGCAACGCCAGGAAGTGCAGGGCAAGCCGGCAATCCTGCTGGTGGCTGGGCCGATTCGCATGATGATGGCCAAGTTTGTCCGCTACGCCGCTCCCGGAGCTCACGTGCTGTCCTACCAGGAAATACCGGACAGCAAGCAGGTGACCATAGTCGCCACGGTCGGACAGAACTGAACGTAGTTGCGGTCACAGATCAACAGTCGCCTGGCGCCTTGCGCGGGGCACCGGTAACAGATGAGGTCAGCCATGAAAGTAAAACGTTTCTTTGCCGCCGATATGCGTCAGGCGATGAAGCTGGTGCGTGACGAGTTGGGTGCTGACGCCTCCATCATCGCCAATCGCCGCGTGGCTGGCGGCGTGGAGCTCACCGCCGCGCTGGACTACGTGGCGCCGCGCATCACGCCGCCGACGCCGGGCCTGGACCAGGAGCTGAAAAAGACCCAGGAGCGCATTGTCGCCGCCCGCGCTGAACTGGAAGTAGGGCAGATGGCCTCGCGCAATCAGCCTACGGTCAATCGTCAATTATTTGGTGACAGTATGCGTGCCGCGGCCGAGCAGGGCTCGCCGGTGGCACGTGAGCTGCTGGATCGCCTGGTGCAGGAGCCGAGCGAAGAGCCGGCGCCGCGCAAGCCGGCCGTCAGCGCTGCCGCGTCTGCTGGCGCAGAGCCGGCGGAAAGCGCCGGGCTGAGCGCCATGCGCGCCGAGCTGGCCGGTCTGCGGGAAATGCTCGAGTCCCAGCTGGGCGGCATGGCCTGGGGGCAGCTCAATCAGCGCCAGCCCAAGCAGGCCGGCCTGTGGCGCAGACTGACGCAGATCGGGTTGCCGGCAGATATCTGTCAGAACCTGCTGGCTCAGGTCGCCGACGTGGCGGATATACGCCAGGCCTGGCGTCTGCTGCTGGCCCACCTGTCGCATCGCATCCCGACCCTGCGTGAGGAAATGCTGGATCAGGGCGGCATCATCGCGCTGGTAGGCCCTACCGGCGCAGGCAAGACCACCACGCTGGGCAAGCTGGCCGCGCGTTATGTGCTCAAGCACGGCAGCCAGCATGTGGCATTGGTGACCATGGATACCTACCGGATTGGCGCGCACGAGCAACTGCGCACCCTGGGCCGTATTCTGGATGTACCGGTGCGGGTTGTGGATGAACAGAACAGTCTGGAAGATGTGCTGGCTGATTTTGCCGGCAAGCGGCTGGTGCTGGTGGATACCGCCGGTCTGCAGGCCCAGGATCCGTACCTGCGCGGGCAGTTGAGTGCGCTGGCGCAGCAGGGCAAGCAGGTGCGTAATCTGCTGGTGCTGGCGGCGACCAGTCAGTATCGGGTAATGAAGGCTGCGTATCATAACTACAAGAGCTGTGGTCTCAGCGGTTGCATCCTGACCAAGGTCGATGAAGCCGCTACCTTGGGAGAATCATTAGGGCTGGCTATGGAGCAGGGTTTGCCGGTAGCCTATCTGGCAGATGGCCAGCGAATTCCGGACGATATCAACCGCGCGGTGGGGCACCAGTTGGTCAGCCGTGCAGTTAGTATGGCGGGCAATGAAGCGCCGGCCGACCAGGCAATGGCAGATGTGTTTGCCGGCATGATGCATGGCCAGCGGGCAAGCTAAGCGAAAACCAATAATTCAAGGTAATCAACGCAGATGGGTAGCAATCATCCGGTTCAGGTTATCGCAGTCACCGGCGGCAAGGGTGGTATCGGCAAAACCAACGTGTCGGTCAATCTCAGCCTGGCCTTGGCCGACATCGGCCGCCGCGTCGTGCTGCTGGACGCCGACCTTGGGCTGGCCAACGTCGATGTGCTGCTCGGGTTGAAGCCCAAGGCCACGCTGGCGGATGTGCTGGAGGGCAAATGCGATCTGCGTGACGTGATGATCGCCGGCCCAGGCGGCATCCGTATTGTGCCCGCAGCCTCAGGTGCGGCGAGCATGGTCAATCTCAGTCACCAGCAGCACGCCGGCTTGATCCAGGCGTTCAGCGAGATTGGTGACAACATTGATGTGCTGATCGTCGATACCGCTGCCGGCATTGGCGACTCGGTAGTCAGTTTTGTGCGCGCGGCCCAGGAAGCCCTGGTTGTCGTCTGCGATGAGCCGACCTCGATCACCGATGCCTACGCCTTGATCAAGCTGCTCAATCGTGACCATGGCATGACCCGTTTCCGGATTCTGGCCAATATGGTTGGCACTCCGCAGGAAGGTCGCATGGTCTTTGCTAAACTCTCCAAAGTAACTGACCGGTTTCTCGACGTAGCGCTGCAATACGTCGGGGCCGTGCCTTTTGATGAAGCGGTGCGCAAGTCCGTACAGAAGCAGCGTGCAGTCTATGAAGCCTTTCCGCGCAGCAAGGCGGCCATGGCGATTCGCGCGATTGCACAGAAAGTGGATGCCTGGCCATTGCCGGCCAATCCACGCGGGCACCTGGAATTCTTCGTTGAACGTCTGGTACGGCCTACCGGGTCAGGCCTATGATTGCATCGGCTGGCGGAGTAAGCATGTATACACGAGCACAGACGTCTGCAGACCATCAGGATCGACTCGTTGAGCAATATGCTCCGCTGGTAAAGCGCATTGCCTATCATCTGCTGGGCCGATTGCCGGCCAGCGTGCAGGTGGAAGACCTGATGCAGGCCGGCATGATCGGTTTGCTGGAAGCATCTCGCAAATTCGATTTTGGCAAGGGTGCGAGTTTCGAAACCTACGCTGGTATCCGTATTCGCGGAGCCATGCTGGACGAGGTACGCAAGGGCGACTGGGCGCCCCGTTCGGTGCATCGCAATACCCGTATGGTCAGTGACGCGATGCGCTCGGTTGAGTCTCGTTTGGGTCGTGACGCTAAAGATCACGAGGTTGCGGCCGAACTGGATATGAGTCTTGAAGAATATTACGCCATTCTCAATGATACAGCCGGAAGCAAGCTGTTCAGCTTTGAAGACCTGCTCGAGAGTGGCGCGCCGGCTGATGTGCAGGGCGATTTCGAGCCCTTTTCAGGCTTGCAGGATGAGCGGTTTCGTGCGGCACTGGCAGAGGCAATCGAGGGTCTGCCCGAGCGTGAGAGGCTGCTACTGTCGCTGTATTACGATGAGGAGCTGAACCTCAAGGAGATTGGCGCCGTGCTGGGTGTCAGCGAATCGCGGGTCAGCCAGTTGCATAGCCAATGCGCCGCGCGCTTGCGTGCGCGGCTGTCAAGTTGGCGAAATGATTGATTTTGTCGTCAACATCCGGACAATGCTCTGATTGCGCAAATGGTAGCACTGTGCCCAGGGCGGTTTTGCTGGTGAATACAAGGTAATTGCGAACAACCGGTTGCGCATAGCGGGTTGCTCAGAATTTCTTATACGGCTGCTTTGGCCATTGCAATGGGTTTTCGGGGTGCAGGCCTGCACTTTCCCTGGTTTGTACGGAGGTCGACTTGGACAAGAATATGAAAATTCTCATCGTTGATGATTTTTCGACGATGAGGCGCATCATCAAGAACCTGTTGCGCGACCTTGGGTTTACCAACACAGCCGAAGCCGATGACGGCAACACCGCGTTGCCGATGCTGCAGAGCGGCAGTTTCGATTTTCTGGTGACTGACTGGAACATGCCCGGCATGAGCGGCATTGACCTGTTACGCGCTGTGCGGGCCGACGAGCGGCTCAAGCACCTGCCGGTGCTGATGGTAACGGCCGAGGCCAAGCGAGATCAGATCATTGAAGCCGCGCAGGCGGGCGTCAATGGCTATGTGGTCAAGCCGTTTACGGCTCAGGCCTTGAAAGAAAAGATCGAAAAAATCTTTGAGCGAGTTCAGGCTAAATAATAATCAACCGGGGTACAGGTTATGGCTTTGAGTAAGGATCCCGGCCAGGCGACCGCTCAGGAATTCGAGCATTCGCTGAAGGACAATGCGCACCAGCTGGTTGGTCACCTTGAGAGCGGCAACTTCGGTGAAGCGTTGCTGGTCATTCATGCCATCAATCAGGCACGCGACCGTGGTCTTTATCACGAAGTGGGGCAGCTCACCCGCGCGTTGCACAATGCCATCGTCAATTTTCAGATCGACACGACCCACGCGCTGGGTGGTGACAACGATACTTCCAAGATATCCGATGCCTCTGACCGGCTCGACTATGTGGTTCAGCTGACCGACAAGGCGGCCAACCGGACCATGGATCTGGTCGAGGCCAGCGTCCCCAAGGTCGCTGATCTGGGGCAGCAGGCGAACGCCCTCAAGGCAGACTGGCAGCGGCTGCAGCGCCGGGAGATGGCGGCGGACGAGTTTCGCGACCTCTACCGCCGGGTAGGCGAGTTCCTTGAGCAGACTGAATCGACCAGCAAGGATCTGTCCACCAATCTGAACGATATTCTGCTGGCTCAGGACTATCAGGATCTGACCGGCCAGGTGATCAAGCGTGTGACTACGCTCGTGCATGATGTCGAAGAGAGCCTGGTCAACCTGGTCCGAATGGCGGGACAGGTCGACCGCATTACCGGCATCAATCATGGTGAATCTCCCGAGGACGGAAAAAAATCCTCCTCCAGGGGTGAAGGTCCGCAAATTCATGCCGATAAAAGGGAAGACGTTGTTTCCGGTCAGGATGAGGTTGATGACCTCCTTTCCAGCCTGGGATTCTGATGTCAGCTGTAACTGCCGCACGCTGAGCGCGCGTCCGGTCTGACTGCTCAAGGTCGCTGCCTGGTAGCAACGTTGAGTGACTGCGCAGCGCCGAGATGGAAATTCAAGGCGGCATTGCGTGGCCTTCCGATAACACGCCCGAGGGGAGTGGGTGCATGAGTTTCGATGCGGATGAAGAGATTCTCCAGGACTTTCTGGTCGAGGCCGGAGAGATTCTCGAGCAACTGTCTGAACAGTTGGTCGAGCTGGAGAACCGTCCCGATGACAAGGATCTGCTCAACGCCATCTTTCGCGGCTTTCACACCGTCAAGGGCGGTGCCGGATTCCTGCAGCTCGATGCCCTGGTAGCCTGCTGCCATATCGCCGAAAACGTGTTCGATATCCTGCGCAAGGGCGAGCGCCCGGTTACCTCCGATCTGATGGATGTGGTGTTGCAGGCGCTGGATGCGGTCAACACCATGTTTGACCAGGTCCGCAATCAACAGGATCCTACGCCTGCTGATCCCGCGTTGCTCGATGCTCTTGCCGCCCTGGCGCAACCGGCGGGCGCCGAAGAGGCTGCCCCGCAACCTGCCCCGCAACCTGCCGCGCAAGCCAGTGCGGCGCCAGCCCCAAGTCTGACTGATGCCGATGGCGATATCACCGATGACGAATTCGAGCAGTTGCTCGATGCGCTGCACGGCGATGGCGCTGCAGAGGCCGCGGCCAGTGCCGTCCCGGCTGCCGCAAGCACAGTCACCAGCAGCAACGATGATATTACCGACGACGAATTCGAAGCCCTGCT
This sequence comes from Halopseudomonas sp., assembly GCF_036961105.1. Classification (GTDB taxonomy): domain Bacteria; phylum Pseudomonadota; class Gammaproteobacteria; order Pseudomonadales; family Pseudomonadaceae; genus Halopseudomonas. The sequence goes on along the minus strand of NZ_JBALWW010000007.1, from coordinate 105,407 downwards.
TGATGAACTGCATGGCGGTGGCAAGGCACCTGCCGGCGAGTCTGCCGCTCAAGCAGTCGCCAGCGACGACAGTATCACCGACGATGAATTCGAAGCGCTGCTGGACGAGCTGCACGGCAAGGGCAGCGCCCCCGGCACGCCTGAAGACGAAGCGCCGCTAGCGGCTGCGCCAGCGGCAGACCCTGCCAGCGGTGATCACATCACCGATGATGAGTTTGAAGCTCTGCTGGACCAGTTGCACGGCAAGGGTACGGCTCCCACCAGCGCGGTGCCGGCTGCCCCGGTTGCAGCCAAGAGTCCAGCCAAGACGGCAGACAAGGCTGACGCCAAGGCCGAGACCGAATCGCAACCCAAATCCGCGTCCGACGCAGCAGCCAAAGCGGCGCCCAAGGCGCCGGCCAAAGGCGCTGCAGTGCCCACGCCGGCCGCCGCTGCGCCTGCCGCCAAAACTGCAGCTGCGCCCGCTGCCGACGCTCCCGCCGCTGCGGAGACCACGGTGCGGGTTGATACCGCTCGCCTGGACGAGATCATGAACATGGTTGGCGAGCTGGTGCTGGTGCGCAACCGGCTGGTCCGCCTGGGCCTGAGTAGCGGCGATGAGGAGCTGAACAAGGCCGTGGGCAATCTGGATGTTGTCACCGCCGATCTGCAAATGTCGGTGATGAAGACCCGCATGCAGCCGATCAAGAAAGTATTTGGCCGCTTCCCGCGGGTGGTGCGCGATCTGGCGCGCAGCCTGAAGAAAGAGATCAACCTTGAGCTGGTGGGCGAAGATACCGATCTCGACAAGAATCTGGTCGAGGCGCTGGCCGATCCTCTGGTCCACCTGGTGCGCAATTCGGTAGACCATGGTGTGGAGCCGCCGGACGAGCGTGAAGCCGCCGGCAAACCACGCACCGGCAAGGTGGTCCTGGCGGCGCAGCAGGAGGGCGATCACATCCTGCTGACCATCGTTGATGATGGCCGCGGCATGGATCCCAATGTGCTGCGCAGCAAGGCTGTGGAAAAGGGCATGATGGACAAGGATGCCGCAGAGCGCCTCAGTGATAGCGAATGCTTCAACCTGATTCTGGCGCCCGGCTTCTCCACCAAGACCGAGATTTCCGATGTGTCGGGTCGGGGCGTGGGCATGGATGTGGTGAAAACCAAGATATCCCAGCTCAACGGTACCATCAGCATCGAATCCACCAAGGGCCAGGGCTCGCGCATTGCGATCAAGGTGCCGCTAACCCTGGCCATCATGCCGACGCTGATGGTCATGTTGGCTGATCAGGCATTTGCCCTGCCGCTGGTGAGCGTCAATGAAATCTACAGTCTTGATCTGTCGCGCACCAACATAGTCGACGGCCAGGAAGTCATCATAGTGCGCGAGAAGGCGCTGCCGCTGTTCTATCTCAAGCGCTGGCTGATGCCGGGTGTTGAAGATACCAGCGATCACTCGGCCGCCAGTGTGGTTATTGTTTCCGTGGGCACCCAGCGCGTGGGCTTTGTAGTCGACCAACTGGTGGGCCAGGAAGAGGTCGTTATCAAGCCCCTTGGCCGTATGCTGCAGGGTACGGCGGGTATGGCCGGCGCGACTATTACCGGCGATGGCAGGATTGCGCTTATTCTCGATATCCCCAGCCTGCTCAAACGCTACGCGCGGCGGATGTGATAGCGTGGCTCAGCCGGGCCGGTAACGCGTCTGCCAGCCGCGATAGTGGTGATGAACTGAAGGTGTAGACGGTTAGCAACACTCGAAAACAGGCGCACATCAGGCTGCGCGGCAAGGCGATGCGGGTTCAGGAGAGGGTATGGCGGTCAAGGTTCTGGTGGTGGATGATTCGGGTTTCTTTCGCCGCCGGGTAACGGAAATACTGGCGGGTGATCCGCAAATTCAGGTTGTCGGCACGGCAACCAACGGCAAGGAAGCCATAGAGCAGACGCTGTCGCTGCGTCCGGACGTCATCACCATGGATTATGAAATGCCGGTGATGGACGGGATTACGGCGGTCAAGCAGATCATGCAGCGCTGCCCGACCCCGGTGATCATGTTCTCCTCGCTTACCTATGAAGGCGCGCGCGTCAGCCTGGACGCGTTGGACGCGGGCGCGGCCGATTATCTGCCAAAGAATTTCGAAGACATTTCGCGCAATCCGGACAAGGTGCGGCAGTTGCTGTGCGAGCGGGTCAATGCACTGGCTCGCACCAATAGGCGCTCGCTGGGGCTGAGCGCCAGTCCGGCGCCTGCGCCTGTGTCGCCGGGCACCGCCTCGGGCGGCGCTGCACCGCGCCCCGCTGCAGGGCTTAGCGGCGCCGTCAGCAAACCGGCGGCACCGACGCCGCGCAGCAGCCCAGCGCCGCGCAAACGCAGCTACAAACTGGTGGCTATCGGTACTTCTACGGGTGGGCCAGTGGCGCTGCAAAAAGTACTTACGCAACTGCCAGGCAGTTTCCCAGCGCCGCTGCTGCTGATTCAGCACATGCCTGCGGCCTTTACCAAGGCCTTCGCCGAGCGGCTGGACAAGCTTTGTCGAATTTCCGTCAAGGAAGCCGAGGACGGCGACGTACTGCGTCCTGGCGTGGCATTGCTGGCCCCCGGCGGCAAGCAGATGATGGTGGATGGGCGTGGCGTGGTGCGTATTCTGCCGGGCGATGAGCGACTCAATTACAAACCCTGTGTGGATGTCACCTTTGGCTCGGCAGCCAAGGCCTTTCAGGACAAGGTGCTGGCGGTGGTGCTGACCGGCATGGGCGCCGACGGCCGTGAAGGGGCGCGCATGCTCAAGCAGGCGGGCAGTTCGGTATGGGCGCAGGACGAAGCCAGCTGCGTGATTTACGGCATGCCCATGGCAGTGGCCAAGGCCAACCTGGCCGACGGTATCTACAACCTGGATGAAATCGGACGTTATCTGGCAGAGATAGGCTGATGGATATTCTCAGTATTATCGGCATCATTCTGGCCTTTGTGGCCATTATGGGCGGCAACTATCTGGAAGGGGGGCACGCTTCGGCGCTGTTGAACGCGCCAGCCGCGCTTATCGTGATTGGTGGCACCCTGGGCGCCGCTTTCATCCAGACCCCTCTGACGGTGTTCAAGCGTGCGCTGGTGATTTTGCGCTGGATAGTCTTTCCGCCGAGCAACCGCATGCGCGAAGGCATTAGCCAGATCATCAACTGGAGCACCATCGCACGCAAGGATGGCCTGCTGGGACTGGAGTCCATTGCCGAGCTGGAGCCAGATTCCTACGCTCGCAAGGGCTTGCAACTGTTGGTGGACGGCAGCGAGCCCGAGGCGTTGCGCGGCATACTGGAAGTCGATTTGACTACCCGTGAAAGCCACGACCTCATGGCCGCCAAGGTGTACGAGAGCATGGGCGGCTACTCACCCACCATTGGCATCATTGGCGCGGTGATGGGACTGATTCACGTCATGGGCAACCTGGCCGATCCGAGCATGCTGGGGTCCGGTATTGCGGTTGCTTTTGTTGCCACCATTTACGGTGTAGCGCTGGCCAATCTGTTTCTTCTGCCGGTCGCGCACAAGCTCAAGGCCGTGGTGCTGCAGCAATCCCGCTATCGGGAGATGATGCTTGAAGGTCTGTTGTCGATCGCGGAGGGGGAAAACCCGCGTTCGATCGAGATGAAGCTGGAAGGTTTTCTCGACTAGCAGCATTCTGACTGCGTGCTGTTGGACCCGGCAGCTTCCGGAATTCGACGGGTGACAATCAATGGTTAATGCGAGCGCAGGCGACTTTACCGCTGTGTGCACGGCGGTATCGGTAATGCATCGGGCAGTATGGTCTGCGGCAGCGGGAGAGGGGCATGCGGCGACGTCGCCAGGAAGAGCACGAAAATCATGAACGTTGGCTGGTGTCCTACGCCGACTTCATCACCTTGCTGTTCGCATTTTTTGTCGTCATGTACTCCATTTCCTCGGTCAACGAAGGCAAATACAAGGTGCTCTCCGATACCCTCGAGGGCGCTTTCAACCAGCCACAGCGAGCGATAGATCCGATCCAGATCGGGCAGGAGAAACCGCGTGGAATCGGTACCCAGGACGATAGTGGCACCCAGTCTGGCCAGCAGGACAGCGGCGCTGACGCCCTGCAGGACATTACCCAGGCGATGCAGCAGGCCTTTGGTGACCTGATTCAGGCCGGCGACCTGGAGGTGCGCGGTAACGAGCTCTGGGTAGAAATAGAGCTGAGCTCCGGGCTGCTGTTTCCCAGCGGCGATGCGCTGCCGCTGGATGCCGCCTTTGGGTTGATCGACCGCATCGCCGAGATACTGGCGCCCTACGACAATCCGGTGCATGTAGAAGGCTTTACCGACAATGTGCCGATGCGCTCCGGCAACTACCCTACCAACTGGGAGCTGTCCGCAGCGCGGGCCGCCAGCGTCGTGCGTATGCTCAGTAATGGCGGGGTTAACCCTGACCGGCTGGCTGCGGTAGGCTATGGTGAATTCAGGCCCGTTGCCGATAACACTACGGCGGCGGGGCGCAAGGCCAATCGCCGTGTTGTGCTGCTGGTGTCACGCTTTGTTGACAAGCGTCACGAGCCTTTTGGCGGCGAGCCGGAGTCGGTCAATGTAATGCGCGAAGCACGTAGCGAAACCGCAACGCCCAACCCTTCTGGCACGGGTTCTGCATCGACTACTGCTCCCTAGTTGTAAACAGGTTTGAATTGTCAAAATGTTGTCGTTTATCACGTGTAGTGGGGTTTGTCCGAGTAGGAATGCCCCCGGAGGTAAGCCATGAGAGTCTGGGCGGTAGCCAACCAGAAAGGCGGTGTGGGCAAGACCACCTCCGCTGTGGCGTTGGCTGGCCTGCTGGCGGACCAGGGGCAGCGCGTGTTGGTGGTGGACCTGGATCCGCATGGGTCCATGACCAGCTACTTCGGGCATGATCCGGACCAGCTCACCAGCAGCGTATTCAACCTGTTTCAGCACAATGGCCAGGTGCCCGAGGGCCTGGCTGCGGCGCTGCTGCTGGATACGTCCCATCCGAAAATACAGCTGCTGCCCTCCAGTACCTCGCTGGCCACGCTCGAGCGCCAGTCCGCTGCCCAGGGTGGCTATGGTCTGGTGATTTCCCGCGCGCTGGCGCAGCTGTGGAACGATTTCCAGTTTGTGATTATCGACAGCCCTCCCTTGCTGGGGGTGTCGATGATCAACGCCCTGGCGGCTTGCGAGCAGTTGGTTATTCCGGTACAGACCGAGTTTCTTGCCCTCAAGGGCCTGGAGCGCATGGTGCACACACTGAACATGGTCAACCGCTCGCGCAAGCAGGCCTTGCCCTACAGCATTGTCCCCACCTTGTTTGACCGGCGCACCCAGGCGTCGCTGAGCACACTGCGAATGCTGCGCCGTGATTATGCCGATCACCTCTGGCAGGCCTACATTCCGATAGACACCAAACTGCGTGACGCCAGCCTGGCCGGCGTAGTGCCCTCGCAGCTGGACAGCAGTGCGCGCGGCGTGCTGGCGTATCGTGCGCTGTTGCGCTATTTGCTGGCGCAAAGCCTGTCGCGCGGCGAGCAGGTGGCTTGAGGACGCAAGTGGCTGGCTAATGCTTTGCAAGTGGCCGCCGATATAGATTCAAGGTTGTCGACGGATGCCCATCGGCAATAAACCAGGATGATGCAGCTGTTATGAGTAAATCCAGACTGCCGGTGCAGGAGTTTGTGCCGGAACAGACCATTCAGCATTATCTGGATGCGCTGCTGCAGGATGCAGCAGAAGAACTGGCGCGGGAAGAGTCTGCGCCGGCAGTACAGCCGCATCTGGAGGTCGCACCTGCACGCGAAGCACCCGCCCCGGAAGCGCCACTGCGCCCGGTTAGGGCGTTACCCCCGGTCGAGCTGCGTGCGCCTGAGGCGGCGGTCGAGCCTGCTGTTGAACCGGCACCGCCGGCACCTGCCGCCAACGCGGTCTGGCGCGAGCAGTCCTTTGAAGCGTTGCTGTTTGATGTAGGTGGGCTCAAGCTGGCGGTACCGTTGGTCTCGCTTGGCACCATTTATCCGCTGGATGCGGAAATTACCCCCCTGTTTGGCCAGCCAGACTGGTTTCTGGGCATACTGCCGACCCAGGCGGGCAATCTGAAGGTGCTGGATACGGCGCGCTGGGTCATGCCAGAGCGCTACGCTGACGAGATGAAAGAAAGCCTGGCCTTTGTGATCTCGGTCGAAGGCTATGACTGGGGCATGGCGGTGCACGGTGTGCATCAGTCGATCAGGCTACAGCCGGACCAGATCAAATGGCGCTCACAGCAAGGCAAGCGTCCCTGGCTGGCGGGTACCGTGATTGATCATATGTGTGCCTTGCTGGATGTATCGGCGCTGGCTAGCCTGATAGTCAAGGGCGTGGCAGATCAGGTCTCTGGTAATGCCGCAAAGCCAGCATTAGGATAACCCCTGAAACCGGGCTGTCTGACCTAGCGTCAGCGCCAATATCCAGCGTCCCAGGCCGCTGGACCGCTATCAACGATGATCGGGAAACAAGATAATGAAAAACAATTCCGGACAAGGTTCTGAAGATCCGATCCTGCAATGGGTGACCTTCCGCCTGGACAATGAAACCTATGGCATCAATGTCATGCAGGTGCAGGAAGTGCTGCGTCACACCGAGATTGCTCCGGTACCGGGCGCGCCGTCCTACGTGCTGGGGATCATCAACCTGCGTGGCAACGTGGTAACCGTCATCGACACCCGTCAACGTTTCGGACTTACGCCGGCTCCCATTACCGACAATACCCGTATCGTCATCATCGAGGCCGACAAGCAGGTGGTCGGGATTCTGGTCGATAGCGTTGCCGAGGTGGTGTACCTGCGTCAGTCGGAGATAGAAACTGCGCCAAACGTCGGTACCGACGAGTCGGCCAAGTTCATTCAGGGTGTGTGCAACAAGAACAATGAACTGCTGATTCTGGTCGATCTGGAAAAAATGATGACCGAGGATGAGTGGGCTGAAATGTCCGGATTTTGACCTCCATGACTGAACCCTGGCTGCTGTTGCTGCTTGGCAGCGTAATGGGCGTGATCGTAGCGGCCCTGGTGGTGTTGTTTGCCCAGGTTCGACGTTTGCCCGCCCAGCTGCAGCAGCAGGCCGAACACATGCGCGCGCGGCAGGACCAACTGTCGCGTGATCTGGCCAGCTTCCAGCAGGGCAGTATCCGCATGGGCGAGGAGCTCAGCGCGCTGCGCACTCAACTCAAGCGTCTGGAAGACAAGCAGCTCAAGCTGGAAACCCAGGACCCGCAATCGCTACCCTACAATCAGGCCGCGCGCCTGGTCGGCATGGGTGCCAGCATTGAAGACCTTACTCAATCCTGTGGCCTGTCCAAGGCCGAAGCAGAGCTCTTCGTGAAATTGCACGGCGGCCGGCGCGGCTGACCAGCCTTGCTCCGCTAGGCTACTGATGGTTGTGTCTTGGACGCTCGAGTTCCATCTCGACAAGTAGGTTTGGCCACGCCACCGCAGGCCGGGATGGAACTCGTCGCGAGCAGAGAACAGCTTCTCGGGCCGCTATGATCGTGGTGCTACCTACGTGCGGTTCGGCCCTGATCGTTAGTCCCGTGCCGGCTGATCTCGCGTCAGACGCTTGGGCTGCGGCTGATCGCCGTCTGGATTGAAACCTGCCGGGCGCTTGCCTTTCAGGTACCAGGCAAAGGCGATGATTTCGGCGATGGTACGATAGAGCGCTTCGGGTATCTGGTCACCCAGTTCCATCTGGGTGAGCATGCGCGCCAGGTCGGCGTTCTCGTAAATCGGCACCTCATAGTCCATGGCCAACTGGATGATCTGCTCAGCGAGCTCGTCTTCGCCCTTGGCCGTGATTGTGGGCGCCTGTTGCCCGTCGTAGACCAGAGCTATGGCTTCGCGCTTGTTACTCATCAGGTTACCTCGTCAATCCAGCTTTGCTGCACCGCCTGTCGCGGCGGGGGCGGCGTACCGCGATGGCAGCTCAATTCGCCCACCTCCAGCCCCTTGGCCAGCAAACGATCCCGCAATTCGGTCAGCTCGTTGCTGACCAGGCTCAGAGTGTTGGCGCGCTCGGCCCAGAATTCACTGCTGACCTTGTCCTTGCGCAATCGCGCTATGGCTTGCAGGCTGCCCAGCTCATCCAGGTTGAACGCTAGCCGTACTTCCCACTGGGGAACCGGTTCGGCCTGTTTGGCGTTGGGCGGTGGGTTGTCCTGCTGAATGCGCATTTGCACATGGTTGAACTGCTGGCCGTCACGCAGCGGAATCTCCAGTTGCCAGGTGGTTTGCGTGCTGCCGTCAGCAAAGCTCTGGGTCTGGCCCAGACTCTGGAACTGGTGGTGCTGGATGCGTGACAGCAGCGCAGCGGTAAGCCGCAGCAGGCTGCCGAGGTCGTTGGTTTCGCCAAGCGCCTGCAAGGCCCGCGTGGGCAGGGGGAACATTCCCGCTTTGAGTTGTTGCTGGGCTGCAGCCTGACTGGCCTGCTGCCACGGACCGGGCGGCAGCGCCAGGGCGCCGAGGCTGCCTGGCGGTAGCTGCTGCTGCAGATTGATCAGCAAGTTCACCAGTGTGCCCTTCAGGTCGACGCCTACCAGCGGCTCGGCTGCGCCGGGCTTGGAGAGACTTGCGAGCAGCGGCAAGAGTTTTTCCAGCGCGGGAAGGGCGCGGGCAGCGGACGCCGGGTTGACGCCGCCTGCCTCGGTGCCGGCCGGCGTCGGGCTGGCGGTCTGCTTGGTGGCCGTTTGGGCTATCAGTGACTCGGCCAGCCGCGCCAGGTTGGGCTCGAGAAACAGGCCGCTCTGCTTGATTGCCGTGGCAACGCCACTAGCGGTGGTCAATTGCTGCGGTGTGGCTATTTGCTGCAACACCTGAGTGATCGCCTGTTGGAGCGCGGGTACGGCTGGCAAAGAGCGCGGGGCAGCCTGCAACTGATCCAGTCGACTCAGCAGGGGCTCGCTTGAAGCCTGGCTCTGCAGGGTGCTGCGCAGCCCTTGTAACAGATCGAGTTGGCGCTGCTGTGCGCTGCTGGCCAATACCCGCAGCTCGCCCTGGGCGCCCACACTGGCGTTCAATTTGGTGCCCGGTTCCACCGGTTGGCTGCTGGTCAGCTGCAGTACGCTGCCATTGCCCGCGCCCTGTACCACTTTGGCCAACAACGCGTAGGCAAGCTGCTTGCCGGCGCCTTCGCTCACCGGCTGCTGGCTCAGCACCTGTGCCTGCAGGGTGCTGCCGGGCGGAAACTGAGCCGGATCCAGGCGCGTGAGCGGGGGTGCCGCCGGTGTGCCCGTTGCCGGCTGCAGCACGGCCATCAATTGGGTCTGGGATAACGCCTGTACCAGCATCTGTGTGCCGGTGCTCACTGGCTGCGGGCTGGTCGCCGGCAGAGTGGTTGCGGCGGTGCCGGTAGCGCCTTGCGCCAGGCGCAACAGCACATCGAACTGACCATTGGCGTTAGGGCGGGGGCTGCTCTGCACCACCTCGGCAGAGATCTTGTCGCCCACGCCAAGCTGCAGTGCGTCAATTGGCCGCAATAGCTGCAGCGCCAGGGTAATGGCGTCGCCCGGCCGCACGGTTGGCGCTGCAGCGGGCGTGGTTGGCGCGCTGGGCGGCGTGGCGGCGATGGGGGGCAGGCGAAAGTCGGTGCTCATATTGTCACATGTTGATGTAAATCGAGGTCCCCCGGGGTAGGGGGGCATGTATAATGGCGCCCCGAAGAAAGGCCCTTAGAGGCCCCTTCTGGCGGCGCTCCTGGCCCGCCTTTGGCATCAGCTATCAAACAGCTTTCAATGAGTATAGCGGCCAGCATGCCGGAATCATGAACGCAATGGTATCGGTGCGATTCAGCCTGTGTTGGAGTAACGGTGAGCAAGCAGCAGATCGACGTCAGCGACCTGGCCTGTGAGCGGGATGAGCGAGAGCTTTTCTCCGCCGTGTCCTTTTGTCTGCAGCCGGGCGAAGTGCTGCAGGTGGCTGGCCCCAACGGCGCCGGAAAAACCAGCTTGCTACGCATTCTTGCCGGCTTGATGCCCGCCACCGCGGGGGATGTGCACTATGCCGGCGCCTCGGTACTGCGGGGTCGCGGCCGCGAGCAGTGGCGGCGCAACCTGCTGTATATCGGCCACGCGCCTGCGGTAAAAGCCGTGCTGAGCGCAGAAGAGAATCTGAGCTGGCTCTGCGCATTGAACCATCCGGTCAATCGCGAGGCCATCTGGCAGGCCCTGGCACAGGTCGGGCTGCGCGGTTTTGAAGATGTACCCTGCCGGCAGCTGTCTGCCGGCCAGCAGCGCCGCGTGGCCCTGGCTCGCCTGTACCTGCCGGGCCCACCGGTGTGGATTCTGGATGAGCCCTTCACTGCGCTGGATCAGGCCGGTGTACTGGCGCTGGAGCAGCACGTGATGGCGTTTGCGGCGGCAGGCGGCACTGTCTTGCTGACTACCCACCACAGCCTGGCGCACCTGCCGGGTGTGCGCCGCCTTGTGCTGGGAAGGGCCGCCTGATGCGACAGATGCTCTGGCTGTTGTTCCGCCGCGAATGGCAATTGGCCTGGCGCCGCCCCGGCGATCTGCTCAATCCGCTGATTTTCTTTGCCATGGTCATTACCCTGTTTCCGCTGGCGGTCGGGCCTGAGCCTCAGCTGCTGCAACGCATGGCGTCCGGTGTTATCTGGGTAGCCGCCCTGCTGGCTACCCTGCTGTCACTTGATGGGCTGTTCCGTGGCGATTACGAAGACGGTTCGCTGGAGCAGTGGGTGCTTTCACCGCACCCTTTGACTGTGCTGGTGTTGGTCAAGGTGCTGCATCACTGGTTGATGTGCGGGCTGTTGCTGGTACTGTTGGCGCCGGTGCTGGGTTTGATGCTGGCGCTGCCCTGGTCGGTGATGCCAACACTCTGTGTCACGCTGCTGCTGGGTACCGCTGTGCTGAGTCTGCTGGGCGCCATAGGCGCGGCGCTCACGGTGGGCCTCAAAGGTAGCGGCGGCATGCTGCTGGCGTTACTGATACTGCCGTTGTACATCCCCGTGCTGATTCTCGGCACAGGCGCGATGGACGCGGCTCTGCAAGGTTTGCCAGTACTGGGTTACCTGCTCTGGCTGGGCTGCCTGGCGATATTGGCCCTGAGTCTGGCACCGCTGGCGATAGCGGCCGGGTTGCGAATTGGCGTGAGTGAATAGGCGCGGAGACTGACAGCGATGAGCTGGACATTTTTTCACAAACTGGGCTCGCCCAAATGGTTCTACGACATCAGCGGCAAACTGCTGCCCTGGCTGACCATATTCAGTCTGGTGGCGTTGGCCGTGGGCGTGGTCTGGGGGCTGGTATTCGCGCCGCAGGACTACCAGCAGGGCAACAGCTTTCGCATTATCTATATTCATGTGCCGGCCGCGATCCTGGCGCAGTCCTGCTACATGATGCTCGCGGTCGCAGGCATTGTGGGGCTGGTCTGGCGCATGAAACTGGCCGATGTGGCCCTGCAGTGCGCCGCCCCCATAGGCGCAGCCATGACCTTCGTGGCGTTGATTACCGGTTCTATCTGGGGCAAGCCGACCTGGGGCACCTACTGGGAGTGGGATGCGCGTCTGACGTCCATGCTGATTCTGCTGTTTTTGTACTTTGGCATCATCGCCCTGCGCATGGCGATCAGCAATCGTGACACCGCAGCCAAGGCCACGGCGGTAATGGCAATTGTGGGCGTGGTGAATATCCCGATCATTAAATATTCGGTGGATTGGTGGAATACCCTGCACCAGGGCGCCACCTTCACCGTTACCGAAAAACCAGCCATGCCGGCGGAGATGTGGCTACCGCTGCTGGTGATGGTATTGGCCTTCTACGGCCTGTTTGCGCTCAACCTGCTGCTGCGCATGCGCTTGGAAGTGTTGCGCCGCGAGCACAAGGCCCGCTGGGTCCGCGAGATTCTGGAGAAAAGCGCATGAGCAACCTGCTCGAATTTCTGGCCATGGGCGGTCATGGGGTATATGTCTGGTCTGCCTACGGGATTACGGCGACGGTTATGGTTCTGTTGTTCCTGCCGCCGGTGCTGGGAAAGCGCCAGCTGATGCAGGCTGAAGCACGCCGACGTCGGCGGGAGGAAAGTTGATGCATCCGTTGCGTAGAAAACGCCTGATTCTCATCCTGCTAGTGATCCTGGGGGTAGGTGGCGCGGTTGCGCTGGCACTCTCGGCCCTGCAGCAGAATATCAATCTGTTCTACACGCCTACCCAGATCGTCGCCGGTGAAGTGCCCGACCAGGCGCGTATCCGTGCCGGCGGCATGGTGGTAGAGGGCAGTGTGGTGCGCTCGAAGGACAGCCTGGATGTGCAGTTCGATGTCAGCGACGGCGCGCACGCCGTGACTATCGCCTACAGCGGCATCCTGCCCGACCTGTTCCGCGAAGGGCAGGGCATAGTCGCGCTCGGCCGGCTGGACGCCAGCGGTGTATTGCAGGCCGATGAAGTGCTCGCCAAGCACGATGAAGAATACATGCCGCCTGAGGTGGCCAAGGCGATGAACGATGCCAAGGCCAACAAGGCGGCGGCCGGCGAAGCAGCCGCAGACGCGCCAGCAAGCAACTACTGAGGTGCCGATCGCATGATTCCTGAACTTGGGCAGGTTGCCCTGATTATTGCTCTTTGCCTAGCGGTGTTGCAGGCGACAGTACCCTTGTACGGCGCCTGGCGCGGCGACTCGCTGGCCATGGGTTTTGCCCAGCCGGCGGCCATGGCGCAGTGTCTGTTTGTATTTTTTGCCTTTCTCTGCCTGGTGCACGCCTTTATCACCAACGATTTCAGCGTGACCTATGTGGCGCTCAACTCAAACTCGGCGCTGCCCTGGTACTACCGCCTCAGCGCAGTCTGGGGCGGACACGAAGGCTCGTTGCTGCTGTGGGCGCTGATTCTGGCGGCTTGGACCTTCGCCGTGGCGATCTTCTCGCGGGATCTGCCCGAGGACATGCTCAGCCGCGTGCTGGCCGTCATGGGCATGATCAGTGTCGGCTTTTTGCTGTTCATGCTGATGACCTCCAATCCCTTCGATCGCCAGTTACCGTTCTATCCGGCTGATGGCAACGACCTCAACCCGCTGTTGCAGGATTTTGGTCTGATCGTGCATCCGCCGATGCTCTACATGGGTTATGTGGGCTTCTCGGTCGCTTTCGCCTTTGCCATTGCTGCGCTGCTGGGCGGGCGGCTGGATGCGGCCTGGGCGCGCTGGTCGCGGCCCTGGACCATCGTGGCCTGGGCCTTTCTCAGCCTGGGCATCGTGCTGGGCTCCTGGTGGGCCTATTACGAACTCGGCTGGGGCGGCTGGTGGTTCTGGGACCCGGTAGAAAACGCCTCCTTCATGCCCTGGCTGGTGGGTACCGCGCTGATTCACTCCCTGGCGGTCACCGAAAAGCGCGGCGTGTTCAAGAGCTGGACCGTGCTGCTGGCCATTGCCGCTTTCTCGCTCAGCCTGCTGGGAACCTTCCTGGTACGCTCGGGCGTGCTCACTTCGGTGCATGCCTTTGCCACCGATCCCGAGCGCGGCGTATTCATTCTTGGCTTCCTGCTGGTGGTGGTGGGTGGTTCGCTGCTGCTCTATGCGCTGCGCGCGCCTGTGGTCAAGAGCAAGATCGGCTTCACCTGGAACTCGCGCGAGGCCTTGCTGCTAGTGAACAATCTGGTGCTGGTAGTGGCTGCGCTCATGGTCCTGCTGGGCACGCTGTATCCGCTGATCATGTCGGCCTTCGATACCCTGGTGTCGGTGGGGCCGCCGTACTTCAACGGCATGTTTTTGCCCTTGATGTCGATCCTGATGCTGGCCATGGGTGTGGGTATTCTCAGCCGCTGGAAGGAAACCCCGCTGAGCTGGCTGACCGGCCAACTGAAATGGGTGCTGATCCTCGCGGCTGTGGGCGCTGTTGCCATAGCCGTGTGGATTGGCAACCATCTGTTTGCCGTAGGCAGCATGCTGCTGCTGGTGTTCTGGGTGACCGGCGCCAGTATTCGCGACATTCTGCACAAGACCCGAAACAAGGGCCTGGCCAAGGGCTTGCGTGCGCTGCCGCGCAGCTACTGGGGCATGACCCTGGCGCACCTGGGCATCGCCGTGTGCGCGGTGGGCATCATCGGCGCCAGCCTGTTCGACAACCAACGCGACCTGCGCATGGCGCCGGGCGATACCCTGGAGCTGGGTGGTTATGGGTTCACCTTCGAAGGCGTACAGCACCGCGAAGGCTCCAACTGGGTATCGGATCAGGGCCATATACGGGTAACCAAGGGCGGCCGTGAGGTTACGCTGCTGCACCCGGAGAAGCGCCTCTACAAGGTCAAGAACCAGGTCATGACCGAGGCCGGTATCGATGCCGGTTTCACCCGCGATCTGTTCGTTGCCATGGGCGAGCCGCTGGAAGGTGACGCCTGGGCCATCCGCGTGCACATCAAGCCCTTCGTGCGCTGGGTCTGGCTGGGCGGGTTGATGATGATGTTCGGCGGCCTGTTGTCGGCCAGCGACAAACGCTACCGGATCAAGGCGCGCCAGCGCCAGAACATTCCGGCCAATGCCGGGGAGGTTGTCTGATGCGCCGTGCGCTGCTGGTTTTGCCGCTGCTGATTTTTCTGCTGTTGGCGGCCTTCTTCCTGCGTGACCTGCTGAGCAAGGAAGAGGGCAAGAACGAACTGACGCTGCCTTCGCCGTTGATCAATCAGCCGTTCCCCGAGTTCAGCCTGGCCTCGGTGACCGAGCCGGGCAAGACTATCGAACGCAGCGATCTGCTGGGCAAGCCGGCGCTGGTCAACGTCTGGGCCACCTGGTGCGTGGCCTGCCGGGTCGAGCATCCGGTGCTGAACAAGCTGTCGGCACAGGGCGTGATTATCCATGGCGTCAACTACAAGGATGACCAAGCGGCAGCGCAGCAATGGCTGCGCGACTTCCACAATCCCTACCAGTTGAACATCAGCGACACTGACGGTCGCCTGGGGTTGGATCTGGGTGTGTACGGCGCGCCCGAGACCTTCCTGATCGATGCCCAGGGTGTGGTGCGCTACAAGTTCATCGGCGTGATCGACGAACGGGTCTGGGACAGCGAGCTGTCGGCACGCTATCAGGCTCTGGTCGAGGAGGCTAAACCATGAAGCGCTGGCTGGTGGGGTTGAGTCTGGGTGTGGTGCTGCTGAGTGCCCAGGCAGCGGTGGACACTTTCGAGTTCGACTCCGAACAGGAACGCGAGCGCTTTTATGCCATCAGCGCCGAGTTGCGCTGCCCCAAGTGCCAGAACCAGAACATCGCCGACTCCAACGCGCCCATTGCCGATGATCTGCGCAAGGAAGTCTACCGGCTATTGGAAGAAGGGCGCAGCGATGAGGAAGTGGTCGAGTACATGGTCGCCCGTTATGGCGATTTCGTGCGCTACAAACCGGCCTTGAACAGCGACACTCTGGTGCTCTGGTTTGGCCCGCTGTTCTTCCTGCTGGCGGGCTTTCTCGCCGTATTCATGCTGATTCGTCGGCGCCAGCGAGCGGCCCACGACCCCCTGGACAACATCCTGACCAGCGAAGAGCAACAACGCCTGGATCAACTGCTGGAAGAAAAGAAGAGCCAAGATGATTGATTTCTGGTTGAGCACTGCCTCGCTGGTGCTGGTGGCGGTGGTGATAGTGGTCTGGCCGTTGTGGCGTCGCCGCGGCAATGAGCGGGTTGATCGCACCGCGCTGAACGTTGCCTTGTATGAGGAGCGCGTCGCCGAGCTGAAGGCTCAGCAGCAAGCGGGTGATCTGAGTGAAGCGCAGGCGCTCGGCGCGCAGCAGGAAGCCAGCCGGTTATTGCTGGAAGATACCGCGGCGGCGGATGCAGCGCGCGCCCCGCTGACGCGCCGGGTTGCCGTGGTGCTGGTAGTGGCTGCGCTGGCGCTGCCACTGGCCGTGGTAGGCCTGTATCAATGGTGGGGCAATCCGGAAGGTCTGGCGCTCTACCGCGAAATGCAGGACACCCCGCAGGTCAGTAGCCTGGAAGCCCTGATCGACCGTACCGAGCGCGTGGTCGAGGTGCAACCGACCAATGGTGAAGCCTGGTACATGCTGGGCCGGGCCTACATGAGCGCGCAGCGCCCGGCTGATGCGGTACAGGCCTTCGGCAACAGCCTCAATCAGATTGGCGAGGCGCCGGAGGTGCTGGCTCAGTTGGCGCAGGCGCGCTACTTCGCCAATGGCAACCAGCTCGATCCTGAAGCAGTTGCTGCGCTGGACAAGACCCTGGAGTTGCAGCCCAACAACCCCACCGCGCTCGGCTTGCTGGGCATTGCCGCCTTTGAGGCGGGTGACTATGCCGGCTCTATCGGTTATTGGGAGCGGCTGCTGCAGTCGACCGAACCGGGTAGTCAGGGCGCCCAGGCCATCCAGGGTGGTATCGACCGTGCGCGCGAGCGCCTGGCCGCCAATGGTCAGCAGCCAGCCAAGGTGGTGCAAGGGCCCGAGATCAAACTGCGGGTCAGCGTAGCGCCAGCCCTGCAGGCTCAGCTCGATCCCGATTCCAGCGTGTTTGTATTTGCCCGCGACCCGGCCGGCCCGCCGATGCCGTTGATTGCCAAGCGTCTGACGTTGTCGCAGCTGCCGCTGGAGATCACTCTGAGTCAGGCCGATGCCATGCTCCCCGGCGTTAGCCTGACGCCCGAGCAGAGCCTGCAGTTGGTCGCGCGGGTATCGCCTAGCGGAGATGCGCGCGAGGGTACCCACCTTGGCCAGCTGGACGAAGTGCATGCCGGCAATAGCGAGCGCCTCGAACTGGTGATCGACCGCGCCGTGGAGTGATCTGCGGCCTGTTGGCGAATCAGTTGGGTGTTGGCGGCGCCAGAGTCTATATTGTGGATTGGACTCAGGTAACGCCTAACCGCTAGCCTGATGCTGGCCTTGCCTGGTATCGCTAAGCTGTGCCAGGCTGCTGACCACAGCCTCTATGCAGGCAGGAGCGCCGCACCATGTTGACCTCCATCCCCTTTGCCGATGATCGCGTCGTCGGCTTTCGTATCGAAGAGCGCATCACCACCGAAGTGCTGGATCAGGCTATCGCCCTGATCGAGCAGGCGCTGGAGAAGCATCCCAAAATACGGCTTTACGTCGAGATGCCCAGCTTCGATGATATTTCCGTCGAAGCCTTCTACAAGGACGTGAAATTCGGTTTCACCCACTGGGGCCGCTTTGAACGCGAAGCCGTGGTCACCGACCGTCATTGGCTGGAACGCATGGTCGACATAGCCGACAAACTGTTCAGCTCCATCGATTTGCGGGTATTCGCTTCCGATCAGGCCGATGCCGCGCGTGATTGGGTACAGGCCAGCTGACGCCGGCGCTCGCAGATCCAGGCAATCAGTCCTGCTGCACTTCCGGCAGACTGAACGCCAGCAGGGCGCCAAGCAAACCAATCCCCGAGAGCAGCAGCAACATGCCGGCCGCGCCGATCAAGGTGCTGAGCAGACCGAACAGGCCTGTAGCCAAGAGAATCAGCCCGATGACGCTGTTGCTGACCGCTACATAGTCGGTGCGCTTGTTGCCACCCGCCATATCCAGTACGTAGGTCTTGCGGCCCACCCGCACGCCGCTGTGCGCCACACCCAGAATGAAAAAGGCGACCGGAAACAGCCAGGCCTGTAGCGCCTGCGGCAGCACCGCAAAGTGATGCAGCGCAATTACCAGTGGCCCCAGCAGGCTGGCGATAAAGGCCGCGCGAATCAGCACCTGCTTGCTCGATTTGTCTGACATCCGCCCCCACACCATGGCGCTCAGGCTGCTGGCCAGGCCGTTGGCCACCAGAAAGGCGCCAAGCATACCGAAGCCGGCTTCGAGATCCTGCGCCATCACCACGTAGTAAGGCGCCGAGAGGGCGGAGCAGAGCAGGAGCGCACGGGTAATCACAAAGCGGCGAAAGGGTTTGTCGTCGCGTAGCAGGCTGATGCGGCCGATGGCTTCGCGCAGGCCGTTGCCCGCGCCTTCGGTGGCACCGGGGGCCTCGTCGATACCGCGGTAGACCAGTGCGGCCAGCACCCAGAGCAATGCCGCTCCCACCAGCAGCGCCGCGTAAAACAGCATTTCGTCATCCGCCGGCGGCCAGATCAGGCAATACACACCAAAGGCCAAAGCCAGCCAGCCCGAGAGCGTGGTAGACAGACCGTTGAGGCGGCCGCGGCGGGTCTTGGGCACGGTTTTGCCGATCACATCCTTGCTGGCCACCGAGCAAAGCCCGCGTGCCAGGCTGAATACAATCAGGCAGAGGATGATCAGGCCACCGGCCAGGGCGCCAGTAGTCACCGCGGCAGCCGCGCCCATCGCCAGCAGCGCGGCTGCCTGCAGCAGACTGCCCAGCACCCACACGCCCTTGCGATAACTGAACCGGCGTATGTAAGAGGCAATGAACAGCTGCGGCAGCATGGAGCCGGATTCGCGAAGGGGTACCAGCCAGGCGATCAGCGCCACTGGCGCGCCGACCACGCCCATCAGCCAGGCCAGGGTGGTCTTGGGGTTGGTCAGAGTGTCGCCCAGGCTGGTCAGGGTATTGGCCAGCACCTGCTGGAAGAAGTTGCGCGGTACATCGGTGCAGGCCGCGTCGGGAATATCCTTGCAGACGCGCGCGTCTTCTTCGTTCATCAGCTTGCTGTACAAGCTGTCCAGATCGGGTTGGCTGGGCATGGTGCGGGGCTTTCTCGTGGTCGCTGATGGCTTCGGCGCAAGAGTTTGCCGCAGTTGCCAGAGCTTGGCCAGCCTTGCCAATCAAGCGGATTTGCCGCGCGGGGCTTCTCTTTGCCGGGCATAGCGGGTAAAAATGCGGGTTTATTCTGTTGCCGCCAAAATATCGCCGCAACAGCCGCCGAGTAGAGCAAGGACACGCCTCATCCATGCGATTGAAATGCATCAAGCTGGCAGGCTTCAAATCCTTCGTGGACCCGACCACCGTGTACTTTCCCACTAACATGGGCGCGGTGGTGGGGCCCAACGGCTGTGGCAAATCCAACATCATTGACGCAGTACGCTGGGTAATGGGCGAAAGTTCGGCCAAGAACCTGCGCGGCGAGTCGATGACCGACGTGATCTTCAACGGCTCCAATACCCGCAAGCCGGTAGGGCAGGCCTCCATCGAGCTGGTGTTCGACAACAGCGACGGCACCCTGCAGGGCGAATACGCCGGCTATAACGAGATTTCCATCCGCCGCCGCGTCACCCGCGAGGCGCAGAATCAGTATTTCCTGAACGGCACCAAGTGCCGGCGCCGCGATATTACCGACATTTTCATGGGCACTGGCCTGGGGCCGCGCAGTTACTCGATCATCGAACAGGGCATGATCTCCAAGCTGATCGAAGCCAAGCCCGATGAGCTGCGCCTGTTTATTGAAGAGGCCGCCGGTATCTCCAAATACAAGGAGCGCCGCCGCGAGACCGAAAACCGCATTCGCCGCACGCACGAGAACCTCGCGCGCCTGACCGACCTGCGCGATGAGCTGGAGCGCCAGCTGTCGCACCTGCAACGCCAGGCTCAGGCCGCCGAGAAGTACAAGGAATACAAGGCCGAGGAGCGCCAGCTCAAGGCCCAGTTGCAAGCCCTGCGCTGGCAGAACCTGAACCAGCAGGCCGGCGAGCGCGAGCACCGTGTGCGCGACCTGGAAGTGGCGCTCGAAGGCCTGATTGCCGAGCAGCGCAACGCCGACAGCGAGATCGAGAAGCAGCGCGATCAGCACAGCGACCTGAATGAGCGCTTCAATCAGGTACAGGCGCGGTTCTACAGCCTGGGCGCCGACATCAGTCGCATCGAGCAGGTGCTGCAATTCAACCGCGACCGGCAGAGGCAACTGCACGAAGATATAGAACAGACCGAGCAGGCCTGGCAGGAGGCGCAGAGCCACCTGACCCAGGATCAGGCGCTGCTGGCCGACCTGCAGAACGAGCTGAGCGAACTGGAGCCCGAGCTGGAGCTGGCAGGCGCTGCCGATGAAGACACGGCAATTCAGTTGCAGGGCGCTGAAGAGGCCATGCAGAACTGGCAACAGGCCTGGGAGCAGTTCAATCAACAGGCGGCGGCGCCACGCCAGCAGGCGGAGGTGGAGCAGTCGCGCATTCGCCATATGGAGCAATCCATCGAGCGCCTAGGCGAGCGCATTCAGCGTCTAGAAGAAGAGCGCAGCACCCTGAGCGCCGGCCCGCTGGACGAGGAGCTGGCAGAACTGGGCGAACAGCTGGCCGAGCTGGAAATGCGCGGCGAAGGCGATCAACTGGCGTTGGCCGACGTCAGCGAAAGCCTGCAGCACGAGCGCGAAAATCTCAATGCGCTGCAGCAGGAGCTCAACATCCGTCGCGGCGAAATGCAGCGTGGTAGCGGCCGTCTGGCCTCGCTGGAAGCGTTGCAGCAAGCGGCACTGGACCAGGGCAGCGACGTTGGTGACTGGCTGGCCGCGCAGGGGCTGGCGGGTGGTCGGCAACTGGCCGAGCAGATACAGGTCGCCAGCGGCTGGGAGCTGGCGGTCGAAGCCGTGCTGGCCAATGACCTGCAAGCGGTCTGTCTGGATGATGTGGCCAGCCTGAGCACGGCACTGGCCGACTTCGAGCAGGGCCAGCTGCGCCTGCTGGAGACGCGCAGTCTGGGCCAGGTCGCGCCCGGCAGCCTGCTCGACAAGGTGGAGTCCAGGCTGGATCTTAGCCCCTGGCTGGGCAGCATCCGCCCCGTGGACGATCTGCTGCAGGCGCTGGCGCAGCGCGAACAACTGGCGGCGCACGAGTCCCTGATTACCCCGCAGGGCCACTGGGTTGGTCCCAACTGGCTGCGTTACCGTCGTGGCGAGGCCAGTGAGTCTGGCGTGCTGGCGCGGCAGCAGGAGATGGAGCAGCTGCAGGCGCAGCTGGCCGAGCAGGAAGGGGCGCTGGAGAGCGGCGAGCAGCGCTTGAGCGACCTGCGCGAACGCATTCGCGCCCTGGAGCAGCAGCGCGAGAGCCTGCAACAGGCGTTATCTGCGCTCGGGCGTCAGCAAGGCGATCTCAAGGCGCAGTGGTCGGCCAAGCAGGTGCGGCTGGAGCAGGTCACCGCCCGGCGCCAGCGCATCAGCGACGATCTGCAGGATATCAAGCAGCAGCGCAGCGACGAGCTGGAACAGATTGGCGAAGCGCGGCTCACGCTGCAGGGCGCGCTCGACAGCATGGAAGCCGATACCGGCCAGCGCGAAACCTTGTTGCAACAGCGCGATCAGGCGCGTGAAGCTCTGGATCAGGCGCGCCAGCAAGGCCGCCAGCAGAAGGACAGATCCCACCAGCTGGCCCTGCGCGTGCAATCGCTTAAAGCGCAGCAGAACAGCACCTCACAGGGGCTTGAACGCCAGTTGATGCAGGCAGAGCGCCTGGGTGAACGGCGCGAGCAACTGCGCATGACCCTGGAAGAAAGCCAGGCGCCGGAGGACGATCAGCGCATCGAGCTGGAAACCCTGCTGGAGCAGCGTGTGGAGGTGGAACACCAGCTCACGCAGGCGCGGCAGGCGCTGGAAGGCGTCGATCAGCAGATGCGCGCGCAGGAGACCCGGCGCGTGCAGGCCGAGCAGCAGGCGCAGGTACTGCGCACCCAACTGGACGAGCAACGGCTGACCGCGCGCGACCTGCAAACCCGCCGTCAGGGTCTGCAGGAGCAGCTGCTCGAAGCCGGCTACGATTTGAACGGCGTGCTCGAAACCCTGCCCGATAACGCAAGCGAGACCGATTGGGAGCAACAGCTGACGCAACTGGATGCGCGCATCCAGCGCCTGGGCGCGATCAACCTGGCGGCGATTGAAGAGTACGAGCAGCAGTCCGAACGCAAGCGTTATCTGGACGCGCAGAATGCCGATCTGGAGGAGGCGCTCAATACCCTTGAACAGGTCATCCGCAAGATCGACCGCGAGACCCGCGCGCGCTTCAAGGAAACCTTCGACAAGGTCAACCAGGGACTGCAGGCACTGTTTCCCAAGGTATTCGGTGGCGGTAATGCCTACCTGGAACTGACCGGCGATGATCTGCTGGATACCGGCGTAACCATCATGGCGCGGCCGCCCGGCAAGAAGAACAGCACTATTCACCTGCTCTCAGGCGGTGAGAAGGCATTGACCGCCATCGCGCTGGTGTTCTCCATCTTTCAGCTCAACCCGGCACCTTTCTGCATGCTGGATGAGGTGGATGCGCCGCTGGACGACGCCAACGTGGGGCGCTACGCGCGCATGGTCAAGGAAATGTCGTCGCGGGTCCAGTTCATCTACATCACGCATAACAAAATTGCGATGGAGATGGCAGATCAGTTGATGGGGGTGACCATGCATGAACCCGGTTGCTCGCGATTGGTCACAGTAGACGTGGAAGAGGCTGCAGCGCTGGCGGCAGTGTAAGTTTGCCGGAGAGCGTGCTAGCATCCGGCCAGATAACAGGCGGGCTTTGGCCCCAAACAGAATTGTAAGAACAGGAACAGGTATTCATGGATTTCGGTTTGCGTGAGTGGCTTTTCATTATCGGCCTTCTTGTCATCGCCGGCATTCTGTTTGATGGTTGGCGCCGCATGGGCGGGCGTTCGCGCATTCGCTTCAAGCTTGAGCGCAACCTCAGCGATTTGCCGGAAGAGGCGAGCGGCGACGAACTGCTTGGCCCGCCGCGGATAGTGGGTGGCCGAGCCGAGCGCGAGGAGCCCTCGTTTGGTGCTGAACTGGACGATGTGGCCGAATCCCGGCCGGACGCAGACTGGCACGTGCCGCAACAGGTCGGCCTGGATCTGGATGAGCCGCCGGTGCTGGTCGACCCGGTCGCGCAGGAATCTGCTACCAGGTCAGGCAAGGCTGGCAAGGCGCGCAAGGAGGAGGCACCGGCCAAAGCCGAAGCCAAACCCGAGCAGGAGTCGCTGCCGGTCGAGGAAGTACTGGTGATCAATGTGGTGGCGCGTGACGAGCTGGGCTTTGTTGGTTCGGCGCTGCATCAGAGCATTCTGGAAAGTGGTCTGCGCTTTGGCGACATGAATATCTTTCATCGCCACGAGAGTATGAGCGGTAACGGCGACGTACTCTTCTCCATGGCCAACGCCCTCAAGCCCGGCGTCTTTGATCTGGACGAAATGGACAGCGGGCACGTACGCGCGGTCAGTTTCTTCATGGGCCTGCCCGGCCCACGCCACCCGAAGCAGGCGCTGGACCTGATGATCGCCGCTGCACGCAAGCTGTCCCACGAGCTGGGCGGCGACCTGAAAGACGAACAGCGCAGCGTGCTCACCGCACAAACCATCGAGCACTACCGTCAGCGTATTGCCGAGTTCGAACGCCGCCACTACAACCAGCGGCGCTAGAAGCAGCGCGGGAAGGCGCCAGCCTTCCTGCGGCAAGCGGCAAGCTACAAGCGAAACCCTAACCCCAGCTGCACTGCGACATGGCTGTTGATTTTCAACTTGGGGCTTGCAGCTTGCCGCTTGTAGCTCCACGCCGCCGCGCTTGCCGCTGCGGCTGGCTTGGTTACAATTACCCCCTGTTTCCCAATACCTCCGGTTACCCATGTCCCAGCACACCACGCCTGCCGAACGCGCCATCGCGCTCCGTGAGGAAATCGCCCAGCATAACCACCGCTATTACGTGCTGGATGAGCCGGCGATTCCGGATGCCGAGTACGACCGCCTGTTCAATGAGCTCAAGGCCATCGAGGCCGAGCATCCAGATCTGATCACCCCCGATTCGCCCACCCAAAGGGTAGGCGGTGCCCCAGCAGGCGGCTTTGGCGAGGTGCAGCACGAGATCCCCATGCTCAGCCTGGGCAACGCCTTTGCCGAGCAGGACATGCTGGATTTTGATCGCCGCGTGCGTGAGGGCCTGGACCTGCCGGCGGGTGATCTGTTCGGCGAGGGTGCAGAGGTGGAGTACTGCTGTGAGCCCAAGCTCGACGGCCTTGCGGTCAGTCTGCTGTACGAGAACGGTTTGCTGGTACGGGGCGCCACCCGTGGCGATGGCAGCACCGGTGAGGATATTTCCAGCAACGTCCGTACCATCCGCAACGTGCCGCTCAAACTGCGTGGCGAAGGCTGGCCGGCGGTACTGGAGGTGCGCGGCGAGGTGTTTATCAGCAAGGCCGGATTCGAGACTCTGAACGAAACCGCGCGCGCCAATGACAGCAAGACCTTCGCCAACCCGCGCAACGCCGCAGCCGGCAGCCTGCGCCAACTTGATCCGGCGATCACCGCGTCACGTCCGTTGGAGTTCTGCTGCTACGGTTTTGGTCGCGTAGAGGGCGAGCTGCCAGATACCCAGGTCGGCATCTTGCAGCGCTTCAAGGAATGGGGCCTGACCATCAGCCGTGAGCTCAAGCTCAAGCAGGGTGTGGCGGGCTGCCTGGAATATTACCGCGATATAGGCGAGCGCCGCGCCGGGCTGGACTACGAGATTGATGGCGTGGTGTTCAAGGTCAATCGGCTGGGTTACCAGCGCGAACTGGGTTTTCGCTCGCGCGAACCGCGCTGGGCCATTGCCCACAAATTCCCCGCCTCGGAAGAACTGACCGAGCTGCTGGATGTGGAGTTTCAGGTCGGCCGCACCGGCGCCATCACGCCGGTGGCGCGGCTCAAACCGGTGCAGGTCGCCGGTGTGACCGTCTCCAACGCAACCCTGCATAACATGGATGAAGTGGCCCGCCTGGGCGTAATGGTCGGCGATACCGTGATCATCCGCCGCGCTGGCGATGTTATTCCGCAGGTGATGCAGGTGGTCAGCGAACGGCGCCCGGCCGATGCTCGCGCGATAGAGGTGCCCGAAACCTGCCCGGTCTGCGGCTCGGCGGTGGAGCGTACCCAGTTGACCAAACGCGGCAAGGGCCGCGAGACCACCACCGAAGGCGCTGTGTATCGCTGCGTGGGCCGCCTAACCTGCCAGGCGCAGCTCAAGCAGTCGATCATTCACTTTGTCTCGCGCCGGGCGATGGATATCGACGGCCTGGGCGAGAAAAGCGTCGAGCAACTGGTGGATACCGGGCTGGTCGGCTCGCCGGCTGATCTGTATCAACTGACCTACGATCAAGTGCTGGCGCTCGAAGGCTTTGCCGATCTCTCCACCCGCAACCTGCTGGCCGCCATTGCCGACAGCCGCACGCCCACGCTGGCGCGCTTCATCTACGCCCTGGGTATTCCGGATGTGGGTGAAGAAACCGCCAAACTGCTGGCGCGCGCGCTGGGTTCGCTGGCGCGTATCCGCCAGGCGCTGCCGCAGGTGCTGGTGTACCTGCCGGACGTTGGTGCCGAGGTGGCGTACGAGATTCACAACTTCTTTGCTGACGAGCACAACCAGCAGGTCATCGATCAATTGCTGACGCGCGGCGTTGCCCCGCAGGAAAGTCCTGAGCTGGGCGCCGAATTTGCCGCCAGCGTGTCGCTGGCCGAATTTCTCGCGCGGCTGGATATTCCGCACATCGCCAAGACCGGTGCCGAGCGGCTGGCCAGCCAGTTTGGCAGCCTGCAGGCGATTCTGGCGGCGGACTGGCTGGATCTGAAACAGGTCGAGCGGCTGAATGAAAAAGCCATCAAGGGTTTGCGCGCCTTCGCCCAGAATGAGCAGGCGGCAGAGCAGGCGCTGCGCATAGAGCAGCAGCTGCGCGACTTCGGCATGCACTGGGAGTCTGCGCGAGCGCACACCGACAGTCTGCCGCTGAGCGGCCAGACCTGGGTGCTCACCGGTACCCTGGTAGCCATGCCACGCGACGTGGCCAAGGAGCATCTGGAGGGCCTGGGCGCCAAGGTCGCCGGCAGCGTCTCAGCCAAGACCCACTGCGTAGTGGCGGGGCCGGGGGCTGGCAGCAAGCTGGCCAAGGCCGAGCAGTTGGGCGTACGGGTAATGGATGAAGCTCAACTGTTGAGCATGCTGGCAGAGCAGGGCATCACGCCATGACCCAGCCGAGCACAGACGCGGTTTCAGCCAAGCCCGTGATAGTACTGGCGCCGATGGAAGGTCTGGTCGACCCACCCATGCGCGACATCCTCACCCGCATTGGCGGCATCGACTGGTGCGTCAGCGAGTTCATTCGCGTGACCACCGGACTGCTCAACCGCGGCACAATTCAACGCATAGTGCCAGAGCTGAGCCATGACTGGAAAACCCGCACCGGCGTGCCGGTAAGGCCGCAGCTGCTGGGCTCCGATGTGCGCTGGATGGGCGAGAATGCTGCGCTGCTGGCCAGCATGGGCGCGCCGGCGATTGATCTGAATTTCGGCTGCCCGGCCAAGACGGTCAACCGCCACCGGGGCGGCGCTTCGCTGCTGCGCGAGCCGGAACTGCTGCAGCAGATTGTCGCCAGTGTGCGCGCCGCGACCCCGGCGCATATTCCGGTCACCGCCAAGATGCGCCTGGGCTACAGCGATACCGCGCTGACGCTGGAATGCGCCGCCGCGCTGGCGGCTGGCGGTGCCAGCGAGATCACCGTACACGCGCGCACCAAGATGGATGGCTACAAGCCGCCGGCGCACTGGCACTGGCTGGCGCGCATTCGCGAATCGGTGGATGTGCCGGTGATCGCCAATGGCGATGTCTGGACGCCCGAGGATTACCACCGGATTCGCCAGATCAGCGGCTGCCAGCAGGTGATGATCGGCCGTGGCCTGGTGCGCCGGCCCGATCTGGCGCGGCAGATTCGTGGGCTGGACGGTGCTGATGCCCAGATGGCGCCCTGGCCCACCTTGCTGCCCTGGATCGCCGACTTCTTCGAGCAGACCCGCGCGCGCGTGGTCGACCGCCATGCACCCGGCCGGCTCAAACAATGGTTGTCGATGCTGGGGCTGACGTATCCCGAGGCCAAGCCCCTGTTTGCGGCGCTGCGCCGTGAGAACGATGCCAATGCCATCAGCGCCTGCCTCGCCGCCCTGGCGGCGGGTGAGGAGCAAACCCGAACGCTGTTGGCGTTGCCCTCAGCCAGCGCTCTGGGCGCTGCCTGATAGGGTCTGATGGCTGAGCTGCGTCAGCTCGGCAATCAGTTGACGGCTCGCCTGTTCGCTCTGCTGCAATAAATATTCGAGCGATTCCAACTGTCCAGACAGCTCGGCTGACAGGGCAGGGTCGACTTGCGCCGCGCTGCGAGCTTCTTCGCGCACGTGGTCGCCCAGTTGACTGGCCCGTTGCAGCTGCTCGGCCGATTGCGTGAGCAGAGCGTCGGTGCTTTGCACGCAGGCGTCCAGCGCGGTGATCTCATTTCCCACCTGCAGGCTTTGCTGATCCATCTGGCTGATGATGTCGCCCACTTCAGCGGTGGCGGCGGTGGTGCGGGTGGCGAGTGCACGCACCTCGTCGGCCACCACGGCAAAGCCGCGGCCGCTTTCGCCGGCACGCGCCGCTTCAATCGCCGCATTCAGCGCCAGCAGGTTGGTCTGGCTGGCGATGCCATCGATCACCTGAGTCACCTTGCTGATGCGGCTGCTCTGCTGTTGCAGTTGGCTGAGCAGTTGCAGGCTGGTCGCGCTGTGACCGCGCAGCAGGCCGGCTTGGGTCAGGCAGTTTTGCAGGCTGGTTTGCGCCGCGCTTTGGGCGCCGCACAACTGGGTAACCGACTGACTGAGCTGTTCGCTGTGGTGGTAGTCGTGCTCGTTTTGCTGCTGTTGCTGCGTATAGCGGGTGCCCAACTGCTGCAACCCGCTGTGCGTTGCCTGCAGTTGTTCCGGTAAGGGTGCTGTGGTGTCGGCCAGCGCCTGCAGGCGCGCCGCCTGTTGCTGGGCCTTGCCGCTGTGGATGGCCGCCTCTGCAGCCACGGCAGCCAGTATGCTGTCGTCGCTGGCTCTTGGCGGCGGGTCGGCCGGCGGGTAGCGCCAGGGCAGGCCGAGCCAGGGAATCAGGCAAAGCACCAGAGCTGGCCCTACTGCGGCGCCACCGTGGCTGTGAAATAGCCACGCCAGCATGCCCAATTGAATGCAGGCCAAGGCCGCCTTGCCGATAATTCCTGTTTGCATGAAGTGTTCCGTCAGGTACCGCTACTGCTCATTGTTGTTGTGAAGTCAGACCTGTGGCGGCCATTAGGCCACCGCCCACCGGGCAATTCAATCGCCGTGCGCTGGCAAGCGATGCTCGCGCATAAAGCGCAGATCCAGCCAGTCCTTCAGTTTGCCAGCGAGCCGGCCCTGGGTTGCCAGTGCGCCGTAACTCAACAGGGCGCTGCCATCGCCGCAGGCCAGCAGCGCCAGTGCACGCGGTTGGGGCTGGTAGCGCTGCAGTGTGCCGCTGCCCGTTGCTGCCAGCAGGTTATGCGCCAGCACCGGCCCCTGGCGCACGGCGTAAACGCCAGCGCGTGGCGTGTTCGGCAAACTGGCGCAATCGCCGGTGGCAAAAATGGCCGCATGACTGCAGCTCTGCAACTGTTCATTGATGCGAATAAAGCCCTGTTCATCGCAGAGCAATCCGCTGCCCGGCTGCCAGCCGGCCGCTGCCGCGCCCGTGGCCAGCACGACGGCATCTGGCTGCGCAACCGCGCGCCCGGCGGCGTACAGTTGTGTGTCGCTGATCCTTTCTATCGGCAGATTCTCGTGCAGCTTTACCGCAGCCTTGCTCAGACGGGTGCGCGCCAGTGGCGCCAGCCGAGGCGGGTGGTTGGCCAACAGGCCGCTGCGGCAGAACAGCGATAGCTGGGTTTGCGGCAGACTCATACGCAGAGCCAACGCCAGCTCCACGCCCGCCGCGCCGCCGCCCAGGATCGCCAACTGCGCCGGTGGCTGCGTCTGCCAGGTTTGCCATTGCTGCACTTGCTGCACTATGCCGGGGAAGGGCTTGGCGCCCACCAGCGGCAGGCTGCCGTCAGTCTTGAAGTCGATTGCCGGTAGTGCGCCGGTATTCAGCGAGAGCCTGGCAAAGCCCAGGCGCTTGCCGCTGGCCAGCAGGATTGCCTGGCTGCTGGCATCGAGCGCCAGCAGCTCATCGCAGATCAACGTCAAGCCGCAGGCGGCGGCCAGTGGCGCAAGCTCGATACTGCACTGTGCGGCAGTAAAGCGGCCGGCCAGCAGCCCCGGCAGCATGCCGGAATACCAGGCGTAAGGTTGTGCGTTGATCAGCAGGCTGCCAGCGGGTGCGCGCTGGCCGCGGGCAATCCATTGGCGCAGGGCAACCAGATGAGCGTGGCCGCCGCCGATCATGACCAAAGGCGCTTGCAGAAGAGAAGTTGGCATCAGCCCAGCCTAGCGGCAGCGAGCACAAAGCGGAAGCCCCTGCAGCTGGTCGGAAAGACGCGTCGCAGGCGCATTGGCGGGCTACGCTGTGGGTGTTTCAAAATGTCACATTGCCCGCATTGATGAAGTCGCATTGTGCTGAATGATGCGTATATTTCGAAATCGACTTTCGCTGTGCGAACCTGCTAGTCTCCAGATCTGACAATTCCAAGTACAAAAAGAGGGAGCATGGCGTGATCGACAACAATCGCTATCCAACATCCGCCAGAGCCTGGGTTACCGTGGGCATTCTGCTGGTGGCCTATGTGCTTTCCTTTATCGACCGACAGATTCTTAACCTGCTGGTCGGCCCGATCCGCGCGGATCTGGGCATCAACGATACCCAGATGAGCCTGTTGATGGGCCTCTCGTTCGCCATCTTCTACACCATAGCCGGCATCCCCCTGGGGCGTATCGCCGACAGCAAGAGCCGCCGTGGGCTGATCGCCTGGGGCGTGGCCTTCTGGAGCCTGATGACCGCCGCCTGCGGCCTGGCGCAACAATATTGGCAGTTCATTCTCTGCCGCATTGGTGTGGGTGCCGGTGAGGCAGCGCTGTCGCCGGCCGCTTATTCACTGATTGCCGACAGCTTCCCGGCCGACCGCCGCGCCACAGCCATCAGCGTGTACGCCATGGGTATCTATCTGGGCGCCGGCATGGCCTTCCTGCTCGGCGGTATCGTGGTGACCTGGGCCAACGCGCAGGGACCGATGACGCTGCCGGTGCTGGGCATAGTGCGGCCTTGGCAGCTGATTTTTCTGGTACTGGGCGCCGTAGGGTTGATGTTCTGCCTGGTGCTGCTGGCCATCAAGGAGCCTACCCGCAAAGGCGTGGGCGCCGGTGTGGCTGTGCCGCTGAAGGAAGTAGGCGCCTACCTGCTGACCATTCGCAAGGCGGTGCTGTGCCACAACTTCGGCTTTGCCTGCCTGTCGTTTGCCTCGTACGGCGCTTCGGCCTGGATCCCGACCTTTTTTATTCGTACCCACGGCCTCACGCCCGGTGAAGTCGGTATCTACTACGGCAGCCTGGTGATGGTCGCTGGCTCCACCGGAATCGTCTTCGGCGGTCGCCTGGCGGACTATATGGCCCGTCGCGGCTATCGCGATGCCAACATGCGGGTTGGCCTGTTGGCCGCAGCACTGACACTTGCGTGCAACGCGGTCTACCTGGTCGACAACATGCCGCTGCTGTGGGCTATCATGTTCTTCAACGTATTTACCGTAGCCATGCCCTTTGGCGTGGCACCGGCCGCCATTCAGGAGATCATGCCCAACGCCATGCGCGGGCAGGCCTCGGCAATCTATCTGTTTACCATTACCCTGATTGGTCTGGGTATTGGGCCGACCGCCGTGGCTATGTTCACCGATTACGTGTTCCAGGACGACATGGCGGTACGTTATTCCATCTTCATCGTTGCCAGCGTGATTACCGTGGGTTCCATCATCCTGCTCTGGATGGGGCTCAAGCCCTATCGAGCAGCACGGGACACGCTGGAAAACTGGAGTGAACAGCAAGGCCAGCCTGGTTGAGTATCTGACTCGGAGTAGCCAGCTGATTTATTTATTTCAACAGGAGCAACAACATGACTGACGCAGTTATCGTATCCACGGCCCGTACGGCTCTGGGCAAATCCTATCGCGGTGCGCTGAACAACACGCACAGTGTCGACATGGCTGGCTACGTTATCGAGCACGCGGTCAAGCGCGCCGGTATCGATCCTTCGCTGGTTGAAGACGTGATCCTGGGCGCCACCTTCCATGAAGGTGCACAGGGCAAGAACATGGCGCGCCTGGCCGCGATTCGCGCCGGCCTGCCGGTGACCACTGCGGGTATGTCGATCAACCGTTTCTGCAGCTCCGGTCTGCAGTCTATCGCCATCGCTGCCCAGCGCGTCGTCAGCGAAAAGATCCCGGCCATCGTTGCTGGCGGCGTTGAATCCATCAGCCTGTGCCAGAACGACAAGCTGAACATGTTCCACGGCACCAACGAGTGGATCAAACAGAACAAGCCTGAGCTGTACATGTCGATGATCGAAACTGCCGACATCGTTGCCCAGCGTTACAACGTCAGCCGTGAAGCGCAGGACGAATACTCCCTGCTGAGCCAGCAGCGCACTGCCGCCGGCCAGGAAAGCGGCAAGTTCGCTGACGAAATCGTGCCTTACGACACCATCATGAAGGTGCAGAACAAGGAAACCGGCGAGATCACCGATCAGGCCGTCAACCTGGTGAAGGACGAGTGCAATCGTCCGGGCACCACCCTGGAAGGTCTGGCCGGTCTGCAGCCCGTGCGTGGCCCGGGCAACTTTGTCACCGCCGGTAACGCCAGCCAGCTGTCTGACGGCGCCTCTGTCTGCACCGTGATGAACAGCAAGGTGGCCGAGCAACTGGGCATCCAGCCCATGGGTATTTTCCGCGGTTTCGCGGTTGCCGGTTGCGAGCCTGATGAAATGGGCATCGGCCCGGTCTTCGCGATTCCACGTCTGCTGGAGCGCAACGGCCTGAAGATGGACGACATCGGTCTGTGGGAACTGAACGAAGCCTTTGCTTCGCAGGTGATCTACTGCGCCGAGCGTCTGGGTATCCCGATGGAAAACCTGAACGTCAACGGGGGCTCCATCTCTATCGGTCACCCCTACGGCGTAACCGGTTCACGTCTGGTTGGCCACGCGCTGATCGAAGGCAAGCGCCGCGGCGTCAAGTACGTGGTCGTGACCATGTGCATCGGCGGCGGCCAGGGTGCTGCCGGCCTGTTCGAGATCGTTTAAACCGCAGCGGCAAGCTACAAGCGTCAAGCTGCAAGTGAAACCCGGGCCCTGCTCGGGTTTCGCTTTATAGGGTTGGCTTGCGGCTTGAGGCTTGTAGCTTGCCGCTAAAATTCCAGAGGAATTTTCCGTGTCTCAGAAGATTATCAATACCGACGATCTGGCGTTTCTGCTCTATGAGCTGCTGGATATTGAACGCTTTACCCAATTCCCGCGCTATGAAGACCATAGCCGCGACACCTTTGATGCCGCCATTGAACTGGCCCTGAAAGTCGCCAGCGAAACTTTCGCGCCGCACAACCACGCCTGTGATGAAGACGAGCCGCGTTTCGAAAACGGCAAAGTCGTGATTCGCCCGGAAGTGGCAGAAGCGCTGAAAGTACTGCGCGAGACCGGCCTGATGGCCGCTTCGCAGGATTACGAGCGCGGCGGCATGCAGCTGCCCGCCGTGGTCTCGCAAACCTGTATCGGCCTGATCAAGGGCGCCAACGTCAGCACCCAGGCCTACGCCGGTCTGACCATCGCCGCCAGCAACCTGATCATGGCGCACGGCACCGACGAGCAGAAGCAGCGCTTTGCCGAGCCGATGATGGCCGGCCGCTTCTTCGGCACCATGTGCCTGACCGAGCCGCACGCCGGCTCCTCGCTGGGCGACATCAAGTCCCGCGCTATACCGCAGGATGACGGTACCTACCGCATCAGCGGCAACAAGATCTTCATCTCCGCCGGTGATCACGAGCTGAGCGAAAACATCATTCATCTGGTCCTGGCCAAGCTGCCCGACGCGCCGCCTGGCGCCAAGGGTATTTCGCTGTTTATCGTGCCCAAGTTCCTGGTCAACGAAGACGGCAGCCTGGGCGAGCGTAACGACGTCATCCTGGCCGGCCTGATCCACAAGATGGGTTACCGCGGCACCACCTCCACCATGCTCAATTTTGGTGAAAAGGGCGGGGCGGTCGGTTATCTGGTCGGCGAGCCACACAACGGCCTGGCCGGCATGTTCCACATGATGAATGAGGCCCGCATCGGCGTCGGCCTGGGTTCGGTCATGCTGGGTTACACCGGTTACCTGCACGCGCTGGACTACGCCCGCGACCGGACCCAGGGCCGCCCGCTGGCCGAGCGCGACCCGGCCACGCCGATGATCCCGCTGATTCAGCACGCCGACGTACGCCGCATGCTGCTGGCGCAAAAAGCTTTTGTTGAAGGCGGCCTGTCGCTGTGCCTGTTCTCCTCCACCCTGGTAGACGAGAAAAAGCACGCACCCACAGCAGAAGCGCGCGAAGCCGCCGCCGGCCTGCTCGATCTGCTTACGCCCATCGTCAAATCCTGGCCGTCGCAGTTCTGCCTGGAAGCCAACAGCCTGGCGATTCAGGTACACGGCGGCTACGGCTACACCCGCGAGTACCCGGTCGAGCAGTTCTACCGCGACAACCGCCTGAACCCGATCCACGAAGGCACCCACGGCATTCAAGGTCAGGACTTGCTGGGCCGCAAGGTCAGCATGGCCGGTGGTGAGCACTACCAGGCGCTGCTGCAACGCATCCGCGCGACCATCGAGGCCACCAGCGGCGCTGCTGAGCTGAAAGCCAGCGCCGAGCTGCTGAGCAACGCCCTGGCCACGCTGGAAGAAACCACCAGCGCCCTGCAAGCCATCAAGAAAACCGACCCCGACCGCGCCCTGGCCAACGCCTATCTGTACCTCGAGTGCTTTGGTCACGTGGTCGTCGGCTGGCTCTGGCTGCGCCAGGCGCAAACCGCACTCAAAGGCCTGCAGGACGGCGGCGCCCGCCAGCCTGCTTTCTACCAAGGCAAGCTGACCACCTGCGAGTACTTCCTGCGCTACGAACTGCCCAAGCCCCTGGCTCTGGCAGAAGTGCTGCGCAGCGCAGACCGCACCACGCTGGACATGCCGCTGGATAGTTTCTGATTCGGTTGGTGTGACGAAAAACCGGGCCTTGCGCCCGGTTTTTTATTGAGGCGGTATTTAGCGCGGCCCGTGGACTTTTCAGGACCAGCCGTTGGTAATTACTTATGGAATCGCGTAGTCAGCATTAAAGTGCCGATTTAGATGGGTTTTGCTGAGATTAAAGGATTTATATTGCCGATTAATTCGTAATGAGCTAGGTTTGTCAGCATCCTAATGCCGAGTGAGTTTATGGCAATGTACGAAGTGCTGACCATCCAAACCTATGTGAACGGCCAATGGCACGACGCTTTGAATCTGAGTCTCTCAGATACGCGAGCCGTTGCGGATGCGCGCGTTACGGCTACCTACAGCACGGCCTATCTAAGCGACTTTTTTGATGCCACGGAAAACGTATTTGAATATGCCGTCAGCGTGAACCTGCCGGTTAATTGGAACCCGGCGGATACGAAAGGCTTCCCAGCCTTCGTTTACGACATTATTCCGGCCGGTCATGCCAAGCAGTCGCTGCTCAAGCGTTTCAATGATGACAAGCCGCAAGGAATGGATATCGATCTGTTCTTGCTGGGCCGGTGCACACCATCGCCTATCGGCAGCCTGCGTGTAAAAGAGTCAGCTGCAGCCCTTGAGGACTCTGGCGTCGAAGCCTTTGCTCGCCAGGAAGTGGTGGAGCGCACCAATGACTTTCTTGAGTACGCCTACGAGGCCGGCGCTGCGCTTGGCGGAGCCACGGGCGCTCAGGGTGAAGCACCCAAACTGTTGCTGGCACAGGGGCGCGACGGGCAGTTTTATGCTGACGCCATGCTCGATGATTCGCTCGTTGAATCGCATTGGCTGGTCAAGTTCGCCCGCAACAAGATGACAGAGAACGACAAGAACATTCTTCGCGCCGAATACCATTACTACAAAGCCGTGGCAGGCCTGGGTTTGAATACCGTAGCCACCAAAGGATTGAGCCTGGAAGAAGCGGAAAAGCCCAGCCTGTGGATGCCACGTTTTGACCGCATAGTGGATGGCGAGAGCGTGGAGCGTATCGCGGTTGAATCGGTCTATTCCCTATTGGGCAACACAGAGCCAGGGTCGAAACTCAAGCATGAGACTGTGTTGTCCAGGCTGATAGAGCTTTGGTGCAGCAACGAGCAAACCGATGAAGTGCCAGAGCTGGTCTTTGAGTATCTGCGTCGAGACCTGCTTAACCGAATTCTTGGCAACAGCGACAACCACGGTCGCAACACCGCCATATTCCGCTACCGCGAAAGGTTCGAGCTGGCGCCCATCTATGATCTGGCCCCGATGATTCTGGATACAGAAGGCGTAACCAGGGCAACGAAATGGGAAGCCGAACGGAAAGGACGCCCTGGCTGGCGCGAAATCTGTGCCTGCTTCCCGCATTGGTACGCCCAGGATGAACTGTATGACCGCCTCCGCAGCGCTGCCAATGACTTCAGAGCGCTGCCAGATTTAGTCGTCGATATGCCGCTGGAGATCCGTCAAAACAAGGCCCTGCCGGTGAACGATCTGGATAAGCACTTGGGGCAATGGGAGCTGCTATGAACACCATGACCGGAGAACAGCGCAAGCAACTGATCGAAGAGATCATGCAGCTACATGCTGAGGGTGACATATCCCTCGGCATGGCCATTCGGAGGCTGCGTTTGGAGGTCACAGGTTTTGATCAGGAGACCTTTGCCAAGATGTGCCGCATGTCTACCCGAGCGCTGTATCAACTGGAAACGGACAAAGGCAATCCGACCTTGAGCACAGTTGATTCGATCCTGCGAAAGTTTGGTCTGCGCATGGGTCTGATGAAGGCCATTGCGCCGTATACAAAACCATCGCCAGTCGCCACGCAGCCCACAAGCAGTGGTCGCGCTGCTGCTACAAAAAGCACCGGTGTAAGTGAAACAGCCAACGCTTGCGAGACAAACCGCAAAGCGGCCCGCGTCATCTCAAGGGGCGCAAAGCCAAAGGGCGCGGCTGGCAAAAGCGCGGCAACTGCGAAGTCGAAAGTTATAAAACGAGATGATGGCTCAACCGCTTAGAGCGTCTTTGCTCGGTCTGTGCACATAGGGTGGCCCTGTATGCACCGCAGCCGCCGGGTTATCCTTACGCCATGTACAGCCTCGCTCACCCCGTTACCCATACACTGGAAATTCGCAAAAGCCGCTTTATTGCCTGCGTCGAACCCATCGCCGACCGCGCCGCAGCGCAGGCCCGAGTGAATGAATTACGCGCGCAGCATCCCGGCTGTGCCCACGTCTGCTGGGCACTGTTGGCTGGCGGCCACAGCGCCGCCGTAGACGATGGTGAACCCTCCGGCACCGCCGGCCGCCCCATGCTCGACGTACTGCGACATCAACAGCTGGACGGCGTGATGGCCACAGTGGTTCGCTACTTTGGCGGCGTAAAGTTGGGCGCCGGCGGGCTGGTACGTGCCTATACCGACGCCGTAGCCCAGTCGCTGCTGCAAGCCGAAAAAATCGAACACATTCCTACCCAAACTCTTTACTGTGAACTGGCCTACGCCCATGAAGGTGTCGCCCGTAACCTGATAGCTGAACTTGGCGGCGAGCTGCTTGAGGTCAGCCATGGGCAGGCAGTGCGTTTGAAAGTAAGCTTGCCCGCTACCGCAGTGGAGGCGTTGCGAGAGCAGCTGTTGTCGATTACGAGGGGAGGGCTTGGATGGGAGCTGTACGATTTTACAGTGTGCTAGCCAAGGGGGGCGCGTGCGGATTGCTTGGCCGTGGGTAGTCCTTTAGAGCAGGATAACCAAGTGGACTAGAGGCATTAATTTTCATCTGCCCCATTTTCTGTTTAAGGCTGTTGGGTGACGGCGTGGTTGAGGAGTAGCTCGCTGGACGGTCTGGCGTAGTGCAAAAGGAGGTTGGCACGTCTGGAAAAAAGTATCAGTATGGTTGGAGCTGCTGAATTGCAGTCCCCTTCTTGGTGGCATGGATGCCCAAAATACTTTTAAGACATCCGGATCCACCCGCCGTTGCTGGCTGGCGCAGGGGCTGCGTGTTTGGCTCAAACGCTTTTTATATTCTGTGATCTAATCGCCACGAACAGTTCAAGGAAATCTCATGACTAGATCTGAAAGAGCCAGCCAAATCTGGGCCGTACTCGCACTGGCAGCAAAAGGGAGGCAGTCACTCACTTACGGCATTCTGTCAAAACTGATCGGAGTTCCAGCTGCTGGCTTAGGAAAGCTACTCGAGCCGATCCAATCGTACTGCTTAATTGAGAAACTGCCGCCTTTAACAATCCTGGTGGTCCAGCAAGAATCTGGACTTCCTGGGGCAGGCTTCACGGGAGCTAAAGCGACAGAGTATACAAAAAACCAAATGAAAGTTTTTGCGTTTGATTGGGTCGAGCATGGAAACCCGCAGTCGGAAAAACTAGAAAATGCGGCGCAGCAACAGCCATCAAATGGATAGACCGGCACCAACGCGCTGGGATTAGCCCAACTAAAGTAAGTCAGATGTAAGGCAATTGCAAACCTCGTTTGCTGCCAACTACTGTTAAGCGAATGCGAGCTTTCGGCACCCAAAGGCCAAGGAGATCTAATGACTGATAAAAATGAAGCCGAAAGAATCGAAAAAGCAAAACAGGGAAAATCTCGAAAGCAGAGACCTTTTCCTGCCTGTTCTTTTATGGAGGCAATGGAGCTTGCCCAATCAGTTCTTGAGTACGGCTCCGGCCAAGCAGTTAGACGAATTAGCGTATTCGATCATATCGGTAAGTCTCCCGAAAGCGGGCCTTCGAGGCAGTGGGTTACAAACGCCAATAAATATGGCTTAATCAAGGGGGGATATCAAGCCGAGCATCTGGAGCTTACGCCCGAAGGTGCGAAGGCAGTAGATGATGAAATCTCTAAGCGAGAGCAAGCTAAAGCGAGAGTTAAACTCGCAGTTGATGGTATCCCAATTTTTAAGGGGTTGTTTGACAGGTTTTCCGGTAACAAACTACCCGCCCGAGCTGCCCTTGTTGATGCTGCCAAAGATCTTGAGATTCCAGAGGTGTTCGCTGAAGAAGCGGTAGATACATTTATAGTAAATATTCGTGATCTTGGGCTTTTACAAACTTTATCCGGCGCTGAGCGTATTGTTTCAATAGATCACTTATTGGATACGCTACCAACTGGGCATTCAGTACCTCCCTCAAGCTCTGGCCCACAATCACATGTCCACGCAGGTGGCCACTTAGTAACCCTTGAGCAAGCAAACTTTGATAGCACATGCTTTTATGTGACCCCTATCGGAGAGGAGGGAAGCGAGCACAGGAAGCATTCCGATTTATTTTTAGGCTCTATAGTTGAGCCGGCTCTTGAACAATTTGGTCTGCTAGTCGTACGTGCGGATTCAATCGATAAGCCCGGAGTGATAACTCGGCAAATTATCGATTATTTACTCAGGGCTAGACTGGTGATCGTGGATCTTTCATATCACAATCCAAATGTGTTTTATGAGTTGGCGATCAGGCATGCGGCTAGGCTGCCAGTAGTTCAAATAATTAGAGCGGCGGACCGCATACCGTTCGATGTAAACCAAGTCAGGACTATAAAAATCGACACGTCGGACATATTTAGTTTGGTTCCTAAAATTGATACCTATCGATCAGAAATAGCCAATCAAGTTAGGCGAGCTCTAGATAATCCGGACTCAGTAGACAATCCGATAACTACGTTTTATCCTAATTTAAAAGTACAAATTGATGGCTAGAAACTTGGCGAATAACTTCCACACAATGATTTTATGCCGAAACACTGAGCGCCAATAAGCCGCTATTTTCTGCCGAAGGCTCTCAGTTAACTCTTGGGTTTAACGCTCACTTTTTTGCTTGCGGCTCAGCAGTCCTAAGTAGACGGCGCTGACGCGGTAAGGGGTCAGACGAAATTAATAGAGAGTCTAGATCTGACCCCGGTTTTCATAGAGCGATATAATTTAAAGGGCATGATTTAAGTTGTCGTGTTTGGATGTATAAAGGGTGTAGTGATATTCCGTTAATTGATTTAGGGTGTTCCTGAATGATATTCACTATGGATAAAAAAGTCGCTCTGGAAAGTTCAAAGTCTGTCTTGTTAAGCAAGATTGATTGGGATGACTACTCCTACAGCACAAAGTTTTTTGTTGAGTTTTTTGTGGCTGGAAAATCAACAGATCTTGGTGCCGTTAAAATAATGTCAACAGATTTGGACGATGGTTCAGACCTTGCCAATCGAAAGAGCAATACAGTAACAAAATTGCCAGGCGATTTCCAAGAGTTGTCTGATGAGTATTTTTCGCTGGGGCAAGAGTTGGAGTACTATCGAGAGCTCTCTAATTTGGCGGTAAGTGATAGTGAGGAGATTCTTAAAGGATTGAGAGATTGTGCGACTTTTTGTAAGCCTAGCGAAAAAGTTCGTACCCATAAGGCTTTTTGGGATTCGCTGATTCGAGGCTCTGAAGCAAAGAAATGCCTTGAAGAGGGTGAAAAGTATTATAGAAAGATCGACAAAAAGTCGAAAATTGAGTTTTCTTACAAGAGCAAAGTTTTTAAAAATGCGGAGTCGAAGCTTGACTTTGTTTTTGATATTGATTCTAGTCTTCCAAGTACTGTTAATGTGTTGATAGGCAGAAATGGGAGTGGTAAGACTAGGCTGCTTTCAAAGCTGTCGGAAGATATAGTCTCTGGGAGCGATGACCGAGTATTTTCTCCTTCTAGGCCTTTGATAAGTCGAGTTGTAGCAATATCGTATAGCGCTTTTGATAATTTCAAGATACCTGCTGTGAGCGAGTCCGGCGGTAAGGATTATCGATACATTGGCATGAGAAAGCGATCAGAGCATGAGGAGTATAAAATAAAGACAAATGAAGACCATTGGGAGGATATAAGTAACGCCATATCGATAATATCGGATAAAGCTTTGATCGCAGAGATAGAGAGGTTTATAGCGGTTTCGATGTTTGAGCAGGTGTTCAATGTCCAGGATTTAACAGCTCTTGAACCAGTCTTTAATCAAATGAGCTCCGGTCAAAAAATTTCGCTGAGTATTATCTGCCAGCTGCTTGCCTTTTTAGAGGATGATAGCTTGGTTCTTTTTGATGAGCCGGAAAATCACCTGCACCCTGGGCTGTTATGGAGCATGATGGTTAGTTTTGATAAAGTGCTTAAGATTAAAAAATCTTTTGCCATTGTGGCCACGCACTCGCCGTTGATCCTCCAGCAAGTTCCAAGTGAGTACGTTAATGTCGTAAATCGCTATGGGTCAGTGATAACCGCAGAGAAGCTAAGTACTGAAACCTTTGGAGAGAATCTTCAGGCTATAATGGAAAGGGTTTTCGGGTTCGTTGATCTAGAATATGATTACAAAAGTATTTTTGCATCTCTTCTCGATAGTGGGTTTACTAAAGAAAATATTGAAAAGCTATTTTTCAATGGCCTGAGTCTTCAGGCAAGAACCGTTCTTTCTACTATTTCAAAAAAAGAAAAAAATGATTAGAGTTCCACAAAAGCCCATTTTCCCATTTAAAGGGAGTTTGGATAAGCTCGAGGCTAGTGGGAAGTCTGTGCTAGTAACTGGGCCTGTTTTAGCACAAAGGTCTATCCTTGAGCAGTGCGTAAAGAATTATTTGATTCAAAGAAGACGGCTTGAGGCGTTGGAGCCGTTTTCTTTTGCTGTGAATATTGATTCAGAGCTTATTTCTTGTTATGAAGGTATGCCCACGGCTTTAAGGTACGAGCTGGATTTTGTTCACAGCAAGGTTTTAACTAAATTACATAAGTGTTTGTATTGTTTTATTTCTGAGCCAGATAGTCGTGATCACTATCTACCCATTTCAGAGTTCCCCGAGTTTGCTTTTTATATTTACAATCTAATTCCATGCTGTTCAACATGTAATAGGAAAAAAGGAAAGTACTGGATTAGTGGCGGCGTCAGATTGTTTGTCAATCCTTATTTTGATTTGTTTCAATCTGATATTTTCGATGCTACTGTATCTTTGAAAAACTTGGATGTTACCTATCGTGTGAAAGGCGAGGCTGCGACAAATACAGTTAATTCGCATGTTGAAAGACTAGGTTTGTTAAGTAGGTATGAGAGGCAAGCATCTACGTTGGTGGCGAGGCTAGTTGAATTATTGTCTGTTGACCCTTCGCTTAATGAACAAGCTGTTTTTAAGTCGGAAATGCTGAAAGAATATAATCTTTCATTAAAGGTTCATGGTGGGAATTACTACGAGACTGTTTTTTATAAGTATCTAATGACAGAGGGGCATGATCTTTAGTCTTCGTTATTCTTTTCTCGGTGGATTTCGAGGAGGGCACTCTATGGAATGCCCTAACTGAGCGGGCGAGTAGCGCAGAGCTGCCGGGAAAAAGGCGCTTGCGGTGTCTGAGCGAAGCGAGTTTGTGAGCGGCCGGCCAGGTGCGGCCCCGGCAGCTTGAGCAACGCAGTGAACCCGAAGGGCCGCGCAGCTGGGTGCCTGGGGAGTTGTTAGAGGGGGATGGGCAAGCATTCCCCTCTGACTCGCCTAGAGGCGAAAACGGAATCAGCTCGTACACGGACGATCAGCAAAAGACGTTAAGAGTAAATCCTTACCTCACTCAAACGACCGCGCCAACAGCGCCCGGAAAGCGCCTACTCGCAACCCCGAATACGCTCCCTGGTCTCAACAAGATGCCCCTCAAGATCATCAATCAACCGCTTGAACTCAGGCGACTTGTCACCCAACTCTGCCCCATTGAGCAGCTCAACGAGCGCATCGTCCTTTTCAAGACACTTCTCCAGCACTGTGGTTTTGGAATCGCCAGAAAGAAACTTGGCAATCTTGCCCCCCAGCTCCTCGAGCCACTCCTCGTCCGCATCCGGCGGGGCGGGTAGTTCGTGCAGCTGTTTTACCACCTGCTCGAAGGGTGCCACATAGGCCTCCCGCTTCGCGGCGATATCAGCCAGCAGTTTGCCAACAGGTTCTTGCGCTAACTGCTCACTCATTGCGCGGTAGAAGTGAGCAGTCTTCATGACTGATTTCAGTATCTCCAGAGCATCTACCTGCTCATCTGTACGCAGTATCGACATATCAATTCGCTCCCGTGGTTGGTTCAGGCACGTCTCCCACTATGACTTCTATCGCTTCAGGAATGAGCTCAAATTCCGCCGGCGTGCGTGTTACAAATTCGCCATCGGCTTCCAGCTCCTTGGCATGCGATGTCCGAATGCTGAACTTCCTCGCTGTGTTGCGCACGATGTGCTCGGTCGTTTGGAAAGCGCCCTTGCGCAGCGTGGGGCCCAGCAACAGCAATTGCCACCAGGGTTTGGGCTTGATGAAGAACAGGTAGAACTCGTCATCCAGCAAAGTGGCTCTTTCGTCAACGATGTTACCACCGCCGTAATATCGGCCGTTGCCTACCGCCAGATGAATAACCTTCGTTGAGCAATCCCAGCCTTCGGCCTGGATGTGCAGCTTGAAGCTCCTGTTGCGTTTTAGCGCACGCAGGAAGGCACCGAGGTAAGCGAATACACCAAAGAACTTCTTGCTGTCAGAGCTCAGCTCATGGGTTACATCCACCCCAAGCCCCACGTGCGCCACGTTGATAAACAGGTGCTCGTTATCGATCTTGCCCAGGCTAACGCGCTTGCGCTTGCCTTGGGCTATCACCTTGGCGGCGCCGGCGAGGTCTTCAGGTACGCCAATGGAACGGGCCAGGTCATTGGCCGTGCCCATGGGCAGAATAGCGAAGGTGCGTTGGCAGCGGTACAGAGCGGGGAGCGCCGAACTGATGGTGCCATCGCCCCCGCCGATTACGACTATGCCGTCGTCTCGATCATATTGCTCAATCAGCGAGGCCAGGTGCTTCTCGCTCTCGGATTCGCGGACGGTCACCTCAATGCCTGCGATTTTCAGCACCTCAATGGCATCGTCGAGAGCGGTTACCTGTCCGCTGCGGCTATGGGGATTGATGATCAGCAATGCATGTTTCATGTATCGGTTCCTTGGTCAGGTCCGCTTTACTTGCTGATTCGGCGATACAGGGCTTCCAGGAAGCTATACACACCGAAGGCGAACAGGCCCGCCGCAACGATCAGGATGAGCCAGGTGCCAAAGGGTGAAGTACGTAGCCACTCAAATGCATCGCTGATGCCTTTTTTATCGCTGGAACCGGCAACAATGGCAGAGCGCAGAACCACCCAGCCAACGATGCCCCATACCACGCCACGGGCAATCAGGCCGAACTGACAGACGCGGGTCATCCAAGCGCTTTTATCCGCCGGGAAGGCCATGTATTTCTTGAAACCGCAGGTATAGCCCTTATACAGATGTGCCAGCCCAACCCCGATGACGATAACGCCCACCAGCCCCACCAACCAGGTGGTTACATCCGAGCCCACATAATCTGAGACAGTGGAAGACGCGGACTGCCCAGAGGAGTCCTCGGTGTTGTGCAGCAATAGTTTGATAATCCAGAAACACAGCACGCTATGGGTAATAGCACTGATTATTAAGCCGCTGCGTATGGCCAGGCCTTTTGCTGAGGTGCCATGATCGTCGGCGTCGCCTATGCCCTGGATGGCTCGCCAGATGATGTAACCAGCCAGGCCGATCACCAGCACGACCAACAAGGCTTCGCCAAAGGGCTGGCCTTTAAGGCTCATGATGGCGCCTTTACTATCTGCCTCAGACCCACCGTTACCCGTTGCAGATAAAATAGCCAGGGCACCAATGGTGAGATAAATAACGCCTCTGGCAGCGTATCCCATT
This sequence comes from Halopseudomonas sp., assembly GCF_036961105.1. Taxonomy (GTDB): domain Bacteria; phylum Pseudomonadota; class Gammaproteobacteria; order Pseudomonadales; family Pseudomonadaceae; genus Halopseudomonas. The sequence continues at coordinate 61,857 of NZ_JBALWW010000007.1, read as the reverse complement.
CGCGCCCACGCCGTGTATTTATTGAGATTGATCAACGCCAGTTACTCCCTTAGTTTGCTGTCTATTTTCTGGTGTACAAACTGTCGAGAGATATACCAGCACATCAACGCCCAGGCGGCACCAACCGTCCAGCCTGCGACGACATCAGTAGGCCAGTGCACGCCGAGGTAAATGCGGCTGACACCGATCAACAGCGTGAGCAACACCGAGGTAAACATGATGAGCGCTTTGACCCGCCGGCTCGTTTGAAATTGCGCAAGCAAGGCGCCGAGCGTGAGGTAGGCACTGGCAGACAGCATGGAATGGCTGCTGGGGAAGCTGGAGGTATAAACCTGGGTTGCATGCGTCACCAGATCGGGTCTGGCGCGATCAAAACCACTTTTAAGCATGAGGCTGGCTATCAAGGCGCCACCGGTCGCCAGCAGCACGACCAGTGCCAGTTCGCGCTTCTGGACCAGTACCAGAAAGACGATAACCCAGATGCTGAGCAGGGTAAGGACAGTGTTGCCACCCAATGCCGTAATGTCGTGCCCTACCTGTTCAAGCCAGGGCGGCCCAAGCGGGTCTTCATGGTTGGCTGGGTTACGCAGTGACAGCAATATGCTTTTGTCCAACTCAAGCGTTTCGCCTTCCATTACCTCATCGGCGACGCTCATGAACAGCCACAATGACCCCGTCAGCATTACCAGCAGTACCCAGAAGGCTATTTCACGTCGTCCTAGCCATGTCAAAAATCCGTTCATAATTCGTCCTTGGCTCTACCTGATACCCATGACAGGCTCGACTTGTTTAGTGCGCGACACGCAACAGTAAGCTAACGACTACTATTGTCGTAACCGCAGGAGAGCGGCCTGTGCTGACGCTGTGTTTGCACATAAAATAACCAGCTTAGCGCTCCCGCAGGAGGCTGGTTTTGGGCACTGCTCTTGCGGTGATAGCGCAATCGGATAAAGGTGCTGCTGATCGAGACGATCGATGCGGCCTTGAAAATCGGACACGCCGGTCGCTATTAAGTTTCTCGACCCTAGGTGGGGCCGGGGCTCAGGCGGTTGCGATATAGGGGCTCTTGGCGGCCAACTTGAGCGGCTGTTCAAGCGAATGTTGGCGATAGTTTTTGCGGCGATGTGCGCGGGGGGGTGGCTTCCAGGGCGCCTGCGACTGAGCAGCGCAAAGCTGCTTTCAATGACGTGGGATCTGAGAGCCGGTGATTGGATTTTTCATTGTAATTTTCAACACGACCCTAATCTTACACGGACCACAAACTCCCATCTGAGCGGGCGAGTAGCGCAGAACTGCCGGGAAAAAGGCGCTTGCGGTGTCTGAGGTGCGTAGCGCCGAGTTTGCAAGTGCCCCCGGCAGATCGAGCAACGCAGCGAACCCGCAGGGCCGCGCAGCTGGGTGCCCAGGGGAGTTGTTAGAGGGGAATGGGCAAGCATTCCCCTCTGACTCGCCTAGAGGCGAAAAGCGATAACGAGCCAGTGCAAGGCAGGCCTAACTCAACACCCGCCGAAAAGTCAGGTTATACCGAACCGCTCCGGTAACCGGATGCACAGCTTTCTTGCCAAGCGGCGCCACCCCATGAAAGAAAAGCCGACTAACCCCACCCCACACCACTACATCCCCATGCTCCAACAGCCACCGGCTGGGTTTGTCCGACCGCAGCAATCCGCCAAACAAAAACTTGATGGGCGCGCCCAGGGTCACCGACACAATAGGTGCCGCCAGGTCCTGCTCGTCCTTGTCCTGATGCAAGCCCATACTGGCGCCGGTCTGATACTTGTTTATCAAACACGACTGCGGATCAAAGCCCGCAAAGCCCATGCGCGCAGCAGCCTGCACCGCCAGCTCGCGAAACGAGGCGGGCATGGCCGGCCAGGGCTGACCGGTCAACGGGTCTTCACGGGTATAACGATAACCAAGCTTGTCGGTCACCCAGCCATAGGTGCCGCAGCTGCATTGGGCGGATGACATGGCGTGGCCGCCGGGAGTGACCTGATGACGAAAGGCAACTTGCTGCTCGATCTGGCCAATCTGCGCGAGCAGCTCATCTGCCTGCGCGTGGGCAAAGCCCTTCAGCAGCCAGGCATCGGGGCCAATGGCAATGGGTTCTGCGGGCGGCGGGGCGAAGAGATCAAGGCTGTTCTGCAAAGGCCGCCTCCCGGCGCAGCAGTTCTCGTTTGCGCGCTACGCCCCAGCGGTAGCCGGAGATGTCGCCATCGCTGCGCAGTACGCGGTGGCAGGGCACGACTATGGCTAGCGGGTTGGCAGCGCAGGCGCTGGCCACAGCGCGGGTGGCCTTGGGCTTGCCGAGGCGGCCGGCCAGGTCGCTGTAACTGATGGTGTGGCCATTGCTGACCTGCTGTAGTTCTTCCCATACGTGCTGTTGAAAGGCGGTGCCGATGGCGTTCAGCGGCATGCTGAGCTCCAGCGGCTGACGCGGGCGTTCGATAAAGGCCAGTAGTTGCTGCATGTCGGCACGCAGGCGGTCCGGATTGGCCTGCAGACTGGCGCCAGGGAAGCGCCGTTGCAGATCCTGCAGCAGGCTTTCGTCGTCGTCTCCCAGCAGTATGGCGCAAAAGCCCAGCTCGCAGGCGCCCAGCAGCAGGCCGCCAAGGGAGCAATGGCCGGTGATGAAGTCGATGGCAAGGGGTTGGGTAGACATGGGCGTGTACGCTGCTGTGGTGGCTTGTCAGCGTTCAGTGTCCGACTTCCAGCGGCTGGCAGCAAGGGCTGCCAGCCATCTGGCGAATCATAACCGGCGGGTGGGAAAACCAGGCGAGGCGGCGATGGCCATGCCGGCGGTTTTCTGGGCCAGCTAGAATTTCTTAAAGCTCTTCAGAATTTCATACCTGGCAAGTTCAGCGATGCGGTATTGCCACCGTCTACCGCCAGGGCCTGGCCGGTGACATAGCTGGCGTCGTCGCTGGCAAGAAAGGCGATGACGCTGGCGATCTCTTCCGGGTGGCCGTAACGGCGCAGTTCGCAGCGGCTGCCAAGCTTGTCTGCCTTGTTGTTCTCGCGGGCGTAGTCGAACACGCGCTTGGTGATGCCGGTTTCGATCAGGCCGGGGCACACGGCGTTGACGCGAATGTTGTTGCCGCCCAGATCGCAGGCCGAGGTCATGGTGAAGTTGATCACGCCGGCCTTGGAGGCGCTGTAGGCGTTACCGCCGGCGCCGGAGCGAATGCCGGCCACGGAGGCGGTGTTGACGATGGCGCCCTGGCCCTGTTTGACCATTTGCTGCGAGGCATACTTGGTGAACAGCATGACGCCGTAGAGATTGACGGCGATGATTTTCTGCCAGGTTTCCAGGCTTTGCTCGGGGGCGCCGCTGTAGTCACCGCCGGCAATGCCAGCGTTGTTGCAGAGCACATCCAGGCTGCCGTAGTGGCTGATGGTCTCGGCCACACATTGTTCAACGGCGGCTTCTTCAGACACGTCCAGCGTGCGGTGCTGCACTTCGGTGCCAGCGGGCAGCTCGCTCAGCGTCTGCTGCAAACCTTCGGCGTTGCGGTCGACCAACATGAGCTTGGCGCCTTCGCTGGCCAGACGTTTGGCGGTGGCGCGGCCGATGCCGCTGCCGGCGCCGGTGATCAGGGCAATCTTGTTATCAAAGCGTTGCATGGTTCCGGTCCTCTGCTGCGTTGCGTTGTAAGCGAGTGCGGCGACCGCCACACCCCGGTTGTTAGTGATCGATGCTGACGTCGCTGTTGGGCGACTGGCTGTTGGCCTGGGTCACGTCTATGCCGATGGTGCTGGCCATGACGCTGGTATCGACCTGCCAGCTGCTGGCGATGTCGCGCTCGATGCGCACCGGCGACAGACTGATCATGCCTTCACGCAGGGCGCCCACATCGGATTGCAGGCCGGTGACCTTTTCGGTCTGGCGCTGAAAACCGAGCCAGTAGTAGGGCACACCGCGGGTGTCTTCCCGGCGTTCGATATTGACACCACCGATACTGCCACGCTGTGGCCGGCAAATCGCTACGCCACGCACCATCCTGGGCGGCAAGGCGGGGAAGTTGATATTCATGGCGCAGTCTTCCGGCCAGCCTTCGGCCAGCAGTTCGCGCACCAGTTTGCCACCGTACTCGCGGGCGGTATCCCATTCGGTGGGCACGCCGGCGTGATAGGCCTGGCTGAGTGCAATGGCCGGAATGCCCAGCAGGGTGCCGGTGAGGGCGCCGCCGATGGTGCCGGAGTAGGCCACCGAGTCGCTGATATTGGCGCCGTGGTTGACGCCGGAGAGCACCAGGTCGGGCTTCTCGGGCATCAGCTCGGCCACGCCCAACAGCACGCAGTCGCTTGGCGTGCCGCTGACGCTGAAGCGGCGCTCTTCAAAGTGATGCACGCGCAGCGGGTGGTGAACCGAGATCGACATGGAGACGCCGCTCTGGTCCAGGTCGGGTGAGACTATCCAGACCTCTTCGGCGATCTGCGCGGCAATTTCCTCCAGCACTTTCAGGCCGGGGCCGCGCCAACCGTCATCGTTGGTCAGCAGTACGCGCTTGATGGGCTTGGACATCAGGATTCCTTGGCGAAGTTTGTAGGTCGGAAACAAGGCGGGGCACCTGATCAGGTGCCCCGCTAGGGTAGTGCTGCTTACTTGCTCTGGGCAATTTCCCAGCCGCGCTGGGCGAGCAGCCCGGCGCGTTTGCCGACTTCCAGGGCGTCGGCGTTGCTGGCGTTGCCCTGCAGTGCGCGGTGATACACGCCCTGCACAATGGCGGCCAGACGGAACAGCGAGAAGGCCAGGTAGAAGTTCCAGTCCGGCACACCGCTGCGGCCGGTGTACTGGCAATACCAGTCCAGCACTTGTTGCTCTTCCGGCAGTCCCAGTGACTTCAGATCGGCCCCGGCCAGGCCCTTGGCGCCATCGACGTTCAGCGGCATGTGGTAGGGCAGGCAGCAGTACGCCAGATCCGACAGGGGATGGCCCAGGGTGGCCAGTTCCCAGTCGAGAATCGAGACGATCCTGGACTCGGTGGGGTGCACCATCAGGTTGCCGATGCGGAAGTCGCCGTGGGCGATGGTGGTGCTGTCGTCGGCGGGGATGTTTTCCGGCAGCCACTTCATCAGCGCGTCCATGGCGGGCATGTCGTCGGTGCGGCTGGCCTCAAACTGGCCGCCCCAGCGCTTGAGCTGACGGGCAATGTAGTTGTCGGGCTTGCCGTAGCCTTCCAGGCCAATGGCCTTGTAGTCGGCGTTGTGCAGCTTGCCCATGGTCTCGATCATCGATTGATAGATCGGCATGCGCTCTTCCTGGGCTACTTCGGCCAGCAGCGGCTGGGAGTAGACGCGGCCGTCAACGTAATCCATGACGTAGAACGCGGTACCGATGATCTCGGGGTCTTCGCACAGCAGGTGGGCGGTGGGCACGGGTACGTCAGTGCTGCCCAGCGCGTTGATCACCTGGAACTCGCGCTCGACCATGTGTGCGGAGGGCAGCAGTTTGCCCGGTGGCTTCTTGCGCAGTACGTAGCGCTTCTCACCGATTTCCAGCAGGAAGGTCGGGTTGGACTGGCCGCCCTGGAACTGCTGGACTTTCATGCCCTGGTTGGCTCCGGGGAGGTAATCCTGCAGATACTTGGCCAATTTGGCCTCGTCAAACTGGTGTGCAGGCAATACGTCAATCAGGGTGGCTCCGCTCATCTTGTGATCCTGTAGTGAATGGGTCTGTACAGAAAGTAACACGCCAGGCGGCTGCCTGGCGTATAGAAAAGCCTTATGAATCAGGCGTTATCAGGTAATGGTATCGCCACCATCGGCAACGATGGTCTGCCCGGTCACATAGGCACCGGCCTGTGAGCCCAGAAACAGAGCCACCCCAGCAATATCCACCGGTTCGCCAACGCGGCGCAGTGGCAGCTTTTCTTCCACGCGCTGCAGGCGATCGGGGTCGTCCAGCAGGGCCTGGGCAAAGTCGGTACGAATCAGCCCCGGTGCAATGGAGTTGACGCGAATGTTCTGCGGGCCCCATTCCAGTGAGAGGTTGCGTGCCAGCCCAGCCTCGGCGGCCTTGGACATACCATAGACGCCAATGTTGGCGCTGGCCCGAATACCGGCAATGCTCGACAGCAGCACGATGGAGCCACCGCCCTGCTTGACCATGTGCGGGATCGCCATGTTGCACAGCCAGAAGGTGCCCTTGACGTTGGTGCCCATGATCTTGTCGAAGGCCTCATCGCTGACGCTGTGCGTGGGGCCGTACACCGGGTTGGTGGCGGCGTTGCAGACCAGAATGTCGATCTGGCCATAGGCGGCCAGGGTCTGATCCACCAGGTTCTGCAACTGCGCCTTGTCGCCCACGTGGCAGGCCACCGGCAAGGCTTCAAAACCCTGAGCACGCAGCTCACTGGCCACCTGCTCGCACACATCCGCCTTGCGGCTGGAAATCACTACCTTGGCACCGGCCTTGGCATATTCCTCGGCAATCGCCTTACCGATGCCCTTGGTAGAGCCGGTAATGACGGCGACCTTGCCAGTCAAATCGAAAAGCTTGCTCATAGAATCCTCGCTGCGCTGGAGCGGCAAGCTTCAAGCCGCAAGCTGCAAGCCAAACAGAATCAGCTTGCGGCTTGCAGCTTGGCGCTTGCGGCTGTTGTTAGAGATACTGCCCCATCTCCAGCTTGGCGATGGTGCCCAGGTGCACTTCGTCCGGGCCGTCGGCCAGGCGCAGGGTACGGGCCTTGGCGTAGGCAGAGGCCAGGAAGGTGTCCTGGCAAACGCCCTTGGCGCCGAATACCTGAATGGCGCGGTCAATCACGTTGCAGGCCATGGTAGGGGCAACGGCCTTGATCATGGCGATCTGCTGACGGGCAACCTTGTTGCCATGCAGATCCATGCTGCGGGCAGCGTGCAGGGTCAGCAGGCGAGCCTGGTCGATTTCGCAACGCGATTTGGCGATGGCTTCGGCGGTGCTGCCGTGCTTGTACAGCGGCTTGCCGAACGCGACGCGCTCGGCGGCGCGGCGGCACATGGCTTCCAATGCGCGTTCGGCAATGCCGATGCTGCGCATGCAGTGGTGAATACGGCCTGGCCCAAGGCGACCCTGGGCGATCTCGAAGCCGCGGCCTTCGCCCAGCAGAATGTTGGAAACCGGTACGCGCACGTTGTCGTAAGTGATTTCGGCGTGGCCGTGCGGCGCGTGGTCGTAACCGAATACGTGCAGATCACGCACTATGGTCACGCCGGGGGTGTCGAGCGGCACCAGGATCATGCTCTGTTGTACGTGCTTGGGTGCGTCGGGATCGGTCTTGCCCATCACGATGGCGATCTTGCAGTGCTCGTTCAGTGCTCCGGAAGACCACCACTTGGTGCCGTTGATCACGTACTCGTCGCCGTCGCGGCGGATTTCACACTGGATGTTGGTGGCGTCGGAGGAGGCCACGTCGGGCTCGGTCATGGAGAAGCAGGAGCGGATCTCACCGGCCAGCAGCGGCTTGAGCCACTTTTCCTTCTGCTCTTCGTTGCCGTAGCGCTCGATGGTTTCCATGTTGCCGGTATCCGGCGCACTGCAATTGAAAACTTCGCCAGCGAAGGAGACGCGACCCATGATTTCGCACAGGTGGGCATACTCTTCGTTGTTCAGCCCGGCGCCACGCTCGGAGTGCGGCAGGAACATGTTCCACAGGCCCTGGCTGCGTGCTTTTGCCTTCAGCTCTTCCAGGATGGGCGGGTGGCCCCACTTGTTGTCTTTGACCTGCTCGTAAAACAAGGCTTCGTTAGGATAGATGTGCTCGTCCATGAAGGCTTGTAGCTGCTGTTTTACGTCCTTGACGCGCGGGCTGAGTTCAAACATGTTGGATCCTTGGCATTGTTGGCTGGGGCGTCACCCCAGGGATGACACAATGCCGCTGACCATATAGTCAGTGAGACGGAAACAGAACGATGTCCCGCCGCTGAAATGGGTGCGCATAAAAAAACGTGATAACGCCGGGTGGGTATTATCAGTCTGAGCGAGACCGCAGCTGTCTGGCTGGCGCTTCAGGCCGCGCCAGCAATCTCTGAACGCAGGGAATCGGGCAGGCGCGCCAGGTCGCGCGGTTCATCCAGATCCCACAGGGTGGGGCCTTCCCAGAGACTTTGCTCCGCTGCCTGCAAGCGCTGGCGGGTGTGCCGCAACACGTTGCTGTGGCTCCATTGCATGCCGACAAAGGGCGCCGGGTTGGGCTCACGCTGGCCGATGAGCACGTAGCCGCCATCGTCGCTGGGAATAATGGCGGTGTCGTAGGTTGCCAGTGCGGCGTTGGCCTGTTGTACGGCGGCGGTGTTCATGTCGGGGCAATCACTGCCAATCAGCAGGGCGCCATTTGGATGCTCTGCCAGGGCATTGGCCATGCGCTTGCCCAGATCTACGCCTACCTGCTGGCGCAGGGTGAGGTCATGCTCTTTGGCTAGTTGCTTGAGTAGCGGATGGTCTGTGTGCGGTGCGTACAGGTAGCGCGCTGCGGGCCAGTCGATGGTCTGTTGCAGGCTATGACGCAGCAGTTTTATGTAGAGATTACAGGCCCCTTCGGCGCCCAGGGCAGGGATCAAGCGGGTTTTGACCTGGCCGGGTATCGGCGCTTTGGCAAAGATCAACAGCGGGCGAGGGCGGTTGGGCATGTGGCGTGGGGCTCCGTCAGTTCGGGGTCAAGCGTGCTAGTACCACTTGGCGAGACGGTGCGGTGACACGCCAAGCCAGTAAAGGGCGCGCAACCACCACATAAGGGCCACGGTGCGCAGGGTGCCGTGCTGTTGCCAGCGGCGGCTGGAGGTAGTCAGTGCCGGTTGCAGACAGGCGGGGCGGCCGTGGCGGCGCAGCCGTTTGCTCAACTCTATGTCCTCCATAAGTGGGAGGTCGGCGTAGCCGCCAAGTTCCGTAAAAAGTTGCCGTTGCACGAAAATGCCCTGGTCGCCGGTACACACACCGGTCAGCCTTGAGCGCTGGTTCATCATCCAGCCAACCAGGCGTAACAGAGCGCTGCCGGGTTCCAGGCGCACATCGAAGCGGCCCCAGCGATGGCCGGCGGCCAGGCTGTGCAGCACGCGCTGGGCAAAGTCGGACGGCAACTGTGTGTCGGCATGCAGAAACAGCAGGGCGTCGCCGCGCGCCGCCTTGGCGCCGAGATTCATCTGCCGCGCGCGGCCGGGTGGGCTGGATAACACGCGGTCGCACAGCGGGGTGGCCAGCGCGGCGGTGTTATCGCTGCTGCCACCATCCACCAGGATGATTTCGACCTGCGGCCGGTAGGCTTGCAGTGGCTGCAGGCTGGCCACAATGTGCTGCGCTTCGTTGCGCGCCGGGATGACGATGCTGAGCGCTGGCAGCATTGTTTCATACGCCATTACTTCAGCCGCCAGCGGTGCCAGCGTTGTACCCAGCCCAGCAGTTTTTCCGGCGCATGCGCGCGTTTCCACTCGCCGGCGGCGTACTTGTTGGCCTCGGCCAGGGTGGGGTAGCTGTGCACGGTGCCGAGTATCTTGTTCAGGCCCAGGTTGTGCTTCATGGCCAGCACGTATTCGGCAATCAGCTCGCCGGCGTGGGCGCCGACGATGGTCGCGCCCAGGATGCGATCCTTGCTGGGCTGGGTGAGTACCTTGACGTAACCTTCAGCGCTTTCATCGGCGATGGCGCGGTCCAGGTCGTCGATGGCGTAGCGGGTGACCTCGTAATCGATCTGCTGTTGCTGGGCTTCGTCCTCGGACAGGCCAACCCGCGCCACTTCTGGCTCGGTAAAGGTCACGTGCGGCAGCACGCGGTAATCCACCTTGAAGCGCTTGAAGCTGCCGAACAAGGCGTTCACTGCGGCGTACCAGGCCTGATGGGCAGCGGCGTGGGTGAACTGATAGGGGCCGGTCACATCGCCGACGGCATAGATGTTGGGGAAGCGGGTGGCCAGGTACTCGTTGGTGGCCAGGGTGCCGTTATCACGCAGGGTCAGTCCCAGCTCTTCAACGCCGTAGCCGCGGATATTGGCCTGCCGGCCAACGGCAACCAGCACGGCATCAAACTCGATGCGCACCAGTTCATCGCTGTCGAGCAGGCGAGCCTCCACCGCGTGCTGTTGTCCGTCACAGGTGAAGCGTTCGGCCTGATGCCGCAGTCGCAGGTCGACCCCTTCGCTACGCAGGGCGAGACTGACCAGTTCGCCGGCGTCGGCATCTTCACGCGGCAACAGGCGCTCGCCGCGTTCCAGTTGAATCACCTGCGAGCCTAAACGCTGGAAGGCCTGGGCCAGCTCACAGCCGATCGGACCGCCGCCCAGCACCAGCAGCCGACGCGGTTGCTCGCGCAGGCCCCACAAGGTGTCTGAGGTGTAGGCCGGCGCCTCTGCCAGCCCAGGTATGTCGGGCATGAGGGGGCGGCCGCCAGCGGCGATGATGATGTTGCGGGTGGTCAGGTTGCGGCCATCGACCTCGACGCTCCAGGGCGAGGTGATGCGGGCGGCGCCCTGGATCACATCAACACCCAGCTTGGTGTAGCGCTCGGGTGAGTCGTGGGGCTCGATGTCCTTGATCACGCGCTGCACGCGCTCCATGACCCGCGCGAAGTCGACGGTGGCGCTGGCGTTGGTGTAGCCCAGTGCGGCGGCGCGTTTCACTTCGGCTGCCAGGCGCGCCGAGCGAATCAGTGCCTTGGAGGGTACACAGCCGGTGTTCAGGCAGTCGCCGCCCATGGCGTGTTTTTCAATCAGGCTGACCTCGGCTTTGACTGCCGCGGCAATATAGGCGCTGACCAGGCCGCCACTGCCGGCGCCGATCACCACCAGGTTGCGGTCGAAGCGCTTGGGCTTGTTCCAGCCGCGATACACGCGCCGGGCCTTGATCTGGTCAAGGATCTTGCGCGCAATCAGCGGGAACAGGCCGAGCAGTATAAAGGCGCCGAGCACGCCCGGCGAGAGTATCCCGCCGAGTGATTCCAGCTGGCTCAGCTCGCGCCCCGCATTCACGTACACCAGGGTGCCGGGTAGCATGCCCAGCTGGCTGACCCACCAGAAGGTACGCGCCTTGATGGCGGTCAGGCCCATGGCCAGGTTGATCATGAAAAAGGGGAACGCCGGCACCAGACGCAGGGCAAACAGATAGAAAGCGCCTTCGCGCTCGATGCCTTCATTCAAGGGTTTCAGGCGGCGGCCAAAGCGATTCTGCACCCAGTCGCGCAGCAGAAAACGGCTGATCAGCATGGCCAGGGTGGCGCCCAGGCTGGAGGCAAACGAGACCAGCAATAGACCCCAACCCAGACCGAACAACGCGCCGCCGGCAAGGGTCATCAGCGCAGCACCGGGTAGCGACAGGGCTGTGACGGCGACGTAGGCGAGGAAGAACAGACTGCCCGCCAGCAGTGGGTTGGCAGTTACCTGGGCGTTGAGGTTCTGCTGCTGCGCCTTGATCGCATCCAGGCTGAAATACTGATTCAGATCGAACAGAAAAAACGCCGCGATCAGCGCCACAATCGCGAGCAGTACCGCGGCTTTCTTGAGATTCATACGAAGTGGGCCTCCAGGGCGCAAAGAGTGCTGGCCAGCGTAAAGCCGCCGAGTAGGGCGTCGAGCGGCTGCTCGGTAGTGCCTTGGGTGATGCGTTCGCGATAGGCCAGCGCGGCGGGGCTGCCGGCTGGCCATTGGCGGTCAAACTCGGCGAGAAACGCCTGATGGTCATAGTTGAGCGGGATGGCCTCGATATACAAGCCAGCCACCTGCGCGCGATACAGCGCAGCCAGGCTGGGCTGAACGCTAATGCGGGTGATGAGCCCGTACTGGCCATTGTTGAAATTGGGCATGCCGGCGGCGCCGTTGTTGATCACCGCCCAATGCTCGGTCGCCAGTGCGGCGGGCGCGCAGGTGTGGCTGGTGGCCAGCACGCTGATCTGCTGTTGCTCGCACCAGCGGCCAAGCTGTTGTTGCCGCTCGGCTGAGCGCAGCGCCTGACGGTCGCATTGCCAGCCCGCCAGTGATTGTTCATCGCCGTGGCTGATGGCCACGCGCTGCCCGCCCACGCTGACCAGGGCGGTGGCCGGCCGCGCGGCCAATTGTTCAGGCATGCCGGGGATTAGCCCCACCGTGGCGGTCAGCCGTTGATGAACGGCATTGGACCAGTCCACAGTTTGCTCGGGTACCTCATCCGGGTAGGCGCAGCCGCAGCCATGTTCGCCGCTGTCAGGACGGCCCAGCTCGGTCTCTACATTGCCGCGCAGCAATGTGTACTGCGCCAGTTGCTGTTCTATGCGGCTGAACAGCGCGGGCTCTGCGTCGAACCAGTGCGCATCGCCATTGACTACTACGCGTGCCAGAGGCTCGCGCAGTAACCGATGATGCAACGCGACCAGTGCCTGTTCGTTACCGTACAGGCCGCCCACTACATACAGGGTGTCGCATTCGAATGCGGGCTCGCCGCTGAAGGCGGTAGCCGGGATCTGATAGTCCAGTGGGCAGCTGCGGCCGGGCTTCATGCTGGCCTCCGCATGCCGCACAGTAAATAGGCCGCTGTACAGAGCAACAGGCCGTAGAGGTTGGTGCCCAGCAGCAGGGCATAGCGGCCATCGCCGATGGCCCAGCTGTCAGGAATCCAGCCGATGGTCAGGGCGACGCCCAGCAGCAGGCCGCACCAGAAACTCAGATGGAAGCCCAGAGCCGTGGGGCGCACCAGGCCGTGCAGCATGAATACCGGCGCCAGGCCGATGACCATGGTGCCGCTGATGGTGGTGGCCTTGAGAATATCGGTGCCGGCCAGCATGGGCAGATTACCCAGCACGGCGAATACCAGCATGGCGGTCATGCCCACGGCAATGGACTTTTGCCCCAGGTTGCGCCCGGCCAGCGCCGGCAGCTCACGGCCGGTCAGGCGGGCGAGGCTGGCGAAGGTGGAATCGAGCGTGGAACCTGCGGCAGAGATCATCACCAGCGTCATCACGATCAAGGCGCCGATGCCCATGGTACGCGCCAGCGCGGCAGGCACATTGCTGGAAGCTTCCAGGCCACTCAGGCTGGCATGCACGCCGATCAGACTGAAGGCCAGAATGGCGATAAAGCCCAGCACGCCAGCCAGAGTAAAGGCGCGCAGCATGGATTTTTCTTCGCTGATAAAGCCGCGGTCGGTCAGCACCGGATCGTGGAAGGGATAGCTGAACAGCTGCAGACAGGCGACCAGGAACAGATCAACTCCGGCATTCATCGCCCAGCTGCTGTTACTGCGCAATTCCGCTACCGAGTGGTTTGGCAATACCAGACCCAACACCCATACCAGGGCCACCACGAAGATAGCGGCCTGGGCGGCGTCGGTCAGGATCGAGCTGCGCAGGCCGCCGCGCAGGCTGTAGGCGAGGGTCACGGCGGTGAACAGCAGGGCAGAGACGATGAAGGGCGTGCTGCCGCTTTCGCCGTAGTAGCCGCCCACCACCGCCGTGTTGCTCCACACCTCGTTGAACAGCCGGATGAGAATCGCGGCAGAGAACGCCAGGGCGGCCGCACGGCCGTAATTGCTGGTCAGAAAGCTGACCATGCTGGTAGCGCCGAAGCTGCGACGCAAACGGTAGATGACATAGCCGCACAACGGAATCGATAGCCAGTAAGTGGCGTAGGCCAGGCCGCCAACCAGGCCGAACTCGGCGCCCAGGTTGGCGGCATTGGTAACGGATTTGGCAAAGATCCAGCTGATGAAAATGCTGATGGTCAGCAGCATGGGCGAGGCGGGGCGACCGCTGCTGTCTTCACCGTTAAAGAAGCCGCCGAGCGTCACGCTGCGCGGTGAGAGTGCATACATGATGGCGCCATAGGCGAGAAGAAAACCCCAGAAAAATAGGCCGGTCATACTGCTGATCGCCATGCGACTGTTCCTGTCAGAGCGGTTGAAGTTTGAATTGTTGTCGGGTGATCAGCTCAGCACGCCGCCGCAGCTGGAGCCCTGGCCGGCGGTGCAGGCAAAGCAATGATCACGCGTGGCAATGGGGGTGCCTTCCAGCGCGCGGGTGGCGAGTTGGCGCAGGTGCGGGCGATCCTTGGCGATGATCGGCATGTCCAGATCGAGCATCTGGTTAAAATCGCAATCGTACAGATGCCCGCGCCAGTCCACGCTGACGGTGTTGCGACACATCAGCCCCGGCAGATTGGCCGCGCTGAAATTGTCGCGCAGCAGCTGCATGTAGTCGTTGAACTGCCCGCGGCTGGCCAGGGTGCTGCCAAAGCGCGCAATAGGTTGATTGGTGATGGTGAACAGCTGGCTGAACACGATGCCAAAGTCTTCCAGCAAGTGCGCCTTGTAATCGGCCTGCAAGGCAGCCTGCGGCGGCGGCAAGCTGGGGCCTTGCGGGTTGTACACCAGGTTGAGCTCAAGGCCGCTGCCGGGATGGCCGTAGCCCAGGCGGTTGAGCTGCAAGAGGCCCTGAATGCTGCGCTCGAACACACCGTCGCCGCGCTGCTGGTCGACATTGTCGCGCGAGTAGCAGGGCAGGGAGGCGGAGACCTGTACTTTATTGTCAGCCAGAAATTCGGCCAGATACTCATAGCCTGGCTCGCTGAGAATGGTCAGGTTGCAGCGGTCGATCACTTCCAGGCCCGCAGCGCGAGCATGCCGCACTATTTCGCGAAAACGCGGATGCATCTCCGGCGCGCCGCCGGTGAGGTCGAGCGTCTGCACCGAGTGAGCATCTATGACCTCGTACAGATCGGCGATCACCTCATCGCTCATCGCCTCGGTGCGGGTCGGGCCTGCGTTCACATGGCAATGCAGGCAGCGCTGATTGCACTGGTACGTCAGGTTGACCTGCAGCGTGGTCAGGGCGTGGCGGGCGATCGGCGGAAAATCCAGACGATTCAATAGTGGCAAGGTGTCCAGCACAAGAAGCTCCTCGCAGATTTGATGTGTATAGAGTAGAGCATTGGGCGGCTGCTTTGTTACATGCGGGGCGGGAATCTGCTCGGGCACCATTGCCCCTATGGCTTGTCACACTGCCAATTGCAGCTACAGTCTGCCTGGGCTGTGTGCGTTCCCACTATTACAGGAAGGTCAAATGATGAAACGCCTATTGCTGGTCGCTGGAGCGGCGCTGATGAGTGGTCTGGTCATAGCCCAGGAGCCGGTCGCTCCGCCGCAGGTTGATCTGGAGCAGCAACAAGCGCTGCGTGATGCTGTGTCCGGTACATCGCGCGGTATTACCAACGTGATGCGCGATGCTTATCGCAACCCGGAGCGCACCCTGGCGTTTTTTGGCGTAACGCCGCAGCAGACCGTGATCGAAATCTGGCCAGGGGGTGGCTGGTACACCGAGATACTGGCGCCGCTGTTGCGTGAGGATGGCAAGCTGATTGCCGCACATTTTGATCCCGAGTCCGAGGTGGCCTTCTTCCGCCGCTCACGTACCGAGTTTGAAGAGAAAATGGCGGGCGCGCCGGATGTCTACGACAAGGTGGAACTGACGACGCTCAATTACGATCCGCAATTGCCTATTGCTGAGCCCGGCAGCGCGGATCGGGTACTGACCTTCCGCAATGTGCACAACTGGCTGTCTGCTGGTGAAGACAAGGCCGCGCTGGTATTCGAGAAGTTTTATGCGGCATTGAAACCGGGCGGGATGCTGGGCGTGGTTGAGCATCAGGCGCGTGCTGGCACCAGCCTGGAGCAGATGATCGACAGCGGCTATGTGACTCAGACCAAGGTGCGCGAATTGGCAGAGGCCGCCGGGTTCCAGCTGGTATCGGTCAGCCCGGTGAATCAGAACGTGCAGGATTCGACCGATCACCCTGAAGGGGTGTGGACGCTGCCCCCCACGCTGCGCCTGGGCGACAAGGATCGCGCGCGCTACCTCGCCATTGGTGAAAGCGATCGCATGACGCTGCTGTTCGTCAAACCCGAATGAGCTGATTCTGCTGCTTGGCTTATTGGCGCGCTGCAGGCTGCTTTTTGCTTAGCTCGCGCCGATACGCCGTGGGGCTCATATCGGTCCAGCGGCGGAAGGCGCGGGTGAAGCTGCTGGGATCGAGAAAGCCAAGCTCATAGGCGATGCTGGTCAGGGAGAGTTGGCCGTCGGCAATCATGCGCAACGCCGCCTCGCGTCGTACCTCATCCGCCAACTGTTCATAAGACGTACCTTCCTGGCTGAGCTTGCGGCGCAAGTGCCGCTGGCTGATATTCATCGGCCCGGCTACGCGTTCCGCGGTAATCTCGCCAGATCCCAACAGCAAATGGATGCGGCGCTTAACCTGTTCGGACAGAGCGCTGCTCGGCAGCGTAGACAGCATCTGCTGCAGGATCTCGGTAAGTTTGGGCAACAGCAGGCTGGACGCGGTCGCCAGCGGCTTGACCAGCACGCTCCGGCGTAGCGACAGGGCATAGCTGTCGGCAAATACCACCTGCTGATTCTTCAATAAATGCCGGCAGTTTTCTGCGTGCGCCTCATGGTGATCTGCCAACTGCACGGTGTGCAGCAGGCCATCGCCATCCAGATCGATACGCGTGAAGTAGCGGGTCAGGTAGCCGACAATCGAGGCCAGATGCTGCGGGTGCGTATCGCCTATGGGCCTGAACTGCAGGCGCACTGTATCGTCCTGGCTCTCGACCTTGAGCGTCAGCTGAGTGGTGACAATCGGAAAGTAGCGGGTCAGCAGCTGCAGGGCGTCGTCTATGGTCGGCGACGCGGATGCTGTCAGCGCGAGCGTATTAAAGGCAGTTGGACTGAATACCCGATGCATGCGCAAACCGAGCAAGGGGTCATCGGCAAGGCGAGTGGCTTCTGACCAGATCAGCGAGCAGAACTGCTGGTCAATGAAACCTTCAGCTTCAAAATGTTCGCTGAAAAGACACCCTGCGACGCTGGTATGGCGCAGCGACAGATCATATTGCCTCAGCGTCTGCTCCACGGCTGTCGCCCAGAAAGCGCTTTCGCGCACGCGAAAAAAAGACTGTGAACTCGACTGCTCGAACATTCCCCGGAGCCTGCTCTACTCTTGTTAGTGACAAAATCGGCGTTTGTCTTGTGGGCGGAGTATAACGAGATTTTTTTACAGCAAAAGCCCGGAATAATGTTTCGCAGAGCAGAATGTTGTTACAGAGAATGTGGGAAAGCGCCAGAGGCCTCGAACGGCCTTGGGTGTGGCTGATCTCGTCGGTGAGTGCCTACGCGAGAGAAAAATCGGACAAACCCAACAAAAGCCAAGATGTAGCTAAAGATTCCCCGTGGTAGAAGCTTTAATTAGCTTTCGTCCGGTGGATTCTGGTTGCGCCAGGGAGCTACCTCAAGCTCACTCAAAAGAGTGAGTTGAACTAGTCGTTACCCCTGCAATTCAGTTGGTGAATGTCCTTTTGGGACAAACAAATTGGCCGATAAGGGCAGGTTATTTGTGCTGGCCTCGTGACAGACTGCGTTTGTCCTGAACGTGTCCCTCGATACACAGGTTCATGTCACCCAAACGGAGCAGCACAATGACAAAAAAAATGCATGCCTGGTCCCTAGCCGCATTGCCTCTGGCAATTGGCCTGGCCAGCTTTTCGGGTACTGCTAGCGCAGTCAACTTCAACCTTGGCGAAGTGGAAGGTCAGCTGGACTCTCAGCTCTCCATCGGCGCCAGCATGTCCACGCAGAACGCGGACAAGCGTTTTGTATCACTTTCTCAAGGTGGCGAGGCGGCTGCTCGTACTTCTGACGATGGTCGTCTGAACTACGAAGCTGGCGATGTCTTTTCCAAAATTTTCCGCGGCGTGCACGACCTGGAACTGCGTTATGGCGATTCCGGTGCCTTTGTACGTGGCAAATATTGGTACGACTTTGAAACCAAAGACGGCAGCCAGCGTTTCTATGATATTGACGACTCTGGCCGTGATCCTTTGGTCAAAGGATCTGGCGTAGCGCTGTTGGACGCTTTCGTCTACCACAACTACTTTATCGGCAATAATCCGGGCAACGTACGACTGGGTCGCCAGGTTGTGAGCTGGGGCGAGTCTACCTTTATCCAGAACTCCATCAACTCCATTAACCCCATCGACGTAGCTGCGCTGCGCCGACCAGGTGCCGAAATCAAAGAAGGTCTCCTGCCGGTTGAAATGCTTTATCTCTCCCAGGGGCTTACCGAAAACCTGAGTATGGAAGCGTTCTATCAGTTGAAGATGCAGGAAACTGTATTGGATAACTGCGGTACCTTCTTTGGTGCAGATACCCTCGCAACGGGTTGTAATGACCGCCTGGTGGTTACAGGGCCTGACTTCCCACAAGGTGGCGCGCAGGGCATGAATGGTGACCCGCTGGCAGGTACGGCTCTGGAGTCATTTTTTGGCGTCCCTGCAGCATCCTATATCGTACGTGCCAGAAAGGATAAGGAAGCTAGCGACGACGGTCAGTTCGGTGTTGCATTCCGCTGGTTTGTGCCTGAGTTGAACGATAGCGAATTCGGCTTCTATGCGATGAACTACCATAGCCGGACGCCTTTTTACTCCAACATCGCCGGTAACTATCTTGGTCCAACCAGCGCAGTCGCTGGCCTGGCCCAAGCAGGTAACTTTCTAGGAGCTGGGCAGGCGAACGCCGTGCGTGCTAATGGCTTGATTACTGGTATCGACGGTGCTCGTGGGCCAGCGGGTTATTTCTTTGAATACCCTGAAGATATCCGTTTGTACGGCGTAAGCTTCCAGACTAGCATCGCTGGCGCTTCCGTAGGCGGTGAGCTGAGCTATCGTCCCAATATGCCGATGCAGCTCAATACGGGTGACATGAGCCGTACCGCATTGTTGGCAGCCAGCGGCGCTGCAGGATCTGACAATACGCACCGCGGCTTGGAAGGCGAAGTTGACGTTGGTGATTACATCAAGGGATACGAACGCAATGAGTTTTGGCAGGCACAGGTTACTGCTATCCAATTCTTTGATCGCGTGATGGGTGCCAGCCGTTTGGCGCTGGTTGGTGAAGCAGGCGTAAACTACATCAGCGGCATTGGCGATATGCGGTTTGGCCGTGATTCGTTGTTTGGTCAGAGCCCTTATAACGGTGGTGACCTTACCAATCCGACCGTTGGCGCTAACGGTACTTTCTCGGACGCAGGTACTTGTGCTTCCAACGAAGGTACCGCTGCGGCTGACCGTTCACCCAATGCTGCTAGCTGGTGTGAAAACGACGGCTTCTATACTGACTGGTCTTATGGCTACCGCCTGCGTGCTTCGCTGGATTACAGCAACGTGTTTGCCGGTATCAACCTGAGCCCGAACCTGGCTTGGACTCACGATGTTGAAGGTTACGGCCCTAACTTCACTGAAGACGCCAAGTCCATCAGCGTAGGTCTGAACGCGGATTACGGTAACAAGTACGCCGCCAGCCTGAGCTATACCGATTTCTTCGATGGTAAATACAACACCAACGTTGATCGCGACTTCTTGTCCGCCAGCTTCAGCGTTAGCTTCTAAGACCGACCACAGGAGAAACAATAAGATGCGTATGCAAAAAACTCTGTTGGGTGCAGGCGGTTTGGCTCTGAGCCTACTGGCCACGGGTGTCATGGCACAAAGCCTGAGCCAGTCTGAAATTGATTCATTGGGTAGCAGCCTGACGCCAATCGGCGCAGAAAAAGCCGGCAACGCGGCGGGCACTATCCCCGAGTGGACAGGTGGCCTGGGCACTGATGCCGGCAAGGAGTTGGCTAACAACTTCTTGGAAGACCCGTTCAAAGGTGAGCAGCCCGAGTTCGTGATTACTGCGCAGAACTATCAGCAGTACAAAGACAACCTGACTCCTGGTCAGGTGGCGATGTTCGAGCGCTATCCTGAAACCTTCAAGATGCCGGTCTACAAGACCCAGCGTACTGTTGGCTACCCGCAGTCAGTCTATGACCAGGTCAAGCAAACAGCAGGTCAAGCCAAGCTGGTTAACGGCGGTGATGGTATCTCCAACTTCTCGCATGGCTCATTTGCTTTCCCGGTACCCAAGTCTGGCGCCGAGGTGGTGTGGAACCATAACACTCGTTATCGCGTGAATATCAAGCGCTGGTACATGCAGGCGATGCCGCAAACCAACGGTTCTTTCACGCTGATTAAAATGGAAGAAGAAGTAGGTTATCCACAGCTGATGGATGATGTTGACGCATCCACCATGCCGAACACCCTGTTGTTCTTCAAGCAGCGCGTAAACGCGCCCGCTCGTTTGGCCGGTAACGTACTGCTGGTGCACGATACTCTGGATCAGTTGAAAGAGCCGCGCATGGCGTGGGTTTACAACGCTGGTCAGCGTCGTGTACGCCGCGCACCGCAGGTCGCCTATGACGGTCCAGGTACTGCTTCTGACGGTATGCGTACTTCCGATAACTTCTCGATGTACAACGGTGCACCTGACCGTTACAACTGGAAGCTGATTGGCAAGAAAGAAATCTACGTTCCTTACAACAGTGGCAAGCTGACCGATCCGAGCGTCAAGTACGAAGACGTTCTGCAAGCCGGCCACATCAACCCCGACTACACGCGCTTCGAGCTGCATCGCGTGTGGGAAGTGCAGGGTGATGTCAAAGAAGGTCAGCGTCATATCTACGCTCAACGTAACTTCTTCGTTGACGAAGACTCCTGGATGATCACCCTGGCGGACCACTACGATGGTCGCGGTACGCTCTGGCGTGTAGGTGAAGGCCACATGGGCTTCAACTATAAAGAGAAGATCCCGGGTTACTCGATCGAGACTCTTTATGACCTGCTAGCTGGTCGTTACATCGCGCTGGGTATGTACACTGAAGAAGCATCTGCTCCTCAGTTCGACTTCCAGCCGAACTACAACCAGTTCACTCCAGCGGCCCTGCGTTCTTCAGGTATCCGTTAAGGTGTAGGTTGCGGTAAAACGTTGCTGTAAATAAAGAAGGGGGAGCCGCAAGGCTCCCCCTTCTTTATTGGTGGGGCGAAATCATGTCTCGGCTGGGCGCGAGATGCTGCTGGAAATTTTCCGGGTGCTAGAGCTTCCGCCCAATCATCAGAGTAGGCTGCACCTTCTCGGTTCCGGATAAAATCTACCATTGCCACGCCCACGCGGTGAGGAGCCTGATTTATCAGTAGCTGTTGGTAGTTGGGTAGCGGCGCAAGAAAAAGGCGTGTTATACGCCCTTTCTCTTGTACTTATCTTGAGCTTGACTCAGGAGGGAACTGCTGCCTGATTGTATTGGCCACGGAATGTGGTGGGGCTAACACCGGTCCAGCGGCGGAACGCTCGGGTGAAACTGCTGGGGTCGAGAAATCCGAGTTCAAAGGCAATTCGGCCGAGATTTAGTTTGCCTTCTTTTATGAGTCGAACGGCCAATTCCATGCGCACCTCATCCAGCAACTTTTCATAGGTGGTCTGGGTTTCGCTGAGTTTGCGGCGCAAATGCCGTGGGCTCATGTTGAACGGCGTTGATACCAGCTCTTCGGACACGGTGCGCTCAGAGACCAACACCCGAATTCGTTGCTTCACTTGCTCGGCAAAGTCGACATTGGGCAAGTCGCTGAGCATATCTTCCAGCGAGTTATCCAAGCGCTTGCGTAAAAAAGCATCGGCGTTGGGCAGGCGAGAGTTCAAAAAGCGACGATTGATTCGTACCGACTGGCGCTTGGCGCCCAGTCGTACTCGGCCGCCGAGGATGGATTCGCATACCGTGCGACTCTTGTCATGCTCGCCCGTCAAGCGCGTTTCCAGCATCAAAGCGGCCTTGCCAATCCCCAAGGCATCCCAGATTCGGCTGCACTGGCTCATCAGAGCTTCCATATGCATCGGGTGCGGTGCGCCCTTGGGCTGAAAGTAGAGCGTCAGATACTGGTCATCTTCAACCGAATACAGCTGCACTTGCGTGCTGAATACCGGCATGAAGCGAATGATGCGCTGAATTGCATCGCCTAGCGTTTCGCTGGAGGCGGCGGCGAGGCAGAGTAGCGAGAGGGTATTGCTTTGATGGCGCTGCCCCATGCGCAGGCCGAAGCATTCATCCTGCGACAAGCGCGCGGCTGCGTGCCAGAGGCGATTGATATCGGTTTGACTGATATGGGTAAGGCTGAGGTCGGCTTGCTTGCAATGAGAGCGCAAGTCAGCGGGAAGATCCTTGATGCTCTTGTCGTACTCTTCAAGGCATTGCGCAATGCCCTGCGCCCACAGAGCACGTTCATGCACGCGCTCGGACGGTAACGGATGGAGTTCCGGATTCATAAGCAGAAGACGTCTCGAATTTTATTATTGTGATTGGATACATCTAAGATCCTGGCTCAACAATAGAGTAATGCGGGTGATTGTGCAAAATTTCGCAACGGATAATTGCACGTCAAAACCAAAAGGTATTCATTGCATGAATGTCCTTACCGGCCAAAAAACTCGTCCTAATCGGCCAATTCGGTTTTTTATCTCGTGACAGACTTGTCCTCGGTGCTAGAGGCCTCCCAGTCGTCTGGTACCCATGATTCATTCTAACGGAGCAGCACAATGACAAAAAAAATGCATGCTTGGTCGCTCGCCGCTTTGCCTCTGGCAATCGGGCTGGCCAGTTTCTCTGGGTCGGCGAACGCTATTAGCTTCTCGCTGGGTGAGGTAGAAGGCCAGTTTGACTCACAGCTGTCTGTGGGTGCCAGCTGGTCCATGGAAGACGCAGATAAACGGTTTATTCACGTTGATACGTCTGTTGACGGAGAGCCGCAAAACGGCCAAGCGGCTGCTCGTACCAGTGACGATGGTCGTCTGAACTATGAGAAAGGTGATGCGTTTTCCAAGATTTTCCGTGGTGTGCATGACCTTGAGCTGCGCTACGGTAACTCCGGCGCCTTCGTTCGCGGTAAGTACTGGTACGACTTTGAGACCAAAGACGGCAGTCAGCGATTTTATGATATCGACGATTCTGGCCGCAAACCTCTAGTCAAGTCTTCGGGCATAGCATTACTGGACGCATTCGTTTACCACAACTACTTCATTGGTAATAACCCCGGTAACGTTCGTCTCGGCCGTCAAGTCGTGAGCTGGGGCGAGTCCACCTTCATCCAGAACTCTATTAATTCTATCAACCCAGTTGACGTCGCGGCCTTGCGTCGTCCAGGTGCTGAGTTGAAAGAGGGTCTGTTGCCAGTTGAAATGCTTTATATGTCGCAAGGGCTGACCGAGAACTTGAGCATGGAAGCGTTTTACCAGCTCAAGTGGGAGCCATATGCGATTGACAACTGCGGGACTTTCTTTGGTGCAGACACTCTAGCTACTGGCTGTATAGATCGACTGGTTTTCAGAAACGGCGATTTGCCACAGGGCGACCCTGCACTGAACGGCAACATCATTGTTCGTGATGGCAAGAACCGTGAAGCATCGGACGACGGTCAATTTGGCGTGGCTTTTCGTTACTTCGTGCCTGAGCTGAATGATACTGAGTTTGGCTTTTATGCCATGAACTATCACAGCAGAACGCCAATTTATAGCAATACTGCCGGGGCTTTCACGCCAGCAACGGCGAACGGTGCCGGACTTGGAGGTTTATTTGGCGGCGCGGGTTACTTCTTCGAGTACCCTGAAGACATCCGGCTCTATGGTGTAAGTTTTGCAACACAGGTCGCAGGTGTTTCCTTGGGTGGCGAGGTTAGCTATCGTCCAAATATGCCAATGCAGATTACCACTGGTAGCATGAGTGCAGCGGCCCTCTATCAGGATGGCACTATCATCGGGCGCGACGAAGCCTATGCTCTGGGAGATTACATCCAAGGCTATGATCGCAAAGGTTTCTATCAGGCTCAGGTGACCGCGATCAAGTTTGTGGAGCGCGTCTTGGGTGCCAGTCGTTTGGCCTTGATCGGTGAAGCAGGCTACAACCATATTGAAGGCATTGGATCAGATCCGGGCGATACATTCTACGGCCGGGACTCTCTCTTTGGACAAAGTCCTGAAGCGGATGGCTCCTGCCTTTCGCAGGCTACAGGCCGCGGCGCTAGCTGGTGTGAAACTGATGGCTTCTATACCAGCGACTCTTACGGTTACCGCCTGCGTGCCAGCCTTAACTACAGCAACGTGTTTGCGGGCGTTAACCTGACCCCCAACATTGCCTGGTCGCACGACATCGAAGGTTACGGCCCTAACTTCACCGAAGATGCTAAGTCTGTAAGTCTGGGTCTGGATGCCGATTACGCTAACCGCTACAACGCCGGTATCAGCTACACCAGCTTCTTTGATGGCAAATACAACACCAGCGTTGATCGTGACTACGCGTCCCTCACCTTCAGCGTAAGCTTCTAAGACCGGCTTAAAGGAGAAATAACAATATGCGTATGCAAAAAACTCTATTGGGCGCAGGCGGTTTAGCCCTGAGCCTGTTGGCTTCCGGTGTCATGGCGCAAAGCCTGACCCAGGCGCAGATCGATGAGCTGGGCTCCTCGCTCACGCCGATCGGTGCCGAGAAAGCTGGTAATGCGGCTGGCACCATCCCCGAGTGGACCGGTGGTCTGCCCACCAACGCCGGCAAGGCGTTGGGCGACAACTTCTACGAAGACCCCTTCAAGGGCCAACAGCCCGAGATGGTGATCACTGCGCAGAACTATCAGCAGTACAAAGAGAACCTGACCCCCGGCCAGGTCGCCATGTTCGAGCGTTATCCGGAAACCTTCAAGATGCCGGTTTACAAGACTGAGCGTACTGTTGGCTACCCACAGTCGGTGTACGACCAGGTCAAGCGTACCGCAGGCCAAGCGAAGCTGGTCAACGGCGGCGATGGTATCTCTGACTTCACCCACGGCACCTTTGCGTTTCCGATCCCACAGTCCGGCGCTGAAGTAGTCTGGAACCATAACACTCGCTATCGTTTGAATGTCAAACGTTGGTATATGCAGGCCATGCCGCAGACCAATGGTTCTTTCACGCTGATCAAGCTGGAAGAAGAGGTGGGTTATCCGCAACTGATGGACGATATTGACGAGTCCACCATGCCGAACACACTGCTGTTCTTCAAGCAGCGCGTGAACGCGCCAGCCCGTCTGGCCGGTAACGTACTGCTGGTACACGATACCCTGGATCAGTTGAAAGAGCCGCGCATGGCGTGGGTTTACAACGCTGGCCAACGTCGCGTACGTCGCGCACCTCAGGTTGCGTACGACGGCCCAGGTACGGCTTCTGACGGCATGCGTACTTCCGACAACTTCTCCATGTACAACGGCGCACCTGACCGTTACGACTGGAAGCTGATCGGCAAAAAGGAAATCTATGTTCCTTACAACAGCGGCAAGCTGACCGATCGTAGCGTCAAGTATGAAGATGTGCTCCAAGCCGGCCACATCAACCCTGACTACACTCGCTTCGAGCTGCACCGCGTGTGGGAAGTGCAGGGCAACGTCAAGCAGGGTCAGCGTCACATCTACGCTCAACGTAACTTCTTTGTTGACGAAGATTCGTGGATGATCAACCTGGCTGACCACTACGATGGACGCGGCACACTGTGGCGTGTAGGTGAAGGCCATATCGGCTTCAACTATGCCAACAAGATTCCGGGTTACTCCATCGAAACCTTGTATGACCTGCTGGCCGGTCGTTACATCGCGCTGGGAATGTACTCCGAAGAGCAATCTGCTCCTCAATTCGACTTCGATCCGAACTATAACCAGTTCACCCCGGCAGCTCTGCGCTCCTCGGGTATCCGTTAAGTTTTAATGCTGCTTTAGTAAGAAGTTTGGGTTTTAAGGGGTATCTTCGGATACCCCTTTTTTTGCCTGCTATTTTCCTGTCACGCCGCTTTCAGCCGGCGTATGACTTCACTTCTGTTAGACTGTTGGCATTGTCGCACCGACCTTGATACCGACCTTCCAGAGTGATGCCCTTGTCCAGCCAATCAGACAGCCAAACAGACAGCCAGCCCATGTTCAGCCAGCTTAACCTGCACGAACGCCTGCTAAAATCGCTTGAGGAGCTGTCCTTCGAACAGCCTACCGAGGTGCAGCGGGCAACCATTCCCGCTGCGATCGCCGGCAAGGATCTGTACGTCATTGCCCAGACCGGCAGCGGCAAGACGGCGGCCTTTGTGCTGCCGTTACTGCAGCGCCTGTTGCAGGATGAATCCAAACCAATGGCACCACGCGGTTTTATCCTGGTGCCCACGCGTGAGCTGGCGCGTCAGGTGGTAAAGGATATTGCCGCCCTGGCGCAATACACTTTTCTCAAGGCCGAGCTGGTGACCGGCGGCGAAGACTTCAAGGTGCAGGCGGCGCGTTTGCGCAAGAACCCGGACATCGTGGTGGCAACGCCCGGGCGTGCGTTGGAGCAGCTGGCGGCTGGTAATCTTGAACTGGGCAGCGTGCAAACGCTGGTGCTGGATGAGGCTGATCGCATGCTGGATATGGGCTTCAGCGAAGACGTGACCAAGCTGGCTGAGGCCTGTCCGCAGCCGCGCCAGACGGCGCTTTACTCCGCAACCAAGGGTAGCCGGGGTTTGCAGCGGATGATCGATTCGGTGCTACACGAGCCGGAAATTCTCGAGCTGACCAGTGTACGTGACGACACACCCGCCATCGCCCAGCAGGTGATCCCGGCGGACGACAACCCGCACAAGGAAGCCATGCTCAAGTGGTTGCTGGTCAATGAAGGGGAGGGCAAGACCATCGTCTTCACCAATACCCGGGTCGCGGCCGATCGGTTGAATGGCGTGCTGCGGGCGATGGATCTACGGGTTTATGTGTTGCACGGTGAGAAGGATCAGAAGGAGCGCAATCTGGCCGTAGAGCGTTTCAAGCAGGGGCAGAGCGGCGTGCTGGTGGCGACCGACGTGGCCGCTCGCGGGCTGGATATTGCCGAGCTGGACCGGGTGATCAACTTCGATATGCCGCGCAGTGGTGATGACTACCTGCACCGCGTCGGCCGTACCGGGCGCGCCGGAGCCAGCGGCCTGGCGATCTCGCTGATCAGTCCGCACGAGTGGAATCTGATGTCGAGCATCGAGCGCTACCTGCGACGTCAGTTCGAGCGGCGCATCCTCAAGGAAGTGCCTGGCAGCTTCAAGGGACCTAAGAAGGTCAAGTCGTCCGGCAAGCCGGTGGGAGCCAAGAAGAAAAAGGACGACAAGAAAAAGTCGGCACCCAAGTCGAAAAAGCCCAGGGCGGGCAAGCGTCCTTCACGGCCACCACAGGGTCAGGTCGTTACCAGTTCCGATGGCTTGGCGCCACCGAAGCGCAAATAAGGCGAGGAAGCTGATGCTTGGCAGCCACGGGTTGCCAAGCATCAGCGTGATCGGCTAGAGTCGTTAACAGTTCAACGGAGAGTCACATGTCTGCCAAATCTGCACATCGCACTGCATCTGCCAACGCATCTTGCGTTGCCTTGCTGCGCGCGCTGCCGGCAGTCGTGTTGAACGCGTTTTATTTTGGGTATTGGTTTAGCCATAGGCGCGCCTGATACCCCACAGGCGCCCTGCATCAACGGGACGCCACCAGCATTAGTAAAACCCCGGTCGGCCTCCCGCCCGGGGTTTTTTATTGGGTTTTATTCGGACTTCAAAGAGGCTTTGCACATGTACACATACCGCGATTTTTACCGATTTCCCAACAGCTGCTGGACCGGCGGCAGCGTGACCCCAGGCCATTGCAACGGTAAACAACGAACACCCAGATAGCGTCGGCGCGGCTCGCCGCCTCGACTAAGGAAAGCATCAGATGAACGCCACTGTTTCTGCTCTATGTACGCCAATATCACCTGCTGCCGCGCGCAGTGCCCAACCCTTGCCGACACCTGCACAATTGCGCGCCAGGCTACCTCGCAGCACCGTCGCCGCTGCGAGCGTGCAGCATGGGCGCGAGGCCATTCGGGCCATCATGCGGGGTGAGGATTCCCGTCTTCTGGTCATTGCCGGCCCTTGCTCCCTGCATGACGCTGACGCCGCCATGGAGTACGCCCAGCGGTTAGCTGAGCTGGCGCCTCAGGTCAGCGATCAGATGCTGTTGGTCATGCGCGCCTATGTCGAGAAGCCGCGTACCACCATCGGCTGGAAGGGGCTGATCTACGATCCGCAACTGGATGGCAGTGGCGACATGGCAGGCGGCCTGGCCTTGGCGCGCAGGCTGATGCTGAACATTGCCGAGCTGGGTCTGCCGCTGGCGACCGAGCTGCTGCAGCCGCTGGCAGCGGGTTACCTTGAGGACCTGTTGAGCTGGGCTGCCATAGGTGCGCGCACCAGTGAGTCGCAGATACATCGCGAGATGGTCAGCGGGCTGGAACTGCCGGTTGGTTTCAAGAATGGCACCGACGGCAGTGTTGCTATTGCTTGTGATGCCATGCGCTCGGCAGCGCACCCGCATCAGCACTTCGGACTGGACGAGCAGGGACGGCCCTCGCTGATTCATACCCAGGGCAATGCCGATACCCATCTGGTGTTGCGTGGCGGCCATGCCGGGCCCAACTACCAGCCAGAAGCAGTGGCAGCGGCATGCAATGTGCTGAAGGCTCAAGGCGTCGCGCAGGGCCTGATAGTCGATTGCAGTCACGCCAATAGCGGCAAGGATCCTATGCGGCAGCCCCAGGTGCTGGAGTCAGTGATAGCGCAGCGGTTGGCAGGTCAGACGAACCTGCGTGGCGTCATGCTGGAAAGTCACCTGTTCGGCGGCAGCCAACCGCTGACTAGCCAGCTCGAATACGGCGTTTCAGTGTCCGATGGCTGCCTTGGCTGGGATGGCACTGCGCACGCACTGTTGGCGGCAGCCGAGAGACTGCGGGGCTGAGGCCGGGTGCGGCGCCACCGCCATCTGAGGTTTCCCTCGGCTTGACGCAGCGCGTGCTGACCGCATCGCTGCGTCAAGCCGAGGGAGCAGCTTTACGAGCAAAGCTGAAAGTCAGGAGTGCCAGCAACGAAAAGCAGGCCAGCGTCAGACCCAGTGTTGCGGCGGCGGGCAGCGGCACAACGCTGGTCAGCCAGGTGCCCAGCGCCGCGCAGCTCATTTGCAGAAAGCCGAGCAGGGCCGAGGCAGCGCCAGCCTGCTGCCCGAAGGGTTGCAGCGTCAGTGCGGTGCCCAGCGGGTTCACCGTACCCATGCCGGCCAGAAAGACCGTGAGCGCCAGAGTGAAGAGCGGCAGGTTGTGATCCTGCGCCAGATAGACCGCGGTGCCGCCTAGCAATGCCAGCACAATACCGGCCGCGGCAACCCGGGAAGGGCCCCAGCGCCGGGCCAGGCGTGGCGCCAGCAGCCCGGAGGCAAATACCACCACGACGGTTCCGGCAAACAGCAGGCCCAGCTCGAGGGCAGTCAGTCCCATGCCAACCATGAGCACCGCCGGTGCGGCGCCGAAAAAGGCATAAAGCGCGCCCACAATCAGACTGACGGCCAGTGCCGGCCGGGTAAAGCGCGTATCTCGCAGCAGGCTTATGTATTGGCCGATCATGGCGAGGGCAGAGACCGCCTGGCGTCGCTCGATGGCATGGGTTTCGCCAACCCGGCTGGCGTAGGCCAGCGCGGCTACTATGCCCAGCAGACCCACGATTGTGAAGGTGGCGCGCCAGCCCAGCAGGCTGTCCGAAGCGCTGCCCAGCAGCGGTGAAAAGCCGGGCGCGGCGGCCATCGCTACCATGATCAGAGCCAGAGTGCGCGCCAATGCTTCGCCTTCAAACAGGTCGCGTGCAATGGCGCGAGACAATACCGAGGCAGAGCAGACGCCCAACGCCTGCACTACGCGCCCGGCCAGCAGGGTGTTGAGGCTATCGGCGTAAGCGCAGAGCACGCTGCCGAGCGAAAACACCAGCAGGCCGCCGATCACCAGTTTCTTGCGGCCCCAGCGATCCGACAAAGGCCCGACCAGCAGTTGCCCCAGCGCAAAGGCGATGAAGAAGTAGGACAGCGTCAGTCCCATGTCGCGCGATGACATGCCCAGTTCGGCACCCATCGCCGGGAACGAGGGCAGGATGATGTTGGTCGAGAGCGCGCCGAGCGCGGCCAGGCTGGCCAGGACGGCCAGCACCGTCTTGCTCAGGTGCTGCTCCGGTTGAGCTGCAATGGCCTGCGTCAGTGTGTCTGACATTGGCGCGCTCATGTCGGGTTGCTCGCGTTCAGGTGCTGCATCATGTGCTCCAGGCTGCGTTTCACCACCATGGGGTCGCTCAGTACGCGGCGATGCCCGAGCCCCTCCAGCGTCACCAATTCGGAACCGGCCCAGGCTTGATGCAGGTCCATCGATGCGGATGCTGGCACCACTCTGTCCTGCGGGTCGTGCATGATCAGCGCCGGGTGCCGCAGGCCATCGTGCAAGCTTTCGAGATCGACCGACTGCGTTGTCTGACCGATGAAATCTTCTGCCCACAGATGAAATTTCTGGCTTTGCTCGGCATTCAGGCCATAGCCACGAGCTTGCAACCGCACCATGGTGGTCAGTGAACTGGGGCCGCACAGATGCACGCTGGCAGCTACCCGTAAACCCTGATTGAAGGCGATGAGGGCGGCGGCCGAGCCCATCGAGTGACTGATGATGGCAGCCACGTCGCCCAACGCACTGGTCAGCGACAGCAGCGCGGCAGCCGCATGTACAACACTACCGGACTCGCCATCTGAATCGCCCTGGGCCGGCATGTCGAACAGGGTGACGGCAAAGCCGGCGCGGACCAGGGGTTCGACAAACGCAGCCAGGTGCGAGCCGCGGCTGTCCCAGCCATGTACCAGTAACACACGGGGACCGCTGCCGAAGGACCACAACTGCATATTCTGGCCGTCATGGCGATGGGTCGAGTGCGCTGCCTGAGCCAGCAATGCCTGCTCGGCCGGGCTGGCGGCGATGCGACGTGGCTTGCTGAAGGCAAGACATGCTTGCATAAAAAGATCTTCAGCGGCGACTGTGCTGTTGGTCGATGAGAGGCTCATGGAAGGCTCCTTGGTGGTAAATGAGCTGACAGGATAAATACTTCGGTCGCTTGATATGATGAATGTAATTATTAAATGTCTATCATCATATAAATTAAGTCAAGCTGCTTTTGGCGCGCTATCAGCGGCTTCTGCTATTTGCGTACATCAAGGCTAACTTGCGCTGGAAGAGGGTGCCGATCGCGTGCTACCTTTCGTCGGCGGCTGTGTGCTGGCCGATGTTTGACCAACGGATGGTCGTATAATGGCGTTTCGCCACATCTTTATCGCCTTCCGGACCCGCTGACAGATGCTCCCCAGCAGTTACAATTCGGTTCTTGTCGCTTTTTCCCTTATCGTCGCCATTCTCGCGTCCTATACGGCGCTCAATATGGCCGCGCGCGTAGCCAATACCCAGGGTCGCGCTGCGCTCTTGTGGCTGGTTGGTGGCTCCTTTGCCATGGGGTTTGGCATCTGGTCGATGCATTTTGTCGGCATGCTGGCGTTCAGCTTGCCGATTCCGCTTGGCTACGATCTGGGGCTCACGCTGCTGTCGCTGCTTATCGCCATAGGCTCGTCGGCCTTTGCACTATGGATGGTGTGCCAGCGCGACATGCCCAGATTGCATCTGATGCTGGGCGCCTTGCTCATGGGCGCGGGCATCGCCGCCATGCACTATACCGGCATGGCGGCCATGCTGATGTCGCCGCAGGTGGTGTACGTACCCTGGATTCTGGTGCTTTCGGTAGTCATTGCGGTGGTCGCTTCTGGCGCGGCACTGTGGATCGCCTTTCGCCTGCGCGGTGATTCGGAAAATGTATTCTACGCCCGGCTTGGCGCCTCGCTGGTGATGGGTTGCGCTATCGTCGGCATGCACTATACCGGTATGGCGGCGGCGCAATTCCCGGTGGGCAGCTTCTGCGGCGCCGCCAATAGCGGCATCGACACCAAGTGGTTGGCGGTTGTGGTCATAGTGGTCACCCTGGCGGTGTTCGCCATCGCGTTGATCATCTCGATGCTGGATGCCCGCACCAGCATCCTTGCCCATTCGCTGGATCAGGCCAACAGCGAGCTGGTACAGCTGGCTCTGCACGACAATCTGACGAAACTGCCCAACCGCATATTGCTGGATGACCGCCTGGCTCAGGCCATCAGCAAGTCCGCGCGTGAACGCCGCGGTTTTGCGGTGCTGTTCATGGATCTGGACGGCTTCAAGACGGTAAATGACATTTATGGCCATCATGTGGGTGATCGCCTGCTGGAGCAGGTAGCCGAACGCATCATGACTACCAAGCGCGCCGAAGACACCGCCGCGCGCATGGGCGGCGATGAGTTCGTATTGCTGATTGATCCCGGTGAGCCTGAAGATGCCGCCGCGCTGGCGCAGCGCCTGATCGAAAGCCTGGGCGCGCCCTACGCAGTAGAAGGCAATACGCTGCATATCAGTGCGAGTATTGGCGTGGCGGTCTATCCTGGCGATGGCGACAGCGCCCACCAACTGATGGTCAATGCCGACGCGGCCATGTATCACTCCAAGGAAGCGGGGCGCAATTGCTACAGCTTCTTTGAAGCCAAGATGAATGCCAACGCCCACGAGCAACTTAAACTGCAGCAGGAGTTGCTCGGCGCGCTGGATCGCGACGAGTTCGTGCTGCATTACCAGCCCAAGTTGATTGCTCCGGCCGGCCCGATGGTCGGTGTGGAGGCGCTGCTGCGCTGGCGCAGCCCCGAGCGTGGCATGGTGGCGCCGGACGCTTTCTTGCCGCTGGCCGAGCGTACCGGGCTGATAGTGTCCATTGGTAATTGGGTGATAGATGAGGCCTGCCGGCAGTTGAAGATCTGGCATCTGCAAGGCCATGCGGATTGGAGTATTGCGGTAAACCTCTCGACGGTGCAGCTGGGCCATCCGGGCCTGGTGGAGGCCGTGCGCGGCGCGCTGCAGCGGCATGACCTGGCTCCGTCCTTTCTGGTGCTGGAGGTGACTGAGTCCACCGCCATGCGGGATGCGGAAAACAGCCTGGTCATCCTCGATCAACTGACCGCTCTGGGCGTCAGTATCTCTATCGATGACTTCGGCACCGGCTATTCCAGTCTGCTGTACCTCAAGCGCCTGCCAGCCAACGAACTGAAGATTGATCGGGGCTTTGTCACCGAGCTGGTGCAGGACAACGACGACGCGGCCATCGTTTCCGCCATCGTGGCGTTGGGCAAGACGCTCGGCCTGAAAATTGTGGCCGAGGGGGTAGAGACGGCTGAGCAACAGGAACTGCTCACCCGGCTGGGATGCAACACGCTGCAGGGTTTTTATCTTGGGCGCCCGGTAGCCGCCGACGAACTGCTACCAAACCTGGCTGCGGCCATCGCCAGGCAAGAGACGCCGGAGCAGGGCGCGACCTAGCCTCCCCATGACCTGACAGTCATGGCGCACCAGGGAGGGCTCTTTCTGCGACCCAGAACGCCACCGCTGCGCCTATTTGATGCGCCTGTCGCAACAGACTGTGGCCAAATTCGGCCGAAAATGTCGCACTGATACAAGTTCCTTGCTATCCCCTTTGTTCGACCCCTCTAGACTGGGCGCTGGTACGGCGCTTGCATTCGCTGTTCCCACTGCTGCTGCCCCAGCCATGAAAAATCCACGATATCGATGAAAGGGGCGCAGCAGAGGGCTGCACCTTAATTGGTGGGGTCGACAACGGAAGGTCGGGCGCCAGGCGTTCGACTATAGGCAAATTGCTATCAGTCTTGCGTCCACTATAGTGAATGGGCGATTCGGTCCAACTGATCGAGCGCTGGCTTGCGATCCCTGCTCCACAAGAGCTACAGGGCGGGCCCGAGACTCCAACACAACAATAGCAACTGGAGATGCAAATGAAGATGGTGAAATCCACTCTGGCAGTAGTTACCACCGCCGCCGTACTGGGCGTGAGCAGTTTTGCGCAGGCTGGCGCCACGCTGGATGCCGTGCAAAAGAAAGGCTTTGTGCAATGCGGTATCAGCGACGGTTTACCCGGCTTCTCCTATGCCGATGACAAGGGCAATTATCTGGGCCTGGATGTGGATGTCTGCCGGGCTGTGGCCGCTGCGCTCTTCGGCGATGCCACCAAGGTCAAGTACAGCCCGCTGACGGCCAAGGAACGCTTCACCGCACTGCAATCCGGTGAGGTCGACATGCTGTCGCGCAATACCACCTGGACCAGCTCGCGTGACGCCGGCCTGGGCCTGAACTTTGCCGGGGTCAACTACTACGACGGTCAGGGCTTTCTGGTGAACAAGAAGCTGGGCGTAAGCAGTGCCAAGGAACTGGATGGCGCCACCGTCTGTATTCAGGCCGGTACCACTACCGAGCTCAATCTGTCCGACTACTTCCGTGCCAATAATCTCAAGTTCACCCCCATCACCTACGATACCTCGGACGAGAGCGCCAAGTCGCTGGAGTCGGGCCGTTGTGACGTGCTGACATCGGATCAGTCGCAGCTCTACGCGCAGCGCATCAAGCTGGGTTCGCCGGATGATTACGTGGTGCTGCCGGAGGTGATCTCCAAGGAGCCGCTGGGTCCGGTCGTCCGCCAGGGCGATGACGAGTGGTTCAATATCGTGCGCTGGTCGCTGTTTGCCATGGTCAACGCCGAAGAGCTGGGTGTGACCTCTGCGAATGTGGCAGAGAAGAGCAAGTCCACCGGTAACCCGGATGTGGCGCGACTGCTGGGTGCGGAGGGGGAATATGGCAAGGATCTGAAACTGCCAGCGGACTGGGCCGTGCAGATCGTCAAGCAGGTGGGTAACTATGGTGAAAGCTTCGAGCGCAATGTCGGTGCCGGCAGTGAGCTGAAGATTGAACGTGGCCTCAATGCCCTGTGGAACCAAGGCGGACTTCAGTACGCACCGCCGGTGCGCTGATATCCAACGCCACATCAGCTCGGCCCCGAGGCCGGGCTGATGTCGTTCTGACAAGCAGATCTTCGCTCGCCGTGCGGGCCGAGGATGCGAGAGGCTTATATGCAAAATGTTGCCAATGCGCCGCGACGCAGTGGGTCGGCCTGGACTGATCCGAAATGGCGGGCATTGATCTTTCAGTTGATTTCCATCGCGGCAGTGGTGGGGCTCGGCTGGTATCTGTTCGACAACACACAGACCAACCTGGAACAACGCGGCATCACCTCCGGGTTTGCTTTTCTCAACAACACCGCCGGCTTCGGCATCGCCCAGCACCTGATCGATTACACCCAGACCGACAGCTACGGGCGGGTGTTTTTTGTCGGTCTGCTCAATACACTGCTGGTATCGGTCATCGGCATTGTTCTGGCGACGCTGATCGGCTTTTTACTTGGGGTCGCACGGCTGTCGCCCAACTGGCTGATTCGCCAGTTGGCAACCATTTATATTGAAACCTTCCGCAACATCCCGCCGCTGCTGCAAATCCTGTTTTGGTATTTTGCGGTCATGCTGTCGCTGCCCGGGCCTAGGCAGAGTCTGGGTGTGCTGGACAGTTTCTTTCTCAACAGTCGCGGTCTGTACATGCCGTCACCGGCCCTGTCTGAAACCTTCGGGCTGTTCTTTGCGGCTTTGCTGCTGGCGATTGCTGCCTCGCTACTGCTGGGCCGCTGGGCCAGGAAGCGCCGTGAGGCGACCGGTCAGCCGTTTCCGCTGCTGGTGTCGGTATTGGCGTTGCTGATAGTGATCCCGGGTGTGGCCGTTCTGATTGCCGGCAACCCGCTGGTGTGGACGGTGCCGGAACTCACCGGCTTTAATTTTACCGGAGGCTGGGTACTGATTCCCGAGCTGATGGCGCTGACACTGGCACTGAGTATCTACACCGCTGCCTTTATCGCCGAGATCGTGCGCGCCGGTATTCAATCGGTCAATCATGGCCAGAGCGAAGCAGCCCACTCGCTGGGGCTGCCGGCGGGCAAAACGCTGAGGCTGGTAATCATTCCGCAGGCGCTACGCGTGATCATCCCGCCGCTGACCAGTCAGTATCTCAATCTGGCGAAAAACTCCTCGCTGGCGGCGGGTATCGGTTATCCGGATATGGTTTCGCTATTCGCCGGAACCGTGCTCAACCAGACCGGGCAGGCAATCGAAGTTATTGCCATTACCATGAGTGTGTATCTGGCCATCAGCATCAGCATCTCGTTGTTGATGAACTGGTACAACGGGCGCATAGCGCTGATCGAGCGCTGAGGAGCCGCCATGCAAACACATACTTTCAAGCCCGACATGCCGCCAC
The DNA here is from genome assembly GCF_036961105.1 of Halopseudomonas sp. Lineage (GTDB taxonomy): Bacteria > Pseudomonadota > Gammaproteobacteria > Pseudomonadales > Pseudomonadaceae > Halopseudomonas. The sequence goes on along the minus strand of NZ_JBALWW010000007.1, from coordinate 25,907 downwards.
CCAAACAGAACATTGGGGTGCTGGCCTGGTTACGCGAGAACCTGTTTTCCGGCTGGTTCAATAGCCTGCTGACGCTGTTCGCCTTCTATCTGGTGTGGCTGATTGTGCCGCCGTTGATCAGTTGGGCGTTCATCAACGCCGACTGGATCGGCACTACCCGCGCCGATTGCCCCAGCGAGGGCGCCTGCTGGGTGTTTATTCAGCAGCGCTTTGGCCAGTTCATGTACGGGTTCTATCCCACGGAACTGCGCTGGCGAGTCAATCTCACGGTGATTCTCGCCGTGGTAGGCGCGGCGCCGCTGTTCATCGACGCCATGCGCCACAAGGCGCGCTACGGCATCGGCTTTCTGGTCGTGTATCCGCTGCTTGCCTACTGGCTGCTGCACGGTGGTTTGCTGGGGCTGGAAACCGTACCTACCAGCCAGTGGGGCGGCCTCACCCTGACCCTGGTGATTGCGGCCGTGGGCATCGCCGGTGCGTTGCCGCTGGGCATCATGCTGGCGCTGGGGCGACGCTCCGACATGCCGGCCATTCGGGTTATCTGTGTCACCTTCATCGAGTTCTGGCGCGGCGTGCCCTTGATCACGGTGCTGTTCATGTCATCGGTGATGCTGCCGCTGTTTCTGCCCGAGGGCATGAACTTCGACAAGCTGGTGCGCGCGCTGATTGGCGTCATCCTGTTCCAGTCAGCCTATGTTGCCGAAGTGGTGCGCGGCGGCCTGCAGGCCATCCCCAAGGGGCAGTACGAGGCGGCCGAGGCCATGGGTCTGGGCTACTGGCGCATGATGGGCCTGGTGATACTGCCGCAGGCGCTGAAGCTGGTCATTCCCGGCATCGTCAATACCTTTATCGCGCTGTTCAAGGATACCAGTCTGGTGATCATCATCGGCCTGTTCGATCTGCTCAACAGCATCAAGCAAGCGACCACCGACCCGGCCTGGCTGGGCATGGCGACCGAAGGCTATGTCTTTGCGGCGCTGGTGTTCTGGATTTTCTGTTTCGGCATGTCCCGCTACTCCATGCATCTGGAGCGTAAGCTGGATACCGGCCACAAGCGTTAGGAGCACGACATGAGTGAAGCAAGCATGCAGCCGACTATTCCCGAAGGGATTATCCAGATGGAGGGCGTGCACAAATGGTACGGCCAGTTCCATGTGCTCAAGGACATCAACATGAACGTGCAGCAGGGTGAGCGGATTGTGCTCTGCGGGCCTTCTGGCTCGGGTAAGTCGACTACTATCCGCTGCCTGAACCGGTTGGAAGAGCATCAGCAGGGACGCATCATTGTGGATGGCACCGAGCTGACCCATGATCTCAAGCACATCGAAGCGGTACGCCGGGAAGTGGGCATGGTGTTTCAGCATTTCAATCTGTTCCCGCATCTGACGGTGCTGCAGAACTGCACCCTGTCGCCCATGTGGGTGCGCAAGACGCCACGCCGCGAAGCCGAAGAAATGGCCATGCATTACCTTGAGCGTGTACGCATTCCCGAGCAGGCGCACAAGTTTCCGGGTCAGCTCTCGGGCGGGCAGCAACAGCGCGTGGCCATTGCCCGAGCGCTGTGCATGCAGCCGAAGATCATGCTGTTTGACGAACCGACCTCGGCGCTGGACCCGGAAATGGTGAAAGAGGTGCTCGATACCATGATCGGACTGGCCGAAGACGGCATGACCATGCTCTGCGTCACCCACGAGATGGGTTTTGCCCGCACTGTTGCCAACCGTGTGATTTTCATGGATAGGGGCGAAATTGTGGAAGAGGCCGAACCCAACAGGTTTTTCAGCAACCCAGAGAATGAGCGCACGCAATTATTTCTCAGTCAGATACTGCATTAATTGCAGTGACTGCCGATAAGCTGAGGCGGGGAGCGGAGCCTTCCCGCTATTTCGGAGATGATTCTGAATTGCTGGCTGTTGGCCACATCGTTCACTACACTGCAAACGACGCTCAGCTGCCGGCTTTAAGGCAGACAACCTAGATATATTCGGGCGCTATGCCCGGAGCTTGAGGTGACAGGTTTGATGTCAGGGATGCCACAGAATAACCCGCACAAGCGCGACGCACGTCCAGAATTCTGGGAGCTGTCAATGCGTTGCTGTCAGTTGGCTGGCAGCGTTGATGTTGCTTTCTTCTTCATCTTCCTTGCACTTGGTTCACCGATTCTGGCCTGGATCAACGTGGTCAGCGTGGCCATGTATATTTATGCCTATCGCGCCTTCAGGCAGCGGCGCAACCGGCTGGCGATTCTGCTGATTCGCACCGAGGTATTGGTTCATGCGGGTCTGGGCACGGTCTTGGTGGGGTGGGAAAGCGGTTTTCATTATTTTCTCCTGATGTTCATTCCGGCGCTGTTTGTCACCATGCGCGCGCGCAGTGCCTGGATTCTGGTCGGTTGCATGTGGATCTACTACGTGGGGCTGGATGTGCTCATGTGGTATATCGAGCCGTTGCAGCCAATCTCGTCCAACGCGCTGCTGGCGGTGCATATTTTCAACCTGACCGTCGTATTTGGCATGTTTGCCTACCTCGCGTTGTTTTATGTAATCACCGTCACCCGCGCACACAAGCGTCTCGCGCGCATGGCGACCACAGATTCACTGACCGGACTGTTCAACCGACGGCATATGATTGCCCTGACTGAAAAGGAACTGGCCCGTCACTACCGTCGTCCTAGCAACCTGACGTTCTTGCTGCTGGACGTGGATCACTTCAAACAGATCAACGACCGCTACGGTCACGACATAGGTGACCGTGTGCTAAGCGGAGTCAGCCAAATGCTGACTGACTCGATGCGCGAACAGGATTTTATTGGTCGGTGGGGTGGTGAAGAGTTTCTTGCGGTACTGCCAGAAACTGATCTGTCTCAGGCTGAAGCGAGTGCGGAGCGCATACGCAAAGCGGTTGAATCTTTGGTAATTGAGTGCGATGGCCAGCGCCTCAGCGCGACAATTTCCATTGGTATTACCCAATACCGTGCGGAGGAGTTGCTCAGCACTGCTATCGCACGGGCCGACCGCGCGCTGTACGAAAGTAAATCAGCGGGGCGCAACCGGGTAGAGATCGCGGCGCCCTGAGTTTGCTGCCGCAGCTGGACAGTCTCACAGCAACGGCGAGAATATACACCTTCAGTTGCTGCCAAGTCGGGTAGTGCATCTTTGTGCGATAACGCCAACAAGCTGCAACGGCAAACGGGTGTTTTCCTTTTTTTTGGCTGCAGATATAGCGCGTCAATTGGCCGATAGCGCTGCGACTTATTGCACTTGCGGCACCTGGCGATTGTCGGATAGCCAGTAAGCCGCACTCCGAAAAGACACCCGCCGCCTGAGGCAAGCCTATTGATGTTCGTTATGCACCAGAGCAATCCCCACAAACGCGACGGCCGTCCAGAGTTCTGGCAGTTGGCCATGCAAAGTTGTCCGTTGGCAGGTGCTGCGCATACTGCTTTCTTCTTTATCTTTCTTTTGCTTGGCTCCTTCATTCTGGCCTGGGTCAACGTGGTCAGCGTGGGTATATACCTGCTTGCCTATCGCGCCTTCAAGCGCAGGAACAATCGGCTGGGATACTGCTGATTCGTGCCGAAGTACTTTTCTATGTTGGTTTCGGAACGATATTGATCGGATGGGAGAGCGGGGTGCATCACTTCCTGCTGTTATTTGTTCCAACCTTGTTCATCTCCATGCGGATGCGTAGCGCCTGGATTCTGTTCGCGGGCATGTGGCTCTACTACGTAGCCCTTGATGTGCTCATGTGGTACATGGAACCGCTGCAACCAATTTCTTCTCACGCCTTATTAGCATTGCAGGTTTTCAATTTGAGCGTGGTTTTCGGCATGTTCGGATATCTGTCGCAGTTCTATGTCTCCTCCGTGACCCGTGCACATAAGCGCCTGGATAGTATGGCCACGGTAGACTCGCTGACGGGGTTGTTCAATCGAGGGCATATCATTGCGCTGAGCGAAAAGGAACTCGCGCGGCATCATCGTCATCCGACCGACCTGATTTTCATGTTGATGGATCTAGACCACTTTAAACAGATCAATGACCGGTACGGTCACAACGCGGGTGATCAGGTACTGAGCGAAGTCAGCCAATTGCTGGCGGACTCCATCGGAAAGCAAAGCTACGTGGGGCGGTGGGGCGGAGAAGAGTTTATAGCGGTAATGCCGGCCACCGATATTGATCAGTCAATCGCCAGTGCAGAGCGCATACGCAAAGGCGTTGAGTCGTTGGCGATCGATGTTGATGGCGAGCGAATAAAGGTGACTATTTCCATAGGTATCACCCAGTACCGCGCTGAAGAGCTACTCAGCAACGCCATCGCGCGCGCAGATCAGGCGCTGTATCAGAGCAAGGGAGCGGGGCGCAACAGAGTAGAGGTGGCGTCTGGCTGAGCCCGCTGGCAGTCAGCAGCGTTGGCGCTTTAATCCTGATCGAGCATCGGCCCGATCATCTGCGCGACCTGTTCGTATACGCCGGGGCAGGCCACCAGATAGGGGTTGCCGTGCAGCAGGCCGTCGCCGCGCAGAAAATCATTGCTGCGCCCGCCGGCTTCCGCCACCAGCACCAGGCCGGCGACGCAGTCCCAGCTCTTGAGCAGTGTTTCGTAGTAGCCCAGCAACCTGCCGGCGGCGACGTAGGCGGTCATCAGCGCGCCTGAGCCGTTGCGCAGGAACATGCCGCCGTCCGCCAGGAGCTGGGTCAGAAACGGAATGAAATGTTCGGTACCGCGTGAGTAGAAGGTGCCCACGCCCAGCAGGCCTTCACGCACATGAGTCGCGGGGCTAGCCCGTAATGGCTGATCATTGACGAAGGCGCCCTGGCCGCGCATGCCGTGGAACAGCTCCTGATGATTGGGATCAGCCACTGCGCCAATGTGCGGTACACCATCCAGCAACATGCCGACGGAAACGCACCAGTTGTGCAAACCGTTAACGAAGCAGGCGGTGCCATCAATGGGATCGACAACCCAGAGGCAGCGCGCCTGCAAATCGGCCGAGCCGCTTTCCTCGCCAAGAAAGCCATCCTCGGGAAAAGCTGCCGTTAATTCGGCGCGGATAAAGTCTTCCAGCGCCCGGTCGGCGACGCTGACCAGATCGCGGCGGTCGCCGCCCTTGTGTTCAACGTCGAGCTCGTCGCGAGCCTGATAATAGGCCAAACCGCGTTCGGCGGCTTGCTGCGCAACGCGCTGGGCCAATGCGTAACGGCCAGGCAGGTCGAGGTCGGATGGGGTAGGGCTGTTCATGGCTAGGTCCGCAGCAGCTGAAAGCCTGCAAGGGTACTGAAGATCGGCGCGGAAATTAAGCCTGCTGACTTACTCCGTCGCGGTTCAGCGTCGCGCGTTGAGCAGATGGCGCGGCGAGGGCACAGACAGGTTGCAACGCAGCGCGCTCTTGAATGTTGTCCTGTAGGGCTTTTGCAACTCGCGCTGGATTTGTTCACGGGTAAGTCCGATATCGGCCAGCAGGTGCTCGTCGAGTTTCAGCAAGTGGTGATAGTCACGCCTTTGCTGGTGATGTTGCAGCGCATGGCGTAGCAGGCGCAGTAGGGCATGGGTACTCATCATGGATCTCCGGTTAGCGTGGAGACAGGTTAACCTTGGCAGTGGTGTGCATACAGATACAGGCGAAAATTTAGAATAAGATACAGTTAACGCTAATCGCCCGCTGTATGCTGCGATTTAGGATAATCTGTATCCCTGCAACGGTAATCTGTGGAATTTTGTCATGAATCGCTATGAAGAGGTCGCCGCCACCATTCGCCAGCGCTTGGAACATGGCCTGTATCGGGCAGGGGACAGATTGCCCTCGATTCGTGAGCTGTGTGCGGAGTTTGCCGTCAGTATTTCCACCGTGCAGACCGCTTACGCGGGGCTGGAAGCCGAGCGGCTGATCGAGGCGCGACCCAAGTCCGGCTATTACGTGTTGCCGCGCTCCGCTCCGCCGGTGTTGCCTGGGGTGAGTCGCCCGGCCCAGCGGCCGCTGGATGTATCACAGTGGGACCATGTGTTGAATCTGGTGGGCGAGCCCGGCGCGGATCACGTCATATCCCTGGGGCGTGGCATTCCCGATGTGGAGGCCAGAACGCTGAAGCCGCTATTTCTGCAGTTGGCGGGGCTGCACCGCCGCGCCCATGTTGCCGGACTCAAGTACGATTCGCTGGCTGGCAGCCCGCAACTGCGTGAGCAACTGGCGCGGCTGGCCTCCAGCTCGGGTTGCCTGCTGCATCCTGACGACATACTGATTACCACCGGTTGCCAGGAGGCGCTGTCGATTGCCATTCGCACCCTGACGGTACCGGGCGACGTGGTGGCAGTGGATTCGCCGAGCTTTTACGGCAGCATGCAGATTCTCAAGGCGCATCAGCTCAAGGCCATGGAGATACCTACCGATCCGCAGACCGGCATCAGCCTGGAGGCGCTGGAGTTGGCGCTGGAACAGTGGCCGATCAAAGCCATCCAGATCACCCCGACGCATAATAATCCGCTGGGCTACACCATGCCCGAGGCGCGCAAGCGCGAGCTGGTGGCCCTGGCGCAGCGTTTTGATGTGGCCATTATCGAGGACGATATCTACGGCGATCTGGCTTATCGGGCACCACGTCCGCGTACGCTGAAATCCTTTGATGACGACGGCCGCGTGCTGTTGTGCAGCTCCTTTTCCAAGACCCTGATTCCCTCACTGCGCGTCGGCTGGATCGCACCGGGGCGCTATCGCGATCAGGTGCTGCATATGAAATACGTGTCCACCGGCGCGTCCGCGACCTTGCCGCAGCTGGCAGTGGCGGAGTTCATTGCCCGGGGCCATTACGAGCGGCACTTGCGTAACGTGGTACGCCAGTATCAACGCAATCTGGACGTTATACTGGGTTGGGTGCAGGCGTTGTTCCCGCCGGGCACGGGCGTCAGCTATCCGCAGGGCGGTTTTCTGTTGTGGGTGGAGGTCAAAGGACTGGATTCGGTGCGGCTGAATGAACGACTGCTTGTCTCAGGTATTCAGATCGCGCCCGGCTCGCTGTTTTCGGCTTCGGGCAAATACCGGGACTGCTTGCGCATCAACTACACCCAGGCTAGTGCGCAGATGCATGACGCGCTGGTGGTGGTCAGCCGGGAAGTGGCACTGCTGCAAGCAGAACAGGCGGCCGAGGCGGGGTGAGCCGCCCGGCCATGTTTTGCATTCAAACCTGATCGGTAGAGCATTGCGGTTCGGTCGTGAAGGTGCGCGAGGTATCAATCGGTCCGAGCTCATTGAGGGTGCGGCGACCCAGCAGGACCGGGTAGTGCATGTTGTCGCGGTCGCGTAGCGAGAACTCTTCGTTGAGCATCTCGTCACCCACACAGACTTGCATCTTTACTACCGGGCGCTCCTCCGAGCCACCGGCACCGCGTACCTTGAGGTTACGCTCAAGCGGACGCTCGAAGGTGGAGGCTACGGTTTCTTCGGAATTGATGTCTTCGAGTTCGACGCGAAAGCGTACCCAGTCTTCGCCATCCTTCTCAAACAGCTCGATGTCCTCAGCGTGCATGGAAGAGGTGAGAGCGCCGGAGTCGAGCTTGAATTTGACGGTGAGATCGTCTGGCATGATAACGCCTTCCTCTACCCAGCCCAGCGGCTTGGTGGTATCGGCGTGGCTCAGGGCGGAAGCGGCCAGTGTGGCAACGGCAATGGCAGGAACCAGCGATTTCTTCAGCAGATGATGCATGTACGTCTCCTGTTGCGGCAGTTCAATTCAAATCGATATGTTGAAATGGACTAATACGCGTCAGAAACGTTCACGAAATGCTTAACGCTGTCTATGAGCAGATATTGCAAGCCACCGCCGCGACAACCTGGCGGTGGCTTGACGGTCACTGTGGCGCGAGCCGGTAGAGGCCGTTGTCGATGTCTGAACTGAAGTAGATGCTGCCGTCCGTCGCAACCGCCACGCCAGTGGGTATGCCGGTGGGCGGCATCCCTGGGCCGGCGGGCAAGCCGATCGGCAAATCACTGGCAATCACGCTCTGCTGCCCATTGGCAGGATCTATTCGCAGCAGGCGCTTGCCGGCGCTTTCGGCGACGATGAACTGGCCAGCGGCGGTTTCGGCCAGACCTTCGGGTAACTGAAGGCCCTCCGCCAGGCGCTCTGTCTTGCCGTTGCCGGGGTTTATGCGAGTGAGAAAACCGGCCATCTCGGTCAGGTAGATATTGCCGTCGCGGCCACGGATCATCTGTACCGGGCCCTGCAGGCCTGTCGCCAATTCCTCGCGTTGCTCCAGCTTGTTGCCGCTCAACCTGAGCAGTGTGCCGCTGCCCATTTCGCTGACCACAATGTCGCCGTTATCCAGCTCGACCGCGCCGGAGGGGGCGTTCAACCCGTGCAGCAGGTGCAGGGTGCTGTGGTCGCTGCGGCTGATGACCTGCAAGGTACCGGTAGAAAAACTGGTCAGCAGCAGTCGCTCCTTGCCCAAGCCGACACTGATGGGATATTCGACATCCGAGCCATGGGCGCGGCGCAGGTCAGTTACCTCACCGCTGGCCGTATCTACCCCGCGAAAGGCAAATACATCGGCTACATACAGGGTTTTGCCGTCTTCGCTCAATGCAATGCCGGCGGGTACGGCCAGCTCGCCACCGGTAATCAGGCGTACCTTGCCGGTCTCAGGGTTGACCTCCTGAATGCTGTTGTCGGCCATGTTGGAGACAAAAATACGGTCCTGGCTATCGATAGCCAGATTGTCCAGCGAGCTGTCCAACTGCGCTATATCGGTGGTTTCGCCGCTGGCGAGGTCGATGCGCTTGAGTAGCCCCTTGAGCGTATCCAACGCGTACAGATTGCCCTTCGAATCGAAGTTGGCCGCCGCCGGCGTGCCAAATCCGGTGGCTAGAGTCTCCACCTTGCCGTCGGCAGGGTTGATGCGCACTACCTCGCCCTTGAACCACAAGGGGCCATAGAGCCAGCCGTCCTCACCTACCTCAAAGCCGTTGAAGCCGCCCAGGTCTTTGGCGATCAGGCGTGGCTCCTGTTTGCCGGCAGGGTCTATCTCCCAGAGTGCATCGCCGAGAAATACCTGGCTGGCATAGAGTTGGCCGGTCTCGTCGTTGAAATCGAGCGAATTCATGCCCGGCAGACCGGTGGCCACCACGCGAATGGGCGCATCGTCGTTGTCGCGGATCAGTAACTGCCCGGCATAGAAGCCGGTCCAGGCCATTTCGCCCCTGGGGCCGATGGCGATGTCATCGGCCTGGCCCTGGTCCGGGCCAATGAAGGTGGTTACCTCGCCGCTATCGATATCCACCTGATAGATGCTGTTGCCCACCACGCTGCCGGCCAGCAAACGGCCTTGCTGATCCACCGCCAGACCGTGCACGCCCTTGAACGCTGAGGGGGCGACCAGCGCTTCTGGCGCCTGGTATTCGATGGCCATGCTGGCACCGCTGAGGCTGACGAGGGCGGCCAGTGCGGCGGCCTGAAAGGGAGGCTTCATGCGAGATCCTGTTATTGTTGGTTTGTCTCGATTCTAGCCGGCCGGGGTCTGATTGCCCGCGGCATTGGCCAGGCTGATGTTGCGGAATAAGCGTTGCGGGCCGGACTGCAGGCGGCCTGTCAGTCGAACAGGCCCTGGAACGGCAGGAAGGGCACAGGCTCACCCACAGCAACCGTACTGCCGGCGGGAATCAGGACCAGTCCGCTACCCTGACTCGCGCTGCTGAGTACACCGGAACTCTGATTGCCGCTCAGCACCACGTGGCCATCTTGCAGGCCGGCGCGCAGGTATTCGTCGCGGCTCCCGGAGCGTGGCCACGCAAAGCTCGCTGGTAGCTGGAAGCTGACGGGCGCGACGCAGTCGCAGCCAAGCCGGGCCAGCAGGTAAGGGCGTACCAGCAACAGAAAAGTCACCAGTGTGGCGGCAGGGTTGCCGGGCAGGCCCAGCACCGGCGTGTCGGCAAAGCGGCCCAGGGTAAAGGGCTTGCCGGGCTTGATGGCCAGCTTCCACAGCCATACTTCGCCTTCTTGACGCAGTACTTGCCCCAGGCAATCGGCTTCACCAACCGAAACGCCGCCGGAGCTGATGATCAGGTCGGCCTGGTCGGCCAGTGCGCGCAGCCGGCTGCTGGTTTGTGCCGGGTCGTCCGGCAGGATGCCGCCATCGATGATCTGCTGGCCCAGGCGCTGCAGCGCGCCGATCAGGGTGAAGCGGTTGCTGTTGTAGATCTGTCCGGGCTGCAGGGAATCCCCTGGTTCTACCAACTCATCGCCGGTTGATACCACCGCAACGCGCAGCGGTCGGCGCACGGCGACGCCGGCCAGACCGATCGAGGCGATAACGCCCAGGTCCTGCGGGCGCAAGCGCAGCCCGGCAGGCAATAACGCACTACCTATGTGCACATCCTGGCCTTGCGGCCGCACGTTCTGGCCGGTTTGTACTGCCTGGGTCAGGCGGGCCAGGCCGCCGTCGGTCAGCTCGATATTTTCCTGCATCTCCACGCAGTCGGCCCCGGCCGGCAGCGGCGCACCGGTGAAGATGCGCGCGCAAGTGCCGCTTTGCAGTGGCGCCGGCGCCGTGCCGGCGGTAATGCGCTGGCTGACCGGCAGGCCATGTTGCAGTGCCTGTTCGACGTCGGCGCTATTGAAGGCGTAACCGTCCATGGCGCTGTTGTCCCAGGGCGGTACGTCATGCGCGGCAATCACGGGGGCGGCCAGCACATGGCCCAGCGCCTGCTCCAGCGGCAACTCGTCGACCGGCTGGGCGGCGTGGCTGCGGGCGCTGGCCATCAGCTGCGCCAGCGCCTGATCTACCGGCATCAGACTCATGCGCGGCTGTCGCACTGGGCAAGCGTGCCCAGGTGCTGCACAAAGTTGCAGGGCCGGGTACGGGCGTCGAGTTGCTCCTGCAGAATCCTGGTCCAGGCGGTGCGGCAGGCGTTGGTAGAGCCCGGGACGCAGACCACCAGGGTGCGATTGGCCAGGCCCGCCAAGGCGCGTGATTGCAGCGTGGAGGTGCCGATCTCCTGCCAGGAAATATGCCGGAACAGCTCGCCGAAGCCATCGACCATCTTGTCCAGCAGGGGCGTGATGGCCTCCGGGGTGCTGTCACGCCCGGTGAACCCGGTGCCGCCGGTAATCAGCACCACTTGCACGTCGGAGCGCGCGATCCAGGCGGAGACTGTGGCGCGAATCTGGTAGATATCATCGGGTTGCAACTGACGGTCGGCGAGGTGGTGGCCCGCTGCACCCAGGCTGTCGGCCAGCAACTGGCCGGAGGTATCGGTGTCGATCGTGCGGCTATCGCTGACGGTCAGAACGGCGATGGACAGGGGAGTGAAGGGGGCGTCTGGCTTGGCCATGCTGTATTCCTTGAAACGGCTGTGCTGGCCGCTGCAAGCGTGTTTGCGGCGGTCAACTTTCTATTGAGCTGGGCTGGGTGTTATAACACAGAGCTGTCGATTACCCGAGTACCGAACCATGCCCCCAAGCCTTGTACCTACCGCGTTACTGCTGGCCGGTGGCCAGGGTAGCCGGTTGGGTGGCCGCGACAAGGGCTTGATGCCTTTTGGTGGTGAGCCAGTCGCAGCACACCTTGGCCGCCTGCTGCGCGCGCTGGGCGGCGAACTGTTGATCAGTTGCAATCGTAACCAGGCGGTTTATGCTGCCCTGGCTGATCGGCTGGTGGTGGATGAAGAGCCTGATTTTCCTGGTCCGCTGGCCGGGATACTGGCAGGTCTGCGTTCCTGTCACAGCGGTCATATGCTGGTGCTTGCCTGCGACATGTCCCAGGTGGATCTGCCGTTGCTGCAAGGCTTTCTGGCTCACGCGGCCAAGACGCCGCAGCGGCCCTGCATGGTGCGCACTGGTGATCGCTGGCAACCATTATTGTGCGTTATTCCACAGGCACTGCTGCCGCAACTAGAGGCAGCCTGGCAGGCTGGCCAACGCAGCCCCCTGCGATGGTTGCTGGCGCAACAGCCCACAGCATTTGAACTGCCGGCAGCGGATCCAAGGCTGCATAACGGCAATTGCCCGGCCGACTGGACACAAGGCTAACTGTCGGAAAACGGTCATATTTTCCCGCCATCCCCCCTTGTGCGATACGACCAATTAGGTAAAATGCCGCCTGTTAACGGAGTGTAGCGCAGCCTGGTAGCGCGTCTCGTTCGGGACGAGAAGGTCGCTGGTTCGAATCCAGTCTCTCCGACCAATTCCCCGTTTCTGGTGTTACTGCCGCCTGGCCAGAGACAGTAAAAAGCCCGCCTTGAGCGGGCTTTTTTGCGTTTACTTTCACTTCTTTCGCCCAGCGCCTGGTATATCGCTCATGCGGTTTTCCAAAGGATACTCGAGCGGCAACCTGCGCTCCTGGAAGGGCGCTTACTCTGCGTGTGGGTGCATCTCGAAAAAGTCGTGCAGACGGGTGCTGCCGTCTTCCGCTTGAGCCAGGGTGCAGGTCAGGGCAGTGAGGGAAAGCATGAGTGCGATAGCAAATTTCATGGGATGAATCCTTGTGCAGTGATAGCGGTGGCGATTGCCGCCGCTTGACCTGTACAGGATATGGTCACGCTCCCAACCTGGGCATGACGTGTGGATTACAAGGATGTCATCTGCGTCATGTCGCTGCGATAGTGGGAAAATGCAGCTCGAAACTCACCCCCGAGGCGATGTTGGCAACACTGACGTTGCCGCCGTGCAACCGCATGATGGCCTCGACGATGGACAGCCCAAGCCCGCCACTGTCACCGGGCTGACTGCGTGAGCTATCTGCACGGTAGAAACGATCAAACAGCAGCGGCAAGTGCTCTGCCGCGATGCCTGGGCCCTGATTGTGTACGCTGATGCAGGTATGGGCGTTGTCTTTCCGACTGGCTATGGTGATAGTGCTGCCCGGATCGGCGTGGCGTATCGCGTTGGCGACAAGATTGGCCAGCGCCCGCGTGAGCATCTCGGGTTCCGCTACCAACTGTCCTGTGCATTGGTTGCACAGCGTGAGCCGTTGCTCCTCTGCCATGCCTTCGAAGTAATCGCAGAGCCGTTCGGCAACTAGATGCAGATCCGTGGGCTGCAGCGCGAGACTTTGCCTTGGCTGCACGCAACGCGCCAGAAAAAGCAGGCTGCCGATCATTCTTGCCAGGCGCTCGAACTCTTCCAGGTTGGATTCCAGCAACTGTTCGTGCTGTTCTACCGAACGCGGCTGGCTGAGCGTCTGCTGGGTCTGTCCGATGAGATTGTTGAGGGGCGTCCGCATTTCGTGCGCCAGGTCAGCGGAGAATCGCGATAATTGCTCAAAACCATCTTCCAGCCGTTCCAGGGTTTGATTGAAACTGCCAACGAGCGTATCCAGTTCACTGTAGTGCCTCACAGTATCCAGGCGCAGGTGCAGGTGTTCGCTGTCGATCACGGCCGCTTGCTGCGCCAGGATCCTGAGTGGCTTAAGCCCCCGCTGGCTGATCCAGAATCCCAGGCAGAATATCAGCACGCTGCCGGCACCGAGCACGGCTATCAGGTTGGAACGATATGCCGCGAGCATCAATTGCTGCTCGGACAGCAGGTGCCCGGCGGTCAAGGTCAGAGTGCGTTGATTAACGCTGATCTGCTGGGTGACCAGCCGGTAGGAAGCGGCGTCGTCCTGATAGAACCTCGGCTCAGCGGTAGCCGGGAGTTCAGGTAGCGAGAGCTGGGCGGGATTGATACTGACCAGCGTGTTACCGGCGCTGTCATGCACCCAGAGAAAGTGCTGGGTGTTACCCAGCATATTGGCGTAGAGCTCGGGCCGGTCGGTCGGCGCATCGAGATCGGGGCTGTTTTTCAGCAACAACTGAACTCGCTCAAGGCGTCCGAGCAATGCCTGATCATCGCGCCAGGCAATCTCGCGCTGCAACGATTGATAGAGATACACGCCAATGCTGCCCAGCAACAGGGTGCTGACCAGAGCAAAGGTCAGCCCGAGCCGCAGACTCAAGGAGCTCAACAGGTCTTTCATGGAGATGCATCCAGTTTGTAACCCATACCCCTGACCGTGTGCACCAGCTTGTGCTGAAAGGGGTCGTCAATCTTGGCGCGCAGCCTGCGGATGGCCACATCGACCACGTTGGTATCGCTGTCGAAATTGATGTTCCAGACATCCGAAGCGATGCGCGTGCGAGACATCACTTCCCCCGCATGGCTGATCAGCAACTGGAGCAGGGCGAACTCCTTGTTGGTCAGCACAATGCGCTGACCAGCCCGGTTCACCTGCCTGCGCAGGACATCGACCTCCAGGTCGTCGAGCTTGTAATGTTCGAGTTCTCGCAGTGGCGCGCGGCGCAGCAGGCTACGCACGCGGGCCAATAACTCCGAGTAGGAGAAGGGCTTGATCAGATAATCGTCAGCGCCCAGCTCAAGCCCCTTTACCCGGTCTTCGATACTGTCGCGCGCGGTGAGAAACAGCACCGGTGTCTGGCCGCGCAGGCGGATCAGCTTGATCAGTTGCCAGCCGTCCATACCCGGCAGCATCACATCAAGAATGATGAGATCGAAGGCTTCCTCTTCTATCAAGTGCCGCGCATCCAGACCCTCCAGGGCAACAGCTACCTGATACCCCGACTCGCTCAAGCCCTTGCGTAAATACTCAGCGGCCTTGCGTTCGTCTTCTACAACCAGAATGCGCATCTTCGTCTCCCGTGGCATGCCGCAAGATTAGAGCTAAAGCGGCAGGCTGCCCATTACAAATACGTAATGCAGCGGCAATGCGGCTGACGCTAGCCCCCCTGCACCATGCACTGGTGCTGCAACAGGCCGGTACGGATACCACCCTTTTCAAACAACACAGGAGACTTCCATGCTGCATCGACTGTCCCTCATCACGCTGTTCATCGGTGGCTTGGCTGCAGGCGCTGCCCAAGCCAGCACCCCGGATGTGGCCGCGCGCAAGGATCTGACGCTGGCATTGGGTAACCAGTTGGCAGAGGCCACGCTGAGCGCCTGTCATGCGCAGGATCGTAGCGCCGTAGTGGCTGTGGTCGACCGATCTGGCCGCCTGATGGCGTTGCAGCGCGATGACAATGTGGGCCCGCACAACACGCTGGCGGCGCAGCGCAAAGCGTTCACCGCGCTCTCTACCAAAACGCCAACCAGCGAGCTCGCCAGGCGCGCGCAAGGCGATCCGAGCTCAGCCAATCTCAATACCCTGGATGAGTTGTTGTTGCTTGGCGGTGGCGTGCCGGTGGTTGTGGAAGGGCAGGTGGTCGGCGCGCTGGGCGTGGCAGGGGCCGGCGGCTCCAGCATCGACGAAGGGTGCGCCCAAAGCGCGATTGAGCAATTAATTCAACCCAACAACTAAGGAAACAATGATGGCATCCATTTATCGCTGGACCTTCGCGCTACTCATGACCGGTATCGCCGGCAGTGCTCTGGCTGCAGGCAACCCGCTCAGCGTGCATGTGCTTAATCTGCAAGACGGTCTGCCGTCGCCGGATGTGCGCGTCACCCTGGCACAGCTCAAACCGGATGGCTGGCAGCCCCTGAATGAAGCCGTGACCAACGAGCAGGGCCGTATTACCGAGCTCTTTCCGCAGGGAAAGTCACTGGAAAGCGGTACCTACAAGGTGACTTTCAAAACCGGTGACTGGTTTGCCCAGCATCAGGCGCGAACCTTCTTTCCCGAAGTGCCGGTCATTTTCGAGGTAGACGGTGCAGTTGAGCATTACCACATCCCATTGTTGTTGAGCCCTTACGGCTACTCGACCTATCGCGGCAACTGAGCCGGCCCATCGCAGCGTGCAGTGCTCGCCACTGCAAACAACAAAGCCCGCAATTGCGGGCCTTGTTGTCTCTGGCGTTGGATAATCAGAGCCGCTCTGTCAGCTCCTCGTCCAGGTCTTCGGCCAGAAAACCGCCGGACTGCCGTGCCCACAACTTGGCGTATAGGCCGCCGCGTGCGACCAGTTCGGCGTGGCTACCATCTTCGATTACACAGCCCTGATCCATCACGATCAGGCGATCCATTTCGGCGATGGTCGATAGGCGGTGAGCGATGGCGATCACGGTCTTGCCCTGCATCAGCTTGTTCAGGTTTTCCTGAATGGCCGCTTCCACTTCGGAGTCCAGCGCCGAGGTCGCTTCGTCGAGAATCAGAATGGGCGCGTCCTTGAGCATCACCCGCGCTATGGCGATCCGCTGGCGCTGGCCACCGGACAGTTTTACCCCACGCTCGCCGACGTGCGCATCAAACCCGCGGCGGCCCTTGGCGTCTTCCAGTTCGGCGATGAACTGATCGGCCTCGGCGTTGCGCGCTGCTTTGAGCATCAGTTGCTCGTCTGCATCGGGGCGGCCGTAGAGGATGTTGTCGCGCACCGAGCGGTGCAGTAACGAGGTATCCTGGGTGACCATGCCGATGTGTGCGCGCAGGCTGTCCTGCTGCACATCTGCGATGTTCTGGCCGTCGATCAGCACGCGGCCGGACTCGACGTCGTAGAAGCGCAGCAGCAGATTGACCAGAGTCGATTTACCCGCGCCCGAGCGGCCCACCAGGCCGATCTTCTCGCCCGGTTTGATACGCAGGTTAAGATCGCCCATCACGCCATGACCCTTGCCGTAATGAAAATGCACCTGCTCAAAGCAGATTTCACCCTGGCTGACCTGCAGCGGCTTGGCCTCGGGCGCGTCGTTGACCAATTGCGGGCGCGAGATGGAATTGATGCCGTCCTGCACGGTGCCGATGTTCTCGAACAGCGCCGAGAGCTCCCACATGATCCACTGCGACATACCCCACAGCCGCAGCACCAGGCCGGCGGCCACAGCCACGGCGCCAACAGTCACCGCTCCCTGTATCCAGAGCCAGATGGCCAGGCCGGTGACGCCCAGCAGCAGCAGCGCATTGAGCAGGTACAGCAGGCTGTACAACTGGGTAACCAGGCGCATCTGCTGATGCACCGTGACCATGAACTCGTCCATCCCCTCGCGGGCGTAGGTTGATTCGCGCTTGGCGTGGGAGAAGAGTTTGACGGTCTGGATGTTGGTGTAGCTGTCAACGATGCGCCCGGTCATCGTCGAGCGCGCATCGGCCTGCACCTTGGCCACGTTGCCCAGGATGGGGATGAAGTAGCGCATCAGCAGAATGTAGCCCAGCAGCCAGCCAAGCATCGGCAGCGTCAGACGCCAATCGGCCAGGCCCACCAGCAGCAGAGTACCGAGGAAGTAGACGATGATGTAGTTGAGCACATCGATCAGCTTGATCACGCACTCGCGTACCGCCAGGGCGGTCTGCATCAGCTTGGTGGCAATGCGGCCGGCAAACTCGTCCTGATAAAAAGCCATCGACTGCTTGAGCAGATAGCGGTGCACCATCCAGCGAATGCGCATGGGGTAGTTGCCCATCAGCGTCTGGTGGGTGAGCAGCGAGTTGCTGAAAATCAGCAGCGGCAGGGCAACCAATACCACAAAGGCCATGCCTGCGAGCTTCCAGCCCTCGGTCTGCAGGAAGGTTTCGCGGTTCTGCTCGCTCAGCCAGTCAACAATGCTGCCCAGAAAACCGAACAGCCAGACCTCGGTGATGGCAATGGCGGCCATCAGGATCGAGGCCAGAATCAGATAGGGCCAGGCGCCTTTGGTGTAGTGCAGACAGAATCCCAGCAGCGTGCGCGGCGGCTCCGTTGGCTCTTCAGGGGGGAAGGGATTCAGGCGATTTTCAAACCAGCGAAACATGAGCAGGGCCTGTAGCTAGGGAGGCGGGCCGTGCATTATGCGGTGGGCTACGGCGGTCCTCAAGGGCGGATTGGCGCGGATTGCCGCGCTCCGGACCAGGACCTCTATACGCTGATTGGCGTAAGCGACCTTGGCCTCTGCGCGGCGTCGGGACGTCGATCTTCGCAGGTCGCACCAGCTCACGCATGGCGCGCCTCGCGTTGTACCAGCTGTTGGTCGTACCAGAGCGCCAGGGCGGCCAAGGTGGCCAGCGCCAAGCCGGTGGCGCAGGTAGCGCTCCAGCCGCCCAGGCTCCAGGCTGCGGCGCCCAGGGCTGAGCCGCTGGCTGCGCCGATAAAATAGCCGGTCATATAGACCGCGTTCACGCGCGCCCTGGCGTGCGGGGCCAATTGATAGATAACGCTCTGATTGCTGATATGCACCGCCGGCAGCGCGATATCCAGCAATAGCATTGGCAATAGAAACCACCATAGATTGCCCGTGCCCAGGTAGAAACCAAGCCAACCGAGCAACAGCAGGACTATGGCGGCGCAACTGATGCTCTGGCCGTGCCCCAGGTCAGCCAGCCGACCGACCAGGCTGGCGGTAATCACCCCGCTGATGCCCAGCAAACCGACCAGGCCAATCTGACTGTCGTTGAGTCCATAGGCCGGGCCGGACAACAGCAGTGCCATGCTCGAGAACAGGACGCTGACCGAGCCGAACACCAGGCCGCCGAGCAGCGCCCGGCTGCGCAGCCGCGGATGGGCGGCACTCAGGCTGGCCAATGAGCGCAGCGTGGCGGCGTAGCTCGCGGGTTCGGGATTGCGAGAGCGCGGTAGCAGCGTCCAGAGCAGCGCGGCGAGCAGTAACATAAGCAGGGCGGTGAGACGGTATATGCTGGCCCAGCCCGCGACCTCCGACAGCAATCCGGCGGCGGCGCGGGCCAATAGAATACCGGCCAGCAATCCGCTCATGACCAGCCCTACAGCCCGACCACTGCGCGCGGGGTCGGACAGGTTGGCGGCCATAGGCACCAGAATCTGCGCGGCGACTGAAAACAGCCCGGTAATCAGAGTGCCGATCACCAGCATGTTGAAATTGTGGGCGTAGCCGCTGATCAGCAACCCCGCTGTCGCCAACAACATGAGCCCCACGGCCAGCCCTCGCTGTTCCAGTTTGTCGCCTAGCGGCACCAGGAACAGCAGGCCCAGAGCGTAAGCAACCTGGGACAGGGTCACTGTGGTGGCGGCCAGACCTTCGCTGATCGACAGTGACTGGGCTATGGAGTGCAGCAATGGCTGGTTGAAGTAGTTGGCGCCGGCGCACAGGCCGGTAGCGGTGGCCATTAGCAGCAAGGTGGCGGTGGACAGGTAAGCCTTCATCTCGGTTGGGGTGTCCAGTCCTTCGGCTGAGTTCATGCTGCGCGCTCCGTGGTCTGGTTGGGGCCGACGCAAGCGGTAGCATCTATTTCGATCAGCATGCCGTCCAGCGCCAGACGTGGCACGGGAATCAGGGTACAGGCTGGCGCTGGTTTGTCTGCCCAGGCGTCGCGCAGCGCGCTGGCTATCAGGCTGAGGCGGGCCTCGTCGTGATCAACCACCAGCACGGTCAACTTTGTCACTTGTTGCAGCGTTGCGCCGCCCGCCGCCAGGGCAATACGCAGGTTGTGCAGGCAGCGCTGCAACTGCGGCTGAAAGCCGGAAGCGAGACTGCCGTGTTGATCTTCCCCGCCCTGACCAGCAACAAACAGCCAGCGTGCGTTGAGCGGAGCGACTACCACATGGGAGTAGCCGTTCGGTGTTGGGTCATAGAGCGCGGGCGGGTTGATGGCAGTGGAAAACAGAGAGTTGAGCGTCTGTGTCATGGCCGTTTGATCCTGGGTGTTGTGAAGCAGCAGGGCGCACTTTAATATCTCAACTTAACTTGAGGTCAAGGGTCATTTTTTGAGGTGTTCGATGATGCAGAAAACCGCTCTGAAGCCTGGCGAGGCTTCTAGCATAGGGGTGGGCGAAGCAGCTATGCGCAGTGGTCTGGCGGTATCCACGTTGCATTTTTACGAGGCCAAGGGGTTGATCCGCGCCTATCGCACGGCAGGTAATCAGCGACGCTATCCGCGTTCGGTATTGCGCCGGCTGGCGGTGATCAAGGTGGCGCAGCGGGTAGGCGTCTCGCTGACCGAGATTGCCGAGGCGCTGCAGGCGCTACCGGCCGAGCGCACACCGGGCGTGCGCGATTGGCAGCGTTTGTCACGCCACTGGCAGCAGTCGCTGGATGAGCGCATACAGGCTCTCACGCAGCTGCGTGATCAGCTTGATGGCTGCATCGGTTGCGGTTGTCTGTCGCTCAAGGCCTGCCCGTTGCGCAATGCCCATGATGAGTTGGCGGAGGAGGGGCCGGGGCCGCATTTTCGGGAATAGTGAGCGCTGAGGAACGTGCTGAACCGGCGAGGGGGCAAAGCAGGGAGAAAGATCGGGCCACGGCAGCGGTTGCCGTGGCCCGAGTAGCTTACTGATCCAGGGCCTGCAGCAACAGATCAGCCAGTACGCGTGAACCGGCGGCGGTAGGGTGAATCCCATCGCTGGTGATGTACTGGGCTTCCTTGCCGGCGAAGGCGGCGCGCACATCGACGAACTTGACGTTCATGCCGGGGTAGGCGGCTGCCTTGTAGTTCATGCTGTAGTTGTTGATGTCGCGCAGTTCTTCGGCACCGCCGGTGGCGTTGTAATAGCCGAGGAAGATGATCTCTTCGATACCGTCGTCGCGCATGTCGTTCACCAGTGCCGCAATCTTGTCTTCCAGCTCGTTCAGCAGGGGCATGCAGGCGCTCAGGGACGGGCGGCAGCTGTTCAGCTGAATGTCGTTGCCACCGCCGTTGAAGATCACCGTCTTGATGCCGGTCTTGCTGGCGCGGGCGTACTGCCGCTCAACCGAGTACAGACGCGAGCAAAGCACGTTGCCGCCGCTCAGTTGGCAGCCGGAGCGGGCGTAGGTGTCGATGTTTTCGTCCAGGTCAGCTTCCAGATACTCGTGAATATCACCCGACAGCGCGAAGATGGAGTCACCGAGAATCATGGTGTCCGGGTTGCTGGTGCCAGGGTTGGTGGCCTGGGCGGCGCCAGCAAACAGTGTGCTGAGAGCGATAACAGCGAGGCCGCTCTTGAAGACTTTCTTGAGTGCAAACATGGCGTATTCCTTGTGATTGATTTTGTTCTTGTATGCCCGCATGACCGTTGCGACGGTGCCTGGTCAGTTGCGGTGAGACATAAGTGCTAAATGGCCCGTAGATGGTAGTTTTGTGAGTAAATGTTACAAGCACCCAAATAGGCGATTAACTGCGAGCCAGCGCACCTTTGGCGAAGGCGTTCTGCTCAAGGCGGGCTTGGAATAAAAACACGGCGCACCCATTTAGCGCATCGCTGGGGAGTAGCTACACTCCAGGTTGAACAAACAACAAGAACAAGAAGGCTATGCGCGGCTGGCGCGTCGAGGCAGAAGTAATGGCGCAGGATCTTTTTCTATACGAAAACATCAGCGAGCAATTGACGTCCCATATTCGCAGTGGAAGTTATCGATCAGGTGAACGCCTGCCCTCGGTACGTGCGCTCAGCAAGCTGTTTGGCGTCAGCATCAATACGGTCATACAGTCGTTGCGCAAGCTGGAAATGGACGGTTATGTGGAGATCCGCGAGCGCTCGGGTGCCTTTGTGTGTGGCTCGCTGCCCCCGGATCGCACCAGCCCTGCAGTAGTTCATTTCCCCATGTTGCCGGTGGACGTATCCTTGAGCGAGGACATCCTTCGCTACATGGAGCCGCATGTGAGTGCCGGCACCCTGCATCTGGGGATTGCATTGCCCGCCGCAGAACTCATGCCGGTGCAGCGCATCATGCGTCTTTTTCGCGAGATGACGCGGCGCCAGCCGCAGGCGGTTTGGGATTATTCGCATCCCAATGGCATGGCGAGCTTCACCCGCCAGTTGTCTCACCGCAGCCTGCACCATGAAGCTCCCGTGGCCGAGAGCGATATTCTGGTTACCAATGGCTGCATGGAGGCCATCGAGCTGGCATTGCGTACGGTCACCCGGCGCGGCGATGTGGTGGCAGTGGAAACGCCGACCTACTATGGCTCGCTGCTGGCGCTCGAGGTGCTGCAACGGCGCGCGCTGGAAATTCCCACGCATTATCGTGACGGCCTCTGCCTCTATTCCCTGGAGCAGGCTTTTCGCCGCGGCCAGGTCAAGGCCTGTCTGGTGTCCTGCAATGCGCAGAATCCCCTGGGGTTCAGCATGTCGGTCGAGCGCAAGCGCAGGCTGGTTGAACTGGCCAGCCGCTATCAGGTGCCACTGATCGAGAATGATATCTGGGGCGATACCGTCTACAGCGGAGAGAGTCTGCCGGCCAAGGCCTTTGACCGCGATGGGATGGTTATCTACTGCAGCTCCTTCTCCAAATCATTGATGCCCGGCCTGCGATTGGGCTGGGTGGCGGCCGGCCGTTTTCATGGTCGGCTGCGTGAGCTCAAACAGATCAGCAGTATTACCACCGCCGCTGCGCCGCAGATGGTAGTCGGCAGGCTGATGGAAAGTGGCGCCTACGCCCAACACTTGCAGCAGTTGCGCAGTCGATTGCAGGCGCAGGTGCGGGCCATGATCGAGATTGTGCGGCAAAGCTTTCCGTCCGGTACCCAGGTGCATGAACCTCAGGGTGGCTGCGTGCTGTGGGTAAGGTTGCCGGACAAAGGCGATGCGCGCGCGCTGTTTGAGCGGGCCCTAGAATGTGGCATTCACGTGTTCCCCGGCAGTGTTTTTTCCGCTGGTTCCAATCACCACGATTTTCTCAGGCTCAACGCGGGCAACCCGGTAAGCCCGGAAATCGAGGCCAAGTTGCGCAGCCTGGGCAGGCTGGCAAGCTCGATGCTGAGCAACTGATCATCTGTGTCAGCGTAAATCGCCTATCTGTAACTGTTTTGCGACAGGGCTGGCGCCTAGCATGACCAGGCGTAGTAACAGACCTGCTCATCAAAAATAAGAAGCCCATTGGCAAGAAGGATCTGTAATGGATATTTCGAGAAAACTTGCACCTGCCTTTTCCATCAGTTTGTTGACCCTGGCACTTGGCGGCTGTCTGAGCGACAGCGATAGCTCCGACAACGACAGTGGCGCACGACCTGACCTGCAACTGGGCGTGCTGTCGAGCGCGCCCGACCAAGTGACCGGTAGCGATGTGCTGTTGACGGTCGAGGGTGACACAGCCGTAATAGATCAGGAGCTGGATAACCTTGAGCTCTGGTTGAACGACAAGCAGATCGAGCCCGCCCGTATGGCGCAACGCGAGGGCAGGGTAGAGATACTGATTGAAGGTTTGCTGCCTGGCGAAAACCAGTTGGAGTTGCATCACAGTCAGCATGGCGAGCTGTACAGCATGACGCTCACTGACTACCCGGAGACCGGGCCGATATTCTCCGGGCCGCAGCAATATCCCTTCGTGTGCAGTGTCGACACCGAGCTGGGCATTCAACCGCTGGTGGATAATCAGGAAGAAGGTTACCCGGTGTACGAAGGCGAGACCGTTGTAGGCTACAGCCGAGATTGCACCATCGAGCCACGCATCGACTTCCTCTACCGCACCACTGGCGGTGCCTACGTGGCTTTGCCGGGGGATGGCTCCCGGCCGGCCGATATGGCGAAAACCACGCTGACCGATGGCAGCGAGGTGGATTTTATCGTGCGCCGTGAAGTAGGCACCCTCAACCGCTTCATCTACAGCTTCGCCACCCTGGCCAACCTGGGTGACGCTGCCGATACCGCCAGCACCGAGCACTGGAACGGCAGGCTGCTGTTTCATTTTGAAGGCGGGGTAGCGATTGGGCATACCCAGGGCCGTATCAGTGGCGATGCACTGACGCCTGAAGTGCTTGGCAAGGGCTACGCCGTGATCTACTCCACCGGCACGCGCACCAGCTCGCACTACAACCTGCAGGTGGGCGGCGAAACTGCGCTCATGGTCAAGGAGCACTTCATCAAGCGTTTTGGCGTGCCTGAGTATACGGTTGCCATAGGCGGCTCCGGCGGCGGTATTCAGCAGTACGTCTATTCGCAGAACCACCCCGGTTTGATCGACGCCGGCGTGCCCCAGTACTCCTATCCGGACATGGTGACCCAGACCATTCATGTGGGCGACTGTGAGCTCCTGGAGTACTACATGGACGCCACCGATCGTACCAACCCACGCTGGCGCACTACCACCGAGCGCAGCCTGCTCGTAGGGATGAATGCGACCGACGCCTACGCTGACCCGCTTTACGAAACCAAAATCATGCTTGGCTATTCGAGCGCCCCCGGCATGACCGAGTGCATTCCGGCCTGGCGCGGCCTCACACCGCTGACCATGAATCCGCATTATGGTCAGGTAAGGAATCAGGAAAAGATGCACCCACCCGGCATCATGGCCGATGTGCAGTGGACGCACTTTGATGACCTGCGCAACATCTACGGGCTGGACGGCGAGGGTAATCCGCGCACCCTGTTCGACAACGTGGGTGTGCAGTACGGCCTGCGCTCGATGCGCAGTGGCGAGATTACGCCAGCCGAGTTTCTCAAGCTCAATCGCTTGATTGGCGGCTGGAAACAGCCCAGCGAGATGGTGCAGGAGGGCGCTCCTTTCCTGCCGCCGGAAACGCCCGAGAACTTCGATCCCTGGAGCAGCCGCAATATGAATCTGAGCCCCGATGGCACGGCGCCGGCGCCGCGAACCGAGGGTGATTTGCTGGCGATGAACGCGGCCTATGAGTCGGGCATGGTGTTTGATGGCCAGCTGAATATCCCGGTGATCGACTGGCGGCACTATCTGGAAGAGGTGCTGGACATGCACAACAGTCATCAGTCGTTCTCCGCCAGACAGCGCATCCTCAACAAGATGGGAAATGCAGACAACCAGGTGATCTGGTTTACCGATACCCGCCCGACCGATACCAGCGACCCCGATGAGCCGGAACCGCGCAAGGAGTTTGATCAAACCTGGCAGGCGCTGGAAGTGCTGGATGAGTGGCTGGCCAACATTCGCGAGAACCCGGAGCAGAGTATTGGCGAAAACCGGCCGGCTGCTGCGGTGGATAGCTGCTTCAATACCGATGGCAGCTTGATAGCCGAAGGCGATGCAGTGTGGAACGGCATCATCGACGGGCAGCCGGAAGGCGCCTGCACCGAGAAATTCCCGACCCACACCACATCACGCATGGTCGCTGGCGGGCCGATTGAAGGCAGCGTGTTCAAGTGTGCGCTCAAACCGGTCAGCACTGCGCTGGGTGACGGCACTTACGGCAGTTGGGTGCCTTCCACTGACGAACAGGCGCAGCTCAACTCGATCTTCCCGCAGGGCGTATGTGATTACACTCAGCCGGATCAGGGCAGACCGGCTGATTGATTTCAGCAGCTGGATCGACAGTCCCCGGGGAATGCATGGTGCTTCCTTGGGGCGGCCGGGTTTGTTCCAGAGATTAGCGGCAGCGCCGCTGGTCGAGATGGAGTTCGGCCGTCCCGGTTGGGGCGGGCGTGGCCGTAGGGCAATAGGTTTCTCCTGACCAGTCGTGCGCATTGGCTTTGCGCCGGTCTAGAGGGGCCTCGACAGTCCCGTGTAGTGCACGGTGCTGTCCTGGGACGGCCGTATATGGTCTCCTCCCTCATTGCAAGGCCTCCAGCTTTTGATAACAAGAGCAGGTTGTCTGTCGTATATCCGGCCTCAATCTGCAGCACAGTGCTGCGGGCCTTGATGAGCATTCGCCACGTACCGTCCTTATCGAGTTCGCGGCCTCAAGGGCCTCGACCGTCCTCAGGTTTTCGGTACGTCGGTTTGACCTGTGTTGTCATCAGCTACTGATTGCCTTCGCAACCTGGGGGAAAGCGCTTTACCTCGCTGTTAAACCTGTATTACACCCGCTAGCCTGCCAGCCTTATGCCGGTAGCGCTCTGTATTGCTCAGACCGTGCGATCACCGCCCAGCCTATGCGGGCCAGTTTGTTTGCCAAGGCCACCACCGCCTTGTTATAGCCGCGCCTCTCAATCAGGCTTTGTACCCAGCGACTCAGCCTGTCATCACGCTCCTTGGCGTAACGGGCCACCGCCCTGGCGCCATGCACCAGCAATGCCCTGAGATGCTTGTCTCCGCGCTTGCTGATACCCCCAAGCAGCGTTTTACCGCCGGTGCTGTATTGCTTGGGCACCAGGCCAAGCGCAGCGGCCACGTCACGGCCACAACGAAACTGTTGACCATTGCCAAGCCAGCCGT
>NZ_JBALWW010000079.1:0-511 GCF_036961105.1 Halopseudomonas sp. | reverse complement strand
CTGGTTCGCCTCACACACCTATGTATTCAGTGTGTGATACCCAGCTTATGCTGGGTGGGTTTCCCCATTCAGAGATCTCCGGATCAAAGGTCATTTGCCACCTCCCCGAAGCTTATCGCAGGCTATCACGTCTTTCATCGCCTCTGACTGCCAAGGCATCCACCGTATGCGCTTATTCACTTGACCATATAACCCCAAACAATCTTAAGTTAATTACTTAACTCAGATTATTCAGTGATATCGGTTTAAAACAGAATTAACGACAATTCCGGAACTTGCACTTGAGATTACAAGTTTACCTTAGCCACATTGCATGCAGTGAAACATGCCATGTGTCTGTACTTCTATCACATATCCAAATTTTTAAAGAGCGTCTGGTTCAGAGACCAGATATCAACAATCAAGGGTTTGATTGTTCATATATGAACTCTGAGTTCCATTCTATGGCGTGTGCTGCGTCGTCCTGGTGGAGCCAAGCGGGATCGAACCGCTGACCTCCTGCGTGCAAGGC
>NZ_JBALWW010000078.1:0-513 GCF_036961105.1 Halopseudomonas sp. | reverse complement strand
GCCAGCAAATCCTGCATCAGCTCGCGACCGCCAGCCGTCTCCGCGCGGCCTTCGAGATAACGGTACAAGTCCAGCGCATCGTTGTGCAGATCGAATACCCGAGTACAGATGGCGTCGTAATCCAGGCCCGCAAAACTCTCTTCAACATCCAGCGTCCGCGTGCGAGGGTTATCGGTGAAATGGTCGTACACCCAGCTATCGAGCACATTGATGTCGGCCTGTTGCTCAAAGCGCGCCACCATCTGCTGCATACAGCGCTCGTGGTCCGCCAGATATTGCAGCAACCAGCGCATACGCTCCGAGCTTTCGCCCGATACGGCACCGGCCTCCATGCACTTGGCGAGCTGGCCATGCATATGCTGCGTCCATTCGATCAACTCACGATAGGTTTCCGCTTTCATCAAGCCTCCTGCTGGTGCGCAAGCGTTGCGCTCTGATTGTGTACCTGATTTTTTGGCCCCGACGCGGCAGGCAAGTTCAGTATGGGCTGTAACCTGAGGTTGCAGCCAACCC
>NZ_JBALWW010000077.1:0-515 GCF_036961105.1 Halopseudomonas sp. | reverse complement strand
CATCAGGGAGCGACCTGGCATCCTGCTCAGGCATTTCCAGCCAGTATTCATTCACCATACGTGGAAGTAATTTAACCTCAGTTTCATACCCCTGCGCACTGATTTTCCCGTGATACTCCTCGACATTATCCTTACTACTAAAGACGCCAAGAGTAATGCCATATTGATATTCGCCATCTTCAATAAGATAGCTGTCGATATTTTTTTCTTTAAGCTCCAGCAACAGACGCCTTGACTCCGACTCTGCCTCCACCACTTGCGGTGGGATAATGACCCAATAATCTTGACGAACTTCACGCTCACCTTGAAGCAGGCCTGCTTCAAGGTTAAGAGAAGCTACCCTGGTTTGAATTTCCACCACCAACGACTGGTCAATAAATGGACCTATCAAAGCACAGTTTGATCTCTGCTCTGTAGGTATAGTGTCCGCCTCTAAGACAGGCACAACAGACCCCATGTCTGGCTCTGGCTCTGGCTCTGGCTCTGGCTCTGGCTCTGGCTCTGGCTCTGGCTCT
>NZ_JBALWW010000076.1:0-517 GCF_036961105.1 Halopseudomonas sp. | reverse complement strand
CGGCGCATGACCACCGCGCTGATGTTGTCGCGCGCGGGGCCGGAAAGGGCATGAGAGAAGAGGTAGTCGACTGCCGCCTCAGGCGACAGCAGGCCCAGGGCGTGGCTGAGAATTCCGGTTGAGACCGATTGGTAGAGACCGTCGCTGCAGAGCAGCAGGGTGTCACCGGGCTGCACGCTGAACTCGAGAATATCGAGCACCAGCCGCTCGTGCGCCCCCACGGCGCGGGTCAGCGCGTTGGCTGCCGGGTGCCGGGCCGCCTCCAATGGGTCGACCTGCTCCTCGTGAATCAGCTGCTGCATCAGCGAATGGTCACGTGATAGTTGATACAACCTTTGGTTGCGCCATAGGTAACAGCGGCTATCGCCGGCCCATAGACAGACGGCGCGCTCCTGATTGCCGAGCAACGCCACGACGGTGCTGCCCATCACGGCATCCGGTTGATCGGCCGTGACGGTGACCTCATGGCCGAGCCGGCGGTTGACCACGTGCAGCGCCTGACGCACGCGGCGCACCT
>NZ_JBALWW010000075.1:0-523 GCF_036961105.1 Halopseudomonas sp. | reverse complement strand
CGATACCTGAATGGGTAGACGCCGGCCTGGACCTGTTGCTGGCCGGGCATATTCACCTGCCCTACATTCGTCCGCTAAGCGGCAAACACAGCCCCCGCACCGGCTGGACGGCGCAGGAGGGCACTGCTGTATCGCAGCGCGTACGCGGCAGTATTCCCAATTCGGTGAACCTGATTCGCCATGAGTGCCACCAAGGCCTGCATGAGTGCAGCGTAGAACGCTGGGATTACAGCGCCGAGCAGGACGCGTTTGAGCTGTTCAGCGAAACCGACCTGGCGCTGCACCGGAGCGATTGAGCCTTGCGCCTGTTCCGCTCCGGACTCTCCGCTTTTCTCTGCCTACTGTTGTTGCTTGGCCTGTTCGCCCTGTTGCAACCCTGGTGGCAACTGCCGCCAGAATGGGACCCACGCGAACCGCTGCGCCTGGACGACCGAATGACCCCGATTACCCGCTGGAAGTTGCTACGCCTGCAGGACAATCCAGCACAATGCCTGGCCCTGCTGGAAACCGCTGGGGCAGAGGC
>NZ_JBALWW010000074.1:0-524 GCF_036961105.1 Halopseudomonas sp. | reverse complement strand
AGCCGAGCCAGCATGCCGAAAAAATCGGGATTCACCTCACGACAAGCATCAATCACAGTGCGCAAATCACTAGGCATCATCTCTTCGACTTCATCGACTGTGAGTGAAGTAAATACCGGGATGTCTGATACCTGTATTTCAGGGAATAACATATCAACCAAGCTGTCAGGCGGGCCGCTCGAAAGGAGCTTTCGCACATCCGAGACCGATAACTCTCGACAGATGACTTCTCGCTGATCAAGCCTCAGGACCTTTGTCTTACCTGTACTGCTCATGCTTTTCTCCGGGCAATAAAAAACCCGCCGAAGCGGGTTTCGATCTACAAGAAACTATCTCACTACAGGCACCCAGACTTTCGTGGCTGTACCAGTTTTTGAGCCGTCTCTATTGGTTTTCGTCGAGCGGACCGTGCGTTCCTCAAGCGTTACTTGAGGCGTTTGCGGCCGGGACATAGTACGAATCTTCCTGTCAGTTTTTTTAACAGGGCTGTAGCGTTCTGGCTCTATAGCTTCAACTTCTTTAAC
>NZ_JBALWW010000073.1:0-525 GCF_036961105.1 Halopseudomonas sp. | reverse complement strand
CAGCATATCGAAATAGCTGACATCTCGCGGGTGTGTCGTATTACCGCCCTTGAACGACAAGCTTACGTAGCTCGCGTCTTGGCGTGGGCCGGAGGCCAGCGGGTAGATTCGAAAATTCTCGCGGTAGTATTTCAGCGCCTGATCGCCAGTGCCGGTGTCCTCGACGAATCCGCGAACCATGACCCAGTTGCGGTAGGTTGGACACTTCACGATGAAGTAGCCGTCGGGCACATTTCCCTCATACCCCGGAGGCAGAAGCAGGTACTTGCCTCCCTTGCCCTTGTCGGGACCGGCGTTGCCTATGTCTGTCAACCATCGTTGCCAGCCGTCATTCACAACTCCTAAAACATTGGGTGGGGTTTCCACGACCGTAGGTCCGTCAATTTTCAGATCGACGTTAACCGTAGAATAAATGCTCTCTGTGTTATAGGTCAGACCGATCGCTTCGACCTTGCCAATGCCTGGCTCCACATATACGCCCACGTCACCGGTATTCGGTATGCCATAATCCCTGGCCATGGAATC
>NZ_JBALWW010000072.1:0-535 GCF_036961105.1 Halopseudomonas sp. | reverse complement strand
GTTGTGAGCCAAGACAGGACCAGGCGCACAAGCCTGCAAACCTTGAAGATCAAGCATTGCGTGAGGCATACCCACATCCTTGAACACCTTATTATTCACGCCAACTGATCGGGTTGGATCTACATAAAAATTACGCAGATAGGTATACAACCACTCAGGCGAACGCGCACGAGCCACCAAGGTCAGATCGGGGGGAGCAGCACCAAACCAACTTTTAGCATTGTCAGCCGGCATGGAGATATCCATCAAACTACCAATTTTTTGGTTGGCTAATACTAAGTTCTCCATAGCCAAGCCCGCAGGAATTTGCAGATCTGTAGCTACTCGCTCCCAGCGGGAGTACTTAGCAGAGTGGCAACCCATGCAGTAGTTCACAAACAACTGAGCACCATTCTGCAGGGATGTCTTATCGCCAAGCTCTGCCTCGAATTCATCACAATGAATCGTGCCACAATCGAAGTTTGACTCAGAACCCACTGCTTTTAATGGTGCCCATGCCAAGAAGAGTACAACAAAGAGGGCAAAAAGCGCTTTC
>NZ_JBALWW010000071.1:0-536 GCF_036961105.1 Halopseudomonas sp. | reverse complement strand
GCAGACGGTCATGGTCGCTACATCCGGCATCGCCGCCACTTCGTTATCGGCGATGTCCTGCGGTACACCATCGAGCGCTGCGCCGGTGAACAGCTCGGAGCCTTTCAACATGCGCCCGATGTGTGAGATGGGCACAAATTTGCCTTTAATGATGCCGTGTATATCAACATAACCGGCCAGGGCGTATTTTACGCCCTTGTCTTCCAGGGTTTGCTTCAGGCTTTCGGGGGATGGCTGAACGGTCATGACTGCACTCCAGGATGATAAATGCGCCGACAACGGCGAGCTTGGTATGATTCTTCCATTCAACATACATGCCAGCATGCATGTATAAATATGCATCACCCTATACGCGGTACCCGCATGGGTATCTCAATATCCTTCGAGGAGTTGCAAGAATGTCGGCATATCAAGGGCTTGAGCAGCAGTTCCAGCTCGGCAACACGACGCTGCAAAGTGGCGAACTATTGCGAGACGGATGGCTCAGTTATGTGCAGTTAGGGGAGCTGAATGCTGCAGCGGACAATCTGATACTG
>NZ_JBALWW010000070.1:278-537 GCF_036961105.1 Halopseudomonas sp. | reverse complement strand
TTTGGGGATATCCTTTGCTTTAATGTCGTTTTGTACGCCAAAGGCGTGGTTCATCGAGCCCGCAATTTGTTTGAACTTCAATACGTCCATTTCAGAGAAAGACAGCAGTAATACGAAAAAGCACATCATTAATGCCATAAGATCGGCAAAGGTGGCCATCCATACAGGCAGGCCAGCAGGCCCTTCGTCTTCTTCAATTTCATCCATTTATGAGGCCGCTGCTTCAGCAGACCTTGGGGTTTCTCCTTTACGTTTTTTA
>NZ_JBALWW010000070.1:0-268 GCF_036961105.1 Halopseudomonas sp. | reverse complement strand
GACTGAATCACTCTGGGGTTTTGGCCTGCCTGGATTGCCAATACACCATCGATACATATGGATTTGATATTCCCTTCTTCGGATTTTCTTAGATTCAATTTATCGGCAATAGGTAATGCCACCATGTTAGCCAGCATGGCGCCGTAGAGTGTTGTCAGCAGTGCTACAGCCATGGCTGGTCCAATAGACTTGGGATCATCCATAACTGCTAACATTTGGACTAAGCCTATCAGAGTACCAATCATTCCCATTGCTGGCGCAACATCAC
>NZ_JBALWW010000006.1:0-163423 GCF_036961105.1 Halopseudomonas sp. | reverse complement strand
GCTTGGCCTTCAATTCCTTGAAGGTGCCTGACCACTCCTTGGCGGCATTGGACGAGGTCTTGCAACCGTCGATGGCAAACAGCTCGTTACCCAGCAAACCCTGCTGATGACAAACCAGCAGCACCTGCTCAAATACGGCTTCGATAGCTCCGGCATTCTCGCTGACAAAGCTCGCTAGCGTGGTGAAGTGCGGGACCGTATCGCAGGACAGGGCCTTGAACAGAATGTTGGTTTCGCAGCACCACTGAATCTGGCGGCTGGAGGTAATGCCCTTAGAGTAGGCGAACAGAATAATCTTCAGCAGGATGGCTGGATCGTAGGCCAGGCGACCGGTAGCGTCATTCCCATAGCGTGGATGAAATACCGATAGATCCAGCTTGTGTTCAATCAGGTAATGAACGGCGTACTCGAACGTGCCTGGCTGGAGCTGCTCCTGGTAGTTGATCACCACCATGCTGTGCTGGCTGTAATCGTAGGGCTTGAAGCGTGGCATGCAACACTCCTTGTTGGTCTGCCCAAATCCTAGCAAATATGGAGTTTTTCTACAGCCTCAACGTTTGGTTAAGGGGCGGGCTTTAGCCCGTCCCAGTGAGCGAAGCGAACGGTTTGAACCAGTTGTTAGGCTTTTACGCAAAAAGGTGTGGATCACGAAATTGCGTGCATATGTGGCCGCGAACAGGTTCAGGACGACCCCAAATATCGTTCAGAGCGAATTGCTTGCCGAACACTGTTATAGCTAAACCCTCAGCGGTACGTTCGCCGAAGTTTTCAGGAGCAATGATTACTGCCAGAGACATGCCTACGATGTAGCTAATAGGTAGGTTCCAATGATCTTTTCCTATCTGTAGCCCACCTTCGATATTGAAGGACAATCGTGGGTCTAACTCCCCCTCGTGAGCGATTGGGGTGCGGCCAAAATTGTATAGGGCATCGTGAAACGACCTTCCGTCAAAGCTGCAACCCTTAAAGACATTGCCCGTTGCTACGGCTGTAATTAACACCTCTTCATCTTGAAGAAAAGCCTTTATACGTTTCCCGACGCCCTCTTTGGGGCGACGTTTCTTGGCCGTTTTATCTATGGCGGGGAATAAATTCACCAGGGCCCCCTCGCAGTCTTGAGACCCTAGACGCTCTATACATTGCTGGAGACGGCGACTAACCCCACTCGGTGCATTCATGTTTTAGCCCTAACAGTGATTAGATAGAACGCGGCATTAATACATAACCGCGCGTTCGAGATAACTCCGGCCTCGCCCCGCCGCCAACCAGTACAAAAGCGCTAACAATCAAGAGCTTAACCATCATCTCACTCACCTCTCCGTATTCGCGGGCGCGCTTCATTTCGTGAATCCATTACGACTGTATGGCATGAGCATCCTCATTCAATTCGCAGCAAATCGCTTCTATTGGTCGCCGTGAAGCACGTGCTTGCAGCCGCGACTCAGGTGATGGAAAGCGAAAGTGGGTCGTATTAAAGCCGGAGCAGGACTGCGATACAGCAAACATAAAGGCGGCTGAGTGGCATCAGCTGAGATCGAAGAGAGAGTTGTTGTGCGCGCCATCCGTGGGCTCCTGTATATGGCTGGGTGCCATATCTGCAAGGTAGCGCTATCGGAGGGATTGGTAAAGCCTTGGCGATGAGGTCTGGCGGTGGAGGCAAAAGCTACCGCTCAAATGGCCGAACGGGGCGCGTATTTGCGCCCCGCTCTACTTACTTGACGCCGGTTCAGATACAGGTACTGCCGCCATCCACCGGCAGCGCGATGCCGGTGGTAAAGCCGGCTGCATCGGAGCAGAGGTAGAGCACTGCAGCGGCGATTTCTTCGGCTTTGCCGATGCGACCTACCGGATGCAGGGCGGCGACGTATTCGGCTTTGCGCGGTTCGATGGCGGCGGCGCGGCGGAACATGTCGGTGTCGATCACCGCTGGGCAGACGGCGTTCACGCGGATGCCCTTCTTGCCGTATTCGACCGCGACCGAGCGGGTCAGGCCAAGCACAGCGTGCTTGCTGGCGGCATAGATGCTCATCTTGGGCGCGGCGCCCAGGGAGGCGATGGAGCCGGTGTTGACGATGGCGCCGCCACCGTTCTTGAGCATCAGCGGGATTTCAAAGCGCATGCACTGCCACACGCCTTTGACGTTGACGTCCATGATGCGGTCGTACACGTCTTCTTTGGCGTCGGCGATCTTGTCCTGTTCGATTTCGATCCCGGCGTTATTGAAGGCGCAATCGAGGCGGCCGTAGGTGGTTTCGATCATCTCGATCAGCGCTTGTACCGCAGCAGCATCCACTACATCGCAGGCCTGGAATATGGCATCACCCCCGGTGGCGCGGATGCCGGCGGCTACGCCTTCGCCGCCCTGGCTGTCGATATCCGACAGCACCAGCCGCGCGCCTGCAGCCGCGAAGGCTTCTGCTGTGGCTTTGCCGATCCCGGCGGCAGCGCCGGTAACCAGTACAACTTTGCCCGAAAAATCCAAACTCATGAACGTGCTCCTTGGCGATGGGAGCAACTCTGTATGCGCTCCGCGTTTATTGCGGAATCATAACAATGGGTAACGTCAGTTTTCGACTGGATCAGCTTTGCTGTTCACGCGCCATGCTGAATATTGATGGCCAGGTCTGCAAGATACTCGATGATTTCGGCCTGGTTGCCGGAGAACACCACGCGCGCCTGCTTGCTCTCACGCTGATAGGCATACATGGGGTCGTAGTAGTTTTCCAGCAGGCCTTTGATCCAGGCACGATGCAGGCTTTCGTCACCGCTGCGCTGCTGCTCGGCGAGCGCTTCCTGCATGAGGGCGTCCAGTGCCTGATGCTGCTCGCCCCCCAGGCGCTTGCGAATGCGCAGCAGGCTGTTCAGCAGGTATTCGGAGAAGGCGGCAAAGGCCTGTTCCGGGTCGGCGTGCAACTCGGCGAACTCGACGTGCATATCGGTGACGTAATCGGCGAGGATGCGGCTGATGCGGTTTTCCTGGCTGTCTTCCAGCCATACCAGAGGCGCCTCCTGCATGGCGCGGTAGAGGTTCAGCGGTACCGAGCAACTGCCCACCATGCGGCCTTCGTCTTCCAGCACCAGGCTCTGGGCGCCCGTGGCTGTGACTTTCAGGGCTTCTATGGCGAGCTGGTTCTCAAAGTTGATTTGCGTTGGTTGCGCGGTAGCATGACGACCAAAGCTGGAGCCTCGGTGATGGGCGTGCCCTTCCAGATCCAGGCTGTTGCCCAGCGCGCTTATTACTTCGGTTTTGCCGGTGCCGGTCAGGCCCGCAACCAGCATCAGGGGGCGTTGCTCAATGCTTTGATCCAGCGAGTCGATCAGAAAGCGGCGCATGGCCTTGTAGCCGCCAATCACGCGCGGGTACTCCACGCCCGCCTCGCGCAACCACTGCTGCACCAGTTGGGAGCGCAAGCCGCCGCGAAAGCAATACAGGTAGCCTTCCGGGTGCGCCTGCGTCTGCGCCACCCAGGCGTCGATGCGCGTTTGCTTGATCGCGCCACTGACCAGCTTGTGCCCGAGGGCAATGGCCGCTTCCTGGCCGCGCTGTTTATAGGTAGTGCCCACCTGCTGACGCTCGTCGTCGTTCATCAGCGGGCGGTTGCACGCAGCGGGGAATGCGCCCTTGGTGTATTCGACCGGTGCGCGCACATCCATCAGCGGCACGCCCGAGAGAAACAGCCGACGAAAGTCCTCGGTGTTGTCGCGCATCAGACAACCTCGACCCAAGGTCCACCGTCCGCCGGTAGACACTCGCCGATGGCATCAAGCTCCATGCCCTCTTCCCGCGCCAGCAACAGAAAGTCTGCTACCGCTTCCGGCGCTACCGCCACCAGCAGGCCGCCGCTGGTCTGCGGATCGCACAGCAGGTTGCGCTGCGCCTCGGTAATCGGCCCCAACTTGTGGCTGTAGCTATCGAAATTGCGCAGCGTGCCGCCCGGGATGCAGCCCTGCTGCAGGTAATAGTCGACACTGGCGATGCGCGGTATGCGCTCGGCGTGGATGCGCGCCTTGATCCTGGAGCCTTCCGCTACCTCAGCCAGATGGCCAAGCAGGCCAAAGCCGGTGACATCTGTCATCGCCTGCACACCTGGCAAGGTGGCAAAACGCTGGCCGATGCGGTTCAGGCTGCACATCAGATCACGCGCTACGCCGGCATCTTCTGCGCGCAGTTTTTTCTGCTTTTCTGCTGTGGTGAGAATGCCAATGCCCAGGGGCTTGGTGAGAAACAGCTTGGCACCCACTTGCGCCTGATCGTTGCGCTTGAGCTGGCTGCGCAGTACATGGCCGGTCACCGCCAGCCCGAAGATTGGCTCGGGCGCATCAATGGAATGACCACCAGCGAGCGGCATGCCGGCCTCGCTGCACACCTGGCGCGCGCCTGCGAGCACCTCGCCGGCGACCGCTGCGCTCAGCAGATTCACCGGCCACCCCAGAATCGCGATAGCCATCAGCGGGGTGCCGCCCATGGCGTAGATATCGCTGATGGCGTTGGTGGCCGCAATACGGCCGAAATCGAAGGGGTCATCGACAATGGGCATGAAGAAGTCAGTGGTGCTGACGATGCCCTGGTCCGCGTCCAGGCCGAACACGGCGGCATCGTCACGGCTGTCGTTACCCACCCAAAGCCGCTCGAAGGCCGGGCCAGGCTGGCCGACCGAGAGCATCTCGTCCAGCACCTTGGGCGCAATCTTGCAACCGCAGCCGGCGCCGTGGCTGTATTCGGTCAAACGCACTGTCTGGGTCATGCGGACTCTCCGGCTTCAAGGATCAAACCGGCGATTCTACCAGCCACCAGTGCCTGCGCCTACGCTCAGCGCCCGCGCCGCTCGAACTGATCCAGGGTATCGCTGGCTACCATGCGGCCCAGCTCGATCAGCTCCGGGGCGCGATAGAACTCGAAGAAGCGGCACAGGCGCCGCGGCACGTTGATCACCACATCCGGCGGGTAGCCGGCAATCTTGTATTGCGCCAGCGAGGATTGCATGGCCTCGAACGACAGGTTGACCAGCTCCAGCATGCTGGCCGGCCCCGGCGGTGGCGCTACTTCAACCGGCTGCGACTGATCTTCCTCGCGCGAGTGCGCTGGCTCCTCCGGTTCAACGTCCGTGGTCAGCAGGGCCATGGCATCGTCTGCCTCGTCGGGGCCGCGACCCAGCCAGTTGGGCTTGAGCGCGGTAAGCCATTGATCCCATTGCTGGCGGATGGGCGCGGGACGCTCGACCACCGGCATAGTGTAATAGTCCTTCTCGATCGAATTGAGATTGACCGCCATGATCAGGTCACAGTGCGAGGACACCACGGGCACTATAGGCAAGGGGTTGAGCAGGCCGCCATCCACCAGCACCCGATTGCCTTGGCGTACCGGCGAAAACAGACTCGGAATCGCCGCCGAGGCGCGCATGGCCTGATGCAGGCAGCCCTGCTGAAACCACACTTCCTGTTGGTTGGTCAGGTCGGTGGCCACGGCGGTAAAGGGTATCGGCAGTTGCTCGATATTGATCTCGCCAAGGATTTCGCGGATGCGGCCGAACACACGTTCGCCACGAATGGCGCCCAGGTTGCCAAAGCCGATATCCAGCAGGCGAATAACGTCGAGATAGTCCAGACCCGAGACCCAGTCACGGTAGTCCTTGAGATAACCGGCAGCGTGAATGCCCCCCACCACCGCGCCCATGGAGCAGCCGGCAATGCAGGCGATCTCGTAGCCGCGTCGTTCGATCTCTTCGATCACGCCAATGTGTGCGTAGCCGCGCGCGCCGCCGCTGCCCAGCACCAATGCCACTCGTTGTCCCATAATAATGCTGGCTCCCCCGCAATTTGCTTAAACTCGATTGACGTACATCATCACTCTGCGCATGATGCCGGGATGATTTCCCGCAGCACAAGGCACCCCGTGATCAAGCGTCTGTCCATTCCCGTCAAAGTCCTTCTCTCTATTGCCTTGTTGCTGACTCTACTGGCCCTGCTGGGCTTCTGGATGCTGCACACCGCGCAGGCCAAACGCTCCGGCGAGCTGCGCCTGGAGCATTTACAGGGGCCTGTCTCGGTTTATTATGACGGCTGGGGCGTGCCGCACATTGATGCCCAAAGTGAAGCCGATGCCTATCGCGCCCTGGGCTATGTACACGCACAGGATCGCCTGTTCCAGATGGATCTGCTGCGCCGCATCGGCGGTGGCCGACTGTCCGAGCTGTTTGGCGCCGAATCCTTCGCAACCGACCGATTCTTTCGCACCCTGGGCATCAACCGTTTTGCCCGTGCCTATGCCGAGCGCCTGGAAGCCGAGGCCGACAGCCCACATGTGCAGCTACTGCACGCCTATCAGGACGGCATCAACCAATATATCGACCAGGGCGGCACGCCACTGGAATACCGGCTGCTATTGGCCAAGCCCGATTACTTCACTACCGAAGACATCGCCCAGATCATGGGTTACATGGCCTATTCCTTTGCCGAGGCGTTCAAGACCGATGTGCTGGTAGATCACATACGCGGCACCCTGAGCGAGCGTCACTATAAGGACCTGGTGCCCAGTTGGCCAGACCAGCTGCCGCCGGCGCGCTCCTCCGGGCAACCTTATATAGAGCTCTTACGCCCAATGCTGGAGCAGATTTCCGACATTGAGCGCGAATTCCCGGCAGGCCAGTTCATTGGCAGCAACGCCTGGGCGGTAAAGGGCAGCAAAAGCGCCAGTGGTGCGCCCTTGCTGGCCAATGATCCACACATAGGCTTTTCCGCACCGGCGGTATGGTATGAAGCGCACCTGCGCACACCGGAGAATGAAGTCTACGGCCACTTTCTGGCTGGCATCCCCTTCCCGCTGCTGGGCCAGACGCGGCATCACGCCTGGGGCCTGACCATGCTGATGAACGATGATATCGACTTCTACCGTGAACGCGTGAACCCCGATAATCCGGAGCAGGTGTGGGCCACCGACCACTGGGAAGACTTCACACTGCACGAAGAGGTGATCAAGATACGCGGCCAGGAAGACCGTCTGATCAAGACTCGCAGCACCCGCCATGGACCGGTCATCAACGATTTGCCGGGTAGCCTGGAGCGCCAGCCGGTCAGCCTGTTCTGGACCTTCCTTGATCCGCAGAACGATTCGGCCAAGGCGTTCTACGGCTTTACCCGCGCCGGCAACATGCAGGAGTTCGAGGCAGCAGCGGCCCAGCACAGCGCACCCGGCCTGAACCTGATCTACGCCGACACCGATGACAACATTGCCATGTGGGCGATCGGCAAGCTCAAGCGCTGGCCGAGCAGCAGCAATGGCTTTGCCCTGCTCAATGGCAGTTCGGGACGTGACGAGTTTCTGGGTTACCAGCCGTTCGAGAACAATCCGCGGATCATCAACCCGCGCGAAGGTTATCTGTTCAGCACCAACAACCCCTACCCTGAAGCCAATATCCGCCGCAGCCTGCCCGGCTATTATGCGCCCACCGAGCGCGCGCAACGCCTGAAGGAACTGCTGGAACAGCAAGAGACATTCGATCTGTCGCAGTTCAAGTCGATGCAACTGGACGATCAGCGGCCGCAGGCCCTGGCCATGGTCCAGGACGCGCTGCCCATGCTGGACTATCAACTGTTCAGCGCTGACCTGCGCGCCCCTGCCGCCACGGCCGCCAAGCTGCTTGAGCAGTGGGATGGGCGTTATCAGCAGGACAGCGTGGGCGCCAGTATCTTCCAGCGCTGGCGTGACGAGCTAAGCGCGGCGCTGTTCGCCGACGAACTGGGAGAACGCTATGATTTCTTCCGCGATACCTATCTGGCCAGCAAGACGCTGACCAACCTCTACTGGAAACCGACCTCGCCCTGGTGGGATAACCGTCAGCAACCGAGCCTGGATGGCCGGCAGGCTGCCATCGAACATGCCTGGGTAAAGGCGGTGGAGGGACTGGTAGCGGATCTTGGTCTGGAGCCGGAGCAATGGCAGTGGTCGCGTCTGGCCAGCCTGACACACGAGCACGCCCTGGCCGATCGCATTCCCTTTGGCAGGTACCTGAATAGCGAGCCGGTAGCGGTCAACGGTGGCAACGAAACGCTCAACAACATGGCTTACCCTACGGGCGAGGCACATTACCCGGTGAAGTCGGGCCCTTCGACAAGGCGCCTTGTTGACCTGGCCGATGTCAATGCCACCCTGGGCATCAACCCGCTTGGTCAGGCGGGCAATCCGCTGGACAGCCACGCCCGCGATCAGGCCGAGATGTACAACGAAGGACGCTATCGCAGCCAGCTATTCGATTGGCTTTCGATCCAGGCGCTACCCGATCAACTGTCGATTCGCCCAGCCAGTCGGGGCCGCTGACAGCAAGCCCGGCCGGATCAGCGGATGCGCGTGATGCGCACGCCCTGCTCCGGCTCTGGCTGGCCAACCTGTATACGGTTATCGCGAATCCCCCCCGCCTTCAAGGCCTCAGCCAACTCTGGCGCACCTGCACCATCGATGGTCACCCGCAGCAGGGAGTCGGTGCGCAGCATGCGTACCAGCAGACGAATCCATTCCGCACTGGGCTGCGCTTGGGCGTGACTCATATCGAGGGCCGGTAGTACCAACTGATTCTCGCGCTTGAGCACCTTCAGCAAGGTGGTCGGCGTGGGATACAGCGCCTCACTGATAGCCGGACTCGGGGTGAACTGATCCAGATGCAGGTAGCTGCGCTTATTGCCACGGGTGATCGAATAGAGCGAAACAAAGCGCTGTTGCTCGCCATCCAGACGCAGCGCCAGATAACGTTGATCCTCCTCCGGCCCGTACAACTGCGAATTTTTGAACACCTGATTGGCCCACAGACTGCTGCTACCGCACTCGCGCCCTTCGCAGGTGTAAAGCAGCGTATGTGGGAGTTGAGTCAGCTGCTGCAAGGCGTCGCGGAAAGCCTCATCCGGGCTGTACCCGTCCTTGATCTGCCAGGTCGCGCGTAGCAGTTCGCCGCTCGCGCGTACCTCGCGCTCGGCGCGAAGTTGATTGTTGATGCGGCGAATACTGCCGATGACTACCTGATGCTCCGCGTTCGGCAGCAACTCCTGCTCGACAGCCGTGGCATGAATGAACGGCTGGATACTGAGGGACCGATCAAAGGCCTCGTCTGCGCTCGCCACAGCGCTCAATAAACCGGCAAGGGTGCATGCAAGCAACGGGGTATGACGCAAAGACATGGGTTTCCTTGATGCGGCAAAAGGCTGACCTACAGCATACCCGGTTTGCCTGGTCGCAGTCAGGATGCCTTGGCCTCGCTCGCCGGCAGCGAGTTGTAGAAGTCGCTGAGCAGCGCCGCTACCGCGGGGGCCTGCGCCTCAAGATGCAGATGATGACCGCCGTCCATTTTATGTAACTGGATGTGCTTGAAGCGCTCAATGCGATCGAGCACCTGAGGATGCTTGTGCATCACTCCCTGGTTGGCCAGCACCAGCATTGCGGGAGAGCGAATGGCTTCGATGAAGGTCACCGCCTGATGATTGGTAAAACGCAGCGGTGAAGGCAGCATGAGCTGCGGGTCGGTGCGCCAGGTCCAACCGCCCTGGTCTGGCATCAGGCCACGTTCAACCAGGCAACTGGCTGCTTCCCGGGTGATACTGGTGGTACCACCGAGCACGCG
Organism: Halopseudomonas sp.; assembly: GCF_036961105.1. Lineage (GTDB taxonomy): Bacteria > Pseudomonadota > Gammaproteobacteria > Pseudomonadales > Pseudomonadaceae > Halopseudomonas. The sequence continues at coordinate 153,818 of NZ_JBALWW010000006.1, read as the reverse complement.
CGCGGCTATGGCTTTTTCGACGCTGTCGTAGACCGGCTTGCGTTTGTTACCCACCGCCAGGCTGGAGGTAAAAAAGCGCGCCATCTGCTTGGGCGCGTCGACCGCTTCGGAGGTAAAGGGCATGAGCCCGTCGATCATCGCCGCGCCCAGAATGCGATCAGGCAGACTGCCGCAGAGAATACCGCTGATGATCGCGCCCATGGAGTGACCCAGCAGCGCAAAGCGCTCCCAGCCCAGATCTTCGGCTACCTGCAATACGGTGGATGCCTGCTGCCAGAGACTATAACCGGCCATGGGCAGGTGATCGGAAAGACCGTGGCCCGGCAGATCCAGCGCCACCAGTTGCACGCCCTGCAGCGCCGGTGCGATCTGGTCAAAGGTCGCAGCATTATCCAGCCAGCCATGCAGGCCAATGACCGGCACGCCGCCGGGCTCGCCCCAGACTTTGCCGGCAACTTCAAGGGAGGAAAGAGAAAAACGTACTTCGCGGCTGGTAACTGTCATCTGGTATCCGTTGGCATGCTGGGCTTGAGTCTACGGCCCAATTTAATGTCTCGGACGCGCGGCGACAATCAAGCACTGCCGCCGTGAATGCAGCGGCATAGACCAGCCTGACTCGCACCTCTAGGCGGTTTTTTTGCCGGATTCGAGCGGAACTATGGCCATTGTCAGACGCACGATACAGGTCATCGCGCCCTGCTCGTTGCTCAGCCGAATATCCCAGACATGGGTGGTACGCCCCAGATGCAGTGGCTTGGCCAACGCAGTTACCCTGCCGCTCTTGACCGCCTTGAGATGATTGGCGTTGACCTCAAGGCCCACGCAGTAGAAACGGCTGCTGTCGATGCACAGATGAGAGGCTATGCTGCCCACCGATTCGGCCAGCACCACAGAAGCGCCGCCGTGCAAGATGCCGTAGGGCTGATGGGTGCGACTGTCCACCGGCATGCTGGCACTGATCCAGTCGTCGCCGTGCTCCTCCAGCCGGATGTCCAACAGCGTATTGATATGTTCGCCGGGCGCGTTCATCGCTGCCAGGTCTATCTTGCCAAACCAGATTGAACTCATGCTGGTTCCTCTGCCTTCTGTTGCCAAACGATGGTTTTGCCCGCCACCAGCCACAGGTGCAACTGCGCCTGATAGGTAGCCTCAACCACGTTGCGTTTTAGTTTTTGGTTGGGCGTACGAAAACCGCCTTCAACGTTCCATTCGTCGCTGATCACCACCAGGCAACCCAACTGCTCGCTGCGTTGCAAGCCATCGTTGACTTGTACAAGGAAGGTATCCAGCTGACGCTGCAGCTGCTCCGGTGACTCGTGTGCGTGTTTGCTCAGACGCACCAGCGCCAGCGGCTGCGGCAGATCATGGCCGACCACGCAGGCATCGGCGATAAGCGGATTGTCGAGTAACAGGGCTTCAATGGGAGCCGGGGTCACGTAGCGACCTTTTGAGGTCTTGAAGATATCCTTGGCCCGCCCGGTCAGCCGGAGAAAGCCTTCCTGGTCGATCTCGCCAAGATCACCGGTGTGTAAAAAACCGTCCTCATCGAGTATTTCTGCGGTGCGCACCGGGTCCTTGTAGTAGCCAAGCATGACTGCGCGGCTGCGTACCAGCACCTCGCCGTCGGCGGTGAGGCGACACTCCACACCCGGGTTTGGCAGCCCTATATAGCCGGCCTTGATCTTTTTTGGTCGGCCCAGGTGCGAATAGCCGCAATTCTCGGTCATGCCGTAAGCTTCAACTATCTGCAAACCGCGATCGGCAAACCAACGGCACAGCGCAGCGGGTAAACTCGCCGCACCGCACACCGCGTAGCGCACCCGATCCAGCCCCAGGTCGGCCAGAACCTGCTGGGACTTGCGCTCGGACAGCAGTGGCAACTTCATCTGCAGCTGCGACCAGGCCGAGCCATGGCGCTGCTGCGCATAGGCTTTGAAGTGCTCCCAGATGCGCGGCGCGGCAAAAAATACCGTGGGTCTGGCGCGCCTCATGTCCTCGAAAAAGCTGGCCACACTGTTGACGAAATACACCCGCTGCCCGGACAGTAACGAAGCAATCTCGATGAACTGGCGCTCCGCCACGTGACTCAGCGGCAAATAGGATAGCAGGCGATCTTCCGCGCTGATATTGAACAGCCGCAAGCCGTTATTGGCCGACAAGTACATGCTGCCAAAGCTCAGCATCACACCTTTGGGCACACCGGTGGTGCCGGACGTATAAACAATGGTCGCCAGCTGATCAGGGTTAGGCATGCACAACTGCTGCAATGGCTCGTGGGCCTGCAGCAAGGTTTCCCAGGGCTGGATGTGATCGTCTGCGGGCGCCAGTGGTAGCCCTATCCAGGGCATGTCGCCTGGCACGCCCGGGCGCATCGCTTGCCACTCATCGAGCTTGCCGATAAATACTGCGCTGGCGTCGGAGTGTTCCAGCACCTGCTTTATGCTGTCGGCAGTCTGATTGGGGTAAAGCGGTACCGACACATGGCCAGCCATCCAGATTGCCAGGTCGGCGACTATCCAGTGGGCACAATTTTTCGACAGCAAGCCTATTTTGCTGCCCGGCGCAAGGGCCAGGGAGGTGAGATAGGCGGCCATACGCCTGGCCTGCTCGCCAACCTCGCGCCAGCTCAGTTCAACGAGCCCCCCATCGGGCATCGGTTGAATCAGGTAGCTCTTGTCTGCCTGCAGACTCTCCTGACGCAGAAAAGCGTCAAGGGCCGTCGTCGGCGGTGTGCTCAAGGCGCCCATACACTGCCCTCGTGATTATGCTCATTATTATTCTTGGTATGACATCACGCGCGATGGCGTGATCACCCGTTTGAGTGAACACTATCCCATGCTCACAACAGACCACAAGGCCCTGACTTGCAGCTTGCGGATCAGATCACTGCTATGCGGAGATCTTTGTTCAGCGCTTCAGATCGGCCGGTACGGCGAGCTGCACCAGAGTGCCTAGGCCGGCAGTCACAAAGTCCAGCTCGATGCAGGCCAAAGCGGCGGTAGGCATCGGATAATGCGCCGCGCGATTACCTTCCACCAACAGACTGACAAGCTGACTGACCAGCGGCTGATGGGAAACCAGCAGCAGGTTGTGTTCCTGACGTTCCGCCAGAAAGCTCAGGGCAGTAGCGGCTTCGTCGTCAGGCGTCAGCCAGGGCGCGGTACCCACATCGCCGGTAAAGCTCAGCGCTCTGCGCGCCAGCGCTGCGGTCTGCTGGGCGCGCAGATAGGGGCTGGCCAGAATTGCGTCCAACTGCTGGTCTGCCAGCAGGCTGCTGATAGCCAAAACCTCGGCCTCACCCGCCGCGGTCAGCGGGCGCTCAGGGTCTGTGATGGCCTGCGCGGCAGCCTGGCCATGGCGCAGGATCCAGAGTTTCATGGCTGCAGGTCGGTCGGTGGCGCAGGCGCTGCTGCGGCTTCGGCGGGCTTTGGCTCAGGGGCAGACTGCCGCTCGGCTTGCGGCCACTCGACGAAGGGCCAGGGTTTCTGCTCGCTGGCCATGGTCACAAAGCGGCCGATCTGGCAGGCGTAGACGGACAGACTTTCACCCCACTCGATGGCGTCTCTATTGGGTTCACCGGTAAAGAGCCGTACCACAATCTGGATCACCACCAGCAACGCCAGCAGTATTTCCACCACCTGCCAGGCCAGCATGAACAAAAAGGTATACAGCAGGCGCAACCAGAAATCAGCCGATCCCAGAGATTCTTTCAATGCGTGCATTTCATTGGTCCTTGATCGGGGTACAGCTCATGAAAGCGGAAAATTCGACGTCGTGCTTCTGCTCTGCCGCCATCAGTTTGCTGATCACCTTGCCCAGCGGCTGCTGTTCAAACACTATCGCGTGCAGGCCAGCTACCAGCGGCATGTAAACGCCTTCTTCATCCGCCTTCTGCTTGAGCGTTTTCAACGTATTGACGCCCTCTGCCACTTGACCCAGGCGAGCCACGCTTTGTTCCAGCGTTTCGCCTTTACCCAAGGCGTGGCCGACGCGAAAGTTGCGCGATTGCGGCGACATGCAGGTCACAATCAGGTCGCCGACTCCGGCAAGCCCCAGAAAAGTCAGCGGATTGGCTCCCATGTGTACGGCAAAACGGGTCATTTCCGCCAGCGCGCGGGTAATCAGCATGCTTTTGGTGTTCTCCCCCATGCCCAGCGCCACCGCCATGCCGGAAATGATGGCGTAGACGTTCTTCAACGCGCCACCCAACTCGACGCCGTAGCGATCCTGACTGGCATAAACGCGCAGATTCTTGCTGCCCAGCGCCGCTTGCACCGATAAACAGAGCGCTTCGTCTTCACTGGCGACTACGGTCGCGGTCAGCTCGCCGGCCGCCATTTCCTTCGCCAGGTTGGGGCCGGAGAGCACGGCTACGCGCGCCTCGGGTGCCTCCTGCTCGACAATCTGGCTCATCATCAGAAAGCCGGGCTGCTCGATACCCTTGGTGGTACTGACCACCTGCTTGCCGGCAAGTTTGGGGCCGATCTGCTGTAACACGCTGCGAAAGGCACCACTGGGGATGGCAAGAAATACCAGGTCCGCTGCAGCGATGGTGGCTTCGATATCGGTAGATACCTGCAATCGGGGGTCGAGCTGAAACCCGGGCAGGTACCGCGGATTTTCATGCTGCTTGCGAATATGCTCAGCCACATCATGATCACGCAGCCAGAGCGTAACCGGTTGGCCTTCACAGGCCATGAGATTGGCCAGGGTAGTGCCGAAGCTGCCTCCGCCTAATACGCAAACAGCCGCTTTGGAATCGGTCATGCAACATCCTTAATCAGGTTTTCCAGGGCCAGTATAAGCCCGCCCGACGATAACAGCGATTCAGCGGTGGAAAAACCTGTTGTGACAGTTAATATGGGCCACCAAGAACTAAAAAATACAAACTGCCATCATATGTCTACCCATCCAATACCCTTTCTGGCCGGACTCGCGTTGCTGGGTCTGCCGCTAAGCTTGCAGGCGACAACGGATCCGTTGCTTGACGACCTCGAATTGCCGACGGTTCTCAGTGCGACCCGCCTCAGGCAGGCGCCAGCTGAGGTGCCCGGCAGCATGACGGTGCTCGACCGCCAACTGATACGGGCCAGTGGCGCCCGGGACATACCGGAGATTCTGCGCCTGGTGCCGGGCATGATGATCGGTTACCGGCGCGGCAACCAGATCAATGTCAATTACCACGGCACCAATGTGACCGAGGCACGACGTCTGCAGGTACTGGTGGATGGCCGCTCGGTCTACCGTCCCGGCTTCGCCACCGTGGATTGGGCCGAAATCCCGGTCGCCATCGAGGATATTGACCGCATCGAGGTGTTTCGCGGCCCCAATACAGCGGCTTATGGCGCCAACGCGCTGATGGGGGTGATCAATATCGTCACCCTCCACCCGCGCGACACTCTGGGCACCAGCCTCAAGGTCACCAAGGGTACCCGTGGTGTCAGCGACTGGGTTGCGCGTCAGGGTTTCAGTACCGACAACAGGCAGACCCGGCTGACGCTGTCAGGCATGCAGGACGACGGTTTTGACAGCTACGAAGAGCCAGGCCAGGAATACCGCGACGGCAAACGCCTGACCCGTTTCAATTTGAGCAGCGCTTTGCAGATCGATGCTACCAACACCCTCGAATGGCAGTTGGCCGCCAGCGAAACCAGTCGCCAGGGCTATTACGATTACAGTCCCTTCCTTGGCGCGTCCAAAAAGCCGCTCGGGTTGTACGATGAACTCATTGATCAATGGCAACCCAACTCGGACATTCGCGGTCACGACTACTCCGCACAGGCCTTGTGGAAAGTGGATCTCTCTGAGAATCACAGCTTGCAGGTACTGGGGTACGCACAGCACATGGAGCGCCTGAGCGATTGGCGTGCCTGTGACAGCCCCCTGGCTTTCTCGGCCAATTTGCAGGAGCTGTCGGATTTGAGCCCGCTGGCCGTGCGCCGCGTCAGCCGTTACATGACTCACGATATAGCCGGCGGTCTGCGCTTATACATGCGCGACTTCATGTACGGAGAATACTACGACTATCTCGGTGATCTTGGCGAAGCCATTGTCCAGGAGCGTCAGCAATATCTCGACAGCGAACCAGCCTGCTTCGATATCAATCAGCACATGCGCGAGAGCCGCTACCATCTTGAAGTACAGGATACGTTGCGACTCAACGAGCAGTTGCGCTTCGTCAGCGGTGCCAGCTACCGGCAGGACCGGGCAAAGTCGGAGACCTTCTTCGATGGCGCTATCGACAATGGCATAACCCAGGTGTTCGGCAATGCGGAATACCGGCCGCACGCCAACTGGTTATTTCAGGTCGGCGGCATGTACGAGGATTCGGAGCTGGTTGGCGACGCCTTTTCCCCACGCCTGGCGATGCATTACTTTGTTGCGCCGCTGCACAGCCTGCGATTTGTCTATTCCGAAGCCGTACGTACACCAGACATGTACGAGAACAATGTCAACTGGACATACCAGATAAAGAATCTGTCAGGGCCGGTTAGCGGCGAGCAGACCTATTATGCAACAGCGGTCGGTCCCGGTGACCTGGACACCGAAATCATGCGCTCGCGTGAAGTCGGCTACAACGGCACTTTTCACCGATATGGCCTGGCACTTGATCTGCGCGTATTTCAGGAGCGCATTACCGGCATGAACAGTGAGCCGCTGAAGATCACGAATTTCTACCCCAACAATGCCTCCTCTGCCGAGTTCGAAGGCGCCGAAGCACAAATCGACTGGCGTGCCACCTACTCGGACAGGTTCAGGCTCACCTACGCCTATGTGGATTTCGAAGCGACCAGCGAACTGGACCAGCGTCTGACCGCGCGCAACTCCGGTAGCGCCGCCTGGCTCAGAACCTGGCCCGCGCGCATCGAAAGCAGCCTGATCTACTACGGCGCGGATCAGCTCAATGAGCGACGCTTTGAACGCCTGGATTTCCGTTTGGCAAAGGGCTTTGCCATCGGCCAGCGCAGCCAGTTGAACCTTGCACTGGTACTGCAGCACCGGCTCGACGACGAAGCGCTGACCTGGAGCGAAAACGTTTACGACGACCCCAACCACTATTATTTAAGCGCTGAACTAAACTTTTGAGCAGGCTGTGGCCACTAAGCCTAAAGTTCAGGAACCGGACAGGACGCCGACAGGGATGTGTAGGATGATGGATTGGTATTATCTGGGGCTTATGCCGGGATGAGTTTCGCCGGCCGGGCTCTCTATCTGCTGATACTGGTTTGCTTTACCGCCAGCGTGTCTGCTCGCGACATTCTGGTCGCGGTGCCGGCAACCAGCAGCCCGCTTATTACCGAGTTCGCCGCGTCGCTGCGCGCGCATCTGCCGGACGAGCAGATTTCTGTTTCCGACGCACCAGCTCCCGAAGCGACCAACAGTGACCTTATCATCACCCTTGGCAGCGAACGATTGGACTGGCGTCTGCAGGCACCACTGCAAACGCCCACCATAGCGCTCTACCTCAATAGCCACGCCCTCCCCGACAGCCCGCTACCGAACTATCTGCGCGTGCTGCTGGCCAACCCCAAGCCGACACGTCAGTTGCAACTCGCCAAACGTTTGCTGCCGCGCCTGCGCACAGTCGGGCTGCTGTACAGCCCGGCGGCTAACGGCCTGGAACAGGAGTGGACCGCTGCCGTCGAGACCAGCGGACTGCAGGCACGCAGCGAGACTGCCACGCGCCCAGAGCATCTGACGCGCGCCCTGCTGCAGGTCCTCGAACGCAGCGATGTACTCATGGGTATTGATGACCCGGCCATCTACAACGCCGACAACCTGAAAACCATTCTGCTGACCAGCTATTCGCGCAACAAGGTGCTGATCGGCCCGAGCGCGCCCTTTATTGAGGCCGGCAGCCTGAGTACTACCTACAGCACACCGCAAGACATGGCTCGCAGCGTAGCCTGGTTGCTCAAGGGCAGGGAGCCCGATGACCCCATAGCCTATCCGGCGTACTTCTCCGTTCTTAGCAATGCACAGGTAGCGCGGTCACTCGGCCTGCCTGTCCCCGATGACGCCAAGCTCGCTCGAGAGCTGGCCGAGCTGGAGCAAGCACCATGAGTTTTCTGCAACACGGCACTATCTTCAGCCGGCTGATCCTCATAGCCACCTTGCCTGTGCTTCTGATGAGCCTGGTGGGCTTCACCTTCCTGACCAGCGAGCGGCTCGATGATGTCAATCGAGAGCTGCAACTGACCGGACAACTGATTGCCGACCAATTGGCACCCGCTGCCGAGTACGGCGTAATCAGTGGCAATTTGCGTACTCTTGAAAGCCTGATGCAGGGCGCACTCAACATGCCGCATGTAAGGCACGTGCAGGTTTTCGACAAAACCGGCAAGCCCTTGCTGATGCTCAGCAAGAAGGCCAGCAATGCCGACGCCGGTCTGCAGGTATTTGTCGCCGATATCATGCGCCAGCGCATCGCCTTGCAAAACGAGTTGTTCATGCTGGATGCGCCCCAGGAAAACGCCGATGACGAGTCCCGCTATCTGGGTCAGGTTCATGTGGGGCTGAGCAACGAAGCCTTTGCGGCGCGCCAGCAGCGCATTTTGCTGAAAACCTTGAGTGTTGCAGCGCTGGTGCTTATTGCCACGCTGTTCCTGGCCATCCGCCTGGCTCAGGCGCTGGCCAATCCTATGGCACGCATGGGCAAAGCGGTGCACAAGTTGCAGGAAGGCCAGCTCAGCACCCGGCTTGAAGTAGACGACAAGCATGAAATCGGACAGCTGATGCACAACATCAACAGCCTCGCTGCCACCCTGGAGCAATCCAGGGATCAGCAGCAGCAGGCCATGCGGCAGCTGGTCAGCGCGCGTGAGGACGCCGAAGCCGCCAACCGCGCAAAATCCGAGTTTCTGGCCATGATGAGCCATGAACTGCGCACACCGATGAATGGCGTTCTCGGCATGCTGCAGCTGCTGGAAACCACCGAGTTGAGCAGCGAGCAGAGTGAGTACGTGCACATTGCCGGTGAGTCTACCGATCACCTGCTCAAGGTGATCAACGATATTCTCGATTTTTCCCGCATTGAACGCGGCGCGCTGGAGTTGGAAAACATCCCCTTCAACTTGCCACAATTGATCAGTTCCTCGGTCAACGTCTTTGAACACACCGCGCGTCAGAAGGGCCTGCAGCTGATCACCCGGCTGGAGGGCGACCGGCAATGGTCCCAGGTGCAGGGCGACCCAACCCGCATCCGCCAGATCCTGGTCAACCTTATCGGCAATGCGCTCAAGTTCACCGAAGCGGGCAACGTTACCGTGAGCGCCAACTGGCACCTGTCCGAAAGCAACCGGCTGTGGCTGGAGTGCGAGGTGACAGATACCGGCATAGGCATAGCGGCTGAACGGCTGGAAAGCATGTTTGATGCTTTTCAGCAGGCCGACTCCAGCACCTCACGCCGTTTTGGCGGCACCGGCTTGGGCCTCTCCATTGCCCGCACCTTTGTGCAGAAAATGGGCGGCGAACTGGTAGCACACAGCACTGAAGGCAAGGGATCGAGGTTCAACTTCCATATTCCGCTGGAGCTGGCCGGCAACCATCTCCCGGCCACCGCCGGTGAGTTGCCGGCGCCTCAGGGTCGTCACGACCAACCACTGCTGCTGGTAGAAGACAACCCGGTCAACCAGATGGTGATCGAAGGCATGCTGCACAGTTTCGATATGCAGGTAGAGATTGCCGGTACCGGCGAGCAGGCCCTGCAACTGCTGGCAAGCCAGCCGCAACGTTACGCGCTCATCTTGATGGACATCCATCTGCCCGACACCGATGGCCTGGAAGTCTGCCGCCGCTATCACGCGCGATGCGCCGCTGAAGGGCGCTCCCCCATTCCCTGCATTGCGTTGACTGCCAGCGCCTTTGATCTGGATCGGCGGCATTGCGAGGAAGCCGGAATGCAGGACTTTCTCAGCAAGCCCGTGAGCCGTCAGGCATTGCTGCAAGCGCTCAATCGCTGGGCTCCCCCGACAGATCATTGATCAGGTTGATCCCATCCTATTCTGCTGGGCTACAAACTTTAGCGAAGCTGGATTCAGCCAACAATTATCGCGACACTAGACCTCTTTTTTGCCTCCGTCCGCGTCTCATGCTGCGCAACAGCGTCGCGACCGGGTAAGCAACTTTCCGAATCCCGTCCTACGAGTTCACAACAATGCCAACTATCACCCTGGAAACGCCCTACAGCACACTCCCTGAATTGGTTGCAATGCACGCGCGCGAGCGTGGCGACCATCCTGCCCTGATGCAGGATGCAGCCAGCCTGACTTACCGCGAACTGGATGCCCAGGCCGACCAGGTAGCTGCGGCGTTGCAGCGTGATGGAATACAACCCGGTGAGGCGATAGCGGTGTGCTCCGCCAACTCGATCAACTATTCAGTACTTTTTGTCGGCGCCCTGCGGGCCGGCGTGGTGGTGGCTCCACTCGCCCCCTCCTCCACACCTGAAGGCCTGCTGGGCATGCTGAAGGATTCCGCAGCCAGACTGTTTTTTGTCGACGCTGCCGTGCGCGATGCGCTCAGCACAGTGCGCGAACGCCTGGAGGCGCCGCTGTACAGCCTTGATGACAGCGTGGGCGAGCCCTCGTACAGCAGTTGGCTGGCCAATACCCAACCAACTGCTGTGGCACTGGCGCCGGAAGCCGTGTTCAACATCATCTATTCCTCCGGCACCACCGGCGAGCCCAAAGGCATTGTGCAATCGCACGGCATGCGCTGGGCGCATATTCAGCGAGCGCTGGTGTTCAGCTACGGCCCGGACAGCCGCACCCTGATTTCCACGCCGCTATATTCCAACACTACGCTGGTTTCCTTCCTGCCGACCCTGGGGCTCGGCGGCACCGTGGTACTCATGGCCAAGTTCGACGCCGCTCGGTATCTGTCATTGGCCGAGCAACACAAGGTCACCCACACCATGCTGGTGCCCGTACAGTATCAGCGCCTCATGGCGCGTGACGATTTTGACAAGTACGACCTGTCCAGCTTCATCATGAAGTTCAGCACGAGCGCGCCCTTCCATGCTGCGCTCAAGGCCGACATTCTCTCGCGCTGGCCCGGTGGCCTGGTGGAATTCTACGGCATGACCGAAGGCGGCGGTTCCTGCATCCTGCCGGCTCACCAGCACCCCACCAAACTCGGCACTGTGGGTATGCCGTCCGAGGGTCACGACATGCGCGTGATCGACGAAGAAGGGAATGAACTGCCGCGCGGCGAGATCGGTGAAGTAGTAGGCCATTCTCCCGCCATGATGAAGGGCTACCTGAACAAGCCGGAGAAAACCGCTGAGGCAGAATGGTATGACAGCACCGGCAAACGCTTCATCCGCACTGGCGATGTCGGCCGCTTTGACGAGGAAGGCTTTCTTACTTTGATGGATCGCAAGAAAGACATGATCATCAGTGGTGGCTTCAACATCTATCCCAGCGATCTGGAAGCCGAGCTACGCCAGCACCCGGACCTGCAGGATGTGACGGTCATCGGCGTCGCCTCCACCAGTTGGGGCGAAACACCGGTGGGCTATGCGGTGGCCAAGGCTGGCGTCAAGGTAGATGCCGAACAAGTGCTGGAATGGTTCAACGCGCGCGTGGGCAAGACCCAACGGCTGAATCGCTTGATCCTCACCGAGGAGCTGCCACGCAGCGCCATCGGCAAGGTGCTCAAGCGTGAACTGCGCGATATTTTCCAGGCCGAGTTCGGCACGCTGAACTGACAACCCGCTGATCCGGCGCCGCGCCGCCCCGCCTGGGGACAGAGAATCTTTGTCCTCAGGCGTTATCGCGGGTATCCTCAACGCCTTGTTGCACAGTTAATAGCGACAGTTGTGACTTTATCGTCAGCTGTACAGTCTGACCTTACGCTGGCCCGATAGCGCCAGGAAACATCTGAAAACGCTGCAACACGAGAGCAGAAAAACAAGAGTCTTGAACAAAAATTCCTTTATTTCATAGAAATAGAGAAATTTCTTAACACAGGATCTAGTAATGTTGGCTTCTCACAGCGCGCTTTTTCAGATGTTGCCTGATTATCAGGTCAAGCCGAATTAACAGCGCCCCCTAGCAGGGGAAGAGCAGGAGCCTCTATGACACAACAGAATGCGTATTCCCGGGAAGAGCTGCTCAAATGCAGCCGTGGCGAGATGTTCGGCCCCGGTAACGCACAACTCCCCGCCCCCAACATGTTGATGATGGACCGCATCGTTCACATCAGCGAGACCGGCGGCAAGTACGGCAAAGGCGAAATTGTCGCCGAGCTGGATATCAGCCCTGATCTCTGGTTTTTTGCCTGTCATTTTGAAGGCGATCCCGTCATGCCAGGCTGTCTGGGCCTGGATGCCATGTGGCAATTGGTGGGCTTTTACCTGGGCTGGCTGGGCTACGAAGGCCGCGGTCGCGCCCTCGGCTCAGGCGAGGTCAAATTCTTTGGCCAGGTGCTGCCCACCGCGAAGAAAGTCACTTACACCATTCATATCAAACGCACCATCAACCGCGCCCTCACCCTCGGCATCGCCGATGGCACCATGGCCGTTGATGGCCGTGAGATCTACAGCGCCGAAGGCTTGCGTGTAGGTCTGTTTACTTCCACCGACAGCTTCTGAGGATCATCACTATGCGTCGCGTCGTGATTACCGGCATGGGCATTGTTTCCTGCCTTGGCCAGGACCTGGAAAGCGTGGCTACCAGCCTGAAGGCCGGCAAGCCAGGCATTCGCTTCAACCCTTCTTACGCTGAAATGGGCTTGCGCAGTCATGTCTCCGGCTCGGTCGATATCGATCTGGATGCTGCCATTGATCGCAAGATCAAGCGCTTCATGGGCGATGCTGCGGCCTACGCCTATCTGTCCATGCAGCAGGCGATCGCTGACGCGGGCCTGGCTGAAGACCAGGTGAGCAACCCACGCACCGGGCTGGTTGCCGGTAGCGGCGGCGCCTCTACCCTGAACCAGATGGAAGCCATCGACATCATGCGCGAAAAGGGCGTGAAGAAGATCGGGCCTTACCGTGTAACCCGCACCATGGGTAGCACCATCTCTGCCTGTCTGGCCACGCCATTCAAGATCAAGGGCGTGAACTACTCCATTTCTTCAGCTTGCGCCACCAGCGCGCACTGTATTGGGCACGCTGCCGAGCTGATCCAACTAGGCAAGCAGGACATTGTCTTTGCCGGCGGCGGCGAAGAAGAGCACTGGTCACAAACCATTCTGTTCGATGCCATGGGCGCACTCTCCACCCAGTACAACGATACCCCGGAAAAAGCCTCTCGCGCCTATGACACCCAGCGCGACGGTTTTGTGATTGCCGGCGGCGGTGGCATGGTGGTGGTGGAAGAACTGGAGCACGCTCTGGCGCGCGGTGCCAAGATTTACGCAGAAATCGTGGGTTACGGTGCGACATCCGACGGCTACGACATGGTCGCTCCCAGCGGTGAAGGCGCCGTTCGTTGCATGCAGCAGGCCCTGGCAACAGTCGACGGCACCATCGAGTATCTCAACACCCATGGCACCTCTACTCCAGTAGGCGATGTAGCCGAACTCAAGGCCATCCGCGAAGTCTTCGGTGACAAGGCTCCCAAGATCAGTTCGACCAAGAGCCTGTCCGGTCATTCCCTCGGCGCAGCTGGGGTGCAGGAGGCGATCTACTGCCTGCTGATGCTACGCGACAACTTCCTCGCGGCTTCCGCCAATATTGAAGAGCTGGATGAAAACGCCGGGGATCTGCCGATCCTGCTCGAACGTCTGGACCGGGCGGTTGATCTGGTGATGTCCAACAGCTTCGGCTTTGGTGGCACCAACGCCACGCTGATCATGAAGCGCTGGAACGCAGCCTGATTACATCGGCCCGTATAAAAAACGCCGCTTCTGCGGCGTTTTTTATGGCTGCGTTTCTGGTCAGGACGACCAACCTGGCTGTGGTGCCAGGGCAGAGGCACGACGCGCCAGCAATGCCATAATGACGGTTACCAGCCCACACGCAGCCATCACCAGGGTCATGGGCACGCTGCTGCCATCGTGCAACCAGCCCACCGCCGCCGACGTCAGACCGGCAATGGCAAACTGCATGGTTCCCATCAACGCGGAAGCCACCCCGGCCTGATGGCCGTGACCGGCCAGCGCACAAGCCGAGGCGTTGGGAATCACCAGCGAAATCACCGCGACACTGCAGAACAATGGCGGCAAGAACAGCCAGAGGTTCAGCGAATGTGACAATGCCACCAGCAGCAGCGCCGCCGTGGCGGCCAGATAGACGGCAGTGGTGCCCTTGAGCAGACTCAACGGCGTATGTCGCCGCAGCATGCGACTGTTGAATTGGGCAAAGAGAATGAAACCGGCCGCATTGGCACCAAACAGCCAGGCGTAATGGTCCACACTCAACCCGTAAAGCTCGATGAAGATGTAGGGCGAGCCGGCGATATAAGCAAACATCCCGGCCATGGCCACACCGCCGGTGAGCGAATGAAACATGAACACCGGCTCGCGCAGGAGGCCGGAATAACGCCCCAGCGCGCTGCTCAGCCTCGACGCCGGCACATCGTCCGGCAGGGTTTCGGGCAGAAAGAAATATACCGCCAGGGCGAAAAGTGCTGAAAAAAGCGTCAGGAACCAGAAAATACTCGCCCAACCTGCCACCTTGAGCATTGCGCCACCGGCCAGAGGCGCGAGGATGGGGGCAACGCCCATAATCAACATCAGCTGCGAGAATGCCTTGGCCGCATCAATCGGCGCGCACAGATCGCGCACCACCGCGCGTGTGACAACCATACCGGCGCAGCCCCCGAGGGCCTGGGCAAAGCGGGCAGCCAGGAGCCATTCCAGCGTAGGCGCCATGGCGCAAGCAAAAGAGGCCAGGCAGAACAGCGCAATACCAATCAACAGAGGCTTGCGCCGGCCAAATCGATCAGCCAGCGGGCCATAAACCAGTTGCCCACTGGCCAGACCGAGAAAGTAGACCGAGAGGCTTAACTGGACCTGCTCGGCATCCGCGTTCAATGCCGCCCCAATAGCCGGGAAAGCCGGCAGATACATATCAATGGCCAGAGGACCAAAAGCGCTCAGAGCGCCCAGGATGAGCAGGATGTAAAAAGACATTAGGATATCCGTCAGGGCTGCGTCACCGGCCAGGGTTCTGGCTGCCACACAGCTTGCCCTGCGCGTAGCGCAGAAGTCAGCAGAAAGGAACGATATCAGCTTAGATATCGAACGCGCATCATGCCAGAAAACCCGCCCTGCCAGGCGCAACAGAGTGTTGCTTTAATTGGCCCGACCATACCTATCAGGGCCATATGTTTTTTCCACTGCACAGAATGCGAGCTTTCGCCTAGAGTGTGACCACTGTTCACCTCAGGTAATGGAGACCGCATGAGCAAAGAATTTTCCACCAGCGACAAGCCCGCGCTGGACGACGACGCTTTGGCTTTCGCACAAAAGGTGTTTGATCTGGCCCGCAATGGCGAAACCGACGCGCTGCGGCCAATCCTGGATGCCGGTCTGCCGGTCGACATCCTCACCAGCAGTGGCGATAGCCTGCTGATGCTGGCCAGCTATCACGGCCATGAAGCCACCACGCGTCTGCTACTGGAACGTGGGGCCGATCCCGAGCTGGCCAATGGCCGCGCACAAACGCCATTGGCGGGCGTGGTATTCAAGGGCGAAGCAGCCATCGCGCGCCTGTTACTGCAGCATGGCGCTGCGGTAGATGGCCGGCCAGCCGGCGGCAAGACGCCACTCATGTATGCCGCCATGTTTGATCGCACCGACATGATAGAGCTGCTGTTAGAGGCAGGAGCCGATCTCAACACGCTGGATGACGATCAGCGCTCTGCGCTGGACTACGCTCGTGCCATGGGTGCCAAAGCTGCAACCGCGTCGCTGCAGAGCCGACTCGCCGCAGGGCGATGACGCCAGGGCAATAAAAAAGCCGCCCGCGACATGCGGGCGGCTTTCAGGATTGCGGAGCGGCACAAGAATTGCTCAGTGGCTCCGGTAAGAGAGTGATACTCAGCTCTTGTCGATCCCATCTTTCAGCTTTTCTTTGACATCGCCTTTGAGCCCTTGGCCCTTGCCCTTGATATTCTGCAGTTCACCTTCACCCTGCAGCTCTTCATCATCGGTGGCACGACCTACTTCACTCTTGGCCTTGCCGGCGGCTTCGTTGTATTTGCCTTTGATCTTGTCTGTAGTACTGGTCATGGTCATTCCCCTATCGTGAGTCGGTAGACTTCAACTTCGGTTGGAAATCACTGCTTGAACATTACGACGTATCGGCCTGTTTTTTGACAAGCCAAGCAGTTTACTGTGCTGTCAAGTTAGCGCTCATGCAGACGAGCGTTGAGCTCATCCACTACGGGTGCCCACTCGGCATCTTCGCGAATTTCATCGCGCAGGAAAGTCGCCTGGGATGGCGTCCAGAAATCGGCTTCGCTGAGTTTGGTTTCAGGCGCCAAGGCATGACTGGCAAAGAATGCATCCATACTCGCCTGATCGGAATCCAGACCTAGTTGATCGAACAGGGTAACAAGGTCTTTGTTCGGCAATTCCATGGTAAATCTCCTTGGCAAACCTTTAACTAAAAGAGCTGACTTACTAAAACAGAGTCTGTGCTGGCGCATCAGTTCAATTTTTATGCGCTGCCGGCGGCGTTTCATAAGCTTGCGCCTGGCGTCTGAGCCAGGCTTCAAGCTCATGCTTGCCGATATTCTCGCGCTCCGCTTCGGCGAGCTTTTCCAGCATGTAAGCTCGCTTGTGAGGATCCTCCCCCGCCATCGATAGCGCCAGGTCGCGCCGGGCCCAACGGCGAATGCGGATAAAAAGCCACCAGTGGAAATACAACGCCGCCGCTATTGCCACGGCAATAATGAAATAATCCATGAGAGTCTCCATCTGCTCGACCAGCAGCGATCTTTCTGGTTAACCCGCCACCTTGGGCAGGACGGCCGCCTGCCGGGGCCGATAGAACATCACCAGGTTACCCAGCAGAATCAGTGCCAGCCCCGCAAAAGCGCTGGGCGTCCATTGATAACCTTCAAACAGGGTAGACATACCCAGCGCAATGACGGGGAACATCAGCGTAGCGTACGCCGCCGGCCCCGCGCCAATACGGCCGATCAATGAAAAATAGGCGGCAAAGCCGACCACCGAACCGAACAAGGCAAGATACAGCAGCGAACCGACGTAGGCAGGCGTCCACTCGACGCTGAACTCGGCGCCGGTAAGCACAGCCAGCAACAACATCGCCAACGCGCCATAGCTCATGGCATAGGCATTGGTAGACAGCAAATCCAACCCTCGCGCCTGGTGCCGGACACTGATCATATTCCCCAATGAAAATCCGTAGGTGCCCAGCAGGCTCAAGGCTATTCCAAGCAGCACGCCGGTATCGACACCAGAGCCAACAAGATCCTGCCAGAACAGGCTGATGATTCCGACCAGGCCAAGCAGGTTCGCACACAGCAGGCGACGGGTTATCCGCTGACCAAAGAAGATCACGCCATTGAGCGCATTGAACACTGTTGCCAGCGAGAAAAGTACGGACTCCAGTCCACTGTTGATATAGGCGTTGGCTGTGTAGAAGCAGCAGAAGTTGAGGCCGAACACGCACATGCCCTGCAGCACACAGAAACCGTGATCGGTGGCCGCCAGGCGCCGCAACCTGCCGGCAAGCAACAGAGCACCCATCAATACCGCTGCCGCCAGGGCAAAGCGATAGAACACCGACACTACCGCCGGAACAGGCCCCGATTGCATCGCAATGGCAATCCAGGTGGTGCCCCAGATCAGAACAGTGATGCCGTAGAGAAAGATATTCATGACGCGTCCCTAGGATAGTAAGGGCGCATTATCGAGGGTTTTGCCAGGGAGCCGCTTGCAACAAGGTGCTGCGAACTTGCAGATTCTTGCGCTTTTTTTCGCCACCACTTCTGGGCTCCAGGTCACCGACTTGGCGCAAGCGTCCGGCGCCGCTAAGATCATGCGACAAACTCACCTCCCCCAGCGCCCGGCACCAAGGAATCCGCATGTCTCTGTCGTATCAGGTATTCGACAATCTGCAACAGCACAAGGCGCGGCTGCTCGGTAGCGCCAGCCTGGGCAACGGCCTGGGACTGGCGAGCTGGTACAACGACGATGACCTGATCAAACTCGACAACGCCAATCACCACACCCTGAGTCTGTATCTGGCCGACGGTTATCAGTCCTATTTCCAGACTGCCAGCGGCTGGCAAAATGGCGGCGCGCCCGACAAGCTGTGCCTGATGCCCAAGGATTATGCCTCCACCTGGCACCTGCGCGGTCCGCTGAGTTTCATGCACCTGTACTTTACCGATCAACATCTGCGCGAACACGCAGAACAGACCTGGGACCGCAGCCCTGCGTCACTGACGCTGGATGAACGCCTGTTTGCCGATGACCCGCACATTACCCTGCTATACCGTCAGTTTCTGCTTAGCCACGATTGGCACAACCCCGCAGACCGTCTGGCCTTGAGCAGCGCAACCTCGCTGATTCTCAATCATCTGCTCAAGCATTACGTGCACCTGGGATGGCAGGAAGTCAAAGTCCGGGGCGGGCTTTCGCCTTATCAGTTACAGCAGGTCCTGGACTATATCGACAGCCACCTGGAGCAACCGCTGCTGCTCAGTGACCTGGCCCGGGAAGCGCACCTGAGCGAATTCCATTTCGCGCGCATGTTCAAACACAGCAAAGGTGTGGCGCCGCACCAGTACGTGATGGGACAGCGCCTGGCGCGGGCAGAACAGCTGTTGCAGCGGACCAGCCAGCCTCTGACCGAGATCGCCATGCAGTGCGGCTTCAGCTCGCTGAGCCATTTCAGCAACCGATTCCGCCAGGTACATGGCCGCAGTCCGTCGCTGCTTCGCGCCGACCTGTCCAACTAGCCGCTCCAACTAGCGGTCGCCGCGCGACGCTCAGGCGTTGCTGCGGCGCACCAGCGTCAGCAATCCCGCGGCGGCGGCGAACAATCCGGCAAAAGTGCGATTCATCAATCTTTGTTGCGCCGGTGAACGCAGCAGACGCAGCACCCTGGCCGCCAGACCGGTATAGCCCGCCATCACCACCAGATCGACGCTAACCATGGTGAACGCCATGACCGCGTACTGCTTGAGAAGCGGTTGCGACAGATCGAGAAACTGCGGCAATACCGCCAGCATGAAAACCACCGCCTTGGGATTGCTGACATTCACCAGAAAGCCGCGAAACACCAGCGCCAGAGGCTGCCCCAGAGGCCGCACCGCAACATCCTGTACCATCGCAACAGGCGCTGCGTGCCATTGCCGCCACGCCAGATAAAGCAGATAAGCGACGCCGAACCACTTGATCAGGTTGAACGCCAGTGAAGACGTCGCCAGCAATGCTCCTACTCCGGCAGCAACCACGGCAATCTGCACCAGCAGTCCAATCTGCAAGCCCCAGGCCGTCCAGTACCCGCGAGCGAAGCCATAGTTCAAACCGCTGGACATCGACGCAATAGCGCCCGCGCCCGGCGATAGGCTGATCACCCAGCAGGCCACAAAAAACGCTACCCATGTTTCAATCGACATCCCAACTCCCAGAGCAATTCAGCGACCACGCCCAGGGCTGCCTACGGTGAACCAACGTGTGGGCGCACGTTCGGGCGATGCAATCAACCGGTCGCCCGCCCGACCAGCGACAGCGGCACTACCTGAGCCTCGCGTTGTGCCAGATACCTTGTGCAACTAACCCGCAGAAAAGAGGCAAAGTTGACCACCTCGCCACGCAGATCCATGATTTCATCGTAGAGTTTGCTGATCAGCTGATTGGTGGTCATACCATCAACCTCGGCGATCTCCTGCAGAATGTGCCAGAACTGGTTCTCCAGACGCAGGGTCGTCACCACCCCGCGAATACGCAGGGACCGGGAGCGCGACTCATAGAGGATCGGGTCCGCTTTTACATAGAGTTCACACATATTCAGCTCCTCAAGGCGCCGCTGCGTGGCAGCGGCTCCAGTCATTCTACAACTCGATGCGCGCACCCAACAGCTTGACGAAAGCGGCAAGCCATTTCGGATGGGCCGGCCAGGCTGGCGCTGTCACCAGGTTACCCTGCACATGCACCTGGTCGGCCGCGATATCGATATAGGTCCCGCCCGCCAGGCGGACATCCGGACCACAAGCAGGATAGGCACTACATTCGCGCCCTTTGAGCACACCTGCGGCTGCCAAGAGTTGTGCACCATGGCAGACCGCTGCAATGGGCTTGTTCGCCTCGGCAAAACTTTGCACCAACGCCACCACTTGCTGGTTCAAACGCAGATATTCAGGTGAGCGACCACCGGGCACTACCAGTCCCAGATAGTCCTGCGCGTCGACATCGGAAAAGCTGTAGTTGAGCACAAAATTGTGGCCCGGCTTCTCGCTGTAGGTCTGATCGCCCTCGAAGTCGTGTATCGCCGTTTTCACGCTGTCACCGGCGGCCTTGTCCGGACAAACTGCGTGTACCTCGTACCCCAGCATCTGCAATGCCTGAAACGGCACCATGACCTCATAGTCCTCAACAAAGTCGCCTGCCAACAACAAGAGTTTATTGCTCATGATCTGTCCCCTGCGGTGAATGGACATCCATGATGCACCCTTCTGTCACGGCGCGGGTAACAGCGGACTACTACATTTCAGTTTGCACAGGGCGTACTAATAAGCAGAAATGAAAGCGGCGCAATAACCACACCTCAAGAAACGCGAGCAGTTGAAATGTGCGCCCTTAAAACAACGAACAACATCAAACAACCCACGCTTATGAGTTATTAAAACTCCAAATGCCAAACGGCGCACAAAATAAAGCAGACAATATTCTGGCGCCAAATCAAATTCGACTAAAAATATAATAAAAAAATATAAGCCTTTGTTTTTAAACATTTTTAAACTAAACAATGCGGCACGATAACTTAATTTAAAGCAATTCCCCGCAAGTCTAACCAGTTCACATTTACGCTCTTGATGGCATCGATCGAGCGGCCTAGGATAGCCACCTTTCCAGCCAGCAATGCGCAGGTTCTTGCACAGAATACTGCGCAGAAAGTTGCCCGGCCTGAATACTGCGTTGCGCCAATAGTTGCCGCTAACGGAAAACACCGACAATAGTGCGCAACTTTCTGCGCAGTTACGTGCGCAGAAAGTTGCGCACCAAGTTCCGTTTTCTTGGGCGGATTGCTCGAGACCAGAAGCATGGCCCTTTGGCCATAACCATCACGGAGTGATGAGCACCCCATGCCACTGCAACAGATTGATCGCATCATAAGCCAACCCATCAGCGCCGACAGCTTTGCCGGCGAGGATGTGCGCTATGCCAGCGAGTACGAGCAGTTGGAGCAGGAACTGGCCAAGGCTGGCTCGCTGCATGGAAACGAGCAGCCCGACTGGCAAGCGGTACGCGACGGCAGCCTGGAACTGCTGCTCACCCAGAGCAAGGATCTGCGTGTGGCAGCCTGGTTGATCTGGAGTCTCTTCGAAACCAGCGGTCCTGCTGGCCTGAGCCAGGGACTGGATATGCTCAATGCGTTGTGCGAGGCACAGTGGGCGGAGCTGCACCCACGCAAGGCGCGCACCCGCAGCGCCGCGCTCAACTGGCTGGTCACTCGTCTGGAAACAACGGAAATTGCACGACTGAGCAGCGCTGAGCATCCACTCAATGAAGTGATCTTGCGGCTGCACTCAACTCTCAGCAAGCAGTTGGCAGATCAGGCCCCCGATCTGCAGCCATTAAGCCGCAAGCTCAGTGCCGCTAAAGTATCCCCCGCCACTGTCAGCCCGGCGCAGCCAACCAATGCGGCTTCTGCTTCAGCGTCTTTGTTGGCTTCCAGCCCGGAGCAGCCCGCACCTGGCGCTCTACCACCAGCCCATATCGCCAGCAGCAAGGATGCACACAAGGCACTGCGCCTGCTGCAGGATCATGCCCGCTCGCTGTGCCAATGGTGGCTGATGGACAACCAGTGCGATCTGCGCGCCCTGCGTCTTTCCCGCACCCTGCTCTGGCTGCCAATCGACGCCCTGCCCAGCCACGACGCCGAGCAGAAAACCGGCTTGCGCAATCTGCCCGCCGACCGCATTGCCAACTACCGTGAGCGCTTCGAGCAGGGCCAGCATGCAGCGCTGCTACAGGATGTGGAAACCAGCATCGCGCGGGCACCCTTCTGGCTGGACGGTCAGCATCTGTCATGGCAATGCTGCGACGCGCTGGGCGCCAATGAGGCAGCCGTTGAAATCGAACGGCAACTGGCGTGGCAGCTCAAGCGGCTGCCGGGAATCGAGAAACTGGGTTTCTATGACGGCGCCCCCTTTGCGCAGGCCGCCACCCTTGAATGGATCAGCAATCGGGTGCAAAGGCACAACACCGACAGCCAGCCGGCGACCGCCATCAATTTTGCCCGCGGTCCCGCCAGCAGCCCGCACAACGCCTGGGATGAGGGGCTCGATAGTGCCCTCGCGACCTGGCGCAAGGAAGGCTTGAAAGCCGCCGTGCAGGAACTGGGAACCCATATTCAGCAGGCGCGTGGCGAACGCGCTGCTTTTTACTGGCGCCTGGCTCAGGCCCGCCTGTGCTTTCAAGCCCGCCACTATGAGCTGGCCAAGGCGCAACTCGAATCACTGCACCAACAGCTTCAGGCCCAGGGCCTGGACAAATGGGAACCGGATCTCAACCTCGACGTACTGCGTCTGTTGCACAGCTGCTGCGATCTGCTGCCGCAGAACCAGAGCACCCGTGAACGCAAGGAAGAGATCTATCACCGCCTGTGCCACCTCGATCTGGGTGTGGTGCTCGACCAGGCCCTCGGGGCCTAAATACCGAAACGGAGAAACAGCATGGCCAAAGACGGCTCAGTAGCCCCCAAGGAACGCGTCAACGTTACCTTCACCCCGGATGCCAACGACGCCCGCGAAGAAATCGAGCTGCCACTCAAGCTCATGGTGCTTGGCGACTTCACCCAGCGTGAGGACGACCGCACCATCGAAGAGCGCAAGCCCATTGCCATCGACAAGCGCAGCTTCGACGAGGTACTGGCCAAGCAGGACTTGAACCTGACCTTTGCCGTGCCCAACGAATTGCAGGATGAGCCCATCAGTGAAGATCTGGCAGTGAATCTGCAGATCAACTCCATGAAGGACTTCAACCCCACCAGCGTGGTGCAGCAGGTCCCCGAGCTGCAGAAGCTGATGGAGCTGCGCGATGCGCTGGTTGCCCTCAAGGGCCCGCTGGGCAATGCCCCGGCCTTCCGCAAGGCGATCGAGAGCGTACTCAATGATGAAGACTCGCGCGACCGCGTACTTGCCGAGCTCGGCCTGACAGACCAGAACCAACCCGAAACCTGATCGCACCCGACAAGGACGCCGCCATGAGCAGCCAATCTTCTGCACAACAAACCCAGAGCAGCACCGATACCGGCATTCTGGATCGCATCATTGCCGAAACCCGCCTCACCCCGGATGACGAAGCCTATGGCATCGCCAAACGCGGCGTCTCGGCCTTTATCGCCGAGTTGCTGAAACCCCACAACGAGCAGGAGCCGGTCAAGAAAGCGCTGGTCGACCGCATGATCGCCGAGATCGACGCCAAGCTCAGCCGCCAGATGGACGCCATCCTGCACCACGAGAAATTCCAGGCACTGGAATCGTCCTGGCGCGGTCTGCAACTGCTGGTCGACCGTACGGATTTCCGCGAAAACATCAAACTGGAAATCATCAACGCCTCCAAGGAAGACTTGCTCGAAGATTTCGAAGACAGCCCCGAGCTGGTCCAGTCCGGTCTCTACAAGCATGTTTACACCGCCGAATACGGTCAGTTCGGTGGCCAGCCGGTGGGCGCTTTGATCGCCAACTATTACTTCAATCCCAGCGCACCTGACATCAAGACACTGCAGCACATCTCCAGCGTCGCCAGCATGGCCCATGCGCCCTTCATCGCCTCGGCCGGCCCGCAGTTCTTTGGCCTGGAAAGCTTCACCGGCCTGCCGGACATCAAGGACCTGAAAGATCACTTCGAAGGGCCTCAGTTTGCCAAGTGGCAGAGTTTCCGCGAGCAGGAAGACGCGCGTTATGTGGGCCTCACGCTACCCCGCTTCCTGCTGCGCAACCCCTACGACCCGGTCGAGAATCCGGTGCGCAGCTTCGTCTACAAGGAAAGCGTGGCGCAGAGCCATGAACACTACCTGTGGGGCAACACTGCCTTTGCTTTTGCTACTCGGCTGACCGAAAGCTTCGCCAAGTTCCGCTGGTGCCCGAACATCATCGGTCCGCAGAGCGGCGGCGCCGTCGAGGATCTGCCGCTGCACCACTTTGAAAGCATGGGCGAGATTGAAACCAAGATACCGACCGAGGTACTGGTTTCCGACCGCCGCGAGTACGAGCTGGCAGACGAAGGCTTTATCGCACTGACCATGCGCAAGGGTAGCGACAACGCCGCATTCTTCTCCGCCAACTCAGCACAGAAAGGCAAGTTCTTCGGCAACAGCGAAGAAGGCAAGCTGGCCGAGCTCAACTTCCGCCTTGGCACCCAACTGCCTTACCTCTTCATCGTCAACCGCCTGGCCCACTACCTGAAAGTGCTGCAGCGCGAGCAGATCGGTGCCTGGAAAGAGCGAACCGACCTGGAGCTGGAGCTGAACAAGTGGATTCGCCAGTACGTGGCCGATCAGGACAACCCCAGCGCCGAAGTGCGCGGCCGTCGCCCGCTGCGTGCAGCCCAGGTGGTAGTCAACGATGTGCCTGGCGAGCCCGGCTGGTACCGCGTCGGCCTCAGCGTACGACCGCACTTCAAGTACATGGGCGCCGACTTCACGCTGTCGCTGGTCGGCAAGCTGGACAAGGAGTAAGCACAGCTCATGGCCTACGGCAGCCTGTTCGAGCGGCTTGGCGGCGCAGCGGCGCAGCGTGACGGCATCCCCAACGATGCTGCCATCAGCGCCTCGGTGGCTGCCCACCTGAGCAAGATGCTCAGCACTCGGGCCGGCAGCGTGCAAGCGCTGCCGGACTACGGGCTGCCGGACCTGAATGACATGCGGCTCTCGCTGCATGATTCGCTGCAGAAGGCCAGGGCTGCCATTGAGGCTTTTATCGAGGTCTACGAGCCCAGGCTCAGCCAGGTAAAGGTGCTGACCCTGCCGCGCGATCACGATCCGCTGAACCTGTCGTTCGCCATCGAAGCGCTGCTGACATTGGACGGCATGCGCCACCCGGTCAGCTTCGCAGTCCGTCTCGATGGCCGCGGCCAGGCCAGGGTACGGTAAACCGATTGCACTATTGCACTATTTCACTACCACGCAACACCTACGCAAGCACTACAAGGAGGTTCAGATGTCAGGCAAACCCGCAGCTCGCGCAGGCGATCCGACCGCTTGCCCGAAGAAAGGCCACGGTATCAGTCCCATCGCCGTCGGCTCCGCCGATGTGCTGATTGATGGCATGCCCGCCGCGCGCATGGGCGACAGCACTGCCTGCGGCAGCAAGCTGGTTGGTGGTGTCGCCAGCACAGTGCTGATCAACGGCAAGCCGGCTGCCTTGCTGGGAACCAGCGGAGATCACGGCAACGTGGTAATTGCCGCCTCGGGAACAGTGCTTATCGGCTAGCAAGCGCTGCCCGAACCAAGCGGGAAACCGTATAGGCAAATAGCATCTCGTCCACGAATGAGCACCCTGCATGTCATTTAATCATTACTATCAAAGCGAGCTCACTGCCCTGCGCCAGCAAGGCAAACGCTTTGCCGAGCGCAACCCCGCGTTGGCACCCTTTCTCGGTCAAAGCGGTCGCGATCCGGATGTGGAGCGTCTGCTGGAGGGCTTCGCCTTTTTGACCGGCCGCTTGCGGCAGAAGCTCGATGACGAGTTGCCGGAGCTGACGCATTCACTGATGCATCTGCTGTGGCCCAATTACATGCGGCCGCTGCCGGCGTTCAGCATGCTGCAGTTCGATCCCTTGAAACGACCCTCGCCGATGCAGCTGGTGCCGCGCAATACGCCAGTGGAGTCCAAGCCGATCAAGGGTGTGACCTGCCAGTTTCGCACCGCCTTCGATACCGAGGTCCTGCCTCTGGATATCAGTGGCCTGGATTACTCGGTCAAGGGCGGCGGTGCGCTGCTGGAGCTCAAGTTGATGATGACCGCCGAGGGCAATCTGGGCGACTTGCAGCTCGACCGACTGCGTCTGCATCTGGCTGGCGAAGGCTACATAAGTCAGATGCTCTATCTGCATCTGCTTTGTCATCTGGACGGTGTGGAACTGGTGCTGCTCGACCACAACGGCAAGCCGCTGACGGACAGTAACGGCGGCGCCCTGGGGGTCAAGCATCTGACGGCAAAGCAAGTGCAGCCGGCCGGTTTTGATGAAGAGCACGCCCTCATCCCCTATCCGGACAATACCTTTCGCGGCTATCGCTACCTGCAGGAGTACTACGCCTTTCAGGAGAAATTCCTGTTTGTCGAAGTCAGCGGTATCGAGCGCTTCCAGCCCCTCCCCCTGGAGCTGCTGAAAAAAGCGCGGGGCTTTGCGCTGCGCTTTGATATTCGTCAGGTCAGCAGTCAACGCATCAGCCCCAGCAAGGATAATATCAGGCTGCACTGCACGCCGGTGGTGAACCTGTTCAAGCACGATGCGGTGCCCATCCGTCTGGACGGGCGGCAGGATCAGTACCTGCTACGGCCGGCCGAGCACCACAGCGACCACTGCGGCATCTTCTCGATTGATCGCGTCACCGGCTGGAAACCGGGCGGCATGGGCTACGAGGAGTACGTACCTTTTGAATCCTTCGAGCATGACGCGAGTTTCGACAACCGTGAGCCGCGTCCTCACTACAGTTTGCGCCAGTACCCATCATTGCTGGGCGAAGGCCAGGACACCTACCTGAGTTTTGGTCTGCGCAATATCGATCAGCATGAAACTCTGTCGATAGAGCTGACCTGCACCAATCAGGATCTGCCCAGACAGCTGGCGCTCGGCGATATCTGCCGCCCTACCGAGGACACTCCGGAGTTTCTCAGCTTCCGCAACATCAGCACGGTAACACCCAGCTACGCGCCACCGCTGCACCAGGATTTTCTCTGGAAGCTGATCAGCAACATGTCGCTCAACTACCTCTCGCTGGAGGACGTCAACGCGCTGAAGCTGGTGCTGGAAACCTACGACCTGCCGCGCCATTACGATCAGCACGCGGCCAAGGTCAGCAAGCGTCGCCTCGAAGGCCTCAAGGCCGTGCGCCACGTGCATGTCGATCGTCTGCATCGCGGCCTGCCGATACGCGGCATCAAGACCGAGCTGCGCATGGATTTGAACAGCTACCTGGGCGAAGGCGACATGTATCTGTTCGCCTCGGTGCTCAACGAGTTTCTGTCGCTCTATTCCAGCCTCAACTCGTACCACGAACTTTCCGTCAAAAGCACACAGGGAGAGGTGTACCAATGGGCGCCGCGCATGGGCCAACAGCCCCTGTTCTAACCAGAATCAAGCGGGACATTCGCCAGTACAGCCTGTTCCAGGGGGTACTGCTGGTGCTCGAGCGTCTGCAACTGGCACACCCCGAGCTGGATGACGAAGCGCTCTACGAGCGCCTGCAGTTCGTTGCCAATCCGAGCATGGGGTTTCCCGGCTGCGACATCGAAGAAGTCGAATTCATTCAGGAGTCGGACGGCCTGCGGGCGCGCATGCAGGTCAACCTGATCAGCCTCAGTGGTGCCGGCTCGCCGTTGCCGGCCTTTTATGGTGAGCAGGCGCTGGGAGACGGACCCGATGGCAATCCAACGCGTGAATTTCTTGACCTGTTCAACGACCGATTGCAGCGTCTGTTGCTCCCCATCTGGCAGAAATATCGCTATCGCGCGCGCTTCAGCAAGGGTGCGCAGGATCCGTTCTCTGCACAGCTGCTGTCACTGGTAGGGCTGCGCCCGGACCGCATGGCGCAGGCGCCGGAGCTTAACTGGAAACGCCTGCTGCCCTACCTCGGTCTGCTCAGCATGCGTGCACAATCGGCGCGACTGATCGAATCGGTACTGCGCTACTACTTCAAGCATCCGGACATGCAGATAGAGCAGTGCCTGCAGCGCCGCGTGGGCATACAACCGGCCCAGCGCTGCCAACTCGGCAAGGCCAACAGCCGATTGGGTAGCGACCTGGTGCTGGGCGAGGCGGTATTTGACCGCGGCGGCAAGTTTCGCCTGCACATCCGCCAACTTGACTGGGACGGCTTTCACAGCTTTTTGCCGCCGGGCCAGCACTTCCAGCCATTACGTGCACTGGTGCGTTTTACCCTGCGCGACCCTCTGGACTACGACATTCAACTGCATTTGCGCCAGGACGAAATCCGCGAATTGCGGCTCGGCGCCAGCAATCCCTGCCGGCTTGGCTGGACCAGTTGGCTGGGCCACCAGCAGGCGCTGCCCACAGTCACGCTGGGCAACGGCACTCATTAAGGACCGATGACATGATGCAACTCGACCTCCAACAATTGGTACAAGCGCTGGATGCTCCCAGCCGACAGGATCTCGAAGCAGCAGCCGAGCGCTGCATGCAACGCGGCGGCAACAAGGTGCTGGTAGAAGACCTGCTGCTGGGGCTGCTGGAGCGCCCCGACAGCCTGCTTGCACGCGCGCTGCAGGACGCCGACATCGCAACCGGCAGCCTGGCAGAGACGCTGGTCCCGCGTGGCCAGAATGAAGGCAGCAGCAACCCCAGCTTCAGCGCCGAACTGGTGCAATGGCTGCAGGACGCCTTGCTGGTCGCCAATCTCGAGCTGGCCAGCAGCCGTATTGATCAGGCTGCGTTGATTCTGGCCCTGCTGCGCAACCCCATGCGCTATGCCGGCACGCCTTATCAAACGCTGTTGAGCGGGCTGAACGCCGAGCGCCTGCGCGACTTTGCCCTGGCGCAACAGCAGGGGGGCGACAATGCGACGCCAGCGCAGGCTGAGTCCGCCCTGCAGCGCTTTACCCACAACTTCACCCAGCAGGCACGCGACGGCAAACTCGATCCGGTCCTGTGCCGTGATCAGGCGATCCGCCAGATGATCGACATCCTGGCGCGCCGCCGCAAGAACAACCCGATAGTGGTTGGTGAGGCCGGCGTTGGCAAAACCGCTCTGGTCGAAGGTCTGGCCCTGCGCATCGCCAACGATGCTGTGCCGGAGGCCTTGCGCAACGTCGAGGTGCTGTGTCTGGACCTTGGCCTGCTGCAAGCCGGGGCCAGCATCAAGGGCGAATTCGAGCGACGCCTGCAGGGAGTGATTGACGAGGTCAAGGCGTCCAGCAAACCGATAGTGCTGTTCATCGACGAAGCCCACACCTTGATTGGCGCCGGCGGGCAAGCCGGCAGTGGCGATGCGGCCAATTTGCTCAAACCGGCGCTCGCCCGCGGCGAATTACGCACCATCGCCGCGACCACCTGGAGCGAGTACAAGAAATACTTCGAGAAGGACCCGGCCCTCGCGCGTCGCTTTCAGCCGGTAAAGCTGCTGGAGCCGACGCCCGCCGAGGCAGTCACCATTCTGCGCGGCCTGGCACCGGTCTACGAGCGCAGTCATGGCATCTATTTGCGCGATGACGCTGTGGTCGCCGCTGCCGAGTTGTCGGCGCGCTACCTGGCTGGCCGGCAGTTGCCGGACAAAGCCGTGGATGTGCTGGACACCGCCTGCGCGCGCGTGCGTATCAGCCTTGCGGCAGAACCCGCAGCGCTGGAAAGCCTGCGCGGTGAAATTGCCGAAGGCGAGCGCCAGCTGCAGGCCATGCAGCGCGATCTGGGCGCTGGCCTGGAAATTGACCAGCCCGCGCTCGACAGTCTGGAAACCCGCCTGCGTGCAGCTCGCAGCGAAGCCACGGCACTGGCTGAGCGCTGGCAGGTACAGCGCGAGCTCGCCGAACGCTTGCTGACGCTGCGCCAGGCTTGCGCCGATGCCCGTGAGTCAAACGCCGGCGAAGCAGCCGATTCCGAGGAGCAGGAGCAGGAGCAGGCACTGCAGCAGGTTCAGCGCGAACTGAGCCAGGCGCAGCGCGATGAAAGGCTGGTCAGTCATGAGGTTTGCCCGCGACTGGTTGCCGAAGTCATCAGCCACTGGACTGGCGTGCCGCTGTCGCAATTGGCGCGCGAGCACAACGCCAAGGTCAGCACCTTTGCCGGCGACCTGCGACAGCGCCTGCGCGGTCAGGAACCGGCCATCGCCGCGCTGGATCGCGCCATGCGCGCTACCGCCGCCGGTCTGAACCGCCCCGAAGCGCCAGTGGGTGTCTTCCTGCTGGTAGGCCCCAGCGGCGTGGGCAAGACCGAAACAGCTTTGGCACTGGCCGACCTGCTATATGGCGGCGAGCGCTTTCTCACCACCATCAACATGGCAGAGTTTCAGGAAAAGCACAGCTTGTCGCGGTTGATCGGCGCGCCTCCCGGCTACGTGGGTTACGGCGAAGGCGGCATGCTCACCGAAGCGGTGCGGCAGAAACCCTACTCGGTCATTTTGCTCGATGAAGTCGAAAAGGCCGACCCGGACGTGCTGAATCTGTTCTATCAGATCTTCGACAAGGGCATCGCCAACGACGGCGAAGGTCGCGAAATCAACTTCCGCAACACGCTGATTCTGATGACGTCGAACCTGGGCAGTGCGCAAATTGCATCGCTGTGCGCAGCGGGCAGCGAGCCGGCGAGCGATCAACTGGAAGACGCCATTCGCCCAGCGCTGATCAATCACTTCAAACCCGCGCTGCTCGCTCGCATGCGCATAGTGCCTTACTACCCGATTGCCGGCGCAGTACTCGAAGATCTGGTAGAGCTGAAGCTGCAGCGCTTTGCCGAGCGCCTGCAGCGACGTCAGCTCAGTTTCACGCATGATCAGCAACTGGTCCGCCATCTGGCTGAACGCTGTCTGCGCGCAGACAGCGGTGCTCGTCTGATCGACCAGTTGATTGACGACAATTTGCAGCCGCAGGTGGTTGATCGATTGCTTGACGCCATGGCCAAGGGTGAGCGTATCCAGCGTGCCACTGCCTCTCTCGACAGCGCAGGAGCCATCGTTTGTGAGTTCGCTTAAGCTCCCCTCCCTGTTTGACCGGGTGGCCCAGCCGCTGCTCTATGCTGAGTCATTGCTGGCTCGTTTCAGCACGCTCGCGGCCAGCAGTGACAGCCGCGCGCTGCAACAGCAGCTGGTGGCCGCAGCAGCCGAGTTGAGCCATTGCCCGCTGGCCCAGCTCTATCTGCTGGACAAGACGCACACCCAGTTGACGCTCTGCGCCGAATGGCTTGACGGTGCGCCACTGCAGCGGGAAGAGTCCAGCCTGCCCAGCGATTACAAAGACCAGCGATTGTTGCAGTACTGCCTGTTTCAGAATCAGGTGCTGCACGTCAATGCGCTGGACAGCAGCTTGTATGCCACGCCCTTTTTACCGGAAACCGCGCGCAGCTGGCGCAATCTGCTATGCCTGCCGCTGCACGATCGCGAGCAACAGATCAGTGGTCTGTTGCTGATCGCCCAGCGCGAGACCCAACCGCTTGAAGCCTTTGCCGACTCCTTGCGGCTGCTGGGTGACTTTGCCATGGGACAACTGGAATTGCTGCAACAGCTCGATCAGCAACCCGAGGTTCCAACGCCCGCCGTTACCAGCACCATTCGCCATGAGCGTGGCTACGGTCTGGTGGGCGAGAGCCCGGCGATGCAGCGGGTTTCTCGGCTGATCAGCAAGGTACTGCACAATCCGGTGAGCGTTATAGTCGCCGGCGAAACCGGCACCGGCAAGGAACTGGTGGCGCGTGCGATTCATGAATACGGCCTACGCCGCACCCGCGCCTTCATCGCCCAGAACTGCAGCGCCCTGCCCGAGCCATTACTGGAGAGCGAGCTGTTTGGCTACGTCAAGGGCGCCTTTACCGGCGCCACCCAGGACCGCGCCGGGCTGTTTGATGCCGCGCACGGTGGCACCTTGTTTCTGGATGAAATCGGCGACATGCCGCTGGGATTACAGGCCAAACTGCTGCGCGTACTCCAGGAGGGTGAGCTGCGACCGCTGGGCAGCAACCAGACGCACAAAGTCGATGTGCGCATCATCGCCGCCAGCCATCATGACCTGCGCACCCTGGTCGAGAAGGGACAGTTTCGTGAAGACCTGTTCTATCGCCTGGGCCACTTCCCCATCGAAGTCCCCCCACTGCGTGAACGCGGCGGTGATATCCAGTTGCTGGCCAAGCGGTTTGCCGAAGACGCCTGCTGCTTCTTGCAACGTGACCTTTGTCGCTGGTCAGACGAAGCCCTGGTGCATCTGGCCGCCTATCACTTTCCCGGCAACGTGCGTGAACTCAAGGGGCTGATTGCCCGCGCACTGCTGCTGTGCGAGGGCAATGTACTGCTGCCGGAGCACTTTCCGCTACCCGACAGCCCTCAGCCCATCAGTTGCCAATCGCTGCGCGAGCGGCTGGAGCAGGTTGAACGCAACCTGCTGCTCGATTGCCTGCGCAAGAACCAGGGCAACCAGACCACTGCCGCCAGCGAGCTGGGACTGCCACGCCGCACTTTGCTCTACCGCATGCAGCGTCTGAACATCAACGCAGCCGATTTACGCCAGAAGGAGCGCACCCATGCACAGTCTCGCCACTGAACCGACAGCCGGAGCACTGCGTTGTTGCAACGCTAGCGCCATGGCCGCCGTATCCGCCCATTTTGTCCACCCACTACTAGTTCACCGCGAAGGAAGATGGATATGACTGCCCCAACCCTCCGTTGCCTGACGGTTTTGATGCTTGCCGCGCTGCTGAGTGCCTGCGCCGGCAACCACAAGTTTGACGATGATGAATACCGCCCCCTGGGCGACCCCAAGACAGCAACCCGCGACCTCTAGTCGCAAGGAGCAATAACGCAATGGAACTGGTCTTTGATGTGGTCAGTGCGCAACAGTTCGAGCCGGGCTTGCCCAACAGCAAGACCTTCCGACAGGCGGGTGGCGTGATCGGTCGTGGTGAGGACTGTGACTGGGTAATACCCGATCGCAAGCGCATTGTGTCAGGCCGACATGCCGAGGTGAGCTTTCACAACGGCGTGTTTTATCTCACCGATACCAGCAGCAACGGCATCCTCTGCAAGGACACTGAAACCCCCCTGCCCAAGGGCAAGCCACAGCCCATCGAGCACGGCCAGGTGTTCTGCTTCGGGGAGTTCGACGTGCGTGCGCGTCTGGCGCAGGATCCCAGCGTGTTCGCCGAACCCACCGACCCGATCGAGCAGCCCGAGAGCCTGATTCCCGACGACGCCTTTCTTGACCTTGATCCACTGAGCGCCATGGATCAGCCCGAGCAGGCCTACCGTGGCAATGACGATTTCGCACTGCTCAATCAGCCACAGCCAAGCTACGCTGACCAGCGCGCCGACTACGCACGCATCGACATGGAAAGCCTGCCGATCCCCGAACTGCGCCAGGCCGAACAGCCTGCCCCCGCACCATCCTCGGCCAGCATGGCACCGGGATTCTGGGATGCCTTTGCCAAAGCCCTGGGGCTGGAGCTGGGTAATCTCGAGGAAAGCCAGCGTGAAGAGCTGGCGCTCAAGGCCGCCAGACTGCTGAAACAGAACATGGGCTTGCTGCGGCAGAATCTGGCTACTCAGGCGCAGCTCAAACATGACCTGGCCGTGGCGACAGAAGCGCCCACCCAGCACCCACTCATGCAGGCGCAGGACAGCGCTGGCGCCCTGCACAAGCTGCTGCGTGAAACCGGCAGTGATGAGGCGACTCACCAGTTGCTCGCGAGCGCCTATGGCGAGCTGCAGTCGCACCAAGTGGCCTTGGTGGCCGCCAGCCGTGGCGCTACCAAGGAGCTGCTTGAACAGCTCTCGCCCGAACAACTTGCCCTGCGCTTCGAGCAGGACGGTGGTGGCTCGCTGCTCAGCACCGCAGGCGGGCGCTGGCGCGCCTACGCACGCCTGCATCAGCGGCTGGTGCGCGAAGAGCACTGGCACAAGGAGCTTTACGCCCCGGCCTTCACTCACGCCTATCAGGAGCAAGTGCGCCTGATTGCCTCCCTCAACAGTTCATATCAAGGATGATTGCCATGTTTTCATCATTCACCATTCGTCGTCTGCTGCCCGCTCTACTCGCCAGCCTTGTTATGGCCAGCGGTTGTTCCAGCCTGTCACCCTACTCGGACATGACCAAGGTCGACCTCAGCCTGCGCGGCGGCGATCGTCTCAATCCCGATATCAATGACCGCCCCTCCCCCATAGTGCTGCAGCTCATTGAGCTGAAGAATCCGGTCGCCTTCGAGCACGCCGACTTCTTCTCGCTCTATCAACGTCCGCGCGAGGTGCTGGCACCCGATCTGGTCGCTATCGAGGAACTGGAGCTGCGCCCCGGCGAAGAGCGCAGTTACAAGCTGTCGGCCGCTCCCGAGAGCCGCTACCTGGCAGTGCTTGCCGCCTATCGCGACCTGCCCCAGGCACAGTGGCGCATTGTGGTGCCATTGAGCAGCGAAGAGCGCAACGAGGTGGCATTGCTGCTGGATGAGCATGGCATACGCGCGCTGGATTCCGACCAGGAAGAGGACTGAGCATGAGCATGCAAAAGGTAGTCTGGCAGGAGGGCATGCTGCTGCGTCCGCAGCATTTCCAGCAGAACGACAGGTACTATGACCAGCAGCTGAAAAACCGTACCCAGAAGCTGCTGAGCCACGCCTGGGGCTTCTTCAGCCTGGAGATAGACGCGCAGTTTCTCAACATGGGCAAACTGGTGATCAGCCATGCCAGCGGCGTGCTGCCTGATGGCAGCTTGTTTGAAATCGGTAACGAGAAAGAACCCCTGGCGATAGACGTCCCACCCAATACCAGCAGCACCCCTGTGTATCTGGCGCTGCCTCTGGTCACCAGCAACCATGTGGAAACCCGCCGGCCCAGTCAGAAGGATGTGCTGGCACGCTACACCGCCTTCGACGCCGAAGTAGCCGACTCCAATGCCGGCGACAGCAGTGCCAGCCAGGTCAGCTGCGCGCAACCGGATTTTCGATTGTTGCTTGGCGAACACCCCAACGAGCACGCCTTTGTGCGGCTGCAAATCTGTGAAGTGCAGGACAGCACCCCCGATGCGGTCATCAGTCTGAACCCGGAGTATGTAGCCACCTATCTGCACAGCCACGCCAGCAGCTACCTGCTGTCCTGTCTGAAAGAGGTGGTCAGCATGCTGGCCCACCGCGGCGACATGCTCGCCGAACGCATCCGCGCTACCGGCAAGATGGGCAGCTCCGAGGTGGGTGACTTCATGATGTTGCAGCTGATCAATCGCAGCGAGCCCGTGTTGCGTCATCTGCTGAATCAGGAACAGGTGCACCCGGAACAGATCTACCGCGAGCTGCTGGCGCTGCTCGGCGAATTGTCTACCTACTCCAGCGAGAGCAAGCGACCCAAGCACGATAGCCGCTATCAGCATAGCGACCAGGGACAGAGCTTTCGCAAGCTGATGGACGCGATCCGCCAGGTGCTGTCGATGGTGCTCGAACAGCACGCCGTGGAGTTGCCGTTGCAGCAGCGCCAGTACGGCATCAAGGTCTCGCCGATCAACGATCCCAAATTGCTCGGCAGCGCCTCCTTCGTGCTCGCCGCCAGTGCGCAGTGCGACTCCGAAGAGCTGCGCAAGCGTTTGCCGGCACACCTCAAGGTCGGCGCAGTCGAGCGCATTCGGCAACTGGTCAACCTGCATCTGCCAGGCATCAAGGTCAAGCCCTTGCCTGTGGCGCCACGGCAGATCCCGTTCCACTCCAGCAAAACCTATTTTGCGCTGGAGTTCAGTTCGGAGGAGCTGGCGCAGCTGGAGCGCTCCGGCGGCTTCGCCTTCCATGTATCGGGTGAAATCAGCGGGCTGGAGCTCGCGTTCTGGGCCATCAGGAGCTAACCAAGATGATCAGGGAAATGGAATACAGTCAGGATGACAAGACAGTCATCCTCAGCCGCCAGGGTCACAGCCCGGCCAACAGCACACTGACCGACTTTGCCACCCCGCCACGCTATGAAAATCTGGAAGAGCGCATGGTGTACGCGGCGCGTGTCAAGCCCACCGAGCAAACCCACCAGGGGTTGAATCCGCTGGTCGGCATGGCTACCAGTCTGTTGTCGGAAATGGTCCGGCTCAAGCACAGCGCACAGGCAGAGGATTTGTACCTGCTCAAGGACCGCCTGGTCAGCGAGATCAAGTTGTTCGAGCACCGTGCCCTGCAGGAAAGCACCGACAGCGGTCAGGTGATGGGCGCACGCTATGTACTCTGCACCGCGCTGGACGAGGCCGTGGTCACCACACCCTGGGGTAACGAAAGCGAATGGTCGCAGATGAGCCTGCTGAGCAGCTTTCACAACGAGACCTTTGGCGGCGAAAAGTTCTTCATTCTGCTGGACCGCCTGGCGCGCAACCCGGTCAAGCATCTGGACATGCTGGAGCTGATGTATGTCTGCCTGTCACTGGGATTTGAAGGCAAATACCGGGTGCTGCCACGGGGCCTGCTGGAGCTGGAAAACATCCGCGACAGCCTGTTCCGGCAGATCCGGCAGATTCGCGGCGATGTTCCGCGCGAGATCTCGCCGCATTGGCAGGGCCTGAAGGGCGAAGGGCGGCGTCTGGTGCGCTATGCCCCCTGGTGGCTGGTAACCGCGCTGACCCTGACCTGTCTGGTAGTGCTCTATAGCGGTTTTGCCTGGGTGCTCGACGAGCAACGCGACAGCGTCATGCCGCCCTACCTCAGTGACAGCACCGCAAGTGCAGTAGCAACAACCCAAGCAGGGAAGAATTCACAATGAAGGGATTTGTACGAAAAGCCGCAGCAACGCTGCGCAAGACCTGGGTCTGGACATTGCTCTGCGTACTTCTGGCAGCCCTGTTCATCTGGACCGCCGGCCCTCTGCTGGCGGTGAACGACTACCGTTTCTGGCAGTCCAGCGGCAGCCGCCTGCTGACCATCAGTTTGCTGTTTCTGGGCTGGGGCCTGGGCGTGGTGTTTTTCAACTGGCGCCGCGACCGGCAGAAGAAAGCGCAGGAGAACGATGAGCAGGCGCAGCAGCGCCAGCGCCGTGAAGAACAGATCATCGAACAGCAACTGACCCTGCACGAGCGCTTCCGCCAGGCCATGCGCACGCTGCGTACCTCCAGCCTGTATCGCGGACGCAGCGAACGCTGGAAGCGCGACCTACCCTGGTATTTGCTGTTGGGTCCGCAGGCCAGCGGCAAGACCAGCCTGCTGAACTATTCCGGACTGGAGTTTCCGCTCAACAAAAGCGCCAACGCCACTCAAGGCACCCGCCTGCCCGTCAACCCCCACACCGGTCTGAGCGCAACCGATTACGCTGACTGGTACTTTGCCGAGCACGCGGTGATCGTGGACACTGCCGGGCGCTACCTGAGCCAGCCTGATGCCGACCTCGACGGTCAGGGCTGGCAAACCCTGCTGCGGCTGCTGCGCCGCCGTCGCGGACGCCACCTCAACGGCGTGCTGGTGACGCTACCCAGCGAACTTCTGCTCAGCGGCAACGAGATGGAACTGGAAGCCCTGGCACGGCAGACTCGCCAGCGATTGATGGATATCAATCAGCAGTTGGGTGTTGATGTACCCGTATACCTGGTGCTCAGCAAGGCTGACCAGATCCTCGGATTTGACGAGTTCTTTGACCACCTCAGTCAGGACGAACGCCATCAGGTCATGGGCGCCAGCTTCAGCAAGGAGCAAGATGGTACTGACGCGAGCGTGGTGCGTGCCGAGTTCGATGCTCTGCTGCAGCGTCTGAACAGCCAGATCATTCCGCGTTTGCATCTGGAGCGGGACAACCAGCGACGCGGTCGCATTCTGGATTTTCCACACCAGTTGGGCAGCCTCGGCGAACATCTGGCCCTGTTCATCGAACTGGCCTTTGCCGGTAATCGTTACCAGCGCGTCACCCAGTTGCGTGGCTTCTACCTCACCAGTGCACCCCAGACGCACGCCGCGCACGATCCCATGCAGAGCGAGTTCAGCCGTAATCTCGGCATGCCGATACAGCCACTGCCGGCGCTTCATCGCCAACAGGGCTATTTTATCCAGCGCCTGCTCAGTGAGGTCGTTTTCCCCGAATCCGCCCTGGCCGGGCTGGATGAGCGCGAGGTAAAGCGTCTGCACCGGCGCCAGCGCGTTCTCTACGCTGCCGCCTTCACCGGCCTGGCGATACTCGGCACCAGTTGGGCATTGAGCTTCTCGGCCAACCACGACCGTTTCGAACAGTTGCGTCAGCTCAGCGAATACTTCGAATCCACTCCCGGCAGCATAAGCGCCCACAGCAACGCCGCGCAGCTGCTGAAACAGCTGGATACACGCTACGCTGCTACGCTGGTATTTCTGCCACGCGAAGAAGTGCGCTGGCACGACCGCGCTGGCCTCTACCCCGGCGAAGAGGTCAATCCACAGCTCGATGCTGCCTATCAGCAAGCGCTGCAGCAATATTTGCTACCGCTGGTAGCCAAGCAACTGGAGACTCAGATCCGCAGCGAAATGCACGACCGCGAGTTGCTGCTCGGCAGCCTGCGCGCCTATTTGATGCTGAATCTGGCCGAACGCCGCGACAACGCTTATCTGCAGGACTGGATGGCCGACGAATGGTCTCTGCGCTATCCCAATAACAATGCCGTACAGAGCAGCCTGAGTGACCACTTCGAGCGCTTGCTGGACAGCTCCTTCTCAGCCTACCCGCTAAATGCCCGCCTGGTCGCCGATGCCCGCCAGCAGCTGCGTGGCGAATCTCTGGCCAGCGTGATCTATCGCATGCTGCGTGAGCAGGCGAGAAGCTTGCCGGTATACCGCATGGACCAGAACCTGGGCCCGCAGGCACTGCTGCTCACCGCACGCAGCAACACCATTCCGGGTTTTTATACCAAGAGCGGCTACGAGCAGATGTTCCTGGGCCAGGGCGCAGACGTAGTCAGCAGTATGCTCAAGGACAACTGGGTGCTGGGCAACAGCGACGACCTGAGCCCCCGCGACCTGCTCCGCCTGAAAGGTGAAATGGAAGCGCTCTACTTCCAGGACTATGCCGATCAGTGGATCAACGCCATTGCCCGGTTGCAGCTCGAGCCGCTTGGTGCGCCGGGAGCCGGCGCTGAGAAAATCTCTGGCCTGGCAGCCGCCAACTCGCCAATCACCCGGCTGCTGCAGGAGGTGCGTGAGAACACTCTGTTCCTGCCACCCGAGATCCCCGAGATTCCGGACGAGGTAGGCAACCTGGGCAATACACGGCGTGCACGACAAGCGCAGAAACTGGCCGAACTGGGCGCGGATGTTGCCGCCGACCAGCTCACCCAGACGGCGGGCCAGGCGGCGCTGCAGCAGCGTTTCAGCAGCCTGCACCAGTTACTTGATGCCGAGGGCAATCCCAACGCGCAACTGGCAAGCGCACTGCAGGCGATGGGCGCGTTGCAGATACAGCTGGCGCAGTTGGCCAACTCCAGCACGCCGCAACAGGACGCCTTCGATATGGCCAAGGCGCGCATGCAAGGCCAGCGCGACGCCATCAATCAGGTACGCAGCAGTGCCGGCAATCTGCCTGCCCCGGTCAGCAACTGGATATCACTGCTGGCTGAAGACGGCTGGATGCTGGTGCTCTCCGATGCGCATCAGTATCTCAATCAGCGTTATCGCAGCGAGTTGTACAGTGCTTACCGCACCTCTCTGCGCCAGCGTTACCCCTTCGCCCTGGACACCGACAGCGACGTGGATCTGGCCGATTTCCGCGCCTTCTTCAAGGAACAGGGCATCGCCGATGCCTTCTTTGAGCGCTATCTGTCGCCCTTCGTCAGCGGCTCCTCCGGGCAGTATCAATTGCGCCGGGTGGACGGTCGTGCCCTGCCCATCTCCCGCGAGTTTCTGGGTCAGATGTCACGCGTGCAGACCATCCGTCGCAGCTTCTTTGCCGAGGACCCCAACGAGCCAAGCATTCTGTTCAAGCTTGAGCCCTACTCCCTGGACTCCAGCCTGGGTCGGGCCAGCTTCCGCTACGGTAGCCAACAAATGGAGTACCGGCACGGGCCCATAGTGCAAAGCGCTTTCCGCTGGCCATCGCGCGGCGAAGAAGAACGCATCAGCCTGGTGGTCGAGGACCTGGGCGGGCGACGCATGGGCATGGAGCAACGCTCAGGCGCCTGGTCGTTGTTCCGACTGCTCGATCAGATGGAGGTCGATTATCACACCGACCGTGACGTACTGCTGCTCAAGGCAAGTCTGGGCGGTCTGCGCGCCAACTACCTGCTGCACAGTCAGCGCGCGCCCAATCCTTTCGATGTCTCGGTCCTGCGGGGCTTCGAATTGCCGGCGCGCCTGTGATGGAAGCGTTGCAAAGTTGCTGGGACAGTGCCGCACGCACCGACCGTGGCAAGGTGCGTGAGCGCAATGAAGACTCGGTTCTGGATTTACCCGGTCGCGGCATATGGCTGGTGGCCGACGGCATGGGTGGGCACCAGAACGGTGCCCTGGCCAGCCGCCTGATAGTCGAGGAAATTGCCGAGTTGAGTCTTGCAGGCAATCTCGACCAGCAGGTGCGGCGGGTGCGCCAGGCTCTGCATGTGGTCAATCGCAGGCTTGGGCACGAAGTCACAGTCACCGCCGACCAGCCTGACGCCGTGATGGGTAGCACTGTGGTTGCACTGCTCGCGGATGAGCAGCGCGCCGTTTGCCTGTGGGCTGGCGACAGCCGCTGCTACCTGTGGCGCAATCAGCGACTGTATCAGCTCTCGCGGGATCACTCGCTGATGCAGCAGCTGATTCACGAGGAGCACATGGAGCCGCTGACCGCAGCCAAGCATCCGGCGGCCAATGCCTTGACCCGCGCAATTGGCGCGCACGAACGACTGGTGCTCGACATCATCGAGTTCAGCATACAGCCCGGCGATACCCTCCTGCTGTGCAGTGACGGTCTGTACCAGGCTGTCTCGAGCGGCATTCTCAGTCACGCGCTGGGCCTGCTCTCGCCAGCGGCGGCGATTGAATACCTTTTTACTCACGCCCTTTCCGGCCCCGCGCGCGACAACATCAGCGCTGTGGTCATGCGCCGATAATGCACAAGGAGCAGTCAATGGATTCTGCACTGGATACCCCCCCTAGCCCGGACGGCACCCAAGTGGCCGGCAAAGCGCCAAAGCCAGCCAATCCCGTCACCGTTCGACAGAGCGGAGACCTGCCACCGGTCCTGAGCAATCGCTACCGTATCGAGCGTCTGCTCGGTGTTGGCGGTATGGGCGCGGTTTACCGCGCGCGTGACCTGTTGCGCGAGCAGTACGGCGACCCCGACCCCTATGTAGCACTGAAAACCCTGAACGAAGAGTTTGCCCAGTACCCCGACGCCAATGCATTGCTCTACAGTGAGTTCGCGCTGACCAGCCGATTGCGCCACAGCAACGTGATTCGCTTTTACGCCTTCAATGTCGACCGCACCAGCCAGCGCGCCTTCATGACCATGGAAATGCTCAAAGGCCCAACGCTGGATCAGCTGATCAGCGAACGCCGCGACGGACTGGACTGGCCCGAGTTGCAGCAGATTGCCGTGCCCCTGCTCGAAGCGCTGCATGCCTCGCACAGCATTGGCGTACTGCATGGCGACATCAAGCCCAGCAACGTGATACTCACTGATGATGGCCTGCGTCTGTTCGACTACGGCCTGGGCCAGCCGGTACAGGGTCTACTGCCGGGCTTGCCACGGCTGAGCCGCAAGCGGATTGCCGCCTGGACACCCCGTTACGCGGCGCTGGAACTGCTCGAAGGCGGACAGCTGAGTGAAGCGGCAGACCTCTATGCGGTCGCGGTCATTCTGTACGAGTTGTGCAGTGGTCATCACCCCTACAGCCGGCTTACCGCCAAGCAGGCCAAATGCATGGAGCAACGCGCCACCCTGAGCAAACCGGACAATCTGCCGCCGCACTGCTGGCCCGCACTGAAGAATGCCCTGGCCTTCGACGAACAGGAGCGCACCACCAGCGTCGCAGAGCTACTGGCCTGCTTCAGTCTGCGCCAGAGTAGCCTGCTGCAGCGCCTTTTCGGACGTGCCGGGTAATTTACCAGGTGCCCAACCGCCCGCCGACTACCGGCAAAAAAATACCCCGCAGATTGCGGGTTTTTTTTTCTCAGCGTGTCAATCAGAGACTCAGCGGCCGATTCGAGGCCTTGATGAACTCCTGCTTCAGATCTTCGTACGTATGTACCGCCGGGAACTGCGGGAATTCCTGAATGACGTTATCCGGAGCGTGGAACAGGATGCCCGCATGGGCTTCCGACAGCATGGTGGTGTCATTGTAGGAATCACCAGCGGCGATAATGCGGTAATAGAGACTCTTCAGAGCGATGACCGACTGCCGCTTGGGGTCCTTCTGGCGCAACTGGTAATCCGCCACGCGATCGTTCTCATCGGTAATCAAACGATGACAGAGCAGCGTCGGAAAGCCCAACTGGCGCATCAGCGGCTGCGAGAACTCGTAGAAGGTGTCAGACAGGATGACAACCTGAAAGCGCTCACGCAGCCAGTCGACAAACTCCACCGCGCCATCGAGCGGCTTGAGGGTAGCGATCACTTCCTGAATGTCGGAGAGTTTCAGGCCGTGCTGATCGAGAATTGACAGGCGCTGCTTCATCAACACGTCGTAATCAGGGATATCCCGGGTGGTCGCCTTGAGTTCTTCGATGCCGGTTTTTTCGGCGAAAGCAATCCAGATTTCGGGAACCAATACGCCCTCAAGGTCAAGGCAGGCAATTTCCACGTAACTCTCCTGATCAGGGTAATTTGAATGCCGCACAATCTACCGGCAAGCGCCCCGTGGCGCAACGAGAAAGCCGCCAAAGCCAACGCATCACAGAACATAAGTGCATAAAAATATAACCAAATAAAAGAGGATGGACTAAAGCCCCTTTGTTAGACTTTCCGCCCACAGAACGGTGAACAATACAGACACCGCGGGATAGAGAGCCTGATGCCCATGCAATCACTTGATACTGCGCAACTTGCGGTCGACTACGCCAAAGAGTCACCGCAAAAGATTCTAGAACTGGCCTTTCAACACTTCGACAATCTCTGGTTGTCGTTCAGTGGCGCTGACGACATCGTCGTGCTCGACATGGCCTGGAAGATCAACCCCAACATCAAGGTATTTACCCTGGATACCGGTCGTCTGCACCCGGAGACCTATCGTTTTCTGGAGCAGGTACGCAAGCACTACGGCATCCAGATCGAGGCGCTGTCGCCCGATTATCAGCAACTGGAAAGTTACGTACGTGAGAAGGGCTTGTTCGATTTTTATGAAAGCGGGCACGGCGAGTGCTGTGGCATTCGCAAGATTGCTCCGCTGCGGCGCAAACTCGCCACGGTAGACGCCTGGATCACTGGTCAGCGCAAGGACCAGAGCCCGACCCGCGCCGATGTGCCGGTAATTGAGCTGGATGCGGCCTTCTCCACCCCGGAACATCAGCTCATCAAGTTCAATCCTCTGGCCAACTACAGCAGCGAGGACGTATGGAACTACATCCGCATGCTGGAAATTCCCTACAACCCGCTGCACGAACGTGGATTTGTCAGTATCGGTTGTGAGCCCTGCACCCGTCCGGTGCTGCCCAACCAGCACGAGCGCGAGGGACGCTGGTGGTGGGAAGAAGCCACCCAGAAAGAATGCGGCCTGCATGCGGGCAACTTGATCGCCAAGTCCTGAACGCAGGCGGCGCTGCGCCGCCTGCTGTTCCAGCCGTCGCGGGTGCCCGCCAACAGCGGGCATGGCGTCGGCCAGTCAGGCCGACACCTCAGAGTACCGGCAGCTCGACCTCGGCAAACAGCTCGTCGAGCTCCACACGGTTGCTGCACTGCAGCGCACGATCTATTACCTCACGGTCAAGATGTGGCGCGAAGGCTTCGATGAAGTCGTACATGTAACCACGCAGGAAAGTGCCGCGGCGAAAGCCGATCTTGGTGACGCTGGCCTCAAACAGCTTGCTGGCGTCTATCACCACCAGATCAGGGTCGGCGACCGGATCCACAGCCATGTGCGCCACTATCCCAACGCCCAGTCCGAGCCGCACATAGGTCTTGATCACGTCGGCATCGGCAGCAGTAAACACCACCTTGGGCGAAAGACCGCGATTGCTGAAGGCTTCATCCAGCTTGGAGCGGCCAGTGAAACCGAACACATAAGTCACCAGTGGGTGCGTGGCCAGCTCCTCCAGCGTGAGTTCGCCAATATGGGTCAGTGGGTGCCCCTTGGGCACGATCACGCAGCGATTCCACTTGTAGCAGGGCATCATCACCAGATCGGAGAACAGTTCCAGTGCCTCGGTGGCGATGACAAAGTCGGCCGTGCCGTCCACTGTCATTTCGCAAATCTGCATGGGCGTGCCCTGGTGCATATGCAGGGAAACATCCGGGTAAGCGCTGATGAATTTCTTGATGATCGGCGGCAGTGCGTAGCGCGCCTGAGTGTGCGTGGTAGAGAGGGTCAGGGTGCCCTTGCGCTCATTGCTGAACTCCTGGGCAATCTGCTTGATGCTGTCGACCTTGCGCAAAATCTCGCCGGCTGTGGCAATGATGCGCTCGCCGGCCGGGGTGATACGGGTAAGGTGTTTGCCGCTGCGGGAAAATACCTCGACCCCCAG
Source organism: Halopseudomonas sp. (assembly GCF_036961105.1). Taxonomy (GTDB): domain Bacteria; phylum Pseudomonadota; class Gammaproteobacteria; order Pseudomonadales; family Pseudomonadaceae; genus Halopseudomonas. Next base: position 109,232 of record NZ_JBALWW010000006.1, on the reverse strand, counting down.
CTCATCCTCCAGCAAACGAATCTGCTTGCTGATACCCGGCTGCGAGGTATACAGGCTCTGCGCGGTGGCGGAAACGTTGAGATCGTGATGAGCCACTTCCCAGATATAGCGCAGTTGCTGCAGCTTCATTGGTCTTCCTCTTTGGATTCGACGGCTCAAGGCCGAACAAGGACCAGGCGCGAGCGTGGCACCTCTATGCGGTCTGGCGGTGCAGCACAGCATAGACCGCTTATAACCAGATTAGTTGTTATTCGCCTTAGGTTAGACCATAAAATCTAGCGGATACAGCAAAGTTTCAAAATGCTGACAGAGTGCAGGCACAGCGTGCAAACAGAATACAAACCTATTTGCATATCAACCGCTTAGTAGCGGCAGATGTACTTCGCAAGGGATGCTCAAGGCGGCCTGTGCTGGATCCCAGCACTGCCCGGACAGACTCAATCGGGCTCGGGCAATTTGAGATTGCTGATGCCGTGCGGCACATGGCCGGTGGGCACCACGCCGACTGCACGTTGGCAATGGCCCTCCTGATCATCAAAGAACAGATCCGCGCCAAAGGCCTGCAGAAAATCGGATTTGTCCAGGCCACCAAGAAACAGTGACTCGTCCAGACGGATATTCCATTCGCGCAGGGTGCGGATAACCCGTTCATGGGCCGGAGCGCTGCGCGCGGTAAACAACGCAGTGCGGATGGGACAGGGCTCGTCGGCAAACTCGGTCTGAATCCGGTTGAGCGCTGCCAGAAAGGCCTTGAACGGGCCGCCGCCCAAAGGTTGCCTGGCCGCGGCCTGCTCGCTGGCCTGAAAGGCGGCCAGACCATCGCGCTGAAACACCTGCTCCGACTCATCTGAGAACAATACGGCATCACCGTCGAAGGCAATACGCAGCTCATCGCGGGTTTCCCGACGCAGACGTGAAGGCAGGATGGTGGCAGCGGCAAATCCCGCCTCCAGCGTGGCGCGCACATCTTCGGCGTGGGTTGAGAGAAACAGGTGACAGCCGAACGCCGGGATATAGGTAAAAGGGCTGCGCCCGCCGGCAAAGGCCGCGCGGGTGATGCCCAACTGATAATGCTGGATGGAGTTGAATACCCGCAGACCGGTATCGGCGCTGTTACGCGACAGCAGTACCACCTCTACCCTGCTATCGCCCTCGAGCAGACTATTGATACGCAGCAGCTTTTGCACCAGGCCGAACGCCTCGCCGCGCTCCAGCGGCGAGTCCTCGCGCGCTATCTGGTATTGCCGATAGGCTTCGAGCCCTTCCTGCTCGTAAACCTGATGGCTCTCGTCCAGGTCAAACAAGGCCCGCGATGAAATGGCAATAACCAGTTTGTCACCAAGCAGCGCGGGCATGTCGTTCCTTTTCTTGTGCCATTGGCCTTGCGCCGGCACGGGAGCCGAGCTCAGGCCTGATCGGCGTTGAGGTAACCGTTCTGGATGAAGGTCAGTTGATCCAACAATGCCTCGGTTTTGGGCATGCTGCAACCCGCCGCAGCCGCCTGGCGCAGCATTTCGCCATACAGGCTGTCCAGCTCCATTGGCCGTTTGTGCAACCAGTCGTGATACATGCTGGGGTGGTAATCGGGCATCATTGCCGTGCCTGCCAACAGCTTCTGACCCAGGCCATCGGGCATCTCCACTGCGCAGGCTTTCGCCGCGCTGACCACCTCTTCCATCATGTCGCCAATCAGCTTGCGGCTGGCCTCGCTGGCCAACAGCGCCTTGGTGCCGGCATTGAGCACCACGGATGTGCCGTTGAAGGGTGCATTCCACACCAGCTTCTGCCAGCGCGCAGCGTCCACACCTGGCAGAATGCGAGTAGGAATATTGCCGGACTTGAACAGCGCGGCGCCCTCTTCCAGCAAGGCCTTCTGCGCATCGGCGTCGCTCTGCGCCGGGCCTGAGTGATAACCCAGATCCACCATGCCATTGAACTGATGCTTGATCAGACCAGGACCTTCGCGGAACAGGCAGACGTAACACAGGCCACCAATCAGATGAACACTGTCTGGCAGGAAAGGCCGCAGCTTGTCTTCGTTATTCAGGCCGTTCTGCAGCAGTACCACCTTGGCGTCCGGTTTGGCGGCCTGGGCAATCAGCTCTCCCAAGTCGTCGCTGGTGGCCTTGGCGCCGACCAGAATCCAGTCACATGGCGGCATGTCCGCTGCGTTCTGATAGGCCTGCACCGGCTGCAGGTGAAGCTGCTCGTTAACCAGGCTGTTGACGGTGATGCCATTTGCCACCACGGCGTCGTATTCGCTGCGCAGCAGGAAGTGCACATCGTTGCCGCCCTTCGCCAACATGGCGCCATAAAAACCACCGATAGCGCCGGTGCCGATAATGCCGATGCGCAGATTGTTATTGTTCATACCAGCCTCATGTAAAGGATGCGTTGTAGATGTGTCCGAATGGTAATGCGTCAGCGCCGGGTGAGACAGTCAACAACGCGACAAAGCGTTGCGTGAATCGATTCATATTCACCCGCTCCGGCGATTAATTTTGTTTTTCAAGGTAATAGAGGGCTGCGGGGTAGCCTAAGCGGGCAAGCTTGATTAAGCTGTGAAACCCTTTTTGAAACGGTCGCGCCGATTTGCGGCCGGCACGACTTCCCAGGATGAATGATGGCCGATTTACCAATTGATGATTTAAACGTCACCTCCAACGAGATTCTGATCAGCCCGCAGCAGCTGAAAGCCAAGATTCCGCTGAGCGAGGCGGCGCAGCGTACCGTCGTCGAAAGTCGCCAGGTGATTCGCGACATTCTTGATGGCAAGGACCACCGACTGTTTATCGTCATTGGCCCCTGTTCCATCCATGATATCGATGCAGCCAAGGACTACGCCGCCCGCCTCAAGGTGCTCGCCGACGAGGTAAAAGACACCATCTATCTGGTCATGCGCGTTTATTTTGAAAAGCCGCGCACCACCGTTGGCTGGAAAGGCCTGATCAACGATCCCTACCTGGATGATTCGTTCAAGATTGAAGACGGCCTGCATATCGGTCGCCAGTTGCTGCGCGATCTGGCTGAAATGGGTTTGCCCACCGCTACCGAAGCACTGGATCCGATCTCGCCGCAATACCTGCAGGACCTGATTTCCTGGTCCGCCATTGGCGCGCGTACCACTGAATCACAGACGCACCGCGAGATGTCCTCCGGCCTGTCCTCGGCCGTCGGTTTCAAGAACGGCACAGACGGCAGCCTCTCGGTCGCCATCAACGCGCTGCAGTCGGTTTCCAGCCCGCATCGCTTCCTGGGTATCAACCAGCAAGGTCAGGTGTCCATTGTCACTACCAAGGGCAATCCCTATGGTCACGTGGTGCTGCGCGGCGGCAACGGCAAGCCCAACTACGATTCGGTCAGCGTCGCGCTGTGCGAGAAGGAGCTGGAGAAAGCCTCTATCGCTCCCAACATCATGGTCGACTGCAGCCACGCCAATTCCAACAAGGACCCTGGCCTGCAACCGCTGGTGATGGACAACGTCGCCAACCAGATTCTCGAGGGCAACAACTCGATTGTCGGGCTGATGGTCGAGAGTCATATTGGCTGGGGCAGTCAGTCGATCCCCAAGGACCTGTCACAACTGCAATACGGCGTCTCGGTGACTGACGCCTGCATAGATTGGGACACTACCGTCAGCAGCGTACGCAGCATGCACGAGAAGTTGCGGGACGTACTGCCCAAGCGCAGTCGCTCTATTGCCTGACCGCACGCCGAGTATAAAAAAACCGCCCTACGGCGGTTTTTTTATATCCAGGTTTTGTTATATCCAGGCTATAGCTTATTCGGAATTGGCCGACTGACGATCCATGTACCACTCAACGTAAGAGCACGAAGGGATGACGGTATACCCCTTCTCCTCGGCAAAACGTAGCGCATGCTCGGTCAGTTGCGCCGCCAGTCCCTTGCCACGCAGAGCATCCGGCACAAAGGTACGGTAGATATCGAGCGTCTGCTTGCCTAGATCCATATAGGCCAAATAAGCTCGCGAGCCCTCCACAACAACATAGAACTGCTTGCCTTCCGGATCATGCTGGACGGTTGCATTCATGTTCATTGTCGGCCTCCCAGGCGGCGGTTTAACTTGCGAATTATTCCACTATAGACCCCGTTCGGGCGGAATGTTTCCCGCCCGAACAAAAAATCTGTCAGGCCGGCGGGTTAACGCCGATGCCCATGGCCATCAGAACGGCAATGGACAACAGACAGGCAATGACCGGTATTACCACCGTCACCACAAACAGATTCTTGTACGCTTCCTTGTGCGTCAGGCCCATGATCATCAGCGTCGCTATCACGGCGCCGCAATGCGGCAACGAGTCCAGGCCGCCGGCGGCAATCGCCGCGATACGGTGCAGAATCTCCGGTTCAATCCCCATCTCCAGGTACTTGGGCGCCAGCGTCTGCATGAATATCTGCAGGCCGCCGGAAGATGAGCCGACAATCGCCGAGACCACACTGACCGAGGCGAAAACCGACAGCAGCGGTGGCATGTCGACGTTGAGAATCCACTGGGCAAAGTGGCCAAAACCGGCGGTCTGCGTCACCACACCACCAAAACCGATGACCGCAGCAGTGTTGAGCAGCGGCATGATGGAATCATCTGCCCCCTGGCCAAACACCTGCGCCGCATTGCGCCGCAGCCGCGGAAACAGCAGCACACACGTGAGCGAGCCCAGGATTAGCGCCATGCTCGGCCAGATGATCGGTTGCGCCGCGCTGAACAGCAGCACGCGACCTAGCAGGCTGTCGCCGGCAGCCCAGTCGGCCATACCCAGCAGCAAACGGGGCAACATGATCACGCCCAGCACCACCACCATAGGCACCATCGCCATCATCCACGGCGGCGCCTGGGTCGAGTTGTCGGCCAGTTGTTCCATACGCAGATCCTGGGCGTTCTCAACGAAGCCTTCGCCGCTCAGTCGCGCTTTCTTCCATTCCCACTCGACATACCACATACCCAGACCGGCCATGACCAGCGCGGCAAAGATGCCGATCCAGCCGCCAGCGAACAGATCAGTGCCCAGTGAACTGGCAGCGATCACGTTGTGGATGGAAGGCGTGCCAGGCAAGGCCGTCATGGTGAAAGTGCCGGCACCCACGGAGGTTGCCGCAACCCACAGGCGCTTGGGCAGGTTGGCTTCACGCATCAGCGTGATACCCAGCGGGTACATGGTGAACACCACGACAAAGACCACCACGCCGCCGTAGGTCAGCAGCGCACAAACCACCATACCCACCAGCAGCGTATGCTTAACGCCCAGGCTGCGCGTAATCGCCAGGGCAATACTTTTAGCAGCCTGGCTGGTGGCCATGACCTTGCCAAAGATAGCGCCACAGAGAAACAGCAGGAAAAACTTGCCGGCGAAAGTGAAGGCCCCAAGCGCGCCGAAAGGATAAAACTCCAACAGCGTCTGCGATACCAGCAGGCCGTTGGTCAACGCCACCACCAGCGCGCAGATCAAGGACGCAATGAAGATGTTAACGCCGCGCAACGCCATGTAAATCAACAGCGCAAGGCCGGCAAGCAAGCCGAGATTTCCTAGCATGATCAATCCTTATAGTTATTTGCCTGCGACACATTACCTCAGCCGCCGCTCAAAACAAGTCATAAGCGGGCGGATTACACAGGTTGATTGTGATGCATAAGGAGAGATTTTATTTGCGCCTCACTTTCATCCAGCAAGGCAACTGCTACTATTAAGAGCGCTAGCACAGAACGCACTGCAAGAGATCCGATGGAACTCCGTCAGGGGATCAGGGGTCTTTTGCAGTGCGTTCTTATAGCAAGGACTTTTACACAAGGGGAAAGTATATGAAAACTGCAATGAAAGTATCTGCCGTCGCCTTTGCCACGCTGCTGGCTGCAGGTTGCAGCAACAGCATGGAAAAGGAAATGAGCGCACGTGTAGCCGCTAACGAAAACGCGACTGCCAGTGCTCAGGCTCGTGCCGACGAAGCCTATCGCAAGGCCGAGGAAGCACTCTCTGCAGCCCAGCGCGCACAGCAAACGGCTGACGAAGCAAACGAGCGCGCCATGCGCATGCTCGACAAGGCCAGCCAGAAGTAAACGGCCGGCTTGCTGCCTGTTCGGCTCAGATGGGCCGAACAGGTTGTCCTATCACCCCGGGGATGCCGCTCTCCGCGTACACCAGATCACGAATCGCCTTCCAGTCCAGCTTGAATCCGCTGACCTTGTCACTCTGCTCTGCCAGCAACTGCTGAATGGCACCCTGTTTATCCAGGGTGGACGGCATGCCGTGCTCATCCAGCGGCGTATGTACCTCCAGATACAGCAAACCGTCCATCACTCCGAGCTTGTACGGCTGATTGACTATGGTCACGGTCGTCCCTACGGGTACCTGGGGGAAGAGTTCGGTTATGTCTTCGTTGCGCATGCGAAAGCAGCCATGGCTGACCCGGGTGCCTATGCCGAACTTCTTGTTGGTGCCGTGAATAACGTAGCCGCTCATGGCCAGGTTCATCTTGAACGGGCCCATGGGGTTGTCCGGTCCCGGCGGCACTACAGCGGGAAGCGGATCACCATTGGCCGCGTGCTCTTCAAGGATTGATTTGGGCGGATACCAGGAGGGCTTTTCCTGTTTGCGCAGAATACGCGTCTGCCCCAAAGGTGAAGACCAGCCCTCGCGACCTATGCCCACCGGGTAGCTGGAAACCAGCTCACCACCCTTGTGGAAATAATACATGCGAAACTCCGGGAGGTTGATCACTACTCCTTCACGCTCGGCAACCGGCAATACATGCTGGCCCGGCAGCGTTATTTCGGTGCCCTCTCCCGGAAGCCAGGGATCGATGGCAGGATTGGCGGCCACCATCTCCAGATAGCCGTAACCCAGCGAGCTGCCCAGATCAGCAAAGGTATCCTCATAGCGCGCGGCGCGTACCTGCACCTCGCCAATGACATCCTGATCGGCGCTGTGCAGCACGTAATCATTGGCTTGCACCACAGCGGGTGAAACAAGACTCGCGACCATAGCCAGGCCGGCCAGGGTGGGACGAAATACGCTCATGCATCAACTCCTGATAGACAACATATTCATGACCACCTGCCGACATTCATCCGGCGGCTGCGCACGCCGTGGTTTGGGCGCACGTTGCTGTTCCTGCCGCAACTGGCCGGTCAGTTCCAGACAAGCCGGACACACCGCCGCCATGGTTTGCCGGGTAACCTCCCGGTAGACCGGCCGGGACGGCAACAGGTCACCGCACAGGGTGCGCTCGCGCGGCACATCCAGGCGCAGATTGATATCGACCAGATGCAGATGCCAGGGATCCTGCACGAAAAGGTCCTGCTGCTCGTCTTGCTCAACAACACACCAGCGCCTGGCAATCCAGGACACACTTGCAGCCACAACGTTCTCCCGCCAAATATGAACAGCTCAGCGCTGCTTAACAAGCCAGTCGCTGATTGGCGGCCAGGCATTTTCCAGAATGCCCGGCTGACCTGCGGCGTTGGGATGAATACCGTCAGCTTGCATCAGCTCGGGCACACCCGCCACTCCTTCAAGCACAAAGGGCACCAGAGTCACCTGCTGCTGCTCGGCCAGGTCACGATAAACCTGCTCGAAGGCTTTGGTATAACGCACGCCATAATTGGGTGGTATGCGCATACCCAGCAGCACAACCTCGGCGCCAGCAGCGTGCGCTGCGTCTATCATCGCCGAAAGATTCTGTTGCATTTTATCTGGAGCCAGCCCGCGCAAGCCATCATTACCGCCCAGTTCGATGACAACCAGATCCGGCTCGTGCGCCTGCAGCAGGCGCGGCAAGCGGGCCAGCCCTCCGGCGGTAGTATCACCACTGACCGAAGCATTCACCACCGGCAACTCTACCGATTGTTCGCGCAGGCGTGCCTGCAACTGACTCACCCAGCCGCGTTCGAGTTCCAGACCGAAAGCCGCACTGATACTATCCCCCACTATCAGAATGCCCTGTGCAGACACAGGCGCAGCGGCGGATAGGGTCAGCAGCGACAACAGCGTTGCCGCCAGGCAGTTTCTCCAGGGTTTCATCAGGCAGGTACCATGTCAGACAAAGTGATAATCGCTCGCCACCTTAGCAAAGTCGTGACCAGCTCGGAAGCCGAGCTGACCATTCTGGATAACGTCAGTCTGAGTATCGAGCGCGGCAGCAGTGTCGCCATTCTCGGCGCCTCCGGCTCCGGCAAGTCTACGCTGCTGAGCCTGTTGGCGGGGCTGGATTTACCCACCAGCGGCGACGTCGAACTCGCGGGCAAGGCACTCAATCAGCTTGATGAGGACCAGCGCGCAGCTCTGCGGGGTGACAAGGTCGGCTTTGTGTTTCAGTCTTTCCAACTGCTCGACAGCCTGACCGCACTGGAAAACGTCATGCTGCCACTGGAGTTGGCCGGACGAAAAGACGCCCGTACGCGCGCCGCCGAACTGCTGGAGCGCGTCGGCCTGGCCGCCCGCACCAGTCATTACCCGCAGCAGCTCTCCGGGGGTGAGCAGCAGCGAGTAGCCGTGGCCAGGGCCTTTGCCAGCGAGCCGGCCATTCTCTTTGCCGATGAGCCCACCGGCAATCTGGATGCAGCTACCGGCGAGCGTATTACCGACCTCTTGTTCGAACTCAACCGCGAGCAACAGACCACTCTGGTACTGGTTACCCACGATGCACGCCTGGCCGAGCGCTGCAGCAATACGCTGCATATGCAAGCCGGCAGTTTGCTGGAGCCGGTAGCGTGAGCAGTTTCAACACGCCGGCGCTGGCACTGCGACTACTGGGCCGGGAGTGGCGCTCGGGCGAGTTGCGGGTACTGGTGCTGGCACTGCTGATTGCCGTGACCATCAGCACCGCCATCAGCTTCTTTACCAATCGCATCGAGCGCAGCATGACCAGCCGTGCGGCGGAGTTTCTGGGCGCCGACATGCTTGTCTCATCCCGTAGCCCGCTGCCCGAGCTCTACGCCGAGCAAGCCAGCCAGCGCGGATTGCAAACCAGCGCCCAAGTCGGCTTTTCCAGTGTCATGGCCACCGACGCGCAGATGCAGTTGAGCAGCGTCAAGGCTGTGAGTGCGGGCTACCCGCAGCGCGGCGAGTTACGCATTACCGATCAGCCCTTCGGGACCGAACGCAGCACGCAAGACATTCCTGCACCAGGTGAGGTGTGGATCGAACCCCGCCTGCTGAGTCAGCTGCAGCTGCAAGTGGGCGACAGCGTTGACGTCGGCTATGCCAGCCTGCGTATCAGCGCCCTGCTGACCCACGAGCCGGATCGCGCTGGGGACTTCTACAGCCTGTCCCCCAGTGTATTGATGAACCTGACCGATCTGCCCGCCACCCGCATAGTGCAACCGGGTAGCCGGGTCAGTTTTCGTCTGCTGGTCAGCGGGGACGAGCAAAGCCTGCAGGACTATCGCGATTGGCTTGAACCACGCCTTGAGGTCAACCAGCGCGTACGCTCGGTAGCGGACGACAATCGCCAGGTGGGTAACGCCCTGGGGCGCGCCAACCAGTTTCTTGGCCTTTCCAGCATCGCTGCTGTGGTTCTGGCCGGGGTCGCGGTGGCGCTTTCGGCCGGTCGCTTTGCCGTGCGACATTTCGATGCCAGTGCCTTGTTGCGCTGCATGGGGCTATCGCGCCGGCAGGTGCTGCGGCTGTTTCTCTGCCAACTGTTGTTGCTGGGAGCGCTCGCTACACTGGCGGGTTTGCTGCTTGGCTGGCTGGTGCAATGGGGACTGGTAGCACTGCTGCACGATCTTCTGCCTCCCGACCTGCCCGCACCGAATCTGACCCCTCTGTGGATAGGCGCGGCGACTGGGTTTACCGCGCTGATTGGCTTCGCCCTGCCGCCGCTGCTGCGGCTTGGGCGGGTCGCACCACTGCGGGTACTGCGCAGGGATCTTGCCCCCATGCCCAGCAGCAGCTGGCTGATCTACGGGCTGGCGCTGTGCGCGCTGTGCCTGCTGATGTGGCAGTTCACCGGTGATCTGAAACTGACTCTGTCCATGGTGTTTGGCGGCGCAGTAGCCGCGCTGGCACTGGGCTCGCTGGCCTGGCTGCTGCTTCGCGCCTTTGCCGGGCCCCTTGGCCGTGCTGGCCTGGCCTGGCGCCTGGGCAGCGGTGAGCTGCTGAAACAACCGGTCGCGGCGGCCACCCAGATACTGGCCTTCGGTTTGATCTTCATGAGCATGCTGGTGGTGATCATTCTGCGCACCGAATTGCTGACCACCTGGCAGAATCAGCTGCCGCCCGACTCGCCCAACCATTTCGCGCTCAATATATTGCCCGAGCAAGCCGACGCCTTTGCCGACCAGCTGGCTGAAATCGGTGCCCGCAGCGCGCCGCTCTACCCGGTCACTCCCGGCCGCCTGGTCAGCATCAACAGCCAGCCGGTGCGCGAACAGGTGACCAAGGACAGCCAGGGCGAGCGCGCCATCAACCGCGATCTGAGCCTTACCTGGTCAGCCGAGCTGGCCGCCGACAACCAGTTGCGCGAAGGTCAGTGGTGGTTGTCCGAGGCCACTAACGACCCTCAGGTATCGATTGAAGCCGAGCTGGCCGACAGCCTGGGTATCAAACTGGGCGACCAGTTGGATTTCGTGATCGCCGGGCAGACACTGCAGGGTCAGGTGAGCAGCATTCGCGAAGTTGCGTGGGATAACTTTACGCCCAACTTCTACATGATATTTTCGCCCGGCAGCCTCGATGGCCTACCCGCCACAATCCTCACCAGCTTTTATCTGCCCAGCAGTGAGCGAGACGCCCTGCGCCGGCTCAACCGCGCCTTTCCAGCCATGACATTGCTGGAGGTAGAGCCGGTGCTCGAGCAGATTCGCAGCATCCTGGCGCAGGTCACCCTGGCGGTCGAGTACGTCCTGGTGTTTGTGCTGCTGGCCGGACTCACAGTGCTCTTCGCCGCCCTGCAGGCGACGCTGGACCAGCGCCTGTATCAAGGGGCCCTGCTGCGCACCCTGGGCGCTCGCAAAGTGCTGCTGCGTCGCGCCAACTATCTGGAGTTCTGTCTGCTTGGTGCGCTGGCCGGGTTGATGGCGGTGGCGGCCAGCGAGCTGGCGACCTGGGCGCTGTATCGCTTCGCTCTTGATCTTGTCTGGCAGCCGCATTTCTGGCTCTGGCTCGCGGCGCCACTGGGTGCAGCTGTGCTGATTGGCGTGGCCGGTGCCCTGGGCACCCGCGCAGTGGTTCACCAGAGCCCCATGCGCCTGATCAACCGGAGTCATTGAGGTGAGTCGCTATCGACCACCGCGCAGCGCCGGCACTGCGCTGATTACTGCCGAAGGAGCACAGCGGCTACGCGATGAGCTGGACCAGCTGTGGCGGGTAAAACGCCCGGCGGTCACCCAGGCCGTGAGTGAGGCAGCCGCGCTGGGCGACCGTTCGGAGAATGCCGAGTATATCTACGGCAAGAAGATGCTGCGCGAAATCGATAGCCGGGTGCGCTTTCTACGCAAACGACTGGAAGCCCTCAAGGTGGTCGACCAACCGCCAAGCGACCTCGCCAAGATCTATTTCAGCGCGCGCGTGCAGCTGGAGGACGAAGACGGCGAAACCCTGCAAGTGCGCATCGTCGGGCCGGATGAGATAGACCCCAAGCGGCAGCACATCAGTATCGACAGCCCCATGGCACGAGCGCTGCTGGGCAAGAGCCTGGACGATGAAGTTTGCGTCCAGGCGCCCGGCGGCGAGCGCCTGTACTGGGTCACATCCATCGACTACTAGCTGGCGAGCAGGTCACTGACGCTCACGGCGCCGGCGGCGTAGTGCCGGCATCTGGCAGCTCGGGCGCTTTCTTCTGCTCGCTCTGCTCTTGCTCCTGCTCGCGCTTGACCACTTCCGCAGCCTGTCCGGCCTTGTCATCCTGCCCGGTCGCCAGATAGATCAGAGTCCAGCCGGCGATAGGTTCCACCGACTGGCCCGGGCTGAGCATGCGCAGCCTGCGCTCTGGGGTCAACGCCAGCACAGGAATACGCGTCTTGCCTGCATCCACCTGCCACTGCTCGTAGCTGAAGCCTTCGCTCAAGGTGGTCGCCTTGAAGCGCGCGCCCTGGCTGATCAGACTCGACAGCTTTCGGTAGGTAAAACCTTCCGGCCCGAAGGGCAGCCCCTCGTGATGAGAGGAAATCTGCAGGCGCTCGTTGGCGCCAGCACGCTCATTGCGCACGGTAAAAATGCGGTGCGCGGGGAAATCGCGGCGAAAATGCTGGTTCAACAGTGCATTCCATTCCCTTTCCGGCGTCAGCGTCAGCAAGGTACCCAGCCCGGCCAGGTCCAGTTGACTGTCGACGGTGGCCGACAGTGGATTGCCGCGCAGCGTGCGCAGCCCTTTCATGCGCGCCTGACGGATCGAATCCCAATGCGTATCCACCAGCAGCAGCGGCACTTCAAGCCGTTGCAACACCTCGCCCAGCGCGCGCGAAACCTGATTGGCACCAATGATCAGGATGCCGCGGCGCTCCGGCTCGGTCACTTTCAGCAAGCCGGCGACGGTGCGCGCCGTGGCGCTTTGAAACACCACAGTGCCGATGATCACGGCAAAGGTCAGGGCGCTGATCAGCGCTGCATCTTCATAACCCGCCTGCTCCAGACGCAGGGCAAAAAAGGCAGACACCGCTGCGGCCACAATACCGCGAGGCCCGACCCAGGCCACCATGGCGCGCTCCTGCCAGGTCAGCTCGCTGCCAATACTGCTGATCCAGACAGCCAGGGGCCGAGCAACGAACTGGATCACCAGTAACAGCGCCACCGCCGGCAATCCCAATGCCAGGAGCGCGTCCAGATCCAGCCGCGCTGCCAGCAGGATGAACAGACCGGAGATCAGCAGCACCGACAGGTGCTCCTTGAACACCAGAATCTCCTCGATATCGATGCCCTTGGCATTAGCCAGCCAGATACCCATGATGGTCACAGTCAACAAGCCTGACTCGTGCACCAGGTGATTCGACAGCGAGAACATCACCAGTACCAGCGCCAGCGAGGCCAGCACTTCAAGGTATTCAGGGATCCAGTGCCGCCGCATGGCGGTAGCCATCAAATGGCCCCCGGCGATGCCCGCCAAAGTGCCAATGCCGATGACCTGAACGAAAATGGCCAGACTGGCCAGGAAGGCGTTGTGGCCGGCCGCCTGCGACATGATCCAGCCGTAGACCAACAGCGCCAGCAAGGCGCCGATCGGGTCGATCAGAATGCCCTCCCAGCGCAGCACCTTGGAAATACGGGGGGTCGCGCGCAGGGTACGCAGCATAGGCACCACCACCGTCGGTCCGGTAACCACCACCAGTGCACCAAACAGAGCAGACAACGCCACATCCAGACCTATCAGCCAATAACAGGCAACGCTGATCACCCCCCAGGTCACCAAAGCGCCTACGGTGACCAGGTGACGGACCATGGTGCCGGTTTCTTTCAACTGGTCGAACTTGAGGGTCAGGCTGCCTTCGAACAGGATCAACGCCACGCAGAGCGAAACCACCGGGAACAGCAGATCGCCGAGAAACTCGTCTGGCGAGATCAGTCCCAGCACCGGGCCGAACATGATGCCGCTGAGCAGCAGAAACAGAATGGCCGGCAAGCGCAGGCGCCAGGCCATCAACTGGCAGACCAGGCTGACCAGCGCTATACCCGCCAATGTAAGCGCTGGTGGAATCATGTTGTCCGGGTTGATCAAGCTACCTCCATGTCACAGTCAGACGGAAAAATAAGCTGGCAACGCGCACCGCATTGTCACGCGCCCAGTCAAAGCGGCCGAAGCAGCAAGCACTGCGGCGCGTCATGTTAGCAGCCCGGCGCACCGAGCACAGCGCTAGTTTTGTCCCGACAGCGGCTCGCGACCATGCGGCAGATTCAGGTCCGGGCCGCGCCCGAGGGGAACAATGCGGGTCGGATTGATGGTGTCGTGACTGTAGTAGTAGTGCTGCATGATGTGCTCAAAGTTCACCGTATCGGCCACCCCCGGCCACTGGTACAGCTCACGCAGGTAACCGGACAGGTTGGGGTAATCCTGGACGCGCCGAATATTGCACTTGAAGTGACCGTGGTACACCGGATCAAAACGTACCAGGGTCGTAAACAGGCGCCAGTCCGCCTCGGTCAGTTGACTGCCGGCCAGATACCGACGCGTACTCAGTAGCTCTTCGACCCAATCCAGCGCAGAAAACAACGCCTTGCACGCATCCTCGTAAGCTTGCTGGGTGGTGGCAAAGCCCGCCTTGTATACGCCGTTGTTGATATCCGCGTAGATCCGCTTGTTGATCTGATCGATCTCCGCGCGCAGCGCCTCGGGGTAATAGTCGTCGGTATTGCCGGTGAGCTGATTGAAAGCGGAGTTGAACAGCCGCAGAATTTCGGCCGACTCGTTGTTGACGATGCTCTCGCGGTGCTTGTCCCAGAGCACCGGCACGGTAACCCGGCCGCTATAATCCGGCACGGCATGGGTGTACAGCTGGTGATGATACTGATGGCCGTACAACGGCTCAGCGGGGTCATAGCGCCAGCCCTGCTCCAGCATGTGCGGATGCGTGACCGTAACACCGATGTGATCTTCCAGCTGTTTCAGCTTGCGCATGATCAGTGTGCGATGCGCCCAGGGGCAGGCAAGAGAAACGTAAAGATGATAGCGGCCCGATTCAGGCGGGTGCGCAGAGCCCTGTGCCACCGGTTCGCGAAAACCGGCATCCTCGCGCTTGAAAGCGCCGCCGTTAGACTTGGTGTCATACCATTCGTCGTGCCATTGACCTTCTACCAAACGTCCCATACGCCCGTCCTCTCTCAAGTCTTTGCCTATTAGCCTGCCACTTGATCGGCAGCATGAACAGCGCCCTGAAAAAGCCTGCGGCAATTTCCTCATAAATCGCGTACAATACTCGATCTACATATCCCCCAAGGTTTACTTCCCGTATGTCCGATACCGCTCCGGCGGCCAAGCAGTTTGCCGATCTTGGCTTACCTGCTCCGCTTCTCGAGGCCCTAAACAGCCTCGGATATGAAACACCCTCCCCCATTCAGGCCGAGGCCATCCCTACCCTGCTTGGCGGTGAAGACCTGCTCGGTCTGGCGCAGACCGGCACAGGCAAGACTGCAGCCTTTGCGCTGCCCGTACTCGCAGGCATCGACGTCAGCCTGCGCGCCACTCAGGCGCTGATTCTCACACCCACGCGCGAGTTGGCTCTGCAGGTTGCCGAAGCCTTCCAGCGTTACGCGCAGAATATGCGCGGCTTTTCCGTGCTGGCGCTCTATGGCGGCTCCCCCTTTGCACCGCAGTTCAAGGCACTGGAGCGCGGCGCTCACGTGGTAGTGGCCACCCCTGGCCGTCTTACCGACCATCTGCGTCGCCGCAGCCTGAAACTGCAGGATCTGCGTTTCCTGGTGCTCGATGAAGCCGACGAGATGCTGAAAATGGGCTTTGCCGACGACCTGGAAGCCGTATTCCAGGAAGTCCCCGAGCAGACGCAGAAAGCGCTGTTCTCGGCCACCATGCCGCCTGCGGTGCGCACAGTCGCGCGCAAGCACATGAAAGAGCCCAAGGAAATCCGCCTGCACAGCGGTTCCAGCAGCAGCCTGGATACCATCACCCAGAAGGTATGGGAAGTATCCAACCACCACAAACTGGATGCCATGACCCGTCTGCTCGAAGTCGAGCCGGTGGAAGCCATGATCGTCTTTGTGCGCACCAAGACCGCCAGCCTCGAATTGGCCGAACGCCTCGAAGCACGCGGTTTTGCTGCCGCAGCGCTGAACGGCGACCTTAGCCAGCAGCTGCGTGAGCAGGTGGTAGACCGCATCAAGCGCGGCCTGATCGATATCATCGTCGCAACCGACGTTGCTGCCCGCGGTCTGGACGTGGAACGCATCACCCACGTACTCAACTACGACCTGCCGCACGACAGCGAAAGTTACGTGCACCGTATCGGTCGTACCGGTCGTGCCGGCCGCCAGGGCACTGCGATCCTGTTCGCTACACCGCGTGAGCGCCGTCTGCTGCATGTGCTCGAGAAGGCCACTGGGCAGAAGATCGAGCCGCAGGCTCTGCCCTCTGCCGACGCCGTGCGCAGCGGTCGCCTGAGCAAGCTGGCCACACGCCTGAATGCCGCGCGCGAGAATTCCACCTTGCTGCATCAGCAACTGGTCACCGACCTGCAGGAACTCACCAGCCTTGACGCGACCGAACTGGCCGCTGCACTGCTGGCCATTCTGCCAAGCGCCAAGACCCTGCTGGAGCCGGTTTCCGAGCTGCCCAGCGCACCTGCCCGCCAGGAAAACCAGTTCGACCGCGACAGTGGCCTTACCCGCTACAAGGTCCAGGGCGGCCGCAAGAGCGGGCTGATGCCCAAGCCGCTGGTGGATGTACTGGTCAAGGTTGGCAAGCTGCAGCGCCAGCAGATTGGTCACATCAAGATGTTCCCCGAGCATACCGGGGTCTATCTGCCGCAAATGGATCAGGACGTACTCAATCGTCTGGCCAGCGCCGAAGTCAACGGTGTGCCGCTGCAAATTCGCGCCTGGCCGCTGCCGCCCGGTGAGACCGAAGACCGCCCGGCGCGCAAGCCAAAACGTGACTTTGCCGGCAAGCCTCGCGCAGCCAAACCGCGCAAGGACTGAAGCACCGCGCCATGCAATGGGTCGATATTGGCGTCAACCTGACTGACAGGGCGTTTGCCAAGGATCGCTCCGAGGTACTGGAGCGAGCCTGGCAGGCCGATATCAGTCAGATGCTGCTGACAACCACCTCACTCGAGCACGCACACCAGGTGCTTGAGTGTTGTGCCGAATACCCCCAACGTCTGTTTGCAACGGCCGGGGTGCATCCGCACGAAGCCCGCCACTGGACCGCCGACAGCCGCAAACAGCTGCACCAGCTGTGTAATGAGCCAGCAGTAAAAGCCGTTGGCGAATGCGGTCTTGATTTCAACCGTGACTTCTCTCCCCGCCCGGCACAACTCAAAGCCCTGGAAGCTCAGCTCGCCGTCGCCGTGGAAACCGGCCTGCCGGTGTTCCTGCACGAACGTGAAGCCAGCGATACCCTTCTGCCTCTGTTGCGCGACTACCGCGATCAACTCAGTGGCGCAGTAGTGCATTGCTTCACCGCCGACCAGAAAGCCCTCTATGCCTATCTGGACCTGGATCTGCACATCGGTATCACCGGCTGGATCTGCGATGAACGCCGCGGCAGCCACCTACACCCACTGATGCGCGACATTCCCGCCGGTCGGCTGATGCTGGAAACCGACGCCCCCTGGCTGCTGCCGCGCAGCATGACCAGCAAACCCAAAAGCCGCCGGAACGAGCCCGCCTTCCTGATAGAAGTGGCCCACTGCGTTGCTCAATGCCGAGGAGAATCTCTGGCGCAGCTGGCTGCGCATACCTGCGCCACTGCCAGAGCCCTGTTCAATCTGCCAAACCCGGCGTAATAGGCTATATTGGCCTCATCCCGACAGGCAGCAATACAGGAACACCATGCCGGACCATCCAGGACGGAAGCCTGCCGACAAGTCACATCGCTTGTCCGCCCTCATTACCCTTGCCACCTTGCTTCTCACCGCGATCGCGCTGACGCTGTTTCAGTATCAGCAAATTTCACGCGTCATGCTGACTACCGGCGACGAGCTTTTTGAGCGCTTGAGCCTGCAGGTGGAAACCCAGTTGGAGAACATCTATCAACCGCCCGGTCAGGCACTGAATCTGTTGAGCCTGGGTGCACTGACCGCCACCCGCACGCTCGCACAACGTCTGCCTCACCTCTCGTCGCTGGCACAGATACTGACTGACAACCCACAACTCAACTCGGTCTACAGCGGCTGGCCGGACGGTGACTACCTGATGCTGAGGCCGCTTGACGTCAGCGAGAACCAGCATCGATTCGACGCTCCGCCAGAAGCCCGCTGGATGGCCTGGCATGTGCAAAATACCCAGGGCGAGCGCAGCGTGACCTATCTGTTTCTTGACCAGCAGTTGGGCATCATGGAAGCACGCATGATGAGCGACGACGGCTTCGATCCGCGCCAACGCCCCTGGTATCAGGAAGCCAGCAAGGTTGACGGTCAGATCGTAACCCTGCCCTACGTTTTTTTCTCTACCCATGAATTCGGCACCACACTGGCAAGACGCGCAGCCAACGGCGCCGTGCTGGGTGCAGATTTGACCCTCAGCCAGCTTTCCGAATCGCTGCATGCTCAGCGTTTCACGCCATCCTCACAGCTGCTTATCTATACCGGCGACGGGACCGTGATTGCCTACCAGAATGTGCAGCGCTTGCTGCACACCGCTCAGGGAACCAGCCTTCATCTCAAGCGTTTCAACCAACTTGGCAGCACTTTGCTGGCTACCCTGGCCATGGACGGCTACCGGCAGGAACGCCGCATTACGCGTGAACTGGAGGGCCGGCGCTGGATCATTCAGCAACGTCGCATTGGCATAAGAGGCACACCCGATACCTACCTTGCGGTAATGGTGCCGCAGGACGAACTTCTGACCGAGGCACATCGCATTCGCAGTGAAAGCGTGTGGCTCTCTCTGACGATCTGTCTGGTATTGCTACCGATTTTGTGGTTCGCTGGGCGCTTTCGTCACCGCTCAGGCTGATACTGGCGCCAAGATGACAATTTACTTTAAGTACTTGGCGTAACCGATTATTTAAGTAATTATGCGTTCTACAAGGGAATGAACGAAAACGCTAACGCTTTCAGCCACCTCAATCCCTACGGAGCTGGTCTTCATGCCTACCCGATTCAAACGCGCCCTGCTCTATCTTGTCCCGGTACTGGGGCTACTTTCTCCAGTAACAACCTTCGCTGCCGACAGCGGTACGCTGCCCGCCAAAGTCAGTTCGGCGCTGGCTGCCGCAAAGATTCCGCCCAACGCCCTGTCGCTGGCGGTAATTCCGCTCGAAGGTCAGGGACTGGCGCAGTTTGTCAATGCCGATACCCCGGTCAACCCGGCCTCTACCATGAAGCTGGTGACCACCTATGCCGCCCTGGAAATACTCGGGCCTACCTACCAATGGCGCAGCGATCTATTCGTGGACGGCCCAGTGGTCAACGGCACCTTGCAGGGCGACCTGATCTTTCGCAGCGGTGGTGATCCCAAGCTGACCATCGAACGCATGTGGCTGATGATGCGCGACCTCAAGGCCGCGGGTGTGCGCGATGTTACCGGCGACCTGGTGTTGCAACCGGCGGATATGCGCTTCCCCAGCGATGTACCGCCTTTTGTCGATGACGGCGGCGATCCCAACAAGCCGTTTCTGGTCGAACCTGACCCGCTACTGACCAACCTCAAGCTGTTCGTTCTCAGCAGCTACGGTGAACAGAATGGCGTACGTATCAATCTGGAGCCCAAGCTACCGGAAGTCACCATCAACAATCAGCTGACGCTGTTACCTGCGACCAACTCCTGCCCGCGCCCCAATGTGGCCTACAGCATCGATGATCGGGGCCATCAGGCCACCATCACCCTGACCGGCAGCCTGCACCGCGGCTGCATTGCGCAACGCTACCTGTCGGCCCTGACTGCCACCACCTATACCGCCAGCACCCTGCGCACCCTGTGGCAGGACATGGGCGGCAGCATCCGCGGCGGCACCCGTATCGGTCGCGCGCCAGCCAGCGCTCGGCTGGTTTCACAGAGCGCCTCCCCAGACCTGGTGGAAGTCGTGCGCGACATCAACAAATACAGCAACAACACCATGGCCCGGCAGTTGTTTCTAACGCTGGGGCGAGACCAGCGCAGCGCAGCAGACCGCGACGACCACAAGGCGGCAGTTCGGGTAATCAACCAATGGTTGGCAACCAAAGGCATCTACCCCACCGGCCTGGTACTTGAAAACGGCGCCGGTTTATCCCGCATGGAGCGTCTCACCGCACGGGACATGGCCAAGCTGCTGCAAGCGGCATGGCAAAGCCCGTACCGCGCGGAATTTATCGCGTCCATGCCTCTGGCAGCCATGGACGGCACCATGCGTAACCGCCTGCGTAATACACCAGTAGCCGGCCAGGCCCATGTCAAAACCGGCTCGCTGCGCAACGTCAAGGCAATCGCCGGCATCACCCGTGACAACAACGGTCAGAGTTGGGCGGTAACCGCCATCGTCAACCACGCCACGGCCGGCGTAAGCCGTCAGGCGCTGGATCTGGTGCTGCAGGATGTGTATCGCCGGGGACCGACGGATATTGCCAGTCATGCGCCCTGAGATTCTGTTTCTGTAAAAGAAGGCGCCAGTTCGGCGCCTTTTTTGTCTGGGTAACATGCACAGCCAAAGCGAAAGTGAGTTAAACACCGCAGCTTGAGGCCGGGGAAGCAATGCCCAACTATCGCATCCTAACCCCAGGGTGGGTGGCCGAAGCCACCCACCCTGGCGGAAGAGCCCAGGGCGTTTTCCGCCATGGGAATTCCTTTCAACCCCGGCGGGTGATGCGCCAGGTCTTGTGAATCCGCGTGTTGCGCTGAAAATCCTTGTCCAGCGTCTGCGCCGAAATATCCTCCACCTGATACGCCGCCTCCACCGCCTCGTCCATGCGAAAACGCCGGAAGTTGTTGGAGAAATAAATCACCCCGCCCGGCGCCAGGCGCGCCATGGCCAGCTCGAGCAGGCGCGGGTGGTCGCGCTGTACGTCGAAGATGTCATCCAGCCGCTTGGAGTTGGAGAATGTCGGTGGGTCGATGAAGATCAGGTCGTAGCTTTGCTGCTCCTGCTCCAGCCACTCCATCACATCGGCGCGCTCCAGCTTGTGCAGCTCAGACAGACCATTCAACGACAGGTTGCGCCGCGCCCAGTCAAGGTAGGTTTTCGATAGATCCACACTGGTAGTTGAGCGCGCGCCGCCCGCCGCTGCATGCACACTGGCCGTGGCGGTGTAGCAGAACAGATTGAGAAAACGCTTGCCGCGTGCCTCCTGCGCGATGCGCAGGCGGATCGGCCGGTGATCCAGAAACAGGCCGGTATCCAGGTAGTCCGTCAGGTTGACCAGCAAGCGCACCTGGCCTTCGTGCACGGTCATGAACTCACCGCGTTGCGCCATGCGTTGGTACTGCTGTTTGCCGGTCTGGCGTTGGCGCTGTTTGAGCACCACTTGCGTTTCGGGTATCCCCAGCACCTGCGGAATCGCCGAGAGCACATCCTGCAACCGCGCCTGGGCCTTGTCTTCGTCGATGCTGGCGGGCGCGGCGTACTCCTGCACGTGCACCCAATCGTTGTACACATCGACCGCCACGGAAAACTCGGGCATGTCGGCGTCGTACAGGCGGTAGCACTGAATATCCTGCTGCCGCGCCCATTTTCCCAACAACTTGAGGTTCTTCTTCAGGCGGTTGGCAAACATCTGCGCCGACTCGCTGAGCCGTGCAGTCGCCACAGGTGCTGCGGTCCCCTGCTCCGCCTGTTTCTGGGTTTGCGGTGCCGCAGCCTGGGTGATGAAGCGCTCAGGCGCCAGATCCATCAGCAACAGCTTGCACGGCAAGGCGCCGTTGAACAGGTTGTATTGCTTGTGGCTGCGAATACCCATGCGCTTGCCCAGGTCCTGGTTGCCAGTGAAGATCGCGGCCTGCCATCCCATGCATTGTTCACGCAGCACCTCGCCCAGCTTCTGATACAGATAGACCAGGCTGGCGGTATCGCCCAGACGCTCACCGTAGGGCGGGTTACAGACGATCAAGCCTTGTTGACCGCGATCGGGGTTAGGTGCAAAGGTGGCCAACTCGCCCTGATACACCTTGACCCATTCGGTCACGCCCGCGCGCTGGATGTTGTTGCGCACCGGCTGCAGCAGACGCGGGTCGGCTTCGTAGCCACGAATCCATGCCGGCGGCTTGGCCAGACCCTTTTCAGCGCGATAGCGCGCCTCGTTCAGCAAACGCTCCCACATGGCGGGTATGTGCTTTAGCCAACGACTGAAGCCCCAGCGCTCGCGCTGCAGGTTGGGCGCAACATCGGCAGCCATCAGCGCCGCCTCAACCAGGAAGGTCCCAGAGCCGCACATGGGGTCAGCCAGCGCTGCGCCCTCTTCTGCCAACTTGGGCCAACCGCTGCGAATCAGGATGGCTGCCGCCAGGTTCTCCTTCAGCGGCGCCGCACCCTGCTGCAACCGGTAGCCGCGCTGATGCAGGCTGACGCCCGACAGGTCTAGCGCTACCTGTACTTCGCTGCGGCGGCAGTGCACGTTGATGCGCAGGTCCGGCTGGACCTTTTCCACACTGGGGCGCGTGCCGTCGGCCTGGCGCAGTTGATCGACAATGGCATCCTTCACCTTGAGCGCGCCAAAGTGGGTGTTGTCGATACCGGGCAGGCTGCCGGTAAAGTCGATGGCCAGGCTGCCATCGGAGCGCAGGTGGTCGGCCCAGTCGATCTGCCCAATGCCCTCATACATGTCCTGGGCACTTTCCGCCGGAAAACGGGTGAGTACCATCAGTACTCGGTTAGCCAGCCGCGACCAAAGACAAATGCGGTACGCCAGCTCCATATCGCCCTGCACCTCGATGCCAGTGACGGTTTCGCGGGCAGAATCAGCGCCCAGCGCGAGCACTTCGTCACGCAGCAGACCCTCCACGCCTTTCGGACAGGTAACAAAAAATTCAAGGGTCTCGCGCATGTCTTTGATTTCCGGAACAGGATGACGTTTATATTTCAGGTGCGGCTAAATATCGGCCGCGGTATGCCAAATCGATCTTTGGAGGAGGCACCTCCGGTAGGGTACAACAAGGTATGACTTCATCAGCAACACGGATTCGGCGGCCGGCCTTTACTACATGTTAGCTGGCTTCCCTCTGGTGCAACCAGTCAGTTACTGGTTCGCACATCTTCCCGCACGGCATGTGCCGTCTGGTATGTCATACCCAACGAGGACTCAACCCTATGAGAAGACTCAAGCGTGATCCGATGGAACGAGCGTTTTTGCGCGGTTACCAAAATGGAGTACATGGCAAATCTCAAGACAGTTGCCCTTTCAATAGTGCCAGTGCCAGACAGAATTGGATCAATGGTTGGCGTGAAGGACGCGCGGATCATTGGGCCGGTTACACCGGCATTTCCGGTGTACACCGCTTAAACGAGATGCACGCAGTAGGTTAAGTTTTTCTCTATATTTTTCCCCAAGGCGCTCACCCAGAGCGCCGGGCCTCGCGAAGGCCCACCCGGCCCCCGCTTGCGGGGGCCGCCTATTTCAAGCTCCCGCCATTGTCATTCAGCTGTTACGCGGCAGCGTTGCTATCGCTTCAGCGCATTCCCTGATCAACCCGGGCCCACGGTAAATAAAACCACTGTAGAGCTGCACCAGACTGGCGCCCGCCGCTATCTTGTCGGCAGCATCGGCACCGCTGAAAATCCCACCCACGCCAATGATCGGCATGCGGCCCTTGAGCTCCTGTGCCAAAAGCCGCACCACTTCGGTTGAAGCGTCGGCCAGCGGGGCACCTGACAGGCCGCCGGCTTCCTGCGCGAAAGGCGAATCAGCCACCGCGCTGCGATCCAGTGTGGTGTTGGTCGCGATCACCGCGTCCATGCCTTGCTCCAGCAGCGTGTTCGCGACCAGACTCACCTCTTCGGCCGTCATGTCGGGCGCAATCTTGATTGCTATCGGCACATAACGGCCGTGCTGCTGGCTCAACTCCAACTGGCACGTCTTGATTTGTGCCAGCAGTCGCTTCAGCGCATCACCATACTGCAGCGTGCGCAGGCCGGGGGTATTGGGTGATGACAGGTTGACCGTCACATAGCTGGCGCGGCTGTAGACCTTGCGTAGACAGTAGAGGTAATCGTCCACCGCATTCTCGACCGGGGTGACCGCGTTCTTGCCGATATTGATGCCCAGCACGCCCTGATATTTCACCGCTGCCAGACGTGCAAGCATGGCGTCTACGCCCTGATTGTTGAAACCAAAGCGGTTGATGATGGCCTCGTGCTCGGGCAGACGAAACAGGCGCGGCTTGGGGTTGCCGGGCTGCGGCCTGGGCGTGACTGTTCCCACTTCGATAAAACCGAAGCCCATCGCCGCCATGCCGTCGACGGCCACGGCATTCTTGTCCAGCCCGGCTGCTAGGCCGACCGAATTATCAAAAGTCAGCCCCATGACCTTCACCGGCTGCGGCGGCACACCGCGCGCAAGCTTGCCAGCCAGACCCAGCCGACCCGCGGCGCCGATCATATCCAGCGCCAGATCATGGGAGGTTTCGGCGGGCAGTTTGAACATCAGAGAACGAAGCAGGTCGTACATGAGCGGCGGGCCTGGGCTGTGAAATCAGGTTGCAGAGTATAAAGGGTTCCGCGCCGGGATTCAGCAGCGCTTGCGTCCGACCTGCGGGTCAATCGGCTAGCCGTTCCAGCTTGAGCAGTTTGCCCTCGTCGGTAAAGCTCAGGCGAAAGCTGCCGTATACCCCGGAGTGGGTCAGAAAGGGGCGCAGATGATGCGCCGGCAAACTTACCCGGCGCCCATCACGGCTGAGCATCGAGACCCGCTCGGCGCGTCCCTGGTACCAGGCCAGGTAGCGCTCTGCGGGTAACGCCAGATCGATGATCAGTTGCTGCATGGCTCTCCCTGCGCGTGCAACCGCGCCGCCTGAGCCAGGTCCAGCAGCTCGCGCATGGCCACAGCGACCATGGGGTAGTCTCCCGCTCCGGCGTTCTTCAGCTCGGTGAGCATGGCCTGCCAACGCACCACCATCTGCTGGTTGCGCACCAGCCAGCTCTCCACCAGCTCGGACACCGGCACTGACTCGTCAGCACTTTGCAGTGCCGAAATGGTCATGGTGCGCGCCTGCCAATCCAGATCATCGCGATAGCTTTCGCGCGCCAGGGCCTGCCAATGGTTATCTACCACCAGATTGGAGACCTGCTGATTGAACCAGGGCAACTGCAACTGGCTACCGATGGCAAAGAACACCTGCGCCACCCGTTCCGGACTCTGGCCGGTGGTGTCGGCTGCCTCGACGATACCCAGCAGAGTGTAGGCATGGCCCGTGCCGGCAACTACCCGAGCGATACCTTCGGGTACTGCCGAGTCTGCGTAATGCTGATAACGCTCGTCCCACAGACGTCTGATTTCGCCGTCCAGCAGTTGATCGAAGCGCTCAGACAGTGCCTGCACGCAGGGCGCGAAGTGCGCCACCTCGCGCTCCGGTAGCAGCTCGGTGCGGCGGTTGCGGATAAACCAGCGTGTCGCCCGACGGCCAAGCCGCATCAGTTCTTCCATCAACTCCAGTTGTACATTCGCCGGAATCTGATAATCCAGCCGTTCGATACCGGCAAAATGTTCCGGCAGATGGAACACATCGCGGGCCACCACGTAGGCGCGCGCGATATCGCTCGGTGTTGCGCCAGTGGATTGTTCCAGTCGGCGCAGGAAGGTAATGCCCATGTGGTTGACCAGATCGTTGGCCAATTGCGTGGAGATGATCTCCCGACGCAGGCGGTGCTCGGCCAGTGCCTGGCGATACTTGTTCACCAACACCTGCGGGAACGCCGTTTCCAGTTCGGTGGCGAGATATTCATCCTCGGGTACATCCGAGGCAACCAGCGCTTCTTTCAGGTCGGCCTTGGAATAGGAAATCAACACCGACAGCTCTGCCCGGGTAAGCCCTTTGCCGTGCGCCTTGCGTTCGACTATCTGCTCGTCATCGGGGATGAATTCCAGCGCCCGGTTCAGCTTGCCGCTGCTTTCCATGGCACTGATAAAGCGCTGATACTCGCCCATGGTCTGACCCGCCAGTCGCTGCGCCAGGCTGATTGCCTGGGTCTGCTTGTAGTTGTTGGCCAGCACCAGCTCCGCTACCGCGTCGGTCATGCTGGCCAGCAACTTGTTGCGCTGCTTGGCGGTCATATCCTGACTGGCGACCACTTCGTTAAGCAGAATCTTGATGTTGACCTCGTGGTCGGAGCAATCAACGCCGCCGGCATTGTCGATGAAGTCGGTATTGACCGCACCACCGTTGAGGCAGAACTCGATGCGCCCCAGTTGCGACATGCCGAGGTTGCCACCCTCGCCTACGACCTTGCAGCGCAGGTCACGCCCGTTGACGCGCAACCCGTCGTTGGCCTTGTCGCCCACGTCAGCGTGGGTCTCGATGCTACTCTTCACGTAGGTGCCGATGCCGCCGTTCCAGATCAGATCCACCGGCGCCTTGAGCAACTGATGGATCAGCTCTGTGGGCGTCAGCTTATCAGCCTGAATGTCGAACAGCTCGCGCATCTGCGGCGTCAGCGTGATCTGCTTGAGGCTGCGCTCGAACACCCCGCCACCCTCGGAAATCAGGTTGCTGTCGTAATCGGTCCAGCTCGAGCGCGGCAGATCAAACAGCCGCTGGCGCTCGATAAAGCTACGCTCGGTATCCGGGCTGGGGTCGATAAAAATATGCTGGTGATTGAACGCAGCCACCAACTTGAGCTGACGTGACAACAGCATACCGTTACCAAAGACATCACCCGCCATATCGCCGATGCCCAGCACGCTGATCGGCTCCCGCTGCACGTCCAGGCCGCGTTCGCGAAAATGTCGCTGCACCGAGACCCAGGCACCCTTGGCCGTAATACCCATTTTCTTGTGGTCATAACCTGCCGAGCCGCCGGATGCGAAGGCATCTCCCAGCCAGAAGCCGTAGCGCGCGGCAATACCGTTGGCAATGTCCGAGAAGGTGGCGGTGCCCTTGTCCGCCGCCACCACCAGATAGGGGTCGTCGGCGTCATGCCGGACAACGTTGGCCGGCGGTACCAGCTCGCCCTCTACCAGATTGTCGGTAAGATCAAGCAAACCCTGGATAAATAGCCGGTAGCAGGCGATTGCCTCCTGCTGCACCTCGTCTCTGGTGCCGCCGAGCGGCAGACGGCGCGGCACAAAGCCGCCCTTGGCACCCACCGGTACAATGACTGCATTCTTCACCTGTTGCGCCTTTACCAGGCCCAGCACTTCGGTGCGGTAATCCTCTTCGCGGTCCGACCAGCGCAAACCGCCACGCGCCACTTTGCCGCCACGCAGATGCACACCCTCCACGCGCGGCGAGTAGACGAATATCTCGTACATGGGTCGGGGCAACGGCAGCTCGGGAATTGCCGAAGGGTCGAACTTGAGGCTGAGGTAATCCTTGGCTTCACCGGCCTCATCGGGCTGGTAGAAGTTGGTTCTCAGGGTGGCCTTGATCAGATCCAGATAGCGCCGCAGGATGCGATCCTCGTTCAGCACCGCGACGTTGTCCAGCGCATTCAGGATTGCCTGCTCCAGCTTGTGCTGCATCTCTTCCAGGTCATCGGCAGAGAGCTTGCGGGCCAGGTAGAAACGGGTGCGGAACAGGCGCACCAGCTCGCGCGCGATATCGGCATGGGCAATCAGGGTACTGGCGATATAGGGCAGCTCGAAGCCCAGACGAATCTGCTTGAGGTAGCGGGCATAAGCGCGCAGCAGCGCCACGTCACGCCACGGCAGACTGGCCAGCAGTACCAGACGGTTGAAGGCGTCGTTCTCGGCGTGCCCGGCCCAGATGGCGGTGAAGGCTTCGCGGAACAGGTCGTTGGCTTCCTGAATATCCAGCTTGGCGTTGGCGGCAAAGGTGAATTCGAAGTCATGAATCCAGAAGCCGGGACCGTCGTCCTGCGCAATATGGAACGGAAACTCGCCCAGTACCCGCAGACCCAGATTTTCCAGTACCGGAATCACATCCGAGAGCGGCAGCGGATCGCTCAGATGGTAGAGTTTGCAGTGCAATATGCCGGGTTTCTGTTCCAGCGGCTGGTAGAAGCTCATGGCCAACGGTTGCTCGGCGCTGAGGCTCAGCATGGTCTGCAGGTCGACTACGCCGGTTGCAGGGGTAAAGCGGTCACTGTAACCGGCCGGGAACCCCTCCCCCAGGTGCGCCAGCACGTCGGTAGCGCGCGCCTCGCCCATGCTTTCGAGTAGGCGATCACGAAACTCGTCCTTCCAGTCGCGGCAGGCGCGCACAATTTCCTGTTCGATTTTCACGGGGTCGATGTCCAGCGTCTTGGTGGGGTCTACGCGCAGAATAAATTGCGTGCGGGCCAGGATGGATTCGGAGAAATAGGTCCAGAACTCGCTTTCGGTGGCCTGCAAGCGTTCCATCAGTACCGACTGAATGGTCAGGCGGATGTCGGTGGAATAGATATCGCGAGGGACAAAGGCCAGGCAGTAATAGAAGCGTCCATAGTTGCCGGCACGCAGGAATACCCTGATCTGATTGCGCTCCTGCATCTGCACTATGCTGAGCGCGGTATCGGCCAATTGCTCGGCTGAGGTCTGAAACAGGTCATCGCGTGGCAAGACCTGCAATACCTGCTCCAGCTCTTTGGCCAGATGGCTGCGCGGAATAAAGCCGGCCACCTGACGAACATGCGCGACCTTGCGGCGCAGGTGCGGGATATTGTCTACCAGGTCCGAGTACACCCTTGAGGTATAAAGGCCCATGAAGCGATGCTCCAGGAGCACCTTGCCCTCGGCATCCACCTCGCGCACCGAGACGTAGTCGGGATAGGCCGGGCGATGTACTCGGCTTAAACGCGAGGCCTTGGCGAAAGACAGCAACAAGGGCGCACGCAGATACTCGATCACCTCATCCGGAAGCCCCGCCAGGCTTTCGTCGCGCGGCTCCATGGCCAGTGCGCCCAGGCTCTTGCCTTCGATCAGGCCCAAGCGCTGTTTCGGCAAACCCTGGTTGACCGCAAAGCACTCATAGCCGAGAAAGGTGAAATGGTTGTCCAGCAACCACTCCAGAAAGGCCACGGTTTCTGCACGCTCATCGCTGGAGAAGTAATGCTTGCCGCGCTTTTTCAGCGCGTTGATCAGGTCTTCCACCTGCGCCTGCATCGCCGGAAAGTCACGCACTGTCACCCGCACGTTGCTCAGCGCTTCTTTCAGACCCTCTTGCAGCGCGCGCAGATCGGCGCTGGTAGTGCAGCGATCAATCTCAATATACATGAGTGATTCGGCACGCAGCTCGGCAGCAGCACCGTCGGGCTCGTGCAGCGCCAGCAGGTTGCCCTGTTCATCGCGCGCAGTGGTAAGAATGCTGTTGTGCAAGGTGTGAATGGCGTAGCCCTGGCGCGTCAGCTCCATGCGCACCGAGTCGACCAGAAACGGCAGATCGCGATGCAGAACCTCCACGACAGTGTGGGTGCTCTGCCAGCCATGCTGCTGCGTATCGGGGTTGAACACCCGCAGCTTCACCTCGCCACCTTCAAATTGCTGAACGAAGCGCCAGCTGGAGAGCGTACAGCCCAGCAGATCGTTATCCTGCCGGCTGCTTAGTTCATCCAGAGAGGCAATGCCGTAGAAATAACGACAAAACAAGCGAATGGCATCTCTATCCTTTGCCTGCACAAGCGACTGAAGCCGTTCTTGCAGTGTTTCGATAAAGCTCTGCTTGGTGCTGGCCATGATCAATGCCATTGCTGCCTACCTCCTGGTGGTGCGTCGTGGGTGTGGACTGCCAACCTGCCTTCGCCGGTTCCGCTCGCCCTTGTGGGGCTTGAGCCGGAACGCCAGAAACTAACTTGTCTCAGGCCCTGATTATTCTTTTCTCAGGCGCCCAATTTTTCTTGTCTCAGGCATAGTCTAGACCAAAGGCATTTCGGTAAAGTGACGTACACTGACGCCGGCCCCAACGAACAGGACACGAAAAAATCCAATGACCCATCGGGATTCTCTGCTGCAGCTCAAAGCCTTCCTCGGGCAACACATCTTTGGCCAGGAACATCTGATCGATCGCATGCTGATCAGCCTGCTGGCTGGCGGCCATGTTCTGGTCGAAGGCGCGCCTGGCCTGGCCAAGACCAAGGCCATCAAGGCGCTGTCTGAAGGCATCGAAGCAGACTTCCACCGGATTCAGTTCACCCCCGATCTGCTGCCGGCAGACATCACCGGCACCGAGGTCTATCGACCGGAGACTGCAACCTTCAGCTTCCAGCAGGGGCCGATCTTCCATCATCTGGTACTGGCGGACGAAATCAACCGGGCGCCGGCCAAGGTGCAGTCGGCATTGCTTGAGGCCATGGCCGAGCGCCAGGTCAGTATTGGCCGCGAGACCTACCCCCTGCCAGAACTCTTCATGGTGATGGCGACCCAGAACCCGATCGAGCAGGAAGGCACCTATCCCCTGCCCGAAGCGCAGCTCGACCGCTTTCTCATGCATGTACGCATCGGCTTCCCCGACGCCGCGCTGGAGCGCCAGATACTCCAGCTGGCCCGTGGCGAAGCGCGCGGTGAAGAGCCCGCCATCCGCAGCAAGATCAGCCAGGCCAGCATTCTGGGCGCCCGTCAGGAAGTACTCGAGATGTTCATGGCCGACGCGGTGGAGGAGTACCTGATCCAGCTGATCATGGCTACCCGCCGCGCCGAGCAGTACAACCCGCAACTGGCGGAATGGCTAACCATGGGCGCAAGCCCGCGCGGCACCATTGCCCTGGACCGCTGCGCGCGGGCCCACGCCTGGTTGGCGGGGCGCGACTTTGTCAGCCCGGAGGATGTACAGGCCATAGTGCACGATGTGTTGCGTCATCGCATCATGCTCAGCTTCGAGGCCGAAGCGGCCGGCATTGATACCGATCAGGCGATCAACCTGCTGATTGATTCGGTCCCGGTGGTCTGATCCATGTCCGTCGGTCTGGACCCTGCCATCTACACCAGCCTCGATGCGCTGCTTGCCACCCGCCGGCACTGCCATGAATTGCCGCTGTTCAGCCGGCCGGTACGCAGCGGGCGGCAAAGCGGGCAGCAGAGCTCGCGCCTGCGCGGACGTGGGGTCGACTTTGATCAGGTGCGCGCCTATCAACCGGGTGACGACATCCGCAACATCGACTGGCGGGTAACCGCGCGCACCCAGAAAGTACATACCAAGGTTTTCAACGAGGAACGCGAGCGGCCGGTATTCGTCATCGGCGAACAGAGCCCCCGCCTGTTTCTGGGCAGCCAGCGCTGCTTCAAATCGGTGTTGGCGGCCGAGACCTGCGCCCTGATCGCCTGGACCGCGCTATCGCATCATGATCGGGTGGGCGGCATGGTCTTTGGCCCCGGCGTGTGCCACGAGGTCCGGCCCAGGCGCGACCGCAAGGCGTTGCTGCAATTGCTGCAGCTGCTGCTCAAAGCCAACCAGCAACTGGCCCCGGGGCAGCAACCGGAGCCCGAAGATGACACCGAGCCGCTGAATCTGGCGCTGCGCCACAGCCGCGAAATCATTCGTCCCGGCAGCATTCTCTATCTCATCTGTGACCACAGCGCCATCGACGGTCTCAATCAGAGCCTGCTGGTGCCTCTGGCCGGGCACAACGACCTGGTACTGCTGCCGGTGTTCGACCCGCTCGATACCAGCCTGCCGCTATTCGGTCCGCTGGATTTCATCCAGGGCGACGAACGCCTGACTCTGGATACCCTGCAAGCGGGGGTACGCGAGACTTACGCCGCGCAGTTCATTCAACAGCAGCAGAACTGGCTGCGCCTGGCGCGCCGACTACGCTGCAGCCTGATTCCGCTGGATACCCGCTTTGCCGCACACGAACAACTGCATGACACCCTGACCGGCCATCCGCGCGGAGGCGTGCGGTGAGCAGCCCTTTGCAGGATGCGCTGATCCAGCCGGCCCCTCCGCCGCCAATTCCCTGGTGGCCCCCGGCGTCCGGCTGGATTGCGCTGGCCGTGATTCTGGTACTGCTGCTGATTGCGATCCCGCTGTTCTGGCTGGCCTTGCGCCGCCGTCAGCGGCGCCGCCAGCGTGCGCAACGCATCATTTGGGAAGTGCCGGATCAACTGCCCGACCAAGCCTGGCTGGCCGCGCTCAACACCCAGTTGAAACGGCAACTGAAAAGCCGTGGTGAACTGCACGCCACCCGACTATTCGGCTCCGCCTGGGTGGACTATCTCTGCCAGAGCTACCCACATCCGCAGGCCAAAGTATTGCAACCTTTGGGCAAGGGGCTCTACGAGCCAGGCGAACCCCTGAGTTCGCTGGAACGGCTCGCTCTGCAGCGTGAGCTGCTGCGCTGGATCCGGCACAACCATGTTTGAAATTTACTGGCCCGCCGCTTTTGCCTTGCTGCCCTTACCCTGGCTGCTACGTTGGCTGTTGCCCGCGGCCGGCCGGCCGGCGAGTGCCCTGCACATCAGTTTCATGCGGCGCCTGCACCAACTGGAACCGGCAGCCGGGCCGCAAGCACGGCGCGGAACCCGCTGGCCCTGGCTGCTGATCTGGTTGCTACTGGTCTGCGCAGTCAGTCGGCCGCAATTGTTGGGCGCCCCGCTCGCACCCAGCATCAGCGGGCGCGACATGATGATCGCAGTAGACCTCTCTGCCAGCATGGAAATCCGCGATATGCAGTTGCAGGATCAGCCGCTGGATCGTTTGGGCCTGGTAAAACACTGGCTGGGCGCCTTTATCGAGCGACGTCGCGGCGATCGCCTGGGTTTGATCCTGTTTGGCAGCAAAGCTTATGTACAGGCC
The DNA here is from genome assembly GCF_036961105.1 of Halopseudomonas sp. Classification (GTDB taxonomy): domain Bacteria; phylum Pseudomonadota; class Gammaproteobacteria; order Pseudomonadales; family Pseudomonadaceae; genus Halopseudomonas. The sequence continues at coordinate 76,821 of NZ_JBALWW010000006.1, read as the reverse complement.
CCCCTGACCTACGATCTCGACAGCGTGGCGCAGTGGCTGAACGAATCCTTTATCGGGCTGACCGGGCGCGACACCGCTATCGGTGACGCTATTGGTCTGGGCATCAAGCGGCTGATCCAGCAACCGGCTTCCAGCCGTGTGCTACTGCTGATTACCGATGGCGCCAACACCGCCGGCGAGATCGCGCCCATTCAGGCTGCGCAACTCGCAGCCGAACAGGGCATCCGGATATTCACCATTGGCGTGGGCGCAGACAGCCAGCAACACGAAGGCCTTTTGGGCTTGTTGAACGGCGAGGTCGACCCTTCCATTGATCTGGATGAGACCACCCTGCGCGAGGTAGCCGAGATTACCGGCGGCACTTACTTCCGCGCGCGCGACAGCGCCAGCCTGGAGGCCATCTACGCCCAGCTGGATGAGCTGGAGCCGAGTCTGCGGGCGGGCCGACCGAGTCATGAAAGTATCCCGCTCTATCCCTGGCCGTTGGGCGCCGCCTGGCTCCTCAGTCTGGGCATGGCTGTGCAGCAGGCAAGGAGACAGCTGCATGTCGCCTGAGCTGCTGCCATTCGGTTTTACCCGTCCCTGGTGGCTGCTGGCGGTGCTGCCTAGCCTGTTACTGTGCTGGTATCTCTACCGGCACATGAAGAAATACTCTGGCTGGGAAGCGTTGCTGCCTGCCAATCTGCGCCAGGTGCTGCTGCAGCAGCAAAGCGGGCGACGCTATGCCGGGCGCTACCTGTTGCTGGCGCTCTGCTGGATACTGGCATTACTGACCCTCGCCGGCCCCGCCTGGGAATCCAGTGACCGTGTTGAACGCAGCGACCAGGCCGCATTGGTGGTGGTATTGCAGGTGTCGCGCAGCATGCTCTCCACCGACCTTGCACCCAACCGGCTGGAGCAGGGTCGCCGCAAGATAGAGGACATCATGCGCGCCTTTCCCGAGCGGCGAATCGGCCTGATCGCTTACGCTGGCAGCGCCCACCTGGTGGCTCCACTCACCCGCGATCACGACACCCTGAAAAATCTGCTGGGCGTGCTACACCCCGATATCATGCCGGCGCGTGGGCAGCAGGCCGATCAGGCGTTGATCCTGGCCTATCAGTTGCTGCGAGATTTGCCGCCGGACAGCGCGCAGGTCCTGCTGCTGACCAATGGCCTGGATGACACCGAGCAGCGCCTGGCCGACGCCAGCGCAGAGCAATTGGGCGAGCGTCTGCAGGTGCTAGGCATCGGCACCGCCGATGGCGCCCCGGTGCCCCTGGCCGAGGGCGGCTTCATGCGCGATGAGCAGGGTCGCATCCTGTTGCCGCGCCTGGACGAGAGCGCGCTCAGCCATTTTGCCCGGCGCCACGGCGGCAACTACGCCCATCTGAGCGTGGACGACAACGACATCCAGTATCTGCTGGCAGGCGTTGCCAGCGACGAGCAGAGTCTGCAGACACAGCAGCGTCAATGGCTGGACCAGGGCCATTGGTTGCTGTTATTGCTGGTGCCGCTGGCGGCGTTTGGCGCCCGGCGCGGCTGGCTCGGGTTACTGCTTATCGCGCTCTGGCTACCCCCTCCCGCTTCCGCAATGGATTGGCAGGACCTGTGGCAACGTCCGGACCAGCAAGCCGCCAGGCTGCTTGCCGAAGGCGATCCGGCAGCCGCCGCAGCGCGTTTTGAAAACGCCCCCTGGCGCGCCTGGTCCCTGCTGCAAGCTGGCGATTATGCCGCCGCCAGTCAGGCCTATGGGGCGCTGGCGAGCGCCACCCCAGACAACGCCGAATACCACTTTGCCCAGGGCACCGCGCTGGCGCTGGACGGCCAGTATCAACCCGCACTTGATGCCTTCGAGCAAACCTTGATTCGGGCGCCGGAACACACTGCCGCGCGCCACAATCGCCGTCGGGTAGAGGCCTACCTGGCTGAACTCGAGAAGCAGCGCGATGAGGACGATACGCAGACGAGTGCCAAAGGCGACAGCGATGCCGGTGCAGCAACCACCGCTGACGCCGATAGCACCGAGCCGGCGACCACCGCCGACAGTCAGCACAACGAGGCCATCCAGGCCATTCAGCCGCCTGTAAGCGAAACCCAGCAAAGCGCCAATGCCACCCCCCAGACGGTAGCGGCCGGCACAAATGAAGACGGCGATGCCGCCGAGACAGACGCCGCAGCGCCTCAGGGCAGCCTGAATACGCCAGCCGAAAGCCAGGAGTCGCCGGCCGAAGACCTGCTCGACAGCCCGCCAACCGCAGGCAGCGGTAGCGCAACTTCGATTGCCAGACGCTACAATGCCGAGCAACAACAAGCCCTGCAACAATGGCTGCGCAGCATCCCCGACAACCCGTCGGAGCTACTGCGCCGCAAGTTTCTCTACCAACACCTGCAACAACCCGATGGACGTCCCCGATGATGCGACTGCTGTACACGCTTTGCCTGCTCATGCTCAGCGGCCTTTGCCAGGCTGCGATGCAGGCCAGTGTCGACCGCACCCAGTTGATTGAGGGGGAAAGTCTCGAACTGACCCTGGAAAGCAACGCTGGCAGCAAATACGGGCCACCCGACTTCACTCCTCTGCAGGAACACTTCGAGGTCAGGCAAAGCCATCAGCTCAGCCTGCTCAGCGAACTCGAAGGGCGTAAACAATGGGTCAACCGCTGGGTTGTAGCCTTAGAGCCCAAGCGCACCGGCTTCGTGATCATACCGCCGCTATTTCTGGGGCCCGACAGCAGCGAGCCCATCACCTTGCGCGTGCTTACCGCCCAACAGGCCGAGGACGACGAAGCCGGCACCCTGGCACCCATTTTCATCGACAGCGAGGTGGACACCGAAACGCCCTACGTCCAGGCGCAGGTGCTACTGACCCTGCGCATCTACCATTCTGTCTCTCTGTACGATGATTCCGACCTCAGCGGGCTGGATATCTCCAATACCCGAATCGAACGCCTTGGCGCCCCGCGCAACTACGAACGTACTATCAACGGCGTGCTGCACGGCGTAATCGAAGTGCGTTATGCCATTTTTCCGCAGCAGAGCGGCGAGCTGGATATTCCCTCACAGCTGTTCAGCGCAACTGTCCAGCTACCTCGTAATCCCGCTGACCCGGCGAGTCCGCACAGCGCGCGAATGGTCCAGTTGCGCTCGCCAAGCCTGCAGCTGCAGGTAAGGCCTGTCCCCGCCGACTATCCCCCCGATGCGCTCTGGCTACCGGCCAAACAGGTACGCCTGAGCCAGAACTGGCAACCCGACCCGGACCAGGATCTGCTGCGCGGTGAACCCCTGACCCGCACCCTCTCCATCCAGGCAGATGGTCTGACCGCCAGCCAACTGCCGGAGCTGGGCCGCTTGAGCGATCAGCAGGCTGACGAACTGCGCCAGTACAACGATCAACCGCAGCTGGAAAACCAGCTTTCGGTCAACGGCATACTTGGCCTGCGTCAGGAAAGCTCCGCACTGGTAGCCCGTAGCCCCGGACAGCTGACGGTGCCGGCGGTGAGCGTACCCTGGTGGAACACCACTACCGACAGCCTGGAAGAGGCCAGCCTGGCTGCGGTCAAGCTGAATATTCTCGGCAGCCAGGCAGCCAGCAACGGCAACAACGGCAACGAACGAATCCGCAACGATCTGCCTGCCCCCCTGGTCTGGCCCTGGCAACTGGCATGCGCCCTGCTGCTCGCTGCCCTGGCTGCGACTGTCTACCGGCTGCGCCAGTTGCGCACGCAGTTGCACAGCCAGGATGAATTGCACGAGGACGTCAGCCATCTTGATACCGACGCCCAGGGCAATCCGCTGGCCGACCTGCAAGTTGCCTGTCGTCAGAACCATCCGGCCGAAGCACGCAAGGCCCTGGAACACTGGGCCAAGCAGCAGGAAAGCGACCTGATCGCGCTCAGCCAGCAATATCCGACGCTGGCCGATGCCCTGGACGACCTCAACACCTGCCTGTTTGGTCAGAACGACAACGCCTGGCGTGGCAAGCCGCTGTGGCGTGCGGTGCGGCAGGTTACGCAGTCGCGGCAGCGGGAGGCTGCCGAGGCGAGTGAGGGGGGAATGCAGCCGTTATATCCGGATGTTTAGGTGTTTCCGAATCCAGCAACCTCGGATGACAAGCGTCAGCAACAGTATTCCGTGCGCTGCTCATTGGCGCTTTTCGCCTGGCTGGCGAGCCAAGGGCACCCAGCTGAGCGGCCCTTCGGGTTCGCTGCGTTACTCGCCCACTCAGATGGGAAACTGGGTCCGTGCGGTGGCTTATATTTAGTCCCGCTTCGTAGGGTGGGCAACGCCGCAGGCTTGCCCACCATGGTGGAGGGCTTAGGCCATCCACCCTACTCTTGCGGCGCACAACAAAAAGGCGCCCGCAGGCGCCTTCATCGTTCAGTTGCTGTGCTTACTGACGCAGCTTGTCGGGCCGAATCAGGAAGCGGGCCAGGGCTGGCAGCAACCAGAGCGCGCCGAACATGTTCCAGAGGAACATGAAGGTCAGCAGGATGCCCATGTCGGCCTGGAACTTGATCGCCGAGAAGATCCAGGTCGCCACGCCGATGGCCAGCGTGAAGCCGGTGAAGGTTACCGCCTTGCCGGTGGTCTTCAGGGTTTCGTAGTAGGCCTCGTCCAACGGCAATCCCTGGCGCAGGTAGGATTCCAGACGGCTATAGATATAGATGCCGTAATCCACCCCGATACCCACACCCAGTGCAATTACCGGCAGAGTAGCCACCTTGACGCCAATCCCCAGGAAGGCCATCAGCGCATTCGCCAGCACAGAGGTAAGAGCCAGCGGGATGATGATGCAGAGCACCGCGCGAATCGAGCGGAAGGTCACCAGGCACATAAAGATTACCACCGCGTAAACGGTCAGCAGCATCTTGGTCTGCGACGCCTCGATCACCACATTGGTGGCCGCCTCGATACCGGCATTACCCGCTGCCAGCTTGAATTCCAGCTCGTCGGTGTTGTACTCCTCGGCAAAGGCCTCCACCGCCGCCGTCGCCCGGCTCAGCGTTTCAGCCTTGTGATCATCCAGGAAGACCATCACCGGGGCCAGCGAGCAGCTGGAGTTGAACATACCCGAGGGGGCGCGGCTGATGGCGTTGTTCAGGTTGTCCTGATTGCGCGACAGCCCCTGCCATTTCAGGTTGCCCTCGTTGTTGCCCATGATCACCTGTTTGGCCACGGTCACCAGTGACACCGCCGACTGCACGCCATCAAGGTTGTTCATCTTCCATTCCAGTTGGTCGATGGCTTCCATGGTCTCGTAAGCGGAACACTGCTCCGGCGGTGTTTTCACCATGACGACCAGAATGTCCGAGCTGGTCGAATAATTGTCGATGATGAACTTGTTGTCGAGGTTGTAGCGCGAGTCTGCCCGCAGCTCCGGCGCCCCAGGGTCAAGGTCGCCGATAGCCACGTTCTTGCCGTGATAGATACCAAAGGCAAAGGCCGCAATCGCCAGCAAAATGGACACTGGCGCCACCTTGCTATGGGCAAAGCGCGCCACCGCCAACCAGGTCTTCTGCGGCCGTGCAGCGCGCTCACGGTTACGCTCCACCGCGCCCTTGCTGATGCCGATATAGGACATCAGAATCGGCAGCAGCATCAGGTTGGTCAGGATGATCACGCCCACACCGATGGAGGCAGCGATGCCCAGCTCACGAATCACCTCGATCTCGATCAGCAGCAAGGTGACAAAACCAACGGCATCGGAAATCAGCGCCACTATGCCCGGGATGTAGAGCGCCCGGAAGGCGCGTCGCGCTGCATCGTAACTACCCTGGGAGGTGGGATACTCGATGGCCATGCCGTTGATGATCTGCACGCCATGGGAAATACCGATGGCAAACACCAGAAAGGGCACCAGAATCGAATACGGGTCCAGACCAAAGCCCAGGGTACGCAGCAAGCCCAGCTGCCAGACCACGGCAATGACCGAACACACCAGGGTGGTCAGCGAGCTCTTCAGACAGCGGGTAAACATCAACAGCAGTACGAAGGTAATCAGCAGCGCGGCAGCAAAAAACATCACCACCTTGATGATGCCTTCGATCAGATCACCCACTTTCTTGGCGAAGCCGACAATGTGCACCTTGATATTGGGATTTTCAGCCTCGAACTTCTGCCGAATTTTCTCTTCCAGCTGGCGGGAGAAATCGCCGTAGTCGAGCTGAATCAGCTCGCTCTGGTTTTCGGGGTTGGGATAGGCTTCCTGCAACGGCACGTCGATGATGGTCGACTTGAAGTTATTAGCCACCAGCCGGCCGATCTCGCCGGATTTGAGCACATTGGAGCGCAGCTCTTCCAGGTCCTCCTCGCTCGTGTAGGACGGCCGGTTGGCCACCGGCCCGCCGTCAAAGCCGTATTCGGTTACCTCGGTCCAGCGCACATTGGGCGTCCACAACGAGCGCAGGTTGGAGCGATCAACGCCAGGCAGAAAAAACACCTCATCATTGATGCGCTTGAGCATCTCCATGTATTCGGTTGAGAAGATGTCACCTTCTTCTATCTCCACCGCAATACGGATCGAGTTGCCCAGATTGGGCAGGTCGTTCTCGTGCTCGATCATGTTGACGATGTAAGGATGTTTGAGAGGAATCATCTTCTCGAAACTGGTATCGGGCTTTACCTGCGCCGCCTGATAGCCAAAAAACACGGTGAGCAGGGCAAAGATCAGCAGTACTGCAATCCGATTATTGAAAATCAGCCGCTCCACTATGGGCGCGGTCTCCTGATGGTGCTTCGACATCCAGATTCTCCCGGTAGAAACTTATTGTTGTGAGTCGATGGGGGCCTCAACGCTTCCCTTGACTACCCCGTGCTGGCCAACCATAAGCAGCTCGCCATCGGGCAAGCGCTTGGCCGTGGCCAGGGCAATACGGTCAGCCCGTGTGTGCGTCTCGAAGCTGTCGCCCCGATCATCGCTGGTCAGTACCACGCCGCCCGACCCCACCACCACGAGGTGGCCATCGGCGGAGAGAGTGCCACCCAGCAGAGTGGCTTCGGGAGCCTGGTTGGTAAATTCAGCGACCTGCCAGCTGTGACCGAAATTGTCCGAGCGATAGAGGTTGCCGCGTAGTCCCCAGACCACCACTTCGCCGGTCTGGCCAGTACCGGATACGCCGAACCAGGTGCCGTCATAAGGTGAGGTCTCGAGCGTTTCCCAGGTATCGCCATAGTCGGAGGAGCGATACATGCTGCCCATCTCGCCAACCATGAACAGACCTGCGTTATGAACGGGGGCAATGGCGTTGTAGTGCATGCCGTATTCGTTATCGATGCTGTCGCTGCGGTCCTGCCAAGTGGCGCCACCATCGTCGGTGCGCAGGAAGATGCCGTAGGCGCCTACCGCAAAGCCGGTCTGCAGATCACGGAACCACACATCCATCAGCGGTCGCTCAAGCAGGCCCGGACCTTCAGGATCTGCAGGCTCATCCAGCGTGGGATCGCGGTACTGCATTTGCCAGGTCTCACCGCCATCACTGCTGTGCAGAATCACCGCATCGTGGCCTACTGCCCAGCCATGTTTGGCATCCGCGAAATAGACCGCAGTCAGCAACTGCCGGACCGGCACATCAGCCTGGTCCCAACTCTTGCCTTGGTCATCGGAATACAGAATATGACCGCGACTGCCTACCGCGACCAGCCGATCGCCAGCGGTCACCAGATCAAGCAGCAGCGTGGAACTGGCCAGATCGGACATGATGGCCGGCTTGGGCGCTTCGGCAATAGGCTCGGCTTGCTGCGCCATGGCAGCTGGCGCCATCAGCAGAGCTGCGGCCAGACCAACAGCGCGCAGCATGGGCTGGCCGGTGTATGAGTTACGGAGGTTCGGACCTCGATTCGGGCAAACTGTCTGGTCTGCAGATTGAGTGCGCTCTTCGTTGCGCTCACGCATACGCCATTCCCCTTATTGTTGTCAGAAACCCGCCAACTGAGACGGAATCAACAATACTAACGAGGAGGCACCCTGCTCGCCAACGGCTCGCGGTTATCTTTTGTTAATCAGCATATTGATAACAGTTCGACGATTTTCGCCGCAATATGACGTAACAACTTCTCGTCAATCGGTATTTCTTGCGCATAAAAAAACCCGCCGATCAAGGCGGGTTTTTCTACAGCACGCTGTTATCAGTGACTCAGCTTGCTGCCCTTGGTTTGACGAATTTTCTCAGGGTTGATCAAGAACCGCGCCAGTGCCGGCAACAGCAGCATGGCACCAATCATGTTGACCAGGAACATGAAGGTCAGCATCAGACCCATATCCGCCTGGAACTTGATCGCCGAGAAGATCCAGGTCGCCACGCCGATTGCCAGACACAGACCGGTGAACAGGACTGCCTTACCGGTAGAGCGCAGGGTCTCGTAGTAGGCTTCTTGCAGCGGCATGCCCGCCCGCAGGAAACTCTCCAGTCGACTGTAGATGTAGATGCCGTAATCCACACCCACACCCACACCCAGAGCGATTACCGGAAGCGTGGCCACCTTCATGCCGATCCCCAGGAAGGCCATCAGGGCATTACCCAGCACTGAAGTCAGCACCAATGGCAACACGATACAGATGGTGGCCGGGAAGGAACGGAAGGTCATGAAGCACATGACACCTACCCAGATATATACCAACGCCAGAATCAGCAGCTCAGAGCTGGAGATAACATCGTTGGTGGCCGCTTCGATACCGGCATTACCGGCAGCCAGCTTGAACTCCAGGGTATCGGTGTTGTACTCGGCAGCAAACTCTTTAACCGCATCGGTAGCACGGGTCAGAGTATCGGCTTTATGGTCATCCAGGAAAATCATCACCGGCGCCAGAGAACAGGCGGCGTTGAACATGCCCGACGGAGCACGACTGATAGCGTTGTTCAGGTTGTCCTGATTGCGCGACAGGCCCTGCCACTTGAGGTTGCCCTCGTTGTTGCCCATCAGCACCTGCTTGGCTACGGTCACCAGTGAGACGGCCGACTGCACACCTTCGAGGTTGTTCATCTTCCACTGCAGCTGGTCGATGGCTTCCATGGTTTCGTAGGCAGAGCACTTCTCTGGCGGCGTCTTGACCATCACCACCAGAATGTCGGAGCTGGTCGAGTAGTTCTGGATAATGAAATCGTTATCCAGGTTGTAGCGCGAGTCGGGGCGCAGCTCGGGTGCACCGGCATCCAGGTCACCAATCTTGATGTTGCGCTCCTGATAGATGAAGCAACCCACACCCACCACCACCGCTGTGACCACCAGCCAAGGTGCTACATTGGGATGAGCCACATAGGACATGGCGCGCCAGAACGGATGTTCGCGTACCGCGTCGCGCTTGCTGCGCTCGATCGCCTTCTTGCTGATACCCAGGTAGGAAATGGTTACCGGCAGCATGATCAGGTTGGTGAAGACAATCACGCCGACACCGATGGAGGCACCGATGGCCAGCTCGTGAATCACGCCAATATCCATGACCAGCAGCGTGATAAAGCCCACGGCGTCCGCCAGAATCGCGATCATGCCCGGCAGGAACAGCTGTCGGAAAGTACGGCGCGCAGCGGTCAGGGCGTTGTCAGCCTCACCCGATTGCAGAGCAATACCGTTGATCTTCTGTACCCCGTGGGAAATACCGATGGCGAAGATCAGGAAAGGCACCAGCATCGAATACGGGTCCAGACCAAAGCCGACCAGGTTGATAAGACCCAACTGCCAGATAACCGCGATGACGGTAGTAACCAATACCGAAACGGTACTGCGAATACACCAGGTAAACAGATACAGCAGTACGAAGGTAATCAGGAAGGCGATACCAAAGAAGGCAACAACCCCCATCAGACCATCAATCAGGTCCCCCACCTTCTTGGCGAAACCGACGATGTGGATCTTGATGTTGGGGTTCTCGGACTGGAAGCGGTCACGAATCTTCTCTTCCAGCTGGTGCGAGAAATCCTTGTAATCCAGACGCAGCAGCTCGCTCTGGTTTTCCGGGTTCGGATAGAACTCCTGCAACGGCACTTCAATGATGGTCGACTTGAAGTTGTTGGCAACCAGACGGCCGATTTCACCGGACTTGAGCACATTGGCGCGCAGCTCGTCCAGATCATCTTCATTCAGATACGAGGGGTGGTTGGCTACCGGGCCACCGTCGAAACCGTACTCGGTCACTTCGGTCCAGCGGACGTTGGGTGTCCACAACGAACGCAGGTTGGAACGGTCTACCCCCGGCAGGAAGAACACCTCATCGTTGATCTGCTTGAGGGTTTCCATGTACTCCGTGGTGAAAATGTCGCCATCTTCAATCGCCACCGCAATACGAATGGAGTTGCCAAGGTTGGCCAGGTCATCCTGGTGCTCGAGCATGTTGACAATATAGGGGTGTTCCAGCGGTATCATCTTGCCGAAGCTGGTATCGGGGCGAACCTGCAGCGCCTGATAGCCGAGAAACACGGTAATAATAGAGAACAGCATTACGACGATCAGGCGGTTGTTGAATACCAACCGTTCCATGAAAGTCGCGTTTTCCTCGTCGCGGGACATCCACATTCTCCTGGCTTGTAATTATTATCAGTTGGCTTTGAGACCGTTCGCAGCGGCGGTTGAAACGCCGTGCTGGCCTACAAGCAAGATTCGACCGTTGGGCAGCACCTTGGCCGAGGCCAGGGCTATGCGGTCAGGACGGGTGGAGACGCTGAATGTCTGGCCGCCATCGTGGCTGACCACCACCACGCCGCCGGCACCTACTACCGCCAACTCACCATTGGCTGAAACGCTACCACCAAGCAGCGTGGCGCCCGTAGCAAGCTCTACCTGCTGCCAGCTGTCACCGAAATCGGTGGAGCGGAACATGTTGCCGCGCAGCCCCCAGACCAGCACCTCGTTGTTCTGGGTGGTGCCGGAAGCGCCAAACCAGGAACCGTCATAGGGCATCTCGGTCAGGGTTTCCCAGGTATCGCCATAATCGGCAGAGCGGTACATGGTACCCATCTCGCCGGCAAGAAAGAGGCCTGAACCCTTGATGTCAGCCAGGGCGTTGTAATGGAAACCATCAGGGTTATCCACCACGTCGCTAAGATCTTCCCAGGTCTCGCCGCCATCATCGGTGCGCAGGAAGATGCCATAGGCACCGACCGCAAAGCCGGTCTTGGCGTCGCGGAACCAGACGTCCATCAGCGGACGCTCAAGCAGGCTGGGACCTTCGGGATCCACAGGCTCGTCCAGCTCCGGGTCACGGTACTGCAAGGCCCAGGTGGCGCCACTGTCGGAGGTATGCAGAATCAGCGAGTCGTGACCCACTGCCCAGCCGTTCTTGTCATCGACAAAATACACGGCTGTGAGCAACTGGCGTACCGGCACTGCAGCCTGCTGCCAGGTGCTGCCCTGATCGTCGGAATAGACAATATGCCCGCGCGCGCCCACAGCGACCAGCCGCTCACCAGCGATGGTGGCGTCCAGCAGCAGCTCGGAAGCGGCCAGTTGGGATTCGATTGCGGGTTTGATGTCTTCGGCAGCCTCGGCCAGGCTCACACCAGGCGCGGCAAAACCGGCAACGGCGGCAGAGAGCGCTAACGTTGAGAGAACTGAACGAACAGGAAATTTTTGCTTGCTGGTCGTTTGAAACAGGTTCGCACGAACCATGAATGGAGCGCGCCAATTGACAGGCTTACGCATACACCACCCCTCTTTGTTTTTATAAGGTGCCCTGCTCCGCAAGGGAACGATGAACAGATGTCGCCATGCCTGGAGGCTGACAGACAGAGTCTGGTTCAGCTATCGCTCCAGCGGACAAGGCATATTAGAGGCCTACTAGATACCGCACAAATACCTCTTGGTAATTTTTTATTAATATGTCGGCCTTGCGCTGACGAAGTAACTCATTTATCGCGATTTAACTCAAGCCCCTCTTGGTGCTATCGAGGGGCAATTTGCCACCATCACCGGCTCATGCCAGTGACTTGCTGACCACCTCATAGACATCAGGTGATAGCTTCTCGGTCGCCAGAATCCTCGCCAGCTCCTGCTGCATCAGCTGCTGGCGATCCTCGGCAAACTTGCGCCAGCGGCTGAGCGGCGTGACCAGCCGCGCCGCGATCTGCGGATTGAGGCTGTCCAGTTCGATGATGCGTTCGGCAAGGAAGCGATAACCGGCGCCATCAGCCCTGTGGAAGTTGACCAGATTCTGGTTGGCAAAGGCGCCAATCAGTGCCCGCACCTTGTTCGGATTGCGCAGCGTGAACAACGGATGCTGCATCAACGCTTGCACCCGTTCCAGCCCGCCCGGCAGCGTGCTGCCGGCCTGGATGCTGAACCACTGATCCATTACCAGCGGATAGGCCGCCCAGCGCTCGGCAAAATGCTCGAGTGCCGCCTTGCGCTGCTGCTCGAAGGGCGAGTTGACCAGTGCCACCAGCGCCGCCTGCCGGTCGGTCATATTGTCGGCCTCCACAAACTGACGAACACACAGCTGCATGACCGCCGGATCCTCGGTCAGCATCAGGTACCCCAGCAAGGTGTTCTTCAAGCTGCGTGCGGCCATGGCAGCAGCGCTGGCGCTGTACTGCCCTCCTGCCGGCAGACTGTCGAAGCGCTGTTGCAGCTCAATCTTGAGCACCCGCGCCAGCTCGGTGCGCAGCCATTCACGGGCAAAGTGGATGGCTTGCACGTGGGCAGTGTCAGCCAACTCGACCAGGTAGGCCTCGGACGGCAAGCGAATGATCTCGGCTACCATCGCCGCATCCAGCTCGGCATCGGCCAGCACCGTACGGTAGATCTCAGCCAGACGCTGATCCAGGTGCAGTGGGCGCCCGGCCCGATGAATCTCCACCAATCCCTGAAGCACCTCAACCGCCAGGCTCTGGGCCGCTTCCCAGCGGTTGAAACCATCAGGATCGTGCTTGGCGAGAAATACCCGCTCGTCGCGACTGTAGGGGTAGTTCAGCTTGACCGGGGCGGAGAAGCCACGCAGCAACGAGGGCAGCGGCTCCTGATCAACATTGGCAAACACGAACTCCTGCTCGGCCTCGGTGACCGACAGCACGGTTTCAGTGCCCAGAGCATCTGTCTGCCCAGCCAGTTGCAGTGGCAATTCCCCACCCTTGCTGTCGAGCAATGCCATGCGCACCGGAATGACCTGCGGCAACTTCTCGCTCTGCCCCGGCGTAGCCGGGCAATGCTGACGGAAACTCAGGCGGTACTCGCGCCGCGCGGCATCGTACTGACTGGCCACATCCAGGCGCGGCGTACCGGCCTGGCTATACCAGCGCTTGAACTGGCTGAAGTCCGCGCCATTGGCGTCTTCCAGCGCCTGGATAAAGTCGTCGCAAGTGACCGCCTGGCCGTCATGGCGCTCGAAGTACAGATCGGTACCCTGGCGAAAGCCCTCTGGCCCCAACAGGGTATGCAGCATGCGCACCACTTCCGCGCCTTTCTCATAGACCGTCAGGGTGTAGAAGTTGGATATCTCGATAAAGGAATCCGGTCGCACCGGGTGGGCCATGGGGCCAGCGTCTTCGGCGAACTGGTTGGCACGCAGGAAAGTGACATCTTCAATCCGCTTGACCGTGCGCGAGTTCATGTCGGCAGAGAACTCGGAGTCGCGGAACACGGTAAAACCTTCCTTCAGCGACAGCTGGAACCAGTCGCGGCAGGTCACGCGATTGCCCGACCAGTTGTGAAAGTACTCGTGCGCCACCACGGCCTCGACGCGCTGAAAGGCCATATCGGTTGCCGTGTCCTGCTGCGCCAGCACGCAACTGGAGTTGAAGATATTCAGCCCCTTGTTTTCCATCGCCCCCATATTGAAGTCGTTGACCGCTACGATCATGAAGATATCCAGATCGTATTCGCGGCCATAAACCTCTTCGTCCCAACGCATGGAACGCTTGAGACTATCCATGGCGTGGTCGCACTGTTCGCGATTTTCCGGCTCGACATAGATACGCAGGTCGATTTTCCGGCCGCTCATGGTGGTAAAGCTGTCCTGCAACAGGCACAGATCGCCGGCTACCAGGGCAAACAGGTAGGCCGGCTTGGGGAACGGATCTTCCCAACTGATCCAGTGGCGCCCGCCTTCGTGCTCGCCGGAGGCGATGGGGTTGCCGTTGGAGAGCAGCACCGGGTAGCTACCGCGATCGGCAACCACTGTGGTGGTGAAGCGACTCATCACATCCGGGCGGTCGAGGTAGTAGGTGATCTTGCGAAAACCCTCAGCCTCGCACTGAGTGCAGAACATGCCGCCGGATTTGTAGAGTCCTTCGAGCGCGGTGTTGTTTTGCGGCTCGATCCGCGTGGTGATGGCCAGCTCGAAACTCGGGCTGCGCGGTTGCAGGCGCAGGCTGTCGTCGTCAACCTGATAGTCGGCCGCGCTCAGCGGCTGGTCGTCCAGCTCGACCGTCAGCAGCTCTAGCAACTGTCCGTCCAGCACCAGTGGCGGCTGGTCGCCTGCGACGGCCGGCTTGTCAGTGTTCAGGCGCAGGCTCAGACGGCTATGCACCAGGGCGTGATCCTCGAACAGCTCGAAGGTCAGCTGGGTTTCATCAATCCAGTAGTCGGGCTGCTGGTAGTCTTTCAGGTAAATGGTCTTGGGTTGTTCGGTACGCATGCAGTGCCCCGCTCCGGCCGTGGCCGGGAAATGAAAATCCCGTCCGCCGCGCTGGCGCGGCAGTCCTGAAAACGCGCTGTCAGTTGACGCTGAAGGCCAACTGATAGGCAGTATATTTGCGAATATTGATGACGGCGGTATCGAGTAGTAGATATTGACCCTTGATACCCAAAAGTGTGCCCTCCAGCAAGGGCACCTTGTCCAGATTGGCCGACTGGGGCTTGGCCACGTACTGCTCCACCGGATAGCGAATCTGCAGGGGCTCGATACCGGTAATCGGTTGAATGGCCTGCAGGCCATACTGCGCCTGCAGCGCAGCTATGCCCTCCCCGGCCAGCCCCAGCAGACGCTCGCGCTCGACTATCAGATCCAGTTGCTCGGGCTCACCGCGCAGCAGCGCGCGCCAATTGGTCTTGTCGTCCACGTGCTGGCGCAGCAGATCCTCCACCAGACCCGACTGCTGCCGGGTGGCAACGCGCAGAATCGGCAGCGCCTGACTGGCGCCCTGATCAATCCAGCGGGTAGGAATCTGGGTGGCGCGGGTAATACCTACCTTCAGGCCAGACGAGTTGGCCAGGTACACCACATGATCAGTCATGCAGAACTGCTCGCCCCAGGCCGGCTCGCGGCAACTGCCCAGATGGTAATGGCATTTTTCCGGACTCATGATGCAACTGTCGCACTGCGCCAGCTTGGCAAAACAGGGATAGCAGTAACCCTGGTTGAAGCTCTTCTTGGTCTTGCGGCCGCAATGCACGCAGTTGATCACGCCCAGCGCCTGCAGACGTATCTGCTTGCCTATGGCCGCATTCAGTGCAACCTGCTGTTCGCCCAGCGGCAAATGGTATTGCACCGGGCTTGATGGGTCACTCAGAGCGCCCAGCATTTTGCGCACACTGCCCTGTAATTCGGGGCCCTGCAATTCCGGCAACGACATCAGTGCAGGGTGTCCGAACCGGTGGAAAACAGAATATTGGGTACTTCCTTGCCTTCGGATTTGCAGGCCTGCGGCCCCATGTAACCGGTACGTTCTTCTTCCGGAAGATTGTCCTGCTCCCAGGCAATCATGGCCTGCAGGCAAAGCTCTTTCTGTTCCTGGGTCAATCTGCGCCCATCGGACCATTTACCGATTTCCACGGCCAGTTTGAGAGCAGCATATACATCCGGGGTGATATTGCGCAGCATGTCGATGAAAGTGGTCATCCGTACTCCGGCCAAAGGTGTAAATGGGCGCTATTGTAACCCGTCACCGGCGTTGCTGCAGCGCTCCGGCGATACTGCCGAGCAGGCAGCCGACCAGCAGACCGCTGAGGTGCGCAGCGTTGGCGATGGCGCCAAACCCCAACAGGGTGACCAGGCCGGACATGCACAACGCCAGCCACGCCAGCATCATCACCACCACGCCTTTGGGCAGCGCAAAATGGACGTTCGGGGCGATCAACTGGTACAACCAGCAATAGCCCAACAGGCCGTAAAGTACTCCGGACAGCCCGCCAAACAGCCCCGCCGTACCACTCCACCACCATTGCACGGTGTTGGAAATCACGCCGATCAAAAGGGTCAGACCCAGTAGCCAAAGGCCGCCGGAGCGCATCTCGATGCGCCGACCCAGCTCCCAGTACCAGAGCGCATTGAATGCCAGATGCAGCATGCCAAAATGGATGAATATGGGGGTAATCAGCCGCCACCACTGACTCATGTCGGGTTGGGCGGCAAGGTGGCCAGTGGGCTCCAGCGGCGTATAGGTCAGCATGACCACTTGCCGCAGATCGCTGCCCAGGCCGGTAAAAATTGCTACCAGTGCTGTCACCACCAGCACTGCCAGGGTGATCGGGATCAACCGCGGCGATTGCCGCCAGTAGGCCCGCGTGGGAGTTTCCCGGATACCGTCCACTGGACCGCGCGGTAACTGCTCCACCCCGCCCCGATGCAGCGCGCGAACTATTTCTGCGGTGGCTTCATCGACGACCCAGAGCACCTGCTTGCCGTTCTCCTCCACCACCCGGTGAACCACGCCACGCTGACGCAGAAAGCGCACCAGTGGCCGCAGGTCTTCTTCCAAGGGACAACTCAGCGCTCGTTGCATGCATGCCTCAGGCGTAATGGGGTACATCTACCCAAACAAAATGATCCGGATTCAACCGCCGCTCGCCATCCCATCGATAGGCCACCAGCTTGCCGTACTTGACCGCACTGTAATCCAGACAGGCCAGATTGGGCCGGATCGGCTGCGGGTAGCCCTGTTGCCAATAGTGACCGACAAAGAGAATCGGGTCCTCGGCAACATAGATCTGCAATGCCGCCTTTTGTTCATCTGAGAGTGCCAGCGCCGCTATGTCATGGGGCAAGGCATCGGGCTGAAACACCACATCACCGTAAGTCCGAGGAGCTTCTTCCCAGAACTTGGTACGGAAAGAGCCGCGGGTAAAACCATCCTTGCCGGTCATGGTAAGGCCGTCGGGAAGGCGCATGTCGGTGCCGCGCAGCAGGCGGTCCAGCGTCTGCGACTCAAAGCTGCCCCAGCGGCTACTGGCCAGCAGAAACGCCTCGTCGATACAGCCATCGGGGTGCTGGGCGCGAAATGGCTGGATCAGCCGATCATCCCAGCAGGCATGCACCAGGCGAATTTCCTGGCAGTCGAGAAACAGCGGCAGTTCATAGAACCAGTCCAGAAAGGCCTGCCATTCGTCCGGCCAGGCGGCGAATTGATCCAGGGTGTCACCAATCAGACGGCGATGGCGTTCGCTGTGCTCACGCATGAAGCTGCGGTCGCTGTCTGCCGGCGCCGGTGTGGCCCAGCACAGCGCGTTGAACTCATGATTGCCCATGATGCAACGCGCGCTGCCGACCTCCACCATATCCCGCACCAGATGCAGCGCCTCGCGGATGCGCGGCCCGCGGTCGATGATATCGCCCAGAAACAGCGCCTGACGTGATCGATGCTGCCAGACCCCGGCCTGTTTTTGATAACCCATCTGCTCCAGCAGACGCTCGACGGTACGCGCACACCCATGCACGTCGCCGATAATGTCGTAACCGCGCTCGCTCTCCAGCACACTCATCTACTGATCCGTGAGACGGCTGGACCATCCCAGTTTGCTGCGGCAGATGGCGTAGAAATTATGGTCCAGCGGATGCAGCAGACGCAGCTTCTGCGGCTTCTTGCGGATGGTGATACTGTCACCCGGCGCGCATGAAATGTGCACCTGCCCATCGCAGCTGACCTGCGGATAGATGCCGTTCTGCTTGGAGATGATGATTTTCAGCTCACTGTTGCCGTCCACCACTATGGGGCGGCTGGACAGCGTGTGCGGGAACATGGGCACCAGCACCACAGCGTCCAGCTTGGGGTGCATGATGGGGCCGCCAGCGGACAGGGAATACGCGGTAGAGCCAGTAGGCGTTGCCACGATCAGTCCATCGGATTTCTGACTGTAGACAAACTGGCCGTCAACGTAGAGCTCGAATTCGATCATCCGCGCCGATTTGCCCGGATGCAGCACCACATCATTGAGCGCTTCACTGGTGCCCAGTTGCTCCTCACCACGGCGCACAAAGGCATCCAGCAGAAAGCGCGTCTCGACCATGTACTGTCCTGCCAGCACCTCGCCTACCCGGTGCTCCAGCTCGTCCGGTGGAATATCGGTGAGAAAGCCCAGACCGCCGCGGTTCACTCCCAGCACCGGGATGTTGTAACGACATAGCGCCCGCGCGGCACCCAGCAGGCTGCCATCGCCGCCCACCACGATCACCAGGTCGCAGATCTCGCCCATCATCTTGCGCGAACACACCTGCTGCTGGTGGCCCGGAAACAGGTCAGCCACCGCATCCTCCAGGATTACGGTGTGTCCGCTATCGAGCAGGAAGCGCTTCAAACGCTTGAGGGTATCCACCACCCGCCCGCTGCCGAGTCGGCCGATTAGCCCGATATTGCGGAACTGGTCCATAGCACCTCGTTGTTTGTTCGCTTGAGAGATGACCGGACATGACAGACACTGGCCGGACTACATCCTCTTCTGGAATGGCGATTATTCCGCAGCCGGCCCTGCGCTGGCAAATCAGGACCTGATACATGTTGCCGGATTTCACTCACCCCATGGTACGCGACCTGGCCTGGCTCGCCTTCAGCGGCCCGCTGTTGACCGAGGTTGCTCTACCGCTGCGCGATCCCTTGCGAGACTCCGTCTGGCGGCGGTACCCCGAGCAGTTGCTGGCAGCCTTGCAGCGACTGGACGCCGAGCCTGGCCAACTGCCGGCCTTGCTGGCACAGACCCGCGACCGCCGTCTGGGCAATTACTACGAGCGCCTGTGGCACGCCTTGCTGAGCCTGGCGCCCGACGTGGAGATTCTGGCGCACAACCTGGCGCTGCGCGAAGCTGGCCGCACTCTTGGCGAGCTGGATCTGGTCATTCGTGCCGCCAATGGCGAGATCGTACATCTGGAGTTGGCGATCAAGTTCTATCTGGGCAGACCGGAGCTGCAAGAGACAGACAGCAATGCCGATTGCAGTGATGCCGCGCTCTGGTGGGGCCCTGACCCGAGCGATCAGCTGGCGCGCAAGATTCAGCGCCTCAAGGAACACCAACTACCGCTTGGCCGTCATTTGCAGAGCGGCGGCAAATCAGAGCTGTTCAGCCATTACCCCGGGGCATTGCCGCAGCCGGATTGTTCCGCCGCCTGGCTACAGGGCTGTCTGTTCCAGTCGGCAGCGCAGCGCATGCCGCCGGCCTGCGTGCAGGCCGCTCAGCCAGCAGATCGGTTATGGTGTCACCGCAGTGAAGTTGAATTATGGCTGCCAGCAAATAGCAAATGGATAGCGCTACCGCACAAGCACTGGCTGATGCCGCCCAGGCCGGAAGAGGCAGAACTCTTCAGTCCGGCGCAAATGAGCAGTGTATTTGAGAAGGCAAGAGCACTGCAGCCGGTGATGTTTATCCGCGCAGACCCGGCGGGTGAATACCAGCCGCTCCGCGCAGACCGCCTGATTTGTGTAGCTGACGGCTGGCCGGCCTGATCAATCGATATCGGTTGAGGTGCGGCTCTGCAGTTTCACCAGGTCGCGTTTCAGCGCAACATTGAGTTTCTGCTGCTGGGCCAGCTCCTGCTTGATATCGAGCAGTTCACCCTGGACGATTTCCAGGTGATCGGCGTGGGTGCCCTTGAGCTCGGCAAGCGCCTGATCCTTTTCCAGGGTCAGCGCCTTGAGACGATTACTCAGCAACTCGATCTGGCGCTGGTACTCGCGAACCTCCAGTGCGTGCTGCTCAAGCACATCGTCAAGTTCATCGCTGTGCGGGGCGCTGGATTCGATAGGCAGGAGCGTGGTGTTGTCCGGATCAATGATTACGCCACTGCCGTACCAGGTATCTTCGGCGGCGACCTGGAGGCGTTCCGGGGAAAGTATGCTGATGGCTTCTTCGTCATCGCCCAGAATACCCAGAGAATTGCGCGTCACCGCGTCCTTCACCAGGGCCAGATCATTGGTACCGGCGCGCTGGCCGGGTTTCCACAGCAGGGGGCGATAATTGGGCAGTTTGTTGTAGCCCAGACAAACCAGGCGAATAGGACCGCCGCCCATGTCCGGACCGCGCTCGGCTTTCTCCGCCAGTTGGCGCAGCGGCATGTTCCACAGGCGGTTGACGTAACCGTCCAGATCGAAGTCGAGCGTAAAGAACACCGCTGCGCGAACCTGCAGCCGCGAGTTGATCTGTACGAATACCGCTTCGACGGTTTCATCGGCGAATTCGGGGGACGCCACGAGGCCATCCAGCAATGCTTCAAACTCGGGGAACAACATCTCCTTGCAGATGCCGCGCTCCGAGAAGAACATCACCGCCTCAGTGAGCATTGGCCGTGTTGCTGTGCTCATCATCTATCTCCTTGCCCTGCTCAATACTCTGCGCCTTTTTTCCGGCAAATGCATCCCGCACGCCTGTAAGGCAGCAAGTGTAGGGAAAAGGTTCATGACCTTATGTGATCGATTTGGCAAGCAGCCTATCTGCTGGCATAAAATCGTCATGGCAGAGGTGGCGCGGGCTGGAGACGAAAGCCGTGAAACGGGAAGACCGACACCGCAGCAGCGGTACAGCTGCGGTGCCGGCAGAACAAACTCAGATTGCCGCAGCCAGACGCGAGCCCTGATCAATCGCCCGCTTGGCGTCCAGCTCGGCGGCCACGTCGGCACCACCCACCAGATGCACCGGCTTGCCCTGCGCCTGCAATACCTCCTGCAACTCGCGCAGCGGCTCCTGTCCGGCGCAGATAATGATGGTATCTACCGGCAACACCCTGGGCTCACCTAACTCGCCGATCTGAATGTGCAGGCCAGCGTCGTCGACTTTCAGGTACTGCACCGCATTGAGCATCTGCACCTGCTTGCTCTTCAACCCGGCACGGTGAATCCAGCCGGTGGTCTTGCCCAGACCATCGCCGACCTTGCTCGCCTTGCGCTGCAGCAGATAGACCTCGCGCGCCGGCGCATGCGGCTGAGCCTGAATGCCGGCAATCCCGCCGCGCGCCTGTAGCTCAGGATCGATACCCCACTCTTTCCAGAACAGCTCAACACTCAGACTCGGGCTCACCCCCTGGTGAGTAACGAACTCGGATACATCGAAGCCAATACCCCCGGCGCCAATCACCGCTACCTTCTGCCCTACCGGCTTGCGCTGCTGGATCGCCTCCAGGTAACTGATGACCTTGGGATGATCGATACCGGGAATATCCGGCGTGCGCGGCTTGATACCGGTCGCCAGAATCACCTCGTCGAATTCGGCCAGATCAGCTGCATCAACTCGCCGGCCCAACTGCAGGCGCACGCCGGTTTTTTCGATCAGCTTGCTGAAATAGCGCAGGGTTTCATAAAACTCTTCCTTGCCAGGAATCAGCTTGGCAATGTTGAACTGACCGCCAATCTGCTCGGCGGAATCGAACAGCGTTACCTGATGGCCGCGCTCGGCCGCAACCGTTGCTGCCGCCAGGCCAGCCGGGCCAGCGCCCACCACGGCAATGTTCTTGACGCTGGTGGTAGCTATGTAGTTCAGCTCGGTCTCGTGGCAGGCGCGCGGGTTGACCAGGCAACTGGTCAGCTTGCCGCCGAAGGTATGGTCCAGGCAGGCCTGGTTGCAGCCGATACAGGTATTGATCTCGTCGGCCTTGCCAGCCGCGGCCTTGTTGACAAATTCGGGGTCGGCCAGAAACGGGCGCGCCATGGACACCATGTCGGCATCGCCCTCGGCCAGGACCTGCTCGGCTACCTCAGGCGTGTTGATGCGGTTGGTAGTGACCAGCGGAATGCTCACCTCGCCCTTGAGCTTGGCGGTCACCTTGGCGAAGGCCGCACGCGGCACCTTGGTGGCTATAGTGGGAATACGCGCTTCGTGCCAACCGATGCCGGTATTGATAATGGTGGCGCCGGCCTGCTCAATGGCCTTGGCCAGCATGACTACTTCACCCCAGGTGCTGCCACCTTCAATCAGGTCGAGCATCGACAGACGATAGATGATGATGAAATCGTCGCCGGTTGCCTCACGCACCCGTTTGACGATCTCTACCGGCAAACGCATGCGATTCTCATAGCTGCCACCCCAGCGGTCGGTACGCTTGTTGACATGACTGACCAGGAACTGGTTGATGAAATAACCTTCCGAGCCCATTACCTCAACACCGTCATAGCCGGCCTGTTTGGCCAGCGCGGCGCAATGGGCAAAATCGGCGATCTGCTTCTCGATGCCCGCCTCGTCAAGCTCCTTCGGCGTAAAGGGATTGATGGGCGCCTGCACCGCACTGGCCGACACCTGCTTGGGGCTATAGGCATAGCGGCCGGCATGCAGAATCTGCATGCAGATCTTGCCGCCTGCCTCGTGTACCGCTGCGGTCACTATCTTGTGCTGCTCGGCTTCTTCGGGCGTGCTCATCTTGGCCGCACCGTGAGCTACGCAACCCTCATCGTTGGGCCCGATGCCACCGGTTACGATCAGGCCTACGCCGCCGCGCGCGCGCTCGGCAAAATAGGCCGCCATGCGCTCGAAGCCATGGGGGCGCTCTTCCAGCCCGGTATGCATCGAGCCCATCAGGGTGCGGTTGCGCAAGGTGGTAAAGCCCAGATCCAGCGGGGCCAGCAGGTTGGGATAGAGCGTATGTGCAGTCATGGTTTACTCCGGCATCATCAGGCGGCATCACATCGAATAGGCCCGCGGGTACCTGCCCGGAGCCTGTTATGGCCAGAACAATAGGCCCAGGCGGGATGCCGCTCAATCACCTTAAATGACACATTCATAACCTTGAATTACAATCCCGTAGCCACCGCTCCCCCTTCGCGGGCCACTTGTAGAGCTATGCCCATGAAACTCGGCGACATCTCTGTCAGCTATCTGCTCAGCCTGCGCGCGGCTATTCAGCAGCTGCAGCTGGACCCTGCGCCCCTGCTGCGCCGCTTCGGCATTACCGACGCCTTGCTCAGCGAGCCCCACGCACGCATCAGCATTGCGCGCTTCATGCGCCTGGGCAATGCCGCCATCCGTTACACACAGAACCCCGCCATTGGACTGCTGATGGGCAACCATAGCCAGCTCAGCCACCTGGGCCTGGCTGGCATGACCGCGCAGTGCGCCCCCACGCTCGGCGAAGCCTTCGAGGTCATGGTTCGATATGAACGCCTGACCAGCCAGAACTATCGCGGGCATTCCAGTTTTGAAATTCCGGCGCTGCGCTTTTACTCCATCGCGCCTTACAACATGTTCAACCTGTTTGTCGTGGATTCTGCCCTGGCAGCACGTGCGTTAGCCGCCAGACAACTGACTGGCGCACAGGCGCAACTGCGCGAAGTGCATATCGAGTTTCCCGCGCCTACTTATGCAGCGCGCTATGAAGAGGTATTTCAATGCCCGGTGCTGTTTTCCCAGAGCCAGAATCAGCTGGTGTGGGAGCCGCGCAGCCTGCAGCTGCCATTGCTGCAGAGCGCGCCAGGCCATTATCAGCACCTGCTGTCCTTGTGCGACCAACGCTTACAGGAACTGACCCGCCATAGGGCCTTGCGCGAACGGGTCGAAAGCATTGTCGCGCCGCAGCTTCATCAACGGCTACCCAGCCTGGACGAAGTCGCGCGGGAATTGGGGTTGCCCTCCTGGACCTTGCGCCGGCGTCTGCAACAGGAGGATCACACCCGCTTCCAGGACATCATCGACCAAATGCGCCGCGACCTGGCGGTCAGCTACATTCGAGACACCGAGCTGGCGTTGGGCGAGATCGCCTTTCTCCTGGGATTTTCCTCACCGGAGGCATTTCAGCGGGCATTCAAACGCTGGAGCGGGTCAGCGCCCGGTAGCTACCGCCGTGCCCTATTGCTGGCACGCAACGCACAGGAGTCGATTTGATAACAGATAAATGCGGGGATGACGAGACAGGAAAAAACGAGAGGAAACAGCCACCTACTTTCTCTTTGTAGAAAACGCATGAAGAGAATTACATCTCTTCAGCGTCTT
Organism: Halopseudomonas sp.; assembly: GCF_036961105.1. GTDB lineage: Bacteria > Pseudomonadota > Gammaproteobacteria > Pseudomonadales > Pseudomonadaceae > Halopseudomonas. The sequence goes on along the minus strand of NZ_JBALWW010000006.1, from coordinate 52,800 downwards.
CTACCACTTCATCTTCACGTTGCTGCGCCTGCAGTTCAATCAACTCTTCAATATAGTCGCTCATATCGCCTCCCTTTTCTTCTTGGCGGTTCTGACATACTGCTATCGCAAGGTTTACGTTAGCCATGCCAGATGACATTCAGATGAAAGACTAGCGGCAAAAGTTCAACTCCAGCACCGGGTTGGCACAGAATTGTGATCAAGCTAACACTACGGCCGCCACTACCAGAACCGTACATTCGGCGACCTCCAACAGCGCGCCGGCGGTATCACCAGTGGTGCCACCCAAACGCTGCAGCAGCAGGCGACGCGCCAGCAGCGTCAGGACGATAGCCGTCATGAACGCCAGCAGGCCGACCAGGCCAAAACACAGCAAGACAACGGCGTTGCCCAGCAAAACCCACTGCAAACGCTGGCGTGGCATGGCGCGGGTCAGGCTCTCGCCCAGCCCACCGGCCCGCACGTAGGGCGTGGTCAGCAGCAGCAGCGGCAACAGACAACGCCCCATCCAGGGCGCAACCAGCAACAGACTCCAGAGCTGGTGCTGCAGCAGCAGCGCCAGCGCGCAGTATTTCAGCAATAGACACAGCAGTAGCGCCAGCACCCCAATGGGTCCGCAGGCCGGATCCTTCATGATCGCCAGGGTGCGTTCGCGATCGCCGTAGCCACCGATCCAGGCATCTGCGGTATCGGCCAGGCCGTCCAGATGCAGGCCGCCACTCAACCAGACCCAGGCAGCCAGCAACAGAGCAGCGCGCAGCGACACATCCACGCCGCTCAGTAGGACATTACCCAGCAACAACAAGAGCCCGAGCACCACGCCCACCAGTGGATACCAGAGCAGCGATTCGGCGCTTTCCTCTGCGCTGGGCGCGCGGCGCAGGCGCACCGGCAAGCGCGTGAGAAACTGCAGTGCCAGGGCGAAGGGCATCATGCCGGTAGCTCTGTCAGGCCGCGCTCTGGGTGATAATCCAGACGTACGCGCTCGGCATAACCGACCACCACTTGCAACAGTGCTGCCGGGGCCAGACCACGCGCACGCGCCAGTAGCAGACGCATCACGCCGGCGTGCGAGACTACCAGCAACCGCTCGCCGGCGTACGCCTCGTACAACCCCTGCAAAGCCGCGTCTATACGCTGAGAGAAGGCCCGCAAGGGTTCAGCTCCGGGCGGCGTAAAGGCATAGGGATCAGCCCAGAAACGTCCGAGTTCATCTGCCTGGGTCAGCATCAAGTCGCGCGGGTGCAGCCCCTCCCATTCGCCGAAGTGCAGTTCACGCAGGTCCGCGCAATGTTCGAAAGGCAGTTCCAGCCGCGCCGCGAGCTGTTCAGCGAAACGGGAACAGCGCTGCAGCGGTGAACTGACAATGCGCTGCCAATCGCCGGCCTGCGCCACAGCGGCCTGCATCTGCTGCCAACCCGCCGCCGTGAGCGCGTCATCCAGGCTGCCGCGCAGTCCGCCGCCCAGCTCGGTCTCACCGTGGCGCAGCCATTCCAGATACAGGGTCAAAACAGGCTGCCCGAGACCGCCGCTTCCTTGAAGGTAGCCATTTCATTGTGCAGTCGGCAGGCGCTTTGCAGCAGCGGCACTGCTACCGCAGCGCCGCTCGCCTCACCCAGGCGCATCTCCAGAGCGATCAGGGGTTCGGCGTCCAGCGCGTCGAGCAACTCCTGATGACAGGGTTCAGCACTGCGGTGACTGTAGAGCAGCCAGGGAATGATGCTCGGATTCATGCGCGTCGCGCAGAGCGCGGCGGCGGAGCAGATATAGCCGTCCACCAGTACCGGTATGCCCTCCTGCGCGGCAGCCATGTAGGCGCCGGCCAGGGCGGCAATTTCCAGCCCGCCGACCCGCACCAGCGCCTCTAGGGGGGAGGATATATGCGGTCGATGCAGCTTCAGGGCGGCTTCGATCACCCGGGTCTTGTGCTGCAGCCCGCCATTTTTCATGCCGGTGCCGGCGCCTACCAGACGCACCGCCGGCATATCCAGCAGCAGGCAAGCCAGTGCGCAGGCACTGCTGGTGTTGCCGATCCCCATATCGCCACCGATGAACAGGTCGGTGTCCTTTTCGCTACTGCGCAGCACTGCTTCTCGCCCGGCCAGCAGGGCGTGGGCGCATTGCACCTCGGACATGGCCGGCGCGTGCAGGAAGTTGTTGGTACCGGCTGCAATCTTCAGTTGCCGCACACCGGGCAGGGGACCGCTTTCGTCCACCAACCCCAGGTTGAGCAATTCGAGTTCGGCGCCGAGATGACGCGCCAGCACATTGATGGCAGCGCCGCCGCCGGCAAAGTTGGCCAGCATCTGCCCGGTGACTTCCTGCGGATACGCAGACACGCCCTCCTGAGCGATACCGTGGTCAGCTGCGAAAATGGATATCCAGATGCGCTCCATCGATGGTTGGCTGCGCCCCTGCAAGCCCGCCAGGTTAACCGCAAGCTGCTCCAGACGCCCCAGCGCGCCCTGCGGTTTGGTCAATTGTGTCTGGCGCGCCAATGCCTGCGCGCGTCTACCTGCGTCGGCGTCCCGCGCCCTTGTCTGCCACCAAGCTCCGTTCACACCTTTTCTCCCTTCAAGGTCTGCGGCAATCCCGCAATACAGACCACAACCCGGTCACAGTGTGCGGCCAACTGCTGATGCAGCCAACCGGATTCATCGACAAACCGCCGGCTCAGCTCCCCCATGGGAACCACGCCCAGCCCCGTCTCGTTGCTGACCATGATCACCCGCCCAGGCAACCCCGGCAGAGCGGCAAACAGCGCCTCGCGCTCAACAGCCCAGTGCTGAGGGTCATCGCTGAGCAGCAGATTACTGAGCCACAATGTCAGACAGTCGACCAGCAGGCATCGACTTGGCGCGGCCTGCTCGCGCAAGACCTGCGCCAGCGACCGCGGCTCTTCCACCAGAGCCCACTCTGCGGGACGCTGCGCACGGTGCTGGGCCACGCGCTCGGCCATTTCCCGATCACGCGGCTCACAGGTGGCGATATAGGTGACCGGCAAGCCGGACTCCACTGCCAAACGCTCGGCGAGTCGGCTCTTGCCCGAACGCGCGCCCCCCAGGATCAACTCATGCACGCTTCAGACTCCCAAGCTCAGACTTCATGGTTCACTCTTCATGATTCCGACTCCATGACGTTGATTCCAGGGTTCAGACCACAAAGCCGACGCAGCATCGCCGTATCCAGATGCGCCTCGACCAGATCAGCCAGGCGCTCAAGGTCGCGTTCGCGCAGCGCAGCATAATCCAGACCTTCGGCCTGCGTCAGCCCTGCCCAGCGCAGGATCGCCTGTTGCGCTGCCGGCTGCTCGAACAACCCATGCAGATAACAGCCCGCCACCTGCCCGTCTTCACTCAGCGCGCCATCGCGGCGGCCGCTTGACAGTTGCACCAGCGGCTTTTCCAGTGCCGCGCCCAGGCTGACGCCGGCGTGAATTTCGTACCCGCTCACCGCCGCCTGTCCCAGGCTCAGCACGCCGGTGACATTGGTCAGTTGCTTGGCCGCCTGCAGCTCAGTGCGCATCGCCAGCAGACCCAGGCCAGGCACGCTACCTGGCGGGCCTTCCAGGCCCAGCGGGTCTGCCAGTTCAGCGCCCAGCATCTGGAAGCCGCCGCAGATACCCAGCAGTTTGCCACCGTAGCGCAGATGGCGTTGCAGCGCCGATTCCCAACCCTGCTCACGCAGAAAGGCAAGGTCTGCAGCCACACTTTTGGAGCCCGGCAGTATGATCAGGTCAGCCAGCGGTATCGATTGCCCCGGACCGACAAATTGCAGCTCCACCTGGGGATGCAGGCGCAGGGGATCAAAGTCGGTGTGATTGCTGATGCGCGGCAGCACCGGTACTACTACCTTGAGGCATTCCTGCCGCTTTGGTGCCTGGCGGGTGTCGACAGCATCCTCGGCCTCCAGATGGAGATCCTGCAAATAAGGCAGCACGCCGATCACCGACTTGCCCGTGCGTGCTTCGAGCCAGCGCAGGCCCGGTTCCAGCAGCGCAATATCACCGCGAAAGCGATTGATGACAAAACCTTGGACCCGCGCCTGCTCGCTGGCCGAGAGCAGCTCCAGGGTGCCCACCAGGTGGGCAAAGACGCCACCCTTGTCGATATCCGCCACTATGATCACCGGGCAATCCACCGCCTCGGCAAACCCCATATTGGCAATATCCCCTTCGCGCAGGTTGATCTCGGCCGGTGAGCCGGCACCTTCCACCACCACCACCGGGTAACGCGCGCTCAAGCGCTGATGCGCCGCCAGCACTGCCTGCATGGCAACGGGCTTATAGGCGTGGTAGGCGACCGCATCCATGTTGCCGATGGGCTGGCCCTGAATGATGACCTGAGCTCCAACATCGCTGTTGGGTTTGAGCAGAATGGGGTTCATGTCGGTGTGGGCCGGGATACGCGCGGCCTGGGCCTGCACCGCCTGGGCGCGGCCTATTTCGCCACCCTCCTCGGTTACCGCCGCGTTCAGCGCCATGTTCTGCGGTTTGAACGGCGCGACATTAACGCCCTGGCGCACCAGCCAGCGGCAGAGCGCGCTGACCAGCGTGCTCTTGCCCGCGTCCGAGGTCGTACCCTGAACCATCAAACTGCTCATACCCATTCCTCGGAACTTTCAGACAAGGCCGACTCCAGCCGCTTCCACTGCGCGTCACTGCCCGGCAGACCAAAGCGCACCCCGGCAATGTCCGGGAACAGACGTATCAGTACGCCGCGCATCGCAAGGCTCAGGTACAACCTGCGCGCCTGATCAGCCGCAAGCGCGCGCCATTGAAACAGGCAACTGCCATCGCCCGGCAGGCCGCTGCGCTCCAGTAACGCTTGCAGACGCCTGCTATCCATCTGCAGCCGGCTGCGCCAGAGCTGTTGCGTACCCTGATCGGCGAGTACCGCCATACCGACGGCCCGGGCTGGCCCACTGACAGCCCAGGGACCGAGCTGCTGTTCAAGCCTGCCCAGCAGTGCTTCTTCGGCCAGCACAAAACCCAGCCGCACACCGGCCAGGCCAAAAAACTTGCCGAATGAGCGCAGTATTATGAGACCCGGAAGATGACTGAAGGACGACAGGCTGATGTCCGGCGTAGCATCGGCAAAGGCCTCATCTACCACTAACCAGCCTCCGCGACTGGTCAGCCGTTGATGCCAGTCGAGCAGCAACGGCGGGGCGACGACTGCGCCAGTGGGATTGTTGGGGTTAACCACCACCAGCACATCCAGTTGTTCCAGTTGCTGCTCCAGTTCGCTCACCCGCACACTCACCACCTCGTGCCCGGCACGCTGCCACGCCCGCCGGTGCTCGGCATAGGTGGGTTCCAGAATGCCCACGCGGCAGCGGCTGCGCAGCAGGGGCAGCGCCTGGATTGCTGCTTGCGAGCCGGCCACCGGCAAGGCGCTGGGCGCGTTGTAGTGCGCCGCCGCCATGTCACACAAGCCATCTTCGGGCTCCGGCAATCGGCTCCAGATACCGGCGGGAAGCGGCGGCAACGGCCAGTGATAAGGGGCCAGACCGGTCGAGATATCCAGCCACTGCGCCAGGGGAATACCAAAGTCGCGGGCGGCGCGTTGCAAGCGCCCGCCGTGTTCCAGCATGCCCATAGGCTCAAGGCTCCGCTCATCCATGTTCAGCCAGTCCCCAGAGCAGCATTACTACAAGCAACCACAGCCACAGGCTGCGGTGCACCAGTTGCAGCGCACGCACGATATCCGCTGCGGCCGGTGCCGCGCCGCATCCCAACACCGGCCGTTCTACCGCCTCGCCGTGATAAATAGCAGAGCCACCCAAGCGCAATTCCAAGGCCCCAGCACCAGCCGCCATCACGGGTCCGGCGTTGGGACTATCCCATGCGGCGGCCTGCGTACGCCAGCTGCGCCAGCCAGTGCGGGCGCTACCGCACAGGCAATAACTCAGCGCGACCAGCCGCGCCGGCAGATAGTTGAGCGCGTCGTCGATCCGGGCTGCACTGCGGCCAAACAACAGAAATCGGGGTGAGCGATAACCCCACATGGCGTCCAGTGTATTGCTCAGCCGGTACAGCAGCACGCCCGGCGCGCCCAGTAGCAGAAACCAGAAGAGCGCCGCGAATACCGCATCGCTACCGTTCTCCAGCACCGACTCCACGGTCGCCCGCGCCACGCCCTGCTCGTCCAGCTGGCGCGTATCGCGGCTGACAATACGCCCTACCAACTCGCGCGCCAACGGCAGGTCATGGCACTGCAACGCCTGCGCTATGGGCTTGGCATGCGCGACCAGGCTTTGCCCACCCAGGCACAGGTACAGGCAGAATACGGAGAAAACCCAACCCAGCAAGGGCACGGCGGCCAGCCAGTAGGCCAGTAGCGTAAAGGGCAGTACCGCCAGGCTCCAGGCCAGGGCGCCGCTGAAAATGCTGCGCTGGCGGTTGAACCTGCCCTCAAGGTATTGCGCCCAGCGGCCAAAGCCCACCAGCGGATGCCAGCGCGCCGGCTCACCCAGCAGGCGATCCAGCAGCACGCCCAGCAGAGCCGCCGGCAATATCGCGATCATGCCGCGCGCCACTGAGCGATGATGCGCGCCAGTTGGTCCACACCATCGGTCAGCGCACCGACACCGGGCTGCAGGATATCCGCCGACTTGATTTCGTGCAGCTGCCCGGTCTGCACCGCCGGTATGGCGTCCCAGCCCTCACGTACCCTCACCTGTTCGGGACGAAAGCGCTTGCCGCACCAGGAACCGATGATGATGTCCGGGGCGCGGCGCACCACTTCCTGCGGGTCGGCAATGATGCGCTGGCGGGCACTGGGGTGACTCGCCAGCTCACTAAAGCAGTCCTCGCCGCCAGCCAGCTCGATCAGCTCACTGACCCAGCCGATGCCGGAGATCAACGGCTCATTCCATTCTTCGAAGTACACCCGCGGGCGGGGCCCAGTGCTGCTGGCATTGCGAACCTGCAGCAAGCCGTCCTCAAGCTCGGCGATCAGCGTGGCGGCACGCTCGGGAACACCTACCAGCGCCCCCAGCGTCGAGACCATACGCAAAATGCCGGCGACACTGCGCTGGTTGAATAGATGCACCTCCAGCCCCACGCGCGCCAGGTCGGCTAGAATGCCGGCCTGCAGATCGCAATAGCCGAGCACCAGATCCGGCTCGAGCGCGAGAATCTCGTCACTCTTGGCGCTGGTGAAGGCTGCCACTTTGGGCTTTTCCTTGCGCGCCTGCGGTGGCCGCACGGTAAAGCCGGAAATGCCCACGATGCGCTCCTGCTGACCCAGGCAATAGAGCACCTCGCAGGTCTCGGTGGACAGGCAGACGATACGTTGCGGCCCGCTCATGGCATCAGTTTTCATCACGCAGGGCTCCCCATTGATCAATAAACAGCAGCTCGGACAAGTTGCGCGGCTGTGCCCAGCGCTCCTGCACCAGCATGGGCTGCGGATAGAATTCGGCCACCGGCCCCAGGCAAAGCACTGCTACCGGTTTGGCACCCGCTGGCAAGTGCAGCAATTCAGCCAATGCCTGCGGATCGAACAGCGATACCCACCCCATGCCGAGGCCCTCCGCTCGGGCGGCAAGCCACATATTCTGAATCGCGCAGGCCAGCGAGGCCAGATCCATCTCCGGCAGTGTGCGGCGGCCAAACACATGCGCGTCACGCCCTGCCGGCAACGCCGCCACCAGCAGTTCGGCGCAGTCCAGCACACCTTGCACTTTCAGACGCATGAATTCATCCCGGCGCTCACCCAGGGCGTCTGCGGTGGCCTCTCGTTCCTGCTCCACCAACTGATGAATCTGCTCACGCAATGCCGGCTTGCACACACGAACGAAGCGCCAGGGCTGCATCAGACCGACGCTGGGCGCCTGATGCGCGGCCAGCAGAAGACGTTGCAACACGGTATCTGCTACCTCCCCGCCGCTGAAATGGCGCATATCCCGCCGCTCGCGAATGGCCCGATAAAGGGCTTCACGCTCTTCGACGGAATAAGCATGCGGCTGGCTCATGGAAGAAAGAGCGCAGCGGCAGCCTGCGGATTGCCCGGTAGATAAAAATGGATATAGGACGCGGTCAAGCGCTCAATGCGATAGACCGCTTCGGCCGTGCGCCGATAGTTGGGGCATTCGCCGCGCGCCAGCGGTTGCAGCTGGCTCTCGAGCTGCGAATGGTGAAAGGTATGTCCGTGCAGGCGGCCCTCGGGCAAGTCTACCGCCTGCAACGCCAGGGCACTGAGACGCTGCTGCATAGTTGCATTGCCCTCCAGCAAGCCGCACATCTCGAAGCGCTCCCCCTGCAGATCGGTCAGACTGTCGAGCAGATAGAGCATGCCGCCGCACTCGGCAACAATTGGCTTGCCCATCAGATAGTGTTCGGCAATATCTGCCTGCATCGACCTGTTGCCGGCCAGGCGCGCGGCGTGCAGCTCGGGATAGCCGCCGGGCAGGTAAAGGCTGTCTACCTCCGGCAGTCCGCTATCGTTCAATGGCGAGAAAAAGACCAGTTCTGCCCCCATCGCCTGCAACAGCTGAAGGTTGGCCTGATACACAAAGGCAAAGGCGGCGTCGCGCGCCACCCCGACGCTGACGCCAGCCAACAGTGGCTCGATGTCTTGTGCCAGGGGAGCGCGAAAGCTGACCGGCGCTGGCAGCGCATCGCTGACGCTGGCGGCCAATGCTGCCGCCGCGGCGTCCAGACGCGCCTCCAGATCGGCCAGTTCCGCAGCCTGCACCAGGCCCAGATGCCGGCTGGGCAGTGCGATATCTGCCGAGCGCGGCAAAGCGCCAAACCAGCGGATGTCCGCCGGCAAACTATCGCGCAGAATCTCGCCATGACGGGCGCTGCCCAGCTTGTTGCCCAGCACCCCGGCAAAGGGCAAGCCGGGCTGAAAATGCGCCAGACCGAAGGCCATGGCGGCAAAGGTCTGCGCCATGCCGGAGCCGTCGATCACCCCGAGTACCGGCACCCCGAACTGACGTGCCAGATCAGCTGCCGAGGGCGTGCCATCGAACAGCCCCATGACGCCTTCAATCAGAATCAGATCGGCCTCGCCGGCGGCTTCCCACAGCAGCCGCTGAGACTGCTCCAATCCCACCATCCAGAGGTCGAGCTGATGCACCGGCGCGCCGCTCGCCACTTCCAGGATCATGGGATCGAGAAAGTCGGGGCCACACTTGAATACCCGTACCTGCCTGCCCGCCAGCCGATGCATGCGCGCCAGCGCTGCGGTGACGGTGGTTTTGCCCTGCCCCGAGGCAGGCGCTGCAATCAGTACTGCCGGACATTCCCTATTATTCAAAATTCGATCCCCTTCTGCGCCTTGATCCCGGCCTTGAACGCGTGCTTTACCACGCCCATCTCCGTGACGGTATCGGCCACCTCCAGCAAGGCTGCCGGCGCACCGCGCCCGGTCACCACCACATGCTGCTCGGCTGGCCGTGCCTGAATATCGGCGATCACCTGGTCCAGCTGCAGGTATCCGTACTTGAGTGCGATATTCAGCTCGTCCAGCAGCACCAGTGCCACCTGCGGATCGCGCATCAGCTCTACGGCTACCGCCCAGGCGGCCTGTGCCTTGGCCATGTCATCTTGCCGGTCCTGGGTTTCCCAGGTGAACCCGGCACCCATCACGTGGTAACGCACCTCATCCGGGAAGCGGCGGAAAAAGTTCTCCTCGCCAGTGCTCTTGGCGCCCTTGATGAACTGCACGATGCCAATGCGCATGCCGTGCCCCAGGGCGCGCGCAGCCATGCCAAAACCCGAACTGCTTTTGCCCTTGCCGTTGCCGGTGAGCACCAGCAACACACCGCGCTCGTGCTGCGCGACGGCGATCTTTTCATCCACCACCGCTTTCTTGCGCTGCATGCGCTGGCGGTGGCGCTCGTCGCGCGACGGGTCCTGCTCACTCATGCCTGCGGGCTCTGCTTGCCGAGCAAGGCCTGCGCACTGCGGGCGCCCACGTACAGCACCACGGCAATGCCGACATAAAGCGCCAGGGTGCTCAGGTACTGCGGATAATAGTGCGCGGTGCGTTCAGCCATGCCCAGCAGCGTGGGTGTTTCATAGCGGCCGGAAAAAAAGTAGAAACCGCCGCTGGAAAACAGATGGCAGACCAGTGCGCTCAGCGCCATGACCGGTAGCAGAATGCCCAGCGAGCCGGCCTGTTCACGATGCCAGCCAGCGTACAGACGGCCGCCGAACCAGAGCGCGCCGTAGGCCGGAATCAGCATCCAGTAGGCCACGCTCATGCAATGGTGACCGGCATTGATCCAGCCTACGCTGGCCACGTCGATAAGCGTCGCTTCGGCAAACAGCAGCGGGAAAACCCACTTGGGCCGCAGCAGCACCCCCGCCAGGAAAAAGACCGCCCAGGAAGCGCTGGGCAGGTTCTGCAGCGGAAAGTGACTGCCACGGGTCATGGCCATCAGGGCCACCAGGGCAATGCCGAGGTAAATCTGAGTGGTTCTGGACAGGTTCAGCATATTGTTCTCCTCATTGAAACAGCAAAACGCCTGCAGCCTTTGTGGCTACAGACGTCTGTTGATGTCGGCCCATCTCAGTGAACCGACAAGCGTCTTACCCTCGCCGACGCTAGAGCACCTGATAACGCAGCGTCAGATAGCCTGCGCGACCCGGTTGCTGATAGCTCTCGACGGTTTCGTAATCGGTATCAAACACATTGGTGACCTGCGCCTGCAGGCGCCAGTCATGGCTCAGCCAGTACTCGACCCGCAGATCGACGGTGTTGTAACCAGGCATATCCTTGGTATTGGCCGCATCGTCCCAGCGCCGGCCTTCGGCATGCACGGTCGCGCCCAACCCAACGCGGCCAAAGCGGCGATCGACGTCGAGGTTGAATATCTGCTCGGGGGTGCGTCTGATCAGATCACCGTCGCTCGCCTTGTAAGAGCGGTTTTTCGGGTCCTGCAGCGTCAGGTTGGTCTGCCAGTTCCAGCCCAGTTGCTGGGTTACCAGTTCGAACTCAAGACCTTTGATCTCAGCCTTGTCGACATTTTCCGCCAGGGAAACGCCGGCTACGGTTACTGTTGAAATCATGTTGTCGATATCGTTGTTGAACGCGTTGACCGACCAGCTGCCCCAATTGTGCTGCCCGCGCACGCCGGCCTCGATGTTCTTTGAAGTTTCTGCCTCGATCGCGGGATTGCCGAAGCCCGGGTAGTAAAGCTGATTAAAGGTGGGTGCGTTGTAGGCGGTACCGTAGCTCGCCGCAAAACTGATGCTGTCGGTGAGGGCAAAACCGTAGCCAATACTGCCGGTGGTGTGCTCGCCGTAAGCCTGGTTGTCGTCGTGACGCAGGCTCAGTTGCCAGTCATGCTTGCCGGCCTGACCAAGATACTGCGCGAACAGACCGTGGTTGTAGCGGCTTTGCTCCGCATAGCTCACGCTGCTGCTGATCTGGTCTTCGAGCCAGTCATAGCCCAGCGTGACCAGTTGTCCCTCGGCGATACGCAGATCGTTCTGCCAACTGGCGCTGTCTCGCTGTGTATCAAAGCGGCTGTTGACGGTGCTACCCGAGTAGGTCTTGTTGTCATCTTCACTGCGACCCACCTGCAGGGTTACATCCCAGATGCTCGCCGGGGAGAAACGCGCGCGTGCACCGTAGGCACTCAACACACCGTCGGCATTGGCCTTGAAGCCCGAGTCGTAATCATTGTGCGACTCCACCCGCAACAGGTTGGCGTCAATCAGCAGGCCGTTGTCGAAGCGATAGCCACCGGAAAGCGTGCCAGAGAGTTCACGGTACCCGTCGTGATCACGCTCGCGCGAAGGTCGCGCGTCTATGCCTTCGGTTTTCAGACTACTCACGCCCAGGTTGTACCAGGCTTGGTCGCTGCCCCCGGAAATACCCGCTGTGCCGGCCAGGTGCTGGGCGCTGCCTACCGTGGTAGAAAAATACGGGCTGGGGTCGCCGCCATCGCCCCTGCGGGTGAAGATCTGAATCACGCCGCCGATCGCGTCGGAACCGTAGAGGCTGGAGCGCGGCCCACGCACCACCTCGATGCGCTCGATTTGTTCGACCGGGAGGTTCTGCAATGCAGCCACGCCAGAGGTCGCCGAACCAATACGGACACCGTCGATCATCACCAGTACGTGCTTGTCGCTGCTGCCACGGATGCTCACAGAGGTAGTTTTACCGGGACCGCCGTTATTGCTGATGCTGATACCAGGCACACGGCGCAGCACTTGCTCGACACTGGTAGCCTGCAAGCGATCAATGTCGGTGCGCTCAAACACTGTGGTTGCGGCAATGCTGCTGGTCTGGCTGGTCCGCGTAGCGGTTACCACCTGGTCTTCAAGACTGACCGTATGGCCAAAGGACAGGGAAGAAAGGCCAACGAGGCCGAGCGCCACTGGGGCACGAAGAAAGGTTTTCATACTGCTTGGTTGCTCCGTCGTACCCACCCGCACGACTCTGACTGAGATACACAGTGACGGAGGCAGGGGAACGGCAACAAGCATAGCGAGGGCCGCGCACCTACAGCGCCCACCGCACTGTTGTGAATAGCATCAGGCCGGTCTCCGGGCTTGCGCGTTGATCATTGGATCCTGCGACCTGAACCTTCCCATGCACAGCACAGTGGTTTTCTCAGGCGCATCGCCTTGTGGCGAACATCGCTTACCGTTGCGGGGGCAGCGCCGGAATTGTCTGCATTGGCAGACGCACCGGCTTCCCAGTTTCACCCTCTCTGAATAGAGGGAACCTGAAGCAGGCGTGAAGAGTAGTGACTTTGCCCGAAAGCGTCAACCGCGAGCCCTGGCGCCCGCATAAGGCGCAGCAGCAGAGGCCCGTGCGCCACTAGCGTGCAGGGCTTCAACGCGCCTGCGTCTGCTGCGCAGAGGGTTGCAGGAGTTCGTTGTAGTTGAGAATCGACTGGGCGACCTCGATAAGCTTTTGGCCGCGCTCCATCGCTGCGCCCTGCAGAGCCCGAAACGCCTGCTCTTCATTCAACCCTTGCCGGGTCATCAGAACGCCCTTGGCGCGTTCGATCAACTTGCGCTCGCTGAGGCTGCGACGCGCGGCGTCTAGCTCATCGTGCAGGTGCTGCAGGCGCACCGTCTGTTCGTGCACCAGTTCCAGCACAGAGCGTTGCATGTGATTACCGATACGCTCGCCCGGCAGTGCTTCCAGCTCGGTGGCTTGCACATTGTATAGGCGCGCGGCGGGGGCGTTACCCTCCTCGTCCAGTTGATGCAGGCGCCGGGTCAGGCGGCGTTGACTGTCCAGATCGGCACTGGCCTGCTGGATCTTGTGCTCACACAGGCTCTGCAGGCGCTCGGCCAATTGATCCTCCACCTGCTTCATGCTGTCGATGCGCTGCGAGGTAAGCTCAAACCACACTTCGCCCATACTGCTCTGCACCTGGCTCTGCTCACTGGTACGCAGCGCCACCTGACGCAAGCGCGCAATCTCACCCATCAACTCGCCACTGCACAGGGTTGCCCATGCGGCCCGGGTGTCCTGCTCGGCAAACTCCAGGAAGGTATCAAAACAGCGCTGCTGCGCCTCTTCGAGAAACCCCAGTCGGCTGCACTGCGGTTGCTCAAAATAGCCGGCGACAAAGCCGCAGACCCCGGCAGCGCGTTCCTGACCGGCCAACTCCTTGCCTTGCATGAAGTTGAACAACGCCACCAGCGCTCGGGTAATGCGCGGATCTACCGCGCTGTCTGCCGCTTCAAACACCACCGCCAGCAGGCCCGCGATCAGGCGGGTAAAACCGTGTGTGGCCTCCTGCGCGTCCAGTTGCTGTTCGCGCACCCGGCGACGCAAGGTGGGCAAGCCGTCCAGCCCATGCAACACAAAGGCCACCCGGGTAAACAGGCGTGCCTTTTCGGCACCGCAGCTGCGCTCCAGATCCATGCCATCAAAGGCCTTGCGCACAGCCTGTTCGCAGCGAGTGGCATCTCCGGACAAGGTATCCAACGACCTGCGATAGCGCTCGGCCTGGCCGCCCAGATACATATTGGAAAAGCCCCGCTCGCGCTGCAGCGCATGCACCAGCTGGCTGATCTCGCCTACCAGTTGGCAGGTAACCGCCAGCGCCTGCAGCCCCTGCATTTCGCTGCGCCGCGCTGCCAGCATGAACTCCAGAGCAGTCGACATACCATTCCTCCCATGACCATGACTGGCACAGGGAAGCTGCAGCAATACTTGTGCCAGCAGCAGCGAGGGAGAAATGGGCGCACGAGCTGGCATGGCAGATGCCCGCCGTCTTGAAAATCGTACGAACTTAACCAGGCCTTGTTCTTCTAAAGCTATGGAGCGCGCCTCGCACGAGGGCACCAACACGGCGGACCAGACGGCGGACCAGCTACAGCTGATGGCGACTCACTGAGCCCTCCAGCGCTAGCCCGGCGACAACCTGCAGTGCAAGACGTGGCCCGCCAAACCAACAATAAGGAGATCACCGTGTCTGTTCATAACGAGCGATCGCATCAGGTTATCCTGTACCCGCTACACCCGCTGCACGCCATCTTGCTCGCCGGGAGCATGCCGCTGTTTCTCGGCGCCCTGCTGAGTGACCTGGCCTATGCCAAGAGTTTCCAGATCGAGTGGAGTACCTTTTCCTCATGGCTGATTGCCGGCGGGCTGGTTTATGCCGGTCTGGCGATAGTCTGCGCCCTGCTGGGTCTGACTCGCCCGCACGGCAGAGACGGACGCAGCCTGATCTATCTGCTACTGCTGGTGGCCGCCTGGATTCTCGGGTTTATCAATGCTCTGGTTCACGCCAGAGACGCGTGGGCCATGATGCCAACTGGCCTGATTCTTTCGGTGATCGTAACCTTGCTGGCCTGCGCCGCCACCGCCGTTCGCTTTTCCAGCCGCCGCGTGGGAGGTGTGCAATGATACATACCAGCCGAATCCTGATACTCACCACCGCTGTGGCCCTGAGCGCGCAGGCCGCTGACGAACAAGCAGCTCAATACGGCCCCGACCCGCGACTACCCGAACAGCAACGCGGCCTGTTACCCAATATGACCATCGCCGAGCCGGCAAACTGGGGGGATCAACGCCCCACAGTGCCGGAGAATTACAGCATTACCGCGATAGCTACCAATCTGAAAATTCCCCGCCAGACCCTGGTCCTGCCCAACGGCGACATATTGGTTGCCGAGGGTCGCGGAGGCAACGCGCCCAAACTGAAACCCAAGGACGTCATTGCCGGCTACATCAAGGCACAGGGCAATACCTCGGTAAAAAGTGGCAACCGCCTCACCCTGCTGCGTGACAGCGACGGCGATGGCACCTACGAAACCCAGGGCGTGTTCGCCGACAACCTCAATGCGCCCTACGGCCTGGCGCTGGTGGACAACAACCTCTACGTGGCCAACCAGGATGCCCTGGTGCGCTTTGATTATCAGCCAGGCCAGACCCAGGCCAGTGGCCCACCAGAAAAGCTCACCGACCTGCCCTCGGCAATCAACCACCACTGGACCAAGGCGCTGACTGCCAGTGCGGACGGGCGCTTCCTCTATGTTGGCATCGGCTCCAACAGCAACATCACCGAGCGCGGCATGGCGGCCGAGGTGGATCGCGCGATGATCTGGCAGGTTGATGCGCAAACCGGCGCTCACAAGCCCTATGCCACCGGCTTGCGCAATCCGACCGCGCTTACCATCCAACCCGGCACGGATCAGCTGTGGGCGGTGGTAAACGAACGCGATGAGCTGGGGCCCAACCTGGTGCCAGACTACCTGACCGCCGTGCGCGAGGGTGCATTTTACGGTTGGCCTTACAGCTACTGGGGGCAGAATGTAGACCCGCGCGTGCGCCCGCAGAAGCCGGAGAAGGTCGCCGAGGCGGTCAAGCCTGACTATGCGCTGGGTTCGCATGTTGCCGCTCTGGGCGTCGACTTTTCCAGTGAGGTCATGGGTGCGGAATTTGCCGAAGGCGCTTTTGTTGGGGAGCACGGCAGCTGGAATCGCCCCGACCCGGTAGGTTACAAGGTCGTGTTCGTGCCTTTCAGCAACGGCCGTCCAAACGGGGACCCGGTAGACTTTGTCACCGGTTTTCGGGATGAGAATGGCAAGACTCGCGGGCGCCCGGTAGGCGTAACGCTGGACCCGCGCGGCGCGCTGATCATTGCCGACGATCTGTCCAATACCATCTGGCGGGTAACGCGGGCGCAGTAACGGGCCGCGATCAACCGAGCAGGCGCAGGTCCGGCCAGGAACACCCGGGTTGCCCGATCAGCTGCCCTGCCTCGGTACCAGACGGGACAGGCGCCCCAGGCGATCTGCCCGAGGCAATCTGCAGACCACAAAAAACCCCAGCCAAGTGAATGACTGGGGTTTATCTGAAATGGCGCAGCGGACGGGACTCGAACCCGCGACCCCCGGCGTGACAGGCCGGTATTCTAACCAACTGAACTACCGCTGCGCATCAGTCCAGAAGCACCGAAAACACCGTTTCCAGAGCGTCTGAACAGGCGCGCATTGTAAACATTCCGCCAAGGGAGTCAAGCACTTGCGAGAGATTTATTGCTGCGCGTGGTGCCGCTCCCGAAGGCTGCCGAAGCTATCGGGAGCACGCTATTCAAGCCTGCTGTGACGGCTCCGCGTGAAGCTGCACGATTCGCGCGCGCAACGCCAGACGACATACCGCCGGGACTACCAGCAGGGTCAGTACCGTCGAGGCCAACAACCCGGAAATGATTGCCCAGGCCATCGGCGGCCACAGCGTTGAGCTGGAAAAAGCCAAGGGCAAAAGGCCCGCGATAGTGGTTGCGGTCGTCAACAGGATCGGACGAGTGCGGCGCATCACGGCCTCGCTCACCGCGTCGCTGATCGACATCCCCTCGGCAAGCCGCTGATCCACCACGTCAATCAGCACGATGGCGTTGTTCACCACTATGCCCACCAGGGCAATCACGCCCAGCATGGATTGAAAGCCGAACGGCGAGCCCGACAGCACAAGGCCAGGAAACACGCCGACACTTGCCAGCGGCACCGTCAGCAGCACAATACCTACCCGGCTGAACGAGTTGAACTGCAGCAGCAGGAAGAACAGCAACAACATGATACCCACGGGCGCGGTGGTAAACAGCGCCCGGTTGGCATCGCCGGAACCCTCGCTGTCGCCACCGATTTCCATACGCACCCCTTCAGGTAGTGGAGCTTGCTCCAGCCGAGTGCGTAGTGCATCCAGCACCTGGCTGAAGCTATAGCCCTGCTCCAGGCCGGCAGTGACCGACAGAACGCGCACCCCATCGCGGTGCTGGATGCTCGCCGGCTGCCAATCGGGCTCAATGCGCGCCAATGCCGTCAGTGGAATAGCCTGCCCTTCAGGCGTAAACACGCTAGTCGACAGCAGCCGCTCCAACGACTGATAGCTGCCTTCATGCGAGCGCAGCAGCATGGGGATCGGATCCAGCTCCTGCCGGTATTGTTCGACCGTCAACCCCAGGCTCTGTCCAAAAAGCGTGCGCGCCACCTCCGCCCGACTCAGACCAAAGCGCTGGGCCTGCGCGTCGTCCACCAGCACCCGCACCACCGGCACGCCAAGGTCAATATTGTGCCGCACGTCCACCGCGCCCGGCACTTGTTTAAGTAACGAGAACAGATGCTCGGCGGCGGCAATGCGCTGGCGATCATCGTGGTGATAAAGGCGCAACTCCACCGGCGCCACGCGCGGCGGTCCCTGCCCCAGGGTACTGGCGATCACGTCCAGCTCGGGCCAGTTGCTGGCCACCTGTTCGCGTACCCAGTGAATCAGCGGCGCGGTATCGTCCAGGGATCGGGCATTGACCACCAGACGCGCGCGATTGGGCGCCTGCGGAGCGCGGTTGAGGTTGTAGTAGAAAGTCGGCCCGGTACCGCCCACAAACCGGTGGACCGAGAGCACGCCCGGCTGCTTGCTCAAGTCACCCTCCAGCTGTTGCGCCACGCTGGTGGTGCGACGCTGGTCCGTACCCTCGGGCATGTAGAGTTCGATCACCACCTGGGGTCGATCGGCATTAGGGAAGAACTGCAGCTTCATCAACGGCGTCATTGCCAGACTGGCTAGCACCATGGCACAGCCGAGCAGCACTACCCGCCAGGGCGAGTTGGTGCTGAGCCGCGCCAATCCGGTAGCCAGGCGCTCCAGACGCGGATTCATGCGCGTGGCGGCCGGTTGCAGAAAACGCCCTGCCAACAGGGGCGCCACACTGATCGCCAGCAGATAACTGACGCTCAGGGTCAACATGATCATGATCGGAATGCCGCGGGTAAAATCCGCCGTCCCGCCCTTGGACAACAGCATGGGGGTGAAGGCGGCCAGCGTGGTGGCAGTTGAAGCGCCCAGCGGCCCGGCCAGCTCGCGCACGCTGTCGAGCACCGCCGCGCGTCGCGTCTCGCCCGCATTCAGCCGATCCTGCAGGTTCTCTACCATGACGATGGCGTTGTCGATCAGAATGCCCAGCGAGATCACCATGCCAATGACGGCAATCTGGTGCAGGATACCGCCACCCAGGTCGTAAAGCCCCAGACTGATCAGCGCCACCATCGGCAGCATGGTCGCCACCAGCAGTCCCATGCGCCAGCCCATGCCGAATAGAATCACCGCAACGATGATCAGCACGCTGCCGAGCAGGTTGAACTCCAGCCCATCCAGACGCTCCTTCACCTGATCGGGTTGAAAGAACATCTCGTCGATCTGCAGCGGCGCAAAATCACCGCGCAGCCTGTCCAGCCGCGCGCGCAACTGCTCGCCAAAGCGTATTGCGTCTACCTGACCGCGTTGCGCCACCAGGGTGACCAGCACGCTCTGATCGCCATCGAACCAGGCGCGCTCATCCATAGGCTCGGCCGGCCCGCGCCAGATATCAGCAATGGCGACCAGCGGCACACTACCGCCGCTGGGCAGGGCAATCTGCGTCGCGCGCAAGGCGTCCAGACTGATGAACTCACTGTTCGGCAAGACCCCTACCCGCTGCCCCGCCACCACCACAAAGCCCCCGGGAATGACCTGATTGCGCTGTGCCAACAGATTGGACAGCGCTTGCGGCGGGAGACCAAGCCGGTTCATTTCAGCATCGCGTAGCGCTATGGTGATCTGCTCGTCGGTGTCGCCCATGATCTCGATGCGTGAAAGCCCGGGCAGGTCCATCAACTGGCGCTTGAGGCGCTCGGCCTCGTCACTCAGGTGCACCAGTGAAGCATCGCCGCGCAGCGCCAGTACTATCGCTGGCGTATCGATCAAACGGTCATCCAGCGCCATGCTGCGCACGCCATCAGGGAACTCCAGCTCGGCGCGGCTCATCGCCTGACGCACCCGGTCCCAGGCCTCTTCGGTGGCGTAGATGCTGTCCAGTAGCCGTACCTGTACCAGCGCCACGCCGGTGCGCGCGGTGGCCGTGGTGAAATCGATCTCTTCAACCTGCGAAAGCTCGTCTGCCAGGGGCTCCAGCACCAGGCGCTCGACCGATTCAGCCACCGCACCGGGGTAAACGACGGTAATCATGCCGGCGCGATAGGGGAAACTCGGATCCTCCTGGCGGGCCATGGTGAGATAAGAGGCGATGCCCAGCAGCGAGAGCATGACCACCATCATTGCCAACAGCCGCGGTCGCAGCAGCATGCGGGCGATCACTGCAGCAACTCCACGGCATCGCCCTCGGCAAGGCGGCTGAGCCCGGCATAAACTACCTGGTCGCCCGGCTGAAGACTATCGCCAGCCAGCAGCGCCCTCTCCCCCTGCAAACTGGCAACTGCAATGCTTACCCGCTCGGCCTGGCCGTTGCGGATGCGAAACACCGAGACCCCCTGCGCCGAGCGCATGATCGAAGCGAGCGGCACGGTCAACTGTGACGAAGCGGCATGCGCCAGCCCCACCTCCAGCGCGGCACCTGACTGCACGTCAGCCTCCAGACTCACCACCAGCGGATAGAGCACGCTGCCCTGGGACGCGCCACGGCCGATCTCGGCAATGCGGCCAATGAGTTCACGGTTGTCCAGCGTGCTCCACACTGGGAGGGGCGCCCCAACAACCAGGCCTTCCAGCAACGCTGCGGGTACCATTATTTCTACTTCCATGCCGCTGCCAGCCGCCATCTGCAGCACTGGCTGGCCGGCAGTGATGAACTCGCCAGGCTCCACCAGCAGATTCTCGATACTGCCGGCAAAGGGCGCCCGCAGCACGCTTTCACGGTTCAGTTGTTCGCTCTGCTGCAGGCTGGCGCGCGCGCTGCGCACCGACGCGTTGATGGCTTCCAGCTGAGCGCGTTGCTGCTCGCGCGCTTGCTCGGACAACACGCCGCGTTGGTACAGCTGCTCCACTCGCTCCAGGTCGCGTTGCGCCTGCCCGGCCTGGGCCTGCAACTCTGCCAGCCTCGCGCGGGCGGCATCGCGAGCCGGCTCGAGCTGGGGGTTGTAAAGTGTGGCCAACACTTCACCAGAGGCCACCTGCTGACCTATCTGCAAAGGCCGGGTGGCCAATACCCCACCCACCTGAAAGGTGAGACTGGCGCGCTGCTGGGCCCTGGCACTGCCGGCAAAGCGCAAGGGTTCGGCATCAGGCGCTGCCACCACATCAGCCACGCGAACCGCCACCGCCGAGGTTCCGGGGCTGGTAACCGCCGCCGTATCCTCACAGCCGCCAAGTCCCACCAGCAGCCCCGCAAGCGCGACCAGCCCAAGCCACCGGTACCCACTACCATCGATTACACTTGCCATCGGAAATCCGCTCCAGTTATACCCTGCCTTTTTACATACTGTCAGTTATTGACACTTTGTCAACAAGCGCACAGACTGGTTTTGTATCGACCCCTTACAGGTAATCGAATGACCTTGGATGAGCGACGAGAACGGGAAAAGCAGGAGCGCCGCGAGAGCATTCTCGACAGCGCAGAAACGTGCTTTTTCAACAAGGGCTACGAGCGCACTTCGATGGATGAAATCGCGCGCAACGCCCATTTGAGCCGTGCCCTGCTGTATGTCTACTTCAAGGACAAGGCAGCAATCATGCGCGGCATCATGCTACGGGCCGGCCACAGCCTGCTGGAGCGTTTTCGCGCCGCGCAGGTCGCAGGTACCAACGGACGGCAGCAGATGCAGGAGATCGGCTGGGCTTATTATCGCTTCGGGCTGGAACGCCCCGACTATTTCGACGTGCTGACCAATGCCAGTACCTTCGCGCACCTGGCGGACCCCGACGACCTGAGCCAGGAACTGGCCTGCTGCAGCGAACTGGCCATGGCCTGCATGGTCGAGTCACTGCAACTGGGGGTCAGCGACGGCAGTCTCAGCGCCGAACGGGTGGGCGACGCGCTGCAGGCCGCCTACTATTTGCGTGGTGCATTGCACGGCGTGATCATGCAGTCGCGGCAGGACAGCGCGGGCCTGCCCAATCAGCCCGAACCGGAAAAGCTGATTGGTTACACCATAGAGATGCTCACCCAGTCCTTGCGCGGCTGAGTCGGGTCAGAGGCGCCATCGGCCTGGCGCGTGAATCCAGGCATGCGCTGCGAATCATGCAACGGGGCGGATCGATCAGCCATGCGCACTACAACACCGTCCAATGAGACCAGTTACCGGTTCCTGGTTTGCCATGTGCGCCCGGAGCGACCATGATGAACACATCTTCACCACAAAGGATCGACACCATGCCCTGGTACGGATGGTTGTTCATGCTGCTGGCTCTGGGCAGCATCATCGGTAGTCTCCTCATGCTGCGCGATAATGCTGGCAGCAACAAGGTCAGCAAGGAAACCATAGCGCGCGTAAAAGCGCGCGAGGCAGAGCTTGCCGCAGAGGAAGCGCAGGAAGAAAAGCGCTAGACTAGCGGCGCAACGCCGCCAACGCGGCATGGATTCATTTGCGTGCTGGGGACCCCCGCGCCCTGGCCGCCGACAAGACAGTTACAGATCATGGTCAATTCACTGCAAGCTCAACTTCTCAAGGCCGGTCTGGTTGATGAGAAAAAACTCAAGCAAGCCCAACGCGCCAAGAAAAAGGCCGCCAAGACCGAACCCGAGCAGGACAATGGCCAGGCCATTGCCAAAGCTCGTGCGGAGAAAGCAGAACGCGACCGCCAACTGAACCAGCAGCGCCAGGAAGAATCCGCCCGCAAGGAGCGCGAAGCCCAGGTCAAGCAGATGGTGGAAAACAGCAAGCTGGATCGCAGCGGCGGCGAGCAACCCTACCAGTTTGTCAGCAAGAACAAGGTGAAGAAGATTCACGTCACCAAGGAGCAGTTCGATCAACTCAGCCGCGGCCGCCTGGGCATTACCCGGCTGTCCGGCAACTTTGTGCTGATTCCGCTGGAGATCGCCGAAAAGGTACGGGAACGAGCGCCGCACTGGCCAGTTTACGTAGCCGAGAACAAGGCAGAGGCCGTGGCCGAGGACGATCCCTATGCCGCCTTCCAGGTACCCGACGATCTGATGTGGTAAACAAAGTAACCCGGTAGCCGCTTGCGCTACCGGGTTATTTCACATGCCAGGCATTACTCTTCCGCTTCCAGCTCTTCTTCGGTTTGTTCCGGCTGATCGATCTCGCTATCGTCCACCAGCTTCTCGTCGTCCTTCATCCGCTCCTGCTTGTTGCGCTCCTCCTCGTGCTCCTGCTGTGAGCAGCTCGGCTTGAGCAGAAAGGTTTCGGACACATCGATCAGACCAATATGCTCGATGGTGCGCCGGCCGATCAGCACGGGATAGGTCATGTCGCCGCGGTCACGCAGGGAAAACTGCTCTTCATAGACCTGATCGCCCATGCAGATGGACATTTTGACTACCGGGCGACGATCAGATCCGCCGGCGCCGCGCACCAGAATGCGGCGAAAAACCGGCCGCTCGAACTGCATGGTCACCATATCGCCGGTATCGGCATCTTTTACCGGCACGTCATAGCGCACCCAGGGCTTACCTTTGTGCTCGAAGGTTTCGAGATTGACCGCGTGCATGGAAGAGGTCAATGCGCCCGAGTCGACCTTGATTTTTACCGCCGTATGCTCCGGCATGATCAGGCCTTTCTCGATCCAGCCGACTACCTGCGCTTCGTGCTGGCGGCCAGCCTCATCCGCCCCATCATCATCGCCTGCCAGGACAAAACCGCTGCCCGAGGCCATGAGCATACATACCGAAAACGACATAACCTTGAAAACTGACTGCATGAGAGATCCTTATCGCGAACTACCCAATAGACTGATCGGAGCTGAAATAGTGCCCGCAGGGAGGCGCTCAGTGTGGCACCTCGCTGTCATCTGACATAGATAACAGCGGCCTATCTTATATCGACCAATCACAGAAACCGATTGCTACTTGAAAGCCGTCGCAACATGACGTCAAATTGACATCATCTGCTGCCAATAAAATATCGCTCAGGTTATGCAGGGTATTGCCGATATGTTCGGTACCGGAACTTGGTCAGCCAAGTCCCTACCGCAGACAACAATAAAACAGAAGTCGTATGCCATTGAGTGCATGGAGGTTGTAGATGAAGCTGTTGCGCAGCATTCGAATCAGTCAACGAATCTGGTTGATCCTGATTATTGCACTGGCCAGTACCCTGATCATGGAAGGCGTCTCGCTCTCTCACCTGCACCATGAAATCCGCCAGGGCGAGATAACCAAGGCCACGCACCTGGTCGAGGTGGCGCACGATTTGATGAGCTTCTACCACCAGAAGGAGCTCAATGGCGAGCTCACAGGCGAGCAAGCCCGGCAGGAAGCCTTGGCCGCACTGGGCGCGCTGCGCTACGACGGTAACGAGTATTACTGGGTCAATGACATGAACAACATCATGATCATGCACCCCCTGGCGCCCCAGACCGTGGGTGTCGACCTGACCACCATGCGCAATACCGAAGGCGTCAACGTGATCAGCGAGATGGTCGCCCTCGCGCGCAGCCAGGGCACCGCCAGCTTCGAATACAACTGGCCAAAACCCGGCGAAGAAGAAGGCACGCCGAAGATTGCCGCCTTCAAGCATTTTGCTCCATGGGACTACATGGTCGGCACCGGTATCTATATCGACGACATGCAAGCCAAGTTCCACAGCGCGGTCACCAGCTCGGTCATCATCATGACCCTGGTCACCTTGATCATGGTGGTGCTGCTCTACCTGATTGGCCGTAGCATCACCCAACCGCTTACCAATGTGGTCGACGCCATGCGCGGCGTGGCCAGTGGCGAAGCCGACCTCACCCGCCGTCTGGATGATGGCGCCCATGATGAGGTCTCGCAGATCGCACATTACTTCAATCAGTTCAACCGCAACCTGAGCGAGATCATTCAGCAACTGGGTGACAGCGCACGTCAGTTGATCAGTTCGAGCCACCAGTTGGACCAGATCAGCGGTAACAGTCTACGCGACATGAACAACCAGTCCGAGCGTATGGAGCTGATGGCCACGGCCATCAACGAAATCACCTACGGCGTACAGGATGTGGCGCAGAACGCCAACGCCGCGGCACAGGAAGTCGAGAACGCCAACGAGGGCGCCAACAATGGGCGCTATCAGGTCGACAAGACCATCCAGGAAATCAATCTGCTGTCCACCAGCGTGCAGACGGCGGTGGAACACATGGAAACCCTGTCTACTGATGCCCAGGGGATCACCTCGGTACTGGATGTTATCCGCAATATTGCCGAGCAGACCAACCTGCTGGCGTTGAATGCGGCCATCGAGGCCGCGCGGGCGGGCGAGATGGGTCGCGGCTTTGCGGTAGTCGCTGATGAAGTGCGCAATCTGGCCCAGCGCACCCAGAAGTCGACCGAAGAAATCCACAACATGATCAGCAAGCTGCAGACCAATACCCAAACGGTGGTCGGCGTGATCAATGAAAGCAGCCGCCATTCGCAGCAGAGCGTGGAACAGGTCAACGAAGCCGGCAAGGCACTGGAACTGATTGCCCACTCGATGGAGCAGCTGGTTGCCTTGAACGCCTCCATTGCCAGCGCCACCACGCAGCAGTCCACCGTGGTGGAAGACGTCAACCGCAATGTGACCGAAGCGGCAGAACTGGCGCGCGAAACCACCGCCGGGGCGAAAGAGACCGCGCAGGCTGGGCAACACCTGGCCAGCCTGGGCCGGCAGATAGACGAGCTGCTCAAACGTTTCCGCGTTTAACCTTCAGTTCAGGCGCCACGCAAACCGGAAGGCAACCAATAAAAAAGCGCGCAGCGGATTATCCGCTGCGCGCTTTTTTCTGGCTGACGTTCAAGCCTCAGAGCACCATGACTGCAGCCCAGCCAAAGACCAGCAAGGGCAGATTGTAGTGCAGGAAGGTGGGCACCACAGTGTCCCAGATATGATTGTGCTGGCCATCCATGTTCAAGCCGGCGGTGGGTCCCAGCGTTGAATCCGAAGCTGGCGAGCCGGCGTCACCCAGAGCAGCGGCCGTCCCTACCAGCGCCACTATGGCCAGCGGACTGAAACCCAGCTGCATGGCCAGCGGCACGTAGATGGCGGCAATGATGGGGATGGTCGAAAAGGAAGAGCCGATCCCCATGGTGATCAGCAACCCCACCAGCAACATCAGCAGCGCCGCCAGCGCGCGATTGTCGCCAATGATGTCAGCCGAGCTGTCCACCAGTGTCTGGATGGCTCCGGTGGCGCGCATGACCTCGGCAAAACCGGCCGCAGCAATCATGATGAAGCCAATCATGGCCATCATCTTCAGGCCTTCGGTCACTACGCCATCGGCGTCCTTCCAGCGCACCACGCCCGAGACCGAGAAAATCACGAAGCCAGCCAGAGCCCCCATGATCATCGAGTCCAGCCACAGCTGAATGACGAAGGCGGCCACCACGGCAACCAGTGCCACCAGCAACGTGAGCGGGCTGTAACCGCCTTCCATGCGTTCGACCTGACGAATGCGCGCGACGTCGTACTCACGCGGCTTGCGATAACTGATGAACACAGCCACCAACAGGCCCAGCAGCATACCCAGTGCCGGCAGCGCCATGGCATGCATCACATTCAAACCCGCCACCTCGGCCCCGCTCTCCGCCACGTTGGCCAGCAGAATGTCATTCAGAAAAATCCCGCCAAAGCCCACCGGCAAAAACATGTAGGGCGTGATCAGGCCGAAGGTCAGCACGCAGGCCACCGCACGGCGATCCAGATTCAGCCGCGCCATGACATACAGCAGCGGCGGTACCAGCAGCGGGATGAAAGCGATATGGATCGGCAGAATATTCTGCGAGGCTATGGCCACCCCACCCAGCAGCAACAGCATCAGCAGCTTGAGCAGCCCTGCCCCGCTGTCCTGCTGCCGGTCGACCAGCTGCAGGGCGCGATCCGCCAGCGCATGGGCCAACCCCGACTTGGCAATAGCCACGGCAAACACGCCCAGCAGCGCGTAGCTCAGGGCAATGTTGGCCCCCTTGCCCAGGCCGGCCTGGAAGGTATCCAGGGTCACCTGCAAGCCCAGCCCGCCGAGTAAACCACCGGTCAGCGCACCCAGAATAAGAGCCACCACCACGTGTACTCGGCACAGACTCAACACCAACATGACGGCAACTGCCGCAACGACCGCGTTCATTCACGCTCTCCAACAGACCAAGGCTCGATTGTCTGCACGCTTGCGCAGCAATCCCGAAGGTCGCGTACTCTGCCGAAGGCCGCCGCTGCTGTCAAAAACGAACGACCGAAGGCTACGCGATGTTAGACCTTGCCAGGGTCGTCACGAGTACCAACCAGGCCTGCGTCAGCTTCCTTCGAGCCGCTGTTCAACCGGCACTAGACTAAAGTACGAGCCGCCCCACCTGCCTCGCCAACAACAGCAACAGCATGCACCGAGCCGTCAAGAACGAGCCTCCGGCCCTCCAGGGCTGCTTGAGCTGCAATGACACTTTGATGACGTTAATACTATCGTCGTAAGGCCCACCTTCAGCTCTCATGCTTTATTGACTCTGCGCCAACGCAGCGCACCGACTCACATCAGGAGAACAACAATGAAGCATGTGACAACCCACACCCTGCTGGCAGGCGCCATTGCCGTTGCGCTGGGTACCGTCCTGGCAGGCAGTGTCCAGGCTGCCGGATTCAGCGACGACGCCACGGCCAAACTGGAATTACGCAACTTCTACTTCAATCGCGATTTTCGTGACCCCGGCGCGCAGTCAAAGGCCGAGGAATGGGCCCAGGGCTTTATCTTCAAGGCCGAATCCGGCTTTACCGAGGGCTTTATCGGTTTCGGTCTGGATGTATACGCCGGGCTCGGCGTGAAACTGGACTCTGCAGACGAACGTGCCGGCACCGGCCTGCTGCCCAACAGTTATGGCAATGAAGGCCCTGGCAGCTATAGCGAAGCCACCGCTGCGGCCAAGGTGCGACTCTCCAGAAGCGTACTCAAGGTCGGCGGCCTGATGCCCAAGCTACCCATCGCCTCGTCCGGGGACCTGCGCCTGCTACCGCAGGAATTCACCGGCGCCAGCGTGGCAATGAATGAAATCGACAATCTCGACGTGCAAGGCGGCCAGTTGCGCGAAGTGAATTACCGCAACAGCACCAACTCTGAAGATATTCGCGCCACCCTGGGCGGCAGCTCGGACAGGTTCAACTACCTGGGCGGCGACTACAGCTTCAACGACAAGCGAACCAAGGTCGGCCTGTGGGGCGCGGAACTGACAGACGTGTATGAGCAGACCTTGCTCAATCTGGTTCACAGCCAGCCAATCGGCGACTGGACGCTCGGCGCCAATCTGGCCTACTTCGATACCGGCGACAGCGGCAATCAAGCACTGGACATCGATCACCAGATGAAATCGCTGCTGCTGTCGGCTGCAACCGGTGCGCATACCTTGCGCCTGGGTTATCAGCATAGCGATGGCGATACCGCCTTCCCGTATCTGGCCGAGACCGATCCCTATATCGCCAACTACGTGCAGATTCTGGATTTCACCCGTGCCGATGAGAAATCCTGGCAAGCGCGCTACGACATCAACTTTGCCTCACTTGGCGTGCCGGGTCTCAGTGCCTTCACCCGTTACGTAAGCGGGGACAACTTCAGCGTTGGCGCAACCGAAGGCAAGGAGTGGGAACGCGATATCGATGTCAGCTATACGCTGCAAAGCGGCCCGCTGAAAAACCTCGCACTGCGCTGGCGCAATGCCACCGTGCGCTCGAACGCCACTCGCGACATCGACGAGAACCGCTTGATCATGAGCTATTCCTTTGCCCTGAAATAAGTTGCTCCCGAACGGCTTCAAGCCACCCAACAAGAAGCCGGTCGTATTTTGCGGTGACGTTCGTCACCGCATTTTTTTACCGCTAACCGAATAGCCCTCTAGCTTATTCTGCCCTTGCCCTTGCCCTTGCCCTTGCCCTTGCCCTTGCCCTTGCCTTTAGCTTGTAGCTTGTCGCTTGCCGCTTGCCGCTTGCCGCTTATCGTCTGCAGGCAACAAAAAAGGCGCCGAAGCGCCTTCCTGTTTACTGCCTCACCGCCTTAGAAGCGTTCGATTTCCGCTTCCGTGCGCAATTGCTCCTGCGCGGCGCTGAAATCCTGCTGGCCAGACTGACCGGCGATGAACTGCTGATACTGTGACGCGGGCCCATCTTCTACTTGCACATCTTCAGCTGTGGCCACCCCGCGCAACGCTACCAGCCAGAAGCCGCCTGCAGGCTGATTCACACGCGCATAGACAGCCTGCTCTGCAGTGGGCTTGGGCAAGCCGAATATGCTGCGCAGCAACGGCGTGGGAATCTCGCTGGAAGACCGCCCCACTGCTTCGTATTGCTGCCACTCGCTGCCCTGCTCCTCTGCCAGAGCCTCAGCAGTCAGTTCACCCGAGCGCAAACCAGCAATATATTGCTCTACCTTATCCGCAGCGGCCTGCTCGGCCTTGTCGTACGCCAGCAACTCCCTGATTTCCTGCTCGACCGCTTCCAGCGGGCGCTGCTCGGGCTTCAGGTGCTCCTTGACGCGAACCACCACTACGGTATCGGCATCCAGCTCCAGCAATTCACTGTTGAACCCGTTCTTCAGCACATCGTCGCTGAATGCCGCGTTCATTACCTTGGGGTTACTCGCCAGACCTTCACCGCCCAGACGCTCCACCGGCCCCAGGGTTTCAATCTCCAGACCAAGCGCGGCGGCCGGCTCTGCCAGGTCCGACGCCTCGTGCGCCAGGTTGGCCAGCTCCTGCGAAGCATCCACAAAGGCGCGCTCCACCTGTTCGGACTTCAACTCCTGCACCAACTGCTCGCGCATGGAGTCCAGCGTCGGAACTTCCGGCGCCTTGAGGTTGGTCAGTTTGATCAGGTGATAACCATAGCTGGTACGCACAGGCGCAGAGACTTCGCCTTCCTGCAATGCAAAGAGCGCGTCATCAAAGGCCTGATCAAAGCTACCCTTGACCACATAACCCAGATCACCACCTTCGCGCGCGCTGCCACTGTCGTCCGATACATCGGCGGCCACGGTAGCGAAATCCTCGCCCGCTGCGATGCGCGCTGCCGCTGCTTCTATGCTCGCCTTGGCGTCTGCTTCGTCTGCCTCGTCAGGCACTTCAACCAGAATGTGAGATGCGCGGCGCTGCTCGGCCAGGTTGCCGATTTCGCGCTGGTACAGCTCGTTTACCGCCTCTTCACTGACATCCACTCGATCAAAGAAATCAGCTCGCGAGAGGGTCAGAGTTTCCAGTACCACCTGCTCCGGGGTCATGAACTGCTGGGCGTTGGCGGTGTAATAATCCTGAATTTCGTCGGCCGATACTTCGACTGCAGAGGCATCACCCACCGGCACGTCGATGACCGAAAAGTCGCGGGTCTGGTTTTCCAGCTCAACCAGCTGCTGACGCTCCATGGGCGTGGCAAAGGCCGTGGCTTCATAACCGTTACGGTACTGGGTGATCAGCAACTGCTGACGCAGCAGATCACGGAAGGCCATACGCGAGGGCATGCCCATGTTGCGGATAACGATATCGAAGCGATTGCTGTCGAACTTGCCGTCTACCTGGAAATCCGGGGTGGACAGAATGAGCTGGTCAATCATCTGCTCGGAGACGTCAAAACCAGCGTCCTTGGCTCCCTGCAGGAGCACAGAGCGCTCGATGAGACCGTCAAGCACGCTTGTGCGCAGAAAGCGCTCATCAATCATGCTCGGGTCAAAACTGTTGTTGCCCATCTGCTGCAACTGCTGAATCAGTTGGCGGCGCTGCAATGCTACAGCCTGCTCCAGTTCCAGCTTGGAGATTACCTCACCGTTCACTTCCGCCGCCTTTTCGGCGTCGCTGGAAAAACGGCTGATGGATTCCCAGCCAGTCAAAGCGAAGATCAGCACAATGACGCCAACGATCACCTTGGCGACCCAGCTTTGCGCATTGTCCCTCATGTTTTGCAGCATCATGCCCCCGAATTCTGTTTAACCCGAAACGCCTCGCCTCGGGTTCTTGCCGCTCAAGCCTTGAGCAACCTTTCTCTACTTCCAACAAAAAAGGCGCATCCTGTAGATGCGCCTTTCTGGTAACTGACGGAGCCATCTGGGTGACGTTGTCGGCCAAGCGGCCTGTGGCGTCCTGAGCGGCTCCGTAGCATGCCGTCGCACTGAACGCCGGCATGTCACATCAGATCAGGGACGCAATCAGTTCACAGCGTCCTTGAGTGCCTTACCTGCTTTGAAACCAGGAATCTTGGCAGCGCTGATTTCGATCGGCTGGCCAGTCTGCGGGTTACGGCCAGTGCGCGCAGCACGCTCCTTAACAGCGAATGTACCAAATCCTACCAATACGACCGAATCACCATCCTTCAGTGCACCAGTTACGGACTCGATGACGGCGTCAAGAGCACGACCGGCAGCAGCTTTAGGAATATCGGCGGATGCGGCGATAGCATCAATCAGTTCAGACTTGTTCACTCTAAGTCCCCTTATTTAATTCAATGAGTTGTTAGTCATTATGTAAGCTTGTGGTCTTAGCAAAGCTGTGGCCAGTCAGCATACCTGCTTAGGTCGAAGCACGCTTTATAGCAAGCGGTCAAAAACCGTGTCAAGGAATGCCTGAGGTAATCCCGGACCGGTTAGCAAAACACTCTCTCGCTGGAGGGTACTTCACTCACCGGACCTGATCGACTCAGTGAGTACTGATGCGTCCCTTCTCATCAGTCTCGCGATTGTCATCCTTTGCAACCATCTCTTCAACCCCTTCTTTCAAGGGCTCCGGCATGTATTGCAGCGCAATCTGCAACACCTCGTCAATCCATTTCACAGGTTTGACGTCAATATCCTGTTTGATCCGGTCGGGAATTTCCTTCAGATCGCGCACATTGTCATGCGGAATGATGACGGTTTTGATGCCGCCGCGGTGAGCAGCCAGGAGCTTCTCTTTCAGCCCGCCTATGGGCAACACCTGACCGCGCAGGGTGATTTCACCGGTCATGGCAACGTCCGCCCGCACCGGGATTTTGGTCAGCGAAGAGACCAGCGCAGTGCACATGCCGATGCCTGCGCTGGGACCGTCCTTGGGCGTCGCACCTTCTGGAACATGGATGTGTATGTCGTTGTTTTCATGGAAGTCTGCCTTGATCCCCAGGCTGGCGGCGCGACTGCGAACCACCGTCAGCGCGGCGCTGATCGACTCCTGCATGACGTCACCCAGCGAGCCGGTTTTGATCTGCCTTCCCTTGCCGGGTACTACCACGGCTTCGAGGCTCAGCAGCTCACCACCAACCTGGGTCCAGGCCAGGCCCGTGACCTGACCGACCTGGTCAGCCTCCTCGGCCAGACCGTACTTGAACTTGCGCACACCGAGGTAATGTTCAAGCAGATTTTCATCCAGCGCGACCGGCTTGGGCTTGCGCTCCCCGGACTGCTCTTTCACCACCTTGCGGCACACTTTGGCAATCTGACGCTCCAGCCCCCGCACGCCCGCCTCGCGGGTGTAGTAGCGCACCAGATCGCGCAGCGACTCTTCGCTGAAGGTCAACTCATCCTTTTTCAAGCCATTGTTCTTGACCTGCTTGGGCACCAGATACCGCTGTGCGATGTTGATCTTCTCGTCTTCGGTGTAACCCGGAATACGGATGATCTCCATGCGATCAAGCAGCGGCGCCGGAATATTCATCGAGTTGGAGGTGCAGATGAACATGACGTCCGAAAGATCGTAATCCACTTCCAGGTAATGGTCGTTGAAGGCATGATTCTGCTCGGGATCCAGCACTTCCAGCAGAGCGGAAGAAGGATCACCGCGCATGTCCTGCCCCATCTTGTCGATCTCATCGAGCAGGAACAAAGGGTTTTTAACCCCGGCCTTGGTCATCTTCTGAATCAACTTGCCCGGCAAGGAGCCGATGTAGGTTCGCCGGTGACCGCGAATTTCGGCTTCGTCACGCACGCCGCCCAGCGCCATGCGCACGAACTCGCGGTTGGTCGCGCGCGCCAGAGACTCGCCCAAGGAAGTTTTACCCACGCCCGGAGGCCCCACCAGACAAAGCACAGGGCCCTTCAGCTTGCGTACCCGCTTCTGTACCGCGAGGTACTCGAGGATCCGCTCCTTGACCTCTTCCAGGCCGTAGTGGTCGGCCTCCAGCACCTTCTCCGCCCGATCGATGTCGTGACGCACCTTGCTGGATTTTTTCCAGGGCACGGCCGTCAGCCAGTCGATGTAGGAGCGCACCACGGTGGCCTCGGCCGACATGGGCGACATCATCTTCAGCTTGTTGAATTCGGCGTTGGCCTTGGTCAGGGCTTCTTCCGAGAGGCCCGCCTCGTCAATCTTCTTGCGCAGATCGTCAAATTCACTATGACCTTCATCCAGATTGCCCATCTCCTTCTGGATGGCCTTCATCTGCTCGTTAAGGTAGTACTCGCGCTGACTACGCTCCATCTGCTTCTTGACGCGTCCGCGGATGCGCTTCTCTACCTGCAGCAGGTCTATTTCACCGTCCAGCACACCGAGCACATGCTCGACCCGCTCGCGCAGCGGCAATATCTCGAGAATCGTCTGCTTGTCTTCCAGCTTCAGCGACAAGTGCGCGGCCATGGTGTCTACCAGACGGCCCGGCTGGTCAATACTGGAGAGCGATGACACCACCTCGGAAGGCACTTTCTTACCCAACTGCACAAACTGTTCGAACTGGCTCATCAGGCTGCGCGTGAGTACTTCTGCCTCACGCTCGTCCAGTGCGCTTTCGTCGAGCAATTCGACTTCGGCCGACTGATAACCATCCACCTCGTCAATCGAGTCGATACGTGCGCGCTGCTCGCCCTCGACCAGCACCTTGACGGTGCCATCGGGCAGCTTCAGCAGCTGCAATATGGTGGCCAGGGTGCCCATGTCGTAAAGGCCGTCACGTGCCGGGTCATCCTCGGCGGGGTCGCGCTGGGCGATCAGCAACACCTGCTTGCCGCCCGACATTGCCTGCTCTAATGCCTGAATGGATTTGTCACGTCCGACAAACAGCGGAATGACCATATGGGGATAGACCACCACATCGCGTAATGGCAGGAGCGGGAATTCGCTAAGAGTCGTCATGGCTGAGGCTCACTCGCTGAGGGGCGCGAAAGGTACAACGGCGCCGAAAGATGAAAGGTTCTTGAATTCAAGATGGGGGCTAGGGAAAGAAAAAACAAGCAGGCAGAGCGTAATAATATTGCCGCATTTTGCTGCTCCGAAAACGACTGCGCCGCCAAAATGGCGGCGCAGTCAACAGCTTGCAGCTCAGTCTTCGGGCATCGCCTTGGGCGGTTGCTCGGGTGTCTCGTATATCAGCAGCGGTTTGGACTCGCCGTTGATCACGTTCTCGTCGATCACCACCTTGCTGACGTGCTCGGCCGACGGTATCTCGTACATGGTCTCCAACAGCACGCTCTCCAGAATGGAGCGCAGGCCACGGGCACCGGTCTTGCGTTCCAGCGCGCGTGAAGAAATCGCCTTGAGCGCGTCGGTACGAAACTCCAGCTCCACCCCTTCCATATCGAACAGGCGCGCATACTGCTTGGTGAGCGCGTTCTTCGGCTCGGTCAGGATCTGGATCAGTGCATCCTCGTCCAGCTCGTTCAGCGTGGCGATTACCGGCAGACGACCGACGAACTCGGGAATCAGACCAAAACGCACCAGATCGTCCGGCTCGACATCCTTCAGCGTATCGCCCACTTTCTTGCCGCCGTCCTTGCTGCGTACCGTAGCGTTGAAGCCAATACCGCTCTTCTCGGAACGATCACGGATGACCTTCTCCAGGCCGGCAAAGGCGCCACCACAGATAAACAGGATGTTGCGCGTATCCACCTGCAGAAACTCCTGCTGGGGATGCTTGCGACCGCCCTGCGGCGGCACCGAAGCAACAGTGCCTTCAATCAGCTTCAACAGTGCCTGCTGCACGCCTTCACCCGATACGTCGCGGGTGATGGATGGGTTGTCGGATTTCCGTGAAATCTTGTCGATCTCGTCGATGTAGACAATACCCATCTGGGCTTTCTCTACGTCGTAATCACACTTTTGCAGCAGCTTCTGAATGATGTTTTCCACATCCTCACCCACGTAACCCGCCTCGGTGAGGGTGGTCGCGTCGGCAATGGTGAAAGGCACATTCAGCAGGCGTGCCAGGGTTTCTGCGAGCAGCGTCTTGCCCGAGCCGGTAGGCCCGATCAGCAGAATGTTGCTCTTGCCCAGTTCGACTTCGTCTTTGCCCTGGCGCTGGTTCAACCGCTTGTAGTGGTTGTATACCGCTACCGAAAGCACTTTCTTGGCCCGTTGCTGGCCAATCACGTACTGGTCGAGGATGGAGCAAATCTCTACCGGCGTCGGCAACTTCTGATTGTTGCTTTCGGCCTGACTTTCCTGCACTTCTTCGCGAATGATGTCGTTACACAGATCAACGCACTCATCGCAGATAAACACGGAGGGGCCGGCAATCAGCTTGCGCACTTCATGCTGGCTCTTGCCGCAGAAGGAGCAATACAGCAGCTTGCCGTTGTCGTCACCCTTCCCAGTCATATCGGTCATCGAAAACCCCTACTCTTGAATCGCTCTTGAATATAAAGATGGGGGCATTGTGCCCACTTTGCAAGTGCGACCCGATCAACATGCACCGACAAATCCCGCAACACAGGCACAGCGCCAGGGCAGTGCCCGGCGCCGACAAGCGTCAGCGCAGGGTTGGTCGGCGTGAAACAAATGGTTACTCGGCGCTTGGACGCGATTCCAGCATCTTGTCGATCAGACCGTATTCAACCGCTTCGGTACCGCTCATGAAGCGGTCCCGATCGGTGTCACGGGCAATCACATCCAGTGGTTGGCCGGTGTGGTCAGCCAGCACCTTGTTCAGACGTTCGCGAATAAAGAGAATTTCACGCGCGTGGATCTCGATATCCGAAGCCTGACCCTGAAAACCGCCCAGCGGCTGATGGATCATCATGCGGGCGTGCGGCAGGCAGTAACGCTTGCCCGGCGCTCCGCCGGCCAGCAGCAATGCACCCATGCTGCAAGCCTGGCCGATGCACAGGGTGCTGACGTTGGGCTTGATGAACTGCATGGTGTCATAGATCGCCATACCGGCCGTGACAGAGCCACCAGGCGAGTTGATGTACAGATGAATGTCCTTGTCGGGGTTTTCCGACTCAAGGAACAGCAACTGCGCCACCACCAGATTGGCCATGTAATCTTCAACCTGACCCACGAGGAAGATTACGCGCTCTTTGAGCAGCCGCGAGTAGATGTCGTAGGAGCGTTCACCACGGGCGGATTGTTCGACAACCATTGGTACCAGACCGCCGGCGGCCTGCACGTCCGGGGGAAACTGCATAAAGCTGTTATGGGTCATGGATTCCTGTCACTCCAAGTATGCGTGTCGCGAAAACACGAGAGCCAGCCCGAAGGCTGGCTCTCGTTAGCGAAAAACGGCAACGAGATTACTCGTCTGCGCTGCTCTCTTCCGCCTCACCGGCTTCAACCTGTGCAGGCTGCGCGGGCTTGACGGCTTCTTCGTAGGCGACCTTCTTGTCGGTCACCTGCGCCTTCTGCAGCACAGTATCCACCACTTGTTCTTCCAGCACAACCGACTGGATCTCGCCCAGCTGTTGCTCATTCTGGTAGTACCAGTTGATGACCTGCTCGGGCTCCTGGTAGGCAGCGGCCAGCTCTTCGATCATGGCACGGACGCGATCGTTGTCCGGCTTGATGTCATTCTGCTTGACCACTTCTGCCACGATCAGGCCCAGGCTGACGCGACGCTTGGCTTGCTCTTCGAACAGCTCTGCCGGCAATTGGCTGGCCTGGATGTTGGCACCGCCAAACTGCTGTACAGCCTGCTCGCGCAGACGATCAATCTCGTTGGCCACCAGTGCCTTGGGCACGTCAACGGTATTGGTTTCCAGCAGACCGTCCATGACCTGGGCCTTGACCTTGGTCTTGATCGCCTGCTTCAGTTCACGGTCCATGTTCTTGCGAACTTCGGCGCGAAAACCTTCGATACCGCCTTCGTTGACACCAAACTGGGCGAAGAATTCATCGTTCAGTTCAGGCAATGTGGGCGCTGCAACCGCTTGCACGGTGACGTCGAACTCGGCGGCCTTGCCGGCCAGATCCAGGTTCTGATAATCCTCGGGGAAAGTCACCTTCAGCGTCAGACTGTCGCCTGCCTTGGCGCCGACCAGACCTTCTTCAAAGCCGGGAATCATGCGGCCTGAACCCAGCACGATGTTGCTGCCATTGGCAGTGCCGCCCTGGAAGGCCTCACCGTCAACCTTGCCAACAAAGTCGATGGTCAATTGGTCATCGTTCTGCGCAGCGCGCTCTACAGCTTCAAAACGGGTGTTCTGCTTGCGCAGAGTTTCCAGCATGGTGTCCAGATCGGCGTCGGTCACTTCAGACTCGAGGCGCTCAACGCTGATGCCGGAAAAGTCGGCCAGGGCGACTTCCGGGTAGACCTCGAAGGTGGCGATGTACTCAAAGCCCTTGCCTTCTTCCATGCCTTTTGGCTCAACACTCGGCGCACCGGCCGGGTTGAGCTTTTCCTGCATGATGGCTTCGTAAAACGAAGACTGGATCACTTCACCGATCACTTCCTGATGAGCAGAAGCACCAAAGCGCTTGCGGATGACGCTCATCGGCACCTTGCCTGGACGGAAACCATCGACCTTGGCGCGCTGAGCGGTCTGCTGCAGACGCTTATTGACCTCGTTTTCAATACGATCGGCAGGAATGCCAACGGTCATGCGGCGCTCGAGGCCGGAGGTGGTTTCAACCGAAACTTGCATGGAGAGTCCTCGTTGAACGAACAAATTAATTAGTGATTTCGTAAAAGCCGGATAGTCTAATCGCTAACGCAATGGAAGTCATCACCAGCTTGATGGACGTTCCGCCACCCACATTTCACGGCAGGCGGCTGGTAACAAGGTGCCGGACACGGCAAGAAGACAGCTGCCGTTTTACTGTATGTTCAGTAAGGGCTCGAAATCAGCCAGGGGCATGGGACGGTAAAAATAGTATCCCTGAACCACTTCACAACCCTTTTCCAGCAGCCAGGTGAGCTCCTCACGAGTCTCCACCCCTTCGGCGATGCAGCGCAGATCCAACTGTTTAGACAACTGAAGAATCACGTCTACAATGGCCGCATCTCGGTTGGAACGCGTGATATCGCGCACAAAACTTTGATCAATCTTCAACTTATCGATCGGCATCTTTTTCAGGTAAGCGAGAGAGCAATACCCTGTGCCGAAATCATCTATTGCCAGCCGCAACCCAATGGCGCGCAGCTCCCGCAGCACCTCTTGGGCGTGCCTTAAATCACTGATAAGTGCGCCTTCGGTAATTTCCAGCTCAATTTGATCGGCAGTGAGCCGGTACTCTGCAAGCGTGCTTTTCACCAGATCGACAAAATGCGGGTTCTGGAATTGTGCGGCAGAAATGTTGATCGCCAGTGTGACCGGCGCGATTCCCGCGTCCAGCCATTGACGGATCTGCCGACAGGTGGCGCGCAGAACCCAACAGTCGATGTCTGCTATCAACAGGGATTCTTCTGCAATGGGAATAAACACACCTGGCGGCACCAGACCCCGTTCGGGATGATTCCAGCGAAGTAGTACCTCGGCACTTTGCATCCGGCCGGAGGCCGCTGCAACCTGAGGCTGAAAGTAAAGCAGGAACTGGTCGCTCTCCAGCGCATGCCGCATATCGTTATCCAGTTCCATCCGGTCGCGGGAAGCGTCCTGCATATCCTGCGCGTAAAAGCGAAAGCCGTTACCGCCATTGCGCTTGGCTTGATACATCGCGGTATCGGCCTGCTTCATCAAGTCGTCGATGGTCTGCCCATCGTCCGGGCAGACAGAGACACCGATGCTCAGTGTGCTGCGCAGATCATGCATGCCGATGCGAACAGGTTTGGGTACGGTCTCCAGCAGGCGATTTACCACCGCCAGTACCTCAGCACCCATATCGACCTCTGGCGGAATATCCGCCATGACTACCGTGAACTCATCACCGCCCAGGCGAGAGACCGTATCTTCGCTGCGGACGCACTCGAGAACGCGTTGCGCCACCACCTGAAGATAGGCATCGCCGGCAGCGTGACCTATCGAATCATTAATCAGCTTGAATCTGTCCAGGTCAATGAACAGCAAGGCTACCCGCGTGCCTCGCTTGAGCGAGCGCTCCAGCGCACCACTCAAAGCCGCCTTGAGCGCTGCGCGATTCGGCAGACAGGTAAGGTCATCTACGTGCGCCTGGCGATACAGATCCGCCTCCCAGCGAGCCCTCGTCAACGCTATGGATAATCTGCCGGCTATCTGCGCTGCTCGACTCGCATCTGCTGCCTCGGCCTCCCAGCGAGGCAGCCCGCCGGCCAATACGAAGCCCTGCAGCGCGCCCGATATAAACAGCGGGAAAAACATCCACGCAATATAGTCTTCAGACACAACCAACGCAGACAGCCCATCTGGCAAGCTATCCATGCGCACACAAGGCTCTGTTTCAAACGCTTTCATCACCGGATTCAGTGCAGTCGCGTCGTCAAGCTCACTGGCACGCACCTGCTCGGAGCCTTGGCGCACCGCCGTCAGCTTTACCTGCCCCTGCTCATACACCCCAACGACAAGCGTCTGGCATTTCAAAAAATCAATCGCGCGAAACAGCACTTTATTGACCACATTGCGTGAATCCATCGACGACAGTATCAACCTGTCCAGCTCCATCAATGCTTCACGTTGCTCGAACTGGCGAGCGAGCCTGTGTGTCATGCTGTTGAAAGCCACGGCAAGCTCTTCGAACTCGTCTCCGCTGGTGATCGTAACTTGCTTGTCCAGCTTGCCTTCGTATACCTGCCGGGTGGCGTTTCTAAGCTTTTGCAGCGGCTTGAGAACCCGCCTGAGATGACCAATACTGAACATCAACGCCATCAGGATTGATGCTAGTACGATGATGATTAACGTACTCTGAAAGCGTCTGGTGGTGGCAAACAACTCCTGCTCTGGCTGACTGAGCACCACAGTCCAGTTGGTATCCATACCTAAATTCTGCAAAAACACTTCCCAGTACACCGCCCGCATAGGCTCCTGCGCCCAATCCCATTCAAAGGAACCCAGGGAAGAGTTTGCTCGTGCAGAGGAAAAGGCCGCAAGAAAGTCGGTAGGGAGTGAATCGCTGCAAAACAGCGCGCGGTCAGTGGCTGCCAGAACACACACTATTTTGTCATGAGGCAACTGTTCAGTATCCCAGAAAAACTCGGGGCGCAACTGTGCGCCAAGATAATCACCCGACGCCAACCGCAGGGAAACGAACAACCCTGTATTGCCGGAGATATTCAACTGGTGGATACGCATAGGCTCGGCGCCCGCCTGAGCCGCCTCGGACAGCTGTTCGATGAAACCGTCATACAGAACCGCGTCGGTGACTTCCGGATAAAGCCAGGCAGGCCGCCCGTCAATATCACTACCGACCGTGCGCACGGAGAGCTGCTTCTCGGCAGTACCGGCTACCAACGACCGAACAAACGCATCGGGGCGATTTTCGGCCAATAATGGTAGCTCGTCGCTGACTCGTTGCAGACCAACGAGCAGGCTCATACCCAGATACTTCGCATCCTGCTGGAGTTCTTTTCGATGCTGATCAGCGGCATACCCGGACAGCTGGAAAAAAATCACCGAGACCAGCACCAGGATAGGAAGCGTTACCGCGAGGAAAAAAAACAGAAATAGCCGACGAGCAATCGGACTATTGAACGTATGCAGATCTATGACCATGAAACGGTCTAGTAATCTGAAACGGGACCGACATACCCACCGTCGTTCGCGCGAACAATATCGTCTCTGGAGGCCTGAGCAGTGAACGGCGCATTGGTACGCCCATCCTTGCCCATGCTGTACAGGTCGTAATCAGAATTGACGGGCACCAGATTCTTGTCTTTCCGCATTTTCCCTTTCCCTTTCAGACCCGCAAAACTGAGGTACTGATAGGGGTTTTCCCAAGGATCAAGCAGCGGAACATTACCGAGCTGCGCCAAGCTATTTGGGAGAGAACGATTTACAACCCGGTATACCTCAATCGCTCCCGATATAGTAACGATATCGACTGAGGCCAATGCGATTTTCGTGCGTTCGACATATCGATAATAACTAGGCAACGCAATGGCTGCGATCAAACCCAATACAGCAACAGCCATAAGCAGCTCAGCCAGCGTGAACCCACGCCTTCGCTTGTCAATATGCTGATAGCACGAGCAATGCCTCATACGAAACAACCTGTCAGGAAATTAAACACTTGATAACAAAAAGCCACCACACAAACAAGAAGCAATGGGCCGCTTTCCATCTACTAACCTCTCATCCGACGCCGGCGCGAGATGACATAAGCCTGGTAGCGACCAAGAATAACGTTTTTTGCAGAGAAATTATCGAGAAGCGCAAGAACGGCAAATGGTGAAAACAGTAAAACCTCGACAGCCAGTCCTTTCAACGCCGGCAAGGAGGATCTGGATCGCAGCGTGGCGCCGCATCCCCACGGATCAGCTATGACTAGATCAAACCACTCCGAGCAGCGTATAAGCATGGACAGCACTATCGAGCTCCGCTGCATGCAGACCGAGTAATACCAGAAAAAGACCAAGCGCACCCAGCGCCATTGCGACAAAACCCACGCCCAACTGCAAAACCCAGGCACCACCCGCCTCCCAAATAAGGCGCACCACAACCCACATGGCTATAACCGACAGCACCATCACCGCCAGTATCGTGTTCATGCCCATATCGTGACCTTCCCCCTCTCCCAGAGGAGACATGCGAATCACCCGTGTGAACCGCCTTGATATTGATATCTCAGCCACAGTCAGGGCCCGAGCCAGAGGTCTAGCTCAGCGCCAGCCGAAATTGCAGATTAGAACAATCCTGATTCTCATACCACTGGGTAAGGGCAGTAGAGCAATAAAAAAATGGACTGAGAAGAAGATAATCGCAGCTAGCGCTGCAGGAACGAGACCGACCACACAACGCCGGCAATATCATCCTGGCAGCAGCACAAGGCTGAAATGAAAAAAGCCACCCTGAACAAGGTGGCTTTCGATAATCAACATGACTAATACAGACCCGTGCCGAGCTGCTTAGCCAGTAGTCAAACGTTCAAAACACGAACGCAACGACTTTTTGGATGGTGCGGACGGGGAGACTCGAACCCCACGCCTCTCACACTTCCCGCCTGGAGCCCGCATTCTACCGTACCTGCAAGAGTGCTTTACCTGTGCGCGTGTTCCCAGAGTGTTCCCAGCTTTGAGAGTGGCGAGATCCTGAGAGCGGCCGTAGGGCAGCTTACTCTGATTTAGGTTCCGGTATCGATAAAAGGTAATTTATGTAATCTGTTTATTTAATCACCAATATTTCTAATGGATTCAGGCATTTATCAAGCCCTTTTGATCGTGATTAAACTGCAACATTGGGGTAACCAAATTACATTTTCATACTGTCACTATTGTGAAAACAAAGCCCCTTAAAAATCAGACACTTACAGAAAAATTACATTTCACATTACGTAAAATTACCTTTTTGTGTAACCAGTCCAGGCCAGAGACCATGCGGCCTGGGAGCCGATAAAGCACCCTGATTACAGAAATTACGTTTATGCGGTGTTTTACCTGAGATAGGCCGCTGCGGGTCTGCCCTGAAAGTCCCTATCTGCGCGGAAATCCGAGGAACCGAACCAGGCCGCCATCACCCGCAAGGCCGCTGTGCTGGCTGGCCGAACGCCTTGTGCGGGGATGCAGAAAAAACCACACACGAAGCCCCCAGGTGAGGTGGGGAGAAGACTGCGCGCGCCGGGTGCCATATTGGGTTTTTGGGCGCTGGGTATCACTGGGGCGCAGGCACAAAAAAGCCGCCTCGGTGGCGGCTTCTTGAGGCGCTGGTCCGATCAGCTCAGGCGTGTGCTCGGCGGCTGCAGGTTGTTGTCGAAGCGGATCACCTCTTCACCCATCCAGTCATTCAATGCAGTGAACCGCGCCTGCAGCGGTAGCAGCTCGTTGTCGGTCCAGGTCTGGGTTGCTTCCCTGGACGATCCAAACCCACCCGCGTTGGCCGGCACGATGCCGATCAGCTGCGGCGGCACGCGCAGTGCGGCCAGTTGATCGTCACGACTGACATTCTTGATTGAACCGAAGTCATCCTTTGCCGCCACTTCACTGATCGGGATCACCTGCAACCCATCCTTTTTCCCACCTGGTGCATAAACCAGCAGGTTGCGGAAATTGCCAGGGCCTTTGCTTTGTTTCATGGCATCGCTGATGGCGCTGATGTCCTGCTCGTCATGCACGGTATCGTTGATGTAGAGCACAAAGCCCGCGTGTGATCCGTTCTGGTAATACTTGCGCCGAAACAGTGTGGCCGACTCATTCAGCAACGCGCTATGCAGTGCCGCGTACCACTCAGGCACACCATAGATCTCCTGGTTGATATCCGCTTCTCGCAGATGGAACACTGCCCCAGTCTTGAAGGCGTGTTCGTCTTTCCAGCCACGCACTTGGTAGTAGGTATCGAGATCCGCGCCGCGCCGCATGTATTTCGCGAGCGCAGGCAGCAACCGCATAGGCTCACGCAGCCGGTTTTCCTGCAGCTCAAGGTAGCCGTTACCACTCCACAGGAAGTCGAGTGCATACTGCTCGAAGTGCTGGCGGCTCAGCAGGCGATGGGGCACAAACGAGCGGCTCAGCATATTGCGCTTGAACATCAACCCCGACTGCAAAAACACAGACGCCCTGGTCGCCTTCGCCAGCCCATTCAACGACAGCGGCGGCTCATACCACTTGCCGTTCATCCAGCATTCCAGATAGTCCATCAGCTCACGGCTATCGAGCACCGGCATAGGGTCGCCAAAAGTGAACGCCTGAATGCCGCTTTGCGGGCCTGCGGCGGTTGTCTCGTTGCTCATCCAATAATCTCCATTCTTGCCGTGTTGGCGCCGTTGCGACCCTCAAGCGGCTCGTTGTGTAGCGCGTGAAAAAGTGCCCATGCCAGATCCGCGTGGCCTGTGTCGTCGGTGCGTCCTGCCACAAAGGTCATCTGTCTGCCGCTGGGTGTCATGGTTTTGCGGATAGCCATCAGGCTGGCGGCCAAGTCGGTCCAGCCGGCATCGAACTGCAGGCGTGCGTTGCGAATCACGTCCATAGCCTTCATCACCAGGCGCACTTTCACCTCTGGCGAATAGCTGAACGTCGTAAGTCCCGGGAAGAACTGTTTCACCAGCTGCGCCACCCCTGAGCCCATACCGGTGGTATCAAGCCCTATGTAGGTCACCCTATAACGTAGCGTGACCTTGCGGATGAACTCAGCCTGCGCCTGAAAATCCATGCCACGGAATTGGTGCCGCTCCAACACGCGGAACGGGCCACCGGCCACCAGTGGCGGCGCCACTACAATCAAGCCGGCACTGTCGCCGTTTTCGGCAGGGTCATACCCCACCCACACCGGCCGGTCAGCCAACGGC
The DNA here is from genome assembly GCF_036961105.1 of Halopseudomonas sp. Classification (GTDB taxonomy): domain Bacteria; phylum Pseudomonadota; class Gammaproteobacteria; order Pseudomonadales; family Pseudomonadaceae; genus Halopseudomonas. The sequence goes on along the minus strand of NZ_JBALWW010000006.1, from coordinate 8,991 downwards.
CTGGCCGCAAAGGGTTTGTAGTCGTCCCACGCTTCCCAGGTATCCACCATGCACGGCTGCAACAGCTTGAGCGGGAATATCGAATCGCCGTCATCGATGAAGAGGCACATCAACAGATTGTTGAACTCTTCCGGGCTGTACTCTTCGCGCAGCTCGTCCAGATCGAACAGGTCACAGCCCCTGCCCGCAGCATCCAAAATGGTGACGATCTGCCGCCAGATCCGATCCTCACACAGCCGGCCTTGCTGCAACACATCGTGGCTTAAATCCAGCTTTACCCGCTTGTCCGCTGGCAGGCGCTTATTCCTGCGCTCACCGTTCCAGAGCGTGAAGGCCTCGTGTGCCATGGTGGATGGCGTGCTGAAATAGGTTTTGCGCCACTTTTTGTGCAGCGCCATACCGCTGGCCACTTTGTTGATCTGGTCAAAGCCATGCACCCAGAAGAACTCATCAAAGTAGAAGTTACCGCTACGGCCCTGTGCCGTCCGGTAGTTGGTGCCCAAAAAGTGCAGCTCGGCACCGTTCCACAACACAATGGGGTCACCGGTCAGCTTCACGCCGAGCACGTCCATCAAGAACGTCTGCATGTAGGTTTTGAACTGGTGCGCCTGGGCCTTGCTCGCTGACAGGAATATCTGGTTGCGCCCGGTAGTGATTGCATCAATCAGCGCTTCCCGGGCGAAGTACCAGGTGGCGCCAATCTGTCGGGATTTGAGGATCATGCGCGTGCGCATGTTGCCGGCGCGGTACCAGTCGAGCTGGTAGTCAAAACACCCCTCGCGGAATGCATCGACCAGCTTCTCGATTTGCTCCTCGCTCAGCTCGTTGCGCGTCGGCGCCTTCTTCGGCCCTGCGTTGCGCGCCGCAATGTTGGGATTCAGATCAGTTTCAGTGCCGCCACCCTGATAGCGCTGAATTCGCGCCTGCCGCTCTAACTGCCTGTGCAGCAAATCAATCTCTTTGAAATCGCCGGATGTCTTCTGATCCTTGATGATCAGCTGCACCAACCGGGCTTCCAAAGCGCCGCCAACTCGCTCTACAGTATCGGCCTTGTCCCAGCCGTCGCGGTCTTTCCAGCTGTGTACCGTCTTCGCCTTCTCGCCCAGGTGATCGGCGATATCGCAGACGCGCCAACCCGTCCAGAACAGGAATCTGGCATGGCGGCGGCTGTCGGTAGGTGGTTGCTCAATAGCATTCATGGGGCAGATGCTGACGCCCTCCCGCGCGCGCAGCCTCACCGCCAAGGTGTAACGCCCCCCGCCCCACCTGCTGTGCGTTGCTGGCAGCAGCGCCACTGCCGACCATGCCCTCAACACCTATCAGGTTTCAGGATTGAGGACGCAAGGCATGCCAACCAAATTTCGCTCCAAGTTCTTCCGCGTCGCCGTAGAAGGCGCCACCACCGACGGCCGCAAGATCGAACGCCAGTGGATCGAAGACGCCGCAGCCAACTACAACCCCAACACCTACAGCGCCCGCGTCTGGATGGAGCACTTCCGTAGCATCACTGCTGATGGTCCATTCCGTGCCTACGGTGACGTTGTCGCCCTCAAGGCTGAAGAAGTTGAAGTCGCAGGTCAGAAGCGACTGGCGCTGTTCGCGCAAATTGAGCCCACCGACGAGCTCATCGCCATGAACAAGAAGCGCCAGAAAATTTTCACCAGCATCGAGCTGAACCCGCGCTTCTCTGACACAGGCAAGGCCTACATGGAAGGTCTTGCGGTGACCGACAGCCCTGCCAGCCTGGGCACTGAGATGCTGACCTTCTCTGCGAACAACCCTGACGCCAACCCGCTGGCAGGGCGCAAGCAGCACAAAGACAACCTGTTCACCGAAGCGGTCGAGGTCGATCTCGACTTCGAGGAAGTCGCCCCCGCCGAACCGAGCAAAGCCGATGGTCTCTTCGCCCGCGTGCGCGAGATCATGGGTAAGCAAAAGGACAAAGAAGGCAAGGACGCCACCCTCTTCAATGAGCTGGGTGAAAGCGTCGAAGCCATTGCCCAGCACCTGGCCGACCAGGACAAAAACCACACCCAGATCAAGGCCGATCTGGACTCTTTGCGCAACGACTACAAGAGCACCTCGCAGCAGCTCGAAGCGCTGCTGAAGAAGCTCGAAAGCGAGCCAGACCGTGACTACACCCAGCGCCCACCGGCACCAGGCGGTACCGGCCAAACGCTGGCCACATTCTGACCTCAACCCAACCTGACCAACGCTGACCAACCCTGACGCACGGAGCACCTCATGCGCAAAGATACCCGAATTGCCTTTAACGCCTACCTCGGCCAAATGGCCAAGATCAACGGCGTAGCCGAAGCTGTACACAAGTTCAGCGTTGAACCATCCGTTCAACAGTCGCTGGAAACGGCGATTCAAGAATCGACCGACCTGCTCACCAAGATCAACATCATGGGTGTAACCGAGCAGTCCGGTGAGGCCCTGTTGTTGGGTGTGAATGGCCCCATCGCCAGCCGCACCAACACCGCTGGCGGCAACCGCCGCAATCCAGGTGACCGCAGCTCTCTGAGCAAAGATGAGTACACCTGCAAGAAAACCGACTTCGACAGCGCCTTCCCTTATCAGCTGCTCGATCAGTGGGCCAAGTTCCCTGACTTCCAGCCACGCCTGAGCGGCGCCATCGCCAAACGCCAAGGGCTTGACCGCATCATGGTCGGCTTTAACGGTGTCAGTGCCGCTGTCGAAACCGATATCGACGCCAACCCACTGGGCGAAGACGTGAACGTCGGCTGGTTGCAAAAAATCCGCGTCGGCGCACCTGATCGCGTGATGGACGAAGTTGTGGTCGATTCCGACGCTGTCACCATCGGCGCCACCGGCGACTACAAGTCGCTCGATGCCCTGGTGTACGACGCCGTGCAAATGCTCGACCCCTGGCACCGCAACCACCCCGATCTGGTGGTCATGGTTTCGCGCAACCTGCTGCACGGCAAGCTCCTGAAAGCCGTTGAGCGTGGCGCGGCATCCAACCAGGAAGAGCTGGCAGCGGATGAAATCATCAGCAATGCCCGCCTCGGTGGCCTGCGTCCCTACGATGCGCCCTACTTCCCCGATAACACCGTGCTGGTCACCACCTTGAGCAACCTGTCGATCTACTGGCAGGAAGGCGCCCGCCGCCGCCACATCAAGGAAGAGCCCGAGTATGACCGCGTTGCCGACTACCAATCTTCCAACGACGCCTACGTCATCGAAGACTTTGGCCTCGTCGCCCTGGTCGAGAACATCGCAGAGGTATAACCGTGCCGCTTTCACCCGCCCAGCAGTCACAACAACGCAAGCGCGCCGCCAAGGCGGCCGCTTCCGTTGGCCCGGCCCTGACAATGGCAGGCGCCACCGCCTACGAGATGCAGCTCGCCCAGCTGCATCAACACCGGCTGCAGCTCAAGCAGGTGCAGAGCCAGGAGAACAAAGCCGAGCTCAAGCGCCGGATCCTGCCCGACTACGGCCCTTACATCGACGGCGCACTGAGCGCCGGCAAAGGTGCGCAAGATGAGGTGCTCACCACCCTCATGCTCTGGCACTTTGACGCCGGCGAATACATCGTCGGCCTGCGCATTGGTGAGTACGTGCTGCAGCACAAAATGACCATGCCGGATCGCTTCAACCGCTCAGCCGCCTGCCTCATCGCCGAAGAGCCCGCAGAACTCGCCCTGCGCGCCATGAAGGCCGGCAACAGCTTCCCGGTAGAGTCCCTGCTCGAAGCCCAGCGCATCACCGCCGAGCACGATATGCCAGACCAGGCCCGCGCCAAGTTGCATCTGGCCATCGGCCGGGCTTATGCCTTTGGCATCGACAAGGATCAACTGACAGAAGATCAAGCCGAGCTGCTCGAAAACGCCCGTGAGCACATCACCCGCGCTATCGAGCTGGACGACAAGTGCGGTGGCAAAAAAGATCTCGAAGGCGTCGCCCGCCTTCTCAAGAAACACGCCGGCACCACCGGCTAACCGAGCGTTCCCCACGCACCGGCGGCTCGGGTCTGATCAGCGGTTTACTCCTTTCCTGCTGTGACGCCCCGACCACCGCCGACTATTTGAGGTACTCATGAGCGGATTCGTCGGCCAGGCTCAAACCGAGCCATTCATCCTCAGCAACGACGGCTTTTTTCCCGCCATTGACGCCACCGCCTTGCGCGCCGGCATTCGCCTATCGGGCGACGTCTCAGACGCCCGACTCGAAGGCAGCATCATCAGCGCCATGATCACCACCAACCGCGAACTGCAAGTACGTAAAGCCATCTGGAAAGCAGCCGGCCACAACACCCTGGCAGCCGTAAACCCGATGACAATCGGCAACAAGAACGCACTTGAAGTCACCTACACCCGCGCCGTGCAGGCGCTGGTAGGGGCAGAACACGCCGAGCGGTACCGCGGCTACGACGCGACCAATAGCGGAGCCAGCCAAGGTGACGAGATCCTGCCTACCGCAGACGACTACCGCCGTGACCATCGCCACGCCCTGCGTGATCTGCTGGGCACCGGTCACGCCACAGTAGAGCTCATCTGATGGAACAGGCCCGCTCGATCCAGGGTGACACAGTGGATGCCATCGCCTGGCGTTACTACGGCCGCACCGCTGGCGTGGTCGAGCAGATCCTGCAGGCCAATCCCGGCCTGGCAGATCAAGGGCCGGTACTAGCCAACGGCACCTTGGTCGCCTTGCCAGCAGCACCCGCCACCACCGAAACCGCCAAAGCGGTCAACCTCTGGGATTAACAAGGACGTCACATGGCCGACCCCACCAGCAGCACCGTTATTGTCACCGCCGCCGCCGGCGTTGGCCTCTCAGCCATAGCGCCGCAGTTGGATGGCAACGCCCTGTTTGGCGCCATTATTGGTGCCGCCCTTATTGCCGTGAATCAACGCGACATGAAGGCCTGGCAGCGTCTGCTGGGCCTGCTGCTTTCCATCGGCGCGGGCTACGTCAGCGCCGCCGAGATCGTTACCCAAACCCCCATCACCCGCACCGCTCCTGCTGCCTTCATCGGCGCCGTGCTCGTGGTACCCGTTGCACTCAAGGCACTAGAAGTCATTGAGAAAACCGACTTTGCCAGCCTAGTGCCGGGCTGGCTCAAAAGGGGCAAGGGAGAATGACCATGCTCAGCACCCTGTTTGCCACGCTCGTTGCCATCGCTCACATCATTACCGCTCTGCGGCTGGTCTGCTTTCGCCGCCGTGGCTCACGCATCCGGCGCGGCATCGCCCTGCTGGCTGCGCTACTGATCGGCACCCTGCTGTGCAACGCCGTCGACATCATGGTGTTTGAGCAGCCGGTCACGATCTGGCAAGGCTCGCTTGCCATCTTGCTGCTGATCCTTGTTTACCGTTCACGCGGCAACCTGGCCGCCCTGCTGAGGCCCGCCCCATGAACCCAACACTGCGCCACGGCGCCACCGGCCAACCCGTCAGCCAGCTGCAAAAGCGGCTCAACCAGCACGGCGCCGCGCTACTGATCGACGGAGATTATGGCGACGCCACTGAGCGCGCCGTGCGCACCTATCAGCTGCAAATCGGGCTGGTAGCCGATGGCATCGCCGGCCCCAAGACGCAACATGCACTAGCCGGCGGCGACTGCGCCCTGCTGTTACACAACAGCACCCTACAGGCCGCTGCGCATCGCCTCGGCGTCGAGCTGGCCACTGTGTATGCCGTCAATGAAGTAGAGAGCAGCGGCGCCGGCTTTCTGGCCAACGGCAAGCCCAAAATTCTGTTTGAGCGCCACGTCATGCATCAGCGCCTCAGCCTCATGCGCACCGAGGACGACGACGCCACACTGCTCAAGGCTCACGCCGATCAGCTCGCCGCGTTATACCCCAATCTGATCAACACCAAGCCCGGCGGCTACGCCGGCGGCACCGCCGAGCATCAGCGTTTGGCACGCGCCAAAATGATCGACGCCAACGCCGCGCTGGAGTCCGCCAGCTGGGGCGCCTTCCAGATCATGGGCTACCACGCCGAGCGGCTCGGCTATGCCAGCGTGAGCGACTTCACGCAGCGCATGGCAGAGGGTGAAAACCAGCAGTTTGAAGCCTTTGTCCGCTTTATCGAAGCTGACCCAGCCCTGCACAAAGCACTCAAGGCCAAGCGCTGGACCGAATTCGCCCGCCGCTACAACGGCCCCGCCTACGCCCGCAACCTGTACGACACAAAACTGCAGCGCGCCTATCAGCGCCATGCAGACTGTGAGTGCGGAGCAAAAGCCGCATGACCACCCTGCGCCAAAGCCTCTTTGGGCTGGCCCTCATCGCTGCCCTCGCCGGCTTAATCTGGATCCAGCACCAGCGCGTGCAGATCGCCCAAGGCGAAGCCAAGCTCGCCACCCACCGCGCCGAGCAGGCCGAGCTACAAAGCCTCGCCCGCCAGCAAACCATCGGCGAGCTCACCAGCGCACTGGCCACAGAGCGCACCAGCCAACAGCAGCTACAGGCCCAGCAAACCAGCATGCGCCAGCAGCTACGCACCAGCCAACAGAAGGTAGAGGCGCTAACCCGTGAAAATAAAGAACTCCGCCAATGGTCTGATACTGAGCTGCCTGCTATTGCTCGCAGCCTGCGAGACCGTCCCGCCATTACCGGCGCCGCAGACTATCAGGCTTGGTTGTCCCGCCGTAACGCCCTGCACCCTGTCGGCAACAAGACCCCAGCGCAACGGCAACCTGCTGACTGACACAGACGTCATCGAGTCCGACTGGGCCGAATGCGCCGCCAAGGTCGATATGCTTTACCAGTACCAGGAGCAACACCATGTACAAACCCAGCAGCCTCAAACAACACCTGATCAGTAGCGTTGCCGAGCTGCGCCCCTCGCCTGATCGCGTGCTGGTGTTCATGGATGACGGCAACGTGGTCTGCTCCAGCGCCGCAGGCCTATCGTTTGAGTACCGTTACACCCTCAAACTGATAATCACCGATTTTGCCGGCGACCCTGATGCCGTGTTCATTCCCCTGCTCGCCTGGATCGGCGAGCACCAGCGCGAGCTGCTCGACAACCACGACCAACGCCAGACCGCCATCGGCTTTGATGCCGAAGTGCTCGCCAACGACCTGGTCGACATCGAGATCAGCCTGCCGCTCACAGAGCGCGTGATCGTCAAGCGGCAAGAAAACGGCACACTCACCATCACCCACCCAGCCGAGCCGCAGCTCGATGCGCCCCTGCCCGCCGGCAACTACCAGCTGATCACAGCAACGGGCGACATCGCCGCCGAGTGGCAAAGCGGCGAGCCTCTTGAGGCCTACGGAACACCCGCCAGTGAATGATGACCTGCAAGCGCTGGAAGACTGGGCCGGCGCCCTGCTCAACCGTCTGGATCCCAAAGAGCGCCGCACCCTCTGCCAAAGCCTCGCCCGTGATCTGCGCCGCAGCCAGCAGCAGCGCATCAAGGCGCAGCAGAATCCAGATGGCACCGCCTACGCTCCCCGTAAAAAGCAACTGCGCAACAAGGCCGGCCGCATCCGCCAACGCAAAATGTTTACCGGGCTCAGCAAGGCCAAGTACCTCAAGGCCAGCAGCAACGCTAACGGCCTCAGCGTTGGTTTTGTCGGGCGCACCGCCTGGATCGCCCGCGTGCACCAGCGCGGCCTGCGCGACAGCGCCGCCAAAGGTGGCCCCAAAATCGACTACACCCAGCGCCAACTGCTGGGCCTCACCAAAGCCGACCTTGAAATGATCCGCGATGGTCTACTCGCTCACCTGGGCGACGTGTAACGCCCCCCGCCTAACCGCCCACCTGCTGCACCTCACCCGCGCGTGAGCAACCATCAGCGGCATGAACCCAATCGCCGAACTCCGCCGCCGCTTAGACAACCTGATCCGCCCCGGTACCCTGTACGCCGTGGATCCGGTCAAGGCCCGTTGCCGCGTCAAATCCGGCGAGTTGCTCACCGATTGGTTGCCCTACTTTGTGCGCCGTGCAGGATCCCGCCGCGACTCAGACCACCCAACGCTCAACGAGCAAGCCGTGGTATTCAGCCCCAGCGGCGAGCTGGGCGCCGGCTTTGTGCTTGTCGGCCTCAACTCGGAAGCGTTCCCCAGCCCCAATGCAGACCCAAACCTGCACAGCAGCCACTTTGCCGATGGCACCTGGTTTGGGTACGACCAGGGCGCGCACCGCCTGCGGTTCGTAAACGGGCCAACCGAGATCAGCGCAGACCGCACCGCGATCAGCCTGGTCTGTAACGGCAGCGCCATCGTCGTCAACGAGTCGGGCATCTTCTTCAATGGCGCGCTGGTTGCCCACGGCGGCATCAACATCGGCAACACCCATGCACACCCGATTACAGGCGGCAGCTCAGCACCAGGCCCCACAGGTGCCCCCCAATGAATGGCATGAGCACATCAGGCAAACCCATCAGCGGGCTCGACCACCTGCGCCAGTCAATTGCCGACATCCTCACCACCCCCATTGGCTCGCGCGTCATGCGCCGGGACTACGGCAGCTTGCTGCCCAGCCTGATCGATCAGCCGCAAAACGATGCCACCACCGTGCGCCTGTACAGCGCCATCACCTCAGCGCTGATGCGCTGGGAACCGCGCATCAGGCTCAGCCGCGTCAGCATCGAGCACACCGCCGCTGGCAAAAGCGCGCTCACGCTTGAGGGGGAAAACATCGAGTCTGGTGAACAAACAGTGCTCCAAGTACCCCTACAACTCGGTGCCGCAACATGAGCAGCTTCACCGCCGTAGACCTCAGCCAGCTACCACCGCCGCAGGTAGTCGAGCCGCTCGACTTTGAAACCATATTTGCCCGCAAGCTGGCGCAGCTCATCGAGCTGGACCCGCAGTTCGATGCCCTGGTCGAATCAGACCCCGCCTATAAGATCCTGCAGGTTTCCGCCTACGACGAGCTCCTGCTGCGCCAGCGCGTCAACGAAGCGGCCCGCGCGGTCATGCTGGCCTACGCGCAAGACGCAGACCTCGATCAGCTCGCCGCCAACTTCAACGTGCAGCGGCTGCTCATCACACCCGGCAACCC
>NZ_JBALWW010000069.1:0-541 GCF_036961105.1 Halopseudomonas sp. | reverse complement strand
GGTTTTGGGAGCGGCCTTTCTCCAAAGGCTCCCGGTACAGCAGGTACCTTGGTGGCACTATTGCTGTGGCCAATGTTGGCAACAATGCCATTAACTATCTACCTGTTGATAGTGGCAGTGGCGGCAATTGGTGGCTTTTACCTTTGCGGAAAGACGGCCAGTGATTTGGGTGTTCATGACCATCAGGGTATTGTTTGGGATGAAATCGCTGGTTTTTGGTTGGCTATGACGGCTGTGCCGGTGACATGGACATGGATGGTGGCAGGTTTTGTTTTATTTCGACTCTTTGATATCTGGAAGCCCTGGCCCATTGGTTGGCTCGATAAGCAAGTGGGCGGTGGCGTAGGTATTATGCTGGATGACCTGGTGGCTGGACTGTTTACCTGGTTGCTGCTGTTTCTGGCAATAACGTTTTTGTAGACACTATTTAATAGGTGCTGTCTTCATGGTGAGGGTGCAGGGATGATGCGACAAACATTGGGAATATGCTTGGCCTTTATTGGCCTGTTAACAGTGCTTGTGGCTTGGGCGGCCCCTGATA
>NZ_JBALWW010000068.1:0-542 GCF_036961105.1 Halopseudomonas sp. | reverse complement strand
GTGCACGATGGCACGCTTGGCGCCCTTCAGCGCCTCGAAGGTGCGCTCGATCAGATGCGGCCGTGCCTGGGTCAGCACCTGGATAGTGACGTCGTCGGGAATCTTGTCCTGCTCGATCAATGAGCGCACGAAATCGAAATCGGTTTGCGACGCAGAAGGAAAGCCCACTTCGATCTCTTTGAAACCGATCTTCAGCAGCATGTCGAACAACCGCTGCTTGCGCTCCTGATCCATGGGGTCGATCAGCGACTGGTTGCCATCGCGCAGGTCGACGCTGCACCAGATGGGCGGCGTGTCGATGCGCTGGCCGGGCCACTGACGGTCGGGCAGGTCTACCGCCACGAAAGGGCGATACTTTTTAGAGGGGTCCTTCATCATCATCGTGGCTCTCCTGTTATTCGTCGCGGTCAGGCTTTGCTTGCCCAGGCTGTGCTAGACTAGGCTTTGCTTGCGCGGCCGCCTGCAGGGCGGACTCCATGCGATCCAACTGGCTGCGCAGTGCGCGCACGTCGTCACGCAGGCCCTGTATCTCTGCAGCTTCG
>NZ_JBALWW010000067.1:0-555 GCF_036961105.1 Halopseudomonas sp. | reverse complement strand
GTGGGTGGGCGGTGAGTTGGTAGGCGGTAGCGATATTATTCTGGAACTGCATGAATCCGGCGAATTGGCCGGCATGGTCAAGGCCGCTCAGCCCGCTGAGTAAGCTGTTTGGCTGAAAAGAAAGCCGCACTCAGGTGCGGCTTTTTTGTGTCCGAAAAAAAGCCTGGGATTACCTTGAAAGGATTAGCGGCTGCGCCGCTGGACGAGATGGAACTCGTCCTTCCCAGGTAGGCAGCTGCGTGGCGGCGTGTTTTCGCACATTCGGCCCGTCTGGCGCGGGTTTCCCTGGGATGGCCGGTTCCATCCCGGCCGGCGGGCACTACCTGACACTAATGAATCAGAGTCCGCTAGGCACTAACAAAGAACGGCTGCGCGCCGCTGGCGACGAAATCCGGGTTCTCAAAGCCGCGCTTGCCATAGCCCAGTAGCGCACCATCAAGCGTCTGCACCTGGCCGCCCGCCGCGCTCAACACGGCATCACCGGCAGCAATATCCCATTCCATGGTGCGTCCCAGGCGCGGATACGCATCTGCCTTGCCCGCGGCGATCAGGCAG
>NZ_JBALWW010000066.1:0-566 GCF_036961105.1 Halopseudomonas sp. | reverse complement strand
GGGTTCGAGTCGTGCTACCCAATCCCGATCAACTCCTGCGCCCCGGCATGACCGCAGACGTGACCTTAAGCCGTGATGAAGAGGTAGCCCTAGTGGTACCCACTGAAGCACTAATCAGAACAGGTCGGCGCACGCTTGTTATGCTCTCCGAGGATGAAGGCAGGTTCAGGCCCGTAGAAGTCAGGGTCGGCCGCGAAACTGATTTCAAGACGGAAGTGTTGTCGGGACTTGATGAAGGCCAGCGCGTGGTTGCGTCCGGGCAGTTCCTGCTCGATTCCGAAGCCAGTCTGCGCGGACTGACCACCAAACCAGAGCAATCGCCAGTAAACACCGTGCCCGCATTGCACGAGGCCGAGGGCACCATCGTGGGCATAGAAGATGACAAGGTCAATTTGTCTCACGGTCCATTCAAGACATTGAACATGCCGGGCATGACGATGGCATTTCCGATCGCAGACCCGGTGCTGCTGAAAGGACTTAAAGAAGGTAACCGGGTACGGATAGGTGTAAGCGAAAGCGATGAAGGCCTTGTTATCGAGCGGATCGAGCAGCTCGGAGACCAGCCA
>NZ_JBALWW010000065.1:0-569 GCF_036961105.1 Halopseudomonas sp. | reverse complement strand
GGTGATCTGAACAACAACGGCGTGACCGGTACCCAGGGTGATCCGGCGGATGTGTTTGCCTCGATGCGCTATGGTGCAACCGATGTGGCAATCGCCGATCAGACCATGACCATGTGGACCAACTTCGCAAAAACCGGCAACCCCAGTACGGAGCAACTCGACTGGCCAGCCTTTACCCTGGATAACGACACCTTCGTCGAAATCGGGCCGGATGCGGAGGCGACAGTGGAAACCGGTCTCGCCGAGTCCATTCAGTAGCGGTAGCGGGGCGGCCGTTCCAGGCCGGCTCAGTGCTATCGTGATGGCAACACCAACCCCGAGCGTCCGTCGTGTCGCTCGGGTTTTGTGTTATCTGGGGAGTGCGAATAGTCCGCATCGAGCGCTCGGCGAAACGGACTGCCAGCTGCGGAGATGCTGTCATGCATTCGACATCGCAGTGTCGTTAAAAAGCAGTCAAAGCTTCATGCACAGGACCCATTTATGTCATTTGGCATCGCCATTCTAGTCGGGTTAGTAACTACAACCTGAGAGGAAGGAACCGATGTCCAACGTGCAAAACGATCAGCTGG
>NZ_JBALWW010000064.1:0-603 GCF_036961105.1 Halopseudomonas sp. | reverse complement strand
GTGGCCGAAGGCGCTCCCCTGCTAAGGGAGTATACCTCAAAAGGGTATCGCGGGTTCGAATCCCGCCCTCTCCGCCATTTTATGAATTGCAGGCTTTGTCAGACGTTAGCTTTTGAATTCAAAAGAAAATATTTGACGATGTAGGAAAAGAGCCTATAATTCGCCCCCACACGCACTCGTAGCTCAGCTGGATAGAGTACTCGGCTACGAACCGAGCGGTCGGAGGTTCGAATCCTCCCGAGTGCGCCATATAAAGAACCCACTGATTTCAGTGGGTTTTTTTTCGTCTGTACATCGATGTTAGAGGTGACAAGGCGGAAAAAATGCGTATAATTCGCCCCCACAACGCACTCGTAGCTCAGCTGGATAGAGTACTCGGCTACGAACCGAGCGGTCGGAGGTTCGAATCCTCCCGAGTGCGCCATATAGAAGACCTGCTGCTTTCAGCAGGTTTTTTTATGTTAGCCGCCAACATGGCGGATGACATGCTAGAAAAAGCGCTTATAATGCGCCCCCCTCAACGCACTCGTAGCTCAGCTGGATAGAGTACTCGGCTACGAACCGAGCGGTCGGAGGTTCGAATCCTCCCGAGTGCGCCATATA
>NZ_JBALWW010000063.1:0-618 GCF_036961105.1 Halopseudomonas sp. | reverse complement strand
AGGTCGATGTAGCGAAGTCGGCGCCCGCTGACGAGCCCGCAGCGACTGCACCTGCCGATGAGCAGTCGGAGGCTGATGAGCCAGCAATGGATGAAGCTGCCTGATATGCAGTAATCCGCTTGCAGCAAGCCTGACCTCGAATCTCCGATTCGAGGTTATGACAGAAAACCCGGATTGGCGTGAGCTGATCCGGGTTTTTTGTGGTCGCAAGTTAGGCAGTCGTTACTCACTTCGAACGGAGAACAGCATGAGCAAGACAGTCAACACCATCGATCCAAGCACCGGCGAGCGGATTGCCGAATATCACTTGCTGAGCGAAGAGCAGGCCAATGCGGCGATTGAACGCGCTGATGCCGCCTTCCAGAGCTGGCGAATGGAGAGCCTGGACAAGCGCGCCAAGGTTCTCAACAAGATGGCCGACCTGATCGAGCAGAACAGTGATGAGCTGGCGCAGCTGATGACCCGCGAGATGGGCAAGCCGATTGCCCAGGGTGGCCAGGAGTGCCAGCTGTGCGCAGCCATCTGCCGTTACTCTGCCGAACAGGGGCCTGAGCAGTTGAAGGACGAAACCCGGCCGCTGCAGGGTGGACGCGCGCTGATTACCTACCAGCCCATCGG
>NZ_JBALWW010000062.1:0-624 GCF_036961105.1 Halopseudomonas sp. | reverse complement strand
CCCGCTGCGCATTCGCCTGGCCGCCCCCACCGGCAAAGCCGCCGCACGGCTAAATGAATCCATCGCCGGGCAGGTGAAAGATCTACCCCTTAGCGGGCTGGAATCGCTACTAGATGAGCAATCAGCCGCCGCCTCATCGAACGCAATAGACATTCCGACGGAAGTGACCACGATCCACAGGCTACTTGGCGCCCGCGCCGACACCCGCCACTTCCGCCACAACGCCGCCAACCCGCTGGCGCTGGATGTGCTGGTGGTAGATGAAGCCTCGATGGTGGATATCGAAATGATGACGGCGCTGCTCAGCGCCCTGCCCCCCAGCGCCAAGCTGGTGCTGCTGGGGGATAAAGACCAGCTGGCGTCCGTGGAAGCAGGTGCTGTGCTGGGCGACCTATGCCGCCGCGCCGATGCCGCTCACTACACTCCCGCCACGGCGCAGTGGCTGGCCGAACTCACCGACCACCCGCTGCCGGAGGCATTAATCGACCCCAACGGCCAGCCGCTAGACCAAGCCATTACCATGCTGCGGGTAAGCCACCGCTTTACTGAAAAAAGCGGCATCGGCCAGCTCGCCCAAGCGATTAACCAGCCGCTAAGTGAGGCATTGCGGGAACGGGATAAACA
>NZ_JBALWW010000061.1:0-630 GCF_036961105.1 Halopseudomonas sp. | reverse complement strand
AAAGAGACAGATCTCTCTGAACAGCAAAACCGCTAAAGCACTTTTCAACAACTCACAACCCTAAGAGAACAACTTTATAAAACCCAAATGTGAACAGCCACACAACAAAATAAACCAATATTTTGGCGCCAATATAAAACCAAGAAAAATTTTTACCAAACAAACATAACTATTTGTTATTTAAAGAATTTAATATTAAAAAAACAACCAGATCACACTTTAAATTCAATTCGCAACAAGCCAAACCAGTTCACACTTTATGCACTTGAAGGTGTTAGCTACCGCGCATAGGATAGCCACCTTTCCAGCCAGCAATGCGCAGTTTCTTGCACAATAGATTGAACAATCAACTGCCACCGTGAAACATAAATTTAGAGTAGCGCAACTTTCTGCGCACTTTTATATGCGCAGAAAGTTGCGCAGTTCAAAGCTTTATTCCTGCACATTGCCGCCGAGCAATACGCCCGAAGACAGACAACACAACGGACAGTGATAACCAACCATATGCAGCTGCAGATTATCAATGCCATTGCCAGCACCCCCATCAGTGAAGCCAGCTTTGGCGGTGAGGATGTGCGCTACAACAGCGAGTACGAAGGCCTGGAGCGCGAGCTCGCCAAGGCTGGCTCG
>NZ_JBALWW010000060.1:0-635 GCF_036961105.1 Halopseudomonas sp. | reverse complement strand
CGTTAGCTATGGAGAGTCAGAAAAAGACTTTTGTAGTAGTTTCAACCTTTTTTCGGAGCGCCCATGGTTGCGTCTATATCAATGCAGCGAGTGCAAAACATACTGGCAGCTTGATGTAGACGATAGATCTGACTTTGCTATAAAAGTGTCGCAGCCAGAAATTTGGCCATCATTTGATGATCGTCCATATCGAAGAGAGTTCTTCATCCAATTTCATGGTGGCGTCGGCAGCAAAAAATGTACGTGGGCAAGGTGCAATCAGCCCGCATTGCAAAACATGGCCATTTGCGTGGATCACGCTTACCCAGAGTTTTCCTCTACTGATGAGAAGCCCTAACAAATGGTTCAAACCGTTCGCTTCGCTCACTGGGACGGGCTAAAGCCCGCCCCTTAACCAAACGTTAGGGAGCTTCAACATGCATATTTACTCTCTTAGATTCTTTTTCTCTCCAGGGAGTAATGTTTGTCTATGGGCCGCAAACGATGCCGCATTGCAAAAATGGGATTATCCCGTTGAGTCGTGCGCGCTCCCCCTGTCTGAGAACACTTGGCGCTATGCGCTCTACCTTTGCGCTTGGCATGACACCAGTATCGATTGGAGCTATCCGCCGAACCCTACGCTTTGGGATGCTCAA
>NZ_JBALWW010000005.1:0-181284 GCF_036961105.1 Halopseudomonas sp. | reverse complement strand
GCCTATTTCGAAGGCCGACTGCTGCAATGCCGCAACTGCTCCAAGCGCGAAGCCTGTATGCACAACCCGCAGTCAGCAGAGCACCGCAAGGGCGCAGGACGACAAGTATCATTCCAGCTCGAAGCCAGCCGGCCCCCCAGCTACACCGACTGGATGAAGCACCGTGTGGACAGCCCCGAGGGCAAAGCGATTTATAGCCACAGGATGTCGGTGGTGGAGCCAGTGTTTGGCAATATCGGCACCAACAAACGTCTGAATCGGTTCAGCTTGCGTGGCCGCAGAAAGGTCCAGGGCCAATGGCAGTTGTATTGTTTGGTGCACAACCTAGAGAAGCTGGCGAACTATGGACAATGTGGCTGATGGCCACGCAGTGACTAGCCAGCCAGAGCGCTATTAAAGCGAAAGCGGTATCTACCGATTAGTAATTGAGCAAACACGGCCCTGAAGATCCGAGGCCAGACATAAACACGGAAATGGCTGCGGGATGAACCCGAAAGGGGTTTTTCTACAGCCTCGTTAGATTTTTTTGCAGACCCTCATCGACCATGATGTAATGCAATGTAGTCACCCGCATTGGAGGTACAGTCATGAGCGTCACTACCGTTCGTCTTCAGGCAGAAGTTGAACAACACCTAGAAGCAATCGCCGGCAGGCTCCACCGGAGCAAAGGCTGGGTGATCAACCAGGCACTATCGGAATACATTGAAAAGCAACAGCGTGAGCAGGAACGTTGGCAGCAAACGCTGGAGGCAATGGAGTCGGCCGTCCAAGGAAAGGTAGTTGATGCTAGCCAGGTCCATGATTGGCTCAATAGTTGGGGAACCGAAAACGAGCAGGATGCGCCGAGGTCTGGTAAGTGAAATTGGTTTACACGGACGAAGCAATTAAAGATTTGAAGCGCCTCAGGGAGTTTATCGCAGTTCACAATCCTCCTGCGGCAGGCAGGATCGCCGTAGAACTGGTTGGCAAAATCGAATTACTACCAGACTTCCCCAGAATGGGAGCACCGGTTGAATTGGCGCCGGTACCTGATTCCATCCGCGACATGGTTTTTGGCAAGTATGTTGTCCGCTATTCAGTACACGCGAGTGCCATCATCATTTTAAGGGTATGGCATGAGCTGGAGGGTGAACGGTAGCAATTTAACCAGCCTGTTGCCGGAAAAATTTTCCCTCGCTGCGTGGTTCTAAACTGGCCGCAAAGCTTCGCGTTAAAACGAGAAAGCTGACTCGTGGCACCAGGCGCCCTTCCGTGCCAGAATTGACCGATACGTGGACGAGAGGTTTCTTCCATGAATCTCCAGAAAATTGGAGCCGAGGCGCTCCATCTTCCCCAAGCGGAGCGAGCCCAGTTGCTCCAGCGATTGGTGCTGAATCTTGAGTCTCCGTCAGACCAAGAGCTCAGGTCCTATTGGTTGCTTGAGGCTCGACGTAGAGCTGAGGAACTTGATAATGGCTCGGTTCAGGCCGTGTCCGGTGAGGATGTCATGAGCAAGGCTGAAGCCCTGAATGAACTATTCTTTTCAGCCGGCAGCGGAAGCCGAATTCTCGGAGTCACAGTTTGCGGCTACGAGGCGCACACAGCAGATCGTCTATATGGCCTGCGTTACGGCCAGAAAGTAAAAAATTCCAAGGAAGCCAGATCTGAGTAGCGCTTCTGCGCCAGAGCCTGGAGTCCGCCGGGCTCTATGCGAGGCACTCAATGCAAGAATCAGAGGTTTGCCCTAATTGCTCCGCGCAGTTCATAGCACGCAAGGCGCTTGTGTCTGGTGGCGTGCCCATCGGTTTTAATGTTTTTACCCTTTCAGATGTGGCGGTCATGGTCCGTTGCCCCCAGTGCGGTCAGGTGTTTTCGGCGCGCAAGCTTAAGCTGTTCGGGTTTCTTACGCCGAACGGCATTCGCTCCGTTCTGCTAGGCGTGATTATCATCGGCATAGCCATACTGGTTTTGTGATCTTCTTCAAAACGGGGTGTCACTTTTAGCCTAGAGAGGGTATAGCCCAGGCAAGGCCGTCCGCTGCTGTCTGAACATCTCCGGCAAGCGGGGCTAGAAACTTAACTCTCTTTTGGCAATAGATTAGGCAACGGCTATGCGATGGTTCTATTCGACCCGACAATACCTTACGACTGCGTTCCGCTGGCAGAAGGGTCGTCAGGGCACTGGTTACGACAAGATGTTGTTACTTACCGCCTCCTGGCCCGTTCGATTTGATAGCTATCTGATTCGCTATCCAGAAGGCGCTGAAATTCCGCCACACACCGATCCGGTCGCGGTGGGCCGCCATTACAGGCTGAATATCGTGCTCAAGGCTTCTCATGCGGGCGGTGAGTTTGTCTGCGCAACGCCGCTGTTCGCCACCAGGCGCATCAAGCTGTTCAGACCTGATGCCTGCGAGCACAGCGTTACACGAGTGGTTGGGGGTAGCCGTTATGTCTTGTCGCTAGGCTGGGTGCTGAAGAAAAGCGCGGCCTGAACATCCCGTAAGTCAACCCGAGGGGCGCATATGGATGTTTGAAGGATACCAAGCTGCCGTTGAGGCCTACTTTGATGATTTCGTCGCCGCCTTTGCGAGCTTCGATGGTGAGCGGGTGGCGGCAAAATTCAGCCTGCCCTTCATGGCGAAAGGGCCGGGTGAAGCCTGCCGCGTTTTTGACTCTCGCGCTCAAGTGGCAGCGTATTTTCAGTCGTACCTGGACGGGTATCGCTCGCAGGGCTGCCGTACGTGTCGCTACTCGAAGCTGACTATCCACCAGGTTGGTTCTGAGTGCCTGCTCGCCTCGGTAACCTGGGACCTGTTGGATGGCGCAGGCGCGTCAGTCTCTTCATGGTCCGAGTCGTATATGTTGGGCTCTGCCAGCGGCGAGGTTCTTGCTTTTGCCACCGTCGACCACGTGGGTGAGCGCTAAGCTAGTTTCGTTTGCGGGCAGGCAACCAGGCGGATCGCATGTGGCCGGCTTGCACCGCCCGCTGCGTTTGCCGAGTTGCGCGGCCTTATGCCTGGGCTGGTGTGTGTCTGGTTTGACAGCGAGAAATGAAAGCATTGTCATGAGCACAACACCAGTAGACGCTGGCGTCGCCTGATGGGAGAACTGATGAATCTGCAGGGTCTGATATTGCGGGAGGCCAGACGCGAGGAACATGCCGCACTCCTGGCCTTTGAACAGAAAGTCATCGCGGCGGAGCGGCCCTTCAACCCTGCTTTGAAAGAGCGCGATGCCTATTACTACGATATAGAAGCTCTTATCCTGAGCCCGGACAGCAGGTTGGTAGTTGGGGAGATTGCAGGCGCAATAGTTGCCACCGGTTACTTGCAGATTCGCCAATCGAAGGCCTCATTGAAGCATGAGCGCCACGGCTATCTGGGGTTCATGTATGTGGCAGAGCAGTGCCGCGGGCTTGGGGTGAACAGGCTGATTCTGCAGGATCTGGTGCGATGGGGTGAGCGGCAGGGAATTGCCGACTTCTATCTGGATGTGTATGCAGACAATATCTCTGCGGTGCGAGCCTACGAAAAATTTGGCTTTCAGGGCTCGGTGCTCGAGATGAAACGGAGCCTAGACTAATCCCGAGTATCGTCTCAGCTTGCTTCATATCTTACCGCTGCGCGGGATTCAGAGCATTTTGCAAACCGCGTCGGCAGTTTGCGGCAGGCATCTGCCTGGCGGGGGGTTACGCTTTAATTCACTATTTTCTTTGCAGTATTAACCGGCAGGGCAGGGTATGAAAGACATCGAGTTTTCCAAGGAGCAGAAGGAGCGGATGGTAGGCAAGGTCAAGGCCTACTTTCAGGACGAGCTGCAGCAGGACATTGGCGGTTTTGACGCCGAATTTCTCATCGACTTTTTTGCCAAAGAGCTGGGCCCCAGCTTCTACAATCGTGGCATTTTTGATGCGCAGCAGGTTTTCAACGAGAAGCTGGAAGAGGCGGCATACGTGATACAGGAGCTGGAGCAGCCGGAAGGGTAGCGACTGGGCGCCCGCAGTTATTCCAGCAGTAGCACGGCTGCCAATCCGCCAGTTTGATCAGTTGGTTCACCTTCTACTTCGCCTGGTATGTCAGGTGATTATCGCAACGGAGTGCTTATGTTTATCGGTCACCTGCCTGCAGGCTATGTAGTCGCACGGCTGCTGTTACCGCGCTTTGCCAGTACGGGCGTGACGGCAAGGTATTTCATGCTGGCGGGTATGCTCGGGGCCATCGCGCCTGATCTGGACATGTTCTACTTTTATCTGGTCGATAATCGGCAACATCACCATCACACCTACTGGCCGCACTATCCGGTGATATGGTTCAGCTTGCTCAGCGCTGCCAGCCTCTGGTTCAGCTTGGCGCGCGTGAGGGCTGGAGCGGCGCTGGCGCTTATCTTCGCCGTCAACGGCTGTCTTCACATGCTGCTCGACTCGATTGTGGGCGATGTCTGGTGGTTTGCACCCTGGATAGATCAACCCTTCGTACTGTTCACCGTGCAAGCCGTTTATACCCCCTGGTGGCTTAACTTTTTCTTGCATTGGTCTTTTGCCCTCGAACTGGCGGTGTGGGGGTGGGCCATCTTTTTGTGGCGCCACAAAGCTGCGGCCGCCGGTGATCAGGCCATGCCTGGCGTCGACACCTCCCTTGACTGAGGCTGGCCTGAAGGGCGCTGGCAAGCCCAGTGCTGTCAGGTCAGCGCGGGCACCTTTTGCGTTTGCCGGGCTGACCGAGGAACGGCAGCGTACTGAAGAGGGTCGAACGCTCTGATAGCGACGGGGAGTAACTAATCGCCCCATTGCACAACCTGTGGCAGCGCTTTGCGACCAGCCTTGCGTTGCCGGCGATTCACCACCCGGTAAGGCTGCACTCTCCGGGCTAGAACAGGGAAAGGCTATGGCATTTAGTGAGTTGGCAGTAAAACAAATCGAGCGCGCGGCTGCGGCATTCCTTGAGGCGCGCAGGCCACCTGCGGGCATTCGTCACCAGGTGGACCTGCAAGTGCGCATCAACGAGCAAAGCGTCGAGATAGTCGAGCTTCGTCCTCACCACAGCGATCTGTCCAAAGCCGTGGAGTCGCCGACGGCCAAGGCCGAGTATGTGAATGAGACTCAGCGTTGGCGAGTTTACTGGATGCCCAGCGATCTCGAATGGCATTCATACGAACCACAGCCAGAAGTGAAATCCGTCGACGCGTTTTTTGCGCTGGTCAACGCGGATGAGAACGCCTGTTTTTTCGGCTAGGGTCGGGAACGTTGCTGGAGTCTTGCAGTTGATGGCGCAGAGGCGCAAACGTACCTGGTAGGGGAGCAAGAAAGACTCGAAACGCTTCAGGTGCAGCGCAAGCATTCTGGTAAAAGGCGATAGGGAGTGAGATGACGCTGCTGAGACGCATACAATTGAGCCCCGCTAGCGGGGCTCAATTGTATCTCAGTCTTGCAAAAAGTCGTTTAATATCAGAGATATGCGGTGGTCGGATGAGGCCCAATTGGGCACGTTCAGAGTTTGCAGGTTGCTGGCATCACCGCGTTGCGTGCTGACAATGCTGATATGTCCGTCCGGTGGCGAAGTGGCCGGCATGTACACGTCTACGCCGGTCTGGAAGAGTTGATCCGGGAAGTAGGGCAGCAGATCGCCGCTGGTGATCGCCGGGGTGGCGGCATCGTCGTGTACGTGGATGCCGATATTGCCGGGCCCCATCGCCGCGCTCAGGATGTTGACCGAGGGCTGATCAGGCCACAGGCCGCTGACCGTGGCTATTTCCAGCAGGTCGATCTCAGCGCCATTGTCCACCATCCATTCCAGGTCGCGGCTGATAACCAGTGAGGCATGGTCCGGGCTGGAATTGGTATTGATTTCAATAGCAGAGCCCGCAGGTGAGGTGTTGAAGCGCACCAAGCCCGAGCTGCGCAGGAAAGGTTGGCGATAGAAATGATGCGTGGCGCGGCCGGGGCGCAGCAATTCAAACTCGTAGTGCTCACCTGTCTGCAGATCTGCCGGTCCCCAGCTGCCATCAGCAGCGATGGCAAAGGTAGCGAGCGGATCGTCCGCCTGGCGCTCACCGGTGGCGGAGTCAATCTCCCATACCTGCAAGCTGGTGCCGTCGGCGCCTTCATTGGCCGGGAAGTAGACCGCGCGCCCGGACACCTCAATGGTGCCGTCTTCGGTGCTGATATCCGTGCTGGCGGGTTCCACTCCGGTAAAGAACTCGAATTGCCCGGCAAAGGAGGCAGCCGAGGTGGCGGCTTGCACATGGGTTTCGTCGGGCAGATGAAGGTTGTTGTCGCCCAGGGTTATTGCCTCGTTCACGAAAATCCCCAGGCAGGGTACGTCGCCGGGGCAGGGTGGCGACTCGGTGCTGCCGCCGCCATCCAGCGCGACGTAGCCGTTTACTTTATCGGCGCGCATGGGGTCACTCAGATACTGGGCACAGACTCTGGCGCCCAACGAATGGCAGGCCAGGTTCACCTGCTCGGCGCCCAGCCTGGCCAGCTCGGCGTCCACGTGGGCATCCAGCGCTGCATTGAGCCCACCCGTGGCGGCAACCGTGATAGGTCCAATGCCGTTGGTGCTGTATTCAAAGGCAGAAATATTGTCGGCGTCATAACCATGGCTGTCGAACCGCATCGCTTGGGTCATGTACTGCGAGGCGCTGCCGGCGGTGCCGTGCACGAAGATGAGGGGGCGTATTACTTCCCCTGGCAGGTCGGCAGACTCTTCAGGGTCATCGGAGTCGGAGTCGTCATTGCAGCCAGACAGACCGAGGGTAGTCAGCAGAAATAGCGGCAGGAGCAGGGTCTTGCCCAGTGAGGCACTAATCAACTTCATGCGTATCATCGACTTTACCTTTACTTGTTATTGTTGGATCAGAACCTGAATCTGGCTACAAATGAGGCTAGTTTCAGCTCTGATGGCTGTCAAACGGCCAGTGGAAAACGATCCGCTGCTGAACTTATGCACGCCGTTGCTACTCTGCTACAGATCATGAGGGCCGCTTTCTGACGCCTTTAGAACTCTGGAGATGTCATGACGCAAGCAACAACGGAGGCCCGGCAGCGAGCCATACTCGCCCGGCTGGAAAGGTTCAGCCGTTTTACCGACAGCAACATTGGCATCCCTTTTACGCGTTTTCGCATAGGTACCGAGGCGATTGTGGGGCTGGTGCCGGTGGTTGGTGATCTGGCGGGCTTGGCAATGTCGGGTTATGTGCTGCTGGAGGCGCAGCGCGCTGGTGCTGACAAGGCTCTGAAACGGCAAATGCTGCGTGATGTGGCCATCGACTTTGTCGGCGGCCTGGTGCCGGTGGTGGGCGATGCCTTTGACGCCATATACAAGGCCAACACCCGGAATACCCGGCTGTTGAAAGGCTATCTGGACAAACAGTTGAACCCTGAGCCACCGCCCGCTTCCTTTCCCTGGAACATGCTGATCGGCCTGTCCGTTCTATTTGCGCTGATCATCGGCGGCCTGGCGCTTCTGTTCTAGACCAGCGCCGCTCACCGCGCTTGTGCGGTCATAGAGCGCATTGATAAGCGTGCATACTCAAAGCACCTGCCACGCTGAGCGACGGCGTGGATATGCTAACGTCTGGCTCCCTGGCGCTGGTCGCGGCTTGCGACCGTAGCGCCCCATTCTCACCAGGAGACCAGCAATGAATTACGACGATGTTGTGCTTGGCCGTCGCAGTATTCGTGCCTTTGAACAGCGCGCTGTGCCGCGTGACGTGCTTGAAGAAGTCATTTCCCTGGCCACACGCGCGCCATCGTCAATGAACACGCAGCCGTGGCATTTGCATGTGCTGACTGGCGAGCCTCTGGACCGCATTCGCGCCGAGAATACCGAGCGCATGCTCAACGGCGTGCCCCCGGCGAAGGAAAGCCGCGGCATTGGCAGCTACGAGGGCGGACATCGCCAGCGGCAGATCGAGATTGCCGTGCAGCTCTTCGAGGCCATGGGCATCGCCCGTGATGACAAGGCCAAACGCCAGGATTGGGTTTTGCGCGGCTTCCGCCAGTTTGATGCGCCGGTATCCATCGTGGTGACTTACGACAAGGTGCTACGCGAAGGCGATATCGCCCAGTTCGATTGTGGCGCCCTGGTCAACGCGCTGGTTAACGCGGCCTGGTCTCGCGGCCTGGGCTGCGTAGTCAACAGCCAGGGCATCATGCACTCATCGGTCGTGCGTGAACATGCGCAGATTCCGGACGATCAGGTGGTGATGATCTGCGTGGCCATGGGTTACCCGGATGAAGATTTTCCGGCCAATGCCGTGGTGTCCAAGCGTCGCCCGGTCAGCGAGGTGGCGAGCTTTGTGGGTTTTGGCGAGCCAGTGGCTTGAAGCCTTGGAAGAGTCGAAGTAGAGCAGGGCAGATGCTTCGCTCAGCTATCCCCCCAGCAGGATAACGCCAAACCGGGTTGCCTGGGCCGGCCGGGTTTATCCCGGCCTGCGGTGGTGCGCTTATAGCCGTTGTGGTTAGACTGCGTTTGACCTTGGCCCAGGGTGACGCGGGAGGTGGAGGAGGGCGCTCGAGCCTTATGCTCGCTCGGCGGCGGGCGCAAGGCACTGGCGGCCTGAAAGTCTGCCGGTCTCGTTTAACCTGCTGGTCTGGTGCCAGCGAACCATTAAAAGCGAAGGCTTGATTTGAAATACATAATGCTCGTTTTGTACTTGGTGCTGTCCGGTTGCAGTAGTGTCCAGCCTGGCGCGGCGGGTGACTGGGCCGGCTACAAGGAGTCCGGGCAGGCGTCATTTTATGCCGATAAACATCAGAATATGCGCACCGCCAGCGGCGAACCGTACCGGCACGATCTGCCCACCGCCGCCCACAAGAAACTGCCGTTTGGCTCCATGGTCAAGGTCACCAATACCGCCAACGGCAAAAGCGTGGTGGTGCGCATCAACGACCGTGGGCCCTTCGTGCGCGGCCGCGTGATTGATCTGTCGAAAACCGCCTTCAGCCGCATCGGCAGCCTATCTGCGGGCCTGCTCAATGTGCAGATCGAGGTGTTGCGCTAGCGCCAGCTGCCTGGACGGCGCGAAAGTATTTAAGTTGTGTTGTGCTTGACTGCGCAAGTATTTGCGAAATATAGTTGCGCCCTCAAACATTGCTCAATGGATATTTTTCATGTCTTCTTCTCAGAGCCACCTCCTGATAGAGCTGGTTACCTTGCACAGCAAGATTCAGAAGCGACTGGCCGGGCCATTGTCCTGCCACGGCATCAGCCTTACCGATTATCTGGTGTTGCAGCAGCTGGCGCACGCGCCAGACAAACGATTACGTCGGGTCGATCTGGCACAGCAGGTGGGTTTGAGTGCCTCGGGGGTGACCCGCTTGCTGAGCCCTTTGCAAAAAATCGGCTTGATCAGCAAAGAAGAGTCGGCGCGCGATGCGCGGGTGAGCCTGGTCACGCTGACAGCTGCCGGCGAACGAATATTCAGGGATGCCCTGGCAACCTTTGATCAGACCGCGCAAGCCCTGCTTGGGTCTGTTAGCCATGAAGATCAGAAGACGTTGCTGAGAATCACCGGTTCACTGCTCTGATGTGAGCAGTTGAACCGCGCCTGAACGTCAGCGGATATCCACGCAGCAGGCTAGGCAGCGCCATACCAGAGGAGTTTGCCTTGGGAGCTGTTCATATGGTTTTTGGCCCGCGTACAGCGCTGTGAGCAGCGAATCTGGGCGACGGTCTGCGCGGCAGCTCAATCCTCAGGCGGTTACCCTGCCGACTATTCCCCGTACCCAGGGCGCCACTATGGCGACGGTTGGAAAGGCGATGGGCCAGGTGGTCAGGCAGCTTTTCAGCCATTGCGCGAGGAAGCCGGAGTGCAGCCCCTGGGAGCTGACGAGCACAAAGGCGGAGACGATGGCCACCATGATGACCGAGAGTAGTGCGCTGAATAGTAGGGGGGCAAAACGGGCCGGAATACGCATTCTTGATTTTCCTGAATGGTGCGGTGGTTGAAATCAGCGTGTGCTGCTGTAGGTGTTCAGATCAGTTGAAACAATTGCGCCACCGTGGCGGCGAGGTATAGACCCAAACCGAACACGGCATGGGTTATCAAACTCTGCAGTCGGGCGGCGTTGGGGCGCGGCGTGCGGCTGGCGGCAATGCCGGCACCCATTGCGGGTTGCATCAATAAAAACGGTGCCGCGACCGTGGCCAGACCCACTCCCAATGCCGGGCCCAGGGTGGGTTGCGCCAGCCAGCTCGCACCGCAGAGGCCGATCAACAGCGCTGCGAAGGCGATGCCGGTCAGGTAGTGCACTGCCCAGCCAAGCAGGGATTCGCCGCGTACCGGTGCCGCACCACCAATAGCATCGTGCCGAATACGGCCGCGGAACATGTGCGCGACCCAGCGGCCGACCAGGCCGTAGTTGGGCGGCGCGACGCCCAGCAGCGGCTGGCGGATATAGCCCCAGCAGTCCATTACGGCAGTAGCGCCTACTCCTAAAAACAGCGTGGCTGACAGGTGGTCCATGGTGCTCTCCGGGGTGACTTGATTTGACGGTGATTGCAGCGTACAACTTCAAGTCAACTTTAAGTCAAGAGGCTGCGATGGATATTGCCGAGGTCGCGAAAAGGTCGGGTTTGCCGGCCTCCACGTTGCGCTATTACGAAGAAAAGGGATTGATTGCTTCGGTGGGCAGACGCGGCCTGCGCCGGCTGTTCAACGCCAATGTGCTGGAGGGTCTGGCACTGATCGCGTTAGGGCGCTCGGCTGGCTTCTCCCTGGATGAGATCGCGAGCATGCTGGGCACTGATGGGCAGCCGCAGATAGATCGCCAGTTGCTCGCGGACAAGGCTGATGAGCTGGATGCTACCGTCCGTAAACTGGCAGCGATGCGCGATGGCCTGCGGCATGCGGCGATCTGCTCTGCGCCCAGCCACATGGAATGTCCTACCTTTCGCCGCTTGTTGGGGTTGGCCGCCGCAGGCGCCGCCAAATCGGCACGCAAACCTTCGATCAAAGCGCGTGTTGACTCTGGTTTGCGGGCCGGGCGTGACAGATCATCCCGCCAAGAGTGATCTGCGCAGCAGTTCGGGCCGCCAGTTTTTGGTGTGGCTGAGCATCGCGTGAACAATGCAGGGATCCTTTCATTCGGCAATTTTTTCGAGCGTGGCGTAGCCAACTGGCTGATCTGCGGCGGAACCACAGGGACGTTGCATGTTGCACCTGCGTGTTTTTTTCATCGTTTTACTCCTGAGCGGTGTTTCGCCGCTCACTCTGGCGCAGAGCTCTGCGCATCAACCCATGCTGGCGAGCGTGTATGCCGGCGAAGCGGAGGTTAGCCAGTATTGGGTCAGTGAAAAGCTCGATGGCGTGCGCGCCCACTGGGACGGCAAGACCTTGTGGAGTCGCGGCGGATACCCCATCGCAGCCCCCGCCTGGTTCACTCGCGGCTGGCCCACCACGGCCATGGACGGCGAGCTGTGGCTGGGGCGCGGCACCTTTGATCAGCTCAGCGGCATAGTGCGTCGCGCCGAACCTGACGAGGCGCATTGGCGGCAGGTGCGCATGATGGTGTTTGACCTGCCGCAGCAGGGTGGCTCCTTTACCGAGCGGGTGGCGGAAATGCGGCAATTGTCTGCGTTGAAGCTGGCAACGCTGCAGCCGGTTCCGCAGTTTCGGGTAGCCAGCGCCGATGAATTGGATGCGCGTCTCGCCAGCCTGGTGGCGGCTGGCGCGGAGGGGCTGATGCTGCATCATCAGGATGCCCGCTATCTGCCTGGCCGCAGCGCGGCGCTGTTGAAATACAAAGCCTATGATGATGCCGAAGCGCAGGTGACCGGCTATACACCGGGCAAGGGCAAGTACCAGGGGCTGGTGGGTGCGCTGGAGGTAACAGACGCCGCCGGGCGTCGTTTTCGTCTGGGTAGCGGTCTGAGCGATGCGCAGCGGGCCAGTCCGCCGGCGATTGGCAGTTGGGTCACCTATCGCTATAACGGGCTTACCTCTACCGGGCTGCCGCGGTTTGCGCGTTTTCTGCGCGTGCGTCAGGCGATCGCTGGGCCCCAGAGACCCTCTGATCATCCTGGGCACGATGGCTAAGACGCCTGGTGGTGATATGGCTGATTGAGCTGCGCAGAGATCATCGGGCATGATGACGCGCTTCTGCCGCCGTTTTTCTGGAGTTGTCGCTGTGCCTGAACTGAAAACCCTGGGCCTGTTTCTGCTGACCGCACTGGCGGAAATCATCGGCTGCTACCTGCCTTATCTTTGGCTGCGCGAGGGCAAGACGGTCTGGCTGCTGCTGCCGGCTGCGCTCAGTCTGGCGCTTTTTGCCTGGCTGCTGACACTGCACCCCACTGCGGCTGGCAGGGTCTATGCTGCTTACGGTGGCGTGTATATCTTTACCGCGATCCTCTGGTTGTGGGCGGTTGACGGAATTCGTCCCAGCGGCTGGGATTTGCTGGGCTCAGCGATAGCACTGCTGGGCATGGCGATCATCATGTTCGCGCCGCGTACGGCCTGACGGCCTGGCCATGCATTTTTCCGGGTCTTGTCGAAAGCCGCCGCGTTCAAGCGACCTGTAAGCACCACTGCAGTCTTGCGTGGTCACCAAGGTTCTACGAGGAGGCAGCCCATGCCCAGCACCCTACGTCTGCACCGCGTCCTGATGGCGCCACCTGAGCGCGTCTACCGCGCCTTTCTTGACCCCGACGCCATGGTTAAATGGCTGCCGCCGCACGGCTTTACCGGCAAGGTGCACGAGCACGACGCCCGCGTGGGTGGCCGCTATCGTATGTCCTTCACCAACTTCACTACTGGCAGCAGCCACCGCTTTGGCGGGACCTATCTTGAGCTGATACCCAACGAGCGTATCGTCAATGATGACAATTTCGACGACCCCAACCTGCCCGGCACCATGCGCAACACGGTAGAGCTGCGCGCCGTCGCCTGCGGTACCGAGCTGACTATCATCCAGGAGGGCGTACCCGATGTGATTCCCGCAGAGTCCTGCTACCTGGGGTGGCAGGAGTCGCTGACTCTGCTGGCGCAACTGGTACAAGCGGAGATTCCAGACGAAGCTTGAGCGACTATCACACCCTGTTGGCTGCAGCGGAGCCATGATTCCGTATGATGGTGGGCAGCCTCTGGCGCCGGCCTGAGAGCGCCGGTAAAATCGCGCTCTGGCCGGCTGACAGCGCAGTCCCGCGCTCGCATACCTGTCCGGCGGAGGTCCTGATGCAGAAAATCGGTTTGACCATCCTGTTGCTCTCGCTCAGCAACGTCTTCATGACCTTTGCCTGGTACGCCCACCTCAAGGAGCTGAGCAGCAAGCCGTGGATTATTGCAGCCCTCATCAGCTGGGGCGTGGCCTTCTTTGAATACATGCTGCAGGTGCCGGCCAACCGCATTGGCTACGCGGTACTGTCGCTGGGCCAGCTGAAAATACTGCAGGAGATCATCGCGCTCTCGGTTTTTGTGCCCTTCGCTGTGTACTACATGAAAGAGCCGCTCAAGCTCGACTATCTCTGGGCCGGCCTGTGCATTCTGGGCGCGGCCTACTTCATCTTTCGCAGCAAATGGGGCGTGGCCTGAGCGGAGGTGTTCGCTGTTTCTGACGTTGCCCGCGCGCATTGCCACGGCTTGGCTATAGTGAACTGCAACCGCTCAAAAGCTGACTCAGGGATGCTTTTCGATGAAAGCACGCACTGCTCTGCTATTGGGACTGCTAGCCGGCGCGGGGCAGGCCCAGGCCGATTTCTATTCCAGCTACCTGAAAGATCCTGAGGATGGCATGCTCGATGCCAGCCAGTATCTGTCGCAGGTGCCGCTGGGCTTCCTGCCGGTGCCTGCACCTATTACCGAGCCCGCCGTGGGTACGGGGCTGGCCGTCATGGGGATTTTCTTTCATGAGTCCGCAGAGCAGAAAGAGCAGCGTCTGACCGCTGCGGGTGGCAACCCCGTGCTGCCCAAGAACATCAGCGTGGTGGGCTTTGGCGCCACCAATAATGGCAGTAAAGGCGGCGGGTTGGGACATCTGGGGTTCTGGAAGGACGACAGCCTCAGGTACAAGGGTTTTCTGCTGTATTCCGACTTCAACCTCGATTTCTACTCATTGGGCAATCTGAATTTGGACCGCCCGGTGGAGCTGAATATCAGCGGTCCGCTGCTGCTGCAACAGCTGACCTGGCGCGTGCCGGATAGCAACTGGTTTGTCGGCGGCAGGCAGCTTTACCGGCATGTGGACGCCAGCCTGGCCGGCGGAGAGAATGCCCCGACCCTGGCCAACCCGGTGCTGAATGAGCGTTTACAGGCTTTTCTGAACAGCGACCTGGACCGCAAGATCACTACCTCCGGGCTGGGCCTGCTGCTGGAATACGATTCGCGTAACAACCCCATGGGCCCTACTCTGGGCTACGACTACACCTTGCAGTACACGCGCTTCGACTCGGCCTTTGGCAGTGACGTGGAGTACGATGAATATCATGCCGAAGGACTGAATTACTGGGCCTTGTCAAAGCAGTTCGATCTGGCGCTGCGCATGCAGTACGACGCTGTTGATGCGGGCGACAGCCAGCGGCTGCCGCCCTATGTGATGCCCGCTGTGGACTTGCGCGGGGTCTCGGCCACGCGCTATCAGGGTGAGCAGGTGGCTACAGCCGAGGTGGAGCTGACCTACAAGCTCAATCGGCGCTGGAAGTTCAATACCTTTACCGGGGTGGCGCGTGCCGCCGACAGCATTGGCGACATGGGCTCGGCCAGTTCCATCACCAACCTGGGCGTCGGCTTTCGCTACCTGATCGCCAGCCGCTACGGCTTCTGGATGGGCAGCGATGTGGCGCGCGGCCCGGAAGAAACCGCCTTCTATATCCAGGCCGGCTCCGTTTGGTAGCGATCTTTCACTGATTTGCCCGGTAGTACTCCCAGCCATCCATCTCGCTACCATCAGCCAGGCGGCAGATGCCAGTCTGGGTGTTGTACTCGCCGCCCTGTTGCACACAGAAGGTGGCGGCGGGGTTGGGCAGGCCCATCGCGGGTACGGACGGTTTTGACTCTTTGCTGCTGCAGGCCGCTAGCGCCAGCAGCGCCAATCCAGCGACTAAGAGGGTGGTTATTTTCATGCTGGTCTCTCCGTTGTGGCAAAAGAGGATTGAAGGTGGCTAGTCGATCGCCGGTCGAAAGTTGATGCCGATACTGATGTATGGGCTGCTGCTTACGGAAAAGTCGGGCTCCTCCCAGTCGTCGCCATGAATGCTCATGCCGGTCAGGCCGGTAACACCCAGCTCGCCCTTGAGCCACAGATTAGCGTGCACGCGGCGCTCGGCCGAGAAGCCGAAATCCCAGGTATCGAGTTCGTATTGAATATTCTCACGCTCGTTATCTACCGACCAGCT
This sequence comes from Halopseudomonas sp., assembly GCF_036961105.1. Lineage (GTDB taxonomy): Bacteria > Pseudomonadota > Gammaproteobacteria > Pseudomonadales > Pseudomonadaceae > Halopseudomonas. The sequence goes on along the minus strand of NZ_JBALWW010000005.1, from coordinate 165,971 downwards.
GGCGCCGGAGGGCGATACGCCCAGCCTGTAGAGGCTGTGATCATCGGGCACGTAAAGCACCGCAGGCCAGGGCATTACCGCGCTGAGGGTCCAATGCTTGGTCATGGCGTAGGACGCGCCCAGATACGGCAGGTAAAGATCGTCGCCGGGGCTGAAATCGGCATAGAGGCCAAAAGCCCACCACAGGCGATCATTCTGTACATAGCGGGTAAAACCGCCGGCCATGGTCTCCCAGCTCCAGTGCTCACCAGAGGCCTTGTGGCCCAGCGGCATCACAAAGCCGCCAGCCTGCCACTGGCTGTTTACCTGACGAAACCAGCCTACCGGTAACCCGGCGGAGAGCACGTTGAAGGAACCGAGTTCGCTGGAGGTGGAATCAAAGCGCGTCCAGCCGACCCAGTCGCCAATCAGCAGCGCGTCGCGTGGCGACATCAGAAAGGGCAGTACCGCCCCCTGCGATAGCGTGGTTTGCCGCGCGCTGACGCTACTGCCGTCGTCACGTTCCAGCTCGCTTTCACCGTAGTGGGTGGTCTCGACAAAGGCCAGCGGCTGAAAAGGGACATTGGTCTTGCCACGCTGAAAGACGATCTCGCTGTCTTCAAATTGCGTCACCCAGCGCTGCATGAAGGCGGGATCTGCCTTGGCCGTAGGGGCAAAGCAGGCCAGTAGAGCCAAGCCAAAGCCAAGCCTCTGCTGGCGCGGTGAAATCCGCGTTTCGGCGTATTTGCGTGGGGCTTTGGCATACAGTCGGCGAGTGTCTGACAAGTCCTTTTCCTCTTTGCGCCACGGGGTCTGATACGAGCATAGTGGCTACGGCGCAAGGGTCCAGAAATCAGCAGAAAGTTGCCCAGAGAAAGACGGTGCAGGTGTGAAGGAAGCGGCGCCCTGGGGCGCCGCCATCAGGCTCAGACGAGCACTAGGTTAAGCGAGCACCACCGCATGTCCTTCCTTGGGATCAATGCGGCCGGCAACCAGATCTTCGACCAGTTGCTTGGCCTGCTCCAGACCCTGATGTTCGTTCACCAGCATCCAGGGTTGCTGCGGGTTCTTGGTGCGCTGGATGAATGCCAACTGGGCCTCGTTGAACTTGCGCGTGACCTCGGCGGCGCCCCAGTCGGCGTTGCGTTTCTTGATCTGGTAGGGCGCAAAGTAGGGCTGCGGCGTTGGGCCATAGGCGGGAGCGTCGGCCGCGCTCAGGTGTTCGTGGTTCTGTGAGGAGCCGGCAAAGCAGCTGTGCACCAGATTGTCCTTGAAGTGCTCGTGAATGCGGTTGCGCAGCTCGTTGTTGCCGGAAAAGTCGACATAGAGCGTAGGCACACTGGCATCCAGTTGTTCAACATCGCCATAAGCCATGGCGCGAGCGTAGCAGCCGAGGTTGTCGACAAACTCGATGTTGCCACTGGAAGTCAGGCCGATCAGTTCGACGTTCGGGTTGTTTTCCAGGCAGAAGGCGGTGCCGTAGGCGGTTTTGCTGGAGGCGCTGGAAATGACGATGCGCTTGGCGCCGAAGAAGTTATTGTCTTCCAGAAAGTCGGCCAGCATGAAAGAGGTGATAAACAGCGGACGCAGCAGCATCTGGTAGTTTTCATCTTCGGCGCGGTAGGCGGCGTCGGTGCTGATGCGCTGATACTGGTTGTAGGCGGAAGTCAGTTCCAGACGATGCTCGGCGCCGTCATAGAAGCCGCGCTCGCCAACGCGCACGGGCTTCATTACCACGTGGCTGGCAATCGGCCAGAAACCATAGAAGCGCTCGCCCTTGGCCAGGCCTGCAACACTGGTTTCGACGATTTCGGCAAAGCCCCAGGCCGGCATGTGGAACCAGGCCTTGTCGGTAGTGGGGTAGAAGTTCCAGTAGCGCAGATGCGGCGTTTCGCCGAAGGCGGCGTAGGTAATATTGTTGGTAGTCAGAGCCAGACGGCCGATGCGCAGCAGGGCTTCGCCCTCGCGCAGTTGCGGCATGGGTTCGCTGTGCAGGCGGGTTTGCTGCAGGTCGGACTTGTTGTTCTGAAGTTGCAAAATGTCGCTCATAGGTTGGCTCCTTGGGTGATGAAAGACTATGCGAATGACTGTAGCCTGTATGTCTGTCTTTCGGGTTCGGATTCCATGACCAGCAAATTGCCTACGCCACAGCCGCGTCCCAAGCCGCTCAAGCGGCCAACGCAGTCGCGCGCCAAGGCGACGGTGCAGGCGATTTTTGATACCTATGTTCGGATTTGGCAGCGCGATGGCTGGGAGCGCATCACTACCCGTGCCATAGCACTGGAAGCTGGTGTGGCAGTGGGCACCCTGTACGATTACTTTCCCAGCAAGCAGGCGCTGCATTCGGGCTACGTGCGCCACTGCATCGAGGCGCTGCTGCAGGCGATAGAGCAGCAGGCGGTAGAGCCGGAAGACCTGCGCTGGCAGCAGCGCCTGGGGAGCCTGGTGCGGCTGCTGTGCGGGGCCGAGGGGCAGGTGTCCTGGTTTCACCACGAGATGCTTGAGCTGGAACCACTGGTGGCCGAGCAGAAGCATCAACGCCGGGCCTATGACGAGCTGCTCGGCGCCTGGCGTCGGGTATTCGATGCGGCTGGCGATTTGCCCGACAAGCCCAACGACGCCACACTGGAAGCCTTGCATCTGGCGGTCTGGGGCGGGCGTCGCTATGCCATGCTGGTACAGCTTGATGAGCACGCTATGGGCGAATGGGCGCAGCAGATGGAGCGCTTCTGCCAGCAGGCCATATGCAGCTCCAGATAACCCGGCAACTGAACCTCAGTCGCGGCGGCTGGTGCGTACCTTGAGGTAGTCGCGCTGAATCGCGGTTTCCAGGGCATTGGCGGCGCTCATCAGTTCATCGAAGGCCTCGCGCCTTGCCTTGAGTTGCGCTATCTGCTCTGCGCTGGGTTTCTGGCCGCGAGCCTGCTCGGCAAGCTCAACAAAGGTCTTTAGGTAATCGCGACGTGCTTCGGCTACCAAGGTGATGATCGGTTGCAGGGTGGTGAGACTCAGCTCCGGCAGCGCGGGGCTCAGCACATTGTGATTGATCTCGCGGCGCAGCTTTTCAAACTCCAGCAGCAGGCGGTTGCTGTCGATGGTCATGAGTGTCTCCTCGTCGGCGCTGTGGCCTGGTAACGCCATTCTAGTTTAAAGCCTTTGCCAGCGGAGATATGCCGGCAGCGGTGTGCAGTATTTGTGAAGGAGGTAGCGCCATGTACAAGCTGTGTTTCTTTGTTCCGCTCAGCCACGTCGAGCAGGTGAAGCAGGCGGTGTTTGCCGCTGGCGCCGGGCGCCTGGGTGATTACGACAGTTGCAGCTGGCAGACACTCGGGCTGGGACAATTCCGCCCGCTGGCGGGCAGCAATCCGCACCTGGGCGCGCAGGATCGGTTGGAGCGGGTGGAGGAATACCGGGTCGAGATGCTCTGCGCCGAACAGCACATTCGCGCGGCCATCGGCGCCTTGCGTGCGGCGCACCCCTACGAGGAGCCCGCCTTTGATGTCTGGCGTCTGGACGCCGAGCTGATGAGGCTCTAGCGTCTGGCCGGCAGGCCACGCAGAATCAGGGCAGAATTTCGACCAGGGTGCCGTCGGGTACCAGATCCCAGACTTCGCGCATTTCGGCGTTACCCAGGGCAATGCAGCCGTTGGTCCAATCCAGTCCCTTGAAGTACCACTCGGGGTAGTCTTCGTCGATGGGGGTGCCGTGAATCATGATCATGCCGCCTGGGTCCACATCGTTTTCGTAGGCGGCCATCTTGTCCTTCAGGTTAGGGTAGTCCAGGTGCATGCTCAGGTTGTAGGCCGGGCTCTCGTGGCGCCAATCGATGGTATAGATGCCTTCGGGTGTGCGCTGATCGCCCTGCTGGCGCTTATGGCCCACCGGTTGACGACCCAAGGCAATTTGGTAGGCGTGCAATACCTTGCCTTCGCTGATCAGCTCAAGGCGGCGCTCTGCCTTGTGCACCACCACCTTGTCGATTACCGGTGCAGCGGCAAGCGCGTACAGGCTACTCAGGCACAGCAGCAGGCTCGCGAGCAGGCGCATCATTGGCTTACCGCCTGTGGGCGATAGAGGATGTCGCGGATGCGCACCGGGAAGTGATTGTCCTGCCGGTCGATGAAATATTGCTTGAGGGTCTTGCCGATGGTCGGAAAGGCCAGTTCCTGCCAGGGAATCTCGTGTTCGCTGAACAGCCGTACTTCCAGGCTCTCTTCGCCGGCGCAAAAGTCCAGGTCGGCCAGCTCGCCGCGAAAGAACATGTACACCTGGTTGATATGCGGCAGGTTGAACAGCATGTACAACTCCTGCGCCTGCAGATTGGCGCGGGCTTCTTCCCAGGTTTCCCGTAGCGCTGCCTGCTCGGTGGTTTCGCCGTTCTCCATGAAGCCGGCGGGTAGCGTCCAGTATCCCAGGCGCGGTTCGATGGCACGGCGGCACAGCAGCACGCGGCGCTCATGGGTGGCCAGACACCCGGCCACGATGCGCGGGTTCTGGTAATGAATGGTCTCGCAGTGGTCGCAAATGAACCGCGAGCGGGTGTCGCCCGATGGGATGCGTGCGGACACGCTCTGGCCGCACTCACTACAGAACTTCATGTGATCTTTCCGGCTGTTTCTGTTCTTGGATGCCTTCTATCTTGCGGGGCAATGCACACTTGGGCAAGAGAAGGCAGGCATAAATTCGCTCGGCGGCGAGGGGCGGCGAGGGGCGGAGATGGCTGATGTTCCTGCGGCTATCGGCGGGTATTCACACCGGTGTGCTTCTGGTCCTGCTCTGGCGATCATGCCATCATTGCGAAAAGAATCGAGGACCTTTGCATGCTGGATCAAATGCGCATGCGGGTACAGGAACATTCCCCGCGGACGGTCGAGGCAGCAGGTCTCCCGGAAGCGGGAGTGCTGATCCCCGTTACCTGTGTGCATCACCGCCCAGAGATCATTCTCACGCTGCGCTCGCAACGCCTCTCTACCCATTCCGGCGAAGTCGCTTTCCCTGGCGGCCGACGCGATCCGGGTGACGTGGATCTGTGTTTTACCGCCCTGCGTGAAGCCCATGAGGAAATCGGCCTGCTGCCCGAATTGGTCGATGTGGTTGGCCCCATGGATTCACTGGTTTCACGTTATGGCATCAAGGTGACGCCCTATGTGGGCATAGTGCCGGATGTGTTCGATCTAGTGCCCAACAGCGGCGAGATAGAAGAGGTTTTCCGTGTGCCGGTGGAGTTTTTCATGGATGACCCGCGCGAAATGACTCACCGCATCGATTATGAGGGGCGCAGTTGGTATGTGCCGAGCTATCGTTATGAAGGCTTCAAGATATGGGGTTTGACCGCGCTCATGCTGGCCGAACTCATGAATACGGGCTTTGGTGCCAGTATCCCGCTGCACACCCCCTACGATAGACACAAATAAGAGGTAACACCATGAAGTACAGCCTGGGAAATGACCGTGTCGAGATGGCGGATGACGCCTGGATCGCCGACTCGGCAGCGGTGATCGGCAAGGTCAAGCTGGAGGCTGGGGCCAATGTCTGGTTCAGTGCGGTGATTCGCGGCGATGTGGAACAGATCACCGTGGGTGAACATAGCAATGTGCAGGATGGCGCCGTGATGCATGCCGACCACGGCGTACCCCTGGTGCTCGGAAAAGGCATCACTGTGGGCCATAACGCCATGCTGCACGGTTGTACCGTGGGCGATTACAGCCTGATCGGCATCAATGCCGTGGTGCTCAACGGCGCGAAAATCGGCAAGCACTGCATCATCGGCGCCAATTCACTGATTCCCGAGGGCAAGGAAATTCCCGATGGCTCGTTGGTCATGGGTTCACCGGGCAAGGTGGTCAAGACCCTGAACGAGCAGCAGAAGAAGATGCTTGAGCTGAGCGCCGCGCACTATGTGCAGAATGCCAAGCGTTTTCGCGAACAATTGCAAGTGCAGGAAGACTGATGAGCGAGCAGGCGCCGGTGCGCTCACCCTGTGTGAGTATCTGTGCACTGGACGAAAACGACATCTGTACTGGCTGCCAGCGAAGCGGGATGGAAATTGCGACCTGGGGTCGCATGACCGACGCACAACGCATTGAGGTGTTGCAGCGCTGCGAGCTGCGGGCGCGTAATCAGGGTCTCTGGCTGGGCACCCTTAACCAACAAGGACATCAGGCATGAATGTAGTCATAGGGACTCCGCACGCGGAAGACGCCACCCGGGTATTGTTGCTGGGCTCGGGTGAGCTGGGCAAGGAACTGGCCATCGAGCTGCAGCGTCTGGGGTGTGAAGTAATAGCCGTGGATCGTTATGCCAATGCCCCGGCCATGCAGGTCGCACATCGCAACCACGTCATAAGCATGTTGGACGGCCAGGCTTTGCGCGAAGTGATCGAAGCCGAGCAGCCGGACTACATCGTGCCGGAGATCGAAGCCATTGCCACCCCGACCCTGGTCGAGCTGGAAAGCGAAGGCTATCGGGTTATACCCACCGCAGAAGCCGCGCGCCTGACCATGGACCGCGAGGGTATTCGCCGTCTGGCCGCAGAAACCCTGAGCCTGCCGACCTCCGCCTACCGCTTTGCCGATACCCTGGAAGACTACCGCGCTGCGGTTAACACCGTGGGTTTGCCCTGCGTGGTCAAGCCGGTGATGAGTTCGTCCGGCAAGGGCCAGAGTCTGGTGCGCGACAGCGCGGATATAGACGCCGGCTGGGAGTATGCCCAGGCCGGCGGCCGTGCTGGCAAGGGCAGGGTGATAGTCGAAGGGTTTATCGATTTCGACTACGAGATCACCCTGCTTACCGTGCGTCATATGCAGGGCACCAGTTTCTGCGCGCCCATCGGCCATCGCCAGGAAGCAGGGGACTACCGCGAATCCTGGCAGCCGCAGGCGATGTCCGAGGCAGCGTTGATGGAAGCGCAGCGCGTGGCGCGGGAGGTCACCGAAGCGCTGGGCGGACGTGGCCTGTTTGGCGTGGAGTTGTTTGTAAAGGGCGATCAGGTGTGGTTCAGCGAGGTCTCACCACGCCCGCATGACACCGGCCTGGTTACCCTGGTGTCCCAGGATCTATCAGAGTTTGCCCTGCACGCCCGGGCGATTCTGGGGTTGCCGATTCCGGCCATACGCCAACTCGGGCCGGCCGCCTCCGCAGTGATTCTGGTAGAGGGCCAATCGGCCAATGTCAGTTTCGGTAACTTGCAGGAAGCGCTGGCCCTGCCGGATACCCAATTGCGTCTGTTCGGCAAGCCGGAGGTGGATGGGCAGCGGCGCATGGGTGTGGCCCTGGCGCGGGATGAGAGTATCGAGCTGGCGGTAGAGAAGGCCGTGCGCGCAGCCACGGCGGTGCAGGTAAAGCTCTGAGCCGTTGGTGGTATCTGGCCGCGCCTGCGCTGCCGTTGTTGCTGCCGCAGGCGCTCTGGGTCAAGCGCACTGCCTTGCGCCTGCCTGATGCTGCGCAGCCCTGGTGCGGGCTGGTAGCGGGCACAGAACCTGAAGCCGCGCCGCTGAGACTGCTGCTCCTGGGGGAATCGACGGTCAGCGGCGTGGGGGTTGAGCAGCAGGCCGATGGCCTGGCGGGACAACTCGCTGCTCAGTTGGCAGACGCCACCGGGCGTTCAGTGCAATGGCAGGCAGTAGGGCGCAATGGCGCCGATGCGCGCGACTGCCTGCACACCCTGCTACCGCAAGTGGTCGGTCAGAACTGGGATATTGCCTTGCTGGTGTTGGGCGTGAACGACACCACGCACCTCACTTCGCGAAAGCAGTGGCGCGCGCGCCTGCGTCAGCTAGTGGCCGGGCTGGCCGGCCGCGCGCCGCAGGTAATGGTCGCTGCGGTGCCACCGCTGGGGCACTTCAGCGCCTTGCCACAGCCCTTGAGAGCCTGGTTTGGGCTGCGCTCGGGGTTGTTGGATGCCGACTTGCGCCGGGTCGCGGCGCAGCAGCAGGCTATCTATCTGGCACTGGATATGCCCTTCGAGCCGGCGTATCTGGCGCGCGACGGCTTTCACCCTTCGGCTGCCGGCTATCATATCTGGGCTGGCGGCATAATCCGTCAACTGCTGGCGCCGTGCTCCGCCTTCGTGGTTTCGCCACTGTCGTCGCTCGGTAACGGCAACTGATCTCGGGCTTTTTCCCAGACTCGCACGCTCTTCACCATGTTGTCCTTGGTCTGCAGAATTTCCATGCGGTAGGCACCGGTTGTCAGGCAAACGCTGGTCTCGGGAATGCTTTCGAGTTGCTCGGTAATCAGACCGTTGAGCGTCTTTGGGCCGTCAGCCGGGAGCTTCCAGTGCAAGTGGCGGTTGATGTCGCGAATGGCGGCACCGCCGTCGATGACGTAGGTGCCGTCTTCCTGCGGGTGGATGTCCTGGCTCGGGATCAGCATGTCGGTGGTGAACTCGCCGACAATCTCTTCCAGAATATCTTCCAGCGTCACCAGGCCAATCACGTCGCCATACTCGTCTACCACTATGGCAATGCGGCGCTTCTGTTTCTGGAAATTGAACAACTGAGTGTGCAGCGGCGTGCTTTCGGGGATGAAATAGGGCTCCTTGCAGGCGCCGATCAATGCCTCCTTGGTCAGCTCGCCGCGGCTCAGCAGGCGGGCAATGGAGCGCATGTGCACCAGGCCGGTAATGTTGTTGATGTCGCCGTGGTACACCGGCAGCCGCGTGTAATGGCAGCTGCGCAGTTGCTGGTTGATCACCGCCATGCTGTCTTCCAGATCAATGCCCACGGCCTCGTTGCGTGGAATCATGATGTCATTGACCGTCATCTTCTCCAGATCGAGGATGCCCAGCAGCATGTTCTGGCGGCTGCGGGTGATGCCCAGGCCGGCTTCACGCACCACGGTGCGCAGCTCTTCGGTGGTGAGCTGATCGCCAGCGGTGTCACTGGGATTGACGCCGATCAGGCGCAGCAGCATGTTGCTTATTGCGCTACATACCCAAACCACCGGATAAAGCACGCGCTGCAGAAAAACCAGCACAGCGCTGGCTGGGAAGGCGATTAGTTCGGGGCGCAGGGCGGCCAGGGTCTTGGGTGTGATTTCGCCGAAAATCAGGATCACCACGGTCAGCATTATGGTTGCGATGGCGATGCCGGCCTCGCCCCAGAGCTCCACCGCCACTACGGTGGCAATGGAGGCGGCGAGAATGTTGACGATGTTGTTGCCCACCAGAATGGTGCCCAGCAGGCGGTCCGGGCGCTCGAGCAGCCGTGAGGCGCGCTTGGCGGCGCGATGGCCTTCCTTGCTCATGTGCTTCAGGCGGTAACGGTTCAGGCTCATCATGCTGGTCTCCGAACTGGAGAAAAACGCAGACAGAATGATCAGCAGCGCCAGTAACAGCAGCAGCAGGCCAGTATGGGATTCGTTCAAGAGCGTGCCTCAAACAGGTTGGTAGGAAAGGGAGATCAGGCGCCGATCAGCAGCTGGCGGACCAGCTTGCTGCCAAAATAAGCGAGCATCAGCAGCAGAAAGCCGGCCAATGTCCAGCGAATCGCATTGCTGCCACGCCAGCCACGGAAGTGGCGGCCCCAGAGCAGAATGCCGAAGACTACCCAGGCCAGGCAGGACAGCAGCGTTTTGTGCGCCAGATGCTGGGCAAACATGTTTTCCAGAAACACGAAGCCCGATATCAGCGCCAGGGTCAGCAGGACTTCACCGCAGAGCAGAAACTGGAACAGCAGGCGCTCCATGGTTTGCAGCGGCGGGAAGGTGCGAATGAAGCGGGTAGGGTGCTTGTGCTTGAGCTGATAGTCCTGGATCGCCAGTAGTGTGGCCTGGAAGGCTGCGATGGTCAGAATGCCGTAGGCCAGTACCGAAAGCAGGATATGAACCAGCAAGCCGCGCTCACCGGACGGCAGAGTAGTAGCCTCGTGCGGAAACAGGCCGGCCAGCAGGGCCGTGATCAGAGCCAGCGGATAGAGTCCCAGCAGCAGGCTGGTGACCGGCGCGCGCAGGCTGGAGAGCAAGGTCAGAGCGACAATCAGCCAGGCAATCAGCGAGGCGATGTTGAACAGGCCGAGCGCAAACCCCTGATCTGTCATCAGCTGCAGATAAAGGCTGGCGGCATGGGCCACCAGCGCAATCAGGCCGATGCCTTGCAGCAACCCGGTATTGACCGTCAGGCGCTTGCCCAGGCAAAGCATCTGGTAGAGCATGCCGCCAAAGTAGAAGAGCGCGGCCAGCAGGCTGGGAGTGAGGGCTGTCATACGTCCTTGAGAGTGGTTATCAACAAACCCGCAGTGTGGCACAAGCCGCGCCCCGGTTAAAGCGCTTCGATGGGCTTCCCTATCATCACCCAAAGCACGCGGGTATACTGCGCAGCTTAACTGCGTGGCCGCCTAGCCCAGGAGAGTTAGAGATGTTCGAGAATCTTACCGAGCGCCTGTCGCACAGCCTGCGTGGCGTGACCGGTCAGGCCAAACTCACAGAAGACAATATCAAGGATACCCTGCGCGAAGTGCGCATGGCGCTGCTTGAGGCCGACGTGGCGCTGCCCGTGGTCAAGACCTTTGTCGATCAGGTGCGTGAGCGCGCCGTGGGTCATGAGGTGTCACGCAGCCTGTCGCCGGGGCAGGTGTTCGTCAAGATCGTCAAGTCCGAGCTCGAAGCGGTGATGGGTCAGACCGAAGGTCTGAACCTGGCCGTGTCGCCGCCGGCAGTAATCCTGATGGCCGGCCTGCAGGGTGCAGGTAAGACCACCAGCGTGGCCAAGCTGGCCAAGACGCTGCGTGAGCGCGAAAAGAAGAAGGTGATGGTGGTCAGCGTCGACGTTTACCGTCCGGCGGCGATCAAGCAGCTGGAGACGTTGGCTGGCGAGGTGGATGTCACCTTCTTTCCCTCGGATATCGCGCAGAAGCCGGTTGCCATAGTCGAGGCGGCCCTGCGTGAAGCCAAGAACCGCTTCATGGATGTGCTGATCGTCGATACCGCCGGCCGTCTGCACGTTGATGCCGAGATGATGGCCGAGATCAAACAGGTGCACGCAGCGGCCAAGCCGGCGGAAACCCTGTTTGTGGTGGACGCCATGACCGGCCAGGACGCCGCCAATACCGCGCAGGCGTTCAACGAGGCGTTGCCGCTGACCGGTGTGATTCTCACCAAGGTTGACGGTGACGCCCGTGGCGGTGCGGCGCTCTCGGTACGTCACATCACCGGCAAGCCGATCAAGTTTCTCGGTATGGGCGAGAAGGTCGATGCGCTGGAAGTCTTCCACCCCGACCGTGTCGCTTCGCGCATTCTCGGTATGGGCGATGTGCTCAGCCTGATCGAGCAGGCCGAGCAGAAGCTCGACAAGGACAAGGCCGAAAAGCTGGCCAAGAAGCTGAAGAAGGGCAAGGGCTTCGATCTCGAAGACTTCCGTGATCAGCTGCAGCAGATGAACAGTATGGGTGGCCTGGGCTCGATGATGGAAAAGCTGCCGATGATGGGCGGCAAGCTCAACGCCGCGCAGATGGAAACCGCGCAGACCGAGGCGACCAAGCAGTTCAAGCGCATGGAGGCGATCATCAACTCGATGACGCCGGCCGAACGGCGTAACCCCGACATTATCAGCGGCTCGCGCAAACGCCGCATTGCCGCCGGCTCCGGTTCGCAGATTCAGGACATCGGCCGGGTGCTCAAGCAGCACAAGCAGATGCAGAAGATGATGAAGAAGGTCACCGGCAAGGGCGGCATGGCCAAGCTGATGCGCGGTATGGGTGGCATGGGCGGTGGTGGCATGGGCGGCGGCGGTGGCATGATGCCCCCTGGCGGCGGTATGCCGCGATTCTGAGTCCTTGCAGGCTTAAGCAAAAAAGAGTTTTCATTGGTCGCGATATTCCGTAGAATACGCGACCTTTCGGGCCCTAGGTGTATGCATCATTTGCAGCGCCGCCCGTGATGAATTTTGTAGCGTTACTCAAACACAGGAAATTATGTCCACATGGTAACCATTCGTCTTGCTCGTGGTGGCTCCAAGAAGCGCCCCTTCTATCATTTGACTGTTGCCAACAGCCGTAACGCCCGTGACGGTCGTTTTGTTGAGCGCGTTGGTTTCTTCAACCCGGTTGCTGCCGGTGCCGAAGTTCGTCTGTCGGTCAATGAAGAGCGTGTTCAGTACTGGCTGGGTCAAGGCGCACAGCCTTCCGAGCGCGTTGCTGCTCTGCTGAAGGAAGCTCAGGCCGCTGCCTGAATATGACTGCTGCTCCTGAATCGAGTGAATCGCCACGGCTGATTCTCGGCAAGATCGTATCGGTTCAAGGGCTGCGCGGGGCGGTCAAGGTGTATTCGCATACCGACCCGCTGGACAATGTGCTGGATTACGCCCAGTGGACCCTCACCAGGGGTTCCGAGCAGCGCACAGTGTCCGTTCTCGGTGGCCGCCTGCAAGGGCGCGTGCTGGTGGTTCAGCTCAAGGGCGTGGACGACCGCAATCAGGCCGAGGAGCTGGTGGATTTCGAGATCAGTGTTGAGGCCCAGGCCTTGCCAGAGCTCGAAGAAGGCGAGTTTTACTGGTATCAGTTGGAAGGCTTGCAGGTGATCAACCTGGAAGGCCAGCTGTTCGGCAAGGTGGATCACCTGCTGGAAACCGGTTCCAACGACGTCATGGTGGTCAAGCCCTGCGCAGGCAGTATTGATCAGCGTGAACGTGTGTTGCCTTACCTGCCTGGCCAGTTTGTACTGAATATAGATCTGGACGCTGCTGTGATTCAGGTCGATTGGGACGCGGAGTTCTGACCGGTGTGGGCCGGTGTGGTAACCCTGTTTCCCGAAATGTTTGCTGCGCTGACCGAGTCCGGGGTAACCGGGCGCGCCGTCAAGCGCGGGCAGTTGGAAGTCGCTTTCAGCAATCCGCGTGAACATGCGCATGATCGTCACCGAACGGTAGATGATCGCCCCTTCGGCGGCGGCCCCGGCATGCTGATGAAGGTAGAGCCCTTGCTTGAGTCCATTGCGGCCATCAAACAGCAGGCTCCTTCGCCACCCCGGGTGATCTATCTCTCACCGCAGGGGCAGCCACTCACTCAGAAACGGGTCGAGCAGCTGGCGGAACTGGACAGCGTGGTATTGCTGTGCGGACGCTACGAGGGCATTGACGAGCGCATTATCGAGCGCTGCGTGGATGAAGAGATTTCCATCGGCGACTATGTTCTGTCCGGTGGTGAGCTGGGAGCCATGGTGCTTCTGGATGCGGTAACCCGCTTGATTCCCGGCGTGCTTGGGCATGCGGATTCAGCGGTAGAGGATTCGTTTTCGGCGGGTTGGCTGGATTGCCCACACTACACCCGGCCGGAAGAGTTTGACGGGCAGCGCGTACCGGAGGTGCTGCTTAGCGGTAATCATGAACTGATCCGGCGCTGGCGTCTCAAGCAGTCTTTGGGAAGAACCTGGCAACGTCGGCCAGAGTTGCTCGAAGAGCTGGAATTGAGCAAAGAACAGCAACAGCTGTTGGCGGAATATATCCGCGAGCAGGCAACCGATAACCATTGATACAGGTCCGACGGCCTGTGCAGGAGTAGCAACGATGTCCAATATTATTGCCCAGCTTGAAGCTGAACAGATGTCCAAGGAAATCCCCGCGTTCGCGCCGGGTGATACCGTAATCGTCCAGGTCAAGGTGAAGGAAGGCGATCGCTCGCGTCTGCAGGCCTTTGAAGGCGTGGTTATCGGTAAGCGTAACCGTGGTCTGAACTCTGCTTTCACCGTTCGCAAGATCTCCAGCGGTGTGGGCGTTGAGCGTACTTTCCAGACCTACTCGCCGCTGATCGACAGCATCTCTGTCAAGCGTCGCGGTGACGTGCGCAAAGCCAAGCTGTACTACCTGCGTGCTCTGTCTGGCAAGGCAGCACGTATCAAGGAAAAGCTGTCCTGATAGGACGCCTTCCCCACAAAAAAGCAGCCTCAGGGCTGCTTTTTTGTGGGCGAGTGTTTTTAATGGCGATTACCCCAGCACAGTGAGCAGGCCATGCCCGCAGACAAGAGCGTACCGATCACAGTCGCAGATCAACAGCTGATTGCCGAGTTCCTCGACAGTCTGTGGCTGGAGCGCGGGTTGTCGAAGCATACCCTGAGCGCCTACCGCACCGACCTGAGTCTGCTGGCTGGTTGGTTGGGCCAGCGTCGCAGTGATCTGCTGCAGGCTTCGCGGGGTGATCTGATGGAGCATCTCGGCTGGCGGATTGCGCAGGGTTATCAGGCCCGCTCCAGTGCGCGACTGCTGTCCTGTCTGCGCGGATTCTATCGGTACCTGGTGCGGCTGGGCCGGCTGTCGGCAGACCCCACGCTGGACGTGGCCATGCCCAAACTGGGTCGCCCGCTGCCCAAGGCTCTGAGTGAGCAGGACGTCGAACGACTGCTTGCCGCGCCGGACATCGAGGACAGCCTGGGTCTGCGGGATCGTTGCATGCTTGAGGTGCTTTACGCCTGCGGCTTGCGGGTCAGTGAGCTGGTCGGGTTGCGGCTGGACCAGGTGAATCTGCGCCAGGGCATTGTGCGTATCACTGGTAAGGGCAACAAGGAGCGTCTGGTGCCGCTGGGCGAGGAGGCCATGCTCTGGCTGGAGCGACACGTGCGGCAGGCGCGCCCGGCGCTGCTGGGCGGCAAGCCCAGCGATGTGGTGTTTCCCAGTCGGCTGGGTCGTGAGATGACGCGGCAGACGTTCTGGCACCGGATCAAGCTGCACGCGCAGCAGGCGGGCATCCGTTCTGCGTTGTCGCCGCACACCCTGCGCCATGCCTTTGCCACGCACCTGCTCAACCATGGTGCGGATTTGCGGGTAGTGCAGATGCTGTTGGGACACAGTGACCTGTCGACTACACAAATCTACACACATATCGCCCGTCAGCGCCTGCGCGATATGCACGCAGAGCACCATCCGCGTGGGTGACTAGGGTCTGTTGCCGTTTCATCGCGAGCCGCGTTGCTGCTTAAAAACTGACCAGGCTAGGCGCGGGACGCAGGGAAGGGCGTCCCCTTTCCAAGTCCCGAAACGACGCTTGGTCAGTTTTTAAGCGCAACCCGAAGGGCCGGGCCGGATTTTTCGCGGCGCTGCGTTACTCGTCATTTATTTGGAATGACCAAACTACATTCCTCGCGCCTTGCTCCGCGTAAAATCAGGCGCCGGCGCGGACGTGATGAAACGGCAACAGACCCTAGGATATTTCATGTTAAGCTTTGCCGTCTTCTAGAGGATCGGATTATGCGACTGAGATACGGCGTGACCTGCCTGCTCGCCCTGTGGGGTTCACAGGCAATGGCAGACACCCAGACCGCGATCACCGAAGGTCTGGCAAAACTCAAATTTGATGTGCCGATTTCGGCCGTGGCGGAAACGCCGGTCGATGGTCTGTATCAGGTACAGCTGGAAACCGGGCGCGTGCTTTATGCCACTGCTGACGGCAAGTACTTCATGCAGGGCACGTTGATTGAGGTCAATGACGGACAGCCGCGCAACCTCACCTCTGCCGCTGAAGCCCGTGGCGTAGGTCAGGTGCTCGACAAGATCGAAACCAAGGACATGGTGGTCTTTGCTCCCGAGAAGCCAAAGACCCACGTAACGGTGTTCACCGATGTGGACTGTGGCTACTGCCGCAAACTGCATAGCGAAGTGGCGCAACTCAACGATCTTGGCATCGAGGTTCGCTACATGGCTTTCCCGCGTGGCGGCATGCAGTCGTCAGCGGCGCAGGTGATGCAGTCGGTCTGGTGCGCAGATGATCGTCAGCAGGCGATGACTGCGGCCAAGCAGGGCAAGCAAGTGGAAGACAAGACCTGCAGCAACCCGGTAGCCCAGGAGTATCAGCTGGGCCAGCAACTGGGCGTGCAGGGCACCCCGGCCATCTTTCTCGCCAATGGCGTGATGATTCCGGGCTACCAGCCGGCCGAGCAGTTGGCCGCGTTGGCATTGGAAAACAAAGAGTAATTGAAGAATACAGCGGTACCCGTCGCTTGTTGCTACCGGGCTGCCATACACGTATTCGACTAGACATTTTCGACAGACAAATAAGTGGGGACCAACGTTTGAAACCGGTCAAAGTAGGCATCTGTGGTTTGGGCACCGTTGGCGGTGGCACCTTTAACGTCCTGCAGCGCAACGCGGCGGAAATTGCCCGCCGCGCGGGGCGTGGTATTGATGTGGCGCAAATTGCGACCCGTCACCCGAACCCGGCCTGCAATATTGGGGTCACACCTACCACTGATGATGTATTCGACGTGGTCAACAACCCCGAGATCGACATCGTGGTTGAGCTGATCGGTGGTTACACCCTGGCCAAAGAGGTCGTGATGGGCGCCATTGCCAACGGCAAGCACGTGGTCACCGCCAACAAGGCGCTGATTGCCGTGCACGGCAACGAGATTTTCGCGGCCGCCAGCAAGCAGGGCGTGATGGTTGCCTTTGAAGCATCTGTCGCCGGCGGCATTCCGATCATCAAGGCCCTGCGTGAAGGTCTGGCGGCCAACCAGATTGACTGGGTAGCCGGCATCATCAACGGCACCGGCAACTTCATTCTCACCGAGATGCGCGACAAGGGTCGCACCTTTGAAGACGTGCTCGCCGAGGCCCAGGCGCTGGGTTATGCCGAGGCCGATCCGACCTTCGACGTGGAAGGCATCGATGCGGCGCACAAGCTGACCATTCTGGCGTCCATCGCTTTCGGCATTCCGCTGCAGTTCGACAAGGCCTACACCGAGGGCATCACCAAGCTGACTACCGCTGATGTGAACTACGCCGAAGCTCTGGGCTACCGTATCAAGCACCTGGGTGTGGCGCGCCGCACGGGCAACGGCGTCGAGCTGCGCGTGCATCCCACGCTGATCCCGGCGGATCGTCTGCTGGCCAACGTCAATGGCGTGATGAACGCCGTCATGGTCAATGGTGACGCCGTGGGCTCGACGCTCTACTACGGCGCCGGGGCTGGCGCTGAGCCTACGGCCTCTGCCGTGGTAGCCGACATTATTGATGTGGTGCGCACCCTGACCACAGACCCGCACAACCGTGTACCGCACCTGGCTTTCCAGGCTGATGCGCTGTCCGATCTGCCGGTACTGCCGGTCGAGCAGGTAGAGACTGCCTATTATCTGCGACTGCAGGCACAGGACCGTCCGGGCGTGCTGGCCAAGGTGGCAACCATCTTGTCCGAGCGCGGCATCAATATCGAATCCATCATGCAGAAGGAAGCGGAAGAGCAGGACGGCCTGGTGCCGATCATTCTGCTCACCCACCGCGTGCGTGAGAAGGACATGAACGAGGCCATCGCCGCACTGGAAGGCCTGGATGACATCGCCGGCCCGCTGATGCGGGTGCGGGTAGAACAACTGAACTGAATCAGCGGCAAGCGACAAGCTGCAAGCGGCAAGCGAGTCCTGCAAAGGATCCGTTGTAGCTTGTAGCTTGCAGCTTGCAGCTCAAACCGAAGGTTTGTAGAAATGCGCTATATCAGCACTCGCGGCCAGGCTCCGGCCCTGAATTTTGAAGATGTTCTGCTGGCCGGTCTGGCCTCTGATGGCGGTCTTTATGTGCCCGAGAACCTGCCGCGCTTTACCCAGGAGCAGATAGCCTCCTGGGCTGATCTGCCTTATCACGAGCTGGCGTTCCAGGTGATGCGTCCGTTTGTGACCGAAAGCATTCCGGATGCCGATTTCAAACAGATTCTGCAGGAAACCTACGGCGTCTTTGCGCACAGTGCGGTGGCACCGCTGCGGCAGTTGGATAGCAACGAGTGGGTACTTGAACTGTTCCACGGCCCGACCCTGGCGTTCAAGGATTTTGCCCTGCAACTGCTCGGTCGCCTGCTCGATTACTTCCTGCAGAAACGCGGTGAGCGCGTGGTGATCATGGGCGCCACCTCCGGCGATACCGGTTCTGCCGCCATTGAGGGCTGCCGCCGCTGCGAAAACGTGGATATTTTCATTCTGCATCCGCATAACCGGGTGTCCGAAGTGCAGCGTCGCCAGATGACCACCATCATGGGCGAAAATATTCACAACATCGCCATCGAAGGCAACTTCGATGATTGCCAGGAAATGGTCAAGGCCAGCTTTGCCGATCAGGGTTTCCTCAAGGGCACCCGCCTGGTCGCGGTCAATTCGATCAACTGGGCGCGCATCATGGCGCAGATCGTCTATTACTTCCACGCAGCCCTGCAGCTCGGTGGCCCGGCACGCTCCATCGCCTTCTCCGTGCCCACCGGCAACTTCGGCGACATCTTTGCAGGCTATCTGGCGCGCAACATGGGCCTGCCCATCAGCCAACTGATTGTGGCGACCAATCGTAACGATATTTTGCACCGCTTCATGAGTGGCAACCAGTACAACAAGGATACGCTGCATCCTTCGCTGTCACCCTCTATGGACATCATGGTCTCGTCCAACTTCGAGCGTCTGCTGTTCGATTTGCACGGTCGCAACGGTGCCCTGGTAGCCGAGCTGCTGGGTGAATTCAAGCAGACCGGCAAGTTGTCGGTCGCCGAGGATCGCTGGACTGAAGCGCGCAAACTGTTCGATTCCCTTGCGGTGGATGACGAGCAGACCTGCGCAACCATTGCCAAGGTATTCGAAGAGTCCGGCGAGCTGCTGGATCCGCATACGGCCATTGGCGTGCATGCTGCACGCGAATGCCGCCGTTCCCTGAGCATCCCCATGGTCACTCTGGGCACCGCCCATCCGGTCAAGTTCCCGGATGCCGTGCGCGAGGCCGGGGTCGGTCGGGAGCTGCATCTGCCGGTGCATCTGAGCGACCTGTTCGAACGCGAGGAACGTTGTACGGTGCTGGAGAACAGCTTGACGGCAGTGCAGCAGTTCGTCGCGGCGCACGGCAACCGTGGTAACCCGCTCTGAGCCGCGGCCAGTGCGCGGGCGCTGAACGATAGGGGAGGTGCCGTGCCGGACACGCCGCATGATCTGGAACAGATGCTCGAGCATATCGATGGCTTGGCCAGCGATGATCAGCGTCTGTCGATGCGTCAGGTGGTTGAATCCATGGGTAGTCGTTCCTTCGGCCCGCTGTTGCTGCTGATCGGCATGACGCTGTTTTCGCCGCTCAGTGGCATTCCCGGTATGGCGATATTTGCAGGCTTTTTTGTCATGCTGATTGCCGTGCAGATGTTGCTGGGGCGCAAGAGCTTCTGGCTGCCGGCCTTCATTCTCGACCGCTCGGTACCGCAGGATAAGCTGAGCAAGGCGATCAATTGGGTCAAGCCGATCGCGCGTCGGATAGATAATCTGATCAAGCCGCGGCTGAACTTTATGCTGCACCCTTCATCTACTTACTTGATAGCCGGCTTGTGTGTCACGGTCGCGGCCTGTTTGCCGTTCCTCGAGCTGGTGCCTTTTTCGTCCTCGATTGTCGGCCTGGCGCTGGCGATTCTGGGGCTCGCCCTGGTGGCGCGGGACGGCCTACTGGTGCTGATTGCCGTGGTCTGCATAGTCGCGGCGGGCAGCCTGCTGGCAGTCAAGCTGTTGTAAGCGCAGACCCCTGCTCATCCCTGATTTCAGGGTTTCGCACATGGCATACAGGGAGTTGTTTGAGCGATGCTCTGGATTCTTGTTCTGCACATTGCCGCATTGTTGTTCTGGGGCGCCTGCCTGCTGTACCTGCCGGCACTGATTTCCGGTATCGCGCGACAGCCTGACGCCATCGAGCAACGGCCCGACCCTTTCGATTCCATCATCCGTTTTATCTTTACCCGCGTTGCCACCCCTGCGGCCTTGACCGCGATTATTGCCGGTACCCTGGTGTTTCTCATCAATCACACCGTGACGCTCTGGCTGATGGCCAAGCTCACCCTGGTGGTGGGGCTGGTTTTTGTGCACACCATGCAGGGTTTGCTACTGCTGCGCCTGGAGGCACGCAATGGCAAACCAGTGCAGCTATGGTGTTTGTTGCTGGCCTTGGCGGCGGCCGTGCTGATGGGGGCGATCCTTTGGCTGGTACTCGCCAAGCCACCACTGGAGGCCTGGCTATGAGCGGTTCAGCCTTCTTTTGCCTGTTCGATCTTGCGGTTGCGCACGGCTCGCTCGGCGGTTTTTTCTGGCGCTACGCCCACGGCGTGGTCGTATACCAATTGCCCGCCGAGCAGGCTGGCCATGGCTATCAACAGACCGCCAAGCAACGACAGATACAAACCCCAGGGAACAATCAGCGCGTCGGGCTGACCAAAGCGGATCAACCAGTTGAGAGTGGCCAGCGACAGCATCATGACCGCCAGTATGGCGTGACACCAGGCGGTGACCAGGCGGCGTATCTGCTTGACGAACAACAGATCGAGCAAACCTATGGTGCCCGACACCCAACCGCCCAGCACGCCCACGCCAGCCAGCCAGAGTCCGGCGCGGGCCCAGAAGTAATCGCCGGTGAAGGCGTAGGTCACATCGGTAGCGATGAGCCCCAGCAACGCCGCCACTGGAAAGTGGATGACCATGGGATGCAGCGGATGTCCGTGGATGGCCATTTTGCTGATGATGGGGGCAGTCGCCATGTAGATCCTCAGTATCACGGGTGGGAGCAGTCAGGTGTTTGACAGGTTAGCAGCCGGCTGGTTGCGTGGCATCCCCCTACTTTTACTGGCAGGTTGCGAAGGCCCCATGTCGGCTCTGCAGCCGGCCGGACCCAGCGCGCAGGCCAGTGCCTGGCTCTGGTGGGGCATGTTCGGCTTTTTCACACTGGTGTTGGTGGTGGTGGTGCTGCTCTGGCTGTACGCCATCCGGCGTGACCCGGGCGAGGTGAGCGATCGCCAGGCCCAACGCAGTCAGAATCGCTGGATAGTCGGTGGCGGCCTGGTGTTGCCGATCCTCAGTATCACCGCGCTGTTGATTGTTGGTATTGCGTTGGGGCAGCGCATGCTGGCACTGCCGCTGGCGACCGGCGAACCTCTGCAAATCGAGATTACCGCGCATCAATGGTGGTGGGAGATCAGTTATCCGGGCAGCGATATCGTGCTGCGTGATGAAGTGCATATCCCAGCGGGCGTGCCAGTCGATTTGCAGTTGACCAGCGCCGATGTGGTGCACTCCTTCTGGGTGCCGCGCCTGGGCGGCAAGATGGACATGTTCCCCGGCCGCACCAACACCCTGCGCCTGGAAGCCGATCATCCTGGCATTTACCACGGCAGCTGCAGCGAGTTCTGCGGCCAGGGTCATGCGCATATGCACTTTACCGTAGAAGCCCATGAACCAGCGGCCTTCGAGGCCTGGCTGAAGCAGAGGCAAGCCAATGACTGAGCGTACCAATCAGCCTGCCGAACAGCTGCACGAGGAACTGGAGCGGGTCTGGGGCAACGAGCCCGGCTGGCGCGCCGCGTCTGCGGTCAACCACACCACCGTGGGGCTGCGTTTTCTGATTACCGGCCTCGGCTTCTTTCTGGTCGGCGGTTTGCTTGCGATGCTGGTGCGCACCCAGTTGGCGCTCCCCGAGCAAGACATCATCGGCGCTGATCTCTACAACCAGCTGTTCACCATGCACGGCACCGTGATGATGTTCCTGTTTGCCATTCCGGTGCTGGAAGGCGCAGCCATGTATCTGATCCCCAAGATGATCGGCACCCGGGATCTGGTGTTTCCGCGCCTCAGCGCACTGGGCTATTACTGTTACCTGTTTGGCGGGCTGATCATACTGTCGAGCCTGGTATTACAGATTGCACCGGCAGCCGGCTGGTTCATGTATACCCCGCTGAGCAACGCCACCTATTCGCCTGGCAAGGGGCCGGACTTCTGGTTGCTGGGCATTACCTTTGTCGAAATCTCGGCGATTTCTGCTGGCGTCGAACTGGTGGTGTCGATTCTGCGTACCCGCGCCCACGGCATGGCCCTGAGCAAGATGCCGATCTTCTGCTGGTACATTCTGGCCATGTCACTGATGATCGTGTTCGGCTTCCCGCCGTTGATCCTCGGCAGCATCCTGTTGGAGCTGGAACGTGCCGCGGGGTGGGTGTTCTTCGAGGTGGCCGGCGGTGGCGATCCCTTGCTGTGGCAACATCTGTTCTGGCTGTTCGGTCATCCCGAGGTGTACATCATCTTCCTGCCGGCGGCGGGCATTGTCTCCACGCTGATTCCGGTATTCGCCCAGCGTCCACTGATCGGTTATCGCTGGATAGTGCTGGCGATCATCGTGATGGGGTTCATCAGTTTTGGACTCTGGGTACACCATATGTTTACCGTGGGTATTCCTCAGCTCGCGCTGGCGTTCTTTTCAGTGGCCAGCATGCTGGTGGCGATTCCTACCGGTATTCAGATATTTGCCTGGCTGGCGACGCTGTGGACCGGCAAGGTGGTTTTTCGCCTGCCGATGCTATGGATTGTCGGTTTTCTGGTGGTCTTTGTGGCCGGCGGCCTGACCGGTGTGATGCTGGCGCTGGTGCCCTTCAACTGGCAGGTGCACGATACTCACTTTGTGGTAGCCCACATGCATTACGTCCTGGTGGGCGGCATGCTGTTTCCCTTGGTCGCCGGCTTTTATTACTGGCTGCCCCACGTGTCCGGACGCATGCCCTCCGACCGCCTCGGGCGCTGGGGATTCTGGTTGTTCTTTGGCGGCTTCAACATGACCTTTCTGTTGATGCATTTGACCGGTCTGCTGGGTATGCCGCGGCGCATCTACACCTATGATGCCGAGATGGGCTGGGGCTGGCTCAATCTGCTGTCGTCGATCGGTGGCTTCGTTATGTCTATCGGGGTGGCGGTGGTGATTATAGATATCGCCCTGCATTTCCGTTTCGGTCGCAAGGCCGAATGCAATCCCTGGGATGCCGACACTCTGGAGTGGGCTACGCCCATGCCGGCGAGTGCCTACAACTTTGCCAGTCTGCCGCACATACACACCCGGCACCCCATGTGGGACTGTCCCGACCTGCCAAAAACCATTGAGCAGGGTGAGCATGGTCTGGGTGAAGTCATGTATGAGCGTCGGGATATCTTTGGCTCCGACGCCATCACCGCTGAGGTGCGGGAGATCATCCATCTGCCTACCAACTCCTGGCTGCCCTTGCAGACGGCGGCGGTAATTGCCGTGGTCTGTATCAGCCTGTTACTCAAGGTCTACGACCTGGCGCTGATTGCCACCCTTGGCGTGCTCTTCTTTGCGCTGCGTTGGGGCTGGCACAATGGTGGGCATCCGGTTGCCGCGCCTCTGCGCGATGACGACCCGGTCGATCCGCCCTTGCATTCGCGTACCTTCGACGGGCCAGGTCTGTGGGGCATGGTGGTGAGTCTGATGGCCAACGGCACTCTCTATGTGTCGCTGCTGTTCGGTTGGTTCTATCTGTGGACAGCAGCGCCGCAGTGGCAGGTGCCGGAGCAGGCGCCCATCGCGCTACTGCCATTGCTGCTAAGTGGAGGCCTGCTATGCGTTGCCGTAGTGGTGTATCGCCGTGCGGTCGCGCAGCTGCGGGAGGGTCGCGATGCGCAGTTGCAATGGCTGTTGTGGTTGGCGGCCACGCTGGGCCTGCTGCATTTTCTGCTGCTGGTCTGGACGCTGTACTCCGCTGAGCTCAACCCGGGCGAGCTGGCCCACGACGCAGTACTTACGGTGATGCTCTATTACCTGCTGCTGCATGGCGGCCTGGCCACTATCTTCACGGCCTTGCAGGCGCTGCGGGTAAGGATAGGCTACGTCAGCTTGCGCCTGCCTTACGAGCCGGTTGTGGTGCAGCCTTTCTGGACCTACACCCTGGGCGCGTACTGGATCAGCTTTGCCGCCTTCATGTTGCTGCCGATGCTGTGGGGAGCGGGCTGATGTCATTGCTATCACCCTTGCATCCGGCGCAACTGGTATTGGGACTCATGGTATGGAGTGGCTGGTTCGTTTTTCTCTATGGTGGGCTGGCGCTGGTCTGTGAGTTTGCACCGCCGGCGCATCAGCAAAGTGCTCCAGGCTGGCCCAATGTGGCGATACTGCTGTTGGGCTGTCTGCTCGCGGCGTTCCTGCTCTGGTGCGCCAGACGCTGTTGGCGGGCAGCCCCCTCTGCAGGCGATACCAATGGTAATGGCCGGTTTGTCGCGCGGGTAGCTGCCGCAGCCTATCTGATTGCAGCCCTGGCCGGTGTGGCTTTGAGCCTGCCAGGCCTGGCCCTGCCACCTTGTCTGTAACGCCGACGAAGACATTTACTTTTTCGAGAACATGAAATCACCGGGCCCCGTCTCATTGGATGAGACGGGGCCCGGTGGTGGCAGGCGGGTCAGACTCGAGTCAGGGTGACGTCGATATTGCCGCGTGTGGCGTTGGAGTAGGGGCAGACCTGGTGCGCGCTGTCGATCAGCTGTTGCGCCTGAGCGTCGTCCATCCCCGGCAGGCTGATGCGCAGTTCCACTTCAATACCAAAACCGTTGGGGATCTGACCGATACCCACCACACCTTCGATTGATGCATCTTCCGGCATGGGCAACTTGTCGCGACCGGCAACAAACTTCATTGCTCCGATAAAGCAGGCGGAGTAGCCAGCCGCGAACAGCTGTTCCGGATTGCTGCCTTTGCCGCCAGCGCCGCCCAGCTCTCTGGGTGTAGTCAGCTCTACATCCAGCACGCCATCGGAAGAAATGGCACGACCGTCCCGGCCGCCGGTAGCCTCTGCATAGGCGCGATAAACAACATTTTCAATCGACATGATATGACTCCTGTAATGCATTTAATATTTGCGCAAATATATTGCGCGCCAACTAAATGCGGAATCTACGCGCTATTTGTTTAGCGCGCAAGGTAAAAATGTCTTTTCTTGCCATTGCCGTCAGAATGTCAGTGCGACCTGGCCGGCGAAGCAGGGTCAGTCGGCTACCTCTGTGGCCAGGCTGTGTTGCAGCGAACGGCGAAGCTTGAGCAATTGATCGCGCAGGCTTACCAGTTCCTCCAGGGACTGATCGGCTGCGGTGACTATGCAGCGGGGCACCGCTCTGGCGCGTTGTTTGAGCGCTTTGCCCGCCGCGCTGAGGTGCAGCTCCACCACGCGCTCGTCGTGCTTGCTGCGCTGACGTTTGAGCAGGCCCTCGGCTTCCAGGCGCTTCAGTAGGGGGGTAAGCGAGCCCGGATCGGTGAGCAGACGCTTGCTGATCTCCCCGACAGTAATACCGTCACTTTCCCAGAGCACCAGCATGGCAAGATACTGCGGATAGGTCAGCGAGAGTTCTTTCAACAGCGGCTTGTAAACCTTGGTCATCAGCAGCGAAGTGGAGTGCAGGGCAAAGCACAACTGGTTGTCCAGCATGAGTTCCGGGCAGAGGTCGTGATCGGGCATGGGTGATCCTGTTGGGCTGCAGATAAGTCTCAAGGGTTAATTTAGCGCGCAAATAGTCTGACTGCCAGAGTACTTTATCGAATCAGCCAGGGTTCAGGTGAGTGATGGGGCGGTTGTCGTTATACTCGCGCCTTTTATAGCGAGCCAATATGCCATTTCTTGTTGCCGTCACCCTGTTGTGGGCGCTGTCGTTCAGTCTGATAGGCGAATATCTGGCCGGTCAGGTCGACAGCTACTTTGCCGTGCTCACGCGCACGGCGCTCGCCAGTCTGCTGTTTCTGCCGCTGTTGCGGCTGAGCGCCCTGCCGCGGCCGATGATTGGCGGCTTGTTGCTGGTGGGGGCGCTGCAGTTCGGGGTGACCTATATTTGCCTTTATCTCTCCTTCGAGTACATCTCGGTACCTGAAGTGCTGCTGTTCACCATCTTCACACCGCTGCATATCGCCCTGGTCGACAACCTGATTCGCCGGCGTTTCAGCCTGGGGCCGCTGGTGGCCGCCAGCATCGCCGTGTTGGGCGCCGGCATCATCCGCTACGACGGTCTGAGCGACAGCTTTGTACGCGGTTTTCTGATCATGCAGCTGGCCAATCTCACCTTCGCCGCCGGGCAGGTGGGTTACGCCCATATGGTGCGTCGTTATCAGTTGCCGGCGCGGGCGCAATGGCAGGGCTTTGGTCTGTTTTTCATTGGCGCTTTCATGGTAGTGCTGCCGGCCTGGTTACTGCTGGGCGATCATGCGCGCCTGCCGCACACCAGCGTGCAATGGGGCGTGTTGGGCTGGTTGGGACTGGTGGCGTCGGGGCTGGGGTTCTTTTTCTGGAATCGCGGCGCCGCGCAGGTGGATGCCGGCACCCTGGGGGTGATGAACAACGCCCTGGTACCCGCAGGGCTGGTGGTCAACCTGCTGATCTGGAACCACGATGCCGATCTGGCGCGTCTGGCCGCCGGCTCGCTGGTGATTGGCCTGTCGCTTTGGGTCAACGCCCGTTGGGACCGCTGGTGGGGCGTGCCGCAGCGGTCCTGAAGGCTAATTGGCCGTGGCCGAAAAGGTGTCGCAATCGGCTACCTGCCCAGATTCGAAGCCGCGCTTGAACCAGCGCACGCGCTGCGCCGAGCTGCCGTGGGTAAAGCTGTCGGGCACCACGTCCTGCCCGGCCTGACGCTGCAGGCGATCGTCGCCAATGGCCGAGGCCGCGGTGAGTGCTTCTTCCAGATCATCCGGATCCAGCAGCTGCCGCTGATTGTTGGCGTGGTGGCCCCAGACGCCGGCAAAGCAATCGGCTTGCAGTTCCTGTTTTACCGACAGCGCGTTTACTGTCGCTGGCGACTTGCCCGCGCCGGCCTGGCGCACCTGCTGGCTGATACCCAGCAGGTTCTGTACATGATGACCCACCTCGTGGGCTATCACGTAGGCCTGGGCAAAATCGCCGGGCGCGCCAAGCTGCTGACGCATGTCGTTGAAGAATGACAGATCGAGATATACCTGATTGTCGCCGGGGCAGTAGAAGGGGCCGACCGCCGAGCTGGCAGTGCCGCAGGCCGAGTTCACCCGGTTGGAAAACAGTACCAGCCGTGGCTCTTCATAAGTCTGCCCTGCCGCGCTGAACAACTGGTGCCAGGTGGTTTCGGTATCGGCCAGCACCACCGCGACGAACTGTGCCAACTCCTGCTCTTGCGGGCTGAATTCGCGTTGGCTCTGACTCACGCTCTGGCTACCGCCTCCGAGCAGCATGGGCAGCAGGTCGACGCCCAGCAGCCTGGCGCCAAAAAAGACCAGCACGCCCAGAATCAGCACGACGCGGCCGGTCTTGCTGCGCAGCATCATCGGCAGAAAACGCACCAGCAGCAACGCCGCACCACCGCCGCTGGCGCGTTGCACGTCCTGGCCACGGCGATCTTCCACATTGCTGCTCTGCTTTCTGCCGCGCCAATCCATTGTGTTGCTCCTGCTGTTATCCGGGAGGGGTATTGCACAGCATAGTTGGCGCTGGGAAAAGCAGAATCTGTAATCGGCCCCAGCTGCCCTCGCTATTTGCAGCTCAGCGGCACGTGGGGCTGTTGGTACAGCTGCTCAAACAACCTGCGCACCTGTTCCTTGTCCGCCTGTTTCTGCTCTTCGAGTACGGCCAGCACCTGCGTCACGCTGGTGCTCAGTTCGGGCACCTGTGCTGCTTCACCCTGCAGACTGTCTTCCAGCACGCAGTGATCCTGGAACTGGCCAAGTTGCTCGCCCAACTGCTTGAGCAGCTCAATACTGGCTTTGGCGATCTTGCGGTCGCACAACAGTTGGGCCTGGTAGAGATAGTACTTACTCCACTTGCGGCACTGGTGATAGATCTCGTCTTCACCGCTCTCGTGAGCTTCCAGTGCCAGGCTGCGGGCGCGCCTGTAGGTGTAGTCGAGCCCCTTGCCAGGGTCCTTGCGATGCTTGAGTTTCAGGTTGGCTTGCCAGTCGGCGAGTATTTCGGCAAAGCCCTGATGCGGATCTTCGGGGGCGACCTGGTGGCCGGCCTTGCTGGCCGCTGCAGCAAGGTGCGCAAACAGCGGCTGAATCTCGCTCTGCCCCTGGGGCGGCAGGCGAGTAATCAGCCGCGCCAGGGTCTTCTCCTGCACGTGGGCGTCGCGCAGTCCGGCATAGGAGGCCGCCAGGCGCTTTAGGCGCTGCTCCACCTGCTTGATGTCTGCCTTGGCGCAACCCGGGCGATACAGTTGCAGCAGAGCGCGCAGCTTTTTACTGCATACCCGGATGGCGTGAATGTCTTCATCGCCGGGCGTGGCGCCGGCCGGCAGCGCCTTGAGTGCCTTGCGCACCTGCTTGCGTGCCGATGTGAAGATAGGGTCGGGTTTGGCCGCTGTCTGTTTCATCAGCGCAGTCTAAACAAGCCAGCTTGCAAATAGATGACCTGGCTCAACGGTAGCCCTCTTCGCTGAGTGCCTCTTCGGTTACCTTCACCGTCTGGCGCTCGTCTTCGGTCAACCGGGTTTTTTTCCAGCCGCCGCGAGCGAACCAGCACAGGGCAATCAGCGCAACCAGAATGTTGGTCACCGGAAAGGACCACCAGATGCCCTCGGCGCCCAGGGAGCTGTGCTTGGACAGCACGTAGGCCAGCGGAAACTGCAGCATCCACTGCGCGACCAGAGCAATCACCATGGCGCTTACCATATTGCCCGAAGCGCGGAATGCTGCCACCACGCACAGCTGGATGCCAATACCGCCCCAGGCCAACGCCATGATGCGGATGAAGCGCGCGCCGGTACTGATCACTCCGGCATCGCCCGGTACAAAGAAGGCAACAATCTGTGGCGCTATTGCATACACCAGCAGCCCCACCAGGCTCAGGCCGATGAAGGCATAGAGCGCCGCCAGTTGGGTGATCTTGCTGGCGCGCTGTACATTGCCGGCGCCCATGTTCTGGCCCACCAGGGTAGAAACCGCCATCGACAGGCCCATGGCCGGAATGGTGATGACCTGCAGAATATTCGAGCCGATGCCGTAGGCGGCAATGGTCAGGGTGCCGAAGCTGGCAACCAGAAACGACATGACCATCAGGCCCAGGCCGCGGGTGGAGAGCTCGACCGAACCGGGAAAACCCAGAAAAAACGCCTTGCGAATGTAGGTCAGGTCCGGTTTCAGGCCGCGCCAGGCCAATTGAATGCCATGGCGCCCGCGCAGAAAGATGATCAGCCCGATGCCGGCCGCAATCGCCTGGGTGGTCAGCGTCGCCATCGCTGCGCCCATCACGCCATGGCCCGCTAGCGGGCCCCAGCCAAAGATGAAAAGCGGGTCCAGGCCGAAGTTGAGAATCACCGTGCCGAGCACGATCAGCAGCGGCACTCTGGTCTGACCCACGCCACGCATCAGCGACTGGAACATGATGTAGATGAACACGAAGATCACGCCGATGAACGACACCCGCATGAAGCCCAGCGCACCGGTATAGACAGCTTCGGTCACCCCCAGCAGACGCAGCAGATGCGGGGCCAGCGCAAAGCCGATGGCGCCCAGCACAATCGAGGTGATGGTGACCATCAGCATGGTCTGCGCCGCCACATGGTTGACCAGGTCGGGGCGCCCGGCACCCATGTATTGTGCGGTCAGGGTGGCGCCAGCCATTGCCAGCCCCGAGCCCATGGCGATCACCAGAAAGGTCACCGGCATGCTGATGGACACCGCTGCCACAGCATCGGCGCCCAGTCGCCCGACCCAGAAGGCGTCGGTCAACTGGTAGCCCGACTGCAGGATGTTGGCGAGCATGATCGGCACGGCCAGCGTCAGTAGAGCGCGCGGAATCGAGCCGGTGAGAAAGAGTTGCTGACGATTGCTGGGCATGCGGTCCTCTGGGCGGGTTGCAGGCAGGCGATGGAAACCTGCCACCGATGGACTACAGCATAGCTGTTTGGTTGCAGACTGCGCAGCGGCCGGCCTGGCTCAGCGCACGAACAGCCCCGCCCAGTCGCCGGCGCTATCCCGGTGTGCGCTGCCGGCTGCGCAGTCTGGCCAGTACCTGACTGGCGTCGCTCGCGCCGCTTCTGATACCGGCCCGCTGCAGCCGTTGATCCAGGGCGCTACCGTCGTCTTCGTGCTGCAATTCGCGCATGGCGCTATCGACATCGCTGAAGCGGTGTTGCTGCTGGCGAATGCGCTCCAGCGAGCTGGCCAGGTCGCCCAGCTGGGCGTGCAGCCCCTGGGTATGACCGCCAAGATTGCGCAGCACCTGTTCGGCGTTGCGGTTGGCCCGGGCCAGTTGCCATTCGCGGCGGTACTGCTGGTGACTGCGCGCGGCGTCGCGCAGGTGCTGGCGCAGATTGGCTTCCTGACGTGCCAGGTGCTCGGCGTGCTGGCGCTGCTGCTGCAGCTGGTTTTCGTGCGCGGCTATCCACTCGGCGAGTTCGTAGGCCAGGCCCGCTTCGCCTTTCTCCAGTGCCTGACTGGCCTGTTCTTCGCGCTGGGCCAGCTCTTCGCCCAGTTGCTGATTGCTGCGCTGCAGTTCCTTGCCGGTGGCCATCAGGCAGGCCAGCTCGCGTTTGGCGCGCAACATGGCCTGTTCGGTATCGCGTAGCTCCTGCTCCATGATGCGCAGGGCGTTGGCATCGACCAGATGCTCTAAAGGTTCTTGCGCGCTGGCACGGAACAGAGTGCCGACTTTTCGCCAGATCGTCATGGTGATTACTCCGTATATTCTTTCAGCAGTTGTTGGGCACGGGCGTCGGAAATGCGGTTGTAGATGCGCTTGCCCTCGTGTTCGTCGCGCAGCGTCTTGGACAGGGTGATGGTGGTGCTCACCAGAAAGAGCGCGCACACCGCCATATAGCCTTTAACCAGCAGATCGGTCGGGGAGAACATCACTCCGGCGCCGGTGGCCAACAGGGCCACGGCAAAGGACACCTTGACGAAGAATATCCAGCCGCTGGAGTTGCTGTTGATCTCGTTTTCCATTGTGTTTACCTCGCAGTGTTTGATGTTGCGGCGCGAGCGCCGTTGCAGCGCAATCTGCGGTATTCGCTACCGGCTGGCGAGGGAAAACGCAAAAGTTGCATTCGCGGGCTCCATGGGTATTACTGAGTGATACTTTTTGCGGGAGGGGCAGGGTGGGTATGGCGCAGACCACGGCAATTGTTGATGTGTTGAAGAAGCTGCTGAAGGAGCAGGGCGTGACTTACCTGCAGGTGGCGCAGGCGCTGGCGTTGTCGGAGGCCAGCGTGAAGCGGCTGTTCGCCGAGCGGCAGTTTTCCTTGCAGCGCCTGGATCGCGTGTGTGCCTTGTTGGGGGTCGAGATCAGCGACCTGGTGCGCCGCCTGGAGCACGAGATGCGCATTGATGCGCTGGCCGTCGAACAGGAGCAGGAGCTGGTGTCCGACAGCAAGCTGCTGCTGGTCGCCATCTGCGCGCTGAACCGCTGGAGTCTGGCGCAGATGCTGGAAAATTACGCCCTGAGCGAGCCTGAAGCCATCAGCAAACTGGCCCGGCTTGATCGCATGGGCTTGATCGAGCTATTGCCGGGCAACCGCATCAAGCCGCTGATCACCCATGATTTCAACTGGCAGAAGAACGGCCCCATCCAGCGCTTTTTCGAGTCGCAGGTGCAGGCCGACTTCTTTCAGTGCCACTTCAATCGGCCGGGCGAACTACGCCTGTTTCTCAACGGCATGTTGTCGCCACGCAGCAACGAAGCCATGCAGCAGAAGCTGCGGCGGCTGGCGCTGGAGTTCCGTCACAGCCACCAGGAAGACCTGGCTTTGCCACTGGAGCAGCGCTTCGGGGTGAGCATGATATTGGCCATCAGACCCTGGGAAGTGGCAGTATTCCAGCAGTATCGGCGCGCAGACGCGCTGAAGTTCTATCCTGGACACGCCAGGGTGGCAGACACCGCAAACGGATAATGGAGTCATAGTGGGTATTTTTCAGGATGTGTTCAGCGCCTTTGCCAGCGTGATTCCGCTGCTGGAAACACTGCTGGTGGTGGGGTTGGTGCTCTGGTGTGCGCACTATATGCTGATCCGCCGCCACGCTGGCCTGGGCAACGAAAAGCTGTTCTCGCGTCAGTTGGTCATGCTGGGCCTGACGCTTGCCGGTATGGTGGCGGTGATTCTTGCGCTGCCGGTCAGCGAGGGCTCGCGCAATCAGATCATCGCCTTGCTCGGCTTGCTCATCTCAGGGGTGTTCGCCTTCTCCTCCAGCAACATCTTCGCCAATCTGGCGGCTGGAATTCTGCTGCGCATTACCAAGCCCTTTGTCATTGGCGACTTCATTTCGGTGGGCGCGCACTTTGGCCGCGTCGCCGAGCGGGGCCTGTTCGATACCGAGATACAATCGGAAACCGGTGAGCTTATCGCCTTGCCGAACACCTATCTGACCACTAATCCGGTCTCGGCGCTGCGCAGTGCCGGCGCGCTGGTGTCGGCGTCGCTGTCGCTGGGTTATGACGTGAGCCACGCGCAGGTGGAGCCGCTGCTGATAAACGCCGCACGCGGCAGCAAGCTGGACGACGCCTTTGTGCAGATACTCGAGTTGGGCAACTTCGCCATCACCTACCGGGTGTCGGGCGTGCTGCCCGAGGCCAAGGGTCTTATCACCGCGCGCTCCAATCTGCACAAGGCGATTCTGGATCAGCTGCACGGCGCCGGTATCGAAATCATGTCGGCCACTATCATGAACCAGCGCCCGGTACCGGCAGATTACAGCTTTGTGCCCGAGCCTTCGCGCCGACCCGCTACCCGGCCTGCTGCCGAGCCGGAGAAGGTCGCCGAAAAAGTGTTGTTCGACAAGGCTGAGCTGGCGCACCAGTTGCAGCAGCGCAAGGCCGAGCTGTCCGAGCAAGCGCAGGAGCTGGAACTGCGGGCCAAGGAGGCCGACGGCGAGCAGAAGCAGCGCCTGAAAGAGCAACTTGAGCAATTGCGTGAGCAACGCAAACAGCTGGAAAAGGCAGAAGCGGAACCGCTAAAAAGTCGCGGCGCAGCCGACCAATGATGACCCTATGCTCAACAGGACCGAACGGATGCTAAGGCAGTTGCAGAGCAAGCTCGCGCCCACTCTCTACCTGCAGATAAGCAGTAAGCGCGTGCGCCTTACCGATGCCGCCAGCGCAGAACAATGGGATGACGTGCCCGTCTTGGCGCTGCAAACCGATGCCAGAGGCGGAAAAAAGGTAATTGCCGTCGGCCGCGAGGCCCAGACCATGGCGCCCAGCGTCGGGTTGCAGGTGGTCAATCCTTTCGATCATCCAAGAATGCTGATTGCAGACTTCAGCCTGGCAGAAAAATACCTGCAGGCTGTGCTGCGAAAGCGGCTTGGCGCACGGCGTCTGAGCGCATCGCCGCGGTTGATCATGCATCCGTTGGAAAAGCTGGAAGGCGGTCTCACGCAGGTGGAAGACAGAGTGTTTCGCGAGTTGGCGCTCGGCGCTGGCGCACACGATGTGTGCGTCTACAGCGGCCCGACCTTGACCGGCACGCAGCTGGACTTTGCCGCGCTCAAGGCGCAACAGGAAGGGGTGGCCAAGGCTGCACCGGGAAACAGCGGGTTGAAGAGCGGGGCGTTGCTGCTGATGTCGCTGATGGTGATGGGCTTGCTGGTGTGGTTGCGGGCGCAGGCCTAGCGCTTGGCTGGCGTGCGACCCGCTTGCCCGCAGATCCGGGCGCTGCAGGGCAGCGCCCGGCAACTCAGAACTCGGCGTTGTGGTAGATGTTCTGAACGTCGTCCAGCTCGTTGAGCATGTCGGTAAACTTCTCGAACATGGCCACGTCGTCACCACTGATCTCGGTGGTGGTCTGCGGCAGGAACTGAATCAGGTCGACTTCGAAGTCCACTTCACCAAAGGCATCGGTCAGCGCCTGCTTGGCCTTGAAGTACTCGGTGCTGGGGGTGAATACGGTGATCAGGCCGTCTTCGTTCTCAATGTCGGTGACGTCCACGTCGGCCATCATCAGGGCTTCCAGCGTGGCTTCTTCATCATCGCCCTTGAATGCCAGGATCGCGCAATGATCGAACATGTGGCTGACACTGCCCTCAGTACCGATCTTGCTTTTGGTCTTGGTGAAGCAGTTACGTACATCGGCGAAGGTGCGGTTGGGGTTGTCGGTCAGGCAGTCGACAATCACCATGCAGTTGCCGGGTCCAAAGCCTTCGTAACGGGCTTTGGAAAAGTCTTCACCGCCGCCGCCCTTGGCTTTATCGAGGGCTTTGTCGATCACGTGGCTGGGTACCTGATCCTTCTTGGCCCGGTCAATCAGGCCGCGCAGGGCCAGGTTGCCGTCGGGGTCAAAGCCACCGGACTTGGCGGTGACATAAATTTCACGCGCGTATTTGCTGTAGACCTTGGTTTTGGCATCAGCCGTCTTGGCCATGGACTCTTTGCGGTTTTGATAGGCGCGACCCATTTTTATGATCCTGTCGATTGGCGAAAAACAGCGATTCTAACCGCAGTGGCCGCCAGATATCCACGTCTGGCGACGGTTGGCAAAAGAAAGCGCCGGCAAGTGCGAGGCTGGCATAAGATGGGGCTTTGCGGGGGAGGGAGTGAATGATTTCCAGATTGCCGCCTTGGGTAGAAGGAGGCGCCTTTGCGCTGGCCTTTGCGGCGGGCAGCGTCAACGCCGTTGGTCTGCTGGGCTTCAGCCATCAGGCGGTATCGCACCTCAGCGGTACCTCGACCCTGCTGGGTTTGGGGCTGGCACAACTGAATATTGGCGCGGTGACGCACCTGCTGCTGGTGTTGCTCAGCTTTGTGCTGGGCGCGATATTCAGCGGTTTTTTGATTACCAGCAGCGCGCTCCAGCCGGGGCGTCGCTATGGCCTCGCCTTGCTGGTAGAAACGGCGCTTTTGCTGCTGGCCATGCTGGCGCTGCAGTACAACAGCGTAACAGGACACTACCTGGCGTCCGCCGCCTGTGGTCTGCAGAACGCTATGGTGACCACCTTCAGCGGCGCCATCATTCGTACTACCCACGTAACTGGTCTGTTTACCGACCTGGGCCTGATGCTGGGCGCGCGCCTGCGCGGAGAGACGCTGGACCGGCGCAAGCTGCTGCTGTTTACCTTATTGATTGGCGGATTCATCAGTGGCGGCGGTGTGGGCGCGCTGGCCTTTGCGGCGCTGCATTTTCAGGCGCTGGTGCTGCCGGCCATGCTGACTGCGCTGATGGCGCTGTTGTATCAGCGTTACCTGCGCGGCGCCTGAATCATCCGCGGCGTGCCGCTGCGTCCGCGTGTGGCGGCTGTAACCAGAGTTCGGCCAGGTGCCGCCGATCTTTGCGGGTGCTCAGGTAACGCCAGCCGAGCTTGCCGGCAAGCTGGGCGGTCAACTGCAAACCGGGTACATAGCCGGCATCCTCCTGCGCATCCACATCCGGCGCCCGGCTGCTGACGCGCACGCAATTGTGCAACTGCAGTATTTTCACCTCGCCCTCATTGCTGTGCTGGAAGGCATTGCGGATCAAATTGCCCAGCACCACACGCGCTGGCGCTTCGGCCAGAATCATGCTGTAGACATCGGTCTTGAGTTGCACATCCACATCCTTGCCGCGCAGCAGATAACGCATCTGATCCACCAGCTCATGCAAGAGCTCATCCAGCTGCATGGGGCGGGCGGGCAGCTGATCAATGCGCTCCTGGCTCAGCCACTGCAGGGTTTCGGTGAGTTGCTGCATGGTCTCGCTGGCGCGCTCGATGCGTTCGAGCGCCTGCAACTGTCGCAGGTCGACCTGCTGTTCAGCGGCGGCCTGCAAGCGGCTCAGCAGCTCGACATTGTCCCGTACTTCGTTGAGCGGGCCGCGGAGTTCACGGCTGGTGTGGCGCAAAAAACGTTGTTCGCGTTCCAGCCCCCGCTGCGCGCTGGTCAGGCTGTTACGCACCAGCTCGGCAAAGTCATTGAGTTCGGGGTAGTTGAAATCGGGCGCTGGCTCTTGCAGAGAATGCTGGTTCAGCCCGCGCGCCCATTTGCCCAGCGCGCCAATTGGCCGGGAAACGCGGCGCATGACCAGCCAGATGGCCAGACCCAACAGCAGGGCGCTGCCGGCACTGATCCACAGCAGGGTACGCAGACTGCTGCGCTGTTGGGTGAGGAGTTGCGGGCCAGTGCCAGGAACCACCTGGTGGCTCATAAAGCGGTCTCCGCTGGGAGTGGTAAAGCGCAGCGCGAAATAGATGGCACTCGGGCGGTGAATAAGGCTTTGCTGCTGCATTGCCTTGTGGATCATGCCCTCGCGTTCAGGTGGCTGGGAAAAGGCCGCCTGCACTACCTGAGGCTGCTCGCTCCAGCTGCTGGTGATCGGATAGTCGTCGAACAGCTGCGTGGCCATTGCCGGGTCGCGTAGATAATTCTCGACGACCTTGTCCATCTGTCTACCGATGGAGCTGTCCATCCCGGTAACAAAATAACTGAGCGACAGCATGGCGTTCCCCACCACCAACAGCGCGCCGAGTGACACAAACGCCAGAACGATAAAGAGTTTCAAGCTGATGTGGCGTTTGGTGGGTGCTTTTTTCTGGGGCAAGCCGGTGTCCTGACAATGGGGGCAGCAAGGCTTCAGAAATGGAGCGTGCAAATCGCCTTGCGCGGATGAAACATAAAGCATTTGAGGCCAATGCCGCGCTGGAGTTCAGCGGTGCGGGTAGATGCTGGTCGGATTAAAACTCAGGGGTACAGTTGAAATCGGTGGTGAACAGTGTGGCGAGGAGAGTGGAAGAGTTGCGTGGCGCAACTGAATTACGGTGTGCAGGGAGCCGAGCCAGGGCAAGGCTCGGCGGGTGCTTCAGTCCATGTCTTGCTCACTAAACACGATGTCATGCTTGGCTATATCTACGTTCCAGAGCGTATAGGTATCGCCGTCCTCGTCTTCTGCGCGGATGTCATAAACAGAACCAGCGGCTTGACGCACGGTAACCCGCACTGTCTGACCGTTCGAGAGAATATCCTGATCCAGTACGTCTTCTTCCCAGTCACCCGCCTTGGCTGGGCTGACATAGAGGTAGTGAATATCGTAACCGGTGCGGTTTGTTACTTCGACGTAGCCGTTGAAAGCTGCTGCGGTGGTGCTGAACAGACAGGCAACTGCAAATAGTGCCAATACACGTTTAATCATGCCTTTCTCCTTGGCGACAGCAAAACTGGGCTCAACTAGAGTCCACACTGTACATGGGGGTTTAAAAGCCTGCTTCCAAGGCTTGGGTACCTTCCTTTATAGACAAGTACGTACAAGCTAAGAGGGAGTAAGCACACCAGCCATGATGGCGAGGTGCCAGAAAAGTATAGGGAATTGGTTTTTACTGCGCAATGTAAGGCGCAGCTTCCATACATTAGCGCTGGTTGGATGAGTGGAGCACAGCTGTTCAGTGTGCGCGATCACGGGTAGGCCCGCCGAGCCAGGGTCGGGCTCGGCGGGTTGGCTCAGTCGATGTCGTCGAGGGTGAAAGTCACGTCTCGCTTGGCAATATCCACATCCCAGAGCGTGTAGGTGTCGCCGTCTTCGTCTTCGGCGCGGATGTCGTAGACCGAGCCTTTGGCCTTGCGCACGGTTACCCGCACGGTATGGCCATCGGGAAGTATGTCTTCATCCAGCACATCTTCTTCCCAGTCGCCGGCGTGAGCCGGGCTGACGTACAGATAGTGAATGTCGAATCCCGTATCGTTGGTGACTTCAACATAGCCGTTGAATGCGGCCGCAGTGGTGCTGAACAGAAAGCTGACTGCGAACAACGCCATTACGCGTTTGATCATGCTTTTCTCCTTGGCGGCGTCGGTGCGCTGCCATAATCCATCGTAATTGCCGAAATGTGGCGGGACACCCAGACCCTCACCGGTGCCGCGTCAGGCGCGGGCGGTTCAGGACGAGGTAGCAAGCCTCGAATACGAGGCTGACGAGGATTATAGGAAAAGCCCGTTTTGCTTGGCAATCGGTGCAGGTCTTACCGCGTGGCGGACGTCCTGTCGGCGCCAATGCGCTGGTGCAACAGGCGCCCCCAGATGCTCTGCGGTTCCGCCTGCCACACCTGCGCATGCAGCCACTGCAGGCTGACCGCATCACCGGCCAGCAGGTTGCGCTCGGCCGCAGAAAGCGACTCTGGGCCTTCCTGCAGACAACGCCGGGCGAGTTGCTGCAGTTCGCGTTGTTGGCGCCGCGCGCGCGGCGCGTGCGCCAGCTGTACCTGCAGCCGGTTGGTATAGGGATGAACGATGGCGTCATTGAAGGCGCTGTGCTGTTCGATGGCCGTGACCCGGCTGGGACGCTCTACATCATCCAGCAAGGTCGAGCTCCGGGTCTCCTCGGGGATCTGCAGCCAGCGCCGCCGCATCAGAGTTTCGCCCCAGCCCACCTTGCTCAACAGTACGAAGATGGGCGCAGCGAGAATCAGGGGAATGGCGACGGGCAGCGACCAGAAAAAGAACATCGGCTCCAGCCACAGGGCAAAACCTGCCCAGCCAAGCGCCAACAGGCTGCCTATGCCCTGATTGAGTACGGCGACCAGCCAACTGGTTTCACCGCTGCGATTCTGCCCAGCCCAACGCAAGTTGACGTTGAACAGCGCCTCCAATACGTAGCGACAGTGCGCCAGCATGCGAATGGGAGCCAGCAGAGCCGAGATGAACATTTCCAGCAGCACACTGAAGAACAAGCGGATAGCGCCGCCGTATTCCTGGCGTCGACCACGCAAGAGTACGTCAAGGATGGCCAGAAACTTGGGTAGAAACAGCAGCGCAAGGGTGATGCTCACCATCCACACGGCGCGCTGCGGATGCCATTCAGGCCATAGCGGGACCAATTGGTTCTGCTCGGGGAAATAATTGATCGGCCAGAGGATCAGTCGCGCCACTTCGATGGTGGTCAGCACCAGAAAGGTGAACCACAGCGGTGACGCGACGTAACCCATGATACCGTTGAGAAAGGCCATGCGGTGGGCCAGGCGCAGACGTCGGCTGAACAGCATCAGCCACAGATGCTGGAGATTGCCCTTGGCCCAGCGTCGGTCACGGGTAAGCTCGTCAGACAGGGTGGGCGGCGACTCTTCATAACTGTGCGTCAGCTCCGGCTCCAGCCAGACTTCCAGTCCAGCGCGGCCCATATAAGCGGCTTCGGCAAAGTCGTGGCTGAGTACCGGCCCCTTGAACAGGCCCCAGCCCGGCAGCTTGCGCAAACCGCAATGCTGCATGAAGGGCTGCACGCGCAATATGGCGTTGTGCCCCCAGAAGGCCGCATGCCCAAGTTGGATGGCCGCCAGCCCGGTAGTGAACAGCGGGCCATAAAGCTGGTTGGAAAACTGCTGCAGACGAGCGAACAGCGAGCGAGCGTTAACCAGGCTTGGGCTGGATTGCAGAATCCCGACCTGTGGATGCCGCTGCATCAACTGCACCATGCGCACCAAGGTCTCGCCCGCCATCAGGCTGTCGGCATCGAGTACCACCATGTAATCGTAGGCCCGGCCCCAACGGCGCAGAAAGTCGGCAATGTTGCCGCTTTTATGATTCAGGTTAAGGGGACGACGGCGATAGAAAAGCTGGCCTTGCAGACCCAGCTCATCGCGCAGCGCATCCCAGGCAGCCTGTTCCGCCAGCCACACGTCGGGGTCACGGCTATCGGAGAGAATGAAAAAGTCGAAGTACGCCAGCTTGCCGGTGCCCTGCAGGCTTAGAATGACGCTTTTGAGGCCCTGCAGACTGCGCCCGACCGGTT
Organism: Halopseudomonas sp.; assembly: GCF_036961105.1. Lineage (GTDB taxonomy): Bacteria > Pseudomonadota > Gammaproteobacteria > Pseudomonadales > Pseudomonadaceae > Halopseudomonas. The sequence continues at coordinate 126,632 of NZ_JBALWW010000005.1, read as the reverse complement.
CATGGTAGATCGGCATTACCACCGCTGTGCGGGCGAGTGGAGTGGACTGCAGGCTGACCTCATCTTGTTGGCGCATCAGGCTCAGCCGGTCGCCGCCGAAACGGCGCAGCACAAAACCCGTCACCCCGATCCAGAAGCCCACCGTGATCCAGGCAAACAGCAGCGCAAAGACCGCAGCCATGCCGGCCTCCACCAGGTTGCCACCGTGATAGGGCAGAACCGACAACATGAAATAGGTAGCCACCAGAGTTTGTAGCAGCACCACAGCAGCCAGCAAGGCGCGGCGCAGTGTTGCCGCAAGACGCCAGCGCGGCCGCCGTAGGCCGAGCATCTCAGGGGGCAGGGTAACGGGACGATTCATCAGTAGTCCCCGTAATGCATGCTGCCGCGCTGCAGCGCCGGGCCAGCGGGTGCCAGCGGTGCCCGTCCGGGCAGCTCCGCTTGCAGCGCCTGCAGGCAGAACGCCAGTCGTTCCGCCGCTGGCTGGTGCAGTGCTTGCGCCACTATGCGCAGCGCCTTTTCTTCAGTGACTGGGTCGAGCTGCTCGCCGCTCCAGGCCCAATAGGCCAGGATGCGCTGCAGGAGGATCTCGCTGGCGGGCTGTTGCATGTGCGCCGGCCTACCTGGCCCGGCCGAGCAGGTGATGGCTCGGCGGAAGTTCATACTGCCAGGTTTCGGTCAGGGTCTGCTGTTCGTCCTTGAGGAAGGCCCGCAGACTCAGTGGTCGGTCTGCGGCTGGACGCGCCAGTATCGACAGGCGCCAGCGCTTGAGCGGCGCCACGTACTCGACAAAGTGTTCGATCAGCTCGCCGTCCTGCTGCATGCTTACCTCTCCCAACACCGCTGCATCGGGTTTGAGGCCGTCCAGCGGGCCGCCGGCAAAGTCGATGATCAGCCGCACCGCGCCTTCTTCGTTGCCGCCGCCGATGCGCATGCCGTCACCCAGATAGCTTGCCTGCGTGCGCCCCAGAGGCGAGCGGGCAATGTCGGGGCCACCGAAATGTACCTTGTAGTCATACTTGAGCGGCTGCCTCTCATTGACCGGGGCCTCTGGCTTCCAGAACGCCACTATGTTGTCGTTGGTTTCATCCGGGGTAGGAATCTGCACCAGCACCACGTTGCCTTTACCCCAGTCGCCTTCAGGGGCGACCCAGGCACTGGGGCGGCCGTCATAGCGCGCTTCCAGATCCATGTAGTTGTCGAAGCTGGTATCGCGCTGCAACAGCCCAAAGCCGCGTACGTTCTCGGTGGCGAAATAGTCCATCTGCAGTGCTTCGGGATTGCGCAAAGGGCGCCAGAGCCACTCATCGGAGGGGGCGTCGTGAATCAGCAGTCCATCGGAGTCGTGCACCTGCGGGCGCCATTCGCCCTCGGGGCGATTGGTGTTCTCGCCGTAGTAGAACATGCTGGTAAGCGGCGCTACGCCGAGCAGCTCCACTGACTGACGCGGGAACAGTTGCGACTGCACCTGCAGCACGGTTTCCTCGCCAGGTACCACGGTAAAGCGGTAAGCGCCGGCGAGACTCTTGCCGTTGAGCAGGCCGTAAAAGGTCAGACTCTTGGCATCGGGTTTGGGTCGTTCCAGCCAGAATTCGACGAAATCAGGAAACTCTTCACCACCCGGCAAGCCAGTGTTGACGGCCAGGCCGCGGCCGGAAATGCCAAAGTTGTTGTCACGGCCGACCGCGCGGAAATAGCTGGCGCCGGCAAACACCAGAAACTGGTTCTGTACGTCATCCTGCTTCAGCGGGAAGGTCAGCTTGAAGCCAGCGTAGCCCAGGTCAGCCGGTACCAGACGCTCGACCTCGCTATTGGGATAGGTGAACTGGTTCTTTTCGAACTTGAGCGGGTGTACACCCTGGGCATCAATGATGTGAACCTGCACCGGGTGCTTGTAAAACAGCCCCGGCGGCACTGGCATTACCTGGAATGACGAGTTGCTCTCATGCCAGAGGCTGTTTTCCGGTTTGAAGCGTATCCCCTGGTAGTCGTGAAAGCTCAGGTCCTGGAGAAACTTTGGCACCGGGCGTGGCGCCTGATAGGGGGTTTCGGCCAGGGTTTTGGCCTTGTCGACAACGTCAGCGAAGCCGAAAGTGGCGGCGCTGGCGTGCAGGGGCAGCCACAGGCCGAGCAAGCCGGCGCACAGTGAAATCCCTTTGATCATCTAATAACTCCTTGCGGATGAATTGTTGGCCGTGCGGGTTATTACGGCTTGCGATGAGTAACTTCCTGCTTAGGCTCTGAAACCTGACGACAGTTCCCTGAGGCACTGCTCTGTAAGTGCGCCATGACGCTATCCGTGCGGTAGTTCGCAGACAAGCGGGGTGCGCGCGCGTCATCTTTCACGCCAGCCATCCAGCCATCCAGCCATCCAGCCAGTCAGTGCTGTCCATTGGCGAACGGAGGGCCACCGCCGTCTCAGGGGCGCGGGGCCTTGGCAGGGTTGCCGGCATCGGGCAAGGGTTTGCTTCCCCAGGCAAATCTGCCTAGGCTGGTGTGGTAACAATGTTCGATGCCCCTGGCGGGCGTGCTCTGCGCTGCGAGACGGCGCCCTGTTGATCAATTCGGGTTCAGACCTGCCAATGCCGCTTCGCAACAAGCGCTGCAGTCTGGACCCTGCCAAAGACTGTTTCGAGGAGTTAGTCCATGTCGGTATCTCGTCTGAAAACCTCACGTTTGTTTCGTCAGCAATGCTATGTCGGCGGCCAGTGGGTAGGCGCCAGCGATGGCAGCAGCATCGAGGTTGATAACCCGGCCAATGGCGAGATTCTGGGTACTGTGCCGGTATTGAGTGAGGCCGAGCTGCAGGATGCCATCAGGCAGGCCGATGCCGGCTTCAAGCTGTGGCGCAAGAAGACCGCACTGGAGCGGGCCGATTTGCTGATGCGCTGGCATGACTTGATGCTGGAGCACAAGGAAGACATCGCCAGCCTGATGACGCTGGAGCAGGGCAAACCGCTCACCGAATCGCGTGGTGAGGTGGATTATGCCGCGTCCTTCATTCGCTGGTTCGCCGAAGAGGCACGCCGCGTGTATGGCGAGACCATTCCCGGCGCCAAGCCCGGCCAGCATATCGTCGTGACCAAGCAGCCGATTGGTGTTACCGCCGCCATCACGCCGTGGAATTTCCCCGCCGCGATGATTACTCGCAAGGCGGGCGCGGCCTTGGCCGCCGGCTGCTCGATGATCGTCAAGCCGGCCAGCGCCACGCCTTATACCGCGCTGGCATTGGCAGAACTGGCAGACGAGGCCGGCATACCCGCAGGCGTGTTCAACGTGGTGACGGGCAAGGCTTCGGTGATCAGCGACGTGCTGACCGGCAGTGCCACGGTGCGCAAACTGAGCTTTACCGGCTCGACCAGCGTTGGTAGTCAGTTGATGGCGCAGTGCGCCGAGCACATTCAGAAGGTCTCGCTGGAGCTGGGCGGCAACGCGCCCTTTATCGTCTTTGACGATGCCGATGTGGAGCGCGCGGTGGAAGGCGCGATGATCTGCAAGTTCCGCAACACCGGGCAGACCTGCGTGTGCGCCAACCGCTTTCTGGTGCAGGCCGGCATTCACGACCGCTTTGTCGAGAAGCTGGCCGAGGCCATGGGCAAGCTCAAGTTGGGGGACGGCTTCGAGGAGGGTGTGACCCAGTCTGCGCTGATCAACCGCGCGGCGGTGAAGAAGGTGCAGGAACATTTCAACGACGCGCTGAGCAAGGGCGCCAAGCATGTGGCCGGTGCTGCGCCAGAAGGCGACCACGGCAACTTTGTCGAGCCGGTGCTGATCACTGGCGTCACCCGCGACATGCAGCTGTGTGAAGACGAAACCTTTGGCCCTCTGGCGGCGGTGATCAAGTTCGAAACCGAGGAAGAGGCCATCGAGATTGCCAACGACACGCCCTTCGGTCTGGCGGCTTATTTCTACAGCACCAATATCCATCGCGTGTGGCGCGTGGCCGACGAGCTGGAGGCCGGCATTATCGGCGTCAACGAGGGCGCGGTCTCCAACGCTGCCGCGCCCTTTGGCGGAGTGAAGGAATCCGGTCTGGGCCGCGAGGGTTCCAGCCACGGCATCGAAGAATACATGGAGATCAAGTATCTCTGCATGGGCGCGGAGTAATCTGATGGCTGAACAGGCCGCAACCAGAAAAATCGCGTTGATGCCCGGTGACGGCATCGGCCATGAAGTCATGGCAGCCGCGGAATCGGTGCTGCAGGCGCTGCATGACATCGAACCGTTGCCGCTGGAGTGGGAAACCCTTGAGTGGCCCAGCACCGCCTGGCATCAAGAACACGGCGAAATGATGCCGGCCGACGCGCTTGAGCAGGTACAGCGTTACGACGCGCTACTGCTTGGCGCTCTGGGCGACCCCGGGCCAATCAGCGACGCGCAGCGCTATCGCCTGCCCGACAGCGTCTCGCTGGCGCCGCTGCTGTCCTTCCGCAAGGGCCTGCAGCTGTGGGCCTGCGAGCGCCCTGCGCGGTTGCTGCCGGGGGCGCCGCAGTATCTGGCCGACCCGCGCGCGGCCGAGGTCGATATGCTGGTGATTCGCGAGAACAGCGAGGGCGAATACGTCAATCAGGGTGGCCGCTTGAACCGCGGCACGCCGCAGGAAGTGGCCACTCAGCTTGAGGTCTTCACCCGCCACGGCACCGAGCGGTTGATTCGCCACGCCTTCCGCCGCGCCCAGGCCCGACTGGATGCCCGCCCGCAAGGCAGTAAGGCATTTTTCTGCGCCCAGAAGGGCTCTGCTGGTGCACAGGTTTGCCTGATCACCAAGCGCAACGCGCAGCCATTCTGGGGCGATATGTACACCGAGGTGTTTGCCGAGGTGGCCAGCGAGTTCCCGGAAATAGGCGTACAGCATGAGCTGGTTGATGCCGCCTGTATGAAGTTTGTACAGGCGCCCTGGACCTTCGACGTGGTGGTGGCGAGCAACTTGCATGGCGACATACTGACGGATCTGGCCGCCGTACTCTCGGGTGGGCTCGGGCTGGCACCGTCCTGCAATATCAATCCAGACAGCCGGGACATGCCCGCGCTGTTTGAACCAACGCATGGTAGCGCGCCGGATATCGCCGGCCAGGGGAAAGCGAATCCTGCTGCCATGTTGCTCACCACAGCCATGATGTTGGACTGGGTGGGTTGCGCACAAGCTGCCGAGCGCCTGCGCATGGCGGTTGCCAAGGATCTGGTGACCGCCGCAGGGGCTCAGCGAACTTGTCAGGCGGTTACTGCCGGAATTATTTCCGGGCTGTAACCCCCCTTCTGCAGTGTCACGGCTCGCCCGCGAGCCGCTGACCTATCACGTGACGGGCGCGACGCCCGCTGAAAGGACAGGAGACAGGCTATGAGTCATTTGTCACCGCTGCTGAAACAGGCCAGCAAGGTATTGGTAGAACGCGGCGAAGGCAGCTGGTTGTTTGATGTGAATGGCAAGCGCTACCTCGACTTCACCTCCGGTATTGGCGTTACCAGTACCGGTCACTGTCACCCGCAGGTGGTGGCCGCCGCGCGCGAGCAAGTGGGCAAGATTGTGCATGCCCAGTACACCACGGTCGCGCACCAACCCATGCTCGAACTCTCTGACAAGCTCGCCGAGCGCATGCCCGGCCCCATCGATTCCGTGGCTTTTGCCAACTCCGGCTCCGAGGCAGTAGAAACCGCGCTGCGCCTGGCCCGGCATGCGACCGGTCGAGCCAATATCATCGTCTTTGACGGCGGCTTTCATGGTCGTACCATGGCCGCGGCCTCGCTCACCACCTCGGGCACCAAGGTACGCACCGGCTTTCATCCGATGATGGCGGGGGTGGTAGTGTCGCCGTTCCCGCACGGCTATCGCTATGGCTGGAGCGAGGAAGAGGCGACCGAGTTTGCCCTGCGCGAGCTGGATCACATCTTCAAGACCCAATCGGCCCCCAGTGATACTGCGGCCATGATCATCGAGCCGGTACAGGGCGAGTTTGGCTATTACCCAGCCAATAAAACTTTCATGCAAGGGCTGGCCGAACGCTGCAAGCAGCACGGCATTCTGCTGATCTGCGACGAGATTCAGGCCGGTTACGGGCGTACCGGCAAGTTCTGGAGCCACGATCACTTCGCTGTGCAGCCCGACGTTGTGATCACCGCCAAGGGCCTGGCCAGCGGTTTTCCGCTCTCGGCCATTGCCGCTTCGGCGGAGCTGATGGGCAAGGGCATGCCGGGCTCCCAGGGCGGCACCTACGGGGCCAATGCAGTGGCCTGTGCCGCGGCGCTCGCCACGCTCAAGGTGATCGACGAGCAGCACCTGGTGGCTAATGCGGCGCAGCAGGGCGAGCGCCTGCTCAATCAACTCAGTGAACTGCAACAGCGTTACAGCTGCATCGACACCATTCGCGGCAAGGGCTTGATGCTGGGGATGGAGATCGCCGATGACTATCGCACCCCGCGCGCCGATCTGGCAGCGCAGTTGAGTGAGGCCGCTGAAGCCCATGGCTTGTTGCTGCTGCGCTGCGGCACCGATGGCCAGATAGTGCGCTGGTTGCCGCCGCTGACGGTCTCGGAGAGCGAAATTGACGACGCCGTGTCGCGCTTCGCCAATGCGTTGCAGGAGGTAGCAGGGTGACCAGGATACTGGTGCTGGTGGCACCGGGTGAGTCGCCCTTGCCAGGCCTGGAAGCCCTGCCTGACGGTGTGGAACTGACCACGGTCAGTGCGGAAGCCGAGCTGCGTGAGTACCTGCCGCACACCGATATTCTGGTGGTCACCGATTTTCGTACCGGCCTACTGGAGCGCTGTTGGCCCGCGCAGCACCAGATCAAATGGGTGCACGCGACCAGTGCCGGCGTGGATGCACTCCTGTTTCCGGCTCTGGTCGACAGCGAGGTGCTATTGACCAACGCCCGTGGCGTCTTCGATCTGGGTATTGCCGAGTACGTGCTCGGCGCTGTGCTGCTGTTTGCCAAGGATACCCTCGGCAATCTGCGGCACCAGCGGGCGCAACAATGGCAGCACCGCGAGACCGAGCTGATCAAGGGCAAGCGGGCGCTGATCATCGGCGCCGGTTCCATTGGCGGTGAGGTGGCGCGACTACTCGACGCCCTGGGGCTGGAGGTCACCGGCGTGGCCCGTAGCGCCCGCCAAGCGCCGCATTTCAAGCAGATCGTCGCCAATGAAGCGTTGGACGCAGAGCTGCCGCATGCCGATTTCGTAATCATCACCGCGCCTCTCACCCCGGCAACCGAACAACTGATCAATGCCAAGCGGCTGGCGCTGATGCCACGCCACGCGGTGTTGATCAATGTGGGGCGCGGCGCGGTGGTGGTGACCGATGATCTGGTCAGCGCGCTCAACAGCGGCGAGCTGGCCGGGGCCGCGCTGGACGTGGTCGACCCGGAACCTTTGCCTGAAGGCCACCCGTTATGGGCCATGCCCAATGTAATGATTTCGGCGCACATGTCGGGCGACTTTATCGGCTGGCGTCGGGCGCTGGGAGAACAGTTCAGGGCCAATCTCGAGCGTTGGCTGGCTGATCAGAGCCTGTTTAATCAGGTTGAGAAGAAGAGAGGCTGACAGGGCGTTAGCGGGAATTTCATTTATCTACAGTCGTTCTTCCACCTAAGGAGGCGGACATGTCCCAGGACATTCTAAAAATGACAGCAGTACAACTCAGGGAACATTTTGCCGACAAGCAGTTGTCTCCGGTTGAGGTCGCCACGGCGATGCTGGATCAGATCGACAGGGTGGATAAACAGACCAACGGTTTTTGCCTGGTGGATCGTGATACCACGCTGGAGTTTGCCCGCGAGGCGGAACAGCGTTATCAGCGCGGTGAAGCAAATGGCCTGCTTGATGGCGTGCCGGTGGCGGTCAAGGATGTCTTCCTCACGCCCATGTGGCCCACCATCAAGGGCTCGCACACCGTCGACCCGCAAAGCACTATGGGCAAATCTGCCCCCTGTACCGCCGCACTCGCACGTCACGGTTATGTGCCTATCGGCAAGACCACCACTCCCGAACTTGGCTGGAAAGGTGTAACCGACAACCCGGTCACCGGTGTGACCAATAACCCCTGGAATCCTGAAACCACCTCGGGTGGCTCCAGCGGTGGCAGTGGTGTGGCCGTGGCTCTGGGCATGGCGCCCATCGCGCTGGGTACCGATGCTGGCGGCTCTATCCGTATTCCTGCTGCTTTCTGCGGCATCGTTGGCCTCAAGCCGTCATTCGGTGAAGTACCGCATTGGCCCTCCAGCCCCTTCGGCACACTGGCCCACGCCGGTCCCATGACCTGGACGGTAGAAGACTGCGCCTTGATGATGAACGTGCTTTGTGAAGCCGATCACCGTGACACCAATGCTGTGCCACGGCGCAATATCGACTATCTGGCCAAGCTCAAGGATGGCGTGAAGGGCCTGAAAATCGCCTACAGCCCCAACCTGGGCTATGTGGACGTGGACAAGGAAGTGGAGGCGGCGGTGGCAGAAGCGGCGCGGGTTTTCGAGTCGCTTGGTGCTGAGGTGGTGCGGGTTGATCCCGGATTCAGCGATCCACTGGCGGCTTTCGGGCATCTGTTCTACGGCGGCGCGGCCAATGCCATTCGCGATCTGGGTGCGAAGAAGCGTGCGCAGATGGACCCGGAGCTGATCAAGGTGGCGGAAAAAGCATCGCGCCTGAGCATGCTCGATTACATGGGCGCGGTGAACGAGTCGATGGCGCTGCGCGAGCGTATGGCGGGCTTTCACCAGAAGTACGACCTGCTGCTCACGCCAACGCTGCCGATTACCGCCTTCAAGACCGGGCGCGAGGTGCCGGAAGACTGGCCCAGCACCCGCTGGCCCACCTGGACGCCTTTCACCTACCCCTTCAACATGACCGGCCAGCCGGGCCTGTCGGTGCCCTGCGGATTTGACAGCAAGGGGCTGCCGATTGGCGTGCAACTGGTGGGCGCACGCTTCAACGATGCCCTGGTGTTGCAGGCCGGGTATGCCTATCAGCAGGCCGCGCCACTGACCGAGCGCCGTCCGGAGCTGTTTACCGCCTGAGCAGGGGAGAGTCGTCATGGCACTTGGAACAAGTGATGTAGATCTGTATGAATCCGAGGATCCGATCTGGAATCCGGCGCTGCTGACCATCCCGATTCCTGGTATTCGCAAGATGGTCAACCTGGCCTCGAGCCTGGAAGATGTGATTCACCTGTCGATCGGCCAGCCCGATCTGCCAGCGCCCAACAATGTGGTGGATGCCGCCGTCGAGGCGCTGCAGGCCGGACAAACCGGCTACACCATGGATGCCGGCTTGCCGGAGCTGCTGGAGTCGTTGGCTACCTATTACAGCAACCGTTATCAGCGCCCGCTCAGCACCGAGAACATTCTCGTCACCACGGGCGCCACCGAGGCGATCTATCTGGCACTGACGGCAGTAGCCGCGCCAGGCCGGCACTTCATAGTGCCGGACCCTGCCTTCATGCTGTATGCGCCTTTGATTCGCATGAACGGCGGCGAGGTAACCGAGATACCAACGCGAGCGGAGAACAACCACCAGCTCGACCCGCAAGAAGTGATAGACGCTATCGAGCCGCATACCCATGCCATCGTGCTCAACTCACCCAGTAACCCGACCGGCACCCTGTATCCGCGCGAAACCCTGGAAGCCATTCTGGAGGAGGCGGCCTATCGCGGCATTCATGTGATCAGCGACGAGGTGTACGATCACCTGATCTACGACGGCAAGGAGTACCCCTCGGTGCTGTCGTGCTGCAGCGACCTGGATCACGTCATGGTGGTCAGCAGCTTCTCCAAGACCTACAGCATGGCCGGCATGCGTATCGGCTGGCTGATTGCCAGTCAGGCGGCGATCAAGAAGCTGCGGCGTTATCACATGTTCACCACCACGGTGGCCAACACGCCCTTCCAGTGGGCCGGGGTGGCGGCGCTGCGCGGCGGCACCGAGTTTACCGACCATATGCTGGCCGAATACACGCGGCGGCGGGACCGGCTGGTGGAGCTGGTGGAACAGACGCCGCACCTCACCGGCTACAAGCCGGAGGGCGCCTTCTACCTTTTCCCTGCCTTGCCCGAAGGGGTCAATGGAACCAACGTGGCGCTGCGTCTGTTGAAGGAAACCGGAGTTTGCACCATCCCGGGCGAAACCTTTGGCAACAGCTGCAATAACGCACTGCGCCTGAGTTATTCCACCTCGCTGGCGAACATCGAAGAGGCGTTCGAGCGCATTATTCCCTGGATGGCGAAGCAGGACTTCGGCTGATGCCGGCCATTTTCAAAGGTAGTTTTGTGCGCTGTTTAATAAAAGTGCTGATAAAAAGTTAACCTTTTGTATATCCGGGGGTCCCAAGAGTGTGGCCGTGATACTTGATAGATCGCGGCTACTTCATCCAAAGGAGGAAACCTGATGAACAATATTGTGTATATCGTAGGTGCCGTTGTAATCGTTTTGGCTATTCTGTCATTTCTCGGCTTTCGTTAAGCCTGGCAGGGGCTGATATCAGCTCCAGTGCAGGTTAAATTGGCGGTGCGCCGCGCTTGTGCGACGTTACCGCCAATAATTGATCAAGCCGATAATCTATCAAAGAGTTTTTCGTGCTTTTGCCCCAGGCAGGTTTTGGCTGCCTTATATGATGTCTTGTTTTCCCCCTCTTTGGTCGCCATGTTTTATTGCAGACAATGCGATAAGTTGCCGTTAAACGACCCCCTGTTTTCGTAATTTCTCAATCGCCTCGCTGCCATAGCCAAGCTGCGTCAGCAGCGCTTGCGTGTGCTCTCCCAGTGCTGGCCCTGTCCATTTCACGTCGCCGGGGGTTTCGGTCAGTTTGGGTACTATGCCTGGCATCTTGAAAGGCTTGCCGTCGGGTAGTGTAGCGTTCAAGAACATCTCTCGGGCCAGATATTGTGGGTCGCTGAACATATCGGCGGCCGAGTAGATCTTGCTGGCCGGGACCTCGGCGCTGTTGAGTGTCGCCAGCACCTGGGCTTGGGTGCGACGCGCAGCCCAGCTGTCGATCAATGCATAGAGTTCGTCACGCCTCGCATCGCGCCCGGCATTGTCGGCAAGGCTCGGATCCTCGGCCAGATCATCGCGTCCGATAGCGCGCATGAAGCGTTGGAAAATGGCATCGCCGTTGGCGCCGATCTGCACCGCCTTGCCGTCGTTGCAGGTGTGAATGGAAGAGGGGGTAATGCCTGGCATGATGTTGCCGCTGCGCTCGCGTACAAAGCCCATGACGTCGAACTCCGGCACCATGCTTTCCATTATCGCGAACACTGCTTCGTACAAGGCTACATCCACTACCTGGCCCTTGCCCTGATTGACCTCGCGGTGACGCAGCGCCATGAGCGCGCCAATCACGCCCCAGAGTGCGGCGATGGAATCGCCAATGGAGATGCCGGTACGCACCGGCGGTCGATCTTCAAAGCCGGTGATATAACGCAGGCCACCTACAGACTCGCCGACTGCGCCAAAGCCGGGTTGGTCCTTGTAGGGCCCGGTCTGGCCAAAGCCGGAGAGTCGCACCATAACCAGTGCGGGGTTGAGCTCATGCAGCACATCCCAACCCAGGCCAAGTTTTTCCAGGGTGCCGGGGCGAAAGTTCTCGATCAGAATGTCGGCATCGGCCAACAGCTGTTTGAGTATCTCGATGCCCTCGGGTGATTTCAGATTCAGCGTGATCGACTGCTTGTTACGTGCCTGCACAAACCACCACAGCGAAGTGCCTTCATACAGCTTGCGCCATTTGCGTAGCGGATCGCCGCCATTGGGTGACTCGACCTTGATGACCTCAGCGCCGAACTCGGCGCAGATCCGCGCAGCAAAAGGCCCGGCAATCAGGGTGCCCAATTCGACCACCCTGATCCCGGCCAGAGGTTTGGCAACGTCCATGCAATCTCCTGTTCAGCAGGCTTGGGACTGAACAGTGTAGGCGATCACAATGGACGGGAGTATCGCCCCTCAGGCAGCTTTTTTCAGAGCCTTTACCAGTTCTGCCTTACGCATGCTGGAACGGCCATGAATATCCTTGGCGCGGGCCATGCGGCGCAGTTCGGCGACCGTTTCTTCTTCCAGTGACTGCTTGCGCGATACGCCGCGCCGACTGGCAGCCGCACGCCGCGCAGAGCCTTCACGGGATTCGCGTTTGGCCTTGCTGCTCTTTTGCTGCCCGGAGCCGCCTGCATTGCCGCCGCCGGATTGCTTGTTCACGGTCGCCCAGGCGCGGGACTCGGCCTCATCCTTGGAGAGACCTTTGTCCTCGTAGCTGTCTTCAATATGTTCGGCCTTGCGCTTCTGCTTGTCGGTGTACTTGTCTTTGCTGCCACGGGCCATGGTATGCCTCCGCTTGCTGAAGTAAGACGACGAACGCACTGACCGAACACGGCCGCGCGCCTCAGCCCGGTGTGGGCTGTACAGTCTTTTTGATTCAGGGCTCATGCGCGGGTTCAAGCTTTTTGCTGCGGCTTAGGGGCGCGTGGACAAGTGGTCAATACCAGGACCCGGAGGCACTGCTGCGTGTGCCCGGCCCGCGTTGCGCTCAGTCCTGAATAGCATCGGCAAACTGGCCGATGGCACCGACTACGCGCTGGGCTTCATCGCGGATGTTCAGCATTACCTCACCAGCGCGGTTGGCCAGCTCAACGCCCTGTTCGGCCTTGCCCTGACTGCCGGACATACCATTGACCGCCTGGTGTGCCAGATCCATGTTCTGCTGTACCACCTCGTTGATTTCCACAGTCGCCTGACTGGTGCGGGCGGCTAGATTGCGTACCTCATCGGCCACCACGGCAAACCCCCGGCCCTGCTCGCCGGCACGCGCCGCCTCGATGGCGGCATTCAGTGCCAACAGATTGGTCTGGTCGGCGATGCCGCGAATCACCTGCACAATGCTGTTGATACGCTCTGACTGGGTGCTGAGTGCACCGATATGCTGGCTGACTGCCTGCAGCTCTGCGGCGATACCCCTCACCACCGCGACGGTTTGCTCCACGGTCGTGGCGCCCTTGCGCGCGCTTTCGTCGGTTTCCGCTGCGATCTCGAATGCCAGCTTGGCTGCCGCCGATTCGGCATTTCGGCTTTCGACCTGAGCGGTAATGTCGCTGGCAAACTTCACAACGCCGTAAAGTTTGCCAGCGGCGTCATACAGCGGGTTGTAAGTGGCCCGCAGCCAGACCACGTCGCCGTTCTTACGGATGCGCCTGAAGCGGTCAGACATGAATTCGCCAGCGTTGAGGCGCAACCAGAAGCGCCGGTATGCGTCGCTACCGGCCTCGTGGGGATCACAAAACAGACTGTGGTGTTTGCCGCTGACCTCATCCAGGCGATAACCCATGGTCTGCAAGAGGTTGTCATTGGCGGTCACGATCTTGCCATCAAGGTCGAACTCGATCACCGCCATGGAGCGGTTGATGGCGTTGAGCAGGCTCTGATGCTCCTGCTCGATGCCAATCTGGGCGGTGATATCGGTAGCCAGTTTGATCACGCGGCTGACGCGGCCGGTCGCATCCTTGATGGGCAGGTAACTGGCCTCCAGCCACACCTCGCGCCCGCCCTTGGCCAGGCGCATGAAGCGATCGCTGAAGCTGTCGCCCTGACTCAGGCGCTGCCAGAATCTGCCGTAGTCACTGCTGGCCAACAGTTCTGCTGAACAGAACAACCGATGATGCCGGCCTTGCAGCTCATCCAGACGATACCCCGTGCAGCGCAGAAAGGCCTCGTTGGCGTCGAGTATCTCGCCGTTGGGGGTGAACTCGATCATTGCCAGATTCTGACGAATGGCCGCCATGATCTGTTTGTGCGCATTCAGCTCCTGGCTGCATTGCGCCAGCTCGTGCCGCAGATGTGATCCGAACATCCTGACCTCGGGGTAGGGAAGAGGGGGCCGGCGCTGCTGCGCCGCTATTTCATTGCATCGGCTCGTGCGGGTGTTTCTGCAGCGCTGCTGAGGATTTATTTTGACGACGGTTGCAGTTGCGCCTGCCAATGGGTGCGCGCGCCGAATGAAATAAGCATACTGTTGCCCATTGGTTTACCTCTCATTGCCCCACTGAATAACAGGAGCGCACTCTTGGCTACCAGTCTGCTCGTATTGATTGACGATATTGCATCCATCCTTGATGACGTTTCGCTTATGAGCAAGGTGGCGGCAAAAAAGACCGCCGGTGTCTTGGGCGACGATCTGGCACTCAATGCGCAACAAGTTACCGGCGTCAAGGCCGATCGCGAGTTGCCGGTGGTCTGGGCCGTGGCCAAGGGTTCATTTCGCAACAAGCTGATGCTGGTACCAGCGGCGCTACTGATCAGTGCAGTGGCACCCTGGTTGATCACGCCGATTCTGATGTTGGGCGGCGCCTTTCTCTGCTATGAAGGCGCTGAAAAGCTGGCGCACCGGTTTTTACACGATACCAAGGCTGAGCATGCGCAAACCCTGAAGAACCTCTCGGACAATCCCAAGGAGGTGGTTGCCAGGGAAAAAGCCAAGATTTCCGGAGCCATACGGACTGATCTGATTCTGTCTGCGGAAATCATTGCCATCACTCTGGGTACCGTCGCCGAGGCTGAATTTCTGCAACAGGTCATTGTGGTATCGGGTATCGCGATTCTTATTACCATCGGCGTGTACGGGCTGGTCGCCGGGATCGTCAAGCTGGATGACGCCGGGTTGGCCTTGACCCAGAAATCGGGCGCCGCTGCGCAGAAACTGGGCGCCGGTCTGCTCTGGTTCGCGCCGTGGCTGATGCGCACCCTGTCGGTGGTGGGTACGGCGGCCATGTTCATGGTGGGGGGCGGCATCCTGACTCACGGCGTCGGCGTGCTGCATCACTGGATTGAGCACAGCGCCGAATCTGCCGTGGGCCTACCCTTTATCGGCAACGTGCTTGGAGGCTTGCTGCCGACCTTGCTGAACGCGGGTATCGGAGTCATCGCCGGGGCGGTGATTCTCGCTGTGATTACTCTGATTGGCCGCCTGCGGCGCGGCTAGGTTCGGCAGTCGGAGCGTGGGCATGGGTAGTCAGATCACTGGCCACGCGGTACTGGTTGTTGCCGCTGCGCTTGGCCGCATACATGGCCAGGTCGGCGGCGTGAATCAGTTTGTCCCGCGTGAGGGCGTGATCCGGGAAGACGGCTACCCCGAGGCTGGCGCCGATGCGGTACTGCCGCTCGTGCAACAGTACCGGCGCCGCCAGTTCGGCAAAGAGTTTTTCGCAGATGCCATGGGCCTCCTCACTCAGGCGCTGTTGTAGGGACAAACCTTCCAGCAAGACCACAAACTCGTCGCCACCCAGGCGCGCTACAGTGTCGCTGGTGCGCAGCACCGCGCGCAATCGCTCGGCTACGGCAATCAGCAATTGATCGCCCGCGGCATGTCCATGCTGATCATTCAGGTGTTTGAAATTGTTCAGATCAATAAATACCAGCGCCACACGGGTCTGCTGGATGCGCGCGGTGACAATCGCCTGTTGCAGATGACGTTCCAGCATCAGGCGGTTGGGCAGGCCGGTCAGTGGGTCTTTGTGCGCCAGTTGCTCCAGCGCCTGGGTTGAGCGCTTGTCTTCGGTGATGTCGCGTACGACGCCCATCATCTTGTAAGGCTTGCCCTGCGCGTTGTTGATCACGTTGCCGGTCTCGCGCAGCCAGTGCACGCTGCCGTCCGGCCAGACCACGCGATATTCCTCGTCATGGTTCTGGCCGGTCTCGATGCAGCGCAGCTCGCCCGCCATGACCCTCTCGCGGTCTTCGGGGTGAACGCTATCGCAGAACAGCTGGTAGCTAGGCGTTACTTCGCCCGGCTGATAGCCGAACATGTTGTAGATGGCCTCTGACCAGTACAGGCGTTCGGTGCCTATGTCCCAGTCCCAGGTGCCTATCTGGGCAAAATACTGGCTACGCTTGAGGCGCTCCATCGACTCATGGCTGCTCGCGCCTACGGGGTCAGGATGAATCAGCAGCACGGGCCGGCCTCCGGCGACATCGGGCAGGCGGGTAACGTCCAGCTGTTGCTGCACCTCATGCGGATTCAGCGCCAGCGTCTCCTGGCGCTGCAGCGGCTCGGGGAGCGTCTGCAACATCGGCAGCCAGCGGCTGATGGCTGAACCGTTGAGAAGTGTTCTGGGGCAATCCAGCAATTGGGCGGCAGCACCGTTGTGCCAGCTGATGCGGCCCTTGGCATCCAGTATCAGCATCCCGTTGGGCGACATGTCCAGTAAGGCGCGAAAGCGTGCCACCTGTCGCTGCGCGCGCAGAATCCAGCAGGTTGCAACCACAAGGGTCAGTACGGTGGCCGCCAGCAAAAGCAGGTTCATCGGTAGGCATCATTTCAGGAGGCTTTAAGGGAGTATATACAGGTCATGTCGGTGCTTGCTCAGTATTGCCAGCGACTCGAGCGCTGAACCATGGATGCTATGGATACTCTGATAAGTGAAGCGGAATAATAACGAGGCGAGCATGGGCTGGACGCGGGAAACGCTGAATGTCATTGGACGTACTTTGCTGGACGAGTTTTCCGATTTGTCGGACATCGAGCAAGGCACGCGCATCACCTTGCGTCTGACGTTGGCGGCGCTGCTCGGTGGCCTGTTGGGGCTGGAGCGCGAGCAGCAGGGCAAGGAAGCAGGGGTGCGCACCCATATGCTGGTCTCGCTCGGCGCCGCGCTCTTTGTTCTGGTGCCGGATATAGCCGGCGCCATGGACGACGCCATGAGTCGCGTTATTCAGGGGGTGATTGCGGGTATCGGCTTTCTGGGTGCGGGCACCATTCTGAAAAGCGACAGACATGACGAGGTGAAGGGGTTGACGACCGCAGCGGGTATCTGGCTGACCGCAGCGATCGGCGTCACCATCGGCCTGGGCCATGAGGCTACCGCGCTGCTGGCCGCCGGTATGGCTTTTGTCATCCTGCATCTGGTGCCACTGCTGGTCAAACGCACGTCGCTGGGGGATGACTAGCTCGATTTATCCCCGCGCGGCACGGAACGGACGGGCAGTTGAGGTACACTGCTGGCCCCCGAGCTGCTGACACAGGCTATTCCATGGCGTTGCAAGCAACCCCCTACAAGGTTCAACTCAATATCACCGACACCGATCTGGGCGTTTACGAGAACGTGCGCATGACGGTGGCGCGACACCCCTCGGAAACCGAGCAGCGTCTGGCCGCACGCATTCTGGCCTACGCGCTCTGGTATCAGGAGCGCCTGGCGTTCGGCCGTGGTCTGTCGGACGTCGACGAGGCGGCCCTGTGGCACAAGAGCCTGGATGACCGTATCGAACACTGGATTGAGGTAGGGCAGCCGGATTCGGAGCGACTCATCTGGTGTTCGCGCCGCGCCGAGAAGGTCTCGCTGCTCGCCTACGGCAACACCAAGGTCTGGGCCAGCAAGCAACTGCCAGCGGTGGCCGGGCTGAAAAATCTGAATATTGCGACGCTGCCGGTCGACGAGCTGGATGCGCTGGCTGCCAATCTGGGTCGTACCATCGATTGGGGGGTGATGATCAGTGATGGCGTGCTCTACGTCAGCGACGGCGAGGCGCAGCATGAACTGGCGCTTGAGTGGCTGCAGGGTGAGCGCTGAACTGCATGCTGATCGAGTCTCGTCTCTGCCCTGAGCAACTGCCCGATCTGGGCGACCTGCCACCCTTGCTGACCCGGCTCTATGCTGCACGCGGCGTGCAAAGCGGTGCAGAATTGGATCGCAGTCTGCAGGCGCTGCTGCCCTACCAGCAATTACGCGGTATGGAAACGGCGGTGCAGGTGCTGCAGCAAGCGCTGATCAAGCGCCAGTCCATTCTGATTGTGGGTGACTTCGACGCCGATGGAGCTACCGCCAGCAGCGTCGCCGTGCTGGCGCTGCGTGCTCTCGGAGCGGCGCAAGTCGATTATCTGGTGCCCAACCGCTTTGAGTACGGCTACGGTCTGACCCCGGAAATTGTCGCGGTTGCACTGGAGCGAAAACCCGATGTGCTGGTAACCGTGGATAACGGCATATCCAGCATTGAAGGCGTGGCCGCAGCCAAGGCAGCCGGATTGCAGGTGGTGGTAACGGACCACCATTTGCCCGGCGAGCATCTGCCCCAGGCAGACGCCATCGTCAATCCCAGTCAGCCCGGCTGCCAGTTCCCCAGCAAGGCCATGGCCGGCGTCGGGGTGATCTTCTATGTGATGCTGGCGCTGCGTGCTGCACTGCGTGACAGCGGCTGGTTCGGCGCCAGGGGTGAGGGCAGGGTAGAGGGCAGAACTGAGCCCAATCTGGCCGAACTGCTGGATCTGGTTGCCCTGGGTACGGTGGCCGACGTGGTGCCGCTGGACGCCAATAACCGCATTCTGGTGCATCAGGGGCTGGCGCGGATTCGCGCTGGACGCTGCCGGCCGGGTATTCGCGCCCTGCTTGAAGTTGCCGGGCGCGCCGCAGACAAGCTGGTTTCCACTGATCTTGGTTTCATCGTCGGCCCGCGCCTGAATGCCGCCGGCAGGCTGGACGACATGAGCTTGGGCATCGAATGCCTGCTGGCTGAGGATGACAGCCTGGCGCTGGATATGGCGCGCGAGCTGGACGGCTTGAATCGTGACCGCAAGAGTATAGAGCGCGACATGCAGCAGCAGGCGCTGAAAACCCTGGAAGCCATGCAGCTGGATGAGGCTGACCTGCCATTCGGGCTGTGCCTGTTTGACGCCGAGTGGCATCAGGGCGTGATCGGTATCCTGGCTTCGCGCCTGAAGGATCGTTTTCATCGACCGGTGATTGCTTTTGCCGATGCCGGCGATGGGCAGATCAAAGGGTCGGCCCGCTCGGTAGCCGGCCTGCATATTCGCGACGCACTGGATGCGGTAGCGGCGCGGCACCCGCAGCTGATCAGCAAGTTTGGCGGCCACGCAATGGCCGCGGGACTGTCTTTGGCAAGCGAGCATTTCGAGGCCTTTCGCCTGGCCTTTGACGCCGAGGTGCGCCGTCAACTGAGCGCAGCCGATCTGACCGGTCGGCTGCTGTCCGACGGTGATCTGGCGGGACACGAGCTATCGATGCAGACGGCGGGGCAGTTGCGTGAAGCCGGCCCATGGGGTCAGCATTTCCCTGAGCCGCTGTTTCATGGCGATTTCCGATTGGTGCAACAGCGCCTGGTGGGTGAGCGTCATCTCAAAATGCTATTACAGTTGCCAGGCGGCAGCGACCTGTACGATGCTATCGCCTTCAACATAGATCCGCAGCTGTGGCCCAACCTGCAGATCGAGCGGGTAAAAGTAGCTTATACGCTCGACATCAACGAGTTTCGTGGTCGCCAGACGCTACAGCTGATGGTGCGTCATGTCGAGGCGATTGCCCCCGGCTGAATGGGTTTGCTTCTCGATAAGGGGATTGACGGGCAGCTGGCTTTCCGCTTTGATGGCGGTACAAAAACGCCAAGTGCGTCACAAATCGGTACCTAATTGCACTGTGACTCACAACTAAATGCACGTTCAAGGAAGTTGCGGGTGCCAGACCTAAAACAACAACTGGTTTCGATGCAGCGCAGTCTTGGGCTGAGCCCCGACGATATTCGTCAGCGCTTGCGCCTGCTGCTGCTCAGCGAAGCGGGATTGCCGGCACTGCACGCCAATCTGCGCCAGTTGGACGCGCTGCATATCGACTGTGTGCATGCCTTGTTCTGCCACCTTGAAGGCTTTGAATCACCAGCGCACCTGCTGCAGGAACCGCAACGTCTGCAGTATCTCAAAGCTCAGCAGCAGCGATATTTCAGTCAGATGCTACGTGGCCCCTATGATCTTCAATATGCCCGGCTGCGCCTGCTCGTTGGCCTTACCCATCAGCGTCACGGTCTTGATCTGAAGTGGTATCTAGGCGCTTTCCATTTTTATCTCGATTACATGCATTCGGCCATTCGCGGTGCGTGGGCGGCACAGCCAGAGCTGGCAGAGCAGCTGTATGCCAGTTTGCTCAAGGCCGCATTTTTCGACATCGCCCTCACCGTAGACAGCTACGCCAGCGCCGACAAGATGGCCTTGCAGGCCAGCGAGGATCGCTATTCTCGGGCCTTGCGCGGTGCCAATGACGGCATTTGGGAATGGCAGGTCGAAGATGATTGTCTGCATCTGTCGGACCGCTGGCTGGCCATGCTCGGGCTTGATAGCCAGCGCGCGCCCGGTACATTGTCGCAATGGGCTGCGCTGATGCCTGAAGAGCAGCGATTGGGTTTTCTGACTGCAGTACAGGCGCATCTGGAAGGGCGCCAGGCGTTTTTGCATGTCGAATGCCAACTGCGTGACAGCTGGGGGCAATTGATCTGGGTGCTGATCCGCGGCGTCGTCAGCAGCGATCTCTACGGCCAGCGAATGCTGGCTGGCTCGCAAACCGATATCAGTCAGCGCAAGCACGCCGAGCAGGAGCTGGCGCATGCCACACTGCACGACAGTCTCACCGGTTTGCCCAATCGTCAGAGTGCCAGTCAGTTGATTGCCCAGGCGTTGCAACGTCAGGCCAAGCCGGGAGCACGGCACGCGGCGGTGCTGTTCATCGATCTCGACCGTTTCAAGCTGATCAACGATAGCCTGGGCCACCAGACGGGGGACCAGGTACTGATCCAGGTGGCTAAACGCATTGAGCGCTGCCTGCGCCCTGGGGATCATCTGTGCCGCTTCGGGGGCGACGAGTTTGTCGTGTTGCTTGATGATATGGCGCTGGCGCATGACGCCGAGCTGGTGGCCAAACGCATCATGCAGGCGTTGCACTATCCGATTATTGCCGGTTCCCGGCGGCTCAGTGTCAGTGTCAGTATCGGTGTGGCGCCACTCAAGGGCCAGGGCGAACAACAGGATGCCCTGCGCGAAGCCGATGTGGCGCTGTACCGCGCCAAGGCGTTTGGCAAAGCCCAGTTGGCACTTTACAACGACAGCCTGCAGGAAGAGGTGCATCAGCGTCTGAATCTGGAAAGCGCGCTAAGCGAAGCCTTGGCGCGCAAACAGTTCGAGCTGTATTACCAGCCCATAGTGCAGGTATCTGCGGGGCGGTCGCACGTGATCGGGGTCGAAGCCTTGCTGCGCTGGTGGCAAGGTGAGCGGCTGGTGCCACCCGACGAGTTTATTCCTGCGCTGGAAGAAACCGGCGAAATTGTCGAGGTGGGTGACTGGGTACTGCAACAGGCCTGCACTCAGGTACGGCAGTGGCAAAGCGAGGGGCTGCCGGGCCTGCGTTGCTCGGTAAATCTGTCGAGCCGGCAGTTGCAGGAGGAGGGTTTTGCCCGGCGGGTCGCTGCGATTCTGCAGGAGACCGGCCTGCCAGCGGCCAGCCTGGTGCTGGAAATTACCGAAAGCCTGTTGATGCGTGATGTGCCCGATACGCTGGCGACCTTGCGCGAGCTGGAAAGTATGGGCGTGCGCATCGCACTCGACGATTTCGGCACCGGATTTTCCTCGCTTGGTTACTTGCACCGTTATCCGCTACATATCATCAAGGTGGACAAGAGCTTTATCACCAAGGCGCCGGATGACGAACGTCTCAAGGCCATCAGCCGCGCCATCATCGGGCTGGGGCGTGGCCTGGATATGGACGTAATCGCCGAGGGAATCGAAACACCCGAGCAGATGGAGTTTTTGCACACCGAGGGCTGCAACTATGTGCAGGGCTACTGGTTCAGTCGACCGCAGTCGGCGGCGCTGATCCATCCGGTGCTGCTGAAGCTGTCCGCCGTTGCATACGGCACGCCGCCAGCGCAGGAAATGCTGCTAGGCTAGGCCTGCTATAGTTTTTGAAAACAGGCGAGGCGTGACTCATGCGACATTGGCTTTTGGCGTTTATTGCGGGCTTTCTGGCGGTGCTGTGTTTTCATCAGATGGCGCTGGGCGTACTTCATGCTGCCGGGGTCGTGCCTTTTGCACCTTTCTCATTGGCCGCTACCGCGCCCTTTGGGGCGCCTGCGCTGCTATCTGCCTGTTTCTGGGGTGGGCTCTGGGGGCTGGCTCTGGTGTGGGTGCTGACACGGCTTGGGAGCCAGTGGGTGTGGCTCAAGGCTGGGCTCTTCGGTGGTGTCGCTCTCACCTTGGTGGCGCTGGTGGTGGTATTTCCTCTCAAGGGCTACGGCTTCAATCTCGCGCAGCTGCCGGGCCGGTTTATCATCGGTTTCATCCTTAATGGCTTGTGGGGTGTGGGTACGTTGGTTTTCCTGCGCGCGTTTGGCCGGTAGCGTTTAGGCAGTCGGCCATATCCTTGGCCGACAGACTCCAAGTGCACATCAATCCCGAGTGACCTCTCGCAGCGCCGGTACGTCGAAGCCGGACTGGCCAAGGCCAGCTACCCGTCACATCCACTGTCACCATGGTTCAACCGCCTCTGGGTTTAATGCCAGGGCGGTTTATTCATTGTGTTATAAAGCCGCCGCCGCGCACCGCAGGCAATCCGAGTACCGCCGTACCATCAGCTCCGCTTGACGCTCTTGGCGTCTATGCTTGATGGCACAGGTTGGTTCGCAGCCACGGTTTGCCTGGCTCCAGCCATGGCGCCAAGGTTTTAATCTGACCGGCAAAGCCATTGCTGAAAGAGCGCACTGCTGACACCACTGGAGGAAAGATGTTAATCCGCAATATGAATATAGGTTTGCGAGCGGCCATCTGTTTCGCTGCTCTGGCGCTATTGATGGTTATTCTCGGGGTGCTGTCTTTGGCACAGATGAAGCACATGGACCAGATGTCTGATCAGGTAGCAGAAAACTGGCTGCCGGCGATTATCGAAACCAACGAAATGGGCATTGCCATAGGCCGGGTGCGTGCCCTGACCCTGCGCGCGCTTACGCTGACTGACGGCGCCGAGATGGTCGACACCCTGCAGCGTGTACAAGGCGCAAAGGCAGACATGCAGGCGGCTGCCCAGCGTTACGAGGCATTGATCTCCTCCGAGGAGGAGCGCACCGCCTTTGGGGGTTTCAGGGCTGCCTCTGAGCGTTACCTGGCGCAGCAACAGCGGGTAATTGAATTGGCCCAGGCAGGTTTGCGGGAACAGGCCAGCGCGGCGGTATCCGGTGGGTTGAATCAATTTGCCGATGAGATGATGGTTAACCTACGGCGGCTTACCGAGCTCAATCAGCGGGGGGCAGACGCGGCGGCGGTAGCCGCTGAAGACAGTTATGTCAGTGGCTTTCGCATGGTTGTGGGGTTGTTGATCGCGGCTGTGGTGTTGACTGTGTTCCTTGCGCTAATGCTGACCCGCAGTATCGTGCGGCCACTGGCAGAGGCCCTCGACGCGGCCAAGGTGATAGCCGCCGGCGATCTTACCCGGCGCTTTCAGATTGTGGGGCGGGATGAGCCGGCGCAACTGCTGATTGCGCTGCGCGACATGCAGCGCAGTCTGAGTGAGACCATTCAGAGCATCAGCAGCTCCTCCGGACAATTGGCCTCGGCAGCCGAAGAGCTGAACGCGGTGACCGAAGATGCGTCCCGTGGCCTGCGTCAGCAGAATAACGAGATGGAGCAGGCTGCCACGGCGGTCAACGAGATGACCACCGCCGTGGAAGAGGTGGCCCGCAATGCGGTGAGCACCTCGGAAGCATCGCGTGATACTGACAGCAACGCGCGCTCTGGGGGCGAAAAGGTGCGTCAGACCGTCGCCTCGATCAATGAGCTGGCCGGTGATGTGACCGCGACCGCTGATAGCGTTGAAGGGCTGGCCAAGGATGTTCACAACATTTCCCAGGTGCTGAATGTCATCCGCGCCGTGGCCGAGCAAACCAATCTGCTGGCGTTGAATGCCGCTATTGAAGCTGCCCGCGCCGGTGAACAGGGGCGCGGCTTTGCAGTGGTGGCAGACGAGGTTCGGGCGCTGGCCCATCGTACCCAGCAGTCAACCGAAGAGATCGAAAGAATGATTTCCGTGGTGCAGCAGGGAGCCGCCAGCGCGGTCGCAGCCATGCAGAAGAGCATGGGGCAGGCCAACCATACTCTTGGGCTGGCGCAATCTGCCGGTGAAGCGCTGGAAGACATCACCCGCGCGGTTGGCTCGATCAATGAGCGCAACATGGTGATAGCCAGTGCGTCCGAGGAGCAGGCCCAGGTGGCGCGGGAAGTGGATCGCAATCTGGTGAATATTCGTGACCTGTCGATGCAGACGGCAGCTGGCGCCGAACAGACGAGCTCGGCCAGCCAGGAGCTCTCACGCCTGGCAGTGACCCTGAACGAGCTGGTGGCGCGCTTCAAGCTCTAATGCCGGCGCGCGCTGTTCATCATCAAGCTTGCCTCGGCTCTGCCTGAGGCACGCTTTTCTCGCGGCCCGGCCGGTGCTGCGCAGGCTTGAGCGGTAGACAAGCAGGCGCTGCACTCTGCGGCCGATTTCCGCTACAATGGCGGCTTTTTCCTGCCGGGATGAGTCAACATGGAAATCAATCCGATTCTGAACACCATCAAAGATCTGCGTACTCGCTCCGAAACCATTCGGGGGTATCTTTGACTACGATCAAAAGCATGAGCGGCTGATCGAAGTAGAGCGCGAACTGGAAGACCCCAGTGTCTGGAACGAGCCCGAGCGGGCACAGAATCTGGGTCGTGAGCGCGCGCAGCTGGCGCAGATCGTGGAAACCCTGGATCAGATGAGCAGCGGCCTGGCTGATGCCTCCGATCTGCTGGAAATGGCAGCAGAGGAAGAAGACCAGGGCGCCGTGGATGACGTGGTAGCCGAGCTGGAACGTCTGCAGGTTGCGCTGGAGAAGCTGGAGTTCCGCCGCATGTTCAGCGGCGAGATGGATGCCAGCAACTGCTATCTGGATATTCAAGCCGGTTCCGGCGGCACCGAAGCGCAGGATTGGGCCAACATGCTGCTGCGCATGTACTTGCGCTGGGCCGATCAGCGCGGCTTTGAAACCGAAATTGTGGAGCTGTCCGAAGGCGAAGTGGCGGGCATCAAGAGCGCGACCGTTTACATCAAGGGCGAGTACGCCTTTGGCTGGCTGCGCACCGAGATCGGTGTGCATCGTCTGGTGCGCAAGAGTCCGTACGACTCGGGCAACCGCCGACACACCTCGTTCTCCGCCGTTTTTGCCGCGCCGGAAATCGATGATGATATCGAAATCGATATCAACCCATCGGACCTGCGGGTGGATACCTACCGCTCATCCGGCGCGGGTGGTCAGCACGTTAACACCACCGACTCGGCTGTGCGTATTACCCACGTCCCGACCAACACCGTGGTGAGCTGTCAGAACCAGCGCTCCCAGCATGCCAACCGCGATACCGCGATGAAGATGCTGCGCGCCAAGTTGTACGAACTGGAAATGATGAAGCGCAACGAAGCAGCGCAGGCGCTGGAAGATACCAAGTCCGACATTGGCTGGGGCCACCAGATTCGCTCCTACGTGCTGGACCAGTCGCGCATCAAGGACTTGCGTACCGGTATCGAGAACAGCAACTGCAACGCGGTACTGGACGGCGATCTGGACGAGTTTATCGAAGCCAGTCTGAAACAGGGCCTTTAAGCGGCTGTTGATAAACAGCCAGGCGCCACGTTCAACACCGTCGCCGCCAACCTATTGAATTGATTTTCCGGGACTTCACCGACATGACCGATCAGCAGCAAGACCTGCAAGCGCACCACGAGGAAGAAAACCAGCTCATCGCATTGCGCAAGGCCAAACTGGCCGCCGCGCGTGAGAAGGGCGCGGTCTTCCCCAACGATTTTCGTCCCGACAGCTATTGCGGCGAACTGCAGAAGACCTACGCCGACAAGAGCAAGGAAGAGCTGGCTGAAAGCGCCATCCCGGTCAAGATTGCCGGTCGTATCATGCTCAACCGGGGCGCGTTCATGGTGCTGCAGGACATGAGCGGCCGCCTGCAGGTCTATGTTGACCGCAAAGGGTTGCCGGCGGAAACATTGGAAGAGATCAAGCACTGGGACCTGGGCGACATCATCGCCGCCGAGGGCACTCTGGCACGCTCCGGCAAGGGCGACTTGTATGTGCACATGACGGCGGTCACGCTGCTGACCAAGTCACTGCGCCCTCTACCCGACAAGCACCACGGCCTGACCGATACCGAGCAGCGTT
The DNA here is from genome assembly GCF_036961105.1 of Halopseudomonas sp. Lineage (GTDB taxonomy): Bacteria > Pseudomonadota > Gammaproteobacteria > Pseudomonadales > Pseudomonadaceae > Halopseudomonas. The sequence goes on along the minus strand of NZ_JBALWW010000005.1, from coordinate 100,655 downwards.
ATCGTCAGCGCTACGTTGACCTGATCGTCAACGAAGACACCCGCAACACCTTCATGGTGCGCTCCAAAGTCATTGGTCACATCCGCAAGTTTCTCAACGAGCGCAACTTCCTCGAAGTGGAAACGCCGATGCTGCAGACCATCCCCGGCGGCGCCGCAGCCAAGCCCTTCGAGACGCATCATAATGCGCTCGATCTGCCGATGTTCCTGCGTATTGCGCCGGAGCTGTACCTCAAGCGCCTGGTGGTTGGCGGCTTCGAGCGGGTGTTCGAGATCAATCGCAACTTCCGCAACGAGGGCGTTTCTACCCGCCACAACCCGGAATTCACCATGTTGGAGTTCTATCAGGCCTACGCCGATTACGAGGACAACATGGACCTGACCGAAGAGCTGTTCCGCGAGCTGGCGCAGCTGGTGCTGGGCAGCACAGACGTGCCTTACCAGGGCAAGGTTTTCCACTTTGGCGAACCCTTCGCACGGCTATCGGTTTTCGACTCCATCCTCAAGTACAACGATGACATCAGCGCCGACGACCTGCGCGACCTGGACAAGGCACGCGCCATCGCCAAGAAGGCGGGTGCCGCCGTCAAGGGCTTTGAAGGCCTGGGCAAGCTGCAAACCATGATCTTTGAAGAGCTGGTGGAGCACCGTCTGGAGCAGCCCACCTTCATCACCCGCTACCCGTTTGAAGTCTCGCCGCTGGCGCGCCGCAGTGATGACGATCCGAGCGTGACCGACCGTTTCGAGCTGTTCATCGGTGGCCGCGAGATTGCCAACGCCTACTCGGAGCTTAACGACGCCGAAGATCAGGCCGAGCGTTTCCACGCCCAGGTGAAGGACAAGGACGCCGGCGACGACGAAGCCATGCATTTTGACGCCGACTTCGTGCGCGCGCTGGAATTCGGCATGCCGCCGACGGCGGGCGAGGGTATCGGTATCGACCGTCTGGTCATGCTGCTGACCGACGCACCTTCGATCCGCGACGTGATCCTGTTTCCGCACATGCGGCCGGAAACGGCGTAGCCGTTTCAGCTACAAGCTACAAGCTACAAGCTACAAGCTACAAGCTACAAGCTACAAGCTACAAGCTACACCTGCTCTTCGGATCTACGATGATTTATCTTCGCTGTTCCCGGTAGCAGGCAAGACTGTCAGAATGCAGGGACCGCTTGTAGCTTATGGCTTGCCGCTTGAAGCTTGAAGCTGCGACCGAAGGGAGCCACCGTGAAACAGAACGAACAGTACCAACTGGTTATTCGCAGTCTGTCGGATCGGATTGTCGAGGCGCAGGCGCCGATTCGGGTGCTGGATGCCATCAAGTGGGATGACAGCGTTCGCGATACCTTCTTCCAGAAGCGCTGCAAGGCGCTGCCGGACGTTAACGCCGATTATTACGCGCAGCGCCCCTTGGGTTACAACCCCGGCGAGTTGCGGCAGGTGTTTCAGGATATCGAGCGTGATATCACCCGCCAGTTGGGCACCTTCAACCCGGTGGGGCAGATCATGCGGCGCATGTGCCGTGAATACCGCATGGTCATTCGCATGCTGGAAGCACGCGGCAACCCCGATTTTGGTCTGATTTCGCAGGAGCTGTACGGCGCTGCCTCCGATGCCTTTCACGCCGGGGACCCAACGCTGACCGATCTGGGCATTGCCCTGAGCGAATCCCTGAGCAATATCGCGCGTACCGAAATCGCCCGCGAGCCCAAGACCATCGCTGCGCCCGAGGCGGTGGAGATTCTGCAGGCACGCATGAATGACGCCTTCCCCGACGACCAGGCAGTGCGCGTGTTCGAGTCCGACGGCATCGTCGCCGATGCGGCCGCCGGTGCTGATTACATCAAGATCCGCAGTGACGCCAAGTTCAATCAGCGTGACCTGAATATTCTCGCGGTGCACGAGGGTATGGTGCATGTGGCGACCAGTCTCAACGGCCAGCATCAGCCGATCTGTACCTTCCTGGCCAAGGGGCCGCCGTCGTCCACTGTGACTCAGGAAGGTCTGGCGATTCTCATGGAGGTGCTGACCTTTGCGTCCTATCCTGCGCGTCTGCGCAAGCTGACTGATCGCACCCGCGCCATTCAGATTGCCGAGACTGGCGGCGACTTCATGGATGTGTTCCAGTTCTATCGCGATGAGGGCTATTCGCGCGAGGATGGCTACAACAATGCCAGCCGGGTATTCCGTGGCTCCAGCAGCAGTGGCCTGCCATTTACCAAGGATCTGGTGTACCTCAAGGGCTTTATCCTCACCTATAACTACATCCAGTTGGCCGTGCGCAAGGGCAAGCTGCAGCAGATCCCGTTGCTGTTCTGTGGCAAGACCACACTGGAGGACATGCGTACCCTGAACCAACTGGTGGAAGAGGGCCTGGTGGTGCCGCCGCGTTACCTGCCTGCGCCCTTTGCCGACTTGAACGCCCTGAGTGCCTGGATGTGTTTCTCGGGGTTCCTGAACAACCTGAGTCTGGAGCGGGTCGAAGCCGACTACGCCAATATTCTGTAACTGGAGCTGTAGATGTCGGAGACCCGCGAAGTAAACAAGTTGCCGCTGATCCTTACTGCCATTGGCAGTGTCTTTTTCACCGTGGTAGTGCTGCATTTATATGGCTATCTGAATTTTGCCAAGCCGGAAGAGGGTCTGGAGCTTGAAGATTACCGTCTGGTAACCGTGGGCTCGGAAGATGCCGGCCAGCTGCGCAGCAACCCGGCGAAGCATGAGGCCGAGTGTGTAGACGGCATTCTGGTGCTGCACGCCAGCCACATGAATGGTCTGGCCGGTGTCCTCAAGGACAGCCGTGACCGGGTAGTGCGCTGCATCGAGCAGACAGTACCGGCGGCGCAGTAACTATGGCCGAGCGACGCATTGATCTGGAGCCGGGTTGGCTGGCGGCGCTGGAGGGTGAGTTTGAACAGCCTTATATGCAGTCACTGCGCGCTTTTCTGCAGGCAGAAAAGGCCGCAGGCAAACAGATCTACCCCCCTGGCCCGTTGATTTTCAGTGCCTTGAATTCGACGCCGCTGGACAAGGTCAAGGTGGTTATCCTTGGCCAGGACCCCTATCACGGTCCGGGCCAGGCCCATGGCCTGAGCTTTTCCGTGCCGCCGGGCGTACGCCAGCCGCCGTCGCTGAAGAACATGCTGAAAGAGCTGGAGCGCGACCTGGGCTTGCCGATCCCGGCCCATGGTTGCTTGCAGTCCTGGGCGGAGCAGGGCGTGCTCCTGCTTAATTCCGTGCTCACGGTAGAGCAGGCCAATGCGGGTGCACACGCCAACCGCGGCTGGGAGGTGTTTACCTCCAAGGTGATCGAGGCGGTCAATCGTCATCAGCAGCACTGCGTGTTCATGCTGTGGGGCAGCTACGCACAGCGCAAGGGCCAGCAGATCGACGCCGAGCGTCACTGCATTCTCAAATCGGTTCATCCATCACCGCTATCGGCGCACCGCGGTTTTATCGGTAATGGACACTTTTCCGCTGCCAACGACTATCTTGTAGAACATGGTATGGCGCCTGTGGACTGGCGCTTGCCTGCTGTCGAATATCCTGCCTGATTCGTTCTGGAGGTATTATGGAACACGCACTGCAACCCTACACCGCGCTGGTCCCGCGTACCGACAAACTGGTGGTACAGAAGGTTGGCCATACGGCGTTGGTGACCATCGACAATCCCCCCGCCAACACCTGGGACACCGATACCCTGCACGGCCTGCCTGAGCTGGTGGCACACCTGACCCGTGACAGCGACATATACGCCTTGGTCATCACGGGTCGAGGTGAGCGCTTCTTTTCTGCGGGTGCCGATCTCAAGCTTTTCGCCGATGGCGACCGGGCCCGTGCCCGGGAACTGTCGCGCCTGTTTGGCGAGGCATTCGAAGCGCTGCGGGACTTTTCCGGTGTTTCCATTGCGGCCATCAATGGCTACGCCATGGGCGGCGGTCTGGAATGCGCGCTCGCCTGCGATGTCCGCATTGCCGAGCGCCAGGCGGTAATGGGTCTGCCAGAAGCCGGGGTAGGGTTGTTGCCCTGCGCAGGGGGCACCCAGGCGCTGGCCTGGCTGGTGGGCGAAGGCTGGGCCAAGCGGATGATTCTCTGTGGCGAGCGCATAGACGGCGTGCGTGCCGAGCGCATAGGTCTGGTTGAAGAATGTGTCGAACAGGGTCAGGCGCTGGGGGCAGCGCTGCGGTTGGCGGCGCAGGTGTCGCGGCAGAGCCCGACAGCCGTGCGTTACAGCAAGGAATTGATTCAGGGTGCGAGACAACAACCGATGAACAGTCTCTTGTCGCGCGAGCGAGAGCGTTTTGTGGATTTGTTCGAGCTGGAGGATACCCGTGAGGGGGTGGACGCCTTTCTCAGCAAGCGCCCGCCCCAATGGACGGGCAAGTAAGCCGCAGGGCTGTGGTCAGGCCAGCCACTGCATGGCCGCTTCCATCTCGGCCGACAGGTCCTCGTCTTCCTGCTCTTCGGCTGGGTTGAGTCCCAGTTTGGCGAAGGAGGTAATATTGCTCCAATCCATCTGCGCGTAGGGATGGGCGCTGCCAGCCAATGACTGCAACATCGCAACCTGGACAATATCGGAGTAGTCGACTGTGCTGGAGTTGCGATTGAAGTCCAGATGCTCGGTAGGCACGTGACGCAGTGGCGCGGGAAAGTCCCAGGCCTGCAGGATGCGGTCACCCAGAATCGGATGGATCTTCTCGATGACCAGGTTCAGGCTGATAGAGTCGCGAAGCAACTGATTGTTCTCTTCGGCATAGCTGAGAATCGGCAACACGCCGATCTGGTGCACCAGGCCGCCCAGCGTGGCCTGGTCCGGCTTGAGGCGCGTGTAGTGACGGCAGAGCACATGGCTGATACCGGCGACTTCGGTGCTGCGATTCCAGACCTCGCGCATCTTGCGGTCGATGACGTCGGAGGTGGCCTGAAACATCTGCGACATGGCCAGACCGGTGGCCAGGTTGGCGGTGTAGGTAATGCCCATTCGATTGACCGCCATCGACAGGTCGGTAATCTCCTGACGACTGCGCAGCAAAGGGCTGTTCACTACCTTGATCAGCCGAGCACTGAGCGCGGCGTCGTTGCTGATCTCCTTCACCAGATGGGGAATGCTGACGTCCGGGTCTTCTGCGGCTTCGCGTACGCGCAAGGCCACTTCGGGCAGGGTGGGTAGCACTAACTGATCCTTTTCGATTGCCTGGATCAATTCCTCTTGTACGCGTTGTGCCAGATCTGTCATTGGGTAGTCCCTTGCTGTTTTGCTACTGCGCAGTCGTTTCGCTGACTGTCAGCTCCGATTCGTAAGGCAGGTCGGCAAGTGTCACTAGTGGCCCCTGGCTATTTCCTGCACTCAATGTCGCCAATTGTGCCGCATCCTTCTGCAGCACGGCCAGCATTTCCACCTGTTTGTGCCCCGTAGCGGCAATTACCACCTCGCCCACCACTTTGCCACTGTCGCGATCAACTATGGGCGTTGCCGGCTCAGGCGCCGCGTCGCCCGCCAGTAGCAGACGATACATGCGGCGTTTGAGCTTGCCCAGGTACTGCATCCGCGCAACGATTTCCTGACCGGTGTAGCAGCCCTTCTTGAAACTGACGCCGCCGAGCTGTTGCAGATTAAGCATCTGCGGAATAAAGAGTTCCAGCGTGGGCCCGGTCACCTGGCCCACGCCGGCACGAATCTGCCGCAGCAGCCAATGGTTCAAGGTGTCTGCACCGGCATGCTGCAGCAGTTGGTCGGTGCGTTGCAGGGCGTTATCACTGTCCAGCCAAATTTCACAGGCGCCGTCGGCCAGGCGAACCACGCGGATCCCGGGCTCGCAGTGCGTCTGGCCGGGCTCGGCGGGCATCTGCAGGCGAGCAGCAGCCAGCGCCTGCTCGACGGCCTCACCCCAAAGCCCAAGCCGCAACCAGTGATCAGACTCATCGCTGAGGGTGGCCTTGAAAAAGGCCGCGTACTTGCCAAGGTCGGCCAACTGCGGCGCTATGAGTTCGCGCGCCATGCTGAGCAGAAAGCCGTTCTCGCTGCGCTGCAAGCGAAAGCTGGACTGCATGCGTCCCTTGGGATTGCAGCGCGCGCCCAGGGTGCTGGAATTGGCTTCCAGGCGGGCGACGTCGCAGGTCAGTTGGCCTTGCAGAAAACGTTCAGCGTCGGGCCCCTCGACCGCGATGACACCTTCATGCTGCAACCAGCTCAGGTGGGTGCCTTTGTCGGCTGCAGTGGAGGTCTCAAAGCGCGTGGCTAACTCGGCGGCTATAGTGGAAAGTGCAGTCATGCCGATGATTGTTCCCTTGGGCGTGAGTGATACATCATAGGGGCTATGCCGGGTATTTGTCAGGCTCCCCTGCCGTTATAATGGTGCTATTGTCTCGCAGTTCAATCCTCAGTGTGGAGTTGCCGATGTCGGCCGATATAGAAGTAAAGCGTTTGTACTGGCATAGCCGCCGCGGCATGTTGGAACTGGACCTGCTGCTGATACCTTTTTTGCAGGAGGTGTACCCAACGCTGGATGAGGCCGACAAGGAGCGCTACCGCGTATTGCTGGAATGCGAGGATCAGGACATGTTCGGCTGGTTCATGCAGCGCGGTGAACCCGATGACCCGGATCTGAAGCGTATCGTGAGGATGATATTGAACCGTGTACAGCCAGACTGATTATCTCGTCATGCGCCGTCAGCCATCACGCTGGCTGGCCTTGCTTCTGCTGGCCAGCAGTCTTTTGGCGTGCCTGGCCGTGTATAAAAGCGCGCTCAGTCTGCTACCGAGCCTGCTTTGCGTGTTGCTGGTCTGCAGTTACGGTTGCTGGGTCTGGCCGCGGCAGATAAGCCTGCAGCATCCGCATTCGGTGACCGGGCTGCGGTTTGACAGTGAAGGTTGGCACATTCTGCGCCGTGACGGCTCCGAAGCGGCGGCAAAGTTGCTGGCTGATACCTATGTCAGCGCCATGCTGACCGTGGTACGTCTGCGTGAGCAGGGGCGTTGGCGTGCCGTTTCCGTGGTGCTGGCTACCGATGCCGCCTCGGAGGAAAGCCTGCGCCGCCTGCGCTTGCGGTTGCGCTTCAGTCGGCAGCGCTGGGCGGCTGCAGAATAGTGTCCAGTGCCTCGTCCAGTTGGGCGGGGTAGTCCAGAGTGTAATGCAGGCCGCGGCTTTCCTGACGCAGCATGGCCGAACGAATGATCAGATCGGCCACTAGCGCCAGGTTGCGCAGCTCCAACAGGTCGCGGCTGACCCTGTAGTTGCTGTAGAACTCATGAATTTCCCCACGCAACATGTCCACACGGTGTTTGGCGCGTTGCAGGCGCTTGGACGTACGCACGATTCCGACGTAGTCCCACATGAAGCGCCGCAGCTCATCCCAGTTGTGCGAGATGATTACATCTTCGTCCGAGTCCGTGACCTGGCTTTCATCCCACCCAGGCAGGTCATGCGGCATGCTCACCTGGTCAAGCTGCGCCATGATGTCCTGGCTCGCGGAGCGGCCATAGACAATGCACTCCAGCAAGGAGTTGCTGGCCATGCGATTGGCGCCGTGCAAGCCGGTGAAGCTGGTTTCGCCAATGGCATACAGCTGGCTCACGTCGGTGCGCCCGTTTGCCTCCACCATTACTCCGCCGCAGGTGTAGTGCGCCGCCGGTACCACCGGGATGGGTTCGCGGGTGATGTCGATGCCGAACGCCAGGCAACGTTCGTGCACGGTGGGAAAATGCGAGCGAATGAACTCGGCCGGTTTGTGCGTGATGTCGAGATACACGCAGTCCAGACCCAGGCGCTTCATCTCATGGTCGATGGCGCGCGCGACTATGTCTCGCGGAGCAAGCTCGGCGCGCTCGTCAAAGCGCGGCATGAACCGATCCCCGTTGGGGAGTCGGAGCAGGGCGCCTTCGCCGCGCAGGGCTTCAGTGACCAGGAAGCTCTTGGCCTTGGGGTGGTACAGGCAGGTCGGATGGAACTGATTGAATTCGAGATTGGCCACCCTGCAGCCGGCACGCCAGGCCATGGCAATGCCGTCGCCGGAGGCGCTGTCGGGATTGCTGGTATAAAGGTACACCTTGCTGGCGCCGCCAGTGGCCAGCACGGTGAAGCGGGCGGCGACAGTTTCCACATGACCGCTGGAGCGGTTGAGGATGTAAGCCCCCAGGCAACGCTTGCCGGGACGGCCCAGCTTCTGGGTGGTGATCAGGTCAACCGCCACGCGGTTGTCCAGTAACACTATGTTCTGATGTTCTTCGGCGCGCTTGAGCAGGGTGTTGAAAATCGCCGCGCCCGTGGCATCGGCGGCGTGGATGATGCGTCTGTGGCTGTGCCCGCCTTCGCGGGTCAGGTGAAAATCGTCGGTCTCGCTGCCATCCTCGCGTCGCTCGCGAGTGAAGGGCACCCCCTGTTCCACCAGCCAGCCTATGGCGGCCCGGCTGTCGCCGACAATCTGTCTTACGGCGTCCTCATGACACAGGCCGCCGCCCGCAATCAGCGTGTCTTGCACGTGCGCATCCACGGTATCGCTATCGTCGAGTACTGCCGCTACGCCCCCCTGCGCCCAGAACGTAGAGCCTTCGGACAGTTTGCCCTTGCTCAGCACGGCGACCCGCAAGTGCGCAGCCAGATGCAGAGCCAGCGTCAAACCAGCGGCGCCGCTGCCAATCACCAGTACGTCATATTCGTGTTGCTGCGTCATAATCTCTCGTCTTGCCGGTAGGGTGGCGCGGATTGCCGATCACGGCGACCTAGTATATAGAAGCCGTCTGTCACACAATACTGCCATTGGCGTTATCGCGGCATGCCGGTATGGTGTCGGCCCAATAGTGGCAATTTGCATTTGGGTGCGGAACTTTTTGCAAGACGCTGGCTCCTATTTCTGTACCTGAGTGAGGGGAGAACTTTTGGTTACATCTTGGGTCTACCATAACAACGCTGTCTGGATGGCCTGTAGCAAAGCAGGAGTCGAGACATGACTGAACAAACCGACCAGCAGTTGGTCGAACGTGTTCAGAAGGGTGATAAGAGAGCATTTGACCTGCTGGTGCTGAAGTATCAGCACAAGATTCTGGCCTTGGTCACGCGTTTTGTGCATGACAGCCATGAAGCGCAGGACGTTGCTCAAGAAGCCTTCATTAAGGCGTATCGGGCGCTGGCCAATTTTCGCGGCGATAGTGCTTTTTACACCTGGCTGTACCGTATTGCGATCAATACAGCCAAGAATTATCTGGTGGCGCGTAATAGGCGCCCGCCAGACTCGGATATAGCGGCGGATGAGGCCGAGTTCTACGAGGGTGATAGCATCCTCAAGGACATACACTCACCCGAACGAGATATGTTGCGCGATGAGATTGAACAAGTTGTCAATCGCACGCTCCAACAGTTACCGGATGATTTAAGGACGGCTTTGACCTTGCGTGAGTTTGAAGGTCTGAGTTACGAAGATATTGCCAATGTAATGGATTGCCCTGTGGGTACCGTGAGGTCTCGCATCTTCAGGGCACGAGAGGCAATAGATAAAGCACTGAAGCCCTTGCTGGAAGCGTAACGGGTGTTCAGCAGCGCAACGCAGCGAGCCCTTGGGGCCATAGCAGAGGTACAGCAATGAGAAGCGAAATCTTGCAGGAGTCTCTTTCCGCCCTCATGGATAACGAGGCTGATGATCTGGAAGTGCGCCGTGTTCTCCAGGCCACCGAACAGGATTCCGCTCTGCGTGGTACATGGGAGCGCTATCAAATGGCGCGCTCGGTATTGCACAAAGAGCATTGGCAGGGTTCGGTAGACCTGTCTGCCGGTATTGCTGCTGCTCTGCGCGACGAGCCGGAGTTGCAGATGCAATCTGCAGCGACTGCGCCGGTGCGCTCTGGCCTGTGGCGCAACATGAGCCGCGTGGCAGTCGCCGCCTCGGTTACTGTTGCGGTACTGGTAGGGGTGCGCATGGTCAATCAGGGCGATGCTCCGACGCAGCCAACGCTGGCGGCAGAGACCACTATTGTTGCTCCCAGCCTTGCGGCTGCCCCAGGCACCCATTCCGGGGCAGTGCTGGCTGGCTATTCCCAGTCTCAGGGAGTCGGTGCTGAGCCAATCGCGCCCGCTCAGGCACCTTCGGCCTGGCATGAGCAGCGAATTGGACGTTATCTGCGCGAACACGCAGAAAACAGCGCTCAGTTTTCTGCGCCGCAGCTGGTTCCTTACGCACGTGCGGCCAGCATAGAAGGGCGATAAGTGGTTACATTGAAACGCGGTTGGGGCTGCTGCTGTCTGGCAGCCTTGCTGGTTTCGCCGGCGGCGCTGGCGAATGACGCGCAAACCTGGTTGCACCGAATGTCGGATGCTACCAGTCAGGTAAGTTACACCGGAGCCTTCGTTTACGAGCGCTCCGGTAGTTTTTCTACCCATCAGGTCTGGCATCGCGCCACCGACGAAAGCGTGACCGAGCGCCTTCTGCAGGCCGATGGCGAGCCCCTCGAGTGGGTGCGACGAGATGGCCACGTCCAATGCGCAACTTCCTACTCTGCCGGCCCCCTGTGGGATACCAGCACTGAGGCCGCCCAAGATCCTGCGATGCTGGAACAGTGGTATTCCCTCGAAGTCTTAGGCGGAACGCGGGTTGCTGATCGGGCTGCAACCGTGGTCGCGGTCAAGCCGCGGGACAATTATCGTTACGCCTACGAGCTTTATCTCGACAACGAGACGGGCTTATTGCTGAAATCCTTGCTGATTAATGAGCGCAGCACTTTGCTGGAGCGGTTTCAGTTTACCAATCTCTCTTACTCCGATATTTCTGATGCAAGCCTCGAGCCCGGTCCGGGCTGCCTCCAGCTTGACGCGACCCTCAAGAGCGAAGGTGCAGACAGTGAAGCCTGGGAGCCGGGTTGGCTGCCGCCTGGCTTTGTCGCCGGGCCTCAAGATATCCGCTCCTTTGCAGTGGATGAAAGCCCTGTTTCCAGTCGCGTTTACACCGATGGCATGTCCCGTTTCACGGTATTCGTAGAGTCCTTGGGTGAGGAGGGGCTGGCCGATGATTTGCGTGCCCAGCTCGGTCCTACGGTGGCAGTCAGCCGCAAGTTGAAAGCGTCCAATGGTGTGTTTTTGGCTACGGTAGTGGGTGAAATACCCCCTGCCGCCGCCGAGCGTATAGCGTCTTCCTTCGCCCAGCCGGCCGAGCCTGCCAGTGATTGAAGAGCGCGGACGGGTGCTCAGCGTGGAACCCGGTGCGGTCTGGGTTAGCACAGTGCGAGCCAGTACTTGCGGTAGCTGTCAGGCCAAGGCCGGATGTGGGCAGTCTTTGCTACAAAAGCTTGGTGCCGGCGCGACGCAGGGATTCATCCGTGCGCTCGCAGAGAATGACTGGCAGGTAGGGGATGAAGTCATCATAGGCGTGCCAGAGGACGCTCTGGTACATAGCGCCCTTTGGGTGTACCTGGTGCCCTTGCTTGGGCTGTTTGTTGCTGCGCTCGGGGCGCAAGCGTTTGGGTGGCCGGAGCCGGCGATTATTCTGTTCGCGGCCATTGGCCTACTGACCGGTTTCCTGCTGGTGCGCTGGCGCGCCGGCAGGATGCAGGCAGATCCGCACCTGCAGCCGCGCGTACTTGCGCGCGCGGGAATTGGTGGTGTCAGGCTATTGGAGGGAGTGCCAGCGAAGGCACGCTAGGAAGGATCTACATTCGGTTTCTCTCGTTTCATCCATAGGAGAACATACGCATATGTTGTCAGTGCGACGTTGGGTAGCGGCAGCCGCAGGTGCCGCTCTTTTGGGGTGGCAATCGCTGGTTCTTGCTGCAGACCTGCCAGACTTTACCGAGCTGGTAGAAGAGGCGTCACCGGCTATTGTCAATATCAGTACCAAGCAGAATCCTTCCGCGACACCCGCCGCTGCGGTACAGGGTATGCCGGACATGGAGGGGATGCCTCCGCTGTTTCGCGAGTTCTTCGAGCGCAGTTTTCCGCAAACCCCCTCACCCCGTGAGCACCAGGCGCCGCAATCTCTGGGATCAGGGTTCATCATCTCCAAAGACGGCTATGTGCTGACCAATAATCACGTCATCGCCGACGCCGATGAAATTTACGTCCGCCTGTCTGACCGTCGTGAGATGGAAGCCAAGCTGGTAGGTGCCGATCCGCGCTCCGATCTTGCTCTGCTGAAAGTCGAGGCCGGTGCTGATCTGCCGGTGGTGAAGATTGGCAAGTCGGCAGACCTCAAGCCGGGAGAGTGGGTTTTGGCAATTGGTTCGCCTTTCGGTTTCGACTATTCGGTGACCCAGGGGATCGTCAGTGCCAAGGGTCGCAGCCTGCCGAATGAAAACTATGTGCCTTTTATCCAGACCGATGTGGCCATCAACCCGGGTAACTCGGGTGGACCGCTGTTCAATCTGGATGGCGAGGTGGTCGGCATCAACTCGCAGATCTTTACCCGTTCCGGTGGCTTCATGGGGTTGTCGTTCGCAATCCCCATGGATGTGGCCATGGATGTGGTCGAGCAGATCAAGGCCACGGGCAGCGTTCAGCGCGGTTGGTTGGGCGTAGTCATTCAGGAGGTCAACAAGGACTTGGCGGAATCCTTTGAACTGCCCAAGCCCGCAGGTGCCCTGGTAGCGCAGATCATGCCCGGCGGTCCAGCCGACAAGGGTGGTTTGAAAGTGGGTGATGTGATCATGGAGTTCAACGGTCAGGAAATCAGCCGTTCTTCAGATCTGCCGCACGCGGTTGGCCGGGTGCGTCCTGGCAGCAAAGCCAGCATGGTGGTAATGCGTGACAAGTCGCGCAAGACATTGACCATGGAGATTGGCAGCCTACCCGAGGATGACAACCTTGCTTCCCTGGGTGGTGATGTCGAGTCGGCAGCGCCGCCTTCGGCTGATAACCGCCTGGGCGTCAGCGTAGTCGAGCTGAGCGCAGAGCAGAAGCAGAATCTGGATATCCACAGTGGTGTGGTCGTTCGGGAAGTCGCCAAGGGGCCGGGTGCCATGGTTGGCCTGCGTCCAGGTGACATTATTACCAACCTGGACAACCAAGCGGTCGATTCTGTGGATAATTTCAACAGCATCACCAAGGCACTGCCGAGCAATCGCTCTGTATCCATGCGTGTGATCCGGCAGGGTCGCGCCAGCTACATCACTTTCCGCCTGGCGGAATAGCCCCATTCGAGCCTTTTTCGGCTCGCGCGAATATCCGCTGGGTGGTGCCCTCAGGCCTGCCCAGCGGCTAGCGCTGCGATAGCACCGCCCTCGGTAATCAGGTACACTCGCCGGCTGTTTTCGGGGGATTTCTTCCCGTTCATCGCCATGTCTGGCAACCTTGCCCGACAACTACGTCTGGATGATCCGCGCTGTGAGTGACCTGAGCCTAATACGTAATTTCTCCATCATCGCCCATATCGACCACGGCAAATCGACTCTGGCTGATCGCTTCATCCAGATCTGCGGTGGCCTGAGCGAACGCGAAATGGAAGCCCAGGTGCTCGATTCGATGGATCTGGAGCGTGAGCGCGGCATTACCATCAAAGCGCACAGCGTCACGCTGTACTACACCGCCAAAGACGGCAAGACCTACCAGCTCAACTTTATCGACACCCCTGGTCATGTTGACTTTCATTACGAAGTCAGCCGCTCGCTGGCTGCCTGCGAAGGCGCCTTGCTGGTCGTAGACGCTGCCCAGGGTGTGGAAGCGCAATCGGTCGCCAACTGCTACACGGCCATCGAACAGGGCCTGGAAGTCATGCCGGTGCTCAACAAGATCGATTTGCCGCAGGCGGAGCCTGAACGCGTCAAGGCCGAGATCGAAAGCGTGATTGGTATCGACGCTACCGACGCCGTAGCCTGTAGCGCCAAGAGCGGTATCGGTGTGGAAGACGTGCTGGAAAGCCTGATCAAGACCATCCCGGCGCCGGTGGGCAATATTGAAGCGCCCTTGCAGGCGCTGATCATCGATTCCTGGTTCGACAATTACCTTGGTGTGGTCTCGCTGGTGCGGGTCAAGCACGGTCGAATCAAGAAGGGTGACAAGGTGCTGGTGAAGTCGACTGGCAAGCTGCATCAGGTTGACAGTGTGGGCGTGTTCAACCCCAAGCATTCGGAAACCCCAGATCTCAAGGCCGGCGAAGTGGGCTTCATCATCGCCGGGATCAAGGACATTCATGGTGCACCGGTGGGCGACACCCTGACGCTGGCGGCCACCCCGGATGTCGCGATGCTGCCCGGCTTCCAGAAGGTCAAACCGCAGGTATACGCCGGTCTGTTCCCGGTCAGCTCCGACGACTTCGAGGACTTCCGCGAAGCGCTGCAGAAGCTGACCCTGAACGATGCCGCACTGCAGTTCGAGCCGGAAAGCTCTGAGGCCCTGGGCTTCGGTTTCCGCATCGGCTTCCTTGGCATGCTGCACATGGAGATCATTCAGGAGCGTCTGGAACGCGAATATGACCTGGACCTGATCACCACTGCGCCGACCGTGGTATTCGAGGTGGTCAAGAAAGACGGTGAAATCATCTATGTCGACAACCCCTCGCATCTACCGGACCCATCGGTCATCGAAGAGATGCGCGAACCCATAGTGCGCGCCAACATTCTGGTGCCGCAGGATCATCTGGGCAGCGTGATTACCCTGTGCATCGACAAGCGCGGCGTGCAGCACGACATGATATTTCTCGGTACCCAGGTTCAGGTTATCTATGATCTGCCGATGAATGAGGTGGTGCTGGACTTCTTTGACCGCCTGAAGTCGGTGAGCCGCGGTTACGCTTCGCTGGACTACAGTTTTGATCGCTTCCAGCCGGCCAAGCTGGTGCGTCTGGATGTACTGATCAATAACGAGAAAGTGGATGCGCTGGCGCTGATCGTGCACCGTGACAACGCTGCTTTCAAAGGGCGCCAACTGGTCGAGAAAATGCGCGAGCTGATTCCCCGGCAGATGTTTGATGTGGCCATTCAGGCAGCCATGGGCGGGCAGATTGTCGCTCGTTCGACGGTAAAAGCGCTGCGCAAGAACGTATTGGCCAAGTGTTACGGTGGCGATGCCAGCCGCAAGAAGAAGCTGCTCGAAAAGCAGAAGGCCGGCAAGAAGCGGATGAAGCAGGTAGGTAGTGTAGAAATTCCGCAGGATGCCTTCCTCGCGGTGCTCAAGGTAGACAACTAGGAACGTGAAGCGCACACAATGATGCATATCAATTTCCCGCTGATTCTAGTGCTGGCTGTGGCCATCAGTGGTTTTCTCGCATTGCTCGACCTGCTGTTGCTCGCCCCGCGCCGCCGTCGAGCGGTCGCGGCCTATGAGTCCCGGGTTGATGTGGCTGATCCGCAAACAGTGGAGAAGCTGCGCAAGGAGCCCTTGCTCGTCGAGTACGGCAAGTCATTCTTCCCGGTGCTGGCTGTGGTTCTGGTGCTGCGGTCCTTCCTGGTTGAACCCTTTCAGATTCCGTCCGGTTCAATGAAACCGACGCTGGAAGTGGGCGACTTCATTCTGGTCAACAAATTTGCATACGGCATCCGTCTGCCGGTAGCCGACACCAAGGTTATTCCGATTGGTGACCCGCAGCGCGGCGACGTCATGGTGTTTCGTTACCCCAACGATCCGACCATCAACTACATCAAGCGGGTGATTGGCCTGCCCGGTGACCATGTGCGTTATGCCGGCAAGCAGTTGTTCGTGAATGGCAAGAAGGTGGAGCATGAACTGGTCGAGATCATCCCCGACGATGAAGTGCCAGCCGGGCATCCGTTGCAGGCGCTGGCGAATGCCGCTATATATCGTGAGCAACTGGGCGAAGTCAGTCATCTGATTCGCCAGAAAAGATTGTCGCAGACACCCCCGGAAAAAGAGTGGGTGGTTCCCGCCGGCCACTATTTCATGATGGGCGATAATCGCGACAACTCTAACGATAGTCGTTACTGGCACGCCGACGATATGCCCAGGGAGTTGTGGGGAATGGTCCCGGACAACTATATTGTAGGCAAGGCTTTTGCAGTATGGATGCACTGGCCGGAACCCAAGCTTAGCAACCTGCCGAGTTTTTCCAGCGCGGCCCTGATTCACTGAGGGGCGGGTGGCAGTTGTCAACATAACATCAACAACGGACGTACGAGGTTATTATGCGCCACTCTCAGAAAGGGGCATCGTTTTTTGGCTGGTTGGCAGTTATTGCGCTGCTGGTGTTTGCCATGGTCATAGCGATGAAGCTGGTTCCCATCTACATGGATCATTTTGCGCTGCGCAACATGGTCACGTCGATCAATGAAGATCCAAGCCTGAAAATCCGCTCGATACGCGACCTCAACAGCCATATCGACAAGGGCATGCAGATCAACAGTATCCGCGATATCAATGCCAAGGAAGCGATCAAGGTTACTGCCAGCGGCAACGATGCCTATACGGTGGTGATCAAGTACGAGCAACGAGCACCCCTGCTCAACACGGTGGACCTGCTGGTGCACTTTGATGAAACCCATATTGTCAGACCCTTAAAGTGAGCAACAAGCTAGACCGACTTGAACGCAAGATAGGCTATCAATTCAAGGATCAGGACCTGTTGGTCCTGGCCTTGACCCACCGCAGCCTCGGTGGCCGAAACAACGAACGACTGGAATTTCTCGGCGATTCGATTCTCAATTTCGTTGCCGCCGAGATGCTCTTCCAACATTTTCCGCAAGCGCGCGAGGGGCAGCTTTCACGCCTTCGTGCGCGCTTGGTCAAGGGTGTCACCCTGGCTGAGTTGGCCAAGGGCTTCGAGCTGGGCGAGTATCTGCGCCTGGGATCGGGCGAACTCAAAAGCGGTGGTTTCCGCCGCGAATCCATCCTGGCTGACGCCACTGAAGCCATTATTGGTGCTATCTACCTGGATGGCGGCATGGAGCCGGCGCGTGAACGTGTGTTGCACTGGCTGGTCGGGCATATCGCCACCCTCACGCTGGTAGACAACAACAAGGATCCCAAGACGCGGCTGCAGGAATTTCTGCAGTCGCGGCAGAGCGATCTGCCTCGTTATGAGGTGATCGAGAGCAGTGGTGAAGCCCACTGCAGAACCTTTAAAGTGGATTGTCAGGTGGACCTGCTGCCGGCACCGACCTTCGGTGAAGGCAACAGCCGCAGGCTGGCCGAGCAGCAGGCTGCTCAGCTGGCACTGATCGCACTGGGCGTGGAGAAAGCAGATGACTGAAGCCGTTAGCCGCTGTGGCTATGTTGCCATTGTAGGGCGTCCCAACGTCGGCAAGTCGACCTTGCTGAACCATATTCTCGGCCAGAAACTGGCAATCACCTCGCGCAAGCCGCAGACCACGCGCCATACCATGCTGGGCATCAAGACCGAGGATGCCGTACAAGCGATCTACGTCGATACCCCTGGCCTGCACAAGGAAAACGAGAAGGCGCTCAACCGTTTCATGAACAAGAGCGCCAGTCAGGCGCTGCGTGATGTGGATGTGGTGCTCTTTGTGGTGGATCGCACCCGTTGGACCGACGAAGATCAGATGGTTTTCGAGCGCGTGCAGTACGTGACCTGCCCGATACTGCTGGTGGTCAACAAGGTCGATCGCATGGACGACAAGAGCGATATTCTGCCCCACCTGGAATGGCTTGCTACACAGCTGCCCAATGCCGAAGTAGTGCCGGTATCGGCGCTGCACGGACGCAACATCGAGGTGCTGGAAGAGCTGATCGCCGAGCGCCTGCCGGAAAGCGAGCACTTCTACCCCGAAGATCAACTGACTGACCGCAGCTCGCGTTTTCTTGCCGCCGAACTGGTGCGCGAGAAAGTGATGCGCCAACTGGGTGCCGAAATCCCCTATCAGGTGGCGGTCGAAATCGAGCAGTTCAAGCAGGAAGGCAAGATTCTGCATATTCATGCTCTGATACTGGTCGAGCGTGACGGCCAGAAGAAGATCATCATCGGTGACAGCGGCGAGCGCCTGAAGAAGATTGGCCAGGAAGCGCGACTGGACATGCAGAAACTGTTCGGTAGCAAGGTCATGCTGCATCTGTGGGTCAAGGTGCGCCGCGGCTGGTCGGATGACGAGCGAGCGCTGAGCTCGCTGGGCTACCGCTTCGACGACTGAAGCGGCGCCTCGCCATGTCTCTGGACCTGCAGCCTGCTTACGTGCTGCATAGCCGCCCCTACCGTGACAGCAGTGCGCTCGTCGATTTGCTGACCCTGCGCGAGGGCATGCAACGGGTGGTCTGGCGCGGCGCAAGACGCGGCAAAGGTGTTCGTCCGCAGGCGTTCACGCCCTTGCTGTTGTGCCTTTACGGTCGCGGTGAACTCAAGACCCTGCAGCAGGCAGAGGTGGCCGGCAGCCATGTGCGGCTGCAGGGAGAGGCCCTGTTCAGCGGTCTCTATCTCAATGAATTGCTGGTGCGGCTGTTATCCTTTGGTGATCCGCAGACCTTGCTGTTTGCCGCCTATCAACGCGCGCTGGAGCAGTTGTCTGCCGAGGTGGCGGTTGAGCCGGTGCTGCGCGAATTCGAGTGGCAATTGCTTGACCTTCTGGGCTACGGTTTCAGTTTGCAGCGCGATGCTGCAGACCAGCCGGTCTCACCATCTGCGCTTTATCACTGGGATGCGCAACAGGGCCTGCAGCCTGTATACATCGAGCAGCCCGGGCTATTGCCGGGCGCCGGACTGCTGGCAATGGCCAACGGCGACTGGCAACATCCCGCCGCGCTGCATACCGCCAAGCGCTTGATGCGCAAGGCCCTGGCGGAGCATCTGGGGGACCGGCCACTGGTCAGTCGCCAGCTGTTTTCCGCTGGTCGCGAAAGCAAACCTTAATTCAGAGCGCGGTGGCCTGTGCCGCCGCGTGCTACAGGAGAAACCAGCATGAGTCACAGCAGTCGTGTGTTGCTCGGGGTAAACATCGATCATATCGCCACGCTGCGCCAGGCACGTGGTACCCGCTACCCTGACCCGGTTCAGGCCGCGATTGAGGCGGAGCAGGCCGGCGCTGATGGCATTACCGTGCATTTGCGCGAAGACCGCCGGCATATTCAGGAGCGCGATGTGGAGCTGCTGGCGGCGGTCTTGCAGACGCGGATGAATTTCGAGATGGCGGTGACTGATGAAATGATCACCTACGCTGAGCGTTTGCGTCCGGCCCATGTGTGCCTGGTACCGGAGCGGCGCGAGGAGCTGACTACCGAAGGTGGCCTGGATGTCTGCGGCAACGAGGCGCGCGTGCAGGCGGCGGTCGAGCGGCTTGGCGCCGCCGGCTCGGAGGTGTCGCTGTTCATCGATCCTGATGCCCGGCAGATTGAAGCCGCCAAGCGCGTAGGCGCGCCGGTGATCGAGCTGCACACCGGCCATTACGCCGATACCGAGGGCGCGGAGCAGGCCGAGGCCTTGCAGCGCATACAGAGCGCAGTCACCTACGCGCGCAAGCTCGGGCTGGTGGTTAACGCCGGGCATGGCCTGCACTATCACAATGTGGAAGCCATCGCCGCGATCCCCGGTATCAACGAGCTCAATATAGGGCATGCGATTATCGCCCGGGCGCTGTTCTCTGGTCTGTCGCAAGCGGTCAAGGACATGCGCAGGCTGATTCTCGGCGCCGTAGCAACGTCATGATCCGCGGCATTGGCACAGATCTGGTGCTGGTCTCGCGCATCGAAGCGGTGTTGGGGCGGCAGGGTGAGCGCTTTGCCCGGCGTATCCTCACGGACGCCGAGTTTCGGCGCTTCACCGTGCACAAACAGCCGGCACGCTATCTGGCCAAGCGCTTCGCGGCCAAGGAAGCCATCCTCAAGGCGCTTGGCACGGGACTGGCTGGCGGTCTGTCCTGGCAGCACATGCAGATTGATAATGACGCCGCTGGCGCTCCCTCGGTGCACTTGAGCGGCGTGGCGGCGGCGCGGCTGCAGCAGGGCGGGGGCGGGCGCATGTTGCTATCGCTCAGCGACGAGCGCGAGCAGGCGCTCGCCTTTGTGGTCTGGTCACTCGACTGAGGCCGTCTCCAGCAGGCGGTCCATTGCCTGCAGCATGAGCGCGATCTCGACCTTGGCATCCTGGCCTTCTTTGAGCCGGGTTTCGGCACGCAGGCAGCATTGGCGCAGCTCGGGCACGCCGCAATAGCGGGTTGCCCCGTGCAGCTTGTGCACTGCTTCAAGTAATTCCCGGCGATCATCCTGTTCCGTGGCGCTGGTAATGCGCGCGCGCTCGCCAGGCAGACTCGCCAGCAGCATATCCAGCATGTCACCAGCCAGATCTGCTTTGCCGGCAGCCAGCCGCAGGCTTTCGGCGCGATCCAGTACTGCTGGTGCCGCACTGACACGCGCCTGCGCTGCCGGTGGTTGCGGCTGGCCGACGCCGAGCTGGCGGCCGGTCCATTTCTGCACGCATTCACGCAACTGTTCCGGACTGATGGGTTTGCTGAGGTAGTCGTTCATACCGCACCGGATCAGGCGTTGGCGTTCTTCGGCCAGAGCGTGAGCGGTTAGCGCGATGATGGGTGTGGGCACCTGCCCGCTGAGCTCTTCGCCCAGGCGAATTTCCTCGGTGGTCTGCCGGCCATCCATGCCAGGCATCTGTACATCCATGAAAACCAGATCAAAGCGTTGCTCCTTGAGAATCTCCAGCGCCTGTTCACCACTGCCGACACTGAGCACGCGCGCGCCCATTTCACGCAGGAATGTCTCTACCAGCCTGAGGTTGGCTTCGTTGTCATCCACACAGAGCACGCCGACCGAGTCAGGGTTCTGCCGCCGTTCGGTACCTGGCAGACTGGGTTCACCAAGCACCTCGCTGCGCGGCTGCAATAGCTGTGTGGCGGCGCGGAACAGCTTGCGTGTGCATAGCGGCTTGGAAAGTACCGCACAATGGGCAGTAGGCAACTGGTCCATCTGCTGGGACTGGTCGCTGGTGCTGGCCATCAGAATACTCTTGCAACGTCCACTATCGGCCCAGCCGCGCATGCAGGCGAGAATGGGCGAGAGCGGGGTGCCGGCGGGCGGGCTGCCGATCACGACAAGGTTGATGCCCTTGCCTTCAACGCTGTCCAGCGCGCCGTTGAGCGCATGCAGGCTGGGGAAAATGCTGATTTCCAGTCCCAGGTCCTGCAGGCAGTGAATCAGCGCCTGCTGACTCAGAGGGTGCGGCTCGCAGATGGCCACGTGATGGCCCTTCAGGGGTTGCAGCGGCAGGTCATCGGCGGCCTGGCTCGACTTGCTCAGGCGAATAGTCAGCCAGAACTCCGAGCCCTCGTTGGGAACGCTGTTGAGGCCGATATCGCCATGCATCTGCTCGACCAGCCGCTTGGTGATTACTAGCCCAAGGCCGGTACCGCCTGGCTGCCGGGACAGCGAATTGTCGACCTGGCTGAAGGCCTTGAACAGGGTCTTCTGCTGGGCGCTGGTCAGGCCTACACCCGTATCGGTCACGCTCAGACGCAGCGTGACCTGGTCGTCGTCTTCCTCCTCGAGCATGGTGCGCAGACAGACCGACCCTTCGTGGGTGAACTTGATCGCGTTGCTGACCAGATTCGAGAGGATCTGTTTCAACCGCAGGGGGTCGCCGGAGAGACCCATTGGAGTATCGCGGTAGATCAGACTGACCAGTTCCACGCCCTTGTGATGAGCGGCGGGCGCCAGCATGGTCAGGGTATCCTGGATCAGATCGCGCAGATTGAAGGGCATGTTTTCCAGCACCAGCTTGCCGGCTTCAATCTTGGAAAAGTCGAGTATCTCGTTGATGATCGCCAGCAGGTTGTCGGCTGATTTGGTAATGGTGCCCAGGTACTCTTCCTGACGCGGCGTCATCTCGGTACGTTGCAGCAGATTGCTGAACCCGAGAATGCCGTTAAGCGGCGTACGCAACTCGTGACTCATGTTGGCGAGGAACTCGGACTTGATGCGGTTGGCTTCCTGCGCGGTCTTGCGCGCCATGTCCAGCTCAATGTTCTGTACTTCGATGGTTTCCAGTGTCTGTTGCAGGTCTTCAGTCGCCTGATCGACATTCTGTTGCAGTTCACCCTGCGCGCTTTGCAGCGCCTGCGCCATGGTATTGATGCCGCTGGCCAGGTCGTCCAGCTCGCGGCTGCCCTGTTCCGCCGTCAGGCGAACGTCCAGTTGGCCCTTGCTGATGCGCGCGATCGCCTGGTTGATCTCGGCAATGGGGCCGATAATGCGGCGGCCCATGGTGCTGACCAGCAGACCGGTGACTACCAGGCCAATGAGAATCAGCACCAGCGTAGTGAGCAGGCTCTGATAGCTGCGTAGCAGGGTATTGCCATGGCTCAATTCCACTTCAAGCCAACCGAGCAGAGCATCGGGCTCGATATCGGTACGCTGGGTTTTTTCCAGCAGCGCCGGGCTGGCGAGCAAGGGGAGGGTAAAGCGGGTACTCAGTTTGCTGGCCTGAATTTGCAGGCCGGTGCCCGCGGCCAGGCTGGTTTCCGGTAGCGTGCGTTCGGTCGGGTGCATCTGCGGACCGCTGTGCTCCAGGCGCTGATGCTGGGCATCGTACAGCGCAACAGCACGGACGTCCTGGTAGTTCAACGCCCGGCTCAGCGAGCCGCGCAGGCGCGTCGGTTCGCCGGCCAGTAACGCTTCGCTGGCGGGTCCTTGCAGGTGTTCTGCGGTCATCTGTCCGCGTTCCAGCAACTGCTGCTCCAGATCCTGCAATTGCTGCCAGCTGAAATAAGCACCCAGCGCCAGAGCCAGCAGGCCACAGGGTACCAGTGTCATCAGCAGGATACGGGTCTTGATGCCGATCTCGTTCATTGTGTATATCCGCCACGCCGTTGCCGGTATCATAGGCCGCCTGAACAGAAAGCGCAGCCTTGGCGAATGTTTTGCTCTGCGCCCCGGCTCCCAGGGTGAACAATGACGATTGAATATCCAACCATTGCCGATTGCATCGGCAACACGCCTATGGTTCGCCTGCAGCGATTGCCGGGCGACACCAGCAACACCATTCTGGTCAAGCTTGAAGGCAACAACCCGGCTGGCTCGGTAAAGGACCGTCCGGCGTTGTCGATGATCGAGCGTGCCGAGCGGCGGGGCGACATCCAGCCCGGCGATACCCTGATCGAGGCGACCTCCGGCAACACCGGCATTGCGCTGGCCATGGTCGCGGCCATGAAAGGCTATCGCATGGTGCTGATCATGCCGGACAACATGAGCGCCGAGCGCAAGTCAGCCATGACCGCCTACGGTGCCCAACTGATAGAGGTAAGTCAGAAGCAGGGCATGGAGGGTGCGCGCGATCTGGCCTTGCAGATGCAGGCCGAAGGCCGAGGCAAGGTGCTGGACCAATTTGGCAATCAGGACAATCCCCAGGCCCACTACCATGGCACCGGGCCCGAGATCTGGCGTGACACCGCCGGCGGCGTTACCCATTTTGTCAGCTCCATGGGCACCACGGGGACCATTATGGGCACCTCGCGCTATCTCAAGGAGCAGAATCCGGCCATTCAGATCGTTGGCCTGCAACCCATCGAGGGCGCGTCCATTCCGGGTATCCGGCGCTGGCCGCAGGCGTATCTCCCGGCCATCTTCGACGAAGCCCGAGTGGACCGCGTGATCGACATGGGCCAGACCGAAGCCGAAGTGACCATGCGCCGGCTGGCGCGCGAAGAAGGCATTTTCTGTGGCGTCTCATCCGGCGGTGCGGTGGCAGCAGCGCTGCGGCTGAGCGCCGAAGTCGAGAACGCGGTCATCGTGGCGATTATCTGTGATCGCGGCGATCGTTACCTGTCGACCGGCATTTACGCCGGCGATGCATGAACAGGCCCCGAGGTAGACAGCCGCGTCGGCAGGCGCGCAGCAATGCCGATGCGCCCGCTGCAATAGGTCAGCGGATCGAGGTGACCCTGGAGCGTCTGACCCACGATGGCCGCGGTATTGGCCGCTGGCAGGGCCGCACGGTCTTCGTGGAAGGCGCTCTGCCGGGCGAGCAGGTGCAGGCGCGGGTGGTGCGTGCGCGCAGCAAGCTGATCGAGGCCCGTCAGGAGCAGATATTGCAGGCCAGCGCGGAGCGGCAACCGCCACGCTGTCGGCACGCCGAGCTCTGCGGTGGTTGCAGCCTGCAGCATATGCCGCACGCGCAACAGCTGGAGATCAAGCAACAGGCGCTGGCGCAGCAATTGCAGCATTTTGCCGGGGTGCAACCGGCGCAATGGACATCGGCTCTGCAAGGGCCGGCCTACGGTTATCGTCAGCGCACCCGGGTATCGGTGCGCTGGGATGGCAGGCGTCAGGCCCTTGAAGTTGGCTTCCGGCAGCGTGCCAGCAACGACCTGGTCGCGGTGCAGGAGTGCCCGGTGCTGGTGCCTGTACTGCAGCCGGTGATCGCCGAGCTGCCCGCGCTGCTGCGTTCGCTGGCCAGTGCCCGCGATCTGGGCCATGTAGAGCTGATAGGCACAGAGCAGCCGGCGCTGGTGGTGCGTCATCTGGGCACGCTGGACGCAGCGGATCAGCAGCAGCTGGCTGGGTTCGCAGCGCACCACGGGCTGGCTTTGTGGCTGCAGCCGGGTGATGAAAGCTCGCTGCATTGCGTGAGTGGTGATAACAGCGAGCCGAGCTACTCCCTGGTCGACCAGCAGCTGCGCTTGAGTTTTTCGCCTGGCGATTTCACTCAGGTCAACGCCGAGATCAATCAGGCGATGGTGAATCAGGCGCTCGATTGGCTGGCGCTACAACCGGGCGAACAGGTCTTGGACCTGTTCTGCGGGATCGGCAATTTCGCCTTGGCCATGGCGCGCCTGGGCGCGCAGGTGACTGGTATCGAAGGCAGCGAAGCCATGGTGCTCAGAGCGCAGCACAATGCGCGCATAAATGGGCTGGAGGCACTGCACTTTTTCTCGGCCGACTTGTCGAAGCCCCTTGAATTGCCAGCGGATTCACCCAGCTACACCGCTGCCTTGCTTGATCCGCCGCGCGATGGTGCGGAGCAATTGGTCGCAGACCTGGCGGCCCTGGGGATCGAGCGCATACTTTACATTTCCTGCAACCCGGCAACGCTCGCTCGGGATGCGGGGATTCTGGCGACCAAAGGCTACGGCCTGGTGAGAGCGGGAGTGATGGATATGTTCCCGCAAACCTCGCATGTGGAAGCCATGGCATTGTTCCGGAAGCATTAGCGCGCTGGTGCGCCGGACGAGGATAACAAGATGGTACAGGTCAGAGCGGAACACCCGACCAATCGTGACGGCAGCATCAATATAGAGGCCTGGATAGAGCGCATTGACAAACGGCTCAATCTGACGTCGCCGCAGGTGCTGCGTGAAGCCTGCGAATGGGCTTGCGAGTTGGAGCAGGCCGCCATTGCGGCCGAGAACATCTGGGCTGATGGCACCAGCAGCTACCTCACCGGCCTGGAGATGGCCGAGATTCTGGCCGACCTCAAGCTCGACCAGGATTCTCTGGTGGCGGCGGTCGTCTATCGCGCCGTGCGTGAACGTAAGACCACCCTGGCCGAGGTCGAGCAGCGCTTTGGCGAGGTGGTCGCGCGCCTGGTGGACGGCGTGCAGCGCATGGCCGCCATCAGCGTGTCGCAAAATACCGGCAAGAATACCGTATTCAGCCCGCACGCCCAGGTCGAGAACCTGCGCAAGATGCTGGTCACCATGGTCGACGATGTGCGCGTGGCGCTGATCAAGCTGGCCGAGCGAACCTGTGCTATTCGGGCGGTCAAGGACGCGGCTGAGGAAAAGCGCTATCGGGTCGCCCGCGAGGTATTCGATATCTACGCGCCGCTGGCTCACCGCCTGGGTATCGGCCATATCAAGTGGGAGCTGGAAGACCTCTCGTTCCGCTACCTGGAGCCCAATCAGTACAAGCAGATTGCCACGCTGCTGGACGAGCGGCGCCTCGACCGGCAGGAATATATCGCCTCGGTAATGAGCCAGTTGCGCGCAGCGCTGGAAGAGGCTTCGATTTTTGGTGATATCACTGGCCGGGCCAAACACATCTATTCCATCTGGCGAAAGATGCAGCGCAAGGGCATCGATTTCAGCCAGGTCTACGATGTGCGCGCGGTGCGTATCCTGGTGCCCCAGGTGCGTGACTGCTATACCGCCCTGGGCATAGTGCACAGCCTGTGGCGGCACATTCCCAATGAGTTTGACGATTACATCGCCAACCCCAAGGAAAACGGCTACCGCTCGCTGCACACGGCGGTGGTGGGCCCCAACGGCAAGGTGCTGGAAGTACAGATACGCACCCAGGCCATGCACGAAGAGGCCGAGCTGGGGGTCTGTGCGCACTGGCGCTACAAGGGCACCGATACCGACAGCTCCTCCAATGCCTATGAAGACAAGATCGCCTGGCTGCGGCAGGTGCTGGAGTGGCACGAGGAGATGGGTGATATCGGCGGCCTGGCTGACCAGTTGCGCGTCGATTTCGAGCCAGACCGTATCTACCTGTTCACCCCCGATGGCCATGTTCTGGATGTGCCCAAGGGCGCCACACCACTGGATTTTGCCTATCGGGTTCACACCGAAATCGGCCACAGTTGCCGCGGTGCCAAGGTCAACGGGCGCATAGTGCCGCTCAACTACATACTGCAGACCGGCGAGCAGGTGGAGATCATCACCGGCAAGCACAGCAGCCCCAGCCGCGATTGGCTCAATTCCAACCTGGGCTACGTGAATACCTCGCGCGCCCGGGCCAAGGTGCAGCACTGGTTCAAGCAGCAGGCGCGCGAGCAGAACGTGCAGGCCGGCAAGCTGATGCTGGAACGCGAACTGACCCGGCTGGCACTCAATGGCGCCGATTACGCGCAGCTGATTGATCGCCTTGGCATAAAAGGCCAGGAAGATCTGTTCGCCGCCGTGGGGTCGGGCGATATGCGGCTGGCTCACGTGGTCGGTGTGGCGCATCAGCTGGTGGAGCCGGACCGGCACAGTGAGCAGTTGGAGCTGATTCCGAAGAAACCGAGCAGAGTAGGGCGGCGCGGCGATGTTTACATTCAGGGCGTCGGCAACCTGATGACGCAGCTGGCGGGTTGCTGTCAGCCGGTCCCGGGGGATCCCATCATCGGTTACATCACCCTGGGTCGTGGCGTGACCGTACACCGCGCTGATTGTGCCAATGCCATGCAGCTGCAGGACCGTGACTCGGAACGCCTGATCGAAGTCAGCTGGGGCGGCGCGCCGGTGCAGACCTATCCGGTTGAGATTTATATCAAGGCCTATGACCGCTCGGGTCTGCTGCGCGACGTATCGCTGATGCTGGCCAACGAGAAGATCAACGTGCTGGAAGTCAGCACCCGCACCAACAAGGACGACAACTACGCTGCCATGTTGCTGACCATAGAGATCCCCAACCTCAACCTGTTGGGACGCTTGCTCGGGCGCATCAGTCAGTTGCCCAACGTGATAGAGGCGCGGCGCAACCGGCAGGAGATTCGTCAGGAGAACCGAGCGTGACCTATCAGCTCGATGATCTGCTGTATCTCATGGCGCGTCTGCGGCATCCGCAACATGGCTGCCCCTGGGATCTGCAGCAGAACTTCGCCAGCATAGTGCCGCACACGCTCGAGGAGGCCTACGAAGTGGCGGATGCCATTGAGCAAGGCGACTTCTCGCAGTTGAGTGGCGAGTTGGGGGATCTGTTGTTTCAGGTGGTGTATTACGCGCAGTTGGGGCAAGAGGAGGGGCGGTTTACCTGGGGCGATATAGTCGATGGCATCACCCGCAAGCTGGTGCGGCGGCATCCCCATGTGTTCCCCGATGGCAATCTGCGCACCCCTCCGGGCGCCCTGAGTCTGGCTCCGGAGCAGATCAAGCAGCGCTGGGAGCAGATCAAGGCCGAAGAACGGGCGGAAAAGGCCGGTGCTCCAGAGCAGCTCTCGCTGCTGGACGATGTACCCCAGGCATTACCCTCGCTCAGTCGTGCTCAAAAGCTGCAGAAGCGCGCGGCCAGTGCCGGCTTCGACTGGCCTGAAGCAGCCCCGGTGGTCGACAAGATTGCCGAGGAACTGGACGAGGTTCGCGCGGCGCTGCGCGCCGGCGATCAAGCTGCTGTCGCCGAGGAAATGGGCGATCTACTGTTTTGCGTAGTCAATTTGGCGCGCCATCTGGGCGTCGATGCGGAATACGCACTGCGCGAGGGCAACAACAAGTTCGAGCGCCGGTTTCGCTACATCGAGAAGCAATTGCAGGCGTGCGGCAAGCGCGTTGAGCACACTGAACTTTCGGCGCTGGACGCGCTCTGGGATCAGGCTAAAGCCCAAGGACTATAAAGCCTGCCCCGGGACGCCAGAACGCCCCAGGCACGGCCTTTATAGCACAGGTAGCAGGTTTCACTAATCCGGTCAGTGCTGCACGCCCTGTTGCTGTTCAATCAGCTGTTGCAGGTGTTTACGGCTGAGCGCCAGATAGCGAGGCGTTGGGCCGACATCCTGATAGAGCGGATCGCCCATTTCATCGCGGGAAATCACCTCGCTGCCTGCCTGATACGGCAAACTGGCTTCCAACTCCTCCAATGCTGCGCTGAGCAGATCGGTGATCAGATCCTCCACTCGCCGCTTGGGATACATTTCCTGCAGTGCGGCCAGGCGGGCTGCGTCTTCCAGGCAGAGCTTGACCTTGTAACTGTTGCGGGTAACCCGGCCCTTGGCGGTGTTTTCCCAGTTCTGGGTGAGTTCACGGATCTTCATGTTTCCCCCTGATGTCTTCAAGTTCGCTTGTGGCGACAAATTCAGCATAGTCGATAACGACCGATGCCGGCGGTGTCAGCCAATCTTGGCTGAATTGTGCACCGCCCTTACTACTCTTGACCCCTTGTCAGCCTCTTTGTTGCATCGCATGCTGTGAGTCCACTCGGCTGGAGGAATCTGTATGACTGAAATCGATGCTCGCCTGCGCGAAGACGTGCACCATCTGGGCACGCTATTGGGGCAAACCATTCAGGCCCACCTGGGCGCGGATTTCCTTGAGCGTATAGAGCGCATCCGGCTGGGCGCCAAGCAGGGCCGCAAGCAGGACAGCGCCGCCCACGAAGAGCTGCTGGCGGCACTGCAGGATCTGCCCGACAACCAGCTGCTGCCGGTTTGCCGAGCCTTCAATCAGTTCCTCAATCTGGCCAACATTGCCGAGCAGCATCACCGCATTCGGCGCCGGCTTGCCGATGAGCCGCTGGCGTTCGAAATGCGCTGCGTCAGCGAGTTGCTCAGCCGTCTGCAGGCCGAGGGTTTCAGCTCCGAGCGCATCATGCAGCAGATCAACACCCTGGATATCGAGCTGGTACTCACCGCGCATCCGACCGAGGTCACCCGGCGTACGCTGATCCAGAAGTACGACGCCATTGCCGAGGCGCTGGCGCGGAGCGATCATGACGACCTTACCGATGCCGAACGTGAGGCCGTACGCCAGGACCTGGCCCGGTTGATCAGTGAGGCCTGGCACACCGATGAGATTCGGCATCACCGCCCGACACCGGTGGATGAGGCCAAATGGGGCTTTGCGGTAATCGAACACTCGCTCTGGCAGGCGCTGCCACAGTTCCTGCGCCGCTTTGATGCCGATACCTTCGCGGCGACGGGTGAGCATTTGCAACTGCGCGCCGCGCCGGTGCGCATCGCGTCCTGGATGGGCGGTGATCGGGATGGCAACCCCAATGTAACTGCTCCGGTGACCCGTGAGGTATTGCTGCTGGGGCGCTGGATGGCCGCCGATCTCTACCTGCGTGACATCGACGCGCTGGCCAATGATCTGTCCATGCACGCCGCAACCGATGCCTTGCGCGCGCTGGCCGGCGACGCCGCCGAACCCTACCGGGCGGTGCTCAAGCAGCTCAAGGCGCGCTTGCTTGCCACCCGTGAATGGGCCAAGGCGGCGTTGAGCGAGGAGGTCGCGCCTGACGCCGTCGTGTTGCAGAGCCTGGAGGAGCTGCGCGATCCGCTGGAGGCCTGCTATCAATCGCTGGTGGACCTGGGCATGCGGCGTATCGCCCACGGCCCATTGTTGGATACCCTGCGTCGGGTCAATGCCTTTGGCCTGGGGCTGGTGAAGCTGGACATACGCCAGGACGCCGCGCGGCATGCCGCCGTATTCAGCGAGCTGACTCAGTACCTGGACCTGGGCGATTACGCGCATTGGGATGAACAGGCTCGCTGCGATTTTCTGTTGCAGGAGTTGCACAGCCGTCGGCCGCTATTGCCTGGCGCCTGGCAACCCAGCGCGGAGGTGGCAGAGGTCCTGGCTACCTGCCGCGTGGTGGCCAGCCAGCCGCAGCTGATGCTGGGCTCCTATGTTATCTCCATGGCCTCACATCCCTCCGATGTGCTGGCGGTCAAGCTGCTGTTGAAGGAAACCGGCGTGCAGTGGCCGATGCGCGTGGCGCCGCTGTTTGAAACACTGGCAGACTTGGATCATGCCGCCGACGCCATCGACCGCCTGTTGTCGCTGCAGGACTATCGCGCGCTGGTAGGGGATGAGCAGGAGGTGATGATAGGTTATTCCGACTCGGCCAAGGATGCCGGCACCCTGGCGGCCGGCTGGGCTCAGTATCGTGCCCAGGAAGCCCTGGTAAAGGTCTGTCAGCAGCATGGCGTTCACCTGCGCTTGTTCCATGGCCGCGGCGGCACTGTCGGCCGTGGCGGTGCACCGGCGCACATGGCGATTCTGTCCCAGCCGCCGGGCTCGGTGCAGGGGCAACTGCGGGTAACCGAGCAGGGCGAGATGATTCGTTTCAAATTCGGTTTGCCCGGCATCGCTATCCAGAGCCTGCAGCTGTACGCCAGTGCCGTACTGGAAGCCAGCCTGCTGCCGCCGCCGGCGCCAGAGCCGGCCTGGCGTGAGCTGATGCAGCGCCTGGCCGATCGCTC
Organism: Halopseudomonas sp.; assembly: GCF_036961105.1. Lineage (GTDB taxonomy): Bacteria > Pseudomonadota > Gammaproteobacteria > Pseudomonadales > Pseudomonadaceae > Halopseudomonas. Next base: position 69,942 of record NZ_JBALWW010000005.1, on the reverse strand, counting down.
GGTGACGGTGTATCGCGGGGTGGTGCGCGAGGAGCCTCAGTTCGTCGAGTACTTCCGCCAGGCCACCCCCGAGCAGGAATTGGCACGCTTGCCCCTGGGCAGCCGTCCAGCCAAGCGCCGCAGTCAGGGCGGTATCGAAACCCTGCGCGCCATACCCTGGATCTTTGCCTGGACGCAGACGCGTCTGATGTTGCCCGCCTGGTTGGGAGCGGGGCAGGCTCTGCAAGAGGCGCTGGATGCCGGTGAAGACGCCATGTTGCAGGAAATGATGGCGCGCTGGCCGTTCTTTCTGGCGCGGATTGAAATGCTGGAGATGGTGCTGTCCAAGGCCGACGCCGGTATTTCACGCTTCTACGAGCAGCGGTTGGCCAGTCCCGAGCTCTGGCCGCTGGGTGAGAAGCTGCGTGCCGCGCTGGAGCAGGCCACCCAGGTAATCCTTGAACTGCGTGGCACCCAGGTGCTGCTGGCGCACAATCCATCGCTTGGCGAATCGGTGGCCGTGCGCAATCCCTATACCGATCCCCTGCATTTGCTGCAGGCCGAGCTGATGGCGCGCACCCGGGCGCAAGGCGAAAGCATAGATCCGGACCTGGAGCGGGCGCTGCTGGTGACGGTTGCGGGGATCGCCGCGGGCATGCGTAATACCGGCTGAGCGAGAGCAGCAAAGCGGTTGCCATTTCCCTCGCTGGTGGGCCGCTTAGTCAATGCTTTCATAGGCTTGCCTGGGTGCGACAATGGTCCGGCTTGTGCATGTTTGCACGTGCGTGTATGTTGAACGCCCTTTTGCCCTCCCGTGCGTGGGTCAAACGAATTTTTTGTGACGGCCTGCGCGCCTGTCCTCTGCCAGTGTGCCGTCGGTTACCGGCGCTGGCGCGGTTTCAGTTAGACGAGGAGTAAATCATGCGAGTTATCCTGTTAGGCGCCCCCGGTGCGGGCAAGGGTACCCAGGCTCAGTTCATCTGTGAGCGCTTCGGTATTCCGCAGATTTCCACCGGCGACATGCTGCGTGCAGCAGTCAAGGCCGGCACCGACCTGGGCAAGCAGGTAAAGGAAGTGATGGACAGCGGCGGACTGGTTTCCGATGACCTGATCATAGGGCTGATCAAAGAGCGCATCACTCAGGAAGACTGTGCCAACGGTTTTCTGTTCGATGGCTTCCCGCGCACCATTCCGCAGGCCGAAGCGCTGGTAGAGGCCGGCATCGAGCTGGATCACGTGCTGGAAATCGCTGTGGCCGACGAAGAGATCGTTGCTCGTCTTTCCGGTCGCCGCGTGCATCCGGGTTCAGGTCGTATTTATCACGTTGATCACAATCCGCCGCAGGTTGCGGGCAAGGATAATGTGACTGGCGAAGAGCTGATCCAGCGTGAAGACGACAAGGAAGAGACCGTACGCAAGCGTCTGCAGGTCTACCACACCCAGACCAAACCACTGGTCGAGTTCTACAAGCAACTGGCCGCCGCTAAGGGCGCGCCCAAGTGCTCCAAGGTAGAAGGTGTGGGTACTGTCGAGCAGATCACCGCCAAGGTGCTTGCCGCACTGAGCTGATCTTGAGCTGCGCAGAAGGCCCGTGCTGACCTGGTGTCGCACGGGTCTTTTTGTTTGGGTACAATTCCCGCCCTACCCAATCGCCCTGGACTCCCATGACCACATTGCTAGCCCTGGATACCGCGACCGAAGCCTGCTCTGCAGCCCTGCTGCATGAGGGTGAAGTGGTGTATCGCAGCGAAGTGATACCACGCGAGCATGCGCGGCGGCTGCTACCCATGCTGGAGGAGCTGATGCGCGAACGCGGCATAGCACTGGGCCAGGTGGATGCGCTGGTCTTCGGGCGCGGCCCCGGTGCCTTTACCGGGGTGCGTATTGCTACCGGCATGGTGCAGGGCTTGGCCTTTGCCAGTGGCAAACCGGTGATTGCCGTTTCCAACCTGGCGGCGCTGGCGCAGCGCGCCTGGCGCGAACACCAGGCAGAATACGTTGCGGCGGCGATAGACGCGCGCATGGATGAGGTTTACTGGGGCGTATTCGGGCTGAGTGGTGGTGTCATGCTGCCACTTTCCGACGAGCGGGTATGTGCACCCGAACAAGTGGAGCTACCTCCACAGCCCGCTGAGCGCCCTCTGGTGGGCGCAGGTACGGGTTGGCAATATGCCGAACGACTGGCCGCAAAGGCTGATGAATGCTGGCCTGAAATGCTGCCGGATGCGCGCGACTTGCTCACGCTGGCATTGCCGCGCTGGCAGGCCGGAGAGGTCCTTGACGCCGCCGATGCGCAGCCAGTCTATTTGCGTGACAAGGTTGCCACGCCCAAGGCTCAGCGCTAATCTGAGCGCCTTGACAGCGGAGATCCCGAATTGCGTCTTGATGGCCTGAATCCATACCCTACGCTCCCCGAGCGCAGCAACCGTAGCGTGTCCAGCGCCGCGCCGGTGGATTCTGCGCGCTCGACTGCTGCTGAACAGGCCGCCACCGTATCTGCCAGCCGTGCGCTGACCACGCGCTCGGTCAATGCTACCGCTGCCAATGCCGAGTATATTCCGGCGCGGCGCGAAACCCAGCAGCCGGTTTACGGCTACAGTAACCAGGCGCTGGCCAGCTACGAAGCGACTGCGAATCTGCCGGTCGATGGCGAGTCCGACTACATCGCCGGCATCGATCTGTTCGCCTGATCGGTGGCGTTGCTGAAACCATCCCCTCTGCGTCTGGGTTGTACTCAATGGTCTGAGCCGGCCTGGCAGCGTGCGCTCTACACCAGCGACAGCGATGCTGACCAGCGCCTGGCGCAGTACTGCAGCGTATTCGGTGCGGTCGAGGGCAACACCACCTTCTACTCACTCCCCAGCGCCGAGCGTGTGGCGCGCTGGGCGGAGTTGATGCCGGCCGATTTTCGCTTCTGCGCCAAACTGCCTCGCGAAGTAAGCCATGGCGCTCGCCTTGATGCGCACAGTGCGTCCCTGCAATTATTCTTCTCCCGCATGGCGCCGCTCGAGCAACGTCTAGGGCCCATCTGGCTGCAGTTGCCGCAGCGTTTTGGGCCCGCCGGCATGGCCGAGTTGTTAGCCTTTCTGGATGCGCTGCCTGGCGAATTCGATTATGCGGTGGAAGTGCGGCATATCGATTTCTTTCGCAAGGATGCGACTGAGCAAGAGTTCAATCGCCAACTGCACCAGCGCGGCATCGAGCGCATCATCTTTGACACCAGGGCGCTGTTTGCCAGCGCTGATACCAGCGCTGCCACCCTCGAAGCCAAGGAGCGCAAGCCACGTCTGCCGGTGCATGCGGTGGCGCTGAGCGGGCAACCTAGCGTGCGCTTTGTCGGTGGCATGGATAACCAGGCCAACCTGCAGGCATTGCAGCCCTGGCTGGGCAAATGCGTGCAATGGCTCGCGGCGGGGTATCGACCCTTGCTGTTCATGCATACGCCAGACAATCGGCTGGCACCGGAGCTGGCGCGGGATTTCCACCGGCAGCTTCACCAGCAGGTACCCTCGCTGCCAGGCGTGCCGATCTGGCCTGGCGAAGTGGAGGCTGCGCAGCAGCCACAGCAGGTGGGCCTGTTTTGACAATCATTGAACAACTGGCTGAGACCCTCGGCATATGAATCTGCAGCAAGACGTAACGCCCCTGGCAGTAGTGGGCGCAGCTGGACATGAGCAGGCGGCAGCGGCGTTGGCGTTGCGGCTGGCGCTGCCGCTGCAGCTGTCCGACAGCCCGCAGGCGCCGCTGTTGCTCAGCCTGGATGAACAGGGTCTGAGCCTGCGCAGTACTGTGGCAGATGTGCCGGGTGCGGCAGCCACGGGCGATGTGCGGGTCGACTTTGTTACCGGCGCGCTGGCTCACAGGCGACAGTTTGGCGGTGGCGCCGGGCAAATGGTGGCCCGTGCCGTAGGGATTCGCGGGGCGATACGCCCGAGCATTCTGGATGCTACCGCGGGTCTGGGGCGCGATGCTTTCGTCATGGCCTCGCTGGGCTGCGAAGTGACCTTGCTGGAACGCCAGCCAGTGATTGCCGCGCTATTGCAGGACGGCCTGCTGCGTGCCCGTGCGGCGGGTGGCGAGGTGGCCGAGATTGCCGCGCGCATGCAGCTTATCCAGTGCGATGCCATCGCGGCGCTGCGCAATTGGGATGGCCCAGTGCCGCAGGTCATTCATCTGGATCCGATGTTTCCCCACCGGGAAAAATCAGCTCAGGTGAAAAAGGAGATGCGTCTGTTCCGACCGCTGGCGGGCAACGATGATGACGCCCCCGAGCTGCTGGCTGCGGCGCTGCAGCTGGCCAGCCATCGGGTGGTGGTCAAGCGTCCGCGCAAGGCGCCGGCAATCGCCGGGCAGGCGCCCAGCGCTGAAATGAAAGGCCAGTCCAGCCGCTACGATATCTACGGCAAGAAGCGTCTGGAATAACCTTCAGTCCGCCTTCGATGTTCGCGCCACCTGGCGGATCGACAGGCGAATTTCGGCGCTCAGCACGCGTTTGGCAATGTTCTCGGCAATGTCTTCCAATCCCGCCACATAATGCAGGCGGCCTGCTTCATCCGGTCGTACGACGCGCAGATCGATCAGGCGCTGAATAAACTGGCGGAACAGGGTCTTGTCGAAAAACTCGGGCGCATTCAGGCCGTGCAGGATCGACAGACGCTGTGCCATGACCGTACACAGGGCTTCCAGTTGCTCTGCGGTCTGGCTGCCATTGGGGAAGTTCAGCAGCAGCGCCGAAGCCATGTAGAAACGCTCGAGAATCTGGATGATGCTGCGCGATAGCAGGCTGAGCATGACGAACTCGCCTGAGCTGAGATCGGGGCGGTGAATCTGACCATCCTCCTCGCGCAACAGACCCTGTGCCACCAGGCTGTCGACCCAGGTCTGGATCACCTGCGGCAGTTGCTCTTCCTCCCATTGCAGGAAAAGCTCGCCCTGCAGGTAGGGGTAGATGCCCAGAATCAACCGCTCGATTTGTGAACGGTTCATGCGCGGGTTGTTCTGAAACAGGCAGGCAATCAAGGCTGGCAACACCACCAAATGCAGAATGTTGTTGCGGTAGTAGGTCATCAGCACCGCTTGTGGCTCGTCCAGTACCATGATTTCGCCGAGGGCGTCGGACTGGCGCTGGATCATCTGCATGCCTTCCACATGCTTGATCATTGCCTGCCCATCCATCTCGGGTAGGGTCACGCTGTCGCTGTAAGGCACCTGCCGTAGCAGCGCGGCGTAGCGGTCGAGGACTTTTGCCAGCGAGGTTTCGTCCAGTGCCAGACGTGCGGTAGAAAGCATGGCCAGTGCCACCAGGTTGACCGGGTTGACGTCCGCCGCAGCGCTGATGGCGCTGGTCAGCTTGCGAGCCAGCTGGTTGGTTGTTTCGTTCAGCCATGGCGGACGGTAGTCGGGCCCAAGCGGTTGCTCATGCCACCCGGGCTGCTGGTGATCAAGAAAGTCGGCCAGCGCCAGGGGCTCGCCAAAATTGACTGCAACTTCGCCAAAGCGCAGCTTGAGGGCAGAGATCACCCGGAACAGATCAAAGATTGATTCCTTCTTCTTGGTCTTGCCGCGCAACTCGCCCAGATAGGTGCGGCCTTCCAGTACCCGCTCGTAGCCGATATACACGGGGACGAAAACGATCGGCCGGCGCGAGGAGCGCAGGAAACTGCGTAGCGTGATGGCCAGCATGCCGGTTTTGGGGCTGAGCATGCGACCAGTGCGTGAACGGCCACCTTCAATGAAATACTCCACCGGAAAGCCGCGACTGAACAGCGTGTGCAGATATTCGTTGAAAACGGCGGTGTAGAGCTGATTGCCCTTGAAGCTGCGGCGCATGAAAAAGGCGCCGCCTCGGCGCAGTATGCCGCCAATCACCGGCATATTGAGGTTGATGCCGGCGGCGATGTGCGGCGGCGTCAGGTTATTGCGCAACAGCAGGTAGGAAAGCAGCAGATAGTCGATGTGGCTGCGGTGGCAGGGTACATAGATGATCTCGTTACCGCGGGCGATATCCTGCACACGTTTGACATGGTTGACCTTGACGCCGTCGTACAGCTTGTTCCAGAACCAGGAGAGGACCACCTCGAGAAAGCGAATGATGCTGTAGGTGAAATCGGACGCGATTTCATCGGCGTAGCGCGCCGCCAGCGTTTGCGCCTTGGCGTGGGTGATATTGTTTTCGGCTGACTCCCGGCGAATGGCTTCCTTTACCATCGGAGCATGCAACAGACCCTTGAGCAGGGTGCGACGGTGGGCCAGCTCGGGGCCGACCACCGCAGCGCGCTGGTGGCGAAAATGCACCCGCAGCAGGCGATTGACCCGGCGCAGGTGGCGCTCGTGATCTGGCTCGGGTGCAGTGAGTGCCTGCAACGACATGCTTTTACCAAAGTGCACGCGTACGCTGCGGCCATGCAGCACTATGGCCAGTAGCTTGCGTAGCCGCCCCCCGACCCAGTTGTAGGCAAAGAGCAATTTGATCGCCGAGGACTCGGCATCCGGTGAAAGCCCCCAGAACACGGTGATAGGCACCAACTGCACTTCATCCTGACCTTCTTCTACCGCATCCAGAATCTGCCCCATGCGTGGGGATTGGCGCCGCGGGTCGGGACGCCCGACCCAGGAGCGTTCACTGCTCAGAAATACGTAGGAATCTTCCTGTGCCAGTGGCGCTCTGGGTGGCCTGACGGGGCGCGGCAAGCCGGCCTTGACGCATTCGCGATCCGCCACAATCAGATCGGAAAGTGAACGATAGGGCAGCACATAAATGACCGGCTTGAGCGGGTCGAGCTGCAGATCGCACGCTGGGTTGCCGATGCTTTTGGACTTTGCCCAGAGATAAAGCAGGCGCCTGGCCAGACCAAAACGCAGGCGACCAAAAACGGAGGAGTAGGCAGCGGACATATTCTTCTCAAGGCAGGTGAATCGCTGACAGCCAGCTGTCAGGGGGTATTGGCACGAATTCTAGCCTGTTTGCGCGGGAGTAGCAGCCCGGCACATGCGCGACCGCCGGGAAGGCCAGCATATCCTTGCTTGAAATGCGTCCAGCGGATTCATATAGTCACTGCCTTGAGCGCAACGCGCTCCGGGTAATGGAATCGAATTACGGCTGCGACAACCGGCCGCAGGTCACACACAGGGGCAAGTGTGAACCAGCGCACAGAGCCAGAGTCTATGTCTTCGCGTTCAACCTGGAGAAAAGCGAGTGCCTGGCAACCAATGCCCACGGGCACGTTGCGACCTATCATTTGGGGGAATAATAAAAGGCATGATCAGTATAAATAGCCTGACGAAACGCTTCGGCGAACACCTCGCCGTCGACAGTCTGTCCTTTGACGTCAAGCCGGGAGAAGTACTCGGCTTCCTCGGCCCGAACGGCGCCGGCAAATCCACCACCATGAAGATGCTCACCGGCTTCCTGACGCCCGATGGCGGCAGTGCCTCGGTCTGCGGGTTCGATGTGCAGTCGCAGATATTGCAAGCGCAGCAGCAGATGGGTTATCTGCCGGAAGGGGCGCCCTGTTACGGTGATATGCGCGTCAAGGGTTTCCTCGAATTCATCGCGTCGGTGCGTGGCTTCAGCGGCGCCGAGAAGCATCAGCGTGTGGCCCGCGCAGTCGAGCAGGTAGAGCTGCAGTCGGTGCTGGGGCAACGTATCGAAACCCTGTCGAAGGGCTTCAAGCGCCGCGTGGGGCTGGCTCAGGCGATTCTGCATGACCCGCAGGTGCTGATCCTGGATGAACCCACCGATGGTCTGGACCCTAATCAGAAGCACCATGTGCGTCATCTGATCCAGCAACTGGCTGAAGGCAGCAACAAGATAGTGGTGATTTCCACGCATATTCTTGAAGAGGTCAGTGCGGTGTGTTCGCGCGCCGTGATCATCGGCCGCGGTCGCCTGCTGGCAGATGGCACGCCGGAGGAGCTGGAAGCGCGCTCGCGCTACCACCAGGCGGTCACCCTGTCCCTGGCTCAGCCGGTCGAGACCCAGCAATTGCAGCAACTACCCGGCGTACTCGCGGTGGAAAGCCAGCGGGAAGGTCAACAGCTGACAGTGCTGGCCAAACCGGGTGAGGTGATTCTGCCCGCGGTGAGCCAACTGGCAAGGGATCAGCACTGGCCGGTGATTGAGCTTTCGGTTGAGCGAGGTCGTCTCGACGATGTATTTCGTGGCCTGACGTCAGGGGAGGCGGCATGAGCACTTTGGGCGTCATTTTCAAGCGCGAGCTGGGCAGCTATTTCGCCACCCCGCTGGCCTACATTTTCATCGTTATCTTTCTGGTCCTCTCGGCGCTGTTCACCTTCGATCTGGGTGGTTTCTATACTGCTGGTCAGGCCGATCTCAACGCCTTCTTCTCCTTCCACTCCTGGCTCTACCTGTTTCTGGTGCCGGCGATTGCCATGCGTCTGTGGGCCGAGGAGCGCAAGTCCGGGACCATCGAGCTGCTGATGACTCTGCCGGTATCACGCACCGCCATGGTGCTGGGCAAGTTCCTCGCGGCCTGGGTGTTTGTCGGCATTGCCTTGCTGCTCACCTTTCCCATCGTGATCACAGTCAACTACCTGGGCGATCCGGACAACGGCGCCATAGTGACCGGCTACATCGGCAGTTGGTTGCTGGCCGGCGGTTACCTGGCCATAGGTTCCTGTCTGTCGGCGGCTACCAAGAACCAGGTAATAGCCTTCATTCTCAGTGTTGTGGTGTGTTTCCTGTTCATTGCCGCCGGCATCCCCATGGTGCTTGATTTCTTCAGCACCTGGGCGCCCCAGTGGTTGGTGGATGCCATTGCCTCATTCAGCTTCCAGGTCCGCTTCAGCGCATTGAGTCGCGGCGTACTGGAGCTGCGTGACCTGTTGTATTTCTTCTCGCTGATGGCTGGCTGGTTGTTCGCCACCGCGATTGTCATCGACCTGAAAAAGGCCGATTGAGGCAAAGGAGCATTCATGAAACGTTTAATTTATTCTGGCGCCGGTTTGCTGGTGCTGCTGCTGGCGTTCGTTGCCTTCAATATGGCCACCAATGTCTTGTTGCCGGGCGCAAGGGTCGATCTGACCGAGCAAAAGTTGTACACCTTCTCCGAGGGCACTCAGCAGATTCTTGACGACCTGGAAGAGCCGATTGATCTGTATTTTTTCTTCTCGGACCAGGCCAGCAAGGAAAACATAGCGCTGCGTAATTACGCCAAGCGGGTGGAGGAGATGCTCAGGGAATATGAGCGCGAGGCCGATGGGCAGATTCGTCTGCACATTATCGATCCGCAGCCGTTCTCCGAAGCCGAAGACCGCGCCGCCGAGTTTGGCCTGCAGGGCATTCCGCTCAGTCAGACGGGTGACACCCTGTATTTCGGCCTGGCCGGCACCAACGAACTGGCCGAGCGCGAGATCATTCCGTTTTTTGCGCTCGAACAGGAAGGCATGCTCGAGTACGAGCTGAGCCGTCTGGTCAGTACTCTCGCGCAAACCGAGAAGCTCAAGGTGGGCCTGATCGCCGGCTTGCCGATGAGTGGCGGCATGACCCCTTACGCGCAGCAGCCGGCGCCGCCCTGGGTGGTGCTGGAACAGATGCAGCAGATGTTTGAAGTGGAACAGCTGCAGCACGATGTAGATCAGATCCCCGAGGATATTGGCGTCCTGCTACTGGTGCATCCCAAGTCGCTGACCGAGGCGGCGCTCTATGCGGTCGACCAGTTTGTGCTGCGTGGCGGCAAGCTGTTGGCCTTTATCGATCCTTATGCCGAAGCCGATCAGGCAATGGAAGCGATGATCGAAGGCATGGCCGATGGCAAATCCTCCGATCTCGGTCCGCTGTTGAAAGCCTGGGGCGTGCAGTACAACCCCGAACAGGTGGTGGTCGACGAGCATCAGGGTATGTCGGTGAGCCGCGGTCAGGGCCAACTGCCGGCGCGTCATATCGGTTGGCTGGAAGTGCAGCCGCCGCAGATCGATCGGGAAGACACTATCACTGCTCCCCTGCAACTGCTGACCGTGGGTACTGCGGGCGCGCTGATCCCGACCGATGGCGCGCAAACCCGATTTACCCCGCTGCTGACCAGCACCGCTGACAGCACACTGATGCCCAGCGAAGCCTTTGCCAACCTGCGCGACCCTGAGGACCTGCTCAAGGGCTTCCAGGCCGATGAACATACCTACACCTTTGCTGCGCGTCTGGATGGTCCGGCCAACTCGGCCTACCCCCAGGGAGTGGAGGGGCACGAGCCCGGACTGCAGCAGGCCGACAACATTCATGTGGTGGTGGTCGCCGATACCGACATGCTGACCGACCGCATGTGGGTGCAGGTGCAGGACCTGTTTGGCCAGCGCATTCCGCAGCCTTGGGCCGATAACGGTGGTTTTTTGATCAATGCGCTGGACCACCTTTCCGGTTCCGAAGCGCTGATCAGCGTGCGCTCGCGGGGGGATTTCAGCCGTCCCTTCACTGTGGTGGAAAAATTGCAGCGCGATGCCGAAAGCCGCTTCCGCGCCAGCGAGCAACGCCTGCAACAGCAGCTTGCCGAGACCGACCAGCGCCTGGCCCAACTGCAACAGAACCAGGACCCCAACCAGTTGACTGAGCTGACTGCGGAGCAGCGTGATGCCATCCAGCAGTTCATCGACGAGAAGTTGGCGATTCGCAAGCAACTGCGGGATGTGCGCTACAAGCTCAATGCCGATATCGACAAGCTCGGCACCCAGCTGAAGTTCATCAACATCGCTCTGGTGCCCCTGTTGCTGACACTGGGCGTGCTGATCTGGTGGCTGGTTGCACGCCTGCGCCGCAAACACTGAGGAGCAAATGCCATGCGTAAGATACTGATGCTGGTAGTCGCCCTGATCGCGGTAGCTCTGTTGGTGGTTGCGCTGCAGGCGCGCAAGGAGGACAGAGTGACTGATTTGCAGAGCCATAAGCTCTTGTCTGATCAGCAGCTGGATACGCTAGCCGCTACTCAGACGATCATTCTGCAAAGGGGTGAGCAGCAAGTGCACCTGGTGCGCGAGGACGGCCAGTGGCTGGTTGCGCAGAGCCAGAACTTCCCGGTGATGCAGCCGCGCCTGGCGGCGTTGTTACTGGCCCTGCGCGGCGCCGAAGTACAGGAGCAAAAGACCAGCAATCGGCAGTATCACCAGCGCCTTGGACTGAGCCCTGACAGCGAACCGCCGGTGCTGCAGGTTACGCTGGACGCGGGCGACAGGAGTGTGGGACTGCTTTATGGCAATGAGGTTGGCAACGGACAATTGCTGCGGTTTGCCGACAGTGACCAGGTATTGCTGATCAATCGGCCATTGAATATCTCGGTCAACAGCCGTGACTGGCTCGACCTGCAGGTCAGCCAGATTCCGCTGGAGCAAATTGCCAGCGCACATTGGCAACACGCGGACGGCGAAACGCTGGCGCTGGACAAGGCCGAGCAGGGCGCTTACAACTTCCGCCTGTCCGGCGAGGAGTCAGCGCAGGGCCAGGAGCGCAAGCTCAACAGCATGGTGCTGGCATTGGCCAGTCTGCGCGCTCAGGATGTCAGCCTGCGCAGCGAGCTGACGTTGCCGCAACCCAGTCTGACGATGCAGCTCGAAACCTGGTCAGGCGCTCAGTTGTCTGCTTCGCTGTACCAACTCGATAGCCAGTACTGGCTGACCATCGATAAGCTGCAGCAGAGTGAGGAGCAGCCACTTGCAGTGCGTGCCGATACGCGCTGGGCCTACCAGCTGAGTGTCGCGCAGCATGATCAGCTGGCGTTGCGCGCTGCAGACCTGCAGCCGCAGGAACAGGACGCGGCGATGCCGGAGCAGCCCGGTCAATAAGCGCTCCGAGAGTCGACCGGCGTACTGCGCCGGTCGGTTACTCTGAGTGTTCTCCCGCGTTCCTTCCTCTGGTTTGCTATCACCGTGCTAACTGCCGCTGTGGGTATCGGTGGCACCTTTACTTGCGCGCTTTTCAGCATTGGCTAGACTCGAAAGACGGCTGTCGGAATGCGGTATGCGTCGTCCATCCACACGTACCGCGCACTCTCGAACGGGCCGCGAATGTTGCCAATAACGCAGCAATTTATTTCAGTCTGTAGGGTGAGGAAGTGGTAATGGCAGAGCGTGAGCAGGGGACCGTCAAATGGTTCAACGATGCCAAGGGATTTGGCTTTATCCAGCGTGAGTCCGGTCCGGATGTGTTTGTCCATTTCAGAGCCATCAGAGGCGACGGTCATCGCACGCTGACCGAAGGTCAGGCAGTCGAATTCACTGTAAGTCAGGGCCAGAAGGGCCTGCAGGCAGACGATGTGACCGCGCTCTGAATCAGGCCGGGTGGTGGCTCGCCCGGCGAGCAACTGATAGTACGGCAGCGGGCCACTGCGGCGCCGGGGCGTCGCGCGGCAGTGGCGGGAAGCAGCGATGACCTCTGGCTGGAGTTGTTTCGATCTGGGCGACGGCATGCTGGCCGAGCCAAGGCTCGCTGAACTGCTTGAGCAGTTGCCGAAAGCCGATACCGCCCACGCGTTGTTTCTGCGCAGGCGCTTTTGCGCGCTGCATTGCCAGGTATTGCTCTACTGCTCACCGGCCCTCGCGCGCTGGGCACGCTCGCGCGGCGCCGTTGAATGCGCTCGCCCGTCCAGGTGCGGGCTGGAGTTGCTGCGGGGGAGTGAGCAGGAATGGGCGCTGCTGGGCGCCCCTTCAGCGATACGCTAGGCCGGCACGGCGGGCAGGTTTGTCTGCAACCAACGCATGAATTCTGCCGCCGGTAAAGCGCCATTGAGGCGGGCGATTTCCTTGCCCTGATGCACTATCAGCAGGGTCGGGATGCTGCGGATTGCGAAACGCGCCGCGAGCTCCGGCGCCGCCTCGGTATCTACTTTGGCCAGTCGCGTGCGTGGTTCCAGTTTGCTCGCAGCCTGCTCGAAGACGGGAGCAAATTGACGGCAAGGACCACACCAGGCGGCCCAGAAATCCACCACCAGGGGTAGGTCGCTATCGGCGTGCCTGGCAAAGTTGCCATTATCCAGGGCCAATGGCAGGCCGGTGAACAGCGCTTGCTTACAGGCACCGCAGTTGGGGGCGGCGTTCAGGCGTGCGGCCTCCAGGCGATTTTTTCGATGACAATGTGGGCAAGTTATCAGCATTCCGGGTGCGCTCTCAGGGGGGCGGGCAGTAAGGCATGGGTGGGGGCAGAGGGCAGACTTTCAAGTCTGGCCGCTGTCTCCACTGCGATCGCGCCAATGGCGTTGTAGTTCCAGAAAGGTCAGCGAGGCTGACCAGGTGATCAATACCAGCCCCGTCAGCGCCTCGGTACCGTACAAAAAACGGATGTTGCCGACCGGAGTGATATCGCCGTAGCCCAGAGTGCTGTAGGTAGTCGCCGAAAGGTATACGGTCTCAAACAGGGTTGGGTTTGGCAGCCCGGCGATACCGCCCAGTTCGGGTATCTCCAGCATCAGCAGCGCGCCTGCGCCGAACAGCCATATCTCGCAGATGTGGGCCAGTAGCAGGACAAAGATCAGGGTGAGAATCCGCGGGCGTTCTGACAGACGAGTGCGGCCGAGGAAGGCTTGCAGGCGCGACAGCACTTCGTAGTGCAGCACCACGGCGCAGATAACCAGCAGCACGCTGCCGCCTACGGTTATCCAGTGGTATTGGTCGATCATCATGGGAGCTGTAGAGCCTACAGAGCCCAGACGAATTCGCTTTCACCTTCAGCGTTCACTTTCAGCCATCGGTCGGCATCGGCTTCGCCGTCGGTTTCATTCCAGCTACCCACCGAGCAGCGTACCTCATGCCCCAGTGCGGCGTGCACGGCGCGTGCGCAGTCGGCGTCGGTTGCCCAGGGCGTAGACTCGCTGTCGAACCAGATGCTGGTCCACTTGCCCGCCGCCTTGCGCACTACCATCAGCGGTACCGGGGGCTGGCTCTGGATCAGTCCCTGCCGGCTATTGCCCTTGGGTTCGTCGAGCACCACCGGGCCCATGGCCTCGGGTAGCCAGGCGAGCAGGTCCTTTACATGGTCTTCGCGCAGGTAAATCTCGATATCGGGTTGGCGCACGATGCGTCCTCGTGGGGCGGTTGATCCGTTGGTCATAGGCGTTCCAGCAACACCATCTGCATAGCGACTTCCAGCCCTTCGACGCCGCTGGCGCAAATGGCCTGCTGGCGCTCCGGCTGGCTGCGAAAGCCGTGGGGCGTCATGCCGATCAGGTTGCCCAGTTCGTCGGCGGGCACCTGCAGAGCATAGCGCAGGGTAGTTTGCGAGACGATGCGCAATTGCTCCGGCAGCGACTTGATCAACTCCGGAGTTGGATGTACCTCGTCGTAGAGCTTCTGGCGCAAAGCCAGCAGGTGATCGCCGTGCGGGCCGACGATGAGCACACGGCCGCCTGTGCGCAGCGTGCGCACACATTCTTCCGGCGACCAGGGGCTGAACACGCACAGCGCCGCGTCCAGGCTCTGGTCGGCCACCGGCAAGCGCGCGCTGGAGGCGACCAGCCACTGTATTGTCTTGCTGCGACGGCAGGCCTTGAGAATGGCGTCCTTGCTGATGTCGAGCCCGGCAAGGTCGGCCTGCGGCAAGGCAGCGGCCAGGCGGGCGCTGTAGTAGCCTTCGCCGCAGCCCATATCGAGCACCTTCTGTGGCGCCGGTTCCGTCAGCAGCACATTGATAGCATCGCTCACCGGCTGATAATGCCCGGCATCAAGGAACGCCTGACGGTGCGCCAGCATCTGTGGCGTATCACCCGGCTGTTTGCTGTTCTTGTGCTGCACCAGCAGCAGATTGAGATAGCCCTGACGCGCCTGATCGTAGCTGTGGCCGTTGGCGCAGCTCCAACTGCGGTCATTGGGTTCCAGTGCAGCGCGGCAATGCGGACAGATAAGCTCGATCATCAGGCCAGCAACCGCACCAGTGTGGCTTCGTAGATATCCGTGAGAATATCCAGGTCGGCGGCCTTGATGCATTCGTTGATCTGGTGAATGGTCGCGTTGACCGGCCCCAGTTCCACCACCTGAGTCCCCATGGTGGCGATGAAACGACCATCCGAGGTGCCGCCTGAGGTTGACGGCTGGGTTTCCCGTCCGGTTACCTGACGAATAGCCGCCGCCACGCCATCCAGCAGAGCGCCGGGTTCGGTCAGGAAGGGCAGACCGGAGACGGTCCAGTGCAGTTCGTACTCCAGTCCGTGCTGGTCCAGCAGATGGCGCACGCGCGCCTGCAAGCCCTCGACGGTAGACTCGGTAGAGAAGCGGAAATTGATCAGCGCCTCCAACTCGCCGGGCACCACATTGGTCGCGCCTGTGCCGGAGTGGATGTTGGAAATCTGGAAACTGGTCGGCGGGAAGAAGTCGTTGCCCGCATCCCACACTTCCGCCGCCAGCGCAGCCAATGCCGGTGCCGCCAGGTGAATCGGGTTGCGCGCCAGGTGCGGGTAGGCCACGTGGCCCTGTTTGCCCTTGACCACCAGCCGGGCGTTCAGTGAGCCGCGGCGGCCGTTCTTCACCACATCGCCCACCAGCTCGGTGCTCGAGGGTTCGCCGACGATGCACCAGTCAACCTTCTCGCCGCGCTCGACCAGCGTCTCCACGACCTTGACGGTGCCCTCGGTTGCGGGCCCCTCTTCGTCACTGGTAATCAGAAAGGCAATGGAGCCGCGATGGTTCGGGTGCTTGCTGACAAAGCGTTCAGCCGCTACCACCATGGCCGCCAAGCTGCCTTTCATGTCGGCCGCGCCACGCCCCAGCAGCATGCCGTCGCGTACGATGGGCTCGAACGGTGGCTGGTCCCAGTTTTCCAGCGGGCCGGTGGGCACTACGTCGGTATGGCCGGCAAAACAGAGCACCGGGCTCTGCTCACCGCGGCGTGCCCAGAGATTGTCCACCTCACCAAAATTGAGCTGCTCCAGCTTGAACCCGACCGCAGCCAGGCGCTCGCCCATCAATTGCTGGCAGTCAGCATCTTCCGGCGTGGTGGAGTTGCGCGAGATCAAATCGCAGGCAAGGGTGAGGGTGGGGGATAGCTCGGTCATGGCTCGCTTCGTTGGTGGTGTGTCTGGCGCACATGATATCAGAGTGGGCTGCCGGGCCAGAGCGCTGTCCAGCAGTTGTCTGTGGTGGATGACGAAAATTCAGGCCGGTTTGCTGGCTGCGGGCCAACGC
Organism: Halopseudomonas sp.; assembly: GCF_036961105.1. Classification (GTDB taxonomy): domain Bacteria; phylum Pseudomonadota; class Gammaproteobacteria; order Pseudomonadales; family Pseudomonadaceae; genus Halopseudomonas. The sequence goes on along the minus strand of NZ_JBALWW010000005.1, from coordinate 53,850 downwards.
GCCTTGCGCCAGGCACGACGCTGCTTCTTGTCTAGGAAGGTCCAGGCCAGCAGGCGGCTGCGCTTCTGTCCCTGCGCCATGTCGAGCACCCGCACATCGGTCGCGCCCAGCTCGCGCAGCTGTTGCGGTAGCTGCTTGAGGCTATCAGCATTGGAAACCAGGCTGCTGAACCAGAATACCTGCTGGCCAAAATCGGCACTTTCGCCGGCCATGCGCGACAGAAAGCCTGCCTCGCCTCCTGCACAATGCAGCTCATTGGCCTGGCCGCCAAAATTCAGCGTGCCGGCCCTGCTTTCGGCTTGCTTGTCCAATTGCTGCCACTTGCGCTGATTGGCGGCCCTGGCAGCTTCGGCGCTGGCGTGGAAAGGCGGATTGCAGAGGGTGAAATCGTATTGTTCGCCGGCTTTGATGATTTGGTGGAATATCTGATCGCTGCGCGGTTGCAGACGCAGGCTGATGCGTTGGGCGCAGTCGGGGTTGGCATCGAGCAGACGCTCGGCATTGTCCAGGGCAGTCTGGTCAATGTCGCTGCCGACAAAACTCCAGCCGTATTCGTGGCCGCCAATCAACGGATAGATCAGGTTGGCGCCTGTACCCAGGTCCAGGCCCAGTATTTTCCTGCCTGTGGGTATCTTGCCGTCATGGCTCTCGCCCAGCAGGTCTGCCAGGGTATGCAGGTAATCGGCGCGGCCTGGCACGGGCGGGCAGAGATAGCCTGGCGGGATGTCCCATTCACGTACGCGGTATTGCAGTTTCAGCAGAGCGCCGTTCAGCGCCTTGACCGCATCCGGATTGGCAAAGTCGAGGGTTTTGCCACCGGCGGGCGAGTCCACGAGATAGGCGCGTAGCGCGGGGTTGGCGCTACTCAGGGCGGTAAAATCATAGTGACCCTGGTGGCGGTTGCGTGGATGCAGACCGGATTTGGTCGACGCCTTGGGGCTGGTTTTGCGCGGCATGGGATATTCCCTGGTAATGGGCGCCGATTCTCCCACAGGTAGCAAGCCACAATCCACGCCAAGCGCCTTTGTGGCTTGTGCACAGAACCCGTGGATTAATCTGTGGATAACCCAAGGATAGCTGTCGCCAGCGCATAGCTGCCCTGTGCTGGCCGCAAGTGGGTGTTTATTGAGCAGCAGCGCCGCAATGCGAACAGGCTACTCACTGATATACTTGCCAGCTTGATGGCAGGGGGACCGATGACAACAGTTGATGATCCGCGTTTTGGTGGCATAGCGCGCCTGTATGGCGTTGAGGCGCTGGCGCGCCTGCAGGCCAGCCACGTGATGGTAGTGGGCGTTGGCGGGGTAGGTAGCTGGGTGGTTGAAGCCCTGGGGCGGACTGGCGTGGGCCGCATCAGTCTGGTCGATCTGGATGAAGTTTGCGTCAGCAACATCAACCGGCAGGTGCCGGCCATGGATGGCAATATCGGCAAACCTAAGGTCGAGGTGATGGCCGAGCGCTTGCGCGCTATCAATCCTCAGTGCAGCGTCAATCCGGTGCTGGACTTCATCGGCCCGGCGAATCTGGCTGAATATGTGACCGAGGATGTGGATTGTGTGATTGATTGCATCGACAGTATCAAGGCCAAGGTCGCCCTGATTGCCTGGTGCCGCCGCCGCAAGATTGCGATTATCACCACCGGCGGCGCTGGTGGACAGATCGACCCCACCCAGGTGACGGTGTCCGACCTGTCGAAAACCGTCAACGACCCGCTGGCCGCCAAGGCGCGCTCGCAGCTGCGCCGCGATCACAACTTTCCCAAGGCCGACAGCAAGCGCAGCTTCGGCGTGCCTTGCGTGTATTCAAAGGAACAGCTGCGTTATCCCATGCCCGATGGCTCGGTGTGTCAGCAGAAAACCTTCGTCGGCGAAGGCGTACGCCTGGACTGCGCCGGCGGCTTCGGCGCCGTCACCATGGTCACCGCTACCTTCGGGATGGTCGCCGCCGCACAGGCGGTGCAGCGCCTGCTGCGCTAGCGCAGCAGGCGAGCCGCAAGCCGCAAGCCGCAAGCCGCAAGCCGCAAGCCGCAAGCCGCAAGCCGCAAGCCGCAAGCTACAAGCTTCAAGCTACAAGCTACAAGCTACAAGCTACAAGCTACAAGCTACAAGCTACAAGCAAAAGCAAAAGCAAAAGCAAAACCACGGACGCGTGACGCTCCGGAGACAAAACCAGCTCTCGGGCGAGCGTATCGGTTTCCGCGTGCACAATCAGCTTGAAGCTTGAAGCTTGAAGCATGCAGCTTGCAGCTACGAAAAAGGCCCGAACCGATAACCGGAACGGGCCTCTCACATCACTGCTTGCCGCTTGAAGCTTGCCGCTTGCAGCTCACATAACCGAGCGAAGCTCAGTTATGTGCATGCAACATATCATTGAGCTGAATCGCGCTCTTGTTGGTCTTGCACTCGATGGCACCGGTCTGCGAGTTGCGGCGGAACAGCAGGTCGGACTGGTTGGCCAGATCGCGTGCCTTGACGATCTCTACCAGGTTGTCGGCGTCATCCAGCAGAGTGACCTTGATGCCGGCGGTGATGTACAGACCGGCTTCCACCGTGCAGCGGTCGCCCAGCGGAATGCCGATACCGGCGTTGGCGCCGATCAGGCAGCCTTCGCCGACCGAAATCACGATGTTGCCGCCACCGGACAGGGTGCCCATGGTAGAGCAGCCGCCGCCCAGGTCGGAACCCTTGCCGACGAAGACACCGGCAGAGATGCGACCTTCGACCATGCTGGTGCCCGCGGTACCGGCGTTGAAGTTGATGAAACCTTCATGCATGACGGTTGTGCCTTCGCCGACGTAGGCGCCCAGGCGAACACGGGCGGTATCAGCGATGCGGATACCGGCAGGGACGACGTAATCGGTCATCGACGGGAATTTGTCGATGCTGTGCACCACCAGTGACTCACCCTGCATGCGGGCGGCCATCTGGCGCTGCGGCAGTTCGTTGATGTCGATGGCGCCCTGGGTCGTCCAGGCAACGTTCGGCAGCAGCGGGAAGATGCCGGCCAGTACCACGCCGTGCGGCTTGACCAGGCGGTGCGAGAGCAGGTGCAGCTTGAGGTAAGCCTCAGGCGTCGAGGCAGGTGCTTCGTCGGTGGCCAGCACGGTGGCGACCAGTGGTCGGGTGCTGTTGGCCATTTGCGCGACCAGGGCGCCCGCTTCGGCGAAACCGGCAGCACTGAGTGCATCGGCAAGGGTGGCGCACTGGCTGGCGGCAAAGTTGATGGCCTGATTGCCTTCGTTATAGCCAAGCTGCTCGCTGACTACCTTGATCAGGGCGCTATCGGGATTCAGCAGCGGCTGGGGGTAGAAAACCTCAAGCCAGTTGCCGGCGCTGTTCTGGGTGCCGATGCCAAAGGCCAGGCTGAAACATTCGCTCATGGGGTTGTTCCTTTGATGCTATGCATTGGTGTCGAACGCGCTGGCATACCACTCCGGCTTGAAGCCGACCAGGCGCTGTGAGCCGGTATCCAGTACCGGTCTTTTGATCATCGAAGGGTTGGCCTGCATCAGGGCAATGGCCTTGTCGGTGTCGATGTCTTTCTTGTCTGCGTCGTCCAGCTTGCGAAAGGTCGTGCCCTTGCGGTTGAGCAGGGTTTCCCAGCCATGCTCTGTGCACCAGGCGCGCAAGTGCACGGCGTCGATACTTTCCTTCTTGTAGTCGTGAAAGGCGTAATCCACGCCATGTTCATCCAGCCAGGTGCGGGCCTTTTTCATGGTGTCGCAGGCTTTTATGCCATAAAGGGTGATCACGTTTTACAGGCCCTTGATGAAGTCGCGGATGCGCTCGGCGGCTTCGATGCAGTCGTTCAGCGGAGCGACCAAAGCCATGCGAACCCGTCCGGCGCCGGGATTATAACCATCAATCTCCCGCGAGAGGTAACGTCCAGGCACCACGGCGACGTTCTGTTCGGCCAACAGGCGCTGGGTGAACAGGTCATCGGCAATGGGTGTAACCGGCCATAAATAGAAGCCGGCATCGGGACGTTGCACGTCCATCACCGGTTCGAGAATCGCCAGCACGGCATCGAACTTGGCCTGGTACTGCTCGCGGTTGTCGGCCACGTGGGACTCGTCCTGCCAGGCGGCGAGGCTGGCCAGCTGGCTCTGCACGGGCATCGCGCAACCGTGGTAGGTGCGGTATTGCAGGTACGGTGCAAGCAGGCTCGCATCACCGGCGACAAAGCCCGAGCGCAGGCCAGGCAAGTTGGAGCGCTTGGACAGGCTGTGGAATACCACGCAGCGCGCGTAGTCGTCGCGACCCAAGGCAGCGCAGGCCTGCAGCAAGCCGACCGGGGCGGGGCCTGCGGGGGCATAGATTTCGCTGTAGCACTCGTCCGAGGCGATCACGAAGTCATGCTCGTCGGCCAGCTTGATAAGCTGCTGCAGGGTGTTCAGCGGGATCACCGAGCCCGTCGGGTTACCCGGCGTGCAGATGAACAGCAACTGGCAGCGCTGCCAGATATCGGCCGGCACCGCGCCGAAGTCCGGAATAAAGCCATTGCTGGCATCACAGGCCAGGTAATGCGGTTCAACGCCGGCGAGGAACGCAGCGCCTTCATAGATCTGATAGAAGGGATTGGGGCTGACTACCAGACCCTGCGGATCGCGCTGCACCAGTGCCTGGGTGAAGGAAAACAGCGCCTCGCGAGTGCCGTTGACCGGGATGATGTTGCCGCCGATGTCCAGGCTGCCGGGTTTGAGATCGAAGCGCCGGGTCAGCCAGTCGGCAATACCTTGGCGCAGCTCGGGCTTGCCCTGAGTCGTGGGGTAGACCGCTGCCTGATCCAGGTTGCCCGCCAAGGCCTCCAGCACGAAAGGCGGGGACGGGTGCTTGGGCTCGCCGATCGACAGTGAAATCGGCCGCAGGGACGGGTTGGGTGTTACCTCCGCTATCAGCGCGCGCAGCTTCTCAAAGGGGTAGGGCTGCAGGCGTTGCAGGTCGCTATTCATTCACAATCCTCAGGGGCCAATGGCAATCGGGCTGCTGTACGCCTGCTCGGTTGGCTGGGTACTGCTCAAAGTGTCGATGATGGTCTGCTGCAGGCGTTCGCACAGGGCCGGGTCGGAGAGCGCCTGGTTGTCGGCGTCAGTCAGCACGAACACGTCGTCCACGCGCTCGCCCAGGGTAACGATCTTGGCGTTCTGCACGCTGATGTCGAAGTCCAGCAGGATGCGGCCCATGCGCGCCAGCAGTCCCGGACGGTCGGGCGCGCTCAGTTCCAGAATCGTGTGCTGGCCGTTGGGGTCGTTGAAAATGGTGACCTCGGGAGCAAAGGCAAAGTGCTTGAGCTGGCGCGGCACCCGGCGCTGAATGATGGTCGGGAAGGCGTCGGGATCGGACAGCGCCTCGATCAGCTCGTCCTTGATCTGGCGGATACGCTCGGGGTTGTCACCGATGGAGCCGCCGTCGGAGTCGAGCACGATGTAGGTGTCGAGGCTGAACTGGCTGGTCGAGGTGATGATGCGCGCATCCTGAATACTCAGGTTGAGTTGATCCATCGCCGATACCGTTGCCGCAAACAGGTCGTTCTGCTCGGGTGTATAGATGAAGATCTGGGTCGCACCCTCGAATTCGCGCTGCGCGGTTTCCTTGATCAGCACCAGCGGGCCCTGGCGGCTGCTGTGCTGCACTATGGCTTCGGTGTGCCAGGCTACGTCGCTGGCGGTATGACGCAGGAAATAGTCGTCCCCCAGCTCGGACCAGAGCGCTTCGGCGTCCTCTTCCTCGATGCCGTTGCGTACCAGAATGTCCAGCGCGGCCTGCTGCGTCTGACGAATATGCTCATCGCGGTCCGGCGGGTTATCCAGGCCACGGCGCAGCGCCCGCTTGGTTTCGGTATACAGCTGGCGCAGCAGCGAGGCGCGCCAGGAGTTCCACAGCGTCGGGTTGGTGGCGTTGATGTCGGCGATGGTCAGCACGTAGAGGTAGTCGAGACGTACCTGATTGCCCATTTGTACGGCGAAGTCGTGAATCACCAGCGGGTCGGAAATGTCCTTGCGCTGGGCGGTGGTCGACATCACCAGGTGGTTCTCGACCAGCCAGGCGATCAGGTGAGTATCCCAGGCCGGTAGATGGTGACGGCTGCAGAACAGCTCGGCGTCTACTGCGCCGAGCTCGGAATGGTCGCCGCCGCGGCCCTTGGCGATGTCGTGGTACAGCCCGGCGATATACAGCAGGTCGGGTTTGGGCAGGCGGCAGAAGATGCGCCAGGCGAGCGGATAGCGGTCCTGGTATTCGGGCCAGCTCAGCTTGCGCAGGTGCTTGATCAGATTCAGCGTGTGCGCATCCACGGTGTAGATGTGGAAGAGGTCATGCTGCATCTGGCCGACGATCTTGCCGAATTCGGGCAGATAGCGGCCAAGAATGCCGTAGCGGTTCATGCGCCGCAGATTGCGATGTATGCCTTCCTTGCAGCGAAACAGCTCGATAAACAGGCTGGTATTGCGAATGTCGCTGCGAAACTCTTCGTCGATCAGGCGCCGGTGATCGCGCAGCAGGCGAATGCTGTCGGCGCGTACGCCCCGGATCTCGGGGTGCTGCGCCATCAGTACGAAGATCTCCAGAATGGCGAAGGGCGTGCGCTTGAAGACGTTGGGGTTGGTAACTTCGATGTAATGATTGCGGATCTGAAAGCGACTGTTCAGCGGACGGATATCCGCCGCTTCGGCATCACGCAGCAGTATTTCTTCAAAGTGCTGCATCAGCAGGTCATTCAGCTCGGAGAGCGACATCACTACCCGGTAGTACTTCTGCATGAAGCGCTCGACCGCCAGCTTGCTGTCGTTACCTTCGTAGCCCAGCATCTTCGCCAGGGCGCGTTGGTGATCAAACAACAGGCGGTCTTCGGCGCGGCCGGAGAGGTTGTGCAGGGCGAAGCGCACCTTCCAGAGAAAATCGCGGCCGGCGGTGAGGATGCCGTACTCGGGCTCGTTCAAAAAGCCCTGATCCACCAGCTTGCGCAAGTCATTGGTGCCGAAATGGCGCAACGCTACCCAGGCAATGGTCTGAATGTCACGCAGGCCACCGGGGGAGCTTTTCACATTGGGTTCAAGGTTGTACTCGGTATCGTTGAACTTGGCATGGCGCGCCTGCTGCTCGGCACGCTTGGCGCGAAAGAACTCGGCGTCGCTCCACATGTGCTCGGTGCCGATAGCGCCCAGCATGGCCTGACGCAGCGCTTCGTCGCCAGCCAGGGTGCGGGATTCCATGAGGTTGGTGATCACGGTCAGATCGGCGCGGGCTTCCTGTTGGCATTCCAGCACCGAGCGCACGCTCTGGCCCACTTCCAGGCCAATGTCCCAGAGCAGCATCAGGAAGGCTTCGATCGAGGCGCGAAAGTGCTCGGCCTCATCGCGTACGAGAATCAGCAGGTCGATATCCGAATGCGGATGCAGTTCGCCGCGGCCATAGCCGCCTACCGCCAGCAGCGCGATGCCCGGATCCTGCGCGCAATCGAGGCGAGCCCAGGCCTGCTGCAATATCTGATCGGTGAACCAGGCGCGCTCGTGGATCAGCTGACGGATATCGTGCCCGCCTTCAAAACGGCTTTGCAGCACGCCGTCGGCGTGCCTGATAGCCTTCTTGAAGGCGCCGATCGGACTGCTCTTGATGGCCAGCTCCGCCTGAAACTGACCGGGATCGAAAAGCGCGTTATCCATCGTCTACATCCTGGGGCAGTGACTGCCTGCTACTGCTATTGAAAGGATTCTTCGCTGCGGCGGGTGAGTACTTCATAGCCGTCTGCGGTGACCAGAATGGTGTGCTCCCACTGCGCTGACAGCTTGCGGTCCTTGGTGATGGCCGTCCAGTTGTCCCCCAGCAGGCGGGTTTCGGCCCGGCCCTGGTTGATCATCGGCTCGATCGTGAAGGTCATGCCTTCCTTCAGCTCCATGCCAGTGCCGGCGCGGCCATAGTGCAATACCTGAGGCTCTTCGTGGAATACCTTGCCGATGCCGTGTCCGCAATACTCGCGCACCACGCTGTAATGGTTGGCGTGGGCGTGGTCCTGAATGATCTGGCCAATATCGCCCAGGCGTGCGCCGGGGCGAACCACCGAGATACCTTTATACAGACATTCCTGGGTGATGCGCGCCAGGCGCTCCACCCATTCCGGCGCTTCGCCGACAATGAACATCTTGCTGGTGTCGCCGTGGTAACCGTCCTTGATAACAGTCACGTCGATATTCAGCGCATCGCCATTCTTCAGCGGCTTGTCATTGGGTATGCCGTGACAGACCACATGATTGATCGAAGTGCAGATCGACTTGGGAAAAGGCATCCGGCCCGGCGCGCCGCCGTAGTTCAGAGGCGCCGGAATGGCCTGTTGAACATTGACTATATGGTTGTGGCAAATGCGGTCCAGCTCGTCGGTGGTGACGCCAGGCTTGACGTGTTCGCCGATCATCTCCAGCACCTCAGCCGCCAGGCGTCCGGCTACGCGCATGCCGGCAATGTCTTCCGGGGTCTTGATGGATACGGTCATGACAGGATTCTCTTGATTGAACGCCAGCAGGCGAAAGTGACAAACAGAGGATTCTATCAGACCTCGGCGCGGCTGTTGAGCCGCTGTGCAGAGCAGTCTATGGTCGGCAGAACTTTATTCGCAACTCCATATATGGTATAAAGCGCCGCGCCTGAGCAAAGACCGGTTTTCCGGGGTGTTTTCTGCTGGCTCAGGTGAACCTTAAATCCGCACACGTATCGTCACGGTGTCCTGGGTGCCCTTCGGGGTTGGACATTGGGATGCGTGGAGGCCAAACCCGACATACTGGAGTTATCATGACCCAAGTTTCTATGCGTGACATGCTGAAGGCCGGTGCGCACTTCGGCCACCAGACCCGTTACTGGAACCCGAAAATGGGCAAGTTCATTTTCGGCGCTCGTAACAAGATCCACATCATCAACCTTGAAAAAACCATGCCGATGTTCCACGACGCCCTGAGCTTCGTGGAGAAACTGGCCGCTGGCAAGAACAAGGTTCTGTTTGTCGGCACCAAGCGCGCTGCCAGCAAGATCATTGCTGATGAAGCCGCTCGCGCCGGTCAGCCCTATGTTGATCATCGCTGGTTGGGTGGCATGCTCACCAACTACAAGACCATCCGCCAGTCGATCAAGCGTCTGCGTGACCTGGAAGTTCAGGCTCAGGACGGTACTTTTGCCAAGCTGACCAAGAAAGAAGCGCTGATGCGCACACGCGATCTGGAGAAGCTGGATCGTGGTCTGGGTGGTATCAAGGACATGGGCGGCCTGCCTGACGCCCTGTTCGTGATCGATGTTGAGCACGAGCGCATTGCCATCACTGAAGCCAACAAGCTGGGTATCCCGGTCATCGGCATCGTTGACACCAACAGCAGCCCTGATGGCATCGATTACGTTATTCCCGGTAACGACGACGCCATCCGCGCCATCAAGCTGTACGCAGCTGCCGTTGCCGATGCAGTTCTGCGCGGCAAGAACAACGCCGGCGGTGCTGACGAGTTTGTTGAAGAAGCTGCGCCGGAAGCCTCCGAAGGCTAAGGTGCAGGCGGCGATTTTCATGCCGTAAAAAAGGGGGCTATGCCCCCTTTTTGCAATATCCTGAAAGCAACATGATATGGCGGCCCTGTTTATTCCTGCGGGCCACCCACAGTCAAAGTAATCTAGAGGATTATTTCATGTCACAGATTTCTGCAGCCATGGTCAAAGAACTGCGCGAGCGCACTGGCCAGGGCATGATGGAGTGCAAGAAAGCACTGGTTGCCGCTGAAGGCGACATTGAAAAGGCGATTGACGACATGCGCGCTTCCGGCGCCATCAAGGCTGCCAAGAAAGCCGGCAACATCGCTGCTGAAGGCGCCATCGCGGCCAAGGTCGCCGATGACAAGAAGTCAGCCGTCATTATCGAAGTCAACTCCCAGACCGACTTCCTGGCTCTGCAGGAAGACTTCAAGGGTTTTGTTGCTGCCAGCCTGGACAAGGCTTTCGCTGCTGGTTATACCGACGCTGCGCCGCTGATTGCCGAGCAGGAATCTGCCCGCGAAGCTCTGGTTGCCAAAACCGGCGAGAACGTCAACATCCGTCGCCTGACCCGCGTTGAAGGTGATGTTGTGGGCGCCTACCTGCACGGTCACCGCATCGGTGTTGTGGTTACCCTCAAGGGTGGCAGTGAAGAGCTGGCTCGCGATATCGCCATGCACGTTGCCGCCAGCAACCCGCAATTCCTCGATCCCTCTCAGGTATCCGAAGACGCCATTGCCAAGGAAAAGGAAATTTTCCTGGCACTGAACGCCGACAAGATTGCCGGCAAGCCGGACAACATCGTCGAGAACATGGTCAAGGGTCGCATCAACAAGTTCCTGGCCGAAGGCAGTCTGGTTGAGCAGGCCTTCATCAAGGACCCTGAAGTCAAGGTCGGCGATCTGGCCAAGAAGGCCGGCGCAGAAGTGCTGTCCTTCGTTCGTTTTGAAGTGGGCGAGGGCATCGAGCGTGCCGAAGTCGACTTCGCTGCCGAGGTGGCTGCACAGCTGGCCGCTTCCAAGCAGTAAGTAGGATATAGTGCACCCTGACCAGTGCACCGCAGCAGCCCCAGGGCTAGGCTTAGGATTAGTCCCAGGGTTGCTGCGAACAGGTTGACCGAAGAGGCTTCCCGCGCAGGCGTGAAGCCTCTTTTTCAAGAAATACTGAACAAGTGGCCGCCGCCGTTGTCAGGTGGGACTTGTTGAGTGTTTCTCCATTCCAGCGCAGGAGAGTCAAGCATGGCCCAGGTGCCCAGCAGCCGCCAACCCAAGTACAAACGCATTCTTCTCAAGCTCAGCGGCGAAGCCCTGATGGGAACCGAGGGCTTCGGCATCGATCCCAAAGTGCTCGATCGCATGTCGTTGGAAATAGGCCAGTTGATCGGCATTGGGGTGCAGATTGGTCTGGTTATTGGTGGCGGTAACCTGTTTCGCGGCGCCGCGCTGCATAGTGCCGGCATGGATCGTGTGACTGGTGACCACATGGGTATGCTGGCCACCGTGATGAACGGCCTGGCCATGCGCGACTCGCTTGAGCGCTCCAATATTCAGACTCGCGTCATGTCGGCCATTACCATGGAAGGCGTGACCGAGCATTACGACCGCCGCAAGGCGATGCGCTACCTCGCCGGAGGTGACGTGGTAATATTCTCCGCCGGGACCGGCAACCCGTTCTTCACTACTGATACCGCTGCCTGTTTGCGTGGCATCGAGGTAGATGCAGATCTGGTTCTCAAGGCCACCAAGGTAGATGGCGTCTATAACGCCGACCCGATGAAGGATCCCAACGCCGAGCGTTTCGACAGCCTGAGCTATGATCAGGTGCTGGATCTGAAGCTGGAAGTGATGGACCTCACCGCGATCTGTCTGATTCGCGACCACAAGATGCCTTTGCGGGTGTTTAACATGAACAAGCCAGGGGCGTTGCTGAATGCGGTAGTGGGCAGCGCCGAAGGAACATTGATCGAGGGTTGAGAAATGATCAACGAAATCAAGAAGGATGCGCAGGAGCGCATGGGCAAGTCGGTAGAGTCGCTGGGTCATGCTTTTGCCAAGATCCGCACCGGCCGTGCCCACCCGAGCATTCTGGATAGTGTGATGGTGAATTGCTATGGCGCTGATACACCACTGCGTCAGGTGGCGAACGTGAACGTCGAAGATTCTCGTACCCTGGCGCTGAGCGTCTTTGACCGGAGCCTGATTCAGGCGGTCGAGAAGGCGATCATGACTTCGGATCTGGGGCTCAATCCAGCCACTGCCGGCACCACCATCCGTGTACCCATGCCCGCGCTGACCGAAGAGACCCGCAAGGGCTACACCAAGCAGGCGCGCTCCGAAGCGGAAAACGCCCGGGTAGCGGTACGTAACATCCGCCGTGATGCCTTGAGCCAATTGAAGGATCTGCAGAAGGAAAAGGCAATCAGTGAAGACGAAGAACGCCGTGCAGCCGATGACGTACAGAAGCTGACCGACAAGTTCATCGCCGAAGTCGACAAGGCTCTGGAAGCCAAGGAAACTGACCTGATGGCCATCTAATGGCCAACCGTTGCGCGAGCCTGGCATGAACAATAAAAGCATCACCGGCGCTCAAGCCGTAGTTCCCCGTCACCTTGCCATCATCATGGATGGCAACAATCGCTGGGCGCGCAAGCGCTTCTTGCCTGGCGTCGCTGGCCACAAGGCCGGCGTCGATGCCGTCAAGGCGATGATCGAGGTATGCATCGAAGAGGGTGTCGAAGTGCTCACCCTGTTTGCCTTCTCCAGTGAGAATTGGCGGCGCCCGGAGGACGAAGTCGGGGCGTTGATGGAGCTGTTTCTAGGTGCGCTGCGGCGTGAAGTGCGCAAGCTGCAGGAGAATGGGGTGCGCTTGCAGATCATCGGCGATCGCAGCCGCTTTGCGCCTGAGCTGCAGCAGGCCATGCTGCAGGCTGAAGAGCATACAGCGGGCGGTGGGCGGCTGACGCTGGTGGTGGCGGCGAACTATGGCGGGCAGTGGGATATCGCCCAGGCTGCACGCCAGTTGGCTGCAGAAGTGGCGAGCGGTGCGCGCGCCGCCGCCAGTATCAACGAGCAGGCGATCGAGGCGCGGCTGTCTACTGCCAATCTGCCTTTGCCTGATCTGTGCATTCGAACCGGTGGTGAAAAGCGCGTCAGCAACTTCCTGCTGTGGCAGTTCGCCTATTCCGAATTCTATTTTTCCGACCTGTTCTGGCCTGATTTCAAGCAGGAGGCCCTGCGCGCTGCGCTGGCCGATTTCGCCTGCCGACAGCGCCGTTTCGGCAAAACCAGCGAACAGATTGCGGCGGAGTCCTGATGCTTAAACAGCGGGTTATTACAGCGGTGATTCTGGCTCCCCTGGCGATTGCCGGCTTCGTGCTGCTACAGGGTGCCTGGTTTGCGTTCTTTATTGGCGCGGTGGTGGCCGTGGGCGCCTGGGAGTGGGCTCGGCTGTGCGGTGAAACCCGGCAGAGCGGGCGGGTGGTCTATGCCCTGACGCTGGGCCTGTTCATGGTGGGTCTGTACCGCGATCAATGGCCGGTGATCTATTACCTCATACCCGCTCTGGTGTGGTGGTTGTTTGCTGCGCTCATGGTAGTGCGCTATCCCGCTGGCAGTGGTATCTGGAAAGGCAGCTTTCTGCGCCAGGTATTTGGCCTGCTGATCCTCCTGCCCGCTTGGGCCGGGCTGGTCTGGTTGCGGGCGCAGGCAGAGGGTCTCTGGCTGATCTTTGCCTTGCTCATTCTGGTCTGGGCGGCAGATATCGGCGCCTATTTTGCCGGCAAGCAGTTTGGGCGCACCAAGCTCATGCCCAATGTGAGCCCAGGCAAGACCCGTGAAGGTCTGCTCGGCGGTTTGCTGGTCAGTGAGTTGCTGGCCTTTGCCACCATGCTCTATCTGGGTTGGGGGCCTGTGGCTATGCTGCTGGGCGCGCTTGGCGCGGCCTTGGTGGTGCTGTTCTCCGTGGTGGGTGATCTGACCGAGAGTCTGTTCAAGCGAGAGGAGGGGCTCAAGGACAGCAGCAATCTGCTGCCCGGCCACGGCGGCGTGCTGGATCGCATCGACAGTCTGACAGCGGCCATTCCGGTATTCGTGGCTTGCTGGCTGCTGATCGGGAGCTATCTGGAGTGACGCTTTCGCGGGTTAGCGTACTAGGCGCGACGGGTTCTATCGGAGTCAGTACGCTTGACGTTATTGCCCGGCACGCCGACCAGTATCAGATCCATGCGCTGACCGGACATAGCCGGATGGACGTGCTGGCTGAGCAGTGCCTGCTGCATAAACCCGCTTTTGCCGTTGTCGCCAACGCCGGGCAGGCCGTCGCCTTGCAGGCCCGTTTGCACGAGCAGAAGCTGCAGACCCAGGTTCTTCATGGCGCTGCGGCGCTGGAGCAAGTGGCAGCAGATGCCGAGGTTGATGTCGTGATGGCCGCCATAGTCGGCGCGGCTGGGCTACGGCCGACGCTGGCAGCTGTCCGCGCTGGCAAGCGCGTGTTGCTGGCCAACAAGGAAGCGCTGGTCATGTCCGGGGCCCTGTTCATGCAGGCGGTGCGTGACTCAGGCGCGCAGTTGCTCCCCATTGACAGCGAACACAACGCGATATTCCAGTGTATGCCCGGGAACTATGCCGATGGGCTGGCGCGCGTGGGCGTGCGCCGTATTCTGTTGACGGCTTCCGGCGGTCCTTTTCGTGAATTCAGCGTTGAGCAATTGGCAAGTGTTACCCCGTCCCAGGCCTGCGCTCATCCCAACTGGTCGATGGGGCAGAAAATTTCCGTCGATTCCGCCAGCATGATGAACAAGGGCCTCGAGTTGATCGAGGCCTGTTGGCTGTTCGACGCGCGGCCCGATCAGGTTGAGGTGGTGATACATCCGCAGAGCGTAGTGCACTCGCTGGTGGATTACGTGGATGGTTCGGTGTTGGCGCAGTTAGGCAACCCGGACATGCGTACGCCGATCGCCCACGCCCTGGCGTGGCCGCGTCGCATTAATTCCGGTGTTGCTGCGCTGGATTTGCTGGCTGTGGGGCGCCTGGATTTTCACGCCCCCGACAATCTGCGCTTCCCCTGCCTGCAACTGGCGCGCCAGGCGGCCTCGGCCGGCGGCACTGCCTGTGCCATTCTGAACGCCGCCAATGAAGTGGCGGTAGCGGCCTTTCTCGCTGGACGTATGAGCTTCACCGATATCCCTGTTATGATCGAGCACACGCTCAGTACGATAACCAGTGAGCAGGTCCAGGATCTGGACCACATCTTGCTGGCCGACCAACGTGCGCGCACGCAGGCTGAAAAGTGGCTGGCTCGGCGCAGCTGATGCGCGTTCGTCGTTTTTCGTTCCGAAATCAAATGAGGTCCCGCTGAATGGAACTGCTGTTTACCCTGTTGGCCACGGTAGTTGCCCTTGGCCTGCTGGTCACCATTCACGAATACGGCCATTTTTGGGTGGCCAGGCGTTGCGGCGTCAAGGTGCTGCGATTCTCGATTGGCTTTGGTCCTGCTCTTTACACCTGGCATGACCGGAGGGGAACCGAATATGCCATTGCCGCCATCCCCCTTGGCGGCTACGTCAAGATGCTTGACGAGCGTGAGGCGCCGGTGCCGCCTGCGGAGCTGGACCAGGCATTCAATCGCAAGCCGGTAGGGCAGCGCATAGCCATAGTGGCAGCCGGCCCGATTGCCAATTTTCTGCTGGCGATTGCCGCGTTCTGGCTGATCGCCGTGCTGGGTGTTACCACCGTTGTGCCGGTGCTGGGTCCGGTTGCTGCGGATACTCCGGCAGCGCGCGCTGGACTGCACCAGAACCTCGAACTGATCGCGATTGATGGCGAGTCAACGCCAAGTTGGCACGATGTCAATCTGCAACTGATACGCCGCCTGGGTGAGACCGGCGTGCTGCAAGTTCAGGCGCGCGAGCGCGCAGGCGGCAGCACCCAGACCTATTCCGTGCAACTCGATAGCTGGCTCAAGGGCGCCGAAGAGCCCGATCCCATGGGCGCACTGGGGATAACCAGTTGGCAGCCGCAGGTGGCGCCGCACATTCGCCAGGTGGAGCCCGAAGGTGCGGCTGCCCGGGCCGGGTTGCAGGCAGGTGATCTGATTCTGGCGGTTGATGGTCGGCCAGTGACGGATTGGGTAAGTGAAGTGGTGCCGGCGATTCAGGCCAGCGCGCAGAAGCCTTTGCAGCTGCTTGTCGAACGCGATGAGCGCGAGTTGGAACTAACGCTGACGCCTGCGGCCAAAGCGCAGAACGATGTGGTTGTCGGTTACGTTGGTGCCGGCGTGGATGCCTTCGAATGGCCTGCGGACATGGTGCGGGAAATTCACCACAATCCACTGATGGCCGTGCCGGTTGCGCTACAGAAAACCTGGAGCATGACGGCGCTGACCCTGGATTCGTTGAAAAAGATGGTGACCGGGCTGGTCTCGGCAAAAAACTTGAGCGGCCCGATAACCATTGCTAAAGTGGCGGGCGCTTCAGCCAAGTCTGGCCTGGAGAGCTTTCTCAGCTTCATCGCCTATCTGAGTATCAGTCTGGGCGTATTGAATCTGCTGCCGGTGCCGGTGCTTGATGGTGGCCATCTGGTGTACTACCTGGCCGAATGGGTTCGGGGTAAGCCGCTTTCCGAGCGTATTCAAACCTGGGGGCTGCAAATTGGTCTTAGCCTGATCGTCGGGGTTATGCTGTTTGCCATTTATAACGATATAAGCCGCCTTGGCGGTTGATTGACAGCAAGACTGCCTGAACACGAGCTGCCTGTATCGGCAGTACGATTTTAACCAGCTATTCAGAACGGACTTCATGAAACGTTACCTATTGCCTGCGCTTCTTCTGATACTTCTGGCGCCGGGCGCTTTTGCCGACGCCTTCCAGATCTCCGATATCCGCGTCAATGGGTTGCAACGGGTCTCCGCCGGCAGTGTGTTTGGCGCCTTGCCGCTGAATATTGGCGATCAGGTGGATGATCAGGAACTGGTCGAAGCCACTCGGGCGCTGTTTCGCACCGGCTTCTTTCAGGACATCCAGCTTGGTCGCGATGGTGATGTACTGGTGATCAACGTAGTCGAGCGGCCGTCGATTTCTTCCATCGAACTTGAAGGCAACAAGGCAATCAAGAGCGAAGATCTGCTCAAGGGGCTAAGCGCTGCGGGCCTCTCCGAAGGCGAGATTTTCCAGCGTGCCACGCTGGAGGGTGTGCGTAACGAGTTGCTGCGCCAGTATGTGTCCCAAGGCCGTTATTCGGCCGATATCGAAGCCGAAGTCATCCCGGAGCCGCGCAACCGCGTGGCGCTGAAAATTGTCGTGGATGAAGGCTCAATTGCCTCCATTGCCCATATCAACGTGGTAGGCAACACCGTTTATGAGACCCAGGACCTGGTAGATCTGTTTGAGCTCAAGACGTCCGGCTGGCTCTCTTTCCTGCGTAGTGACGACAAGTATTCGCGCGAAAAACTGGCCGGGGACCTGGAGCGTCTGCGTTCCTACTACCTTGATCGTGGCTACATCAACATGGATGTAGCCTCTACTCAGGTATCCATCACGCCGGACAAGAAGCACGTCTACATTACAGTCAACATCAATGAAGGCGACCGCTATACCATCCGCGACGTGCGTCTGTCGGGTGATCTGGTGGTAGGTGAGGCCGAAATCAAGCGGCTGATGCTGATTGAGCCGCAGCAGGTATTTTCGCGCCAGGTGATGACCTCAACCTCGGATCTGATCAGTCGCCGCCTGGGTAACGAGGGTTATACCTTTGCCAACGTCAACGGTATTCCTGAAATTCACGAAGATGACAAAACCGTATCGGTGACCTTCTACGTGGATCCAGGCAAGCGCGCCTACGTCAATCGCATCAACTTCCGCGGCAACACCAAGACCGATGATCAGGTGCTGCGCCGCGAAATGCGTCAGATGGAAGCCGGCTGGGCGTCCACCTATCTGATCGACGAATCCAAAACCCGGCTCGAACGCCTCGGTTATTTCAAGGAAGTCAACGTCGAGACTGTACCTGTGCCGGGCGCTGAAGACATGGTTGACGTCAATTATTCGGTCGAAGAACAGCCATCGGGTTCGGTTACCGCCAGCCTGGGTTTCTCGCAGAGCTCGGGTATTATCCTTGGCGGCTCCATCAGCCAGAACAACTTCTTCGGTACCGGTAATCGCGTGAGCATCGGCGCCAACCGTTCCGACTACCAGACCTCGTTGTCCTATGGGTTCATGGATCCCTACTTCACCGTGGACGGCATCAGCCTGGGCTACAATGCTTTTTATCGCACGACCGACTATGACGAACTGAACGTTGATATTTCCAGCTACGCGGTCGACTCCTTCGGTGGCGGCTTCAATCTGGGCTACCCGATCAGCGACAATTCGCGCGTTTCCTTTGGCCTGAGCGCGCAGCGCGATGAGCTCAAGACCGGCACCTACACCGTGCAGGAGATTGTCAACTTCATTGATAACGAGGGCGACAGCTTTACCAACTTCTTCTTCAACAGCTCCTGGTCGCAGACCACGCTTAATCGCGGTGTGTTTCCGGATCGAGGTTATTCGCAGAACCTGGGATTCGATATATCCATCCCGGGTAGCGATCTGAGCTTCTACACGCTGGACTACCGCGCGCAGCGCTTCTTCGCCCTGAGCGACGATCTGACACTGCGTTTGCATACCGATCTGGGCTTCGGCAAGGCGTTTGGCTCAACCGATCAAATGCCCTTCTACGAGCATTACTATGCTGGCGGCATAGGTTCGGTGCGTGGCTATGAGGACAGCACCCTGGGTCCCAAGAGCACGCCGGCCACCACTGACCCGGATCAGGATCAATTGCCTTTTGGCGGTAACATCAAGATGACTGGTGGCGCCGAGATAATTTTCCCCGCGCCCTTCGTAAAAGATCAGCGCTCGCTGCGCACGGTACTGTTCCTGGATGTGGGCAACGTTTACGATACCTACTGTTCCAATACCACGCTCAACAACGGCGAGGACAACCCCGGCTGTGGTGATGTCGAGCTGGCTGACCTGCGTTACAGTGTGGGTGTTGGCCTGTCTTGGCTGACAGCATTGGGTCCGCTGGGCTTCAGCCTGGGCATGCCTTTGAACAGCCAGTCTGAAGATGATACACAGGTGTTCCAGTTCACTCTGGGTCAGACGTTCTGATTCCAGACAATCAACGATGTGCAATCGGGAGTATTAGAGTGGGTAAGTTTATTCGCGTGACAGTATTGTCGCTGCTGGCGCTGGTCAGTTTCGAGGCCGCTGCCGAAATGAAGATTGCAGTTCTGGACTATCAGATGGCGCTGCTTGAGTCGGATGCAGCCAAGAAATACTCCGTTGATGCCGAAAAGAAGTTTGGTGCTCAGCTGCAGCGCCTGAAAAACCTGGAAGCCGAAGCCAAGCGTTTGCAGGAGCGCCTGCAGCGTGACGGTACTCAGCTGAACCAGAGCGAACGCGAGAAGCTGGAGCTTGAATTCCGCCAGAAGGCGCGGGAGTTCCAGGTGCAGTCCAAGGAACTGAACGAAGCCAAGGCGTTGTCCGATCGTGAGATGCTGGAGGCACTCAAGCCCAAGCTGGACGCGGCGGTAGAAGGCATTCTCAAAAGCGGAAACTACGACCTGGTGCTCGATCGTGGTGGCGTGGTTGAGGTCAAGCCGCAGTTCGACATTACCCGTCAGGTTATTGAACGCCTGAACAGCAGTCGCTGACATATTGCCATGACCGGCAATCTCAGCTTCACACTCGCGCGCCTGGCTGAAAAGCTCGGCGCGCGTCTGGTTGGTAATCCCGACCAGTTGATCACTGGTCTGGCCACGTTGCAGGACGCCGAGCCGCAGCAACTGGCCTTTCTCGCCAATAGCCAATACCGCAAATTTCTCGCCGACACCCGCGCTGGCGCGGTGCTGCTTACCGAGGCGGATGCCGAAGGTTTCGCGGGTAATGCGCTGGTAGTGAAAGATCCCTATCTGAGCTACGCCCGGATTTCCCACCAGTTTGATCGCAAGCCCATCCCTGTTGCCGGGGTTCATGCCTCTGCAGTGGTGGCAGAGGACGCAGAGATTGATCCGACCGCCAGCATTGGGCCGGGTGCAGTAATCGAGTCCGGCGCGCGCGTCGGCGCCGATGTGACTATTGGCGCGCAGTGCTTTGTTGGCGCGCGTTCACAGATCGGCGCTGGTGGTTGGCTGGCACCGCGGGTGACCCTGTATCACGATGTGGTCATCGGCGAGCGGGTAGTGGTGCAGTCTGGTGCGGTCATAGGTTCCGAGGGTTTCGGTTTCGCCAATGCCGGTGGGCAATGGCAGAAGATTGCCCAGATCGGCGGTGTTCGCGTCGGTGATGATGTGGAAATTGGTGCCAATACCACGATTGATCGCGGCGCGCTGGCCGATACTCTGATTGGTAATGGCGTCAAGCTGGATAATCAGATCCAGATTGCGCATAACGTGCAGATTGGCGACCACACGGCAATGGCGGCCTGTGTCGGGATTTCCGGTAGTACCCGCATTGGCAAGCACTGCATGATCGCCGGCGGCGTGGGGATGGTCGGGCATATTGAGGTCTGTGATAATGTGTTCGTCAGCGGCATGACCATGGTGACGCGCTCCATTACCGAGCCCGGCGCCTATTCCTCGGGAACAGCGATGCAGCCGGCGGCGGAATGGAAGAAGAGTGCGGCGCGCATTCGTCAACTCGATACCCTGGCCAGACGGGTTCAGCAGCTGGAGAAACAGCTCGAGGTGGTGACTCAGGGACCGCAGGACTCATCCAAATCCTGATCTGCACCTTTGGGGTGCCTATATTTTTTCAGCAAGGCCTGCGAATACATGGATATCAACGAAATAAAAGAATACCTGCCCCACCGTTACCCGTTCCTGCTGGTAGATCGGGTATTGGAGCTGGACCTCGAAGGCAAGAGTATTCGCGCCTACAAGAACGTCTCGGTGAATGAGCCGTTTTTCAACGGCCACTTCCCGCAACATCCGATCATGCCGGGTGTATTGATCATTGAGGCCATGGCGCAGGCAGCTGGTTTGCTTGGTTTCAAAATGATGGGTGTGAAGCCTTCCGACGGCACGCTTTACTACTTCGTCGGCTCCGACAAGCTGCGCTTTCGTCAGCCGGTGGTACCCGGTGACCAGCTGCAACTGGAGGCGCGTTACCTGAGCCACAAGCGCGGCATCTGGAAATTTGCCTGCCGTGCTGTGGTGGATGGCAAGGAAGCCTGCTCGGCAGAAATCATTTGTGCGGAACGCAAGATATGAGTCGGATTCATCCTCAGGCGATTATTGACCCGGCCGCGCGCCTGGCCGATGACGTTGAGGTTGGACCCTGGAGCTACATTGGTCCCGGTGTCGAGATAGCTGCCGGCACGGTGGTGGGCTCCCATGTGGTGATCAAGGGGCCTACCAGCATCGGCAAGGGCAACCGTATATTCCAGTTTGCTTCGGTCGGTGAGGAGTGCCAGGACAAGAAGTACAATGGTGAACCAACGCGTCTGGTAATCGGCGACAACAACATCATTCGCGAGGGTTGTACGCTGCACCGCGGTACCGTGCAGGATCAGGGTGTGACGCGCATCGGCAGCAACAACCTGTTGATGGCATATGTGCATGTGGCGCATGACTGCGTGGTGGGCGACAACATCATCATGGCCAATAATGCGACCATTGCCGGGCATGTACATGTGGGTGATGGCGCCATTCTGGGTGGCTATACCACGGTCCACCAATTCTGCCACCTTGGCGCCTGGTCGATGAGCGCGGCCAACAGCGCAGTGTTCAAGGATATTCCGGCTTTTGTCATGGTCGGTGGCAACCCGGCCAGTGCCCATGGCATGAACTTCGAAGGCATGCGCCGCCGTGGATACTCTGCCGAGCTGGTAACCGCATTGCGGCGTGCCTACAAGGTGGTCTATCGCCAGGGTCTGACGCTCAAGGATGCATTGGTTGAGTTGGAAGACGCCGCTGCGACCTTCGCGGAAGTGGCGCTCTATCGCGACTCCATCCTTGCCTCCACTCGGGGCATCACCCGATAACCTGAACGGGTCCCTCGATGTTGCAATCAGACAAACCTCTGTGCATTGCGCTGGTGGCCGGTGAGGCTTCCGGCGATACCCTGGGCGCGGGTCTGATCAAGGCACTCAAGCAACGCTTTCCGCAGGCGCGCTTCATTGGCATTGGTGGGCCGCGCATGCTGGCAGAGGGCATGCAGAGCCAGGTGCCCATGGAGCGCCTCTCAGTGATGGGCCTGGTCGAAGTCCTGGGTCGTTTGCGTGAGCTGCTGCGCGTGCGTCGTGAGCTGGTCAGTTATCTGAAAGGTCAGCAACCGGATGTGTTTATCGGCATTGACGCGCCGGATTTCACCCTCAATGTCGAGCAGCAGTTGCGCGACGCCGGCATCGCCACAGTGCACTATGTCAGCCCCTCGGTCTGGGCTTGGCGCGAGAAGCGCGTACTGGGCATTCGCCAATCCACCGATCTGATGCTCACGCTTTTCCCCTTCGAGGAAGAGGTCTATCAGCGCCACGGCGTCAGCGTGCGTTGCGTGGGTCACACCCTGGCCGATCAGATTCCGCTGGAACCCGACCGGGAAGCCGCACGGGCTGCGCTGGGTCTGCCGCCGGATAAACGCATAGTGGCCTTGCTGCCCGGCAGCCGAAATGGCGAGCTGCGTAAACTCGGCCGCCTGTTTCTCGACACTGCTGCCTGGTGTCTGCAGCGCGAACCTAAGCTGCTGTTCATCATGCCCTGCGCCAATCCCGAGCGGCGTCAACAGATGGACGCCATTCTAGCCGAGAGTGGTTTAGAGCTGCCCTTGACCTTGTTCGATGGACAGGCGCACGAGGTGCTGGCTGCCAGTGATGCGGTGTTGATCGCTTCGGGCACCGCTACGCTGGAAGCCATGCTGTTCAAGCGGCCCATGGTGGTGGCCTATCGGATGGCCGGGCTGACCTTCAGAATTCTCAAGCGGCTGGTCAAGGTCGGCCATGTGTCGCTGCCTAATCTGCTGGCCGGCCGGGAGGTCGCACCGGAGTTTCTGCAGGACGCGGCAACACCTCA
This sequence comes from Halopseudomonas sp., assembly GCF_036961105.1. Taxonomy (GTDB): domain Bacteria; phylum Pseudomonadota; class Gammaproteobacteria; order Pseudomonadales; family Pseudomonadaceae; genus Halopseudomonas. The sequence continues at coordinate 31,309 of NZ_JBALWW010000005.1, read as the reverse complement.
GGCGATGGGCGAGGCCCTGCTGGAAAGACTGCTGCCGACGCCGGAGCGGGAGGCGACGCAGGCGGTATTCGAGCAGCTGCATCTGGAGCTTCGCCGCGACGCCGATCAGGCCGCGGCACAAGCGGTGGCTGAGTTGTTGCAGCAAAAGGGGCGTTTGCCATGACGCAGATGATCATGGACTGGACCGCCAGCTTTGATGGCGAGCTGATTGCCGGCGTGGATGAGGTGGGCCGGGGTCCGCTTTGCGGCGCGGTGGTTACTGCGGCGGTTATTCTCGATCCCTGCCGACCGATAGACGGCTTGAACGATTCCAAGAAGTTGACAGCGGCGCGGCGTGAAGCACTGTTTCCGCTGATTCAGCAGCAGGCGGTCGCCTGGTGCATTGCGCGCGCCGAGGTGGAAGAGATAGATGCGCTGAATATTTTGCAGGCGACCATGCTGGCGATGCAGCGCGCCGTTGCCGGTCTGGCTATTCAGCCGGATCTGGTGCTGGTGGACGGCAACCGCTGCCCGGTGTTGCCCATGCGCAGCGAGCCAGTGATCAAGGGTGATGGCCGGGTACCCGCCATTGCCGCCGCGTCCATTCTGGCGAAGGTGGCGCGTGACCGCGAGATGCTCAGCCTGGACCTGCAGTACCCCGGCTACGGCATAGCCCAGCACAAGGGCTATCCGACGCCGGTGCATCTGCAAGCGCTGGGTGAGCTGGGTGCCACTCCGATTCACCGCCGCTCCTTTGCTCCGGTACGCGCAGTTCTGCTCTAGCCATTTAGCCTGGCTGGCGCGCGTGGTGGGGGGCGAGTCTGCTGAGCGGGTCGTAGTGGACTGACCAGAGGTCGCACTTCTGCCAACCGCGACTGGCCCCGAACCTGCCCCCTAGTTACAATCACCGGTCTTGCCGTTTGCCCTCTGAAACAGGATTCATATGAGCTTTTCCTTCGTTCACCTGCGTGTCCACAGCGAGTACTCCCTGGTCGATGGTCTGGTCAAGGTCAAACCGCTGATCAAGTCCGTGGTGGACGCCGGCATGCCGGCCGTGGCGGTGACCGACCAGAACAACATGTGCAGCCTGGTGAAGTTCTACCGCGCGGCCATGGGCTCAGGGGTCAAACCGATTTCCGGTGTCGATCTCTGGGTGCTGGGCGGTGAGGACGACAGCCAGCTTACCCGGCTGACACTGCTGTCGATGAACAAGGAAGGCTACCGCAATCTGACCGAGTTGATTTCGCGTGGCTACACCGAAGGTCAGCGCAATGGCCTGGTAACCATCAGGCGTGAATGGGTCGCCGAAGCCAGTGAAGGGGTCATTGCCCTGTCTGGTGCGAAGGAGGGCGAGATAGGTCTGGCGCTGTTGTCCAACTCGCCGGAGGCGGCGGACGAGCTGCTGGATTACTGGATGGGCGTTTTCCCTGATCGCTTCTATCTGGAGTTGCAGCGCACCAGTCGCGTCAACGACGAGGAGCATCTGCACGCTGCCGTCGCGCTCGGGGCCCGCAAGGGCTGCCCGGTGGTGGCTACCAATGATGTGCGCTTCATCCGCCGGGAGGATTTCGAGGCGCATGAGACGCGCGTCTGCATCGGCGAAGGTCGGGTGTTGGGTGACCCGCGGCGCACCCGGCAATACAGTGAAGAGCAGTACCTGAAAACGCCAGAGGAAATGGCCGAGCTGTTCGCCGACATTCCCGAGGCGCTGGAGAACACGGTCGAGATTGCCAAACGCTGCAACATTGATGTGCAGCTGGGTAAACACTTTCTCCCGGATTTTCCGATCCCTGATGGTCTCACCATCGAAGAGTTCTTCAAAAAGGTCTCGTTCGAAGGACTGGAAGAGCGCCTAAAGGTGGTCCTGCCGGCGGATACGCCGGACTATGAAGCCAAGCGCCAGGTCTATGTCGACCGGCTGAACTTCGAGCTGGATATCATTAATCAGATGGGCTTTCCCGGCTACTTTCTGATCGTGATGGATTTCATCAAGTGGGCCAAGGGCAATGGCGTACCCGTAGGGCCGGGGCGTGGCTCCGGGGCGGGCTCGCTGGTCGCTTACTGTCTGTTGATTACCGACTTGGATCCCCTGGCCTACGACCTGCTGTTCGAGCGCTTCCTCAACCCGGAGCGGGTATCCATGCCCGACTTTGATGTCGACTTCTGTATGGAAGGTCGCGACCGGGTCATCGAGTATGTAGCCGACATGTACGGCCGTAACGCGGTATCGCAGATCATCACCTTCGGCACCATGGCCGCCAAGGCCGTAGTGCGCGATGTGGCGCGGGTGCAGGGCAAGTCCTACGGTCTGGCCGATAAGCTGTCGAAGATGATTCCCTTCGAAGTGGGCATGACGCTGGCCAAGGCCTATGAGCAGGAAGAGATCCTGCGCGATTTTCTGAGCGGTGATGAAGAGGCCCAGGAAATCTGGGATATGGCGCTCAAGCTGGAGGGCATTACCCGCAACGTTGGCAAGCACGCGGGGGGCGTGGTGATTGCGCCCACCAAGCTGACCGACTTTTCGCCGCTCTATTGCGACGAGGCCGGTGGCGGTCTGGTGACCCAGTTCGACAAGGACGATGTTGAAGCCGCCGGTCTGGTGAAGTTCGACTTCCTGGGTCTGCGTACCCTGACCATCATCAAGTGGGCGATGGAAACCATCAACCGCGAGCAGGCCAAGAACGGACTGGAGCCGGTCAATATCGACTTCATCCCGCTGGATGACGCGCCCACCTATCACATGCTGCAAAAAGCCGAGACTACAGCGGTTTTCCAGCTTGAATCACGCGGCATGAAGGAGCTGATCAAAAAGCTCAAGCCGGACTGCCTGGAAGACATGATCGCACTGGTGGCGTTGTTCCGCCCCGGCCCGCTGCAGTCGGGCATGGTGGACGACTTCATCAACCGCAAGCACGGCCGCGAAGAGGTCTCCTACCCGCACCCCAATTATCAGTACGCCGGGCTGGAGCCCGTGCTCAAGCCTACCTACGGCATCATCCTGTATCAGGAACAGGTAATGCAGATTGCCCAGGTGATGGCGCGCTACACTCTGGGCGAGGCGGACATGCTGCGTCGCGCCATGGGTAAGAAAAAGCCCGAGGAAATGGCCAAGCAGCGCGGCGGTTTCATCGACGGCTGCGCCAGCAACAACATTGATGCTGACCTGGCCGGCAACATCTTCGACCTGGTAGAAAAGTTCGCCGGCTACGGCTTCAACAAGTCGCACTCCGCAGCCTACGGCCTGGTGTCCTATCAGACCGCCTGGCTGAAGGCGCATTACCCGGCGCCCTTCATGGCGGCCGTACTCTCGGCGGATATGCACAATACCGACAAGGTAGTGACGCTGATCGAAGAGTGCCGCAGCATGAAGCTGCGCATCCAGCCGCCGAACGTGAACGTGTCGGAATACAAGTTCACCGTCGATGAGGCCGGTGATGTGGTCTACGGTCTTGGCGCGATCAAGGGCGTGGGTGAAGGCCCGGTAGAAACCATAGTGCAGACCCGTGCGCAGGGAGAGCCCTTCGTCGATCTGTTTGATTTCTGCGCCAAGGTCGATCACAAGCGCATCAACAAGCGGGTGATGGAAGCGCTGATTCGCTCCGGGGCGCTGGATACGCTGGGGCCTTTTTATGACGCCGATGAGGTGGTCTACCTGAAACAGGTCGATCGCAACCGCGCCGCGCTGATGGCGGCAATGGAAGAGGCCATGGCCTCGGCCGAGCAGACTGCCAAGAGCGCCGACAGTGGTCACGATGATCTCTTTGGCGAGTTGCTTGGCCCTTCCACCGCGCGGGATGTCTACGAGCCCTATCGCAAGGCGCGGGAGTGGACCTTCAAGGAACGCCTGCGCGGCGAGAAGGATACGCTGGGCCTGTATCTGACCGGTCACCCGATTGACGAGTACGAGCGTGAAATCCGTCGTTTTGCCCGTCAGCGCATTCTTGATCTCAAGCCGTCGCGTGAAAGCCAGACCATTGCCGGTCTGGTATTCGATCTGCGGGTGATGAAGAGCAAGCGCGGCGACAAGGTGGGTTTTGTCACCCTGGATGATCGTTCGGCGCGAATCGAGGTCTCATTGTTTGCCGAGGCTTATCAGAATGCGCAGGCATTGCTGCAGAAGGATGCTTTGCTGGTGGTCGAGGGCGAGGTGGCGCAGGATGATTTTTCCGGCGGATTGCGCCTGCGTGCCAAGCGGGTTATGAGCCTGGAGGACGCGCGCACCAGTCTGCTCGACAGCGTGCGTGTGCGCCTGGACACCGCACGACACGGCGACGATGCCTTGTGCAAGATGGCCGGGCTGCTGCAGCAGTATCGTGGCGGCTGTGCCGTCACCGTCGAGCTGCAACGTCCGGATGCCTCGGCGCTGCTGCGCCTGGGTGAGCAGTGGCGGGTGGAACCTGCGGACGATCTGGTGCAGAGTTTGCGTGACCAGTTGGGCAAAGACAGCGTCTCCCTGCACTACAGATGACAGGAATGGGGGTGCTCGACGGGCGCCCGCCAATCCCGTAAGGTAAAAAACAAAATTTGGATGCCCGAGCCGGGCGAAAGCGGATGATGGATGCCTATGAGCAACAGCCAGAAATACCTGGAGTTTGAACAGCCAATCGCTGATCTGCAGGCCAAGATCGAAGAGTTGCGTCTGGTCGGTAGTGACAATTCGCTGAATATCACCGAAGAAATCACCAAGCTGCAGGATAAGAGCAGATCGCTGACCGAGAGCATTTTCGGCAACCTGAGCAGCTGGCAGATTGCGCAGATGGCACGCCATCCGCAGCGGCCCTATACGCTGGATTACATCAAGGCGATCTTCACCGACTTTGAAGAGCTGCATGGCGATCGGCACTTTTCCGATGATGCCGCCATTGTGGGTGGTATTGCCCGTCTGGATGGCCGCCCGGTGATGGTCATCGGCCACCAGAAAGGCCGTGACGTGAAGGAAAAGGTACGCCGCAACTTCGGCATGCCCAAGCCCGAAGGCTACCGCAAGGCCTGCCGTCTGATGGAAATGGCCGAACGCTTCAAGATGCCCATCGTCACCTTTATCGACACGCCCGGCGCCTACCCCGGTATTGATGCCGAGGAGCGCGGCCAGAGCGAAGCCATCGCCTGGAATCTGCAGGTAATGGCGCGGCTGAAGACACCAATCATTGCCACTGTCATCGGCGAAGGCGGCTCGGGTGGCGCGCTTGCCATTGGTGTCTGTGACCATCTGATGATGTTGCAGTATTCCACCTACGCGGTGATCTCGCCTGAAGGCTGCGCTTCGATTCTGTGGAAGAGCGCCGAACGTGCCTCCGATGCAGCCGAAGCCATGGGCATCACTGCGGCTCGCCTGAAGGAACTGGGGCTGGTCGATACCTTGATTGCCGAGCCATTGGGCGGCGCGCATCGCGCTGTGCAGGAAACCGCAGACCGCATCAAGGCGCAATTGCTGAAGCAGCTCGACAAGCTGCAGGCGCTGTCGGATGACGACCTGCTGGAAAGCCGCTACGAGCGTCTGATGGCTTTCGGTATCAAGTAAGATGCTGACCCTGCAGGGGCTGCAGCAGCAGCTCGGCTCCTGCATGGATGCACCGGCCTGGCTACTGGGTTTGTCGGGCGGGCTCGATTCCATGGTGTTGCTCGAGGCGCTGGTGCAGCTACGCGAGCAGCAGAGCATTCCTCCTTTTTCCGCCATTCATGTGCATCACGGCTTGAGCGCCGAGGCCGACGCCTGGGCGCAGTTCTGCGCGGATGAGTGTGCCGCCCGCGGTGTATTCCTGCAGGTCGTGCGGGTGCAACTACCCCCTGGGCCCAGTATCGAAGACGCCGCGCGCCAGGCGCGTTATCAGGCCTTTGCCGCTGCGCTAGCGCCTGGCGCCATCTTGCTGCTGGCCCATCACGCCGATGATCAGCTGGAAACCCTGCTGTTTCGCATGTTGCGCGGCACCGGCCTGCGCGGCCTGGCGGGCATGCCGCAGCGGCGCTCGCTGGCTACTGGTGCATTGTTCCGTCCCCTGTTGAGTTGGCCGCGAGCGGCGCTGCAGCCATGGGCGCAGGCGCAGGGGCTGCGCTGGATTGAAGACCCGGCCAATCAGGATGCGCGCTTTGCCCGCACCGCACTACGCCATGAGCTGCTGCCCATGCTGCGCCGGGGTTGGCCGCAGGCCGAGCAGAATCTGCTGCGTCTGACGGCGCATGCGAGCGAGGCCAATGAGCTGCTGGATGAGCGTGCCGCCGAAGATCTGGCTGCAGTGGCAACGCCGCTTGCCGAGCCTTGGCTGGCGTGCTGGTCCAGTCTGAACGTAGATAGGTTCTGCAGTCTGTCTCTCGCGCGGCAACGCAATTTGCTGCGTTACTGGCTGGCAGAGCAGGGCGTACAGCTGCCGGGCTCGCGGCGGCTGGATGCCTGGCTGAGCCAGCTGACTGCCGCCGCCGATGGCCAGCCGCAGCTCGATCTGGGTAGCTATCGACTTTACCGTTCGTCAGGTCGATTGTGGTATGTGCCTGCTGCTTGGCCGCAGGCCGGCACGCCAGAGCCGTTGAGCTCCCCTCACTTGCAAGTATTGGCAGCGGGCAATGGTTGCCTGCGCTGTGGCGCTTTGCCGGCTGCGGGCGGCCCCTGGCATATCGCCTATCGCCAAGGCGGTGAGCAGATTCGCTTGCCGGTGCTGGGTAACAAGTCGCTGAAAGAGCTGTTTCAACAGGCGCAGATACCCGTCTGGCTGCGTCCGTGCGTACCCTTGCTATACTGCGGCGACGAGCTGGTCTCGGTGGGCGGCCGCTGGAACGCTGATACGGCTCCGACGGATGCGTGGCAAAGCGGTTTTACGGTGAGTTGGGAGCCTGTTTCGGATTGAGCAAGTCGGGGCTGTCTGGTATCCTGACTTCCCATCTTGACGAGACTTTGGAAGCGCCTCCTGCTTCTGCGGACTCCCTTCGATTCCCCGCGGCACATTGGCCGCTTAACAGTTCAATCTATGGGTTTTTCATGACGCGCTACATCTTCGTCACGGGTGGTGTTGTATCTTCTTTGGGTAAGGGTATCGCCTCGGCCTCCCTGGCGGCGATTCTGGAGGCTCGTGGCCTCAAGATCACCATGCTCAAGCTGGATCCTTACATCAACGTGGATCCCGGTACCATGAGTCCGTTCCAGCACGGTGAAGTCTTTGTTACCCACGATGGTGCCGAGACCGATCTTGACCTGGGCCATTACGAGCGTTTCGTCAACGCGACCATGAGCCGAGCCAATAACTTTACTACCGGCCGGGTCTATGAGGATGTACTGCGCAAGGAGCGGCGCGGTGATTATCTGGGCGCGACCATTCAGGTCATTCCGCACATCACCGATGAAATCAAGAGCCGTATCATCAAGGGTGCCGGCGATGCCGACGTAGCCCTGGTTGAAATCGGCGGTACTGTGGGTGATATCGAGTCGCAGCCGTTTCTGGAGGCGATTCGTCAATTGCGCGTAGAAGTGGGCGCCAAACGCGCCATGCTGATGCACCTGACGCTGGTGCCCTACATTGCCACTGCCGGCGAAACCAAGACCAAACCTACCCAGCACTCGGTAAAGGAGCTGCGCTCCATCGGCCTGCAGCCCGATGTGCTGATCTGCCGCTCCGACCACCCGATCGACCTGTCATCGCGCCGCAAGATCGCGCTGTTCACCAACGTGGAAGAGCGTGCTGTCATCGGCCTGGAAGACGTGGATACCATCTTCAAGATTCCGTCCGTTCTGCACGCCCAGGGCCTGGATGACTTCGTGGTCGAGCGCTTTGGCCTGGAATGCGGCGGTGCCGATCTGTCCGAGTGGGAGCGCGTGGTTGATGCCAAGCTCAATCCCGAGCATGAAGTCACCATCGCCATGGTCGGCAAGTACATGGAGTTACTGGATGCCTACAAGTCGCTGATCGAAGCGCTGAGCCATGCCGGTATCCAGAGCCGTACCAAGGTCAACCTGCGTTATATCGACTCCGAGAACATCGAGCAGCAGGGCACCGCGCTGCTGGAAGACGTTGATGCCATCCTGGTCCCCGGCGGCTTCGGCTCGCGCGGCGTGGAAGGCAAGATTGCCGCCGTACGTTACGCCCGTGAAAACAAGATTCCTTACCTGGGCATCTGCCTGGGCATGCAAGTGGCCGTGATCGAATATGCGCGCAACGTGCTGGGCTGGGATGACGCCAACTCCACCGAGTTCGACAAGACGTCCAAGCACCCGGTCGTGGGTCTGATTACCGAATGGCAGACCGCTACCGGCGAAATGCAGACTCGCACCGAAGCCTCCGACCTGGGCGGCACCATGCGTCTGGGCGGCCAGGAATGTGCTCTGGAGGTGGGTTCCAAGGCGCATGACTGCTACGGCAAGGATGTGATCGTCGAGCGTCACCGTCACCGTTATGAGGTCAACAACAACCTGTTGCCCGATCTTCAGGCCGGCGGCTTGAACATTTCCGGTCGCTCGGTCGATGGCGCGCTGGTCGAAGTGGTCGAGGTGGCGGACCATCCCTGGTTCGTGGCTTGCCAGTTCCACCCTGAATTTACCTCCACGCCGCGCTATGGTCACCCGCTGTTCAGTGGCTTCGTCGGTGCGGCACTGAAGCAGCACGCAAGTAAATCCTGAGGAAGCGATAAGGCTATGGCACAGAAAATCGTGCGGGTTGGCAACATCGAGATGGCGAACGACAAACCCTTCGTGCTGTTTGGCGGCATGAATGTGCTGGAGTCCCGCGATCTGGCCATGCAGATCTGCGAAGAGTACGTGAAGGTGACGGAGAAGCTCGGCATCCCTTACGTGTTCAAGGCTAGCTTCGACAAGGCCAACCGTTCCTCGATCAACTCCTATCGCGGCCCTGGCATGGAAGAGGGGCTGAAGATCTTCGAAGAGATCAAGCGTACCTTCAATGTGCCGGTGATTACCGATGTGCACGAGCCGCATCAGGCAGCGCCGGTAGCCGAAGTTTGCGACATCATTCAATTGCCCGCTTTCCTGTCCCGCCAGACCGATCTGGTAGTGGCTATGGCCAAGACCAACGCGGTGATCAATATCAAGAAAGCCCAGTTTCTGGCACCCCAGGAAATGAAACACATCCTGACCAAGTGCGAAGAGGCGGGTAACAGCAATCTGGTGCTCTGCGAGCGCGGCTCCAGTTTCGGCTACAACAATCTGGTGGTCGACATGCTGGGCTTCGGCATCATGAAGCAATTTGAATACCCGGTATTCTTTGACGTGACCCACGCCCTGCAGCAGCCCGGTGGGCGCAGTGATTCCGCCGGCGGCCGTCGCGCCCAGGTGACCGATCTGGCCAAGGCCGGCATGAGCCAGGGCCTGGCCGGGCTGTTTCTCGAAGCGCACCCCGACCCCGACAATGCCAAATGCGATGGCCCCTGTGCCTTGCGTCTGGACAAGCTGGAGCCTTTCCTGACCCAGCTGAAACAGCTTGATGACCTGATCAAGGGCTTCCCGGAACTGGAAACCGCTTGAACTGCGCCTTTATCCGATTACCCCATTACATGGAGCTAGCAAGTAAAGATGGCAAAAATCATTGATATCAAAGGCCGCGAAGTCCTCGACTCGCGCGGTAACCCCACCGTTGAGGCGGACGTGATTCTGGAAGGCGGCATTGTTGGGAGTGCCTGCGCTCCTTCTGGTGCCTCGACCGGTTCGCGTGAAGCGCTGGAGCTGCGTGACGGCGACAAGAGCCGTTACCTGGGCAAGGGCGTGCTCAAGGCGGTTGCCAATATCAATGGCCCCATCCGCGAATTGCTGGTTGGCCGTGATGCCACGGCGCAGGTTGAGCTGGATCGCGCCATGATCGAGCTGGACGGTACCGAGAACAAAGCCACATTGGGCGCCAACGCCATCCTCGCTGTCTCGCTGGCGGCTGCCAAGGCCGCTGCGCAGGCCAAGGGCGTGCCGTTGTACGCGCACATCGCTGATCTGAACGGCACCCCCGGCGTCTACTCCATGCCGGTTCCGATGATGAACATCATCAACGGTGGCGAGCACGCCGACAACAATGTTGATATTCAGGAGTTCATGGTGCAGCCGGTTGGCGCCAAGAACTTTGCCGAGGCCCTGCGTATGGGTGCGGAGATATTCCATCACCTCAAGGCTGTACTCAAGGCGCGTGGTCTGAGCACCGCAGTCGGTGACGAAGGCGGTTTTGCGCCCAACCTGGCGTCCAATGAAGACGCTCTGGCCGCTATCGCCGAAGCGGTTGCCAACGCCGGTTATACCCTGGGCGATGACGTTACCCTGGCATTGGATTGCGCCTCCAGCGAGTTCTACAAGGACGGCAAGTACGATCTGGCCGGCGAAGGTCAGGTGTTCGACGCCGCCGGTTTTGCCGATTATCTGGCAGGCCTGTCGCAGCGCTATCCGATCATCTCCATTGAAGACGGCATGGATGAGTCCGACTGGGCTGGCTGGAAAGTCCTGACCGACAAGATCGGCGACAAGGTACAGCTGGTCGGTGACGATCTGTTTGTGACCAACACCAAGATTCTCAAGCGCGGCATCGACGAGCAGATCGGTAACTCCATCCTGATCAAGTTCAACCAGATCGGTTCGTTGACCGAAACCCTGGAAGCCATTCAGATGGCCAAGGCCGCCGGATTTACTGCGGTTATCTCGCACCGCTCCGGTGAGACCGAAGACAGCACCATTGCCGATCTGGCAGTAGGAACTGCCGCCGGTCAGATCAAGACTGGCTCGCTGTGCCGTTCCGACCGCGTCTCCAAGTACAATCAGCTGCTGCGCATTGAAGAGCAACTGGCTGGCCAGGCGCCTTACAAGGGCCGCGCTGAATTCCGCGGTTGATAGTAGGCAGAATGGCTGTGCCAGGCTGTTGAAAAGCTGTTTTTCACCGCCTGGCAGGCGCTCTGCCTGCCCTGCAGGAGTATCGATATCGTGAAATGGCTGTGGCTGAGTGTTCTGGTGTTGCTGGCGGGTCTGCAATATCGTCTGTGGGTAGGCGAGGGCAGTCTGGCCCATGTAGCACAGCTCAAGCAGCAGATTGCCAGCCAGGAGAGCGAGAACGAAGAGCTGCTGGAGCGCAATCGCGTGCTGGCGGCTGAAGTGATCGAACTCAAGCAGGGAGTAGAAACGGTTGAAGAGCGTGCCCGGCATGAGCTGGGCATGGTCAAGCAGGGTGAAACCCTGTTTCAGTTGAGCGGCGAATAGTGCCGTGACGCTTCCTTTCTGGGTGGTGGTGCCAGCGGCCGGCGTAGGCTCGCGGATGCAGGCCGACCGTCCCAAGCAGTACCTTCTCTGGGGTGAGCGCACCCTGATTGAACACACTCTCGATTGTTTTCTCGACCAGCCCGGCTTGCGTGGTCTGGTGGTTTCATTGTCGCCCACTGACAGCTGGTGGCCGGCGTTGTCCTGTGCGAACGATAGCCGTATCACCCGCGCTGCCGGTGGCCGCGAACGCGCCGATTCGGTGCTCAGCGGGTTGGCGACGCTGCGTGAACTGGGCGCGGCGGATAGCGACTGGGTGCTGGTGCACGATGCCGCGCGTCCCAACCTGGCCGAGTCGGATCTGCAGCGCCTGCTGCAACGGCTGGCGAAGGACCCGGTGGGCGGGCTGCTGGCAGTGCCGGTGCGCGACACCCTCAAGCAGGTGGGTAGCGATGGTCGCGTGACGGCTACGCCGGATCGCACGCTGTTCTGGCAGGCCTACACACCGCAGATGTTCCGCCTGGGGGCATTGCAGCAGGCTTTGTCCGATGCATTGGCCGCCGGTGCCAATATCACCGATGAAGCCTCCGCCATGGAGTGGGCCGGCCAGGCACCGCTGCTGGTGGAAGGCCGTGCGGACAATATCAAGATCACTCGTCCCGAGGATCTTGAGTGGCTGGCTCAGCGTTCGGTCTGATCTGAATTCCTTGTACTGTCTGTAGCCTTTGGCGCATCGCTGGGCGCCCATTCGTCGCGCCTGCCGTTTAGCGGTTGACCCCCCGCAAGGGAGTAAAATATGCTGTATGCATATACAGTTTATTTTGATTTCCTGTCAGGAGGATGAGCGATGGGCTCGGTTGTTGCGCTCGATAGTCTGTTGCAGCAGCGGCGCGTCTGGCGTGGCCGACAGGAGGTGCCGCCAACCAGAACGCAACCAACGGGTCATGCCGCACTGGATGCTGGGCTGCCCAGTGGTGGTTGGCAGTCGGCAGCACTCAATGAAATCCTGCTGCCGACCCTGGGCAGTGGTGAGTTGCAGCTGCTCTGGCCTACCCTGGCCCGCTTGTCTGAGCAGGGCGAACGCCTGGTATTGGTGGCGCCGCCTGCCATCCCCTTTGCGCCAGCCTGGGTACAGGCCGGCGTGACCTTGGCGCGTCTGTCGATTATTCAAACCAGCGGTCGTGATGCTCTCTGGGCCGCCGAGCAGTGTCTGCGCTCCGGCAGCTGTGGGGCTGTGCTGTGCTGGCCGGAGCGAGCAGATGACCGCGCGCTGCGTCGCCTGCAGGTAGCGGCAGAGGCGGGCGACACTCTGGCTTTCGTCCTGCGATCGCAGCGCGAAGCGGTCAACGCCTCGCCGGCGGCCTTGCGCTTGTTGCTGGAGCTGCAACCACCCCAGCTGCGCGTACTCAAATGCCGTGGCGGCTTGCCGCCTGCCGCCCCCTTGCTGCTGGGGCACTGAGCCAGGTATGCGCTGGGCCTGTATTCTGTTCCCACAGCTGGCACTGGATGCGCAATTGCGCACCCGTGAGGATCCCCTGCAGCCGCTGGTGCTGTTGAGCGGGCCGCCGCAACGGCGAGTGCTGCAGGCGGTCAGCCCGGCAGCGCGCGAGCTGGGCTTGCGCGCCGGGCAGACCCTCACCGCAGCTCGCGCGCTGAGTGACGATTTTGCCTGTGCCGAACATGACGCCGAGCAGATTGATTACTGGCAGCGTTTTCTCGCCAGTTGGGCCTATCAGTTCAGCGCGCATGTCAGCCTCGATTATCCGCGTGCGCTCTTGCTGGAGGTGGAGTCGAGCATGGCGCTGTTTGGTCCCTGGTCGCGGTTTGAAGCTCGCTTGCGCGAGGACCTGCACGAGCTGGGTTTTAGCCATCGTATTGCGCTGGCGCCTAATGCCCTGGCGGCGCGCGTGCTGGTCAACGTGGCTGACGGTTTGGCGCTGGATGAGGCGCAATGGGCGCAGTATCTGCCCGATCTGCCGGTCAGTCGCAGCGGTTTTGCCCCTGAGCTGGCCGCTGCGCTGGCGCGTATGGGCTTGCGACAGCTGCGCCAGGTCCTGGCTTTGCCGCGGGCCAGTCTGGCCAGACGATTCCCACCCAGCCTGCTGGATCATCTGGATATCTTGCAGGGGCTGCACCCCTTGGCGCTGGGTTGCTACCTGCCGCCGGATCATTTTGCTGGCCGGGTAGAGTTCAATTTTGACGTGGAGTCCATTGCCTCGCTGCTGTTTCCGCTGCGCCGGCTGACGGCCGATCTCTCGGCCTTTCTGGCCGGGCGCGATTGCGGGGTGCAGCGCTTTGTCATGTGGCTGGAGCACCGTGAGGGAGAACCTACTCAAGTGCCGGTGGGCCTGCTCAGCGCTGAACGTCAAGCAGGCATGCTGTTCGAGCTGGCGCGCGGTCGACTGGAGGCGGTGCAGTTGCGCGCTCCGGTGCAGGCCTTTGCTTTGTGGGCTGAGGAGTTGCCGCATTTTGTTCCGGCCGCCGCCGAGCTGTTTGTCGAGCGGCCTCAGCAGTCTCTGCCCTGGGAGCAGCTACGCGAACGTCTGCGCGCGCGCCTGGGGGATGATGCAGTGCAAGGCGTAGCGCTCTGTGCCGACCATCGGCCGGAGCACGCCTGGAGTGGCGTGCCGAACCATGGCAGGCAGCCAGCCACCAGTCAGGTGTCGCGGCCGGGCTGGCTGTTGCACGAGCCTCAGCTGCTGGATGATCTGTTTCCGCGCATTCTCTGCGGCCCCGAGCGGATAGAATCGGGTTGGTGGGATGGTGGTGATACCCGCCGCGATTATTATCTGATCGAAACCCGCGATGGGCGACGTGCCTGGGCCTTCCATGGCGCCGGTCAGACAGGCCCGCTCTGGGTGCACGGGTGGTTCGCATGACAGTTGAGTATGCCGAGCTGCATTGCCTCTCCAACTTCAGTTTCCAGCGCGGCGCCTCCAGTGCGCAGGAGTTGTTCGAGCGCGCCAAGCTGCACGGCTATCGCGCCCTGGCGATTACCGATGAGGGAAGTCTTGCCGGCATTGTGCGCGCCTGGCAGGCCGCGCAGGCAAGCGAGCTCAAGCTGATCGTAGGCAGCGAAGTGCAGATAGAGAACGGCCCCAGGCTGGTGTTGCTGGTGCAGAACCTGGGCGGTTATCAGAATCTATGCCGTCTGCTGACCCTGGCGCGTCGGCGTGCAGATAAAGGCGAGTACCGCCTGCTGGCGGAGGATTTTGCCCATGATGTGCAAGGCCTTCTGGCGCTCTGGTTGCCTGCTGATGAGCCGAATGAAGCCGAGGGCCGCTGGCTTGCCGAGCACTTTGCCGAGCGTCTCTGGCTGGCGGTAGAACTGCACCGTAGCCAGGATGACGCGCGCCGGCTGGATCAGTTGCAGGGGCTTGGCGCCCGTCTGGGATTGCCCTGTGTCGCCAGCGGGGATGTACACATGCATGCCCGTGGTCGCCGCGCGTTGCAGGACAGCATGACCGCCATTCGTCATCGCTGTACTGTCATGGAAGCTGGCCATCGCCTGTTCGCCAATGGCGAGCGGCATCTGCGCAGCCTGGCAGTGCTACAGGCAATCTATCCGCCAGCATTGTTGGCGGAAAGTCTGCGCATAGCCGATCGTTGCCATTTTGACCTTCGCCAGTTGCGCTATCAGTACCCGCACGAGGTAGTGCCTGATGGGCATACCGCTGCCAGTTGGTTGCGCGAGCTGACGCAGCGCGGCATGCATTGGCGTTGGCCCGATGGGGTTACCGATAAGGTGGCAGCGCAGATCGACAAGGAGCTGCAGCTGATCGCCGAGAAGGGCTATGACAGCTACTTTCTCACCGTGCACGATATAGTCGATTACGCCCGCCGCCAGAAGATTCTCTGCCAGGGCCGCGGCTCGGCGGCCAACTCGGCGGTGTGTTACGCGCTGGGGATTACCGAGATCAATCCGGTACACAGCAATCTGCTGTTTGAGCGTTTCATTTCCCGCGAACGCGACGAGCCGCCGGACATCGATGTGGATTTCGAACACGAGCGCCGTGAAGAAGTCATCCAGTATGTGTTCCGCCGTTACGGGCGCGAGCGTGCCGCGCTGACGGCCGTGGCCAATACCTACCACGCCGCTGGCGCCGTGCGCGATGTGGCGCGGGTGCTGGGGCTGCCGGGGGATCAGATAGACCAGCTGGCGCGCTGCTGCGGACGCTGGACCAGCAAGATACCCGATGCCGCGCGCCTGGCTGAAGCGGGCTTTGATGCCAACAATCCGCTGCTGCACAGAGTGCTGACGCTGGCCGGCGAGTTGGTGGGTTTCCCGCGGCACTTGTCGCAGCATCCGGGTGGTTTCGTTATTTCCGAGGCGCCGCTGCATACTCTGGTGCCGGTAGAGAACGCCAGCATGGCCGAGCGCACCGTGGTGCAATGGGACAAGGATGACCTGGACGCCGTGGGGCTGCTCAAGGTCGATATATTGGCCCTGGGTATGCTCAGCGCCCTGCGCCGCTGTTTTGATCTGCTGCGGCATTACCGCAATCTGGACCTGACGCTGGCCAGTATTCCTGCCGAAGACCGCCCCACCTACGAGATGATCAGCCGCGCCGACACCATAGGCGTGTTCCAGATCGAGTCGCGCGCGCAGATGGCCATGTTACCCCGTCTGCGTCCGCGCACCTTTTATGATCTGGTTATCGAAGTGGCGATAGTGCGCCCCGGCCCGATTCAGGGCGACATGGTGCATCCCTACCTGCGCCGGCGTAATGGAGAAGAGCCGGTGGTTTATCCTTCCGAAGAGCTCAAGAAGGTGTTCGCCCGCACTCTGGGCGTGCCGCTGTTTCAGGAGCAGGTGATGGAGCTGGCCATTGTGGCTGCCGGTTACAGCCCTGGCGAGGCTGACCAGTTGCGTCGCTCCATGGCGGCCTGGAAGCGTACCGGTGGGCTGGAGCCACACCGCCAGCGCCTGGCCGAAGGCATGCTGGAGCGTGGTTACAGCGCCGAGTTTGCCGCGCGCATTTTCGAGCAGATCAAAGGTTTTGGCAGTTACGGTTTCCCTGAGTCGCATGCCGCCAGCTTTGCTCTGCTGACCTACGCCAGTTGCTGGCTGAAGTGCCATGAGCCAGCGGCCTTTACCTGCGCGTTGGTCAATAGTTGGCCGATGGGCTTTTACAGTCCCGATCAGCTGCTGCAGGATGCGCGGCGGCACAATATCGAGACGCGTCCGGTGGATGTACAGCACAGTGATTGGGATTGCACCCTGGAGCCGGCGCAGACCGAGCAACCGGCGATTCGTCTGGGCTTGCGACAGATAAAGGGCTTTTGTGAAGAAGATGCCCTGCGGCTGGTCGCCGCCCGCAAGCAACAGGCCTTCCTTGATGTGGCTGATCTGGTGCAGCGTGCGGCATTGGGTAATCGGGCGCGCGCCCAATTGGCCGATTCCGGAGCCTTGCGCGGTCTGGCAGGCGGTCGTTTTCGCGCCCGCTGGGCGGTGGCTGGCGTCGAGCCGCAATTGGCTCTGTTTGGCGGGCAGCGGGCGCCGCAGGAAGCCGCCGCGTCGATTCCAACGCCCAGCGTTGCCGAAGACATGCAGGCCGATTACGCCACGCTGGGTACAACCCTGGGCCCGCATCCGCTGCGCTTGTTACGGGCCGAGCTGAGCAGCCGGCGCTGCCGCAGCTCGCGCGATCTGTTGCAGCACGAGCCGGACCGTCCGGTTCGGGTAGCGGGGTTGGTGGTCGGGCGGCAGCGCCCCGGCACTGCCAGTGGCGTCACCTTCGTCACGCTGGAAGATGAGTTCGGCATGATCAATGTGGTGGTCTGGCGGGATCTCGCGGACCGCCAGCGCAAGGTGCTGGTCGGTTCCGAGTTGTTGATGGTGCACGGGCAGTTTGAAGCACGCGAAGGCGTGCGCCATGTGATTGCCCGGCGGCTAGAGGATCTCGGCGAACTGTTGACGGGCATGAAGGTGCGTAGCCGAGACTTTCACTGAGAAGCCACCGACCAGCCAGTGGAAACCACCCGCCGGTCTTTGTGCAACCGGCCGCAACCTTCTCTGCTTAAAGATCAGCAAAGAAAGCCGCGACCCGGCCGGCATCCACCTGGTCGATGTGTGCCGGATTCCATCTTGGCTGCTTATCCTTGTCGACCAGCAGCGCCCGTACGCCCTCGACAATGTCGCCGCCCTCGAACCACTGCCGGTCCAGGTGCAGCTCCATGGCGAAGCACTGTTCCAGAGACAGATGGCGACCGCGGCGCAACAGCTCGAGGGTGACCGCCATGGCAATGGGCGAGCGGTTGTCGATGACCTTGACGGTGGTAGTGGCCCAGTCGGCATAGGCAGAGCGGGTTTCTGTGGTCAGAGAATGCCGGATGCTGGCGATATCAGGCTGGGAAAAATGCAAGTCGATTGCCGGTTGCAGTTGTGCCAACCGCGAAGAGGGCAGGGTGCAGGGGCCCAGTTCGGCAAGATGCGCCTGCAGGTTGCTGCTGGCGTCAAAGGTATCCAGTAGCTGATCCAGCCGGCCTAACTGATTGCTGTGCAGGCAAAGATCGGCCAGGCCGCTGTGCAAGGCATCGGCGGCGTCGATGTGATTGCCGGTAATGCCCAGATAAATGCCAATCTCACCAGGCAGGCGGGGCAGAAAATAACTGCCGCCCACGTCGGGAAAGTAGCCGATGCCGGTTTCCGGCATGCCGAGGCGTGCGCGCTCGGTAACCAGACGGATGCTGGCGCCCTGGGCAAGGCCCATGCCACCGCCCAGTACAAAGCCGTCCATCAATGCCAGCACGGGTTTGGGGTAGGCGTGAATATAGCCATCCAGCGCGTACTCCTCGCTGAAAAATTCCTCAATGCCCGGCTCACCTGCCAGGTGCTTGTCGTAGATGCCGCGAATGTCGCCTCCGGCGCAAAAGGCGCGTTCACCGGCGCCGCGCAAAACGACTGCCTGAATTGCCGTGTTCGTTGCCCACTGCTCCAGCTGACTGCGTAGCAAACGCACCATCTCCAACGTCAGCGCATTGAGTCCGGCAGGACGGTTGAGGGTCAGATGGCCAATATGGCCGCGAACTTCTGCTATTACCGGGGCGGTACCAGTGTTCATGAAAACTCCAAAACAGCGTCAGGCTGTATCACAGCATAACGGGTCGGCAGGTGGCGTGGGTTCGCGCGCCTGCAGTTGACGAGAGTGCGCAAGCAGGCTGCAAGCCAGCCGCGCACTGACAGGTCAGGGCGCAGCTTACCAGGCTCAGTCTGGGCTCAGTGAGTCGGAGTATAAATTAGCGCGAACTACGGCTGAAGGCGCAGACCGAGAGAAGCTCAACCGGTAGTTGAGCTGCCTGCTAGACTGCAGGCATGGCGGCAAATCGCAGGCGAAAAAAAACCGCTGAATGAGGTTAATCATTCAACGGTTTTGAACCTGGTTGCGGGGGCCCGCTTTGTTCGTTATCCATCCGCCTGAAATAGATCCCTGTGAGTACGAGAGAAGCCGCGAATGCGGCTTTTTTTGTGCGTGCTAGATAGTGCACGGGATATTTCGGAGCTCGCTCGCGCCACACAGAGCGGCGATTTTATTCCCGGCCATCGGAAAGCGGTAATAAAGGTAATATCAAAGCCAACTACTCCATTTTTCTTATAAGATACATAAGGTTATGTATATTTCAAGAAAGGTAATATTACGGTTATAAATGGTAATTTCCTTACCTTTATGACTGGTAATGCCGCGGTCCATTGATGGCCTTTAAAATCAATAGGTTACGTTCATATTACCTTTTAAATTACCTTGAATTACCGTTGTTTGGTAATGCGTTAATTTCAATTAAAACAATAGGTTGCGTTTCCTTTTCGCTGCCGCATTACCACATTACCTCTTTCCGATAGCCCTCCAGTTTCTAGGCACGCTTCTGATCGACCGAAGGCTCTATAACGCCGTCTGCGCATGATTACGCATGAAATGAAGTCGTCCCCTGCCTGCGTGCACCGCGCGGCCTGACTGGGCCGCAGCAGGTCGCCTGAGTGCAACAAAACCCACGCATTTAGACCGCAGGAGGGGAGGGGGGATGACGGCGCGCGCCGGGTGCGGCTAGGGGGTGGGTGGGGTCGACTGGCCGGGCCGCCTGGTGCACGCGGGCGATTGAGCGATATCGGGCGCGGGCAGTCATACTGGTGGTAGCAACTAAGCGGAGCGGGATAATGGACACCAAACCCAAAGCCATGCGGGCAGACTTGTCTGGTCTCAGACTGGCAAATTATTATTTCGCGCATCACCTGATGCCTGGGGCCCATAGCACTATTGTGCTGGATCGGCTGATGGCCGAAGCGGAAGCGTCAGAGGTAGGCGGCGATGCTATCAGCGAGCTTCGGTTGATCGCGAACCACATCCGCGAGAGCGGCGTAATGCTGCCCGCGGAGGAAAATCAAGACGCTTGCGATCTGTCCCTGGGGTTGGTTCTGCAGCTGATAGAAGATCGGATAGCTGCGCTCGATGATAGGTCGCCCCGTTCGTCTGGAGGCCACGAATCATAAGGGTTTCCGCTGATTCTGGCTGGCCCTTGAACATGGAAAATGGTATGTTGTGATGGGGCTTTTCAGGTTGGTAGCGGCTTCTTTTTTCATGCTCGGATGCATAAAAAAGGCCGCGTAATGGCGGCCTCGGGTGGTGCGTTTTTGCTTAGCTTCCAGCGACTGCCAGCTCATATTTCTCAAACCGCACCACCTCTTCCCCCATCCAGTCGTTCAACTGCTCGAATCGTCGCTGCAGCGGCTTAAGCTCGTTCTCGGCATACACCTGTGCAGCCTGTGTCATGCTGCCAAAGCCGCCGGCGTTGCTGGGCACAACACCGATCAGCTGCGGCGGGATCCGGTGGCTGGCAAGGATGTCATCGCGCGACACGTTCTTGATGTTGAAGAACTCATCCTTGGCGGCAACCTCACCTACTGGTATCAGTTGCAGGCCGTCTTTTTTACCGTTGGGTGCGTAAACGAACAGGTTGCGGAAGTTGCCCGGGCCCTTGGCGTTCTTCATCGCCTCCTGCAGGGCTTCGATGTCGTCTTCGTTCTGCCCGGGGTCGGTCATGTACATGATGAACCCCGCGTGGCTGCCGTTGTTGTAGTACTTGCGGCGGAAGAGGGTCGCCGACTCATTCAGCCAGGCGCTCTGCAAGCTGCTCAAGTACTCCGGCACACCGTAGATCTCCTGGTTGATGTCTGGCTCCTGCAGCTGAAATATCGTTCCCGGCTCAAACTCGTGCTCTTGCTTCCAGCCATGCAGCATGAAGAACTGGTCGGGATCCTCTCCCCTGCGCATGTACTTGGCCAACGGCGGCGTTAATCCGATCGCGTTGCGCAGCATCGAGTTTTTGCGCTCCAGGTAGCCATTGCCAAAGATCAGCTCATCTAGCGCCCATCGGCCGAACGCCTCCCGGCTCAGCAGGCGATTCGGAATGAAAGTGCTGGCCAGCATGTTGCGCTTGAAGAACAGCGCCGAGCTGTGATGCGGCCCAGCCCTGAACGCCTTGGCCAGCCCGTTCATGCTGATGGGTGGCTCATACCACTTGCCGTTCAGCCAGCACTCAGTGTGATCGAGGATGTCGCGGCCTTCGAGTACCGGTACCGGATCCCCGAATGAGAAGGAAACCCCCTGGGCGCCCTGCGCCTGATCCGGTTGAGCCGCCGGCGCAGTAGTGGCGGGTGGCGTGTTCGAGTGCTGGCGGCTGCGGTGACTGCGTTTGCTCATTGTGGATCTCCGTTAATCAGGCAGGACAATGCGGCCGGTATTACGGCCGGTTTGCCCTTCCAGGGGTTCGTTGTGTATTGCGTGGAATAGCGCCCAGGCAAGATCAGCGTGGCCGGTTTCGTCATTGCGGCCGGCGGTGTAGGTGAATTGCCGCCCGCTCTGGGTGATGGTCTTGCGAATTGCCATCAACGCCTGGGCGATATCGGTCCAGCCGGCATCAAACTCCAGCCGGCCTTTGTTGATCACGTCATAGGCTTTCAGCACCAGCTTGGTTTTAACTTCCGGCGAGTAGCTGAAGGTGGTTACACCTGGGAAGAATTGCTTAACCAGCTGAGCAACGCCGCTGCCCATGCCAGTCATATCAATGCCGATGTACGTCACCCAATAGCGCTTGGTAACGCCGCGGATCGCCTCGGCCTGCGCGTCGAAGTCCATCCCGCGGAACTGATGGCGCTCCAAGATACGGAATTTGCCGCCCGGCACCGCCGGCGGAGCCACAACTATCAGGCCGGCGCTGTCGCCTGTTTCTGCAGGGTCATAGCCCACCCACACCTGCTTGTCACCGAGTGGCCTTGCCGCATGCGGCCGGTAGTCATCCGCCCAGGCTTCCCAGCTGTCGACCATGCACGGCTGCAGCATCGCAAGCGGGAAGATGCTCGCCCCGTCGTCCACAAACTGGCACATCAGCAGGTTTTCAAAGGCGTCAGCGCTGTACTCATCGCGCAGCTCATCGATGTCGAACAGATCGCAGCCGCGGGCCTCGGCATCCAGAATCGTCACAATCTGGCGCCAGATCTTGTCCTCGCACAGCCGGCCCTGCTGCAGCGCCTGGTGGCTCACGTCCAACTGGATGCGATCCTTTCGCGCGCGCCGCTTGTTAAAGCGCTCGCCAGTCCAGAACGTATAGGCCTCGTGCGCCATCGAGCTCGGCGTGCTGAAGTAGGTTTTACGGTATTGTTTCTGCATGGCCATGCCGCTGGCCACCTTGTTCAGCTCCTGGAAGCGGTGCGTCCAGAAGAACTCATCGAAGTAGAAGTTACCGTGGTAGCCCTGGGCGGTGCGGGCATTGGTACCGAGGAAGTAGATATGCGCCCCGTTGGGCAGCACGATCGGGTCACCGCTCAGCTCTAGCCCTGCCGCCTCGCGCGCAAAAGTCACAATGTACTGCTTGAACAAATGCGCCTGGCTCTTCGATGCCGACAAGAAAATCTGATTGCGGCCGGTCTCGATCGCATCAATCAGCGCCTCCCGGGCAAAGTAGAAGGTCGCGCCGATCTGCCGGCTTTTCAGAATCGCCCGAGTGCGCTGGCCACCGGCGCGGTACCAGTCCTGCTGATAGCCAAACAGCGAATCACGGAACGCCTCGAGCAGCTGCTCGGCCTGCTCTTCGCTGTATTCGTTGCGCGCCTTGCGCTGCTTGCGTTCAGCGGTGTTGCGGTTGGCCAATTTTGGGTTCAGGTCGGTCTCGGTACCGCCGTCGCTGTACCGCTGAATCCGGGCCTGGCGCTCAAGCTGGCGGTGCAGCAAATCGATCTCTTTGAAGTCGCCACCCGTCTTGCCATCTTTCAAAATCAGCTGTACAAGTCTGGCCTCAAGAGCCCCGCCAACCCGTTCCACGGTATCGGCGCGGTCCCACTCGTCACGCTTTTTCCAGCTGTGCACCGTGGGCTCTTTTTCGCCAATGTATTCAGCAATTTCAGTGACGCGCCAACCCTGCCAATAGAGAAATTTCCCCAGGCGGCGGCTGTCCATGTCGGTAACTTTCAGGGCTGCGTTCATGCCCGCAATGTTGCAGCCCGCCACACCCTATAACTCGCCCCTCACCTTGTAGCGTTCACCCCTACAAGAGCCCCTGATTGCCGCTCACGCGCCCACTGCCGACCATGCCTCCATCACAAGCGATTCAGCAGCCGCAACCAGATCCGAGGGACCAGCATGAAATTCAAGTCAAAGTTTTTCCGCGTAGCAGTGGAAGGGATGACCACCGACGGCCGCAAGATTGAGCGCTCCTGGATCCAGGAGATGGCCAGCACCTACAACCGCACCACCTACGGCGCGCGGATCTGGATGGAACACATGCGCGGCATGTTTGCTGATGGCCCCTTCAAGGCATACGGCGACGTACTGGCGCTGAAAGCGGAAGAGGTCGAAATCGACGGCAAGAAAAAGCTCGCCCTGTTCGCGCAGATCGAGCCCACCGCCGATCTCATCGCCATGAACAAGGCCAAACAGAAGATCTACAGCAGCATTGAGGTGCGCGAGAAGTTCGCAGATTCCGGCAAAGCGTATCTGATGGGCCTGGGCGTGACTGATTCCCCTGCAAGCCTCGGCACTGATGTGCTGGAGTTTTCCGCCAAAAATCCGGACGCCAGCCCTTTCAAATCGCGGAAAGAGAACCCCGACAACCTGTTTTCAGAGGCCGTCGAGGTAGATATCGAATTCGAGGAGGTCGACGAATCGCAGGGCAGCATCAAAAAGCTGTTCACCCAGGTCGCCGATCTGCTCAACAAGAGCAAGGACAAAGACGTCAAGGATGACAACCAATTTTCCGACATCCGTGACGCCGTAACCGCCCTGGCCACCCACGGTGCCGAGCAGGCCGACAAGTTCGCCCAGTTGCAGCAAGAGCACGCGTCCACCCGCGAGCAGCTCGCCGCCTTCAAAGAGCTCAAGACAGCGCATGAAAAGCTGTCCACCGACTTCGCCGAGCTGCTCGAGAAGCTGGACAAAACCCCCAGCAACCAGTTCCGCAAGCGCCCGCCCGCCACCGGTGGCGATGGAATGGTCGAGACCGACTGCTGATTTAAACCAGGTAAGGCCCTACTAGCCACGGAGTAACAAACATGCGTAACGATACACGGCGCCTTTTCAACGCCTACTTGAGCAAACTGGCCCAGATCAACAATGTTGAATCGGCCACCCAAGCGTTCAACGTCGACCCGACCGTGCAGCAAACGCTGGAGAACCGCATTCAGGAATCCAGCGCTTTCCTGCAGAGCATCAACATGGTGGGCGTCAGCCAGCAGTCGGGTGAAAAGGTCGGCCTGGGCGTAGGCGGCCCCATCGCCGGTACCACCGACACCACCGTACAGGATCGCCAAACCACCGATCCCACCGTGCTCGACGCCCACGGCTATTTCTGCACCCAGACCAACTTCGATACCCACCTGCGCTACGCCAAGCTCGACGCCTGGCGCAAGTTCCAGGATTTTCAAGCACGGGTGCGTAACGCCATCATCCAGCGCCAAGCGCTCGACCGCATCATGATCGGCTTCAACGGTATCGCCCGGGCGGCCACCTCCGACAAGGCCGCCAACCCCATGCTGCAAGACGTGAACATAGGCTGGCTGCAGAAGTACCGCCTGCACGCACCGCAGCGCGTACTCAGTGAAGTGGTCGTCGATAGCGATGCAGTCACATACGGCGCCGGCGGCGACTACGCCAACCTAGACGCCATCATCTACGACGCCGTCAACAACCTGATCGAACCCTGGTTCCAGGAAGACACCGAGCTCGTCGCCATCTGCGGCCGCAGCCTCATGCACGACAAGTACTTCCCGCTTGTGGACTCCGAACAGGCGCCCACCGAGCAACTGGCCCGCGACATCATCATCAGCCAGAAGCGCATCGGTGGCTTGCCGGCCGTGCGGGTGCCTTCCTTCCCGGCCAACGCTGTGCTGGTCACTCGCCTGGACAACCTGTCCATCTACTGGCAGGAAGAAACCCGCCGCCGCAACGTGGTGGACAACTCCAAGCGCGACCGCATCGAGAACTACGAATCGGTCAACGAAGCCTACGTCGTTGAAGACTACGGCTGCGGCGCCCTGATCGAGAACATCGCACCGTTTGAAGCACCGTAAGCCATCGGCCAGGCTACCCAGCCCGGTCCTTTGCTGCCGGCTCACCCCGGCAGCACTTTTTATCCCAAGGAGATAAACACAATGGCCCGTAAATTGACCCCAGCAGCGCGCCACATGGCCCGGGTCGCCAGTAAGCAAGCCGCGACCGCCGCCGCTGAAGCGCAAGGCCACATGGCCAACGCCACGGTTTACGAGCAGCACCTCGCCCAGCTGCACCAAGACCGACTGCGGCTGAAGAACATCAGCTCCATGCAGGGCAAGGCCGAACTGAAAAAGCAGCTCGTCACCACGTACCACGACTACATCGCCGGCGTGCTCGATAGCGCGGCGGGTGTGCAGGATGAAGTCTTCACCACCGTCATGCTCTGGGCGATCGATGCAGAAGACTTTCCCTTGGCACTGGCCATGGCCGATTACGTGCTCGAGCACGATCTGAAGCTGCCCGATCGCTTCGAGCGCCCACCCGCAACCATGGTTGCCGAAGAGATCGCCACCTCGGCCCTCAACGCCATCAAAGCCGACAAGCCGTTCAGCCTCGACGTGCTCCAGACCGCAGAGCGCATCACCCGCAGTTACGACATGCACGACCAGGCGCGCGCCAAGATCCACCTCGCCATCGCCAGAGGCTTGGCCCGCGAGCTGGATGAAGACAACCCAACCGAGCAGGCGGTCACCGGGCTGGCCAAGGCCAAAGCCCACCTCACGCGCGCTATTGAGTTGCACGACAAATGCGGCGGCAAGAAAGACCTCGAGAAGGTCGACCGCCTACTGAAGAAACATGCGGATCTCGTCAAACCGGGTACCAGCACCACTCTGGAAGAGACGGCAGACACAGCCGCCGCTGCCGGAGCCGGTGAGGTAGTCGGTACCGAGCCTGGCACAATCGAAATCCCCGCGGAAGATGCCGCAGCAGCGTCACTCGCTGCCGCCGAAGCACCCGCCCCGGGGGCCGATACCGCCCAGCCTCAACCCGACGAGAAACCCGCTAACTGAGCGTCCCCCGACGCCCGCCGGCGCGGGGGTCTTGAGCAGGGTTACCTCCTTTCCCCACTCAAGACACCCGCCCACCGGCGACCTGGGAAAACACCATGAGTGCATTTGTAGCCATCGGCACGTCAGACACATTCGAGCTCACCAACGACGGCTGGTTTCCCGATATTGACGCAAACCTGGCCCGCGAAACCCTGCGACTGGATGGCAGCATCACCGATGCCCGGCTCGAAGCTGCCCTGGTCAATGCCATGCTCAGCGTTAATCAAGATCTTGCCGGATTCAAAGCGCTCGCTGTCGTGATGCTGCATCCATCGCTGGGAGATATGCCCAGCAGCCAAATCAACGAAGAAAGCCGCCTCGTGCACCTCTACAAGCGCGCCGTCATCTGCACCGCCGGCGCCGAGCTGGTCGAACGCTATCGCAGCTTCGACACCAGCGCAGAAGGCAACAAGAACGCAGAAGCCCTCACCCCCAACATTGACGAACTGCGCCGCGATGCTCGCTGGGCCGTGCGCGATCTGCTCGGCACCCGCCGCACCAGCGTGGCACTCATCTGATGGAAACCATCCACGCCAACCAGGGCGACACCGTAGACGCCATTTGCTGGCGGTACTACGGCCGCACCGCCGGCGTAACTGAAGCCGTGCTCGAGGCCAACCCCGGGCTGGCCGATCTGGGCCCCATCCTGCCGATGGGCCAAACCGTGCATTTGCCTGCCATCACCCAGCAGGCAGAGCAACAAACCGCAGTAAATCTTTGGGACTGACAGGAGGTCAGCATGCCGGAACCAACCAGCAGCACCGCCGTAGCCATTACCGCCGGCACCAGCATTGGCTTGGCCACCTTGTTGCCATGGGTCGATGCCAACGCGCTCATGGGCGCCGTGCTCGGCGCTGCTCTCGTGGCATACGCGCAAAAAGACCTCAAAGCCTGGCAGCGCCTGGGCGGGCTCATCTTCTCTGCCATGGTCGGTTACCTCATGAGCACCGAGGTAGTTGCGCAAACGCCCATCAACGAAACCGGCCCCGGCGCCTTTATCGGCGCCATCGTCATCGTCCCGCTAGGGCTCAAGCTCATGGAGTGGGTGGGCAAACTGGAAATCGCCACGCTCTTCAAGCGCGGCAACGGAGGCTGATATGCACCTGTTCACCGCATTGCTCCCCATCGTCGTCACCATCGCCTACCTGCTCGCAGCGGCTCGGCTGCTGTCATTCAACCGCTGCGGCTACCGCGTGCGGCGCGGCATGTCACTGCTCGCTAGCCTCATGATCGGCGCGCTGCTCTGTGCCGGCCTCGATCAGCTGCTCTATCAGCATCCGGTCAGCCCCTGGCAAGCCATGATCGCCGTCCTGGTATGCGTGTTGGTCTACCGCTCCCGCGGCAACGTCGCCGCCATGATGAGGTTCTCAGAATGAGTCAACTGCTACAGCTTGGCAGCAAAGGCCACGCCGTGCGCGATCTGCAAGCCGCACTCACCCGCGCCGGCTACCGTGTAAAACTCGATGGCGACTTTGGCCCTGCAACAGAGTCAGCCATCATCGCCCTGCAGCGCAGCAAAGGCCTTGTGGTCGACGGCATCGCCGGCGCCAAGACGCTCGCCGCCCTGGGCGGGAAAGATTGCAGCAGCCAGCTCAAAGAGGCAGACCTGATTGCCGCGGCGGATCGGCTCGGCGTAGGGCTGGCATCAATCAAAGCCGTGAATGAGGTAGAGAGCAGGGGAGAGGGCTTCTTTGCCCCCGGCAAGCCGGCGATTCTGTACGAGCGGCACGTCATGCACGACCTACTGAGCGCCAGTCACGACGCGCAAGACGTCGCCGAGCTCGCCGCCCTGCACCCCAATCTGATCAGCACCGCACCGGGTGGCTACGCCGGCGGCGTCAGCGAATACCCCCGCCTGGCTCGCGCCCGCATGATCGATGCCGAGGCCGCCACCGGCGCCTGCAGCTGGGGTGCCTTCCAGATCATGGGCTATCACGCCCCCCGCCTGGGCTACGCCAGCGCGCAAGCCATGGCCGACGCAATGCAGCAGAGCGAAGCCGAGCATCTGGAAGCCTTCGTGCGCTTCATCGAAGCCGACCCAGCCCTGCACAAGGCCCTCAAAGCCCGCAAATGGGCAGCGTTTGCCAAGGGCTACAACGGCCCGGCCTATGCCCGCAACCTGTATGACGTCAAGCTCGCCCGCGCATACGCCCGGCACCGGGAACTGATCCAAGGGGTGGCAGCATGAACCAACTGAAGCTGGGAGACGTGCGCAAGCTGCAGATTCAAGACGGTGACGTGCTGGTTGTGCCGGCCGGCGTCGACCCAGCGGCAGTACAGGCGTTTCTCAAAGTGCTGGGCGAGCTGGATCCAGCACCACTGGGCGTAACCGTCGCCATCGGCCCCATCGAAACCATCAGCCAAGCGCAGATGGAAGCCGCCGGCTGGTACCGCAAATGAGCACCCTACGCCAGATCGCCCTGGGCCTCGCCCTCATTGCCAGTATTGCCGGCCTCATCTGGCTGCAGCAGCAGCGCATCGAGTCAGCCCAAACCGACCGGGCAGAAGCCCTGGCGCAGGCAGAGAGCGCCCAGCAAATCATCGCCCGGCGTGACGGCACCATCGCACAGCTCAACATCGCACTAGAGCAGGAGCGCACCGCACAGGCCGGCCTGCGGCAACAGCAGGCAGCGCTGCAAGTGCAGCTGCGCCAACGTGAACGCACCATAAAGGAACTGGAACATGAGAACGAAGAGTTACGCGTCTGGGCTCGCCAGCCTCTGCCTGCTGCTGCTCAGCGGCTGCGGCAGCGCCCCGCCATCACCGGAGCCGCAGCCTATTACGATTGGCTGTCCCGAAGTAACGCAGTGCACGCTGAGCGCCACGGGGCCCCAGAACAACGGCCAGCTGCTGAACGATAGCGACGTAACCGAGGCCGACTGGGCCAGCTGCGCCGCCCAGGTCGACATGGTCTACCACTGCCAACAAGCCCGGAAGCTCAAAGATGAACAAACCCGACTCACTACGCCGCCACCTCGAGCAAGCCATACCGGAGCTGCGCAAGAATCCCGATCGTCTCCTGGTGTTCATCGACAACGGCACCCTGCGCAGCACAGCAGCCCCCGGGCTCAGCTTCGAATACGCCTACACGCTGAATCTGATTTTCACCGACTTTGCCGGCCACCCGGATTCCATCGCCGTGCCCCTGTTCGCGTGGCTGCTCGTCAACCAGAACGAATTGATGGCCAACCTCGACAGAGCCAAAGATTCGGTCCAGTTCGAAGCCGACCTGCTAGACAACTCCAAAGTGGATCTGTCCATCACGCTGCCGCTCACCGAGCGGGTGATCGTCAAGCCCCAGGGCGATGGTCAGCTGCTCATCACGCACCCGCCAGAGCCGCCGCTTGAAGAGCCCTATGAAGCCACCAGCTGGCAGCTGATCGGCAAAGACGGTGAAGTGCTCGCCGAGTGGGACAACCCCGCCCCATGACCGACGACCTCACCGCCCTGGAAGATTGGGCCGGTGGCCTGCTCGCCAAGCTCAAGCCCGCAGAGCGGCGCAAACTCACCAAAAGCGTCGCCCGGGATCTGCGCCGCAGCCAACAGCAGCGCATCGCCGCCCAGCGCAACCCAGACGGCACCGCCTACGCCCCCCGCAGAACCCGCAATCTGCGCGGCAAGCAGGGGCGCGTCAAACGTAAAATGTTCACCAAACTCAAAACCGCCAAGCACCTCAAGATCCAGAGCGATGCCAACAGCATTGGCCTGGCCTTCACCGGCCGCGCCGCCCGCCTGGCCCGCGTGCACCAGTACGGCCTGCGTGATCGCCCCGGCAAAGATGCACCGCAAGTCAGGTATGCACGGCGTGAAGTGCTCGGCTTCTCCGCTGCAGACCTCGACCTCATCCGCGACAGTGTGCTTGCGCACCTCACCCCGCCCCTGTAAGCGCGCCCGGTACAAGGTCAGCCGCTCAACTTCCTCGCGCAGGCGCGACACCATCACCGCATGGACCCAATCGCCGAACTACGCCGCCGCCTCGATAACCTGATCCGCCCCGGTACCGTCTATGCCGTGGATGCGGCCAACGTCCGTTGCCGCGTCAAATCCGGCCAGCTGCTCACCGATTGGCTGCCGTACTTCGTGCGCCGCGCCGGCTCCCGCCGCGACTCAGACCACCCAACCAACAATGAGCAAGCCGTGGTGTTCAGCCCCAGCGGCGAGCTGGGCGCCGGCTTTGTACTCGTCGGCCTCAACTCGGATGCATTCCCCAGCCCCAATGCAGACCCAAACCTGCACAGCAGCCACTTTGCCGATGGCACCTGGTTCGGCTATGACCAGGGCGCGGGTGACATGACGGTAGTCATGACCGAAGAAGGCCAAATCCACATCATCGCCCCCGGCGGGGTCAACATCACCGGCCCTGTGAATATCACCGGCCTGGTCACTGTCACCGAAGACGTCATCGCCGCCGGCATCAGTCAGGTTCACCACCAACACCCCATCAACGGCGGCAGCTCAGCCCCTGGCCCAACGGGTGAGCCCCAATGAACGGCATGAGCACCACCGGCAAAGCCATCAACGGCGTCGAGCATCTGCGTCAGTCAATTGCAGACATCCTCACCACGCCGATCGGTAGCCGCGTCATGCGCCGCGAGTACGGCAGCTTGCTGCCCGAGCTGATCGACCAACCCCAAAACGCCGGCACAGAGGTGCGCCTGTTCAGCGCCATCACCACCGCCCTCATGCAATGGGAGCCGCGGCTGCGCCTGTCGCGCGTCAGCATCCAGCGCACGGGGGCAGGGCAGAGCGTGCTCACGCTGGAGGGTGATCGTATCGAATCGGGTGAAGCGGTCAGCCTGCAAGTCCCCCTACAACTCGGTGCCGCCACATGAGCAGCTTCACCGCCGTAGACCTAAGCCAACTACCACCGCCCCAGGTGGTCGAACCGCTCGACTTCGAAACCATTTTTGCGCGCAAGCTGGCGCAGCTCATCGAGCTGGATCCGCAGTTCGATGCACTGGTCGAATCAGACCCCGCCTACAAGATCTTGCAGGTTTCCGCATACGACGAACTCCTGCTGCGCCAGCGCGTCAACGAAGCGGCCCGCGCGGTCATGCTGGCTTACGCGCAAGACGCAGACCTCGATCAGCTCGCCGCCAACTTCAACGTGCAGCGGCTGCTCATCACACCCGGCAACCCGCAGGCCGTGCCGCCGGTGCCTGCCGTGTATGAGTCAAATGAAGCATTGCGCCGCCGCGTACAGCTCAGCTTTGAGGCCTTCACCACCGCCGGTAGCCAGGGCAGCTACATATTCGCCGCGCTCGGTGCCAGCGGCCTTGTGCGCGATGCCAATGCCAGCAGCCCAGCGCCCGGGCTGGTGTCAGTGTTTGTGCTATCGCAAGAAGGCAACGGCACCGCCTCCGAGCAGTTGCTCGAAGTAGTGACCGCTTCGGTCAACGCCGAAAGCGTACGGCCCATGACGGACCAGGTCAGCGTGCTGTCTGCCTCGGTGAATGAATACGTCATCACCGCCGTGCTCACCGTGTACCCAGGCCCAGATGCAGAAGTGGTGCGGCAGGCCGCGCTGGCCAGCGCTCAGGCCTACGCAAGCGCCATGCACCGAATGGCCTACGACGTCACCC
>NZ_JBALWW010000059.1:0-636 GCF_036961105.1 Halopseudomonas sp. | reverse complement strand
CGAGGATGTGCGTAGCGTAACCGATGAGCAAGGTGGCGATACGGAGCAGCAAGCGGCGACGCCGACTGGGCCGACCGTCCGTGACGGTGAAAAGGTAGGCCGCAATGACCCCTGTCCTTGTGGTTCCGGCAAGAAATACAAACATTGTCACGGTCAGATCAGCTGAAGCCGCTTGGTACCGTTGCTGTTTGGTTCGGATAGGACATGTGTGGGGGTTGACGATATGCTCGCAACCCCCACACTAGCTTCTAGCTTCTAGCTTCTAGCTTCTAGCTTCTAGCTTCTAGCTTCTAGCTTCTAGCTTCTAATTTAAATTTCTTTGGAGTCTACGCCATGCCCGTTGGTCTCGGCCCTCTGCCCGTGCTGCACCCTGTTCCAGGTTTTCGTCTTGGCATCGCTTCCGCGGGCATAAAGCGGGTAGGGCGTAAAGACGTGGTCATCATGGAGGCGGCTGAAGGTGCGAGTATTGCCGGTGTGTTCACCACCAACGCATTCTGCGCGGCGCCGGTTACGCTGACCCGGCAGCATTTAAACAGTGCCCCGCGTTACTTGCTGGTCAATACCGGTAACGCCAATGCGGGCACGGGAAAACCAGGTATGCAGGCGGCAATAAATACCTGTGAGGCGCTGGCAGGG
>NZ_JBALWW010000058.1:0-672 GCF_036961105.1 Halopseudomonas sp. | reverse complement strand
CCTGCAGAGCCAGAGCCAGAGCCAGAGCCAGAGCCAGAGCCAGAGCCAGAGCCAGAACTGCAACCGGTGGCGCCGCCCAGCCCGCCGCCGGCGGCGGAAGAAGACGAGCTTGATGAAGAACTGGTAGAGATCTTCGTCGAAGAGGCCGGGGAAGTACTGGAAACCCTGGCCGAGTATACGCCCCAATGGCAGGCCGATCTTGAGGATGACAAGGCGCTGGCCGAGGTGCGGCGTGCCTTCCACACGCTCAAGGGCAGTGGCCGCATGGTGCGTGCAGGGGTTCTGGCCGAGCTGGCCTGGGCCGTAGAGAACATGCTCAATCGCGTGCTGGATCGCAGCATCGAAGCCGATGGTGCCCTTTTCCAGGTGGTGAATGCCGTTCGCGGACTGATGCCGCGACTGGTAGAGGACTTTGCCGCAGGTCGGCAGCAGGCGTTGCCGGAGGTCGGGCGCCTGACGGCTCAGGCCGAGGCGTTGGCCCGGGGTGAGGCGTTGCCGGACGCGGGCCCGCCGGCTGCCGATGTCGGCATAGCCAGTGAAGATGCGGCTGAAACGCTTGACCCGATGGTCTCCGCAGACACACTGAATACCGAAGCCGAAGCCGAAGCCGAAGCCGAAGCCGAAGCCGAAGCCGAAGCCGAAGCCGAAGCCGAAGCCGAAGCCGAAGCCGAA
>NZ_JBALWW010000057.1:0-675 GCF_036961105.1 Halopseudomonas sp. | reverse complement strand
TTAACACTAAAGAAACTGGGTATCACCTCTTCAGTAAAACCCTGCTCTTCCAAAGTCATGCCTGCCATACAACGAGCAGCCACCTTGGCTAATGAGACTCCAATACATTTAGAGACAAAAGGTACTGTACGGGAGGCTCTAGGATTCACCTCAATCACATAGATTTTTTCATCCTGCCAGGCCAATTGAACATTCATTAAGCCTTTTACTTTTAGCTCAACAGCCATGGCTTTTACCACAGCACGCATTTCATCTTGTACATCTTCCGGCAGGCTGTAGGGCGGTAGCGCACAGGCAGAATCGCCCGAGTGAATACCGGCTTGCTCGATGTGCTGCATGATTGCGCCAATCACCACATCCTTACCATCTGACACTGCGTCAATATCTACTTCAACCGCCGAAGAAAGAAAGTAGTCCAGCAAAACCGGCGCATCGTTTGATACCTGAACTGCTTCTCGCATATAACGCGCCAACTCTTCTTCCTTATACACAATTTCCATAGCCCGACCACCCAATACATAGGAGGGGCGAACCACCAATGGGTAACCAATACCCGCTGCTGCATCCACCGCCTCTTCTGCGGAACGAACAATGGCATTAGGTGGCTGCAACAAATCCAGCTTATGAATCATTTGCTGGAAACGTTCGCGATCTTCCGCCCGATCAATAGCATCC
>NZ_JBALWW010000056.1:0-683 GCF_036961105.1 Halopseudomonas sp. | reverse complement strand
TGAAGCGTGGCATGCAACACTCCTTGTTGGTCTGCCCAAATCCTAGCAAATATGGAGTTTTTCTACAGCCTCAACGCTTTGCTCAGCGGCATGCGCGCTGGAGCGGGTTTTACGCGACAATCGCGCGAAGCGCAAAATCCGTGGAAGCGCGTATGTCGGTTGCAGCAACTTGTTATGTTTCAAGTTGCTTGAAATACCAAGCGGCTTGGTCCCACTCCGTGTCCTGCTCCATATGCCAATCAAAGGGTCGCGGGTGGCGGTGATGATCTACGATGTGCTGCAGATGTTGGTGGGCGATCTCTGGATCGTAAACTCTCCAGACCAATCGCCGTGTTTTGTTCCATGTTTCTCTGACCAGGAAGAGAGCGTTTCCACCCGCCTTAATTTCTTCGTCTAACTGGTCGCAAAATGGATCGACAATTTCTCGCTCATCTTCTGAGGGCATTCCTTTTTCGATCAGCTCATCGAAGTCAATGATTACCGAAAGATGCCAGCCAAAAATATTCTTGTGCTGAAAGTCCTTGAGTGCAGAATTGAGCATGCCAATGCAAGGTAAGCCCTCCTCTTTCCATTCCAACAGGGTGTACGACTCCTCAGGGAGGACTATGAATCACACCGGGTTTTATGGAGGCCATTTCGTTTAAGTCAGGCCGCCATGGCCTGACCGGATTGTTGCTGGTAGA
>NZ_JBALWW010000055.1:0-704 GCF_036961105.1 Halopseudomonas sp. | reverse complement strand
GGTTCTAACTCTTATTGTTATTCCTCAGTGTACATTACAGCTTGTGGGTGATTAAAGGGAACCTATGGAAAGGCATATCTCTATTCGATTCCCTAGTAGGAAGGAGGGTAGTTACACTGAGTATGCTTACTTGAAGAGATAAGGAGAAACCTAGGTATAAAACCTAGGTATAAAAAAGCCCTTACATGCCAGCTATCATGCTGATATATAAGGGCTTTTTCATATGGCGGAGGGACAGGGATTCGAACCCTGGGTGCCTCTCGACACGCCGGTTTTCAAGACCGGTGCTTTCGACCACTCAGCCATCCCTCCTGAAGTCTTTTTGGGTGGCCCCAGTATCAGGATTTACTGGGGTTCACCTTGAGGCAAGCCCTCAAAAAGTGCGGGAGATTATACCTTGGTTTCATTTGCACACAAGGGCGAAACCCAACGAATTTATCTCCTGCTTACTATGTATTATCTCGTCACTTTTTATTCTATTTAATCTCTGATTCTGTTGTTTTTTTTCGCTTTTAAGTCTTGCGTTGTTGGCGAGGGTCGTTGCTGGGACGAGTGTGCTGAGACGATTCGACGGCAACTGGTGATGGCAGCGATGTGTTTAACGGTTGTGACGGTACTTGTGTGCGAGTATCGGTAACAATAGATACTTTACCTATAGGCTTCGGTTTATTTCTTGGGTCATTGCTGGCACGAGCAGAAGTAGG
>NZ_JBALWW010000054.1:0-741 GCF_036961105.1 Halopseudomonas sp. | reverse complement strand
GTCACCTTTCTCGATGCTGTCATAAAGGTCACGTTGGTGGCTTTCCCTGTCTGCACCGATGACGGCTTCCGCTTCGGCATCGCTCAGGTTTTGAATACCTTGCTGGCATTTAAAGTGGAATTTCGCCCAGAAACGTTCGTTGTCTGAATTGATCATGCTGAATGTGTGACTGCCAAAACCGTGCATATGGCGGTATGTGGCAGGTATACCACGGTCACTCATCACAATGGTGATTTGGTGTAATGCTTCGGGAAGGGAGGTCCAGAAATCCCAGTTATTCTGGGCGCTACGTAGATTGGTTCTGGGGTCGCGTTTTACTGCATGATTTAAGTCCGGGAATTTAAGTGGGTCGCGCAGAAAGAATACGGGTGTGTTGTTGCCCACCAAATCCCAGTTACCTTCCTCGGTATAAAATTTGACGGCAAACCCCCGAATGTCACGTTCTGCATCCGCAGCTCCACGTTCACCGGCAACAGTGGTAAAGCGCGCAAAGAGCTCTGTTTTCTTACCAATTTCGCTGAAGATCTTTGCACGGGTGTAGCGGGTGATATCGTGGCTGACGGTAAACGTGCCGTAGGCAGCGGAGCCTTTGGCGTGCATTCGTCGTTCCGGGATAACCTCGCGGTCAAAATGGGCCAACTTTTCTTGGAACCAAACGTCTTGTAGAAGTTGCGGGCCACGTGGTCCGGCGGTCATCACATTTTGGTTGTCTGCTACGGGGCAACCCGCAGCGGTCGTGAG
>NZ_JBALWW010000053.1:0-749 GCF_036961105.1 Halopseudomonas sp. | reverse complement strand
GGTTCATCAGGTACGCCCGGCCAAGAATGATAAGGCAGTTGCGCAGGGTGCAAGGCCCCCAGGGCGGTGGTCAGTAGGGCTTTGCTCTGGTGCCTGGCGGCCGCGGGATTGGGGAACAGGGCGCAAAGCTCATTCTTCAGCAGCAGGGTGGCCAGCTCGCCTGGCTGCAGGGGCAGGTCATCACGCAGCCAGCCGTTGATCAGTAAGGGCGTTGCGGCGGTCTCCATATCACCTATCTCGTCATACTGCAGTTTGCCCAGCCGGAAGTGCTGGCCTTTGCGCATGATCAGGCGCACCAGCAGTGCACGCGAGATTTTTGGCGTGGCGGCAAAGGTGTGGGCAAAGCCAAGTTCCTGTTTGTTCAGCAGATCGGGATAGCGCGCGACCACCCAATCAAGGACGGTCTGAAAGTTGCTGAGGTAGTAGAAGTCGGCAGCGTTGGGTATAGGCATAAATACAGTACTGGTTGTGCGTACAGTATTGTGGCGCCGTGACGCTGCGCTTGCAAGTGAGAGCGGGGGCGGCTGCGCTGCCGTTCATCAGCCCGCTGGTGGTCAACCAGAGAGCAGCGGAGTGATGTCAGTAGAGATCATTCAGGTTCAATGCGAGCATGGCGGCCAGCTCAGTGACTGGCAGTGGTTTGCTCAGGTAGTAGCCCTGCACCATATTGCAGCCGAGCTTGCGCAGGAATTGCAGCTGCGCCGACTGCTCGACTCCTTCGGCCACGACCTCAAGCCCAAGCTTGTGCG
>NZ_JBALWW010000052.1:0-755 GCF_036961105.1 Halopseudomonas sp. | reverse complement strand
CCGGCTCGTTGGTGATCGGCTTGGCCATAAAGGTTGCGGTAATGTCGTGCTTGAGCGCCGCCTCGCGCATGGTGCGCGTGGGCGGAATAGGGTGGTTCGCACCATTAATCTACAAAATACCCGCCTTCATACTGTTCTTTGAAATTATCGTCGGGTACAATTCCGCCCCCAAAAGGCGCGGTAGCAAAGTGGTAATGCAGTGGACTGCAACTCCTCCATCGTCGGTTCGATTCCGACCCGCGCCTCCATATTCAAAGACGTTAATCGTCACACTGCCATTGCAGTGAAAAGCCAGCACAAGGTACTGGCTTTTGGTTAAGAAGTAAGTCCATCCCCCCCCTCTATGCCCGGATGGCGAAATTGGTAGACGCAAGGGATTTAAAATCCCTCGGCTTAACGGCCGTGCCGGTTCGATTCCGGCTCCGGGCACCATTATACAATCCATTAACATCCGAAAATGTCCGTAAAGCCCCTGAATTACTGGGTTTACGCTGATCTTATATCCAGTTAGGCCCGTTTTCATCCGTTGCCATCCGGCAAATTTGACGGTATTGTTGACGGTATCTTGGTTCGATCTTACTGGATACCGTCATAATGGCTACACAAAAACTTACCGATACTATGGTGCGTCAGGCTAAGCTGAGGGACAAAGATTACAAGTTGGCTGACGGAGGAGGCCTGTATCTGTTGGTAAAAAAAAGCGGCGCTAAATGCTGGCGTTATGACTATCGCTTTGCGAGTAAACGAAAGACATT
>NZ_JBALWW010000051.1:0-759 GCF_036961105.1 Halopseudomonas sp. | reverse complement strand
GGTGCTGATAGATGCCGGTTGCGAGTTGCAACATTACGCGGCAGATATTACCCGCACTTTTCCGGTCAACGGTAAATTCACCCGGGAACAAAAAGCTATTTATGACTTGGTCCTCAAGGCGCAATTAGCCGGTATTGATGCCTGCGCTATAGGTAATCACTGGGATGAGCCTCATCAGGTTACCGTCAATGTGATCACCCAGGGGCTGATTGATTTGGGGCTTTTGAAGGGTGAGTTTGATGAGCTGATTGAATCCAAGGGCTACCGGGATTTCTACATGCACCGAGCCGGGCACTGGTTGGGCATGGATGTACACGATGTGGGCGATTACAAGGTTCACGATGAGTGGCGGTTACTGGAGAAAGGCATGGTCGTCACTGTTGAACCGGGTATTTATATCTCTCCGGATAACACGCAAGTGGCCAAAAGTTGGCGTGGTATTGGGATTCGTATTGAAGATGATGTGTTGATAACCGCTAAAGGCCCCGAAGTCTTGAGCTGTGGTGCCCCCAAAACCACGGAAGACATTGAAAGGTTAATGGCGAAGTAATGTCTCAAAACTCACCAACAGAGCCTAATGTGTCCGTACAAGACGTGGATATAGCCATAGTCGGTGGCGGTATGGTGGGTGCTAGTCTCGCCTTATTGCTCTCCTCGCTGAATCTCGGTTGGCGGATTAACGGCCACCCGTCACGGGATAGGTGCGCCTGCACTAAGCAAAAACCCTCAAACTAACCCAATAACAGAGCAGCAAGAGTC
>NZ_JBALWW010000050.1:563-816 GCF_036961105.1 Halopseudomonas sp. | reverse complement strand
CCTATTGAAGGTGCGGACTTGAACCCACTGCTTCAGGATGTTGGACTGATTTTTCATCCACCTATGCTGTACATGGGTTATGTGGGTTTTTCGGTAGCGTTTTCTTTTGCGATTGCTGCATTGATAGAGGGACGGGTTGATGCTGCCTGGGCACGTTGGACAAGGCCCTGGACAAATGTGGCCTGGGTTTTCCTAACACTTGGCATAGCGCTCGGCAGTTGGTGGGCATACTACGAACTGGGCTGGGGTGGCT
>NZ_JBALWW010000050.1:0-553 GCF_036961105.1 Halopseudomonas sp. | reverse complement strand
GCAGTAGAAAACGCCTCCTTTATGCCCTGGCTGGTGGGTACCGCTCTGGTCCATACCTTGGCCTCCACTGAAAAACGGGGTGTATTTCGCAGCTGGACATTATTGCTGGCCATTATTGCTTTCTCGCTGAGTTTGCTGGGCACTTTTCTCGTTCGTTCTGGCGTACTGACGTCAGTCCATGCGTTTGCTGCGGATCCCACTCGTGGTGTCTTTATTCTCAGCTTTCTCGTTGTCGTGGTCGGAGGGTCGTTGTCCCTATATGCTCTGCGAGGGCCAGCAGTGAGGAGTGTTGCCAGTTTTTCAGGGCTGTCGCGGGAAATGTTCCTGCTGATTAATAATATTCTGCTGATCAGTATGATGGTTATCATTCTACTGGGGACACTCTACCCATTGATTGCCGATGTCATGGAGTGGGGAAAAATTTCAGTGGGTCCGCCTTACTTCAATTTGTTTTTTGTGCCATTAATGCTTCTGCTAGCGGTACTGATGGTCGTGGGCTCGGTGTTGCGTTGGAAGCGTAATACGATAGCCGACCTCAAACAGAACCTCAACA
>NZ_JBALWW010000004.1:0-193698 GCF_036961105.1 Halopseudomonas sp. | reverse complement strand
CTTATGTTTCAACGTGGCAAGGCTGGCTCTACGTCGCCTTCGTGATCGATGTCTTTGCCCGGCGAATCGTTGGCTGGCGGGTGAGCAACAGCATGCGAACAGACTTCGTTCTGGATGCCCTGGAGCAAGCGCTGCACGCTCGACAGCCGAGCCGCATGGACGGCCTAATACACCATAGCGACAGGGGTAGCCAATACGTCTCCATCCGATACACGGAGCGTCTCGCTGAGGCCGGCATAGAGCCCTCTGTAGGCAGCAAAGGCGATAGCTATGACAACGCTTTGGCTGAAACCATCAACGGGTTATACAAAGCGGAGCTGATCTATCGGCAGTCCTGGCGTAGTCGCGAAGCCGTGGAAATCGCCACTTTAAAATGGGTTCACTGGTACAACCACCAGCGGTTGCTGAGCTCGATTGGGTATATACCCCCGGCAGAAGCTGAGGCAAACTTCTACCAGCAACAATCCGGTCAGGCCATGGCGGCCTGACTTAAACGAAATGGCCTCCATAAAACCCGGTGTGATTCAGCTTGTATACGAGAAGTCTTGAGGGCCCGTGGTATCAAAGCATTTTGATGAGTTCGTCAGTAGTCCGTGTTGGCATTAATCCAATGTAATGTCTGTGTCACCTTGGTGACAGGTATAATGTGACACCATCTGCTCTGGATATTTTTTATAGGCAGACACGCATGTGCATTCGATCAAAAATTGCTGCATTTCCTGTCATTTTTATGTCTTCGTTCGTAATGGCAGACGGCAGCAGCGATCCCGTTTATGGCTCTATGATTAAAGAGAACGAAAATAGATGGAAGGAGCATGCATTATCAACTGACCAAGGCCCTCCGGAGATTGCTCACTACCGCTATGGAATGAACCTGGATATCGAGCGTGTCATACATATCACATCGACACGTATTGGCTGCGGCGTAATGCCTGCCCAGATGACATACAAGGATTCCAACGGGGATCTGAAAATACTTGAGTACCGTGCCTCGGGCACGAAGTGCCGAGGAAACGAAGGATGATTCAATTGGCTTTCTTCTTTAACGGGGCGGGCGCAAAAACCGAGTGCAACACCTGACCTTTCCGGTACGGTGCTGCCGCTACGTCTTACTCCGAACTCAGCGTTGAAGATCGCGCCAACATATAAATCGGCCATGCCCAAGGCTTGAGCCTGGGTAAGATTACCTGATCCCTTCGACCATCAGCAGGGAGCTGCGCCGCAATCTAGATACCAGTGATGGCCACTCGGCCGGCGTGGCTCAGCAACAGATGGAGGCCCGTCGCCAGGCTTGTCGACCGACACGAAAGCTGTTTCCCGGTAGCAAGCGCTTCGAGTTGGTGGCCTATATGACTGTGTTGCCCTCAGCTTCTGCAACCGCCTTTTCGATGCCTGAACGATATGTTGCGTGGACCAAACTCAGCAAGTTTTACCAACGCTGCACCAAGGTTCATTGTAGCGAGCCGCGTTGTTACTCAAATGACGGCAGCCAATAAACCCTCGGGCGGATATTGTGTCGCTAGGCTCAGTGCTCAACTTTCAACTGCTTCTTGGCTAGTTGCTGATTTTGCTGCGGCGACTCCTGCAGCATTTTTGGCGCCTGAGTACGGGGTACGCTAGTCAGCGCATAATCACTGCCATCTTCCGCCATCGCTACTGAAGACGCGAACGCCAGAACTAGCGAGATAATTACTGTAGTTAGTTTATTCATTTTTCACCTCATTGTTGGGAATGGCTATAGATTACCCGGCTAAGGCTGACGACAAGCTGTTGGGATCCTTACAGTTGCGTAACGTTCAGCTAGCCGGGCTACCGCACCAGCTGGCGGTAGCCATCGGCATGGTTACAATTGCTTGATCCAAGTGATGGATGAATTCATCCCCTGGGATGCGAATTCGAACTCAACTTCATCACCTTCACCGAGCTGCTCAAGTTGTCCAGGCGTAGCTTTAAACCCCATTGTCATGGGTGGCCAGTCAAGTTCCGGTACGGGGCCGTGGGCGATGGTGACGGTTCCTTTTTCCTCATCAATATTGCGAACAGTACCCGTTGCCTTCGCTGTCTTCGCGGTAGAACCGCTTTGCTCCATTTTCATGTTACCCATGGGCATGCTCTGCTTCATTTTCATACCCTTCATCTCATCGGCGAAGGCTGTCGGAGTCAGTGCCAGGCTAAGAATGAGTGCCAGTTTCGTTTTCATTGTGAATCTCCAACTTGTGGTTTGGCTTGCTCAATGGATCGGCGCCTCATCAAGAGATAAGCAGCCGGGAGTACAAACAGGGACAGAAGAGGTGCGGTGATCATGCCGCCAACCATTGGCGCGGCTATACGGCTCATGATTTCACTACCGGTGCCACTGCCGAGCAGGATTGGCAGCAGACCAGCAATGATAACCGCCACAGTCATGGCCTTGGGCCGAACTCGCTGCACGGCGCCCTCACGGATCGCTTCCAGTAGAGCTCGTTTATCGGTACGTCCCGCACCCTGACGCTCGGTCCAGGCATTGGTCAGGTACAGCAGCATGATGACGCCGAACTCGGCCGACACCCCTGCCAGCGCAATGAAGCCGACACCGGTAGCTATCGAAAGGTTGTAATCAAGCAGGTACAGGAACCAGACACCGCCGGTCAGGGCGAACGGGAGTGTTGCCATGATCAACAAGGCTTCGCTGAACCTGTTGAAAATCAGATAAAGCAGCACAAAAATGATCAACAGGGTGGCCGGTACGACCAGTTTCAGTTTGGCGTTGGCGCGCTCCATGAACTCGAACTGCCCCGAGTAGCTGATGCTCATGCCCGATTCAAGCGTCACCTCCTCGTCAATCCTTGTACGCAGATCATCCACCACCGCCGCCATATCCCGGTCGCGCACATCAACGTATACCCAGCCGGTGAGTCGGGCATTTTCGCTTTTGAGCATCGGCGGGCCATCTGTCACCTTGACTTGCGCCACGGTGCCCAGGGTGATCTGACTTCCCTGCGGGGTGTAGATCGGCAGATCACGTAAATCGCTCAGCGAATCACGCCATTCGCGCGGATAACGCAGGCTGATTGGATAACGGGCCAGCCCCTCGACGGTTTCGCCGATATTGGCACCGCCGACCGCACCAGCCACGATGGACTGCACATCAGCTATGTTCAGCCCATACCGCGCAGCTGCGGCTCGATCAATGTCGACATCAATATAGCGTCCGCCGGTGATGCGGTCGGCGACAGCTGAGCTCACGCCCGGGACCGTCTTGGCGACGCGCTCAACGGATTGGGTCACCTTGTCAATCTGGGCCAGGTCCGCGCCGTATACCTTGACCCCGATCGGGCTTTTGATCCCGGTGGCCAGCATATCCATGCGGTTCCGAATGGGTGGGATCCAGAGATTGGCCAGTCCTGGAACTTTCACCGCCTGGTCCAGCTCTTTTACCAATTTTTCCGGCGTCATGCCTGGTCGCCATTGGTCTTTCGGCTTGAACTGGATGGTTGTCTCGAACATGGTCAAAGGCGCGGGATCGGTTGCGGTATCGGCACGACCTGCCTTACCAAAGACCCGCTTCACTTCCGGAACGGTTTTGATCATGCGATCAGTTTGTTGCAGAAGCTCTGACGCTTTCTGAACCGACAGACCCGGTAGCGCAGTCGGCATATAGAGCAGGTCGCCTTCATCCATTGACGGCAAAAACTCTCCACCCAGGCGAGAGATCGGCCAGAGAGCTGTAAGGAAAACGACTATAGCGACTGCTATGGTGACCTTCGGCCAACGGAGCACTGCTTCAAGGGCTGGCTGGTACGCCCGGACAAGTCCACGGTTGATGGGATTACGATGTTCATCAGGGATTTTCCCACGGATCCAGTACCCCATCAGCACCGGGACCAGGGTGACCGAGAGCCCTGCGGCTGCAGCCATGGCATAGGTTTTAGTGAATGCCAGCGGGCCAAACAATCGCCCTTCCTGAGCTTCCAGCGTGAACACCGGAATGAATGACAACGTAATGATAAGCAGGCTGAAGAACAAAGCCGGACCAACTTCGATCGCGGCATCGGTTATTACTTTCCAGTGCTCGGCGCCCTCAAGCTTCTTGTTGAGATTGTTCTTATGCCACGCTTCGATGTGTTTATGCGCGTTTTCAATCATTACGATAGCGGCGTCGACCATGGCGCCGATTGCGATCGCAATGCCACCCAAGGACATGATGTTAGCGTTGACGCCTTGTCGTTGCATGATGATAAAAGCGATCAATATACCAACCGGCAACGACACGATCGCTACCAACGATGAACGTAAATGCCAGAGGAACAAGGCACACACCAACCCCACGACGATGAACTCTTCCAGCAGCTTATAACTGAGGTTCTTTACGGCGCTATCAATCAGCTCGCTGCGATCATAAGTGGTGACCACCTCGACCCCATCGGGCAAACTTTTCTTGAGATCTTCCAGTTTGGCCTGCACGGCGGTAATGGTTTCACGGGCATTTTTTCCGCTTCGCAGAATCACTACACCGCCCACCACTTCGCCTTCGCCGTCCAGTTCGGCAATCCCACGGCGCATTTCCG
Organism: Halopseudomonas sp.; assembly: GCF_036961105.1. GTDB lineage: Bacteria > Pseudomonadota > Gammaproteobacteria > Pseudomonadales > Pseudomonadaceae > Halopseudomonas. Next base: position 189,151 of record NZ_JBALWW010000004.1, on the reverse strand, counting down.
GGCCAAGCTGAATATGCGCGACGTCACCGAGTGTTACCGGCACACCATTCGTATCTAAGCGCAGTGGAATAGCGCGAAAGTCCTTTAACGAAGCGAGATAACCCGAAGCGCGGACCATAAACTCGCTTTCTCCGAGTTCTAGTACGCTCCCGCCTGTTTCTTGGTTGGCCCCGTCGATCGCCTGTATGATTTGCTGCTGCGTTATCTGGCGGTTAGCCATGCGCACTGGGTCGAGCATCACCTGGTACTGCTTGACCATCCCCCCGATCGCCGCTACCTCGGCCACGTTTGGGAGAGTCTTGAGTTCATAGCGCAGGAACCAGTCTTGCAACGAGCGCAGCTGGGCTAGATCGTGCTGGCCGGTACGATCAACCAAGGCATACTGATAAACCCAGCCTGCTCCGGTGGCATCCGGGCCAAGTGCTGGAGCGGCTCCGTCGGGCAAGCGACTTTGAACCTGGCTGAGGTACTCAAGGACCCGAGAGCGCGCCCAGTAAAGGTCAGTCCCGTCCTCGAAGAGCACATAAACGTAGCTGTCGCCAAAGAATGAATAGCCCCGCACGGTCTTCGCCCCAGGTACCGATAGCATGGTTGTCGCCAGCGGGTAGGTGACCTGATTTTCAACGATCTGTGGGGCTTGACCGGCATAGGGCGTGCGGATGATGACCTGAACGTCGGACAGATCAGGCAAAGCATCAACGGCTGTGTTTTGTATTGACCATATGCCCCAGGCAACTGAAAACAGCGTGCCAAGCAATACCAGAAATCGGTTGGTTACCGACCATCGAATGATGTTAGTGATCATGGCCGCCCCCGAGTTGTTCGATCTGCTCAATAAGAAGGCCTTCGTCGCTTTCGCTAACGCCCACCCGGACGCGATCTCCTTCGGTAAGTCCTTCGAGCAAGGATTTGTCTGCGGCAGGGAACGCCATCGTCATGCCGGGCATGTTCAGTGTCTTGAACGGACCGTGGGACAAGCCGACCATATCGTCTTCCAGGCTCACGATGGTGCCCTCGGCCTCGTGTAAGGCTGCTTCTGTGGTTTGCGTCGATTGATCCTGCTGGGCAATCAACCCCCGCAGGCTAGCTTCAGAGTCAAGCAAGAATTGCCCTGAGGCCACCACTCGCTGGCCTTCTTCCAAACCGGCCAACACCTCTGTTTTGTCTTCGGTCTCACGGCCGACTCGAACCTCTACCGGGCGGAACTTGCCCTCACCTTCAGCGAGCATGACAAGCGTGCGCCGACCGGTTCGAATCAGTGCTTCGGTGGGCACAACCAGCGCCTCATTTCTATCGCGGCTCAGCGTGACGTCTGCGGTCATACCAGGGCGTAGGCGCTGATCAGGATTGGGTAGTTCTATCCGAACCCGTACCGTTCGGCTATCCAGGTTGGCCTGCGGTAATACGGCCTCGATAGAACCCTCCAGGCTCTTGCCTGGGTAGGCGGGTAGCCTGGCTTCGACGGTTTGACCAACGTTCAGGTTGGCCACCTGTGCTTCAGGAACGGCAACTTCCAGCCAGACATTTTCCAGCCCATTGATGCGCGCAAGTGATGCGCCGGCAGACAGCGTCATTCCTTCACGGACGTCGAGCGAGCGAAGTACGCCCCCGATGGGACTGGTTATAGTCCAGGTTGATCTGGCTTTGCCGCTGCGCTCAAGTTGCGCAATAGCGTCAAATGGAACGCCAGCGAGGCGAAGACGGTGGCGAGCGGCAGCGACCAGTTGCGGTTCGTTTATGCTGCGCAAAGCAAGATATTCTTCCTGCGCAGCTGCCCATTCAGGTACGAAGAGATCGGCCAACGGAGCGTTTCTCGTTATCACGTCTTCCGGAGCTCGATCGTAGACCTTCTCGACGAAGCCACCGCTGCGTGCCTGCACAATAGCGACGTCACGCTCATCGAAAGCGAGGATGCCAACCGCCTCGACGGTCTGACTGATAGGTTCGCGTGTGACCGAGGTGATCCGCATTCCCAGATTTTGCATTACACCGGGGTCGATGATCATCGATGCGCCATCGCCCCTTTCGTCGGCATAACGCGGCAGAAGCTCCATATCCATGAAAGGAGAGGGACCCGGTGTGTCAAAGCGCTGTTGCGGATACATCGGATCGTACCAATAAAGAACTTCTCGCTCGTTCTGCTCGGCAGGCTGAGCCTCGGCGTTGCTTGCCATTAGAGCTAGCCCGGTTAGTCCTGTACTCAGCAGCATGGGTAGGCTAATCAGCAAAGCCAGTCGCTTGATTCGAAATGTCATGGCTGGATGTCTCCATAGGCGAAATGTAAGCGGGCGTTGGTCAGAGAGCGGTCACGGGCGAGATCCACACGGCGCAAGCGCATTTCGACGAGCTCCTGCCGTGCATCAATAACGGAGATGAGCTCACCATTTCCGGACCGGTAATCCGCCATGGCCAGACGCACCTTTTCTTCAGCGAGCGGGAGCAGTGTTTCATCGAATCGAGAAAGCGCTCGATTGAGCCGTTGCAGCTCTGCCGCATCGGCTGCAAGCTCTTGGTTATACAGGCGCAGCCTTGCTTGCCGCTCGGCCTCCAGCTCCGCCAGACGGGCGCGCTCAGCGGCGATTTTCGGTTCTTGTCTGGAACCTGCGAACACCGGCAGATCGAAGCTGACACTGAGACTGAGCATGTCGCCGAACCCGCCCCCCCTATGTTGATAATCCACGCCCCACCCCCAGTCGGGCCTTTTATCCGAAATGGCTTCGGCAATCTTCGCCTCAGCGCGGTCACTCATAGGATCGAAGGCCAACAGCTCGGGGTGGCGGTCAAGATTGTGCCGGTATTGATCGAGATCACCCCGCCACACTGGCCAGCTTCCCTCCAGCGGCACGCTAGCAGCCTCGCCAATCCAGCGCTGCAGCTCCGCACGGGCAACAGCTTCGTTGCGCACCAGCACATCTTCTTGTTCGGCCAAAAGAGCCGCTTCCTGCTTTGGTAGAACGCTATCGCTCGCCATTCCGCGAGCACCAGCGATTCTTGCTTTAACGGCCTGAGATAAGAGACGATTTTCTGCATAGAGCTGGTCAAAAATGCTCAGCTTTTGCTCCGCTGCCAACGTGGCAATCCAAGCCTCAGCTGTCAGCTGACGAACCTTAAGGCGTTCGATTTTTTGCTGGGCATGCGCCAATGCCACAGTTGCTTCAGCGGTTTCTACGCGTGCCCGTCGCTTGGCCCGGTTAGGAACCTCTTGCATAACGCCGATCATTTGCATAGTCATGGGCTCAGCGCCCAATCGCAGGCTGGATTCACCTTCGACAGGGAGGCTCTGGAGACCAAGCTTCAACTTTGGGTCCGGTAGCTCACCCGCCGGGGCCACCGAACTTTGAGCGGCTTGAAGGTTTGCACTGCGCGCAGCCAATGAAGGGGCTTCCCGCTCAGCCAGACTGATGGCTTCTTCGAGAGTGAGCGCTGCCGAGGTACTGGGCACAGCCAAAAGGCCGAGCGACAAGGCAGCTGCGTACAAACGCACCCCGAGGATTCGGTAATTCATATCTTCGATTCCGTTGATGTTCTAGCGCACGCCATCGGCATGCCTTAACCGCCCACCCCAAGGGGTCAGGCGAAACTAGGGGACACGAGCGAAATCAGCTACGGGGAGGATGCCAGACAATGTCAGGTGCGCGAGTCGGGACCTGACCAGGAAGGGAGACAGAGGGGCGTGGGCTGAGCGCCGGCACAGTGACCTTGCCGAACGCGAGCTGAAACAGACTACTGGTTTTGCATTCTTGACCGTTTTCGCAGACTGAGGCGGCGTCTTGTGCACAACAGTCATGTGCAGAGATGACCATTTCGGACGCAACGACGCTGGAAGCAAGGTTCGACTGGTTCATGGCATGATGCGTGTCGAGCGTCATGGTTTGCGCCGTCCCGGTAAAGGGAAGCGCAAGGATCATGAGAAAAACAAGAAACAAGTTCCGACACGTAATCATAAGTTTATGGCTAGTAGCATGCGAAGAGGACGTAACAGATCCCGTTCTACATATTCTCCGGTCAGTTGATACAGCCTAGATTATCAGACCTTGCTGACGGAAAAATGAGCTTAAAATTACTTTTATGTCAGTTTCGGAAGCTGGACGACAGGTTGCAGCTATAGGCAAGATCGCCGTAAACGTCACGCTTGTGCTGATCGCCCCGGTGTTATCAAACGCGGCAGTGCCGTTGCCACGCAGTACCTTCGTACCGTTTTCCGCGACAACTCAGCGGATAATCGTTTTATTTGCAGCTAACATCACGCCTTGAGCGCCAGAATGCGCCGGGCACCGTTGAGTACGATAAGACCCACGATCGTGCCAATAATCAGATCCGGATAGCTGGAGCCCGTCCAGGCGACCAATGCACCTGCGGTGATAACGCCCAGATTGATCAGCACGTCATTGGCTGAAAATATCCAGCTGGCCTTCATATGCACGCCGCCCTCACGATGTTTGAATATCAGCAACAGGCAAACGGTGTTAGCGATTAATGCAATGAAGCCAACGATCATCATGACCAGGGACTCAGGTTCACTGCCAAACAGGAAACGGCGCCCCACCTCCATCAACACGCCAAGAGCCAAGACCAATTGGAGCACGCCAGCAACATGAGCGGCGCGTGTTTGCAACCGCAAACTGCGGCCTACGGCATAGAGAGCAAGACCATAGACGGCTGCGTCGGCAAACATGTCCAGCGAGTCAGCAATCAGCCCAGCAGACTGGGCGATCAAGCCTACGGTCATTTCGGCTAGGAACATGATCGCATTGATGCCGAGCAACCAGCGCAGAGTGCCAGACTCTTGAGCGTTCGAGGTTGCAGAGGATATGGCAGCAGTGACCGCCCCTGAGTCGGCAGTGCTTGTTTTCTGAAGAGATGCGCCCAACCCCAGGGTCCTCAGTTTTGCCGTTATAGGCTCGACCTCCCCATCGTGCACGACCGTCAACCGTCGATTCGACAAATCAAAGGAGAGCGCTCGAATATTATGAAAACTATTCAGCGCCAAGCGGATCATTCGTTCTTCCGATGGGCAGTCCATCTTCGGCACGGCAAAGACGCTAACTGACGCATCGCCGGACACCAGCATATCGGGGCCATTTGCAGGCGTCGCCTCACAACCACATGAGTCACCACGCTCTTTTCCCACAGTACGCCTCCAGTTGGACCAGAAATAGAATTGTGATAGTTAAAACTATGTAGTGGCTATAAGGTCAAGGGAGCTGGATTCACCGGTTGAGATTTGGAGTAAGCACGATGCGTATTGGTCAGTTAGCAGAGGCAGCAGGTATCGCCACCCAAACGATTCGGTTTTATGAACGACAGGGCCTGCTTGACCCGCCAAGCCGACAGGACAACGGTTATCGTATCTATACCGAGCGACATGCCAAACGGCTCGCTTTCATTCGTCGCTGCCGAATCCTGAACCTATCACTGGCAGAGATTCATGACCTCCAAAGCTATCAGGCCGATCCTCACCAGCCTTGTGCAGCGGTGAACACGATGCTCGATGACCACATTGGTTACGTGCGATCGCAGATAACTGTGCTACATGAACTTGAGAGGCAGCTTGTTGCATTGAGAGGGCGTTGCTCGGATAAGCGCGAAGCAACCGATTGTGGGATCTTGGCGGGAATCAATGAAGGAAGCGATCCGGATGACAGTTGTCAACGTAGCTAAAGCAGATAGGATTGATTATTTAGTCGATATATTATTGTTTTATATAGGTTTACAAAAATTGGCCTGCACATTGACATAGAGAACGATATGGGAAAAGATCAAGATTCCCACGAGGAGAATGAACGGTTCGGAATGGTCACAGACGACTGAGTGCAGGTTCTAGTCGCACCTCTTTTTTGATGCAAACCTCTGCTGCAGCGGAGGTCGCACCTTTTTGCCCATAATCGGAGATCTAGTCGCGCCTTTTCTAGGTGCCTCCTATTTCTGAGGATCTATGTAATGCTAATCGGGCTCGAAGAATCGAATCTCAACATGGTACGTTATGAAGGATTGTTGAAACTGGTCCTTAACCTACTGGCACGAAGGATGTTATGACAAATGCGACCGGGCATACGCTCTCGGAGGCAGCCATTCAGGAGCTTGAAGACCAGATCCCCGGCCAGGCGGCGTTGGCTACTAGGCTGGCCTACGAGACGGCAAAACGGTCTGGCCTCACGGTAGTGCTCTCTAAAGGTGGATTTATTGTCGCTGAATATCCTGACGGAACCGAACAGCGGCTCGCCTCTACTAAGCCGAAGCGCAGAGTGAGAGCTGGCGTCAGTATCGACCTACGCAGCGGGCCTTTCTTGGACGAGGTCTGAGCTATTTAGGTCCCCGCTCAACGTCCCGGCAAATAGCTCGCGATGAGTGGAAGCCGTCACCACCATGGCAACAGCTTCATCGGTACTCGACATCAGATGACAGAAGCGGGCCGAATACGTTATCGGCCATCTCGTCGCGCTTCCCGATCTGTAATACCTCATCCCTAGACGGATAGTGACGCAGCACTGCTGTCGCTTGCTTCCTGATTGTTTCTGCCAGAGCGGGGTCTTTGGACAGCTCTTGCAGCAGTTCTCCTGCCTGGATGAGAGACCGGGTACGTTCGTGAGGTAGCGTCATTATTCCTCCGTGGCCTCCGACATCGAAGGCCGATACTTGAAAGTAGTCGGATTTTACTTGAGATACACGCGGTGACCCTGATCGGATTCTTGATAAATTACATCTGACCGTGCGACCGCACCCGGCGCAGCGATGGGTACGAAGTTTTAGGCAATATCGTCTTCAACTTCACACCGGAGATCAAACCACGGGTAGCCTGCTATGTCCCAGGTTTCAACTGACATCATCTCCAGCCTTTCCAACTGGTGCAATTGACGAACATACAAACCTACGGGCGTAACCAGATCGAAGGTATTAATAATCGCTCCGTCAATTTCTGCCCTTGCGTTCAACTCTGCCACCACTTCTTCCACGCTGTTGAGCATCTCTGTGCAGCGTAACCAGTCGTCCCCATCCTGCTCAACGCGCACCGAGTAGCTCATCACAAACATCAGCTCGTGCAGAATAATCGCTGGGGCGCCATGCAGTAACGGGGTAGAACCCGCCCCGTCTGACGCGGTTCCGTGAGAGAAAACTCATAGCGTCCATGCAAGTGTAGGGAAAGAGCGTCCTGCTTTTTAAACGCCAAGACAGTGATTTTTAGATATCAGAAGCACGCCAACAAGAGCTCTCGATAGTACGGAGAAAAACTTACTTGGTAGCTTGGGCTATCCAAAGCCGGAGCCATTTCAGCATCAGGTTCGCTTCTCGATGAGCCAAATTCCTGGCTGCCTTGATCGACCTCTGCAAGGCGGCCGGCGTCGGGATCAGACAAAAAAGACTCGGGCGAGGTAGCTGTTAGCTCAAATTGACTAAGAACAGCCAGATCCTCCGGTAGATCCTCAGCTATTCGCTCTGCGTAGCTCTTGAGAGTCGGCTCCGCCAGCATGAAAAGCCAAGCTTGTTCATCAGTTTCAGACGTTCTACGCAGTACCCTTCCCAACACCTGACGATAATAAAGCTCTGTACGGATTCGACTCAAATAGCAACATACCTGCAGACGAGGGATGTCTGTTCCTTCACTAATCATCCCCACCGCTATGATCCAGCGCCCATCGCTATGCCTGAAAGAACTGATCACCTGCTGAGCGTCCGGCGTTTTATTGGTAACGACCAAACAGCTTTCACCCCGTGCTTTCAAAGCATTTGCTATTTGCTGGGCGTGTTCTATATCTGTGCAAACCACCAGTCCCGCAGCATCTGGCTTAGCTCGGCGAACCTCGTTCAGCTTTGCGCACCCTAGCCTGAGTATCTGATCGACTACCTCATCATGGCGCAGAAGGCTCTCGTAAGTAACTGGGGACTCCGTAAGCAGCGTGGCGATACTAGGGAATAGCCTGATGGCCGGTTCAGCCACTGGCTCCTCTATAAGTGTGACCTTTTGATTGTCCAGGAGAATAATACGAGGCGATCGACACACGCCCTCTGCTATTGCTTCAGTCAAGCCATAGCGATAATCACAGATCAGCTTACCTTCTGGTGAGGAATAACGGGCCAGAGCTATTGCTCGATCGTCAGAACGCCATGGCGTACCTGAGAGCGCGAGGGTGAAAGCGGCTCGATCCTGAACCCGCTGCAGAATCTGCTGTCCCCAAGCATTGCTGAGCAGAGGGTCATGGCCAGCGCAGTGGTGAATTTCATCGAATACTGTAAATACTCGATAATCGTCTAAAAGCCGCCAGAACGATTCATCCCGATAATCCATAGCCTGGTATGTGTGCGCAGCACCTACAGCGCCTAGGTGGCCATCCAGCCGCTTGCCTAACACCTGGGCAAAGGTCGAGCGAAAGCCCTCAACAACTTGGCACGATGGCGCAAAGCAGAGCACCAGATCAATTTTGTTTTGCTCTAACAGGCAGCGGGCTAGCTCTGCCGCCATTCGAGTCTTACCTGCGCCGGGCGTGGCTTGGCAGAAAAAATGTCGCGAAATGGTGAATTGTTTCAGTGCTTTTTCAATGCAACGGGTTTGCCATCTTCGTAATGAAGACATCATTGTGAGGCTTCAAGCGCTTTGAGTGTCTTTTCCACAGCACGGAGATGGCCTAAGAGCCGCGAGCCGCGGTCCCGCGCCTCAAGATAGTCCGCTTCCACGTTGACCCTTAATTGAGGCATGTCATCCAGCAACTGCTTATAACGCTCCGCTTCCCCCATCGCAGCTAGAAAATCCAGCCGCACTTCCTTTAGCAAGCTCCTGACATGCTGCTCGGTACCCTGTGATGACGTCGACGCCGTTGCGGCTCCGCTCTTCAAAGGGGCCTGATCAGTCTTGGTTGAAACTCTCCCGCTTCGCTCAAAGGCGCAATCGGCCAACTCAAGCTTTAAACGCTTCGGAAATGGTTGCACATGGTAGATCTGGCCTCTCTTTCGCTGCTGCTCGTCAGGCACGAGCCAACCGACGCGAATCATCCGTCTGATCTGCTCATACACAAAAAGGCGCACATCGCTGAGCTTGTAGGCCCCCTCTTCAAGACGCTCGGCATAAGCATCCCTCAAATCACGAGTAGTGAATTGCGTGTACCCGCTTTCTTGGAGTAGCTCGTGAAGCCGTCTGTCGAAGAGGAACGAGGCAGATTTCATGCGGGCAACCAAGGGTAAAAAAGGAATGCGGATTATAGTCCGTGGCCCCCATGTCCGCAAACACCGGATAGTTCTTCCTCAAATCACATTGAGGCCGCTATGGAGCAACTGGCAAAAGCGCTAGGGGCACGGATCCGGACGCAGAGAAAAACTCGGCGGATTTCTCAGGATGCGCTTGCGCTTATTTGCAATATCGACCGTAGCTATATGGGTCGTATTGAGCGCGGAGAGGTTAGCATCACAGTCGAGAAACTGTACAGGATCGCTTCCTCGCTAGACTGCGACCCTGCACTGCTATTGCCTCGCCTGGCAGACTGCAATCCTGCAGCTGATAAGCCAGGTCAAAAATAGCCATCAACCGACGCCCATTGTTGTCAGCTGAAATCAGATATCTAGAGAAGGCAGGTTGTTCACTATTTTCTGAGTTTCCATGCTGACAGTGACTACCCTCTGAAACAGTTCCAAGGGGTATCTCGGATTACCCATCGTCTCAATGGCCCAGTCATTGGCGTCATTAACGATGCCGCTGGCTTTATCGGTACGCACGGCCTGGCGTTCCATCACCCACTCCAATGCGGGCTTGCCGTTGACCACATAGTCCCACGCCGCTTCGGGAATGCCCTTAATAGTGATGTGTGGATTATAAATCACCGTGCTACGGTCATTGACACTTTTGCCGGTCTGCGAGTCTTTCTTCTTAGCAAACCTCATCTTTTCCACCCGGTATTCGGAATCAGTCAGCTTACTCTTAGACTCGACAGCCAACGGGTACAGCTCGGCCGTTTCATAGCTCAGGTGGATATCGGCTAGGGCGCGACCGGCCTTGCTGAAGGCCCAAAAATCAGCAGCCATTTTCACTGCCGGAATGCGCGGCAACTCCTTGCTCAGGTTATCGGCGAAGCGCTCGCGATAATCCCGCGAGTGGAGGATGCCATAGACGTAGTAGAACAGGTCTTGCTTGCTGATCTGCTCACCGGGGTAGGAGTTCTCAAAGTGAGCCAGGCCTGCGTCAGTGATGGCGTCGCGACGGCGTAAACCGCGTTCAGCTGGCTCGGCAAAGAGGTCATTTGTTGAAATCTGCGCTGCATCATCATAGAGATAGATGGGAAAGCACTGCGTACCTCCATCCGATTGAACATCTATTACACCATCAACTATCAGTGCAATTTGGCCTTCTCCTGACCATCGCTGTTTGATAACGATAACGAGATTTTTTTCATTTCCCTCAGGAAAAAGCTTGGGCATCTGGTATCTATTTTCGTTGAAAAAGCCATCGTAATACATCCATCGCTTATCAAAACGGCGGTAGGTCGCAACCACTGTCTTGGCTGGTGAAAACGCTCCGGTCAGGCCTCTATCAAATCTACTACGAAGCACCCAAGACCAGCCAATTCTGGAGGCATCATTGATGTCTCCATCCATCGAGCCCTCCAGCGCTTTGTTGTAAAAGCTGATCATTGTTTTCATGGAGCCTAAAACCGCTTTTCGTGAGGAGTTATATGCCCAGCTATCACGATTCGTTTTTACCCCGTTTGTGTAGCCATCAAAAAGAGCGATCGAACCATCACGAGCTTTACTTCCCATCGCTAAAAACTCGACAAAGCTTTGGTCGCGCTGTGCGAGCCAGTCACCATGATCGTCGGGGACAATGACTTTCCAGCCTTTCGCAGCATTGATGCCCGCAATACTCCCATAAGCTTCGATCCTCTCAAGCTTCTCTTCGCGGCTTAGGTAATCACCAATGTCATGGAAATTAATCTCGCCGTGTTCAGCCGCGACAGGGTTCTTGACCAGCAGTGAGATGGCAATAGGTGCACGGCTACCACTACCAAAAATCTTTCCTCCTTCCCTGCGTGACGTTTCCCCGCTGGTGCGCTGGTTCCCACGCAGGTGGAAAATATAGAGACTTTAAAATTCGTCCACCAGGCATTTACGCAAACCGTCGGCAGCCTTACCATCTACAAAGCCAGCGTTAGTGACAAATCCAATAATGCCGCTGGTACCGACACGGTCACTGGCCCATCTAATTGCTCTGATATAGCTGTCGTACAGGCTTCGCGGATTGCCTGAAGACTGCTTCACATATGTTTCTTGCAATCTTGTGTCGAGATTGGGGTAGCGTAAATTAGCAGCCCCATCGTTGTCGTCCTTTTGCCCAACAGAATAAGGTGGGTTACCCACGATCACCCGTATATCTAGCTCCTTCTGCCGCTTGCGTCGAGCACTGTTGTCCTCAAGCAATGCATCAACCATGTCATCTTTTTCGTACATCTGGAAAGTATCGGTAAGGCAAATACCTTCGAACGGAGCGTACTCGTCAATTACTTCGCCATGGTAGGCCGCTTCAATATTGACTGCTGCAATGTAGTAAGCCAGCAGCACCAATTCGTTGGCGTGGATTTCATGCTGGTATTTGTGCGGTAGCTCTTCCGGCTTGATCAGCCCCGACTGGATCAAGCGCGTGATAAATGTGCCGGTACCAGTGAAGGGGTCGATAATATGGACGCCCTTGCTTCCCAGAGTCTGGCCAAACTCTTGTTGCAAGAGGTGGTTAACACTGTGGAGGATAAAATCCACCACCTCAACCGGCGTGTATACGATACCGAGCCGTTCTGTCATTTTCGGGAAGGCGTTGCGGAAGAACTTGTCGTATAACTCGACAATGATCTTTTGCTTTCCATTTGCGCTATCTATGCCAGCAGCTCGCTGGCGTACACTCTGATAGAACTTCTCTAGAGTGACAGCCTCCTTATTCAGATTATGCTCGTGCAAGGCGTCCAGCACGCTTTGCATCGCCTTCGCCATCGGGTTGTGCTTCGCAAAATTGTACTCATCAAACAGGGCGTCGAAGACCGGCTTGGTCACCAAGTGCTGAGCCAGCATCTCGACAATCTCGCCATCGCTGACACTGTCGTTCAGATCATCGCGTAGCTCAGCTGCAAAGGCATTGAAAGCGGTTTTTTCTTGAGTGTTGGACGGGTTCTCCAGAATCCCGTGTATGCGGTCTATGTGGGTTCGGGCAATCTTGGCTATGTCGTTCGCCCAGTCTTCCCAGTGGTGGCGATTGCCGCATTTCTCGACGATCTTCGCGTAGATAGCCCGCTCAATTTCACCTACTTCATAGGTCAAGTCGGCCTGTTGCGTCATCTGGCCCTCGGCATCGTTCTTCGGCCGCTTCTCACCTAAACCATACTGGCCCTTACCAGCGTTGGCACTGTTACTTTTCGCCTTTTTCGTCACTTTGTCCGTGATGGCGATGACTTCCATCTTGCGCGGATCAGAACCGATCAGATCTAACTTATTGATCATGGCGTCAAAGCTGTCGTCGTGCGAGCGAAGTGCTTGCAACACCTGCCAGACTACCTTGTAAGTCTGGTTGTCGTTGAGCGCTTCATGGGCCTTCATTCCTGCCGGGATGACTACCGGCAGTACTACGTAGCCACGTTTCTTGCCAGGCGCATTACGCATAACCCGACCAACCGATTGCACCACATCTACTTGGGAGTTACGGGGCGTCAGGAACAGCACGGCATCAAGAGCTGGAACGTCTACGCCTTCAGACAAGCAACGCACGTTGCTTAGGATCCTGCAGGTATTCGCTGGCGGTTCCTCTTTCAGCCAGGTGAGGTTAGCTTCCTTCTGACTGGCGTTCATGCTTCCATCGACGTGTGCAGCTTCACAGATAAGACGGGAGTCTTGGTCGATGCCCTCGGCCTCCTGATAGGCTTCAACAACTTCCTGGAACATGCCAGCAATGTTCATTGAGCTGACCTTGTGCTTGCTGCCCTTGTAGGACGGCGCAATTACTTGGCAGAAGGCTACGGCGCGCTTCATCGGTTGGTCGTCGCCAATCAGCTCCTCAGCCAGCCCTTGCTTGGCCAGCGCCTTCCAACACCCGACGATCTTAGCGGCATCGTCAACCTTGAGCTGATTGTTCTCATCCTTCAGCAAATTCTGAAGACGTCGATTGATGACACTCTCTTCAACAGTCAGTACCAGGACTTTGTAATCGGTGAGCAGACCACGTTGGACGGCTTCGGAGAAATTGATGACGAATAGCTCCTTGCCGAACAGCGCTTCGTCATCCATGGAGCAAAGCGTAACTTCGCCAGATTCAGCCTTCACCTTGGCGCTATCACCATAGATGCGCGGCGTCGCAGTCATGTAGAGGCGTCTCGCGGCGCGGAGGTAGTCACCATCGTGTACGCGCACGAAGTTACTCTCGTCATCGTCGCCGAAGGTGGCGCCGGTGGTGCGATGAGCTTCATCGCAGATAACCAGATCGAACTCTGCCAGATTGTGGTCGTGCTGTGCCCGGCTGATCACATCGATCGAGTGGTAGGTGGAGAACACTACACTCATATGTTCGTCGTCATGGCGCTTGATCATCTCAGAGGCCAGACGATCCGACTTTGTCGTGGCCGGGTAACGTAGTTCGTGGGTGAATACCTGTGGAGCATCGTCCTCGACTTTGCGCTTCTTGCCCACATCGCTATCAGAACAAACTGCGAAGCTGTGCAGAGGCGTTTCGCTTTCTTGTGTCCATTCAGTGAGGGTTTGTGACAGCAATGACAGGCTCGGCACCAGAAACAGGACACGCTTACCCTTACCTGCTAGGTACTCAGCGATCTTCAAGCTGGTGAAGGTCTTGCCCGTGCCGCAGGCCATGATCAGCTTGCCACGTTCAGCGTCTTTCAGTCCTGAGGTGACAGCATTCAGGGCCGACTGCTGGTGCTCTCGCAATTCCTTCTTAGCCCTTAGTACCACTACCTGCTTGGACTGATATTTCGCCCATTCAATCTGACTTTCTTCAAGCGCTTGCAAGTCAATCTTCATGACTGGGGGTTGCTGTCCTTGCAAGGCGTCTTCGGCATGCTCGCTCCAGTTGTTGGTCGTGGTAACTATGACCCTCTGTGAGAATGGAGCCTTGCCCGATGCGGTAAAGAAACTATCAATATCCTTTTTCTGAACTCTGTAGTCTTCGGCGTACAGCTTGCACTGGATAGCATGGTACTCACCCGAGCCCTGTACACGGGCCACCAGATCGATACCCGCGTCCTTCCCACTCAACCCGTTGTCTTTGGCCCATTCAGCGTACGTCCATACCTGCTCGTATAGGTCACGATAGGTGGCTTCATTGCGCAGGTAGGTGCAGATTAGCTCTTCGAAATAGGTACCTTTTTCACGCTCAGTAACGGAGGCAGTACGATAGGTGTCTAGGAGAGCTTTCAGGGCGGACATATGCAGAGCTCCTTTGCATTATTCAGTCAAAGCCGGACGGCAAAGCGCCTGAGTTTACCACTGCTGCTGTCGAAGGGCGCCCTGGAAAATGGTCGCCCAGATTCAAATGCTGGACACGTTTTGCAGCTAATGCTATCGAGGCATGGCGGCAAGAGGAGTCCGGCGTAAAGAGACCTTACCGGTCTGAATCAGTTGCAGCTTGCATTCGCATGCGCTCATAGCAAGGAACAGACATCAGACAGACTAAAAACAGAGCGCTTATAAGCCCTTCCCGTTTACATCAAGTCGTTCGCATGTCTTTTTTATCAGAGCCCTAAGTCTTTCCCTAATAGATACCTTTTATAGCTGTCGGTGAGCACATCCCCCAGATCAACTCCTTGAGGAAGATTTTGTTTCAATGAAGAGATTATCTTATCGCCTAGCTCGTCAGCAATTACTAGCCTGCTGAAAACAAGAGCGCTATAAAGAGAGGGGTCGACTTCCATCAGTCTCACGATTATTCCCAGGCCCGAAAGATCCTTTCTGTAATCCGGATTATTAACGCCCACTGGGGCGAAAGTGTCACAGATCTTCATGCCATCAAGATCCGTGCCTATAGTAGAAGTTAGGATCTTGGAGCGGAGCACGCTAATGCCATATGGGCTGGGCTTAAAATTAGCAATCGCTTCCCTGAGAGTTTCTGCACGAGTTAAACTATCTTTCATAAGTAATTACTCTAAGGTTTGCCTAATTCGGTACACGCTGTGGGGCTTCTGAAATATGAGTTGCCAGGCGAGAGGGTGCAAATATTCGCCCGAAGCTTATTATCATCGGTGTATACGAACGCCGGTCGCGCAAGCCGGACAAACACTTAACAGCTTCGCCATAAGAGTTCGCGTTGCTCATGAGATTTCGATCCTGCTGTAATAAGTCCAGCATCTATATCCGATAAACTTCTTTTGTCGGGTGTACTTTCGTCGAAGTTGTACCCATGGAGTAGGGCTCGCGGCCCATGATGCTAGCACACCGTCATTCTGCTACTGAGGACTTCACGTGCATCATAAATAGCATCGGTCAGAATATAGTGGAGACAAGCAGCACGCTCTAAGCCGGAAAAAAAGGGCAGTTAGCAACTGCCCTGTATTAAGGCTGCCAGGAAAAACCGGAAAACTATTTAATTCTTTTGAATGTAAACACCTTTCCTGAATTATAGAGCTGACTCTCAAGTTGCTTCACCTTAGTTGCTAGCAACAACTCCCGTGATAATGACTGCTCTAAAAGTACCTGTAAGCGGTCTCGCTCACCCTTGTATTTCTGCCACCTATCTCTTTCTCGCCTTTGAATCTCGGCCCTTGATAAAGTTGTACCTTCTTGAACTTTTTTAAATGATTCTATTTGGGCGATAATCGCTTGATGAACAGGGCGCTGCTTCTTTAAGTAACCACTATCAAATCCTGCTTCTTGAGAAACTACTGATGCAGTTATTTTATCCAGCGCAAGGCCTATGAATTTTTCGTTTTCTGGGCGCTTTTCCTTAAGACGGCAAAAAGCTTCATAGCATGCGGAAACACCGTTGACCTTAGCCAAAATACACCCCTGCAATCAAATCCATCAATCCATTTTTTTTGCTTTAAATTTAACGAGGCTTTCCAGCTCGTCTTTAGTTGCGTAATATTCAGCAGAAGCCGGATCATAGCGCTCCAATTCCGCCTGGGTAGAGACTATTAAACCATCAATTGAGCTTGATTTTATTACAGCACATTTACTGTCTAAACACTGTGCAAACTCTCCAAGAATCGAGCACTCGCATGTATCTATATTAGTACACCCACCTAAAAATGTTTTACGATAGCTAATCTCTCCATTTCTTAGCTTTTTCGCCGTTTCTTCTTTAAATTCTTCTACCAGGACTTCTCCATCCTCCAGTCTTTTACGAGCATGCTCTAGGTAACCTCCTTCCTTACCATGCAAAGTGGAACCACCATCTAGCAGATCCGTCAATATTGCTTCTGCTGCGTCAAGGGACATACCTATTTGTAATTCATACGAAATATGACTTATAGGAAGAACATACGCCTTCTGCTCAAAATCATAATGCCCAAATATGGTTTTAATATTTTTATTATTGCGACTGTAATACTTAGTCATTTCTTGAGCCAGATGCTTAAACTGCCGCATCAGTGATGGCGTTGATACAAAACCACTATTTGCAGCATAAAAAGCTAAAGAACGACGATATTGATGGGCGGTAAAAGGCCAGGACTGGCCTACTCGGAATTTAACCTCAGATGAGAAATCACGATCGGGATCGCTTGCCTGGAGAATCTCGTAATCCTCATCCGTTATAATAAATTGCGGATCACTCTCAAACGATTTGGCTCTGGGCTTAAAAGTACACACCTCAACTCGTTCTTTAGGAAAGTTGTTTTTCATAAACAGCTTTACCGTACTGACCAGTAAAGGGCACTCCTCTGAAGAGAGTTTTGCAAAAGCTGCATACCCCCGCACTACCCTTTGTAATACAGAGACTGCATCGACTACAATAGGATGAGCAAGCCAAGACTCCTCCTTCCGAAAACCGCTGAACTTGGTCGTTGTAGATAATAGTTGTACACATTCTGGCTTAGTCACAATATTACCTGACGAGCTTTTCACCTCATCCTCCAGATTATGCTTTATTATGCAATCATAAGGCAGCCGATTGACCTCATCAAAGCGCATCCCGGTATAAATGTGTATCAGGGATTTCATTTCGTATTGAATTCTACTCAAAACACCAACAAGTTTTGCCCTGCCATTAGCCCTAAAGTCATGGTGCTTAAATAGGATTTCCATTTTATAGTTGGCGATGGCTTCCTCGAAGGTCGGCTGTAGAACATAGTCTAAAACTCCAGCATCCCTGCGGGCTCGCTGCTGGACTTTTTTTCCTAAACCATAATAAGGATCTGAAAATTGCTCTAAAAATAACTCAAGCCCGATTGTACTTTCCTTTAGAAAAAAAACTCTTTCTGTCAAAAGATTAATAGCTTGAAGATATATTCTAGCGGGTATCAGTGGATGCTGATGATACGTTAGCTTTTCATGAACAACTACATCAGTTATGACGCTATACCCTAGCACGTCTACACCTATAATGTTTAGATGCCGCAATAACGCATGTAATGTTTGCTTTTGCCTTCTCTCTCCTACTGTTTCCGAGCCGATTGATTTAGCAAACGCAGCCAAGTACATCGGATTACAAAACAAATCTGATAATTTCAAAGAACCAACCAGCGGACTCACCCTGGCTTGAATACAGTATTCGGAAGCTTTTATTACTAACAGGAAATATTTATAAAGCGTGGTTACTCCCAAGCACCCTGCAGCCCCACTGCTAGCGAAATACATTAGAGAAAACATTATCTCTTTAGCTTCATTTATAATAGCCAAGCCCGCTTCCGACTTAAGCTCTGCATTAATACGGCCAAAGTTAAAAACGCAATTACCTGTAGCACCGAGCCGGTATGGTTTTAAATTCCACTCTAACCAATCATAAACCGCAGTGGGCGTCCCTTCTTTATCCCGACATATTATAAAATTATCCGGGACATTCAAACCGGTCGAATATTCATAGACATCAGGCTCCGAAAAGCCAATTAGATCGCTCTTGATCGACGCCAAACCAAGGTAGGTCTGATTTGAATAAGAACCGAGCTTTCTCACAAAATATACTCCTCTTCCTTATTCATGAAAACCAGACCCAAGGATTCATATCTCTGAAGGCGGCTTTCCCAGTATGATGTAAGTTCTCCAAACTCAAAAACTCGCCGGCTATATAATGCTACATTTTTTCTGCCTGCATCTGACTTAATCTTAACCTGAAACAGTATATTCCTAATTCTGGCTTGAAGTGTAGAGAAAAGCTCTTTTGCTTTATCAGAGTCTGAAACACCATTCATAACCCCAGTGATAATGTAAAGGAGGCTGAAAAGTTTATGTGTATCTTCTTCGTCGTTTGCATGACAAATATAGTGCGAACAAAACAGGCAGCCATACTGAGTTTTACAGTCAGGAATTATAGGCGGAGAGTCTATAGCAAGCTGTGGATTCAAAAAGTCATCGCAATGCCCCGACGCAATTTTACGGTGCTTTTCGCTGCTATCGACTTCTACTACCGTAACATGGGAAGCGGCTTCGTTCACCGCTTCCCAAAACCTTGAAAACTCTTTACGCGACTTATCAGGCGACACTTCCATGTAATGATTTTCATTCGTTGAAACTGTATGATTCATCACCATACCGACTGTTTCTTTTTCTACGTTCGGGTCCTCATGAAGAAAAATACTTTTTGTCTTCCTAAGCTGCCTGGGCGTGAGCCTAGCAAATTCTGGCGGCATAAATATACCGATAACCTTTTTGTCTTGAAAACTTCGTACATTTTCCTCTCGTAGCTTTGTAGCACTCCACGATTTAACTTTTAGACCAAAAAACAAATACTTAAATTCACAGCCGTCAAGCACCCATTCTCTTAGCCGCAAATAATTTCGCAAAATATGAACGCCACTAGCAGCTAGCTCGTATTGTAGAACCCGGCCAGCGGCTCTTAGCTTTACCACCCTAAAACTCTTATTAGTTATTGATTTCGATATATTCCATCCGCCCTCGAACTCGATTTTACCTATTTCCGAGATATACGCGCCCGTCAACATCATAAAGAGCATTTGGAAAGACTGCATTGCCGTAGCTGCCAGAGCTCTACGAGATTTTGACCGCGGGTCTCTGTTGGCCGCAAAGTTATTTCTATGAGCTTGTTTTAGGTCTTCTCTAAGAAACGATTCCTTCCTATCAGGTATCTTTGCAAAAAACTCACTTTCTGTTGCAATCCTACCCAGCTCATAATTGTAGACTTTTGCGGGCCTATAACAGTATGGGGTTACCCTATGATTCGAGTATGGAAACAGGTAGGTTTCATAGTCAGGCATTTCTAACAGGCACGGGAATGTTTTATGCTGCAAAAGAAAACTGGTTAAACCACTAGCCAAACCTTCGTACACCTTGGCCGCATAACGCAGCTCACTCATTTCTCTCGGCAAGGTTTTATTTACCTCACCCGAAAACCTTATTGTATTCCTTGAAATATGATCAGATACTGAAGAATCAAACATAACAGAGATTATTTGACAAACTTGGGACTGCAGCAACTGGGCGCTTCTTGGAGTAATTTTGTTAACTCCAACCTCATGCCTTAGTTCAGAAGTCAGTATGATGTAAAACTCATGCGTCTTTTCAATTGATCTTAGAAAATTTTCAGCTCCCTCGTACTTATCAATTTTTAAAAATGCAGTTCTGATCTTTTGTAAAAAGCCGAGCAATGAATTCTCTGAGTAACCAGAAGACAATATATGATCGACAAGCTTCCTTATAAACTCGCATCTATGCTCTAGCAACGTGCTTTCTACAACAAGATATGGAGCCCCACCTGCAGAAGCCTTCGATTTCTGGAATCGTCTTTTCAGATAGGCAATAGCACCAATATCATACGGCCCTACCTTATTTGACTTAGGAAGATATAGAAGCAGCTTTTGCGGATGAGCCAATTCAATATCCAGAAGGTCCTTGAGCCTGAGAACCTCCGTTTCTCTTTCTGAATAAGCGTCAGACATCATTCCTTAACACCTCCATCAGAGCCATATATTTCAAGGATTTGATTTTCATATGACCCTTGGGCTGCCACTCTTTCGTCAACTGCGTCAAATAACTTCAAGTAATTCTCTGTCGTGAGCCGATCAGAATGATGCATTCGCTTCTGAACCATGGATATAATGTCACCATCTGTAACTAACCCCTTTGCAGAAAGCGGCTGAAGCCACCTGTAATACCCCAACGCATAAGTTGCTCTAGTCCAGTGAAAAGTAAAATCCTTTGGAAAAAAATCTTTCGCATACTTTAATATTTTCTTTTTTGTATAATATGTGTTGCGGCCTTGCGATTTACTTTTCGTAATTTTGTATCTAGGATCACTCTTTGCCATATAGTGAGCATCGCCTTCTGGCGAGAGAAAAATATACATATCGCCTTCACCAAGAATCGCTCCATTCTTAGATACAAATTTACTACGCCTCTCTCTCGCCTTCTTACAATTTGCGTACGTTCTAATCATATCCACTACAGTCTGCGGAAAATATAACGCCTGCTTTTTATCGAACTTGGTATCAATTCCAGTGCCAGGCCCCGCAAGAATTTTATAAGTTCCATCTTTTAGTTTTTTTTCCGGCGAAAAACCATCTAAGTGCTTCATCCGCATGGTAAGAATAGTTTGCTTCCTCGCACCAGTCTCCATCCCAACTAAGTGCATAATACGCTCGTCTACAGAGAAATGTTCTAAATTAAGAACCCTTACCAACTCTATTCTTTCGTGTTCCTTTAACGGCCTAAGCTCCTCTCCGTACTCGCTAACAAAGCCCACATGAACCGGGGCTCCTTTATTATAAGATCGTAACGTTTGCCCTCTTTTTTCAACATTAACACTATAAGCCCTACCATGAGAGCCTTTAAGAAACAACGTCAACGATTTAACAGAATCAACTCTTTCAATATCAATTATTGAGCCAGGCTGCTTTGATAGATAGCTATATAAGTCGTATGTAACTCTTGTTTTTTTGTTCAACAAATTTCTTTTTAGCGTACCAGCTTCAACATCTCTAACCAGCTCAGAAAAATATCTATAGGTAGGCCTCATTGGTTTTCGGCAAGTAAAGTCCATATAATTTATGTTGTTTTTCTCACAAAAAATCTTATAGTCCAGCAACCAAGCCGCTTTCTGTCTAACTGAATTAGATAACGAGTACCCTTTTTTATGGTCTCTCGCGGCTTTAAATAAAAAAAGGTTTGCCTCATCCCACGGGGAGCCATCTGAATTAAGCAAGAATGGAAACAAATAAACGTCATGCCGCTCATCGAAAGCAGAATTAGGTGTAGTGAAATAGGATATTTCATCACTACATACTTTTTGTATTGATGATTCATTAAGCTGGTAGGAACTTATTTCAGAAAAAACATTCGGCACATGACGAATGATGATTACTCGTTCTTGTTTAGATAAGCCCATGACACCCCCTCAAAGCACAGCGAATTGTCAACCGCATGTTTTCACACATGACCAGTCAATCTCTAACTTACCACTTGTGCTTGGGGTAGCGACCTTTCATATCCTTTTTAACCTCGGCATAACTGCCCTGCCAGAAGCCTGCCAGATCCTGAGTGACCTGCACCGGGCGCTGCGCCGGCGACAACAGCTGCAGCTTGAGCGCTTGACGCCCGCGCGCGATGCGCGGCGTGTCGACACTGCCGAACATTTCCTGCAGGCGCACCGAGATGCTTGGCGGCGTTTCGCTGTAGTCGATGCGAATGCGCGAGCCGGTCGGTACCGTCCAATGGCTTGGCGCCTGCTCATCCAGTTGCTGTGGCAGGGGCCAGGGCAATTGGCTGGCAAGCATGCCCGCGAGCTCCAGATTGGCGAAGTGCGCCAACCGGGCGACCTTGTCCAGATAAGGTGCAAGCCAGATGTCCAGCGTAGCGAGCAGCGCCTGGTCCGACAGATCCGGCCACTCGCTCGTGCCGGTATCGGCCAGGTCCAACGCGCGCAGCAGGGCGATGCGTGCCTGCCACTGGCGTAGCGCCGGCGTCCAGGGCAGCAACGCCAATCCTTGCCGGCGTACCACATCACAGAGCGCGCGCTGGCGTTGCTGCGGATCGATCTGCGGCAGCGCTGTGCGCTGCCATACCAGCTCGCCGATACGCTCCTGACGTTCGGCCAGAAGGCTCTCGCTGCGTGCGTCCCAAGCGAGGGTATCGCGCTGACTCAGCAGTGCAGGCTGCAGCGACAGCAGCGCCGGCACATCCAGCTCTGCCGCCAGGAATATTCGCGCGTTACGCTGCGCCACCTGCCCGCCCAGTGCGGCAACTGCCAACCAGCCGGACTGCTGCAACGAGTCGGGCTCAATAAAGGCGGCGGCGCGGCCATTGGCCAGCCGGTACTCGCCGCCCACCTCGCCACGGCGCTGGGCGATGCGATCCGGGTAGGCCAGCGCCAGGAGTACGCCCACCCACTTATCATGCGCCGGATCGCTTACCGGATTCTCCCGCGGTAGGCGCTGCAGCTGCCTCAGCCACTGCTCGGACAGCTTACGCGCACGCTGCAAGGCGCCGCGATCAACCTCAGCGCCGCGCGCATCGTCAAACAGCGCCAGGCGCAGGCTGGCATCAACGCTGGCGGCACGGCGCAGCAGATCGCGCTCATCGACGATAGCCGCCAGACGGGCGGCTATCGGGCCAAGACCAAAGCGCTGCCCCAATACCAACATGTGCGCCAAGCGCGGGTGCATAGGCAGACGCATCAGGGTTTCGCCGTGCGCCGTCAGTTGCCAGCCCTGTTCGTTCTGCTGCATGGCACCGAGACGCTGCAACAGCTCCCGTCCCTGCTGCAATGCTGCCGCTGGCGGCGGGTCGAGCCAGACCAATTCGCCAGCGTCCTGTATACCCCAATGCGCCAACTGCAAAGCCAGGGGGGCCAGATCGGCCTGACGAATCTCCGGCTCGCGCTGAGCCGCCAGTTGATCGTGCTGCTGGGCGGACCAGAGCCGATAGCAGACTCCAGGTTCCAGGCGCCCAGCGCGGCCCGCCCGTTGCTCGGCTGCGGCGCGCGACACCCGGCGCGTCTGTAGCCGCGTCATGCCCGTCTGCGGATCAAAAGCCGCTTCGCGTGACAGTCCGGCATCCACCACCACCCGAATGCCCTCAATGGTCAGGCTGGTTTCGGCGATGGCGGTGGCCAGCACCACCTTGCGCTGGCCAGCAGGTGCCGGCTGAATGGCCTGGCGCTGCATAGCGAAATCAAGCTCGCCATAGAGTGGCGTCACCCGGACCTGCGGCTGCTGTGCCAGCGCCTGCTCCAGCTGCGCCTGTACGCGGCGAATTTCGGCCGTGCCAGGCAAAAACACCAACACGCTGCCGCTTTGTTCATCAAGCGCCTGCAATACAGTCTGACAGACCAGTGGCTCGACAAATTGCCTGGGCTCCCAAGGCGCGCCGTACCTCACCTCGACCGGATACTGGCGCCCCATACTGGTGATCACAGGCGCATCGTTCAGCAACTGGCTAACGCCCTGCGCGTCCAGGGTGGCCGACATCACCAGCAGACGCAGCGGCTGCTCGTCGCGCAGGTACTCCTGTGTCTGCACGCAAAGCGCCAGCCCCAGATCCGCGTCCAGGCTGCGCTCGTGAAACTCGTCAAAGATCACCAGGCCGATACCCGAAAGCTCGGGATCAGACTGTAACTGACGCTGCAATATGCCTTCGGTGACTACTTCGATGCGGGTCGCTGCGCTGACCTTACTGTCGAGGCGAATCCGGTAACCCACGGTTTGCCCCACCGGCTCACCCAGCATGTCGGCCAAACGTTCAGCCGCCGCGCGCGCTGCCAGCCGTCGCGGTTCCAGCAGAATGATTTTCTGATCACCCAGCCAGGGCGCGTCCAGCAGCGCCAGCGGCACCAGCGTAGTCTTGCCAGCGCCCGGTGGCGCCTGCAGCACTGCCGCCGTACTCTGCTCCAGCGCGTGCAGCAACTGCGGCAGCACCTGGCTGACGGGTAAATCGCTCATGATGTGGCCGTGTTGGTAAATGAGAGGCGCATTATACGGGTTGCAGGCTTTCAGTCAGCCGGGGGCGCAGATATGCTATGAGCAACGAACGCCAGCGCGGCGGCATTGCCGCCGCTGGCCTTCGCCCCTTCCCCCCTCAGGAGACTTGCTGTCATGCGTCTGAAGCCCCTTGCCTGTATTCTGCTCGCCACTGCCCTGACCACTCAATTGACCGCCTGCGGCACTGTCTTCTACCCTGAGCGCCGGGGACAG
This sequence comes from Halopseudomonas sp., assembly GCF_036961105.1. Classification (GTDB taxonomy): domain Bacteria; phylum Pseudomonadota; class Gammaproteobacteria; order Pseudomonadales; family Pseudomonadaceae; genus Halopseudomonas. The sequence goes on along the minus strand of NZ_JBALWW010000004.1, from coordinate 164,885 downwards.
ATCAGCGGCGAGATCGACACCGGCGTCGCCATTCTCAACGGCATAGGTTTGCTGTTTTACATAGTGCCCGGCGTGATTGCCTTTGCCGTGGATTTTGCCACCGGCGCCATATACCTGCCGGACGCCCGCTACAGCCTTGAACCCTCACAGCTCGAACCGGCAATCGACGCTGACGGCAAGATCGACAAGAGCAAGTTGCAAGCTATTCTGCACCGTGAACTGAATCTTGATCTGCCGCTGGATCAAGCACAAGAAAGCGCGCAACCATCACCCAGCCACATTGCCCTGCTGCACCACACACCGCGCGCTTGATGCAGCAGCGAACTCAGGACCCCGCCGAACACGCGCGACTGCTGAAACTGGCGACCCGCGCTTCGGTGGCTGTCGCGCTGTTGCTGATTGCGCTCAAGGCCGGGGTCTGGCTGGCGTCAGGATCGGTCAGCCTGCTGGCCGGCCTGATCGACTCACTGATGGACGCCGCAGCCTCGATTATCAACCTGTTTGCCGTTGGCTACGCGCTCAAACCGGCCGATCGGGAGCATCGCTTTGGGCACGGCAAAGCAGAGGCCCTGGCCGGGCTGGCCCAGGCTGCCTTTATTACCGGTTCTGCCGTGCTGGTACTGCTCCAGGGTATCAACCGGCTGCTGCATCCAGAACCGCTGGACGGCGCCTGGGCGGGCATTGCCGTGATGCTGTTCTCGATCCTGGCAACCGTTGGCCTGTTGGCGCTGCAGCGTCACGTGATCAAACGCACCGGTTCCACCGCCATTATCGCCGACGCCCTGCATTACCGCTCCGATCTGCTGCTTAACCTCAGCGTCATCGCCGCGCTGCTACTGGCGAGTCTGGGCATTCAGCGTGCCGATGCCCTGTTCGGCCTGGGTATCGCCCTGTTTATCGCGTTCGGTGCGTTGCAGATCGGCCGCCAGGCGGTGCAGATTCTGATGGACCGCGAGCTGCCTGATGCGGTGCGTGCCCACGCCTTGCAACTGGCACGCTCGATTCCCGGTGTACTGGATATTCATGACCTGCGCACCCGCGAATCCGGGCAGCACTGGTTCATGCAGCTGCATCTGGAGCTGCCGGCCGAGCTCAGCCTGGCCGAGGCGCATGAGCGCGGCGAGCAGGTACGTCTGGCGATAGTCGCGCATTACCCGCAGGCTGAAGTGCTGGTACACAAAGACCCGGCCTGAAACGCGGTCAAACCAGGCAGCAACAAAAAGGCGAGCCACCCCTTGGGTAGCTCGCCTTTTTTACGTCCTCCTGTCTCCTTTTGGGATCTTGCCTTGCTCCCGTGCCTTGTGAGCTGGGTAACCGGCTGGCGACACACCTGGTAAGTGCGCTTGCCCCGTCTCGCTGGATAAGCGAGCCGGCTGGACGACCGGTTCTGGCTGAAACTGTTGACTATAGTAGGCCGAGCGCAGCGAAATAACTTATCTAATATTGCACTTAAACTTGCCTATACAACAATAATTAGCTAAAAATCGCACAAACTGCGCAATATGGATTAAATCATGAATTCCGTTAACCTGGATCGCTACGATCTGAAGATTCTCGCTGCCCTGCAACACGACGCCCGCATCAGCAACCAGGAGTTGGCCGAGCGCATTGGTCTCTCGCCCTCGCCCTGCTCGCGTCGTGTCAAACAGCTGGAGGACAGCGGGCTGATCCGACGTCAGGTGGCATTGCTGGACCCGGCCATGCTGGGGCTCAAGCTGACCGCTTTCGTGATGATAGGTATGGATCGCCATACGCCGGAACGCTTTGCCGGCTTCGAAGCCGTCATTCGTCAATGCCCCGAAGTGCTCGACTGCTGCCTGGTCACCGGCATGGACGCAGACTATCACCTGCGGGTGGTGGTACCCGATATGGAACACTACCAACAATTGTTGCTGGGCACCCTCACGCGCATCGAGGGTGTGTCGAGCGTGCGTTCCAGTTTTGTTCTAAGCCAAGTGCTGGCAAGTACTGAACTGCCGCTCAAGCATCTGGGTCTGAATTGAACGCAGAATTGGAAAACCAAAGGGTAGTTACCGTTATACTAGCGACCCTTTTTCTACCGTCTGGAGGCGTCATCCCATGACTTACGATCAATTCGAAGCCATCGCCATGCCACTGATGATCCTTGGCCTGGTTGCGTTCATGGGCTTTATCATCTGGGATCTGGCAAAAAAATCGAAAGCCGGGCGCTACGGTACGGCAGTACTGTTCAGCGTCCTGGGGCTAGGCGTGTTTGCTTTTGTGATCAAGGAAGTGGCCATCGCCTTTATTGGCTAACCTTCAAGCCCGCAATATCCAGCCAGCCGATCAACCGCGCCGACCGAAATACCATCAAATCTGACTGATTTGTCCCCTGCACAAAGAACTGAATCCTGATTCACTACATGCAAGTAATGAATCAGGATTCACACCATGGCTTACCGCACCACCGCCACACGCATCGAACGTGACCAGGCGCTACGCGAACACATCCTTGAGTGCGCCCTGCAACAGGTCGCTGAAAACGGCTTTACCGCCTTGACCATGAGCGGTCTGGCTGGCTCTGCGGGTGTGGCGACCGGGAGTTTGTATCGCCACTTTCCCGGCAAGGGCGCCTTGGCAGCGGATGTATTCGTCAAGGCCACGCGGATCGAGCTCAACACCCTCAAGGAGCAGTTCCTGGCGCCCGGCAAGGCCAGCGACCGTTTGCGCAACGGCATTACCCAGTTTGCCGCGCGCGCCTGGCATAGCCGCCAGTTGGCCTATGCCCTGATTGCCGAACCGGCCGAAGAAGAGGTCGAAACCCAGCGCCTGTTCTATCGTCAGGCCTATGCCACCATTTATGGCGAACTCCTGGCCGACGGCGTGGCCGACGGCAGTTTTGTCGTGGAAAACATTCCGCTTACCTCAGCCTGCCTGGTTGGCGCCATCGCCGAATCCCTGGTCGGCCCGCTCTCGCCGCAAGCGCGCGCCGACCGTGAAAGCGGCCTGCCCAGCGAGACCCTGGAAGCAGTCACCCGCACCATCACCCGCTTTTGTCTGCGCGCCCTGGGCGCCAAGGAGCTACCACAATGAACCTGCACCAGTACGCTGAAACCCACGAGGTAGTCAACCAGGTGCCGCCGCTCACCGGCATCAACCTGTACCGTGATGATCTGCCGTTACAGGAGTGGGTCAGACGCTATAACGGCGGCTGGGCAGATGACGCGCTCAGCGCCTACGGTCAATTGGCGGGCGGCAGCCTGATGGAGGCCGGCTTTCTGGCCAATGAGAACAAGCCGGTATTCAAGAGCCATGATCGATACGGCCATCGGATTGATCTGGTGGAGTTCCATCCCGCTTACCATGAATTGATGGCCGCCGGCATTGGCGCCGGGGTGACCAGCGCACCCTGGACCGACCCGCGCCCCGGCGCCCAGGTCGCCCGCGCGGCCACCATGTATATGCACAACCAGGCCGAGGCCGGCACCAGCTGCCCGATGACCATGACCTACGCCTGCATCCCGGCACTTCGCCTGCAGCCCGATCTGGCCGAGCAATGGCTACCGAAAATACTCTCGCGCCAATACGACCCGCGCAACCTGCCGATCGAGCAGAAAACCGGCGCGACCATTGGCATGGCCATGACCGAGAAGCAGGGCGGCACCGATGTGCGCGCCAATACCACGCGCGCCTATCCGGTGGGCACCGGCGGCCCCGGCCAGGCCTATGAACTGGTCGGCCACAAATGGTTCTGCTCGGCACCCATGTGCGACGCCTTCCTGACCCTGGCGCAAACCGACCAGGGCCTGAGCTGCTTTTTGCTACCGCGCCACCGTCCGGATGGCTCGCGCAATCAGTTTTATATTCAGCGCCTGAAGAACAAGCTGGGCAATTGGGCCAACGCCTCCAGCGAGGTTGAATTTCGCGGGGCGCTGGCGTGGATGGTCGGCGCCGAAGGTCGCGGCGTGCCCACCATCATCGAGATGGTTTCGCTCACCCGCTTTGACTGCATGATCGGCTCGAGCTCCCTGATGCGTCAGGCGCTCACCCAGGCAGCGCACCACTGCGCGCACCGCACCGTGGGCACCCGCGTACTCAACGAGCAGCCGCTGATGCAGAACGTGCTGGCCGATCTGGCGCTGGAAAGCGAAGCGGCGCTGGCACTGACCATGCGCATGGGCAAAGCGCTGGATAACGCGCACGACGAACAGGAAGACAAGTTCGCCCGGCTGGTCACCGCCATCGGCAAATACTGGATCTGCAAGCGCGCGCCGGGAATGATCAACGAGGCACAGGAATGCCTGGGCGGCGCCGGTTACGTGGAAGAAACCATTCTGCCGCGCCTGTACCGTGAGGCGCCGGTCAACTCGATCTGGGAGGGCTCCGGCAATGTGCAGTGCCTGGACGTGCTGCGGGCACTGTCCAAGGAGCCCGGCGTGCTGGACACACTCTTCAGCGAGTTGGGCGACGGCCATGGCTCAGCCCTGCTTGGCCAGCGCATCGAACAGTTGAAACAGCAGTTCCGCGACACCGAGGATATTCAGTACCGCGCACGCCAGCTGACCGAGGACGTAGCCGTGGCGCTACAGGCCAAGCTGCTGCTGGACGCCGGCAATGCCACGGTATCCGACGCCTTTATCGCCAGTCGCCTGGGTCAGCACGGGCAGGCTTACGGCACCCTGCCCAAGGGGCTGGATGTCGAAGCCCTGGTGGCGCGCTCAACACCTGCCGCACTCTGAGGAATGCTTATGCCAGTCGAACAGAGTGTAATTCAGGCGCGTGTCGAGGCCGGTTTCAGCCGCGCCAATTTCATTGGCGATCTGGGCATACGCCCCACTGCCTGCGGTGCGGGCTGGGTGGAAGCCGAGCTGAGCATTCTGCCTAGGCATTTTCAGCAGGGCGGTTTCGTACACGCTGGGGTGCAAACCACGTTGGCGGATCACTGTGCTGGCGCGGCTGCGGCAACGACCCTGGCGGAAGGGTTTAGCGTGCTCAGCGTCGAGTTCAAGCTCAACCTGCTGCGCCCTGCGGTGTGTGAAACCCTGCTGTGCCGCGCCGAGGTACTGAAATCAGGCAGGCAGATTTGCGTAGCGGAGTCGGAAGTATTTGCGGTGAAAAATGGCGAGAAACGTCTGTTCAGCAAAGCGACGGTAACCCTTGCGGTGCTGCCCATAGCCGATACACTGCCGCGCTGATTGACCGCCGGATTGCAACTTATGAACAAACGTCCACGCCCGTCTCAACGCTCACTGGCTGCCGGAAAGCCGCGCCGACAAGCTGCCGCACCGCCAGCCAATCCGCAGCTGATTGCGCTGAACAAGCCGTTCGACGTGCTCACCCAGTTTACCGACGGCCAGGGCCGCGCCACGCTCAAGGATTTCATCGACCTGGCGGGCGTCTATCCCGCCGGCCGCCTCGACCGCGACAGCGAAGGCCTGCTGCTACTGACCAACGATGGGCGCCTGCAGGCGCGTATCACCGACCCCAAACACAAGCTGGCCAAGACCTATTGGGTGCAGGTGGAAGGCGAGCCTTCGCAGGCGCAGCTTGAGCAACTGCGTGCCGGACCGGAGTTGAACGACGGCCCGACCCGACCCGCCGAGGTAGAACCGATAACCGAGCCCGAGCTCTGGCCGCGCAATCCGCCGGTGCGCTTTCGCAAGAGCGTACCCACCAGTTGGCTGGCCATCACCATCCGCGAGGGCCGTAATCGACAGGTTCGACGCATGACCGCCGCTGTGGGCTTGCCCACCCTGCGCCTGGTGCGGGTACGCATTGGCGATTGGCAACTGGGCGATCTGGCGCCCGGCCAATGGCGCAACGAACCCATTTAAACCCGTGCCCAAGCAATGCCTGCGACGCGGGTGAAAAATGAACCTGAATTCAGCCTTTGCTCATTCAACAACCCTTGCTGCAAACAATAAGAACAGGACTGCAACATGAACATCCCCGAGTTACTGGCGCTCAATGCGCGCAAATTTCCAGATCAAGATGCCCTCATCACCCCCGAGTGCCGACTCAACTGGACCTGCCTGCATGAGCAGAGCCTGCGGCTCGCCGCGCACCTGAGCACTGCGTACGGCATTAATCCGCAGGACCGCGTAGCGCTTTTCATGCCCAACGGCTACGCCTGGGTATTGGGCTACTTCGCCGTGCTCAACCTGGGCGCCGTGGTGGTGCCAATCAATGCGCGTCTGGCGCCGGCCGAGCTCGACTATATTCTGCAGGACTGCGGCGCCAACCTGGTGCTGAGCTGCGCCGAGCAATACCGCAGCCTGCAGCCGCTGCTGAGTGACACCTGTGCCGGCTTGAATCTCGACGACCTGGCCGAGCTGCTAGCCGAACTGCCAGACCGCCATGCGCTTGAGTCGATCAAGCCCAGCTCACCCTGTACCCTGCTCTACACCTCTGGTACTACCGGCAAGCCGAAGGGAGTGCTGTTCAACCACAGCAACCTGCTGACCGTCGCCAACACCACTGCGGTAGAGATGGATGTGCGCCCGGACAGCCGCCTGCTGCACATGATGCCGCTGACTCATTCCGCGCCGCTGCACGTATTCCTGCTCGGCGGCACCTACGTAGGCGCTGCGCATATCGTCTTGCCGGAATTCACTCCGAGCTTGCTGCTGGACACGGTAGAGCGCGAGCGCACCACCCACTTCTTCGGCGCCCCCATCGCCTATCTGCTCACCGCGCAGCAGCCGGACATCGCTCAGCGCGATCTCAGCTCCATGACCTGCTGGGTCTACGGCGGCGGCCCCCTTTCTGGTGAGCAGGTCGAGTTGATCCGCCAGCGTATGGGCACCGACCAGCTTTACTGCGTCTATGGCCTGACCGAAGCCGGCCCCAGCGGCAGCCTGATGAAACCTGTCGAGCACCGTACCAAGGCCGGCTCCATCGGCAAACGCGGCGCACTGCACACCGAACTGCGGCTGATCGACGAGGCAGGGCAGCCCCTCTCAGGCGAAGGTACCGGGCAAATCCAGATTCGTACCGCCGCTACCATGCTCGGTTACTGGAACCAGCCCGAGGCCACCGCAGAGTGCCTGCATACCGATGGCTGGCTGGATTCCGGCGACATCGCGCGCCGCGACGCCGAAGGCTACTACTGGGTATTGGCGCGCAAGAAGGAGCTGATCATCAGCGGCGGGGTAAACATCTACCCGCGCGAAATAGAGAGTGCGCTGGAGCAGCATCCGGCAATCGTCGAGGTAGCGGTGATTGGCGTGCCACATGCCGAGTGGGGAGAAACCGTGAAAGCCTGCGTTGTCCTGCGCGAGCCCATGTGTGACTGCGCCAAGGCCCTGCGCGCCTATCTGCTGCCACTATTGGCAGATTACAAGATTCCGCGTCTATTCAGCGAGCACAGCGCCTTGCCGCGTAACGCCAATGGCAAGGTAATGAAGCACCAGTTGCAGTAACAGGGCAGCAACAAAAAGGGGCGTAACCAGACGCCCCTTGTGGTTCTGCCGCTGGCCGCGCTCAATAGCGCAAGCCGAACAGCCGAAACAGAAAGCCCAGCAACCAGATCGGGCCGATCAGCAGAAATTGCAGGTCCTTGAAAAACGAGGGCTTCTTGCCCTCCAGATGATGGCCGATGAACTGACCCACCCAAGCCAGCACGAAAATGGCCACGCAGGGCCAGAACACATAGGTCATCAGGCTGAGGAGCAACAGCATCAACAGCGAAACCACCAGCATCACTGCGGCGATGCGCCACGACAGCGTTACATAGAAGACCAGTGCCGCCGCCACGGCCAGCATCGAGACCCAGCGGTGGATGGCCCAGAGAATGCCCAGCACGCTGAAGGTGATCAGCGGTACACAAATCCAGTGCAGCAGCTTGTTCATCGGATTGCGATGGCTTTCGCCATACTCGTCGAACCATTGGTCAATCGCTTTCATAAACCACCTTGTTGTGGGTCTGATGTGGTGTTCACGCTGTCTCACAGTGTAGACACAGCGCGCGTGGCCTTGCCAGTGTCGGAAGGCGCCATAGGCGGTGTCATTGACAACCTGCAGCCAAGCAGCGATGCTCTGACTCGCGCCGACTGGCGTCCCCGTTCGCGGAAAGGGCTGCGCCCGCTGTAACCACCTTCGATTCTGTCCATACGACACCCAGCCTGCCAGGCGGACACAGGCCCGATAAGGGGATCGTATGTCTAGCACCTCAAATAACCCGATCAGCCACGGCCGTCTCAATCTCGAGCAGCAGCGCAAGCGTGCCAAGGAATTGCTCAAGGCTGTCCAGGCCGGCGAGAGTCCAGCATTGGAGCGCGTCAACTGCTGGCTGCCACCGCGCAGTGAACCGCTGCGCCTGGCCGAGGCGCAGCTGGTGATAGCCCGCGAAATCGGCTTTGCCAGTTGGCCAAAGCTCAAGCAGCACATCGACAGCATCAGCCACGCCAATCGTCGCCTGTTGCGTCACGGCGACGTTGATCTGAAAACTCTGCATATCCGCTGCGGCAGTGACATTCAGCACAGCCTGAAAACCGCCGGGTTCACCGGTGATTTTCTGGAGTTCTCCGATCCCTATTGCATAGGCCCATTGCGCTATAGCGCAGCCGAGCCGTTAGAGCATGATCGTTCTGCCTTCCTGGCTGACGCCTTCGGGATGACTTTCCCCGACGTCGCGGCGCGCCAACGGCAGGCCTATGACAAGTTGCAACAGTTGGACGATTACCAGCGCGTGGTGCTCTGGTTTGAGCACGACAGTTACGATCAGTTGATCCTCGCGTATTTGTTGCATCGTCTGCACCAGCTGCAGCCCGGCGCCAAACTGGAATTGATCGCGGTAGACCGCATTCCCGGCGTACAGCGCTTTATCGGCATAGGCCAACTGGCGCCCGAGCTGCTGAGTTGGCTCTGGCCGCAGCGCCAGCCGATCAGCGACGCCCTGCTGCAGCTCGGCAGCGCGGCTTGGCAGGCGCTGACCGCCGCCGATCCGAGCGAGCTGTTGCAGTTGATCAACAGCGGCACGCCAGCACTGCCGATGCTCGGCAAGGCACTGGAGCGGCATCTGCAACAACTGCCCGGCGAAGGTGACGGCTTGGGGCTTACCGAGCGGCTGACGCTACAGATACTGAAAGCCAATGGCCCGCTCAGTGTCGGTCAGGTGTTCAGCCGGCTTATGCGCGAGGCCGAGCCGCTACCGTATCTGGGCGATCTGATGTTCTGGTGGTTGCTGCAACCCTTGCTGGAAGGAGCAACGCCGCTGTTGCAGATAGAAAAGAGTCATCTGAAATGGCCACAACGGCCATTGCGGCTCACCGCCCTTGGCGACGCGGTGCTGCGCGGTGTGGCCGACGGCTTTGCCGCCCGAGGTAGGCGCGACTACTGGGTGGGCGGCGTACAGCTGGTACCTGGGCAGGCGCATTGGCGCTATGACGCCGAGCGCAGGCAACTGCTGCTGCACAGCAGTTGAGACAGCGCGCCGCTGCCCGCCGGCGGCCTGAGATGTTAAGCTAGCGGACTGTTTGCAGGGCGATGGCCGCAGCCGACCCTGCCTCCCGTACCGTCAACAAGCCGGAATCTACACCCATGCCCCAACCCAATCCCTTCAAGCCTGTCGTTCTCTGCCTCTCTGGCCATGATCCGAGTGGCGGCGCCGGCTTGCAGGCCGATATCGAGGCGCTGTTGGCCCAGGGTTGCCATGCCGCCCCGGCGGTCACCGCCCTCACCGTGCAGAACACCGTCGATGTGATCGACTTCCGGGTGCTTGACCGTGAATGGGTACTGGCGCAGGCCAATGCCGTACTCGAAGATATGCCGGTATCGGCGGTCAAGTTGGGCATGCTCGGCAGTGTCGAGATGGTCGATACCGTCATCGAGCTGATGCAGGCCAACCCTGCATTGCCACTGGTCTGCGATCCGGTATTGCGCGCTGGCGGCGGCGGCTCGCTGGGCAAGGAAGATGTAGGTTTTGCACTGCGCGAGCGGCTGTTGCCCCTGGCCGTGATCGCCACGCCCAACCTGCCGGAGGCACGCATTCTGGCAGAGCTGCCCGAGGGCACGGCAGACCAGTGCGCGGCCAAGCTGCTGCCCTACTGCCAGAACCTGCTGATCACCGGGGGCCACGGCGATGAGGCCGACATTCACAACCGCCTGTATTGCCAGGACGGCAGCCAGCACGACTTCACCTGCGCCCGCCTGCCCGGCAGCTATCACGGTTCCGGCTGCACCTTGGCCAGCGCGCTGAGCGGCCGCCTGGCGCTGGGCGAAGAACTGGTCAGCGCGGTGCGTTCGGCGCTCGACTACACCTGGCGCACGCTGCGCGACGCCGAGCAGCCCGGCCATGGCCAGTACGTACCACGTCGCCTGCCGCTGGATTTCTGCTCGTGAGCCAACGCGGCCTGTATGCCATTACCGACAGCACGCTGCTCGCCGACGGCAAGTTGCTGCCTTATGTAGAAGCCGCTTTGCGGGGAGGTGCCCGCTGGCTGCAGTACCGCGACAAGAGCCAGGACGCCGGCCGCCGTCTGGATGAAGCCAGCCAGCTGGCGCAGCTGTGCAAAAGCCACAACTGCCAGCTGATTATCAACGACGATCTGGCACTGGCCAGCCGCCTGGGCGTGGGCCTGCATCTGGGCCAGGAAGATGGCTCGCTGCGCGAAGCGCGCCAGCAGCTGGGCTCGCAGGCGCTGATTGGCGCCACCTGCCACGCCAGCCTGGAACTGGCCGAACAGGCCGTCGAAGGCGGCGCCAGTTACATTGCCTTTGGCCGCTTCTTTCAGTCGGTCACCAAACCCGGCGCGCCCGCGGCGACGCCCGTGCTGTTGCAGCAGGCACGCCAACGTTTCAGCCTGCCAATCATTGCCATCGGCGGCATTACCCTGCACAACGCGCCGCAATTACTCGGCGCTGGCGCCGACTATCTGGCCGTGATCAATGGCCTGTTCGGCGCCCCGGATGCCGACGCCGTGCAACTTCGCGCCAGTACCTTCAGTCAACTTATTAACGCCTGTTGAGAGAATTTGTCATGTCTACTACCGAGACCCGTTCACAGTCCCTGTTCGCCAGCGCCCAGAAGCACATCCCCGGTGGCGTCAACTCACCGGTCCGCGCGTTCAAGAGCGTGGGCGGCACGCCGCTGTTCTTCAAGCACGCCGAAGGCGCCTACGTTACCGATGAAGACGACAAGCGCTACGTCGACTACGTCGGTTCCTGGGGCCCCATGATCCTCGGCCACAGCCACCCGGATGTGTTGAACGCGGTGCGCAACCAGTTGCAGCATGGTCTGTCCTACGGTGCGCCCACGGCCATGGAAACCGAGATGGCCGATCTGGTCTGCAAACTGGTGCCTTCGATGGACATGGTGCGCATGGTCAGCTCCGGCACCGAGGCGACCATGAGCGCCATCCGTCTGGCGCGTGGCTATACCGGCCGCGACAGCATCATCAAGTTCGAGGGCTGCTACCACGGGCACTCCGACAGCCTGCTGGTCAAGGCCGGCTCAGGCGCGCTGACTCAGGGGGTGCCCAATTCCGCCGGGGTACCTGCGGCCTTCGCCAAGCATACGCTCACCCTGCCCTTCAATGACATAAAGGCCGTGCGCGAGACGCTGGCCAAGGTCGGCCAGGACGTTGCCTGCATTATTGTCGAGCCGGTGGCCGGCAACATGAACTGCGTACCGCCAGCACCGGGCTTTCTGCAAGGCCTGCGTGAAGCCTGCGACGAGCATGGCGTAGTACTGATCTTTGATGAAGTAATGACCGGTTTCCGCGTGGCGCTTGGCGGTGCCCAGGCGCATTACAACGTGATTCCCGATCTGACCACCTTCGGCAAGATCATCGGCGGCGGCATGCCGGTTGGCTGCTTCGGTGGCAAGCGCGCGGTGATGGAACAGATTGCCCCGCTGGGCCCGGTGTACCAGGCTGGCACCCTGTCGGGCAACCCGCTGGCCATGGCCGCCGGCCTGACCACGCTCAGGCTGATCAGCCGAGAAGGTTTCCACAATGAGCTGACCGACTACACCAGCCGGCTGCTGGCTGGCCTGCAGGAGCGCGCCGACGCAGCCAGCGTGCCCTTCGTTACCACACAAGCTGGCGGCATGTTTGGCCTCTATTTCTCTGGCGCCGACGACATCGTCACCTTTGACGATGTGATGGCCAGTGACGCCGAGCGCTTCAAGCGCTTCTTCCACCTGATGCTCGAAGGCGGTGTGTATCTCGCGCCCAGCGCCTTCGAGGCTGGCTTTACCTCGATTGCCCATGGCGATGTCGAGCTGCAACTGACCCTGGATGCGGCCGAAAAGGCCTTTGCCGCCCTATGATCAGCCTTGCCTACGGGCTGCTCTGTGCCGCCTTGCTCGTTCTCGGCTATTGGTTGAAACAGCGCCGCAGCCGCCTCAACAACCACGCCCGCGGAGCGCTGAATGCTGCCCTGCTGGCACTCAGCCTGCCGGCTGCGAGCGCATTGTTGCTGGCCTTTGGTGATCTGAGCCAGCACCAGACGCTAGCCCATGTGCAGCGTATCCTGGGCCTGGCAGCCCAGAACATCAGCTTGCCGCTAATCGGCTTGTCGGGTTTCTATCTCGCATTCGGCCTGCGCTGGCAGCCGGCCAACTGGGGCCGCATCCTGCTGGGCCTGATGGCGGCCTTCGAGCTGACGCGCCGCATGGACATGCAGCATGGTTACCAATGGAGTATCAGCCTGCTTGGTCTGGTGCTGCTCTTGCTTGCCTGTGCACTGATTCTGTTGCGTGATCTACGTCCGATACTCGCAGGCGGCGCCACTATGCTCGGCGTTCTCGCCCCACTGTTCAGCGCCAATGCGGCGGCGCTGGCCGGTCTGCTTGAAAGCTCACCCCTGGTGTTCTGGTTGTTCCCCGCACTGCTGGGAGCGGGCCTGACAGTTGGCCTGCTGAGCGAACAGGCGCACAATGGACACAACCCCACCACTGTGGCATCGAGCGATGAGTCGAACGCCGAGAGGACCTGAATCCGTCATGTACCGCCTGCTGCCAAGCCTCACCCTTCTTGGTCTGCTGCTTGTGCCCACCGCTCAGGCGCTGGCCGAGAACGATAATCCTCTGCTGATCAGCGCCGATGACCACTGCGCGCTCGAGCGCGTGGACGATGAAAGCCTGCCTCTGGCCATCGATACCTGCATCAGCGCGGCAGAAGGCGGCGACATGCAGGCGCAGTACGAACTCGGCCAGCTGTACTACAGCGGTGAGCGCGTCGAGCAGAACTATGCCACTGCCCTGCAGTGGCTGGAGCGGGCCTCCATTCAGGGCGAACCCCGCGCTCAGTATCGCCTTGGCATGATGCACTTCCAGGGCGAAGGCGTAAGGCGCAATCTGCCCCAGGCTTACATCATCCTGAAAATGGCCTCCATCAACGGTCACGATGAAGCCATGGACAGCGCCGACCTGGTCGCCCTGCAGATGAACCAGCAGGAAATGACAGCGGCGACCCATGTGCTGGGTACCTTGTTTCGGGATTATCTGGCGCAGATTCGAGAGGAGCAGTTGAGTGGGACGCTGAAGATGGAAGAACCTCAGTTGCGGCCTGAGTCGAATGTCGATGAGATTGAGGAGTTGCTGGAGTAGGGCTCTTATCCGCCTAGCTGCTGAGCTTGAGAGATCCGTGACTTTGCCTAACCTTCGACGACAAAAATCTCGATTAGGCTGTTCAACTTTTTTATTTAGCTTATTAACGCTTTCGCCTCTAGGCGAGCCAAGGGGGCATGCTTGCCCATGCCCCCTTAGCGATCCCCCAGGGCACCCAGCTGCGCGGCCCTTCGGGTTCGCTGCGTTGCTCGATCTGCCGGGGCCCTGCGGAACTCGTCGCTACGCTCCTCAGACAGTCCTCGGGCTTATTCCCGGCAGCTCTGCGCTACTCGCCCACTCAGATGGGACTGTTCAGTCCGTGCAGCGGCAGGTTTTGAGGCTCAGTATTGGACCAAACAACCAAACCTGAAAACCACGCCGTGCTCGACCAATGATTCCCCGTTCCAAGCTGTCGAGTAACGCAGGGGTTGAGCGATTAGAGCCGAGGACTGTCTGAGGAGCGTAGCGACGAGTTCCGCAGGCGCGCTCAACACCGAGTAACGCAGGGAAGCCGGAGGCCAGCTTGGCCGGGGTGGATTTCTTTTGGTTATCTTTTCTTTGGCCATTCAAAGAAAAGTAACTCGCCGGAAAAGGCGAAAAGCCTGATCAGCAAGAGCGCGGAAAGCAACTGAACTCGAAAATCGAATGGCAATCGCGGCAAGTTGATCAACTATCCGTCCGCGGCGGCATCGGAAAATGCATCACATTACTGCTGCCATCACCCTTGGCCTCGCTGATCTTGGCCGTCCCCACCCGCTCAACCTCATCAATCCGAATAATCGAGTGCACCGGAATAAAGCTGCGTTTGACGCCATCAAACTGATTCTTCAGCTTTTCTTCGCCAGGATCGACCACCAGCTGGGAGCGCTCACCGAAGATCAGTTCCTCGATCTCCATAAAGCCCCACAGCTCGCTCTGAAAGATCTGCTGTGCGTAGAGCTCGAACACCTGTCCCTGGTTGTTGAAGATAACCCGGAAAACCGGCTGCTTTTCTTTACTCATGGCGGAATGACCAACACCTTGGAAAACACGTGAACGCCGCGGCGGCTGCCGTTCGGCGGGCGCGCATGATAGCACAGCGCGGGGCATAACAAAGGCCCCTGCTTGTGTGTATAATCGCCCCTTTTCTCAAGCGATGCCCAGCATAGATCCCATGGCCAAGAAACTCTTTATCCAGACCCACGGTTGCCAGATGAACGAGTACGACAGTTCTCGCATGGCAGACCTGCTCGGTGAACATCAGGCAATGGAACTGACCGATAACGCAGAAGAAGCGGACGTAATTCTGCTCAACACCTGCTCGATCCGGGAAAAGGCGCAGGAGAAGGTCTTTTCTCAGCTGGGCCGCTGGCGTCCGCTGAAAGAGAAGAACCCTGATCTGATCATCGGTGTAGGCGGCTGCGTTGCCAGCCAGGAAGGCGATGCGATCCGCAGCCGCGCCTCCTATGTGGATGTGGTCTTCGGCCCACAGACTCTGCACCGTCTGCCCGAGATGATCGATGCGGCGCGCACCACCCACAAGCCGCAGGTCGATGTCAGCTTCCCGGAAATCGAGAAGTTCGACCGTCTGCCCGAGCCCCGCGTGGACGGTCCCACCGCCTTTGTATCGGTCATGGAAGGGTGCAGCAAGTACTGCAGTTTCTGCGTGGTGCCCTACACCCGTGGCGAGGAAGTCAGCCGCCCCTTTGACGACGTGCTGGCCGAAGTCATCCACCTCGCCGAAAACGGCGTTCGTGAAGTCACCCTGCTGGGCCAGAACGTGAATGGCTACCGCGGCGTGACCCATGACGGCAGCATTGCCGATCTGGCGGATCTGATCCGCGTGGTGGCAGCCATCGACGGCATCGACCGGATTCGCTACACCACCTCGCACCCGCTGGAGTTCTCCGACAGCCTGATTCAGGCGCATGCTGAAGTCCCCGAGCTGGTGAAGTATCTGCACCTGCCGGTGCAATCGGGTTCCGACCGCGTGCTTGCCGGCATGAAGCGCAACCACACCGCACTGGAATACAAATCCCGCGTGCGCAAGCTCAGAGCCGCCGTACCGGACATCATCCTGAGCTCCGATTTCATCATCGGCTTCCCGGGCGAGACCGATCGCGACTTCGAGCAGACCATGAAGCTGGTGGAGGATGTGGGTTTCGACTTCTCCTATTCCTTTATCTATAGCTCACGCCCCGGCACGCCTGCCTCTGACCTGCCGGACGACACTCCCGACGAGGTCAAGAAGCAGCGCCTGCAGATTCTGCAGACTCGCCTGAATCAACAGGGCTTCGAGAACAGCCGCCGCATGGCCGGCACTACCCAGCGCATCCTGGTGACCGACTACTCGAAGAAGGACCCGGGCATGCTGCAGGGCCGCACCGAGCACAACCGCATCGTCAATTTCCGCAGCAACAACCCTCAGTTGATCGGCCAGTTTGTCGACGTATTGATCGACGAAGCCCTGCCCCACTCGTTGCGCGGCACTCTGGTCGGCGAGACCCTGCATTAACCACATGCCGCCCCCCATTCGCGCATCTGCCACCCCAGCCCGCCGCCATTGCGACCAGCGGGTTTGGGGGGTGCTTTGCAGCGCCGGATTTGCGCGCTATTCTGTCGTTTCATCCATGCCTCCAGGCCACTAACGGACTATTTTGAACGCTCCTCTACATATTCATCGCTTCAGCATCGAACCGGTTGATTCCCGGCGCTTCGCCGCCCTCTGCGGCCAGTTCGACGAAAACCTCCACCTGATCGAGCAACGCCTCGGTATTGAAGTGCGCAATCGCGGTAACCATTTCGAACTGATCGGCGAAGAAGCCATAGCCCGTTCTGCCGAAGCAGTCCTGCGCCAGCTGTACCGCGAAACCCGCGACAGCAAGGATCTGAGTCCCGATACCGTGCACCTTTTTCTGCAGGAATCCGGACTGGAAAGCCTGAGCGAAACGCTGAACCAGACCGGCGACAACCGGCCGGTAATACTGCGCACCCGGCGCATGACCATTCAGCCGCGCGGGCCAAACCAACAGAGCTATGTTCGCTCGATTCAGGAACACGACATCAACTTTGGCATTGGCCCGGCCGGTACCGGCAAGACCTATCTGGCCGTTGCCTGCGCGGTAGATGCGCTGGAGCGCGAGCAGATCAGCCGCATTCTGCTGGTGCGCCCGGCGGTTGAGGCCGGCGAGAAGCTGGGCTTCCTGCCTGGCGATCTCGCGCAGAAGATCGACCCCTATCTACGCCCGCTGTATGACGCGCTCTATGAGATGCTGGGTTTTGAGCAGGTGACCAAGCTGATCGAACGCCAGGTGATCGAAGTCGCCCCACTGGCGTACATGCGCGGCCGCACGCTGAACAACTCCTTCATCATTCTGGACGAAAGCCAGAACACCACGCTGGAACAGATGAAGATGTTCCTTACGCGCATCGGTTTTGGCTCCACTGCCGTGATCACTGGCGACATAACCCAGGTGGACTTGCCGCGTGGCACCAAATCCGGCCTGGGCCATGTGATGCAGGTGCTCAAGGACGTGAAAGGTATCGGCTTTACCCATTTTCTGTCCAAGGACGTGGTGCGTCATCCACTGGTGCAGCGCATCGTCGAGGCGTACGACCGCTTTGAGGAGCTGCAGGAAGTGGAGCGCGAAGAGCGCAAGAATGAGCAGCGCCGGAATCAGCAGGATAACGATGAGCATTGAGCTCGATATCCAGCGCGCTTGCGAGGCGCCCGACCAGCCCGACGACGACAGTTTTTTACGCTGGGTCGGGCTGGCGCTGGGCGCCGGTACCGACCGTGAACTGACCATCCGCCTGGTGGACGCGGCCGAAGGCCGCAGCCTGAATAACACCTATCGCGGCAAGGACTACGCCACCAACGTGCTGTCCTTTCCCGCCGATCTGCCCCCCGAACTTGACCTGCCGCTGCTCGGCGATCTGGTGGTTTGCGTCCCGGTGGTCGCCCGCGAGGCGCAGGAACAGGGCAAGCCACTGAACGCCCACTGGGCACATATGGTCATACACGGCTGCTTGCATTTGCTTGGCTATGACCATATTGACGATGCCGAAGCAGAAGAAATGGAAGCTCTGGAACGCGAGCTACTCGCGCAACTGGGCATTGCCGACCCCTATCTAGATGACAACGAGTAAGGATCAATGAGCGAAGATCGATCGACCAATGGACACAAGTCCTGGCTGGACAAGCTGGTCCAGGCTTTTGTCCATGAACCCAAGAACCGCCAGGAACTGCTGGAGCTGCTGCGCGAGGCGCACGCCAATGAAGTCCTGGATATCGAGGCCCTGTCGATCATCGAAGGCGCCCTGCAGGTCAGCGACATGCAGGTGCGCGATATCATGATCCCGCGCTCGCAGATGACCACCATCAAGGCCAGCCAGACACCGCGCGAGTTTCTGCCGGAAGTCATCGAGGCAGCGCACTCGCGCTTCCCGGTCATTGGCGAAAGCATTGATGACGTGCTGGGCATCCTGTTGGCGAAGGATCTGCTGCCGTTGTTGCTGGAAGACAACATGGAGCGCTTCAACATCAAGGACGTGCTGCGCCCCGCCACCTTTGTGCCAGAATCCAAGCGTCTGAACGTGCTGCTCAAGGAGTTCCGCGCCACGCGTAACCATATGGCCGTGGTCATCGACGAGTACGGTGGCGTCTCCGGCTTGGTCACCATCGAAGATGTGCTGGAACAGATCGTCGGCGACATCGAAGACGAGCATGACGTAGACGAGGACAGCCAGATCAAACCCCTGCCCAGCGGCGATTATCTGGTCAAGGGGCTGACGCCGATCGATGAATTCAACGAGCATTTTGAAACCGACTTTCCCGATGAGGAGTTCGATACCGTCGGCGGGCTGGTAATGAATGCCTTTGGCCACCTGCCCAAGCGCAATGAGGTGGTCGAGCTGGACGGTTTCCGCGTGCGGGTACTGAACGCCGACAGTCGCCGGGTACACCTTCTTCGGGTCACCCTGGTCAATACCTGACAGCCGCCCCAGGCATCTACCAAACTAAGGAACGGCATGTCTCTGCGTCTTGCCTTGCTGCCCCGCGCTTTGCTCGCCCGCTTGCGCGGCCCCGGCCTGACCGGACACCTGATCGCGGTCGCGGCGGGTGCCCTCAGCACCCTGGCCTTTGCACCATACAACCTCTGGCCGTTCGCACTGCTCTCGATAGCGCTGCTGTATCAGAGCCTGTTGCAGCTCGATGGCCGCCAGGCTGCCCTGCGCGGGCTCGCCTGGGGGCTGGGCCTGTTTGTTTCCGGGGTTTCCTGGATTTATATCAGCATTCATCTGCACGGCAACGCCTCGCCGCTGCTCGCAGGTTTTCTGACCGGCGGGCTGGAATTTGGTCTATCTCTGCTGATTGCGCTCTGGGCCTGGGTCTGGGTGCGTTTCTTGCGCAGCGGCAATGCCTGGTCGGACAGCCTGAGCTTTGCTGCCATCTGGGTGGTGCAGGAAATGTTCCGCGGCTGGTTCCTTACCGGCTTTCCCTGGCTCTATCAGGGCTACGCCTACACCCATACCTGGCTCAGTGGCTGGGCACCCCTTGGCGGGGTCTGGCTACTGGGAGCACTGGCCGTATGCAGCGCCTGCCTGCTCAGTGAATGGCGTTTGCTGCGCCGCCCGGCGCAGGCCGGTATGGCCTTGCTGCTGATCGCAAGCTTCTGGCTGGGCGGTTTGGCCTTGCAGCAGGTCAACTGGACTCAGCCCAAGGGCGAGCCGCTCAGCGTGAATCTGGTGCAGGCAAACATAGAGCAGTCGTTGAAATGGGATCCGGATTACATTACCCACACGCTGTCGCTGTATCGCGACCTGACCTACGCGCAACCTGCCACCGACCTGGTGGTCTGGCCGGAAACCGCGGTACCTGTACTGCAGAGCCAGAGCCAGTACTTCGTTGATGGCATCGCAGCCAATCTGGCCGAGCGTGGCAGCACCCTGATCACCGGTATCCCGGTCGACGAGATGGACCCTGAGGGCCTGCGGATTTACAACGGCATCACCGTCGGTGGCAGCCAGCCGCAAAGCCAGTATCTGAAACAGAAGCTGGTGCCCTTTGGCGAGTATGTGCCGCTGGAAGCGTTACTGCGCGGCCTGATCGACTTTTTCAACCTGCCGATGTCGAGCTTCAGCCGCGGACCGGCCGACCAGCCACCGCTGCTGGCCGCCGGCTACCGGCTGGCGCCGCTGATCTGTTACGAAGCGGTTTATCCCGATTTTGCCGCCAAACAGGCGGCGCAAAGCGATCTGCTGATCACCATCAGCAACGACAGCTGGTTCGGCCGCTCCATTGGCCCCCTGCAGCATCTGCAAATGGCACAGATGCGCGCGATTGAAGCGCAACGCTGGATGATTCGTGCCACCAACAATGGTGTTACCGCACTGATTGACCCGCACGGGGCCATACGCGCCCGTATTCCGCAGTTTCAGCAGGAGGTCTTGATCGGAGAGGTTCAGCCAATGCAAGGGCTGACGCCCTATCTGCGCTGGCGCAGTGCGCCGCTTGGCCTGGTGACAGTGTCAGTGTTGTTGATCGTAGCGTTGCGACGGCGGCGGCAGAACGCCCGGTAACGGGCTCGCGTCCAGCGTCTCGAGAATTTGCCAGAGCACGGTCAGGTCCTGCTGACTCAGACCCTGCACCTCCAGTTCGGCAATGCCGCCACCCTGATAGCCGGTGAGCCATTGCCGGGTATGAGCCATGTCCAGCGCCTGGTCCAGGCGACGCAGAATTCGACCGTAGCTGCAGTCACGCTGTCGATGGACCATGGTCTCAGGTGTTCTCCAACTCATGCTCTGGCTCCCAAAGTTGAATGTCAGTTGTGCCCCCTCCCAGGGTTGCGCAGCTCGCGTCTCCTCCTGAGGATAGACCCGCAGCGCAGCAGGCAATGTGC
The DNA here is from genome assembly GCF_036961105.1 of Halopseudomonas sp. Lineage (GTDB taxonomy): Bacteria > Pseudomonadota > Gammaproteobacteria > Pseudomonadales > Pseudomonadaceae > Halopseudomonas. The sequence goes on along the minus strand of NZ_JBALWW010000004.1, from coordinate 144,491 downwards.
TCTGCGACGAATGGCATATGACTACCTGTGGCGGGCCTGGTGGTGTATCCTGCCCCATTACTTTTTCGCCATCATTCGCCACTACGAGCCTCCAGACCCACGCCATGCAAGAACAGTATTCACCGAGTGACATCGAAGCCGCCGCACAAAACGATTGGGAGAACGCCGAGGCGTTCAAGGTCAGCGAGACACCGAATCAGGACACTTTCTACTGCCTGTCGATGTTCCCCTACCCCAGCGGCAAGCTGCACATGGGTCATGTGCGCAACTACACCATCGGTGATGTGATCGCGCGCTACCAGCGCATGCAGGGCAAGAACGTGCTGCAACCCATGGGTTGGGATGCCTTCGGCATGCCGGCGGAAAACGCGGCGATGAACAACAATGTCGCGCCAGCCGAATGGACCTATTCCAATATCGATTACATGCGTACCCAGCTGAAAAGTCTGGGGCTGGCTATAGACTGGACGCGCGAGGTAACCACCTGCAAACCCGACTACTACCGTTGGGAGCAGTGGTTGTTCACCAGGCTGTTCGAGAAAGGCATCATCTATCGCAAGAACGGGACCGTGAACTGGGACCCGGTGGATCAGACAGTGCTGGCCAACGAGCAGGTCATCGACGGCAAGGGCTGGCGTTCCGGCGCGCTGATCGAGAAGCGCGAAATCCCCATGTATTACTTCGCCATTACCGATTACGCCGAGGAGCTGCTCAGCTCACTGGATGATCTGCCGGGCTGGCCCGAGCAGGTCAAGACCATGCAGCGCAACTGGATTGGCAAATCCGTCGGCATGGAAGTCCAGTTCCCCTACGATACCGACAGCATCGGCGAAGAAGGCCGCCTCAAGGTCTTTACTACCCGCCCCGACACCCTGATGGGAGCGACCTACGTTGCCGTAGCCGCCGAGCATCCGCTGGCCACCCTCGCCGCGCGCAATGACAGCAAGCTGCAAGCTTTCATTGACGAGTGCAAGCGCGGCGGCGTCGCTGAAGCCGACATTGCCACTCAGGAAAAGAAAGGCATGCCGACGCCGCTCTTCGTCAAGCACCCGCTGACCGGTGAAAAGATGCCGGTCTGGGTCGCCAACTACGTGCTGATGACCTACGGCGAAGGCGCGGTGATGGCGGTGCCTGCGCACGACGAGCGTGATTTCGAGTTTGCCGGCAAATACGATCTGCCGATCAAAGCGGTTATCCGCACCTCCGCTGGCGACAGTACCCCGGCACCCTGGCAGGACGCCTACGGCGAGAAAGGCGAGCTGATCAACTCCGAAGAGTTCGACGGCCTGGATTTTGCCAGCGCCTTTACCGCCATCGGTGATGTGCTGGAGCAGAACGGTCTGGGCGCCCCACGTACCCAGTTCCGCCTGCGCGACTGGGGCATCAGCCGCCAACGCTACTGGGGCTGTCCGATCCCGATCATTCACTGCGACAGCTGTGGCGACGTGCCGGTACCGGAAGACCAACTGCCAGTGGTACTGCCAGAAGACGTGGTGCCCGATGGTGCCGGCTCGCCCCTGGCCCGCATGCCCGAGTTCTATGACTGCAGCTGCCCCAAGTGCGGCGCAGCAGCCAAACGCGAAACCGACACCATGGACACCTTCGTGGAAAGCTCCTGGTATTTCGCCCGCTACGCCTCACCGCATTACGAGCAGGGCATGGTCGATCCGAAAGCGGCGAACCATTGGCTGCCGGTCGATCAGTACATCGGCGGCATCGAGCACGCGATTCTGCACCTGCTGTACGCGCGTTTCTTTACCAAGCTGATGCGTGACGAAGGCCTGATCGAAGCCAGCGAGCCGTTCAAGAACCTGCTGACCCAGGGCATGGTCATCGCGGAAACCTACTACCGCCTGGAAGCCAATGGCAGCAAGAGCTGGTTCAATCCGGCAGACGTCGTTGTCGAGCGCGATGCCAAGGGCAAGATTCTCGCCGCCAAGCTGGAAAGCGACGGTCAGCCGGTCGAGATAGGCGGCATCGAGAAGATGTCCAAGTCGAAGAACAACGGCGTCGACCCACAGGCGATGATCGACCAGTACGGCGCGGATACCTGCCGCCTGTTCATGATGTTTGCCTCACCACCGGATATGAGCCTGGAATGGTCCGACTCCGGCGTGGAAGGCGCTTTCCGCTTCCTGCGCCGCGTCTGGCGTCTGAACCATGCTTTTGCCAGCAACGGCGGCCCGGCGGACGCACTGGATCTGGCCAGCATCACCGATGCGCAGAAAGAGATTCGCCGCGCCATTCACCTGGCGATCAAGCAGGCCAGCCAGGATATAGGTCAGCATCACAAGTTCAACACCGCCATCGCTGCGGTCATGACACTGATGAACGTGCTGGAAAAGGCGCCGCAAGATAGCGCGCAGGACCGTGCCTTACTGCAGGAAGGGCTGGAAACCGTCGCCCTGCTGCTGGCTCCTATCGCCCCGCACATCTGTCATAGCCTCTGGCAGGCGCTGGGCCACAGTGATGCCATCATCGACGCCCGCTGGCCGGTACTGGATGAAAACGCCCTGACCCAGGACATCCTGCAACTGGTCATTCAGGTCAACGGCAAACTGCGCGGGCACATTGATGTGGCCGCCGATACCAGCCGCGAAGCCATTGAAGCCGCCGCGCGGGCAAACGAGAATGTACAACGCTTTACCGAAGGCCTGACCATCCGCAAGGTGATAGTCGTGCCCGGCAAGCTGGTCAACATTGTCGCCAACTGATTTATGCAACGGAGAGCCAAGATGTCCCTGACCACCCCTCGTCTGCTGCTGAGCTGCGCTGTACTCGGTGCTGCCCTGCTCGCTTCCGGCTGCGGCTTTCAGCTGCGCGGTACCGGCGTTGACCACGTTGACCTCAACGAGCTGGACGTCACCGCCCACAACCGCTATGGCCAGACCTATCAGCAGGTGCTTGAAGCCCTGGAAATCGACGGCGTAGAAGTCAACACCAGCGCGCCCTACCAGTTGCAGCTGCTGAATGAATCCCAGGGCCGGCGTGCCGTCAGCTACACCAGCCGCGCTACCCCGGCCGAGTACGAGCTGACCAGCGACCTTACCTTCCAGATTGCTGACCGTCAGGGTCGCGCTCTGGTAGGCCCGGAGACCCTGAATACCCGGCGTACCTACGTGAACGACAAGGACAATATCGTCGGCACCAGCGAAGAAGAAGAGCTGCTGCGCCAGGAAATGCGTGGCGACCTGACGCGACAGTTGCTGTTCCGTTTGTCCAGCCTGACCGAAACCGAGTTGTCGGCACGCGAACAGACCCTCGATCAGCAGCAGACCCCCTGAAAGCGCCATGAAGCTGAACGCGGCGCAACTGCCACGCCAGCTCAAGGAGGGTCTGGTGCCGGTCTACGTGGTCAGTGGCGATGATCCGCTGCTGACCGGCGAGGCCGAAGACCTGATTCGCAAGGCCTGCCGCGCTGCGGGTAGCGAGGAACGCCAGGTCTTCCATACCGAGCGCAACTTCGACTGGTCGCAGCTCTACGAAGCCAGCCACAGTCTGTCGCTGTTTGCCCAGCAACGCCTGCTTGAGCTGCGCTTGCCCTCCGGCAAACCCGGCGATCAGGGTGCCAAGGCGCTGCTGGGCTATCTGGAGCAGCCGCCAGCCGACACCACCTTGCTGATCAGCCTGCCCAAACTCGATGGCACCGCCATGCGCAGCAAGTGGGCCAAGGCGCTGGTCGAACACGCCGATAGCCGTTTCGTACAGGTCTGGCCGATTGAAGCGCAGCAGTTACCCGGCTGGATGCGTGACCGTCTGGCGGCTGCCGGCATCCAGGCCAGCCCGGACGCTCTGGAGCTACTGTCGACACGCGTAGAAGGCAATCTGCTGGCAGCCGCCCAGGAGATCGAAAAGCTCAAATTATTCTGCAGTGGCGGCTCGCTTGATCTGGACACGGTCCAGCAGGTGGTTGCCGACAGCGCCCGTTTCGACGTCTTCAATCTGTCGGACGCCATGCTGCTGGGTCAGCCGCAACAGGCACTGCGCATTCTGCACGGTCTCAAGGGCGAAGGCGTGGAAGCGCCGGTGGTGCTCTGGGCGCTAACGCGGGAGTTGCGCACCCTGGCCAGCATGGCACTGGATAGCGCCCGCGGCATTCCGCTGGACAAGGTCTTTTCCAGCCAGCGCCCGCCCGTCTGGGACAAGCGCAAGCCGATAATGAAAAGGGCGTTGGAGCGTCATCCTGCGGGCGCCTGGGAAGGCTGGCTGGGCGCGGCGCAGACAGTGGATGCGCAGATCAAGGGCCAGGCACCAGGCTCACCCTGGGACGGCCTGGCGCGCATTCTGGTGGAAGCTGCGGGCGTGCGCCTCACACTGTAAGGGCTCAACCAGCTCCGTGCATCGGTTTCAACGCAGCAGAAGCAACGGGCACTGCGTATTGCGCAGCATGCCCGTAGTGGTACTACCGACGAGAAACTGACGAATCCGCGAGTGGCCATACGCGCCCATCACGATCAGATCGATATTCGCCTCGCGCTGATACGCCAGCAACGTCGCTTCCACTTCGCCAGTGCGCAGCGCTGTAGTGACGCTGAAGCCAGCCTGTTGCAGTTTCTGCTGCCCCTCTTGCAATGCGGCCAGGTTCTCGCTGCTGTCGCTGCCTACCATCAGCAGGTGGATTGGCAGGCCTGCAAACAACGGGCTCTGCGCCAGCATGTCCAAGCCCTTGCGCGTGCTCGGGCTGTTGTCGTAGGCCAGCATCAGGTTGCGCGGCGCACTGAACTCGCCCGTGGTCACCAGAATGGGATTGTGCAGGGTGCGAATCACGCTTTCCAGATGGCTGCCTACGTGGCGCGCGAGCGAGTCGCTGACTTCTCCCTGGCGTCCCATGACCAGCAGCCGTATCTCGTCCTGCAGTTCGCGCAGGGTATCCACCAGCTCGCCGTGGCGCTGTCGCGTCACCGGCCCGACCGAACCCGCAGCGCGCACGCGCTGAGCCGCTGCTTCCAGCATGACCTTGCCCTGCTCTCGCAGCAGCCGGCCGCGCTGCTCATCCAGCTCGGCCAGCTCCACGAGCAGATGCTCGCGGCTGCCCAAGCCGATGCTCCCGGACAAATCGGCATGTGCCGGCGCGTGCCCCTGATCCAGCACATGCAACAGTTCCAGCGGTGCCTGCAACCTTTGGCTGGCCCAGGCGGCATAATCGCAAACTGCGATTGCCGCGCCAGACCCGTCGATACAGGCCATCACCTTGGCCGCCCTGGCTTGCATCTCGCTCATCTGCCTTCTCTCCTCTGGGTCGCCCATCAATGTCCGATCAGTTGATCAGCGGCCTCGGGTTTATCGTGCACGCCAAAGCGGTCAACGATGGTCGCGCTGGCTTCGTTCAGGCCCAACACTGTCACCTCGGTGCCTTCACGCCGGAACTTGATCACTACCTTGTCCAACGCGCCCACGGCAGTGATATCCCAGAAATGCGCGCGACTCAGATCGATAATCACCTTATCAAGCACTTCCTTGAAATCAAAGCTGGCGGTAAATTTGTCGGCTGAGCTGAAAAATACCTGGCCGACTACCTGGTAGGACCGCTCGCTGCCGTCCGCATTCGCCTCGCTGTCAACATAAAGGAAATGCCCGATCTTGTTGGCAAAAAACAGCGACGCGAGCAGTACCCCAGCCAGGACGCCGTAGGCCAGATTGTGGGTTGCTACCACCACTACGACAGTCGAAACCATGACGATATTGGTCGACAAAGGATGCTTGCGCAGATTGCGCACCGAATCCCAACTGAAGGTACCAATGGACACCATGATCATCACCGCCACCAGGGCAGCCATGGGAATCTGCCCTACCCAGTCACTGGCGAACACCACCATCAGCAGCAGCACGACACCGGCTACAAAGCATGACAGGCGGGTGCGGCCGCCGGATTTCACATTGATCACCGACTGCCCGATCATCGCGCAACCGGCCATGCCACCAAGCAGCCCGGAACCGATGTTGGCAACGCCCTGACCTTTGCATTCACGGTTCTTGTCGCTGCTGGTATCAGTCAGATCATCGACAATGGTGGCGGTCATCATGGACTCAAGCAGGCCCACTACCGCCAGCGCAGCGGCGTAGGGGAAAATGATGCCGAGGGTTTCCAGGTTCAGCGGCACCTGTGGCCAGAGAAATATCGGCAGGGTGTCGGGCAATTCACCCATATCACCCACGCTGCGGATATCCAGGTTCCACAGCATGGCCACGCCTGTGAGCAGCACAATGCATACCAGCGGCGACGGAATCACCAGGTTTCTACTCCAGCGCGCAGAGATTACCGCCAGCGTTATACCAATGGTCGCCGCGCCATAACCCAAGCTGGCATCCAGGCTGCCCAGTACCAGAGCAAAGCCGATGATCAACGCATACAGGCCAATGCCGGGGAAAGTGTATTTGCCCAGCCAGGGCAGGCCGTAAATCAGTACCAGACCGGCCGCCGTCATGGCATATACGTGCCAGGTCACGTTGGTCAGCTCCGGCAGCTGCGCCATGAAAATGAGGATCGCCAGCGCATTGACAAACCCGGTCACCACCGAGCGCGACACAAAGCGCATCAGCGATCCCAGGCGCAGGTAACCTGCCGCTATCTGCAACACGCCACACAGAATGGAGGCGGCCAACAGATACTCGAGCCCGTGCTCGCGTACCAGCGTCACCATCAACAAGGCCATGGCACCGGTAGCGGCCGAGATCATGCCGGGCCGTCCGCCGGTAAAGGAAATCACCACGGCGATACAGAAGGAAGCGTAAAGGCCTACCTTGGGATCTACCCCGGCAATAATGGAGAAGGCAATCGCCTCCGGAATCAGCGCGAGCGCTACTACCAGGCCAGACAGCACGTCGCCGCGCACGTTGGAAAACCATTGCTGGCGAAGGGATTCGATCAAGGTCATAAATGGATTCTGCCGGTTCGAGAAAAATGAAAAGACTGTCCGTCAGGTGCAACTGCCGCATGGCTTGAACGCGCGAGGCCTCGCCTGCACAACAATACGGAAATACGGACACAGGACGCCGGGAAAGCATCTGCGCAGGGGTGGGATAGAAAACTAAGGTGGCGTAACGCCGTTAGGGCACAACATGGCCGTGGTCCGTCATTCATTCTTGGGGAGGCTGCGGACTTTACCACAAGGCCCCGATGTCGACCACCGCACGGCTGTGATACGCATTACTGCGCAGTGCTGGCAGGAACCTTCGCGCGCCAGTATCCTCCAAGGCAGTGATCAAAATCCTGCCACCATGCCCGGTGCCAGACCGCTTTCAGGAATTAACGCATGCGCCTTCAGTTTCACCGCCGTACCGGCATCCGTCTGCTTGCCTGTGCCAGCCTGTTCAGTCTCACTGCCTGCGCCGACACGCCGGCCATTGCGCAAGCCGAACCCGTCAGGCCAGCTGCCGCTCAACCCAGCGCCGCCAATGTGATGGTGGAGCCGGTGGTCATGCAGCGCAGCTTTGCCGACTGGCGAGCAGACTTCCGCGCCGAGGCGCTGGCACTCGGCATAGAGCCGCAGCTGTTTGACCGCGCCTTCGCAGGCGTCAGCCCGGACCCGGACGTAATCAAGGCTGACCGCAGCCAGCCGGAGTTTTCCCGACCGGTATGGGCCTATCTGGACGGCGCACTCTCGAGCCAGCGCGTGGCAACCGGCCAGCGCAAACTGGCGGAACAACGCACCTCAATCGATGCCATAGAGCAGCGCTACGGTGTGGATCGTCACATTCTGGCGGCCATCTGGGGCCTGGAAAGCAACTTCGGTCAGAATATGGGTGATCGTCAGGTCATCCGCTCCCTGGCCACGCTGGCCCACGAGGGCAGACGCCCTGCCTTCGCCCACGACCAACTGCTGGGCGCGCTGGATATCCTGCAGCACCGCGACATTGAACCCGAGCAGATGCTGGGTTCCTGGGCCGGTGCCATGGGGCAAACACAGTTTATTCCCACTACCTACAATGAATACGCGGTGGATTTTGATCAGGACGGGCGGCGCGATATCTGGAACAGCTCGGCGGATGCGCTGGCATCGGCAGCCCACTATCTGCAACAGTCCGGCTGGCAGCCTGGCCAACCCTGGGGTCAAGAGGTCAAGCTACCCCCGTCGTTTGACTATGCATTGGCTGACAGCAGCGTACGCAAGACGGTGCAGCAATGGGCCGATCTTGGCGTGACTGATATCAAGGGCACCCCTTTGCCAGCGAATATCCGCGAGCACTCCGCCGCGCTGCTACTGCCAGCCGGCCACCGCGGCCCGGCTTTTCTGGTGCTGAGCAACTTCCGCTCGATCATGCGTTACAACAATTCCACCAGCTACGCGCTGGCCATTGGCTTGCTGTCCGAACGATTTCAGGGCGGCGGCAAGGTCGTTGCTGGCTGGCCCACCGAGGACCGCCCACTCTCGCGTAGCGAACGCACTGAACTGCAGACTCTGCTGACTGAGCAGGGCTTCGAGCCGGGCGGCATCGACGGCATCATAGGCGCCAATACCCGCACCGCGATCCGTCGGCTTCAGCAGCAACTTGGCTGGCCAGCCGACGGCTACCCGACACCCGAGTTGCTGGAGCAGCTGCGCCGCGGATAGCCGCCCACCTCGGGCGAGCCTGCCTGGGGCACTGCGATTACAAGCCGGCGCACCGCTCCCCCGGACCGGTGCGCCGGGCACTTTCTGTGATAAACTCCGCCGTGGCCACAAGCCTATCCGTGCCCAGCACAATCCCCGTGGAGCCGCTACCCGCAGGAGCCCTGATTTCGATGTCCGACAGTTCGCAGAAAACCGTTTCCAGTGGCGAGAAATTCCGCAACGCCCAAGGTATTCCCGCCATCAAGGATGGCCAGAAACGCCGCAATTCGAACGAGCCCCAGGTATTTGCCCCCAAGCCCAAATGGCTGCGGGTAAAAGCGCCCAGCGGTGACCGTTTTGAAGCGGTCAAGCGCAACGTCAGCGAACATCGTCTTAGCACTGTCTGTCAGGAATCGCACTGCCCCAACATGGGTGAGTGCTGGTCCAACGGTACTGCCACCATCATGGTCATGGGCTCGGTCTGTACCCGTGCCTGCCGCTTCTGCGCGGTAGACACCGGCAATCCCAATGGCTGGCTGGACCGTGAAGAGCCGGAGAACACCGCCAAATCGGTCGAGCTCATGGCGCTGCGCTACATAGTGCTGACCTCGGTGGACCGCGATGATCTGCCCGACGGCGGCGCCGCGCATTATGCAGCCTGCGTCAGTGCCATCAAACAGCGTACACCACAGGTGGTGGTAGAGGCCCTTACGCCGGACTTCGACGGCGACCTGAGTGCCATTGAGCAGGTGGTCGATTCCGGTCTCGAGGTCTTTGCGCAAAACGTCGAGACCGTGAAACGCCTGACCCATGTGGTCCGCGATCCCCGTGCAGGCTACGAGAAAACGCTCAAGGTACTGGCACACGCCAAGCGTCATCGCCCCGATGTGTTGACCAAGACCAGCCTCATGCTGGGGCTGGGTGAAACCGACGAAGAAGTACTACAGACCTTTGACGACCTGCGCGCCATTGGCGTGGATATCGTCACCCTGGGCCAGTACTTGCAACCCACCCGCAACCACCTGCAGGTGCAGCGCTGGGTAAGCCCCGAGGAGTTCAATCACTTCCGCGAGCTGGGACTGGCCAAAGGCTTCATGGAGGTCGCTGCCGGTCCACTGGTGCGTTCCAGCTACCGCGCCGATCGAGTGTTCGAGAAGAACAACCTGGGGTTGGCCGCGCCGGTAGCCGTGCCGGGTCAGACCATCGACGACAGTCTGATCCCTGCGCTGAATCTGAGCTGATCAGTCCGCAACATACCCCAGGCGCCGCTTGAGCGCCTGGCTCAGCTGCTGCTGGATCAAGGTAATCGAAACCGGCTCTTCCACCAACTCCCTCAGCTGCACCATGCGCAATCCCGAATAACCACAGGGGTTGATGCGCTGAAACGGCTCCATGTCCATGTCCAGATTCAACGCCAATCCGTGAAAGGAGCAGCCGCGGCGCACGCGCAGACCCAGTGAGGCAATCTTGGCACCATCAACATACACGCCAGGGGCATCAGGCTTGGGCGCAGCTTCCAGCCCGTGTAGCTGCAGCACTTCGACCAGTGCCTGCTCCATGGCAGTCACCAGCTCGCGCACGCCAAGCCCTAGCCGGCGCAGATCGAGCAACAGATAAGCGACCAGTTGCCCTGGGCCATGGTAGGTCACCTGACCGCCCCGCTCCGCCTGAATGATCGGGATATCGCCTGCCGCCAATACATGCTCGGCCTTGCCGGCCTGTCCCTGGGTAAATACCCGCGGATGCTGCAATAGCCAGATTTCGTCTGGCGTTTCGGCGCCGCGCTCATCGGTAAAGCGGCGCATGGCTTCCAGAGTGGGCTGGTAATCCACCAGCCCCAGATCACGAATCAGCAATTCCGGGACGGGCGCCACTAGAGCACCATATGCACACGGCCCGTCGCCTTGAGGTCTTTATGCAAGGCATCGAGCTGCTCCGGCCCGGTCGCAGTGATAATCACGCGCAGCGACAGGAAACGGCCATTTTTGCTGTCCTTGATATCCACCGAGGTAGCATCCATGCCAGGCGCGTGCTTGCGCACTACGGCGCAGATAACCTCGGCGAAGTCGTCGCCGGCCGTACCTATCACCTTGATGGGGTACTGGCAGGGAAATTCGATCTTCGGTGCCTGCGGTTCAGTCCGGTCAGCCATTGCGCTACCCTCCCAGCTTCAGTTGAACAGCCCATAGAAGAACAGACGAATGCTGTCCCACAGGCGACCGAAGAAACCAGCCTGCTCGACGTCCGCCAGGGCGACCAGCGGCGCGGAATGCACGACCTTGTCGCCAAGCTTGACCTCCACCTGACCGAGCACGTCACCGGCCTTGATTGGTGCTTGAACTGGCGTCTGCAGCGTAATTCCCGCTTCCAGCTGGGCGAGCTGACCTTTTGGCAAGGTCAGTTGCAGGCCATGCTGCAGACCCAGATCAACCTTGTCCTGCGCGCCTTTCCACACGCGGGTACTGGAGATCACCTGGCCAGGCTGGTAGAAGCTCTTGGTCTCGAAGAAGCGGAAACCCCAGGTCAGCAGCTTCTGGGTTTCGGCAGCGCGGGCCTGCTCGCTGCTGGTGCCCATGACCACCGAAATCAGCCGCATGTCCTCGCGCTTGGCCGACGCCACCAGACAATAGCCGGCTTCTTCGGTGTGGCCGGTTTTCAAGCCGTCAACTGTGCTGTCACGCCAGAGCATGAGATTGCGGTTGGGCTGGCGGATTTCGTTCCAGACAAACTCTTTCTCACCGTAAATCTTGTAATGGGCTTCAGGGTCATCCTCGATAATCGCGCGGGCCAGCGTCGCAAGGTCACGCGCCGAAGAATAATGCCCCTCCGCCGGCCATCCGGTTGCATTGACAAAGTGACTGTTGGTCATGCCCAGGCGTTTGGCCTGGCCGTTCATCATGTCGGCAAAAGCGTCTTCGCTACCGGCAATGTGTTCGGCCAGCGCGATACTGGCATCGTTGCCGGACTGAATGATGATGCCGCGCATCAAGTCGATAACCGGAACCTGATTACCTACCCTGATGAACATCTTCGAACCGCCCATGCGCCAGGCCTTTTCGCTGATCAGCACCGGATCGTTCTCGCCAATCTGTCCACGCTTGATTTCCTGACTGCCAATGTAGCTGGTCATCATCTTGGTCAGACTGGCAGGCGGCAGCGGCTCATCGGCGTTATGTTCTACCAGCACAGCGCCACTGCTGGCGTCCACTAGAAGGTAGCTGGAGGCCGCGAGTTCCGGCGCAGCTGGCACTATGGGCGCTGCCGTCTGCGCATCCAGCGTAGGGGCGTTGGGCGCCGGCGTCTGTGCCAGAGCACTGACAGACAACAGGGTGGCGCCGGTGACAAGCAGGGTAGATATCAGATTTTTCAGCATGTTACTCACAATCAGTGGTGGAGTGCGTTGGTTCTAAAGGGATACATCAGTTGACCGTAACCAGCGTAGGCGTACCCATGTTGGCCAGCCGCAGCGTCTCCATCAGCTGCCTGGCCTCGTCCTGGCTACTGACCGGCCCCAGGCGAACCCGGTGCAGGGTGCGCGTCTGGTCGTGGTATTCACTGACAAAGACATTGGCCGTTACCACGCCGCGCAGGCGCTGTCGCAGTTGCTCTGCAGACTGCGCATTGGAGAAGGCGCCTACCTGCAGGTAATAACCCGTATGGCCGGTTTCCACCGGTTCTGGCGGTATGATTTCTGTGATCGGAGCTGCTACCGGTGGCTGACTCTGCACCAGATAGCTGGGATTGTTCTGCTGCTGCCAGGCAACCGGATCTATTCCCTGCACGCGCACGCGCGCAGTACCCTGGTCAGCATAACCGAGCTTCTTTGCCGCTGCGTAAGACAGGTCGATGATGCGGTCAGAGTAGAAGGGACCGCGATCATTGACGCGCACGATAATGGTCCGGTTGTTCTCAAGGTTGGTTACCTGCACGTAAGTAGGCAACGGCAGAGTCTTGTGCGCCGCTGTCATGCCGTACAGATCATACAGCTCGCCATTGGCGGTGTTCTGACCATGAAATTTGGTACCGTACCAGGACGCCACGCCCTCTTCGCGATAACTGCGACCGTCCTGCATGGGGTTGTAGTCGCGCCCCAGCACAGAATAGGGCGTGGCCTTGTAACGGCCGGTATGCGGTACCGGCACCGCGTCTGGTATCTGAGACACATCCTGCATGTAACTTGGCGGGCCATCGTGCACCGTACGCACCGGGCCAGGCGTGCCGGCAGCGGGCGCCCCAGCACTGCTGCCGCTGGGACTCGGCGCCGATGAGCAGGCCGCCAGTGCCAGCAGCACAACGCAGCCCAGGGTACAACGCGCAAAGGAGATGGATGCTGGCATCATTGCGGCCGTGCCTCACGTAACAAATCGGCTAGTTGGTGCACCACCATGGCATACATCACGCTGCGGTTGTAGCGGGTGATCACATAGAGGTTGTTCAGACCCAGCCAGTACTGCATTCGTTCCCCGGCATCAAACTCGAACGCCATGACCTCTGCATCCTGTTCCAGCTGTGTGCGCGGCGTCCAGCCCAGGCGCTGCAGCTCGGCCACCGTCTTGCGCGCTTCGAGACCCTGCTCAAGGGTTATACCCTGGGCAACCTGATCCCCTTCTACATCTGCCGCGATGGCTACCGCGGCGCCATGCTGCCACTTATGCTGATGGAAATAATTGGCGACGCTGCCAATGGCATCCACCGGGTTGTTCCAGATATCCACTACGCCGTCGTGGTCAAAATCCACGGCAAAGGCCTGGTAACTGCTGGGTATGAATTGCCCATAGCCCATGGCGCCAGCATAGGAACCCTTGAGGGTCAGTGGGTCCATCTGCTGTTCGCGGGTCAGCACCAGGTAGCTTTCCAGCTGGCGACGAAAGAAGTCGGCCCGTGGCGGATAGTCAAAGCCCAGGGTAGTCAGCGCGTCGATCACACGGTAGGAGCCCATGTTGCCGCCGTAAAAGGTTTCCACACCGATAATGGCCAGAATGATTTCCGGCTCTACGCCGTATTCCTTTTCCGCCCGAGCCAGCGCCTCGGCATGCTCGTCCCAGAAAGCCAGGCCGCTTTCGATGCGCTTGTCGGTTATAAAGATGGCACGATACTCATGCCAGGGCTTTACCCGTTCAGCAGGGCGGGCAATGGCCTTGAGGATGGCCTCCTGACGTACCGCCTGATCCAGCACCTGCTGGACGTGTTCGGCGCTAAACCCGTGCTCGATCTGCATCTTCTCGACGAAGGCCGGCACATCGCTGTGCTGCGGGCCATAGTCCTGGGCCTGAACCCCCGCAGCCAGGAGCCCGCCAACCAGCGTTGCTGCCAAACGGGCAATACCGCGGCAGCGACTGCCCACGTTGTTTTTGTACATGTTCTGTTTTAATCCCGACCCGATGTCATGAACTTTTTGCCATCCATTTACGGTGCGTGTGGATGGACATGAGAATACCGAACCCCGACAGCAGGGTAATCAGCGAAGTACCGCCGTAACTGATAAAGGGCAGCGGCACCCCCACCACCGGCAACAGCCCACTGACCATGCCGATATTGACGAAAACATAGACGAAGAACGTCAGAGTGATGCTGCCTGCCAGCAGTTTGCAGAATGCGTCCTGCGCTTGCAACGTGATCACCATACCGCGACTGATCAGCAGCATGTAGACGCACAGTAGCAAGCAGACACCGACCATGCCGAACTCCTCTGCCAACACCGCAATGATAAAGTCGGTGTGACCTTCCGGCAGGAAATCCAGGTGCGATTGCGTCCCCTGGAGCCAGCCCTTGCCGAATACCCCGCCGGACCCTATCGCAGCCTTGGATTGGATGATATTCCAGCCCGAGCCCAAAGGATCACTTTCGGGATTGAGAAAGGTCAACACCCGCTGCTTCTGATAGCCGTGCATGACAAAGAACCACATACCTGCGGCCGCTGGAGCCAGCAGCAACAGCGCGCCGATGATATAGCGCCACAATAGTCCGGCCAGCAGCAGAGCAAAGATGCCCGAGGCGGCAATGAGCAACGAGGTGCCCAGGTCCGGCTGCTTGAGAATCAGCACCACGGGTATAAAGATGATCAACAGCGTACCCACCACATGCTTGAAGCGCGGCGGCAAGGTCCTGGCACCCAGGTACCAGGCGACGCTCATGGGCATCACCAGTTTGAGTATTTCCGACGGCTGGAAACGCATCACCCCCGGAATGGTCAACCAGCGCTGCGCACCCTTGGCCTCGGTGCCGACCAGCAGCACCGCCACCAGCAGCAATGTCCCTCCAACGTAAGCCACCGGCACCCAGCGTTGCATGAAACGTGGCTGGAACTGCGCTATCACCACCATCACGGCTATACCCACGGCAAAATAGGCCATCTGCCGATAAACCATGCCCATGCTTTTGCCGCTGGCGGAATAAAGCACAAAGGCGTCCACTGCCGCCAGGCCCAGAATCAACAACAGCAACCAGGGATCAACGTGGATGCGCATCCAGAATGATTCGCGGCGACGCAGACCCGCCGCTGCCGGCATGGGCGTGGGGCGCTTCATTGTGCGGCCTCCTGGGATGGCGTAGCGCTGCCGACCTCAGCTGCGCTCTCGCCCTCTTCTTCGGGCTTGGGCAGGCGCGGCAAGATCCAGGCATCGAATACCGCCCGCACGACAGGTCCGGCGACGCGGCCGCCGGATTCGCCGTTCTCAACCAGCGCAGCCACGGCGATCAAGGGCTTTTCACTGGGAGCAAAGCCGACGAACAGCGCGTGGTCACGGTGCCGCTCACGCAAGCTCTTGGAGTCGTAGCGCTCACCCTGGGCAATGGCCACCACCTGGGCCGTTCCGCTTTTGCCAGCCATGTTGTATGGCGCGCCCTGGGCAGCGGCCCGCGCGGTGCCATGCGGCGACTGCATCACATCCTGCATGGCCTGGGTCATGAAATCCCAGTCTGAAGGATTGCGCAGCTTGATATCCTCGGGCGTATCCGACTCATCCGGTTGCACCCCTTCGGCATCCATCAGCAACCTGGGACGATGCCATTTTCCGTGATTGGCAATCAGCGCCATGGTCTGCGCCAACTGCAGCGGCGTGGCCAGCATATAACCCTGCCCGATCCCGGCGATCAGGGTTTCTCCAGGGTACCAGGGCTGCCTGTACTTGGTTCGCTTCCAGTCGCTGGAGGGCATCAGACCCGCCGCCTCTTCGTACATGTCGATGGACACCCGCTGTCCAATACCAAACCGGCTCATGAAATCATGCATCCTGTCGATGCCCATCTTGTTCGCCAGATCGTAGAAATAAGTGTCGTTGGAGCGTGCGATGGCATAGGACATGTCTACCCAGCCATCGCCACTGCGGTTCCAGTTGCGGTACTTGTGACTGAAATTGGGCAACTGAAAGAATCCAGGGTCATACACCCGCGCACTGCGGGTGGTCGCGCCCGTATCCAGCCCCCCGAGGGCAACCACCGGCTTGATCGTCGAGCCGGGCGGATACTGGCCGCGCAGCACGCGATTGAACAGCGGCTGATCCAGTGAATCACGCAGGGCGCCATAGTCGGCGTAACTGATACCGGTAACAAACAGATTGGGATCGAAGCCGGGCTTGCTGACGAAGGCCAGTACACCGCCGGTGGCCGGGTCTATTGCCACGACAGCGCCGCGTCTGTCGCCCAGGGCTTCCTCGGCCACGCGCTGCAGGTTGGCGTCCAGATGCAGGGTCAAGTCCTTGCCGGGTACCGGCTCGGTGCGCGAGAGCACCCGCAATACGCGTCCACGGGCGTTGGTTTCCACCTCTTCGTAACCCACGGTGCCATGCAGCAAGTCCTCGTAATAGCGCTCTATACCGGTCTTGCCGATGTAATGCGTGCCGGCATAGGACACAGTATCGATCGATTTGAGTTCCTGCTCGTTGATCCGGCCCACGTAACCCAGAGCGTGGGCAAAATGGTCGGCAAAGGGGTAATAGCGCACAAAACTGGCCTGCACCTCTACTCCGGGCAAGCGAAATTGATTGATGGCGATGCGCGCGATCTGTTCCTGGGTCAGCTCGAGCATCACCGGCACCGATTCGAAGGGCCTTCTGGCCTGCATCAGCCGGCGCTCGGCCTGGGCCACATCTTCATCACTCAGGGACAGCAGCGACTTGAGCAACTCAAAGGTAGCCGGCAGATCTGCTACCCGATCGCGGGTAATCGTCAGGCTGTAGCTGGGACGGTTCTCGGCCAGGACCTCGCCATTGCGGTCGTAAATGCGGCCACGAGTCGGCGGTATGGGCTGCACGTGAACCCGGTTGTTCTCCGACAGGGTCGAATGATGCTCGTATTGTGTGACCTGCAGGTAATACATGCGCGCGACCAGAGCGGCAATCAGCGCCAGTACAAAAACGCCTGCCAGCAGCAGGCGACGGTGCACTATGCCGGCGTCCTTACTGTGGTCTTTCAGGTGGATGGGCTTGGCCATGAATCACTTGTGGTAGGGATGACGATTAAGAATGGTCCAGGCGCGGTAGAGCTGTTCGGCCAGCAGAATGCGTACCAGCGGGTGCGGCAGCGTCAGCGGCGACAATGACCAGCGCTGATCGCTGCGCGCGCTCACCTCGTCGGCCAGACCCTCGGGGCCGCCGACCATCAGGTTGACGTTGCGGGCATCCAACCGCCACTGCTCCAACTTCTCGGCCAGATTTTCGGTCGACCAGGCCCGCCCTGTTACCTCAAGAGTAACGATGCGTTCACCCGGCTGCACCGCCGCCAGCATCTGCTCGCCCTCGCGGCGCATCAGACGACTGACATCGGCATTCTTGCCCCGTGTTGCCAGCGGAATCTCGACCAGCTCCAGCGGCAGGTCAGGCGGCAGCCGCTTGGCGTACTCCTGATAGCCCTGCTCCACCCAACGCGGCATGCGTGACGCCACACTGATCAGGCGAATACGCAAACAGGCTTACTCCACAGGCCGCTGTTGCTGTTCCCGGCGTGATTCGGCACTTTGCCAGAGGCGCTCAAGGTCATAGAACTCGCGGGTCGCCGGCTGCATAACGTGCACAACCACGTCGCCCAGGTCTACCAGTACCCACTCGCCGGAACCCTTGCCTTCGACGCCCAGCGGCTTGCGCCCGGCTTCCTTGGCCTTTTCCACCACGTTATCGCTCAGGGCGTTGACATGGCGATTGGACGTACCACTGGCGATGACCATGAAATCGGTCACACTGGTGTGTTCGCGTACGTCAATCCGTACTACATCCTTGGCCTTGAGTTCGTCCAGCGCGTTCTCTACCAGTTGCGCAAGCTCTTCAATCTGCATAAGACGTTTAAATCCTCGATATCAGGGCCGATACAGCCCTTGGGTTTCAATATAGTCAAGCACGGCGTCGGGCAACAGAAAACGCGGTGAGGCGCCGCTGGCGACCAGGCCGCGAATATGGGTCGCAGAAATCGCCAAGGGCGTCTGCGACAGGCAAATAATGTGACCGTTACTGCTTTGCGCCAGACGCTCGGGGCTGTCGACACTGCGCGCAGCCAGCAAATCCTTTAGCACCTCGGGCATGTCCGGATTGTAATCGGGACGCTGCAACACCACGATATGTGCCAACTGCAACAGCTCCTGCCAGCGATGCCAGCTTGGCAGACCGCAGAATGCGTCCCAACCCAGGACCATGAACAGTGCAGCCTCAACACCCAGCTCGGCGCGCAGCGATTCCAGCGTATCAACAGTGTAAGAGAGCCGGTCCCGGCGCAGCTCGCGGTCATCGACCTGCAGCCCGCAACCCGGCGTTACCGCCAGCTCAACCATCGCCAGGCGCTGATCGGCACTGGCGCCAGGCACCTCCCGGTGCGGTGGCCGAGCACTGGGCACCAGCCGCAGCTCGTCCAGCTGCAAGCGCTCCAGTACCTCCACCGCGCTGCGCAGGTGGCCAAAGTGCACTGGATCGAAGGTACCGCCCAGCAGACCGATTCGCTGCCTCATCCGCGCATCACTGCCGGATGTGGCCGTCGCCGAATACCACGTACTTTTCGCTGGTCAGACCATTCAGTCCCACCGGCCCGCGAGCATGAATCTTATCGGTAGAGATGCCGATCTCGGCGCCCAGACCGTACTCAAAACCATCGGCGAAACGCGTTGACGCGTTGATCATCACCGAGCTGGAATCCACCTCGGCCAAAAAACGCCGTGCGCGGGTGAAGTCTTCCGAGACCATGGCGTCGGTATGCTGCGAGCTATAGGTATTGATGTGCTCGATGGCGGCATCCATGTCCGTCACCACCTTGACCGACAGAATCGGCGCCAGGTATTCGGTTGACCAATCCTGCTCCGTTGCAGCAGTCGCCTGTGGCAGCAACGCGCAGGTTTGTGCACAGCCGCGCAGCTCGACACCTTTCTCGGCATAGATGGCTGCGACGCGGGGCAAGAATGCTGCTGCCACCGCTTGGTGCACCAGCAGCGTTTCCATGGCGTTACACACGCCGTAACGATGGGTCTTGGCGTTGACAGCGATGGCTTCGGCCTTGTCCAGATCGGCGCGATCATCCACATAAACATGACAGATGCCGTCCAGGTGTTTGATCACCGGCACCCGCGCATCCTTGCTGATGCGCTCGATCAGTCCCTTGCCGCCGCGCGGTACAATCACATCCACGTAATCGCGCATGGTGATGAGTGCGCCAACGGCGGCGCGATCGGTGGTTTCCACCACCTGTACCACTTCGTTCGGCAGGCCGGCCGCCGCCAGCCCGACGCGCAGGCATTCGGCAATCGCTCGATTGGAATGGATCGACTCGGAGCCACCGCGCAGAATGCAGGCATTACCGGATTTGAGGCACAAACTGGCCGCTTCGACGGTCACATTGGGGCGGGACTCGTAAATGATGCCAATCACGCCCAGCGGCACGCGCATCTTCCCCACCTGAATGCCGGACGGGAGAAACTTCATATCAGCGATAGCACCAACCGGATCCGGCAGTGCTGCAACCTGCCGCAAACCTTCGACCATGGCCTGCATACGCGCCGGCGTGAGCGCCAGACGATCGAGCATCGCAGCGTCCAGGCCGTTGTCTCGACCGGCCTGCAAATCCAGCTCGTTGGCGGCGACCAGTTCCGCGCTCGCAGCCTCGATGGCTTCGGCCGTTGCCAGCAGAGCGGCGTTCTTGACCGCGGTCGTTGCACGGGCAATGACCCGCGATGCGCGCCGGGCATTCTGGCCCAACCCGGTCATGTAAACGACTACCTGTTCCGCACTCATGCAGTTACCTGTTACCTGTATACGCAAATGCGGCATTATAGCCGGGTCCCCCAGCACTTGACAGGGCCGCCAGAGGAATCCTGCAGCCACGCACCAATTCAGTCTGCAATATCTATGCTGATAGAATGAGCACCATGCACCCTGACCCTTTTTCCAACCTCGCAAAGCGGCCCTTGCCAGCCTCGTTTTTTCAGCAGGACGCCCGCACGCTGGCGGTCGACCTACTGGGCAAGGTGATTCGCCGCTACCTGGAAGGGCTTTGGCTATCGGCGCGCATCATCGAAACAGAAGCCTATATGCTGGACGAAAAGGGCAGTCATTCTTCGCTGGGTTTCACCCACGCCAGACGCGCGCTCTTCATGGAGGGCGGCATTATCTACATGTATTACGCCCGCGGCGGCGACTCGATGAACTGCAGCGCCGCAGGTGCCGGCAACGGAGTGCTGCTCAAATCAGGCTATCCGGTGATCGACAGTCTCAGCGGGCCGGCAAGCCTGCAGCGCATGCAGCAGCTCAACCCCAATCGCGATGGCAGCGCACGGGCCGCTCACCGTTTGTGCGCCGGACAAACCCTGCTATGTCGTTCACTGGCGATACGGGTAGCAGACTGGAATGCTCAGGCGTTCTGCCCGGATACGCTGTTCATCGAGGACGACGGCTACCAACCGAGCCAGATCATCCAGACTCCGCGCCTGGGTATTCCCTCAGGTCGCGATGAAGCCCTGCCCTACCGCTTTGTAGACGCCGAACTGGCCGCCTACTGCACGCGCAAGCCGCTGGGCCGAACCCGCGTAGAAGGGCGCGATTACCGCCTGCTCACACCCGGGCAGGCCGCCACAGCAGCGCTGGAGGGCCAGCCTTTTGCTGGTTGAACTCACCGACTGGCTGGCCGCCCATCAGCAATGGGTGGGACTGGCCATCTTTCTGATTTCCTTTACCGAGTCACTGGCGATCGCAGGCCTGGTAGTGCCCGGTGTTTTTTTGCTGTTTGCGGTCTCGGCAATGGCTGCCAGCGGCGGCATGGCGCTGGGCACTGCGGTTATCTGGGCTTTCAGTGGCGCCGTGCTGGGAGACCTGATCAGCTTCTTTCTCGGCCGCCACTTCCACCACAACATTCGCGGCTTCGGCCCGTTCCGCCGCAACCCGCAGTGGATCGACGGCGGCGAGCGCTTCTTTCGTCGCTATGGCTGGTTGAGCGTGGTGCTGGGGCGCTTCATCGGGCCGATACGGCCAGTGATCCCGCTGGTGGCCGGCATGTTCGACATGCCGGTCTGGCGCTTCGTCGCAATCAACCTGCTATCGGCGCTGGCCTGGGCTCCGGCCTATCTGATCCCCGGTTACACCGCCGGCCGCGCTGCGCAATGGCCAGTACCACCGTTGTTCTGGAATCAGGCGCTGAGCCTGTTGATTGGTGCAGGCATACTGATCGGCTGCTGCCTGTACGTATTGAAACTGCAAAAACGCTGGAGCTCCCTGGTAGCGGCAGCCTGCTGCCTGCTATCACTGCTGACCTTGAGCATGAATCAGCGGGCCCTGCAGATATTCGATCGCACCCTGGTAGACAGCGCAGATTATCTGCGCCTGCCGGGCGCGGGAGAGGTACAGATACTCACCCCGGAGATTTTACTCGTAGCAGCTCCGATTATCGCCGCTCTGCTACTGGCCAGGCGCTGGAATCACGCAGTCCTGCATTTATGCGCACTAAGCCTGGCCTTGTTCATGGCCTGGGCCATAGCGCTAAGCGGCAGTGCCAGCATCAACGCCCTACTCACCACCATACTCTGTGCGCTGGTCGTCAACTGCAGTCGCAGCCAGCATTTCTGGGTACGCAGCGCCTGGCTGTTGTATCTGCTGCCGCTGCTGTTGATGATCGCCAGCAATGTGCTCGAACACCGCTTACTGGAACCGCTGGAGATGCTTCGCAGTCTGCTGGTTGGCGTTAGCGCCAGCCTCCTCGCCTGCTGGGTGGTCGAGCGGGTCAGCCCGATGACGCCATTGGCCACACCGCTGCGCTGGCTGATTGCCAGCTGGCCGTTCCTGGCTGCAGCCTGGGTATTCTGGTAAAGCTCGCCACCTCACGCCCGCCAGATTTACCGTTATGCCTGCAGCACCTCGAGCCATTCATGGATCTGTTGCAAACGCTCGGACGGCTCATCAAGCGCCAGCAAATGGGTTTTCTGATCCAGGCTGAACGGCAGCAGATAGGCCAATTGATACGCGAGGGCCTGCTGACTGTTGCCCACGGGAGGCAAGTCCAGCCCGGACGCCAGCGGGTGCTGCAATAGCGCGGCGTGCAGCTCTTCGAGCTCTTCGTGCTCGGTTACCAGCTCGGCATCTCCCGCTTCCGGGCGCCACTGCACTTGTGCCACGACCAGCCCGTCTTCAGCTACCTCAACCTGGCTCACCTGCGCGCGGCGGGCGCCCAGCACCCTGATCCCCAGCAATCCGTTATCCCGCTGTTGAAAATCCACTATCCGTGCTTCGCAGCCCAGGGCACTGAAGCGCAAATCACCGGTACCCGCCTCCGGTCCTTTTTCCAGCGCCACGACCACAAAGCCCTCGCCCGATTTGAAGCACCGGCTGACCATATCCAGATAGCGCGCCTCGAAGAGCTGCAGGTCCAGAGTGCAACCTGGCAGCAATACGGTTTTAAGTGGGAATAACGCAATCTTCTGACTCATGCAATCCTCTTGTCATCGTTAGCCGTCGGGCTTAGCCTTCAGCAGAAGGTCAGATCATTCAGCAAACCAATATAAGGTCCTGATTGATTGACCCCTGCGTCAGCGCTTGCAACCATTCAGCCGGATACGCTTGCTCCAAAGGTTAGCATTGCAGCAGGCAGCTACGCACACCCCCAGCGGGCCACAATAAGAGTCACGGAGAACGCCATGACAGCTATACCAGTTAGTGAACTTACCTCATTGATCGGCAAGGATATGGGCCACTCGGAATGGCTGCAGATCGATCAGGAGCGGGTCAACCAGTTTGCCGAGTGCACCGGCGACCACCAGTTCATCCACATTGATGAAGAAAAGGCCAAGCAGACGCCCTTCGGCGGCACCATCGCCCATGGCTTCCTGTCTCTGTCGCTGTTGCCTGCGCTGTCCGCTGGGCTGATGCCGCGCCCGGAAGGTTTGAAGATGGCCGTCAATTACGGCATGGATAGTCTGCGCTTCATCCAGCCGGTACGCGTGGGTTCACGCGTGCGCCTGCACACCACCATCCTGGACGTCACCGAGAAAAACCCTGGGCAGTGGCTGATGAAGGCACGCAACACCCTGGAAATCGAGGGCGTCGACAAGCCCGCATTCATTTCCGAAGGGTTGTCACTGTACTTCGTCTGACGTAACACCTGTATCGCGGGCAGGCCGTGCGGCGCCCGCGATATCAGCCATATGGCAGCTCACTTGCCCTGAGGCTCAGCCTCACCCCAGCGCGGCAGTAACTGCTGCTCGATCCCCAGTTGATTGAGAATGCGCGCAACGACAAAATCGACCAGATCGGCTACCGATTCAGGCTGGTGATAAAAGCCTGGACTCGCCGGCAATATCACCGCGCCCATCTGGCTCAGTTTCAGCATGTTTTCCAGATGAATGCTGGAGAACGGCGCTTCGCGCGGCACCAGGATCAGCTTGCGCCTTTCCTTGAGCGCCACGTCTGCCGCCCGCTCGATCAGATTATTGCTGGCACCGGTGGCAATCGCCGACAAGGAGCCGGTAGAACAGGGACAGACCACCATGGCCGCCGGCGCGCCGCTACCCGAGGCTACCGGTGCCATCCAGTCCTGCTTGCCATACACGCGAATCTGCCCCGGCTGCGCAGCAAACTGCTCGGTTAGATAGGCTTCCAGCGCCTGCGGCTTGGCCGGCAATTGCCATTGGGTTTCGGTTGCCACGACCAATTGCGCTGCCTGGGAAATCAGGAAGGAGACCTCAACGCCGGCCTGCACCAGACATTCCAGCAGGCGCATGGCGTACTGCGCCCCCGAGGCACCGGTTACCGCCAGGGTAACCCGTTTGACCACCGCTTCAGCCATGCCGCGCCTCCAGAGCCCGCACCAGTTTTTGATGGATCCCACCGAAGCCGCCATTACTCATGATCACCACGCGAGTATCAGGCGTAGCGCTGTCGACCACCTGCTGCACTATTGTATCCAGGTCCGTCATCACCTGTGCGGGCACTAGGCTGCCCTGCACCACCGGCTCCAGCGACCAGTCCAGCCCCGGCGGCTGATACCAGATCACCTCGCTGGCCTCACGCACACTGTCGGGCAGGGCATGCATGTGGCTGCCCAGGCGCATGGTATTGGACCGCGGCTCGATAATGGCAATCAGTCTGTGTTCGCCAATCTGCGCGCGCAGCCCGGCGAGTGTGGTCGCAATGGCGGTGGGGTGATGGGCGAAATCGTCGTACACGGTGATGCCGTTGATCTCGGCCAGCTTTTCCATTCGCCGCTTGGCGTTGCGAAAGCCGCCCAGCGAGGCAATACCCTGGGCTGGAGTAACCCCCACATGGCGTGCGGCGGCCAGTGCCGAGAGGGCATTGGCCACGCTGTGCATGCCGGTTTGCTGCCAATCAGCCACGCCCTGCAGCTCGCCATTGAGCCAGACTTCAAACTGCGAGCCATCGGCCTTGAGCAAGCGCGCCTGCCAGTCGCCGCCTTCGCCGGTCGTCTGGCAAGGCGTCCAGCAGCCCATCTCGATCACCCGATCCAGCGCCGCCACGCCCTGCGGACGAATGATCAGGCCTGCGGCGGGCACGGTGCGCACCAGGTGATGGAACTGCCGTTCAATGGCTGCCAGATCAGGGAAGATATCCGCATGATCGAACTCGAGATTGTTCAAAATCGCGGTACGGGGGCGGTAGTGAACAAACTTGGAGCGCTTATCAAAGAAGGCGCTGTCGTATTCATCGGCCTCCACCACAAAGAAAGGTGTATCGCCCAGACGCGCTGAAATGCCGAAGTTCTGGGGCACACCGCCGATCAGAAAGCCGGGACTCATGCCCGCGTCTTCCAGCAACCAGGCCAGCAGACTTGAGGTAGAGGTCTTGCCGTGCGTCCCCGCCACTGCCAGTACCCAGCGCTCCTGCAGCACGTAGCGCGCCAGCCACTCCGGGCCCGACACATAAGGCATTCCCTGATCCAGCATGTACTCCACAGCGGGATTACCGCGGCTCATGGCGTTGCCGACGATGACCAGATCGGGCGCCGGCTGCAGATGCGCGGCATCATAGCCTTCCTGCAGCGCGATACCCTGCGCCTCCAACTGTGTACTCATCGGTGGGTAGACATTGGCGTCCGAACCGCTGACCTGATGCCCCAGCTCGCGCGCCAGCAGCGCCAGCGAACCCATGAACGTACCGCAGATACCCAGAATGTGCAGATGCATTGATTAGGCCTTGTACCCTTCGTTGATCACTCGCCAACCCGGCAAACAGACATGTACAGCGGCCGAAAAGTTGCTTTCCGGCCTGCTGCGCCCTTGTTGTGGCGATACTAGCACGGCCGTCCGGCCGACAGGGGCTGTGGCCCGATTGTCATGCAAGCGACACTGCTTTGGGCTATCATTGCGCCCATCTGCCCGCACCACTTCGCACCCAGGCTGACCGAATTTAACAGCGGTCGGACTCAGCAGCTTTGCGGCAACCGATTTTCAGACTCAACACATGGAGTACGCATGACCGCCAAGAACGCTTTTTACGCCCAGTCGGGCGGGGTTACCGCTGTGATCAACGCATCGGCCGCCGGCGTGATCGAAACCGCCCGCCTGCACCCCGAACAGATTGGCACCGTTTACGCCGGTCGCAACGGCATTATCGGCGCCTTGACCGAAGAACTGATCGACACCAGCCTGGAGTCGGTCGATGACATCGCCGCCTTGCGCCACACGCCATCCGGCGCCTTTGGCTCCTGCCGCTACAAGCTGAAAAGCCTGGAAGCCAACCGCGCCGAGTATGAGCGCCTGATCGAGGTCTTCAAGGCGCACGATATTGGCTACTTCTTTTATAACGGTGGCGGCGACTCGGCAGACACCTGCCTCAAGGTTTCGCAACTGGCCGAAACACTCGGCTATCCGATCCAGGCCATTCACGTACCTAAGACCGTCGACAACGATCTGCCCATCACCGATTGCTGCCCCGGTTTCGGCTCGGTCGCCAAATACGTGGCCACCTCGATCCGCGAAGCCGGCTTCGACGTCGCCTCCATGGCCGCCACCTCCACCAAGGTGTTCATCCTGGAAGTCATGGGCCGCCACGCTGGCTGGATCACCGCTGCCTGCGGCCTGGCCAATGAAGGCGAGGGACAGCCACCGCACATCCTGCTGTTCCCGGAAATCGAATTCGACCAGCCCGCCTTCCTGGCGCGCGTTGATGAGTGCGTAAAAACCTACGGCTACTGCGTTATCGGCGTGTCCGAGGGCATCAAGAACAGTGATGGCAAGTTCCTTTCCGAGTCCGGTCTGACCGACGCCTTCGGCCACGCGCAACTGGGCGGTGTGGCGCCGACCATCGCCAAATTGGTGAAGGAAGAGCTGGGCTACAAGTACCACTGGGCCGTGGCGGACTATCTGCAACGCGCCGCCCGCCATATCGCCTCCAAGGTAGATGTGGAGCAGGCCTATGCACTGGGTCAAGCGGCGGTAAGAATTGCCCTGGAAGGCAAGAACTCGATCATGCCGGCGATTCGCCGCCTGAACGACGCACCTTATGAATGGGACATCATCGAAGCGCCGCTGAAGGATGTGGCCAATGTCGAGAAGTTCATGCCACGCGACTTCATCACCGAAGATGGCTTTCATATTACCGAAGCCTGTCGCCGCTACCTGTCGCCGCTGATTCAAGGGGAAGACTTTCCTCCCTTCAAGAACGGCATGCCCCATTACGTGACCCTGAAACGCCAGACTGTCGCCAAGAAGCTGCCACCGTTCTCGGTCTAGAGGCCTCGCACTCACCAGAACCGCCCTACCTCAGGTACGGCGGTTTTTTTATGGTCGCTGATTGCAGATTGCCGCATGCTGATGCAGGATGAAGCCAATGACCGTAAAAAACCTCTCAGCCACTTAATGACCATTAACAAGGTATTCGTATGCGCATAGTGCAGGCAGATGTTGATCGCCTTGATGAAATCACGCCACTGTTCATCAAGTACCGCGAGTATTACGGGCAGTTGCCCAAACCCGAAGCCTCACGCCGTTTCCTTGAGGCCCGCCTGGTCCACGAGCAGGCCATCATTCTCGTCGCCGAAGACGAGGACAGCGGCAAGGCAATGGGCTTCTGCCAGTTCATTCCCAGCTTCTCGGCGCTGACGCTGTCGGCCGCCTGGGTACTCAAAGGTATCTACGTGACAGAAGAAGCGCGCCGCCAACTGGTTGCCGACAAACTGATCAACCACGCCAAGGAGCTGGCCAAGGCGGCTGGTGTGGAGCGCATGACCGTCATGACCGGCGAAGACAACGTCGCCGCGCAAAGCCTGTATCGCTCCCTCGGCTTCAGTAACGATCATGACTTCATGTACTTTGCGCTGAAATTGAACTGAACCAGCGCCGCCTTGCGAAGCGTTAGCCATCGCGAGCGGCCCGCCGCTCGCAGCTTTCAATGCATTCACTCACGCCCCTCCCGTCCTGAATCTCCCACCTGCGCAAAGCACCCTTGCGAATGGTACGCCTTCACCATAAAATGCGACTGATTATCATTAGCTGAATAAGCACGACTGGTGCCCTTCAGCGCACAGGCACAGGTTCCGGCGATGGACATGCACGCACTTTACCGCGATCACCACAGCTGGCTTGTGCGATGGCTGCTCGGCAGGCTCGGCTGCTCGCACCGCGCTGCCGACCTGGCCCAAGATACTTTCATGCGCCTGCTGGCCAAGGAAGAGCTGCCCGGCCTACGCGAACCCCGAGCCTTTCTCACCACTGTCGCCAAGCGGGTGATGTCAAACCAGCGGCGCCGCGAGCAATTGGAGAAGGCCTATCTTGAGGCACTGACCGAGCAGCCCGAACACTACGCGTTATCGCCGGAGGAGCAGGCGCTGCTGATGGAAGCGCTGGTCGAGATCGACCAGTTGCTCGACGGCCTGCCCGGCGTCGTGCGCCGCGCGTTCCTGCATGTGCAGCTCGACGGCATGGGCCACGCAGAAGTGGCCAGCCTGCTGAACATCTCTATCAGCACGGTAAAGCGTTACCTGCGCCGCGCCGCCCTGCGTTGCTATTTCGGGCTGGATACCCAGTGATTGAACCAGCCATGAACATTCCCCGCAGCGTAGCGCTGGCAGCCGTCGACTGGCATCTTGCCCAACTGGCGGGGGAGACAGACGAGGCGGAGTTGCAAACCTGGTTGGCTGCGAGCGAACTGCACCGCCGCGCCTGGGCGCACATTCAAACGACCAATAAGCAGTTTGGTACGGCATTGACCCCGGCTGCCCGCGCCGCCCTGCTCAGTCCGGCCGGCGAGCAGCGCCGGCGCGCAGTAAAGACCTTGAGCCTGCTGTTGTTTGCCGGCAGCTTTGCCACACTGGGATATCAGTTGCCTTGGCGCGAGACGCTGGCCGATATTCGCACCGCCACCGGCGAACAGCTCACAGTCGCGCTCCCCGGTGGCGGCCAGCTACATCTCAACACCGCCAGCGCGGCAAACCTCGAGCAGAGCGCGACCGGCCTGCAAGTGGAGCTGCTGCAGGGCGAGCTGATGCTGAACACCGCCTCGCGCGCACCTGCTCCCAACCTCCGCGTGGTAACTGCGCAAGGAATGCTGCGCCCCCTGGGGACACGTTTTGCGGTCCAGCAGTGCGAAGGCGTTTCCAGGGTGGACGTATTGGCAGGTACGGTGGAGGTCTTCCCCAGCCACGCACCGGTTGCCGCCAATGTGATGCACGCCGGACAAAGCGCGCACTTTGACGAATATCGGCTTTCCGCCCCTCAACCCACGCAGGAAGAGCGCTTTGCCTGGACCCAGGGAATGCTGGTCGCCACCAGTATGCCGCTGGCCAGTTTCGTGCAGACTCTGACGCGCTATCGGCCCGGTTATCTGGGTTGCGACCCTGCCATCGCACAGCTGCGAATATCCGGCTCCTACCCGCTGGCCGACACCGACCGCATTCTGACCAGCCTTACCCAGAGTCTGCCGGTGCGCCTGCACAGCCTGAGCCGCTACTGGGTGCGCCTGGTACCGGCCAGCCAGGTCTGATTTTTTTACAACTCCGTCAGATTTCTTAAAAAAAGTTGAGCTGATTTTGCTTCTCGCGTGACAGGGAAGGTAACCACACGCCAACTTTTAGTAGAACAAGGAAAAATCATGCGTCTTCCCCCGTTCCAGCGACAGCGACTGTCGTCACTCTCAAGCGCTCTGCTGCTCGCCAGTACGCTGGGTCTGCACACCGGCCTGGCCACGGCCGCCGATAGCAACCAGGTGCGTCACTATCAGATCGCCAGTACCTCGCTGGAGAATGCACTCAACCAGTTTGGTCGCGAAGCTGGCATCCTGCTGTCGTTCGATCCGACCCTGGTGAGCGGACAGCGCGCACCGGCACTGAGCGGCGAGTACAGCGTCGAGGAAGGCTTGCGTCAGTTACTCCAGGGAAGCGGCTTGAGTCCGGTACCACAAGGCGAAGGCAGTTACACGCTGAGCAGGGCACAAACAGTTGAAAGCGCCGAGGGCATGGCCACCCTGCCCGCCATGCTCGTCTCGGGCGCCGGCGTCAGCAGCACCACCGAGGGCAGCGGCTCCTACACCACCGACGCCATGAGCTCGTCTACCGGCCTTGAGCTATCCATGCGCGACACGCCCCAATCGGTCACCGTGGTGACCCGGCAACGGATGGAAGACCAGAACCTGACCTCCATCTCTCAGGTCATGGACCAGATCGTCGGTATTGAGGGCAACAACTCCAGTGCCCTTGGCTCCGATGGCATCGGCTATTTTTCCCGGGGCTTCTCGGTTGACAACTATCTGGTCGACGGCGTGCCAAGACCGCCGGGAATCTACGGTTTCGAAGAAGAAACTGCCGATATGGTCGCCTACGACCGCATTGAAATTGTGCGCGGCGCATCCGGACTCATGTCCGGCATGGGATCCCCTGCGGCCAGTGTAAATCTGATACGTAAGCGGGCTACCGCCACGCCGCAGGCAAGCGTAACCGTGCAGGCGGGTGCCTGGGATCTGTATCGCGGCGAAATGGACGTCAGCGGCGCCCTTATAGACAGCGGCCGTCTGCGCGGCCGTTTAGCTGCGTCTTATCAGGAAAACGACACCTTTGTGGATCGTGAACACCATGAACAGCAGGCCGCCTACGGCATTATCGAAGCCGACCTGAGCGACACCACTGTGCTGTCTGGCGGCTTCGAGTACCAGGATTTCAACAATAGCGGCGCGTCCCGGGGCGGCTTGCCCCTGTTCTATACCGATGGTGGCTACACCAACTTTGATCGCTCAACCAGCACCGCGACCGACTGGTCCGACTTCAGCCGCGACAGCCTGAACCTCTTCGCCACACTGGAGCAGGCGATCAGCGACCGCTGGCAGCTGCGCCTGCAGGCCGAGCACAAGACCGGCGGCTACGACGAATCCTTCGGTTATGTTTATGCCCCAGCCATTGACCGCCAGACCGGCGCGGGCGGCACACTCTATATGAACCGCTGGGCCGCCGACCTTGAGTTGAGCGCATTCAATGCCAGCCTGAGTGGCAGCTTCGACTGGCTGGGCCAGGAGCACCAGCTGTCCTTTTCAGCCTTCCATGCCGATTACAGCGAAGAGGGTGACAATTATCCAGGCTGGCTCATTGCTGTGCTACCTGACTCAGTCCCTTTCTACGACTCCGGGGCCTGGCCCAAACCTGACCTCAGCGCCACGGGGGCTCGTTATGGCACCGATATAACAACCACTGCCTATATAGCCGCCATGCGTCTCAACCCGACAGACCGCCTGCATTTGCTGCTTGGCGCACGCGTTAGTGACTGGGATGAGGAAGACTGGAGCAGGACCGCCGCAGGGAATAAAACCACGACACCGGTCGCCAACGAGAACGGGGTCGTAACCCCCTACGCCGGTGTGGTGTTCGACCTCACCCAACAATGGTCAACCTACGCCAGTTACACCAATATCTTCGAGCCGCAGAACGAGAAGGACATCAATGGCACAACCCTGGCACCACTGGAGGGCAACAACTACGAGCTGGGCCTGAAAGGCGAGCTGCTGGATGGCCGCCTGAACGCCACACTCTCGGTGTTCCAGCTGCAGCAGGAAAACCTTGCCGTCTCGCTGGGCGCTGGCACGGTAACGCCGGACGGCAGCCAGGCATACCGCGCCGAGCCCGGCAGCGAATCGGAAGGTTTCGAGGTTGAGCTCAGCGGCGAAGTGACACCCGGCTGGCAAGTAGCCGGCGGCTTTGCCCGCGCCAGCGTCAAGAACAACGACGGCGACCATATCAACCGTCACATACCGACCAACACCTTCAAGATGTTCAGCACCTACGAACTCAACGCGCTATTGAACGGGCTGGCGGTGGGCGGCAACCTGCGCTGGCAAGATGAAACGCTGGCCGAAGGCATAGGCCCCAATGGCGAAGACTTCACCCAGGACAGCCTGTTTCTGCTCGATCTGATGACGCGCTACAAGGCCAACGATCAGTTGACGCTGGCGCTCAATCTGAACAACGCCTTCGACAAGACCTACTACAGTGGCATGCAGTACCTTGGCCGTTATGGCGAGCCGCGCAATCTGGTGGCTTCGGCACGCTGGCAGTTCTGATCCGCACTGGACTTTGCGGCCGGGTGCGCCGCAAAGTCCATCCCGCGCGAAGGTGCGCCACCTACGACCAAGGTACGCCGGGTTTTTGCTTGGTATCCCCGCGCTATGCGCCTATAATGCCGGCCAGTTTTCAACTATGGCCGATTCAGGTAAATCATGAGCTACGACCAGATCCCCGCAGGCAAAGACATTCCCAACGACATTTACGTCGCCATTGAAATTCCAGCCAACCACGCGCCGATCAAGTACGAGATCGACAAGGACAGCAGCACGCTGTTCGTTGACCGCTTCATGGCAACGCCCATGTTCTATCCGGCCAACTACGGTTACATCCCCAACACCCTGGCCGACGACGGCGACCCGCTCGACGTGCTGGTAGTAACGCCGCACCCGGTTGCGCCCGGCGCCGTGATTCGCGCCCGTCCGGTTGGCGTGTTGCACATGACCGACGATGGCGGCGGCGATGCCAAAGTGATCGCGGTACCTCACGACAAGCTGAGCACTCAGTACCGTGACATCAAGGAACATACCGACCTGCCTGAATTGCTGATCCAGCAGATCCAGCACTTCTTTGAGCACTACAAGGATCTGGAAGCTGGCAAGTGGGTCAAGATCGACCGTTGGGGCAACGCTGACGAAGCCCGTGCGGAAATTGTTAAGGCTGTAAACGCTTACCAAAAATAAGCGTTTCGCCCCGTTGAAAAGCCGGCCACAAGCTGGCTTTTTTTATGTCTGTCGGTCAGCCTGACGCTAGTCCCCACCTACCGGAATTTCGCATGACCGACCGCTACTTCGATCATCTGGGCGCTCGCTTTGCCCAGCGCATCTACGACAGCCCCAAGGGCGCCATTCGCCTGGCCGTGCTGCAGCGCGATTTGCAGCAGTGGCTGCCGGCACTGGTGACGTCATCGCCGCCGTTGCGCATTCTGGATGTCGGCGCTGGCCTGGGGCAGATCAGCACCTGGCTGGCCAGCCTCGGGCATCAGCTCACGGTCACCGAGCCCTCGGAGGCCATGCTGGAACTTGCCCGTCAGCGGATCGAGGAAAGCAACCCTGCCCGGCCGGTGCGCTACCTACAGGCGCCGTTGCAGGAACTGGTCGAGCAGCCCGAGCAATACGACCTGATAGTCTGTCATGCGGTGCTGGAGTGGCTGGCAGATCAGGCCGCCGCGCTGCAGCAACTGAGATCACTACTGCGACCGGCCGGCGCGTTGTCACTGGCGTTCTATAACCGCGACGCCTTGATCTACAAGAATCTGGTCAAGGGTCAGTTCAAGAAACTGCGCAAGAAGCCGCTGTCCGGCCAGGGCCAGAGCGGCCTGACGCCGCAGCAGCCGCTGGACCCACGCCAGGTGCTGGAGTGGAGCACCGCCGCCGGGCTCGATTGCCGCGCCACCAGCGGTGTGCGGGTGTTCTACGATTACATGCCCGAGCCCTTCTGCAGCAATAGCAGCCTGGACGACCTGATTGAATACGAGCTGCGCTACAGCCAGCACCCGGCGTATCAGCATCTTGGCCGCTACCTGCACTGGTGGCTGCAACCGGTAAGCGGGGTTTAATGGTTAGCTGGCGGGTATCCAGCGATCCAGTCGCCACAGGTAAACAAACCAGCCACCCAGCAGCAGCGACCGCAACAGCATGAAGCAGAGAAAGCCCAGCCACACGCCGTGATTGCCGAAGCCCTGCAGGCTCCAGGCTAGTGGCAGGTATAGCAGCAGCGCTGCCAGCATGGCATTACGCATTGCCCGTGCCCGCGACGCCCCGATGAACAGGCCATCGAGCAGATAACTCCAGACCGCCGCCAAGGGCATCACCGCCATCCACGGCAGATAGGTCGCGGCCTGCAGACGCACCCCAGGCAAATCGGTCAGCAATGCGATGATGGCGTCGCCACCAAACAGAAATACCAGCACAAAAGCACAGCTCAGAATTAGCGACCAGAGCGTGGCAACCACCAGTACCTTGCGCAACGCCTGTTTGTCTCGCCGCCCCAGCGCATGACCACCCAAAGCCTCCAGCGCATGCGCCAGTCCATCCAGCCCGTGGGAGGTGAGCAGCAGAAAGTTCAGCAGCACCGCATTGGCCGCCACCACCTCGTCGCCCAGACGCGCGCCCTGCACCACCAGCAGATAAAACACCGATTCCAGCGCCAGGGTACGGATCAGAATGTCTCGGTTGACCCGAATCAGCGGGCCCGCGCCACGCAGCTGCAGGGCCCGCAACCAGTCGGTCTGCCCCGGATAGCGACGCAGTATTGGCCGCAACAGCGCCAGCCCCAGCAGCAGCCCCAGATAATCACTGATCACCGTGGCCCAGGCCGCGCCCGCCACACCCCATTCCAGGCCGACCACCAGCAGCAGATCCAGCGCCACATTGCACAGATTCACCGCCAGCAGCAGCAGGAAAGGCGCTCGGCTGTTCTGCGCGCCGATAAACCAGCCAATGAGCACGAAGTTGGCCAGCGCGGCTGGCAGACTGTAGAGCCTAATACCTACGTACAGCCGCGCCTGGTCCAGCAGCGCCTGGCTGCTGTCGAGCAGCTGCAGGCCCAGATTCAGCAAGGGGGTTTGTAGCACCCAGACCAGCGTGGAAATCAGCAGCGCCAGCCACAATGGCTGCAACAGCACCCGTCGCAACGCCGTTCCATCCTCGGCGCCACAGGCCTGCGCGGCAAAGCCGGTGGTGCCCATGCGCAGAAAGCCGGCCGCCCAGAGTACAAAGGTGAAGAGCGTACTGCCCACCGCCACGCCACCCAGAAAGTGGGCGCCGTCGAGATGACCGATCACCGCGGTATCGACCAGGCCAACCAGGGGGACGCTGATATTCGACAGAATCAATGGCAGGGCGATGCCCCACACCCGCTTGTGCGTAGGGGTGTCGCGCCAGAGTTGCAGCAGCTCGCTGCGCCGCGCCACCGGCTAGCCGCCGGCTCGCTTGACCTTGAAGCCTTCGGCAGTCAGCAGTTCAGCGAGCAGCTCGGCCTTGTCACCCTGGATCTCGATAATCCCGTCCTTGACCGATCCGCCGCAGCCACAGCGATTCTTCAGCCGCTTGGCCAGCGCCTTGAGCTCATCAGCTCCCAGCAGCACGCCGGTGACCGTGGTGACCGTCTTGCCACCGCGGCCCTTGGTCTCACGTCGCACCCTGGCAATACCGTCCCCGTCGGGGATCTGCTGCTCGGCGCAACGACAGTCAGCCACCGGCTGTTTGCAGATTGGGCACATGCGCCCGGAATCTGTCGAATAAACCAGGCCGCCCAGAGCCTGCAAACCACTTTTCTTCAACATGCTTCAATCCACCGAAAACTGTTGCCACAAGCGCTGCAACGCCGCCATCGAGTCGGGTGCGTAGTGTTCACCCGCGCGCTGCCACTGGCTACGGGGTTCAATCCAGCGCACCGCCTGCACCTCTTCGGGCTGCAGACGCAGCGGCCCATCCCAGCAACAGCTGAACACGCCCGCCCACAGACGGCTCTGCGCCGACTCGAAGTAAAAACGCAAATGCTCGGTCAGGCCCACGCCGCACACACCCAGTTCTTCGGCAAGTTCTCGTTCAGCTCCCTGGGCGTAAGTTTCGCCTGCCGCCACCACACCGCCGGCGGCTACATCCCAGAATCCGGGATACAGCCGCTTGTGATTGGTGCGCTGATGCAAACACAGCTGGCCCGCAGAGTTGAACACGAAGATGAAGGTACAGCGGGTGATCAAACCCCGCGTCTGCGCCTCGCCGCGACTGACCGTACCCAGGGGCCGGTCGTGCTCATCCACATGAATTACCGACTCGGCGGACGATGCCGCCAGATAAGCCGCTATTGCCGATGTATCCACTGCCTAGCCCTGTTCTAGCAACCGACGCAAGTCGATCATCGCGGCGTTGGCGCGCGACAGGTAGTTGGCCATCACCAGCGAGTGGTTGGCCATCATGCCAAAACCGCCGCCGTTAAGCACCATGGGACTCCACAGGGTTTCCTGAGTAGCTTCCAGATCGCGAATGATCTGTTGCAGACTGACCAGGGCGTTCTTCTTCAACAGCACGTCATGAAAGTCTCGCTCTACCGCACGCAGCAGATGTACCAGTGCCCAGGAAGTACCGCGAGCCTCGTAGAACACGTCGTCGATTTCCAGCCACGGCGTGGTCGCACCCAGCTTGCCACCCTCGATCAGCGGCGCCCGCCCTACGCTGGCAGACAACCGCTGCGACAATGAACCCAGACGTGTGCTGACATCGCTGACCCAACTGGCCAGATTGTCGGCACGCGCATAAAACTGGGCGTCGCCCTGATTCAGGCGGATGATATAGCGATTCAGTGATTGCAGACCCTGCCGATACTCGCCTTCACTAGAGGGCATCGCCCAGCTGTTGTTGTCGACACTGAACAAGGGCTCGGCCTTGGCCAGGTCAGGGTCTTCAGTCGATTGCGATTGCGAACGCGCCATGTCACGGCGTAGCGCGCGGCTCATGTCGCGCACCTGCACCAGCACGCCAAACTCCCAGCTCGGCATGTTGTCCAGCCACAGGCCGGGCGGCGCTATGTCGTTGCTGATATATCCGCCGGGCTTGTTCAGCAGCTCAACCATCAATGAATCCAGCGTACGCGCAGTATATTCCCCGGGAACCATCTGCCCGCCTTGCGGGCTGCTGATCAGCGGCTTGAGCGCTGGCTCCCGACTCCAATACCAGCCCAGTATCAGGCATATCAGCAGATACACCACCAGCACGACCAAAACGATCTTGCCAAGCGGGGCGGCCAAGTTTGAATCCGTGCGCGTTCCGAATTTCATGTCTGCACTCCTGTTTCAGTTCGTTGGTCAGCATATCACGCGCAAGCGGGCTCAAGGCTAAAGGCACCTGGCTGGCGATTCGGGTTATTGGCCATTGGCCAGCTTTCATCAAGCCGTAACACAACTGACATTAAGCTCCACCTGTTGTTCTAGCCACTTCCAGCAGCGGGTCTGTCATGCGTCTGAAATCACTTACTCTGTTCAACACCGGCCTGCTGGTCGCAGTGGGCGTCGCACTGGGCGCCAGTCTCTGGTGGTCGCAACACGCGCTCAAAGCGCCCTACGCACTAATGGACACCTACTTGAACATAGTTGCTCAAGTACAAAGTCTAGAACGTGATACGGAAGCCTACCGCCTGACTGGTGACGCACTGCGCCATCAGCAGGCGCAAAACACCGCCGGCGAGCTGGCCGAGAATCTGCAGCGGCTGCCGGCCGCTATCAGGCAACCGCTGGACCGGCCTCTCAACGACTTCACCGAGTTTGTCAGCGGCGACCTGCTGGCCGTCGGCAAACTGGCCGGCGATCCGCAGGGGCTGCTGGTTCAGGCCGAGCGCGAGATCATGGCTGAACTACAGAGCCTGACCCAGTACGCCAATGCCAGCGCCGCAGAAGGAAATCGCAACGCCCTGCAATACATCAGCCGCATCGACAGTCTGCAGCACGATCTGCTGCGTATCAGTCTGGCCCGTTCCCGACTGTTCAGCCAGAACGATCCGGCATTGATGGACAACCTAAAGCGCTTGGTCAAGGGTGCCCAGCAAGAAGCACAGGCGCTGCAGCAACTGCCCTTGCTCGGCGTGGTCAGCGTAGCCGACAGCAGTCAGGATCCCTTTGCCTCGCTGCTGGGTGTCGAGACCAGCGACCAGTCCACCTCTACCGATCCGGGCGACAACTACAAGCGCGCGCTGCAGTCGCTGTTGACGCGCTATCCGGCCGAGCTGCAACGCACCGGCGAGCTGATTGCCGAACGCGCGCGCCTGCAAAACATCACCAGCGAGCGCACAGCCAATCTACAACAGGGCGCCGATCTGATTCGTCCGGAACTGATCAGCGAGCGTGACAGCATCACGCGCCAAGTGCGCAACGTGCAATTGGCCATCATCGTACTGATTA
This sequence comes from Halopseudomonas sp., assembly GCF_036961105.1. GTDB lineage: Bacteria > Pseudomonadota > Gammaproteobacteria > Pseudomonadales > Pseudomonadaceae > Halopseudomonas. Next base: position 107,114 of record NZ_JBALWW010000004.1, on the reverse strand, counting down.
TTCTGATTGCACTACTGATCGACCGCATTCAACGCTCTATCGCCAACGCCATCAGTCAATTCGCGCCGGTGCTCTCTACCTATGCCAGCGGTGACTTTCGTCAGCCGGTTCGCAGCCAGAGCAAAACCCGCGAGCTGGTGCAGCTGGAGCACTCGGCCAATCAGCTGCGCAACTACCTGATCAATCTGGTCACCACCATCAACCAGCAGGCCGAGGCGCTGAGCGGCACCAGTCAGCATCTGGAAAAGCTCTCTGCCGAAACCCATGACCGCGCTGCCCAGCAGCAGCGCGACACCCAGGAAATCAATCAGGACATCGGCGGCATGGAAGAGGCCGTGCGCCTGGTCGCCACCAATGCCGGTGAAAGCGCCGAGCTGGCGCGCTCAGCCAACCGCGAAGTACGCGACGGCCAGCAGGTGATCGGCGGCACCATCGCGCAGATGCAGCAACTGGTCAGTGAGGTGGAGGCTACCGCCCGCACCATCGACCGTATGGTCAGCGAATCCGAGACCATTGGCGGGGTGCTGCAGGTCATCCAGGGCGTTGCCGAGCAAACCAACCTGCTGGCCCTGAATGCAGCGATTGAAGCCGCGCGTGCCGGCGAAGCCGGACGTGGCTTTGCGGTGGTCGCCGACGAGGTGCGCCAACTGGCCCAGCGCACCGCCGGCTCCACCCAGGAAATCCGCCAACTGATCGAGAGCCTGCAACAGGTGGCCAGACAATCTGCCGCGCAAATGAACCAGCAGGTTCTGCACGCCCAGAATACCGCCGAGCAAGGTCAACTGGCCGAGGCAGCCCTCAGCAGCATTGTCAGCGCCATCGTGCGTATCACCGAGCTGGCCGAGCACATCGCCAGTCACACCGATACCCAGTCCGGCCAGGTACGCACCATCCGCGAGAACAGCCAACAGATTCATCAATTGACCGAAGACAACCTGGGCATGGTGGAGCAAACCCGCGAGCACACTCAGCAGATAAGTCAACGCAGCCGAGCGCTGCTTGGCGCGGTGTCGGCGTTCCAGATCTGAACACCGAAGGATTCGGCAACGATTCCACCGGAGTGTCACCGCGGCCTGCCCTTTCGCGCGACCCGCTCTGCCTTTATGATGGCTGTCCCTCAACTGGCCGGGTGTGCAATGCGACTGTTCCGTTTTTTCATCTTGCTGAGCCTGCTGCTGGCCGGCAGCGCACAGGCTGAGTTCCCCGGTTCGGCGAGCAATTCCAACACTCTCACCGGCCTGCTGCAGGGCAGCAGCAATCAGGCTGATTTTCTGCCAGTACACCAGGCTTTTCGGCCCGGGGTACTGGAAGCCGACGCCAGGCAGATCACTGTCATTTTCGATATCGCGCCCGGCTATTACCTTTATCGCCATCGCCTGCACTTTAGCCTCCAGGGCGCCCAGGACCAGGTGCTTACTGCCCAACTACCCGAGGGCAAGCACAAGACCGATGAGTACTTTGGCGATGTCGAGGTGTATTACAACCAGCTACAGGTGACCCTTGATATCAGTGAGCTGCCAGCCGGTGCCGGCAGCCTGGCGGTAGGCTTTCAGGGGTGCGCCGACGCGGGCCTGTGCTACCCGCCGGAAGTCGTTACCCTACCCCTGGACAATAGCGCTGGCGCCGCATCAGCTGAATCCAGCGACGCGTCCGCTGGCATGTCGTTAGCAAGCCAAACCGGCAGCCTGGCGCTGCTGCTGTTCTTCGTTGCGGGGATGGGTCTGACCTTTACGCCCTGCGTGCTGCCCATGTTGCCCATTCTGTCCAGTCTGGTACTCGGTCGCAGCGCCATCGGGCGCGGCCGGGCGCTGGTCCTGGCGCTGGCCTATGTGCTGGGTATGGCCATTACCCTGGCCATTGTCGGCGCGCTCATTGGCAGCTTCGGCGCAGCGCTGAATATTCAGGCGCGCCTGCAGTCCCCCTGGATTCTCGGTACCTTCGCGCTGTTCTTTGCGCTCTTTGCTCTGGCGATGTTCGGCCATTTCGACCTCTCTCTGCCACGCTTTCTGCGCGAACCGCTGGAACGACTGAATCAGCGCACCGAGGGCGGCTCCCTGGCCGGTGCTGCCAGCATGGGCGTGCTCTCTACGCTGGTGGTATCGCCTTGCATCTCTGCCCCGCTGGCGGGCGCGCTGATCTATATCAGTACCACCGGTGATGCGCTGGGTGGTGGCGTGAAACTCTTCGCCCTCGGCTTGGGTATGGGCGTGCCACTGCTGCTGGTGGCTCTGTTTGGCAGCGCCCTGCTGCCGCGCTCAGGCCCGTGGCTGAATACCGTCAAGCACCTGTTCGGCTTTGGCCTGCTGGCGGTCGCTATCTGGCTGATCGAGCGGCTGCTGCCGGGCCAACTGAGCCTGGCGCTGTGGGCCGCTCTGGCCGCCGGACTGGCCGTACGCATTGGCTTGTTCAGCGCCGACCATGGCAACCATCTGCGCCGCACCCTGGCATTGCTGATCGCGCTCTATGCCAGCGCAGCGCTGTTTGGTGCGCTGGCGGGCGCAGTCGATCCGCTGCGACCCTTGGCGCCCTTCACCGGCAACACCATGGCGCCACAGGCGCAAAGTGACTTTGTTGTCCTGCAAGACCCCGCCCAGCTTGATCAGGCGCTGCGCAACGCGGCGCAGCAACAACAGCCGGCCATTATCGACGTGTACGCCGATTGGTGCATCAGTTGCAAGGTGATGGAGCGAGAGATCCTCAGCCACCCGGAGGTGCGCGACGCACTGGCCGGCTACGCGCGTATCAAGCTGGACTTGACTGCCAATACGCCTGCACAGCGAGACTGGCTCACCCGGCACCAGTTGTTTGGCCCGCCCGCCTATCTGTTCTTCACTCCCGGCGGAGAAGAGTTGCGCACGCTGCGCATCCAGGGCGAGGTGGACAAGGCGCATTTCACGCAGGTTCTGCAGCGGGCCGCCGCAGGCAACATGACGCCTTAATGCGGCCATCATGCGGGCATTTGGTGCCAATCTACTGGTTATGGACAGGTCCATCCGATTCCGGCACACTGCCGGGTAATTCACTGACCATGTGGTCACACGGATTCAGCAACGGAATATAAGCACAATGGCCAGCATACTGGTCCTGCATGGACCCAATCTAAACCGTCTTGGCAGCCGCGAACCCGGCGTATACGGCGCTACCACGCTGGAACAGATCAATCAGCATCTGCGTGAAGTGGCCAGCCAGCGAGGTCACCACCTGCTGAGCCTGCAAAGCAACGCCGAGCACGAGTTGATCGAGCGAATCCATGCCGCAGGCGATGAGGCCATCGACTTCATCCTGATAAATCCCGCTGCTTTTACTCATACCAGTGTCGCAATACGTGACGCATTGCTCGCGGTGAGCATCCCATTCATCGAAGTTCACTTATCCAATGTGTATAAGCGCGAACCTTTCCGCCATCATTCCTATTTTTCGGACATTGCCGAAGGGGTGATTTGCGGGCTGGGCGCCCAGGGCTACGAGCTGGCCCTGCAGGCGGCAATACACAAAATAGAACAATCCTGAATACGATTAACCCTGCTCTGGAGTGCACGCATCAATGGATATTCGCAAAGTAAAAAAACTAATCGAGCTTCTGGAAGAGTCCGGCATCGACGAGCTGGAAATTCACGAAGGTGAAGAATCCGTCCGCATCAGCCGCCACAGCCAGCAGCCAGCTGCGCCGCAGTACTATGCCCCGCAACCTGCCCCAGCGCCCGCCCCTGCTCCAGCAGCGGCAGCAGCGGCGCCCGCAGCTGAAGCAGCCCCGGCCGAGCCGTCCGGTCACCTGGTACGCTCGCCGATGGTCGGCACCTTCTACCGTTCACCCTCTCCGGCTGCCGCTTCCTTCGTCGAAGTAGGCCAGAGCGTGAAAGCCGGCGATGTGCTGTGCATTGTTGAAGCCATGAAGATGATGAACCACATTGAAGCCGACAAGAGCGGTGTGGTGCAGGCCATCCTGGCTGAGAATGGCCAACCGGTGGAATTCGATCAACCCCTGTTCAGCATCGCCTGAGCCCGGCCCGGAGGCTGCGATGCATAAAGTACTGATTGCCAACCGTGGTGAAATTGCCCTGCGTGTAATTCGCGCGTGCAAGGAGCTTGGGTTGAAGACCGTGGCGGTGCACTCCACCGCCGACCGTGAGCTGATGCACCTGGCCATGGCAGACGAATCTGTCTGCATCGGGCCGCCGAGTGCGACAGACTCCTACCTGAACATTCCCGCCATCATCAGCGCTGCCGAAGTAACCGGCGCCGATGGCATCCACCCCGGCTACGGCTTCCTCGCGGAGAACGCCGATTTTGCCGAACAAATCGAGAACTCCGGCTTCACCTTCATCGGACCCAGCGCCGAGGTGATTCGCCTGATGGGCGACAAGGTCTCCGCGATTGCTGCAATGAAGGCCACCGGCGTGCCTACGGTTCCAGGCTCCGACGGTCCCTTGCCGGAGAATGATGACGACGAGTGTCTGGCCATTGGCCGCCGCGTTGGCTATCCGGTGATCATCAAGGCAGCTGGCGGCGGCGGCGGGCGCGGCATGCGTGTGGTGCACGATGAAGCCGAGCTGCTCAAGTCGATCAAGCTGACCCGCACCGAAGCCGGGGCCGCTTTCGGCAACCCCATGGTTTACCTGGAAAAATTCCTGACCAACCCGCGCCACGTGGAAGTACAGGTATTGTCCGACGGCCAGGGCCACGCCATTCATCTGGGCGACCGCGACTGCTCACTGCAGCGCCGCCACCAGAAGATCATCGAGGAAGCGCCAGCACCGGGTATTGACGAGAAAGCGCGGGCGGAAGTGCAGGCACGCTGCGTCAAGGCCTGTATCGATCTGGGCTACCGCGGCGCCGGCACCTTCGAGTTTCTGTACGAGAACGGCGAGTTCTATTTCATCGAAATGAACACCCGCGTACAGGTCGAGCATCCGGTATCTGAAATGGTGACCGGCATCGACATCGTCAAGGAGCAGATTCTGGTCGCCTCCGGGCAGCCCTTGAGCTTTACCCAGGACGATGTGGTCATTCGCGGCCACGCCATCGAATGCCGGATCAACGCAGAAGATCCCAAGACCTTCATGCCCAGCCCCGGCACTGTGACCTTCTATCACGCCCCCGGCGGCAATGGCGTGCGGGTGGATTCGCACCTGTACAGCGGTTACAAAGTGCCGCCCTACTACGACTCGTTGGTCGGCAAGCTGATCACCTATGGCGCAACCCGCGACGAAGCATTGGCGCGCATGCGCAATGCTATCGATGAGCTGGTAGTGGATGGCATCAAGACCAACGCGCCGCTGCACCGTGAACTGGTCCGTGACCCCGGTTTCTGCAAGGGTGGCGTGAACATCCATTATCTGGAGCACAAGCTGGGGTTGAAATAGTTCTCAGCTGCAAGCTGCAGGCTCACAGAGTATGATCTGCATTTTTGGGAGCGGCCCGTCCGCTCCCTTTTTGTTTTCTTGCCGCTTGAAGCATGTAGCTTGAAGCCGTTCCGAAGGAACCTCTATGTCCTGGCTGCAACTCCGTCTCGCCATCACGCCTGAACAGGCCGAAAGCCTGGAAGACAAATTACTGGAGCTGGGTGCGGTGTCCGTCACCTTCATGGACGCCGAAGACCAGCCTATCTTCGAGCCGGATCTTGGTACCACGCCGCTGTGGTCCAATACCCATCTGCTCGCGCTGTTTGAGTCCGATACCGATGGCCCGGCGTTGCTGCAACACCTGCAGCTACTCTGGCAGGGTGAGTTGCCGCAGCACGAGCTGGAGCAGATAGAGGACCAGGACTGGGAGCGCAGCTGGATGGATAATTTCCACCCCATGCGCTTTGGCGAGCGACTGTGGATTGTGCCCAGCTGGCACGCCGCACCCGAGCCGAATGCCGTCAACCTGTTGCTTGATCCCGGCCTGGCCTTTGGTACCGGGACCCATCCGACTACCGCGCTCTGTCTGCAATGGCTCGATGGCCAGCAGCTCGAAGGCAAGCAGGTGATCGACTTTGGCTGCGGGTCGGGCATTCTCGCCATCGCCGCCCTGCTGCTGGGTGCACCGCATGCGGTCGGCACCGACATCGACGTCCAGGCACTGGAAGCGTCACGCGACAACGCGCAGCGCAACCAGATAGCCGATGAGCGCTTCGACCTCTATCTGCCCGAGAAGATGCCGCAGCAACCAGCCGACGTTGTAGTTGCCAATATTCTTGCCGGCCCTCTGGTCAGCCTGGCTCCGCAACTGGCCAGTCTGGTACTACCACGCGGACTGATCGCGCTGTCAGGCATTCTTGCCGAACAGACCGACGATATTCTCGCAGCCTACGAGCCCTGGTTCACGCTGGATCCGGTTGCCGAACAGGACGGCTGGATCCGTGTCAGCGGCCGTCGTAGGCCGTGACAGTCTGACCTGCTTGGGGGCAGAATAGCCCTTCGATTACGCGACGCGCACAGGATTCCCGGTACACCATGAGCGAACTGCAGGTAACGCAATGCCCTTACTGCAAAACTCACTTCCGCCTGTCTCAGGAACAGCTGAGCGCAGCTGCCGGAAACGTGCGCTGCGGAGCCTGCCTGAAGGTGTTCAATGCCCTTGGCGCTGCTGCCAGCAGCCCACCCGCTAACGCAGCCACTCCTATTGAGCGTCACAACGCGGCGGGCGAATTGCTGATACATGACGATCTCGAACTCGATGACCTCGACCTGGAAGCGCTGGGACTGGACGAATCTCTGGTCGAAGAGGTTAACCCCCCGCTCTCGGCCACACGCACTGACGACCAGAATCCGCCCGCCTCGTCCACAGAGCCACTGAGCGCCACCGCTCTGGTGGGTGGCGATTTGTTCCACGACGATGATCCTCCGTTCAGTCTTGCCGAAACCGCCCAGCAGCAGGAAGAGGAATATCTGCCATACCTCGGCCCCCCGGAGGATGACGACAGTCTCGATCTGCATGACGACTTCATCGCCACGCCGCCGGCACGCGACCTGGCGCAGCGGCCAACCATCGAACCGCCAAGCGTGCAGCCCAGTGAAGCCACTACAGAGAAAAAGCCACCGCCTGCACGTCTGCTGCCACTGCAGGATGACGTACGCGCCAACGGTATCTTCCTGCGCGACCGTCCTGCGGCCGACACTATTATCGATGCCGAGCCACTGGATACCGGACTTTCCGCGCGGCGCGAAGCGCCCGAGGTCGAGCCCCTGGCTGACGAGGAAACAGCGCCGCACGACGATGGACGCAGCGAGCCTCGCCTGGATGGCGAATTGAGCCTGCCGGAGCTGGAAGAAGAGCCTCTGCTGCTCGATGAAGTCGGCGGCCCCACCAGGCACAGCCGCCGCAGCTGGTTATGGACGCCACTTTGCGTGCTAGCGGCTCTGGCGCTGGCAGTACAGGCGGTAACCTACAACCTGGATGCCTGGGCACGCGACGCGCGCTGGCGCCCGATGCTGGAAAGCATCTGTCTGGTAGCCGGCTGCGAACTGCCGGTGCGCGTGGATATCGGCCAACTACGCAGCAGTAACCTGCTGGTACGCCCGCACCCCGAGTTTCCGAACGCGGTGGCCATTGATGTGATCATCTACAATCGCGCGGACTACCCCCAACCCTTCCCGGTGGTGCGCATGACCTTCAGCGACACCCAGGGTGAAAGCGTCAGCGAGAAGCGCTTCCGGCCGGAAGAATATCTCGGCGGCGAGCTTGCCGGGCGCGACCTGATGCCGCCCCAGACCCCCATCCATATCGCGTTGAGTATGCTCGCTCCGGGGCCGCGCGCGACCAGTTACAACCTCGATTTCCTCAGCCCCTGAAGGCTGATGGCCGGGCGCTGCGAGCCTGCAGCGCCATAGTGCCAGTTGCTGCATTAGTCAATGCGAAACTGTACAAAAAACAGCCAGGCCAGTCTTTAACCGGTCATGCTTTGCAGGTATGATGTTCGCCCTTTTCCCACTTCTTCTTCGCGCCGAAAACTCTGAATTCGGTGCGTTTGAAGTGACTTCGCCGAACATACCCGGGCATATCACCGGACAGTACAGGGATGGACCAGGCAGTGCTCAGCATCGGACCCTACCAATTACCCAACGCTGTGATTCTGGCCCCCATGGCCGGGGTTACCGACCAGCCCTTCCGGCAGCTTTGCCGACGGTTGGGCGCGGGACTGGTGGTCTCCGAGATGGTGACCAGCGACAGCCGTCTTTGGAACAGCCGCAAATCTCAACTGCGCCTCAATCATAGCGGCGAACCCGAACCCCGCTCAGTGCAGATTGCCGGTGGCGACCCGCAGATGATGGCCGATGCCGCGCGCATGAATCAGGATTCCGGCGCACAGATCATCGACATCAACATGGGGTGTCCCGCCAAGAAGGTCTGCAACAAGGCCGCAGGTTCGGCCCTGTTGCGCGACGAGGCGTTGGTGGCTGATATTCTGGAGGCGGTGGTAGCCGCGGTTCAGGTGCCCGTCACCCTGAAAATCCGCACTGGCTGGGACCCGGCCAACCGCAACGGCCTGACCATTGCCCGTATCGCCGAAGCCAGCGGTATCCAGGCGCTGGCCGTGCATGGCCGCACCCGCTGCGAGCTGTACACGGGCGAGGCTGAGTACGCCACCATCGCCGCTATCAAGCAGGCCATCAGCATTCCGGTTATCGCCAACGGCGATATCATCAGCCCCCAGAAAGCCCGCGACGTGCTGCAACAAACCGGCGCCGATGCCGTGATGATCGGCCGCGCCGCCCAGGGCCGCCCCTGGATTTTTCGCGAAATAGACCATTTTTTGCGCACCGGCGCGGTCCTCCCGGAGCCAACACTTGACGCCCAGCACGCCATTCTCAGCGAGCACCTCGACGCGCTGCATCAGTTCTATGGCGCCGAGCATGGCGCCCGCATTGCCCGCAAGCACGTGGGCTGGTATTTGCAGACGCTACCCGGGGCCGACGAATTCCGCCGCAGCTTCAACGCCATCAGCTGTGCCGAGCAGCAGCATCAGGCAATAAACCGCTATTTCACCCGCCTGCTGGAAGGAGATCTAGCGGCATGAACCTCGAAACCTCTACCTTTTTTGACGGAAATCCCACCGTGAGCGACAGCAGTCCATCCCCTCTACCCGCCGCCGACAGCGACGAAGCCCGCAACCCGCGTCCACTGCGCGACAGCGTAGAAGAAGCGTTGCGCAATTATTTTCAGCATCTGGAAGGGCAGGACGTCACGGACGTCTACAACATGGTGCTGTCCGAAGTCGAGGCGCCGTTGCTGGAAAGCGTGATGAACTACGTCAAGGGCAATCAGACTCGCGCCTCCGAGGTACTGGGCCTGAATCGCGGCACCCTGCGCAAGAAGCTCAAACAATACGGGCTGCTTTGAAGCTGCGAGCGAGCGACCCCACCCGTACCGCTTGAAGCTTGAAGCTTGAAGCCAATTTTTTCGAAACCAGCCTGGACCCAAGATGACCGACCAAACCACCCGCCTGGCGGTACGCCGCGCCCTGATCAGCGTGTCAGACAAGACCGGCATTGTCGATTTTGCCCGTGAGCTCAGCGCCCAGGGCGTCGAGATACTCTCTACCGGCGGCACCTACAAGCTCCTTTGCGAGCAGGGCATCCCCGCCGTTGAAGTAGCAGACTACACCGGATTTCCGGAAATGATGGATGGTCGGGTCAAGACCCTCCACCCGAAGATCCACGGCGGCATTCTCGGACGCCGCGATCTGGACGGCGCGGTCATGCAGGAGCATGGCATCAAGCCAATCGACATGGTGGTGGTCAATCTCTACCCCTTCGCCGCCACCGTAGCCAAGCCCGGCTGCACGCTGCCCGACGCCATCGAAAACATCGATATTGGCGGCCCAACCATGGTTCGCAGCGCGGCCAAGAACCATAAGGATGTTGCCATAGTGGTTAACGCCAGCGACTACGCCGGCATCCTCGCCAACCTCAAGCAAGGCGGCCTGAGCTATGCCCAGCGCTTCGATCTGGCGCTGAAGGCATTCGAACACACCGCGGCCTATGACGGCATGATTGCCAACTACCTGGGTACGATCGAGCAGAGCCGCGAGACGCTGAGCACTGAAGATCGCAGCGCTTTTCCGCGCACCTTCAACAGCCAGTTCGTCAAAGTGCAGGACATGCGCTACGGCGAGAACCCGCACCAGGCTGCCGCCTTCTACAAGGAGGCCACCGCGACCGAAGCCTGCATCGCCACTGCCGTGCAGCTGCAGGGCAAGGAACTCTCCTACAACAACGTTGCCGATACCGACGCAGCGCTGGAATGCGTCAAGAGCTTCAGCAAGCCTGCCTGCGTTATCGTCAAGCACGCCAACCCCTGCGGTGTTGCGGTCGTGCCCGAGGCCGATGGCGGCATCCGCCAGGCCTATGAGCTGGCCTATGCCACCGACAGCGAATCGGCCTTCGGCGGCATCATCGCCTTCAACCGTGAACTGGACGGCGAAACCGCTAAGGCCATCGTCGAGCGCCAGTTTGTCGAGGTAATCATCGCGCCGCGCATCAGCGCCGCAGCCCGCGAAGCGGTGGCTGCCAAGGCCAATGTGCGTCTGCTGGAATGCGGCGAATGGGCCAGTGAGCGCACTGCCGACTGGGACTTCAAGCGAGTCAACGGCGGCCTGCTGGTGCAGAGTCGCGATATCGGCATGATCACAGCCGATGACCTCAAGGTGGTCACGCAGCGGCCACCCACGGAGCAGGAGATCAACGATCTGGTGTTCGCGTGGAAAGTCGCCAAATTCGTCAAATCCAATGCCATCGTCTACGCCAGCCAGCGTCAGACCGTGGGTATTGGTGCCGGCCAGATGAGCCGCGTCAACTCCGCGCGCATTGCCGCCATCAAGGCCGAGCATGCAGGTTTGCAGGTGCAAGGCGCGGTCTTGGCCTCCGATGCCTTTTTCCCGTTTCGTGACGGTATCGACAATGCCGCCAGCAATGGCATCAGCGCGGTCATCCAGCCCGGTGGTTCAATGCGCGACGCTGAAGTGATCGCGGCTGCCGACGAAGCCGGTATGGCCATGGTGTTTACCGGCATGCGGCATTTCAGACACTAATTACGAGCTGCACGTTGCAAGCTGCAAGTTGCAAGCAGAACTGGCGCACCCACTCTGCTTGTAGCTTGTGGCTTGAAGCTTGTAGCTCTCTCCACAGGAGAGAGAGATGAACGTATTGATTATCGGCAGCGGCGGCCGTGAGCATGCCCTGGCATGGAAAGTGGCACAGGATGCACGCGTCGAGAAGGTCTTTGTTGCGCCCGGCAATGCCGGCACCGCCATTGAAGCCAAGTGCGAGAACGTCGCCATCGATGTGCTGGAACTGGACAAACTGGTCGCCTTTGCCCGCGACAACGTCAGCCTGACCATTGTCGGCCCCGAGGCCCCCCTGGTCGCCGGCGTGGTGGATCTGTTCCGCGAGGCTGGTCTACCCTGCTTTGGCCCTACCGCTGGCGCCGCCCAGTTGGAAGGCTCCAAGGCCTTTACCAAGGACTTTCTCGCGCGCCATCAGATCCCGACTGCCAATTACCAGAACTTCACCGAGATCGAGCCGGCACTGGCCTACCTGCAGCAAACCGGTGCGCCCATCGTCATCAAGGCCGACGGACTGGCCGCAGGCAAGGGCGTGATAGTGGCCATGACCCTGCAGGAAGCTGAAGATGCGGTACGCGACATGCTGGCCGGCAATGCCTTTGGCGAGGCCGGTTCGCGCGTGGTAATCGAGGAATTTCTCGATGGCGAGGAAGCCAGTTTCATCGTCATGGTCGATGGTGAACACGTACTGCCAATGGCCACCAGCCAGGACCACAAGCGCGTGGGTGATGCCGATACCGGCCCCAACACCGGCGGCATGGGCGCTTACTCCCCGGCCCCCGTGGTCACCGAGACAGTGCACCAACGCGTGATGGATGAAGTGATCTGGCCAACCGTGCGCGGCATGGCGGCCGAAGGCAATCGCTACACCGGTTTCCTGTATGCCGGTCTGATGATTGATACGGCCGGCAACCCCAAGGTGATCGAGTTCAATTGTCGCTTCGGTGATCCGGAGACCCAACCCATCATGCTGCGCTTGCAGTCCAGCCTGGTCGAGCTGATCGAAGCCGCCGAAGCCGGCACGCTCGACCAGATCGAGGCGCGCTGGGACCCTCGGCCCAGTCTGGGCGTGGTGCTAGCTGCCGGCGGCTACCCTGGCGACTATGCCAAGGGTCTGCCGATCAGTGGTTTGGCACAGGCGCAGGCCGATGATGGCAAGGTGTTCTATGCGGGCACTGCACTGCAGGGCGACCAGGTGGTGACCAGCGGCGGCCGCGTGCTCTGCGCCACAGCGCTGGGCGACGATATTGCCGCAGCGCAACAAGCCGCTTATCGGCTGGCCCGGCAGATCGACTGGGAAGGCTGCTTCTATCGCAGCGATATTGGCTATCGTGCCATCGGCAGGAAATAACCCAGTGCGGCCGAGCGGGACACTAGACTGTCCCGCCAGGCCCGTTTCGGTGGCTCGGGCCTTGGTCTATACTGGCCCCGCTGTAGCTATAGCCATGACGCAACGGCAATAAAGGTAACCGGGCCCAAGGACAGGACATCACCGATTGTGAAGCACATTAGCTCTCTGCTGCTAGCCCTTCTCACCGGCCTGCTGTTCACGCTCACGAGCTGGGTGGCCGTTGCCGAGAGTTTTACCCCGCAGCTCAAGACATTCGTTGATCCCGGAGGCCAGCTGGAGCTGGCGGACATTCTTTCCAACCGCTACGCCAACCGCTTCATACCCGCCCCCGACGCCCCATTGACGCTACCCGGCAACAGCGCCGTGCTCTGGGTCGAATTATCACTCAGCGACGCGCAGAATCAGGTGCTGTCGTTGAGCAATCCGGCCATTGCGCATCTGGCAGCCTACCGTCTCAGCACCCAGGGTGCCGAATTGCTGTACCAGACCGGCGCCACCGCAGCGCCAGCCGATCGCCCGCTGCCTTACAACGGCTTCGCCCTGCCGCTTGCGCAACTGCCCGGTGACAAGGTCACTCTGCTGATCCGCCTGCAAAATGATTATCCCCTGCAGACACGGGTCAGTGTCAGCGATGCCAGAAGTGCAGCCGAACAGCATGATCTGCAGCAAAGTATCCAGGGAATCCTCATCGGCCTGCTGTTGGCGCTGTTTCTGCACGGGCTGCTGCAAGGTACCCTGGGCCGCGACCCCTATCACCTGACGCTGGCTGCAGTCAGTCTGATTCTTGCCATCAGCAACCTGGACAATCTCAGTTGGGCAGCCAGTAGCCCTTTCACCCTGCATGGGCATCTGGCGCAGGTACTTCTACTCGGCGCTTATCCACTGCTGATCCTGCTGTTACTCAGCCGCCTCCCACCTCAGCAGTTTGCCCCGGCGCGAAAAGTCGTCATCGGCCTGGGCCTGAGCGCGACTGCGCTGCTGATCATAGCAGCCAGCTTCGCGCCTCAGTTTCACCTGATCTCCGACTTGCTGCGCATTGGCGTGCCTCTGCTCGGCCTGGGGCTGGCGCTTTATTTGCGCCTCCAGGGCAAGGCCTTCAATCTGCCCTTTTGCGTGGGCCACCTGCTGCTGCTCTGCAATGCCCTGGTCGAACATCAGTTCAACGGCTTGCCCGCCGCAGCCTATCTGGCCGATGTGCTGCTGTGGGGCGCGCTGGTGGCTTACAGCTGGAGCTTGTATCGTCGCCTGCAAGGCAAGTTGAACAGCCGCATTCGCCGGCGCCAGGATATCGCCACCGCGCAGGCCGAACAGCGTGCCAAGGCCGAGTTTCTCGCCCGCATCAGCCATGAGATACGCACCCCCATGAACGGCGTGCTGGGCATGAGCGAACTGTTGCTGGATACCGCCCTTTCAGCCAAACAGCGCGACTATGTACAGACCATCCACGGCTCGGGCAACGACCTGCTCAACCTGATCAACGAGATTCTGGACGTGTCCCGGCTGGAATCTGGCCAATTGGTGCTTGAACAGGTCCAGTTTGACCTGCATGCGCTGATCAACGACTGTCTGGACATCTACCGCGCACGCGCCGAGAGCCAAGGCATAGAGCTGATCGGCTTTGTACACCCCGACGTAGCACGCACCATGCAGGGGGATCCGACGCGGCTGCGACAGATCCTCATGAACCTGCTGGCCAATGCCTTGCAATACACCGACGAGGGTGAAGTGGTGCTGGTTGTCGGGCTGGACCACAAGCAAGGCACCAGCCAGCAGTTGCGGTTTGCCATCCAGGACACCGGCGCAGGCATGCCGCAACAGGCCCGCGACAACCTGCTGAGCGACAATCCGAGCACTACTCGACTGCTGGAGCACGGCAATGGTGACGACTATCTGCCGCTGGTCATAGCCAGGCAGCTGGTGGCCATGATGCAAGGCCAGTTGGGCGTCAAGTACGGCAGCGAACAGGGCACCACCATCTGGTTCACCCTGCCCGCCAGCAATCTGGATGACAGCATCGCCGCCGACACCAGCGGCCGCTGCCTGCAGGACCGCAACGTGCTCATCGTCGATGACAACGCCACCTGCCGCAAGGTGCTGCAGCAACAGACGGCAGCCTGGGGCATGCGCGCGCAATGCGCCGCCGGCGGACGCGAGGCGCTCGCCATGCTGCGCACCCAGGCCAATCTGGGCAGCCCCTTTGAAATACTGCTGCTGGACCAATCCATGCCAGGCATGAGCGGCGTGGAGCTGGCCAGCCGCATCAAGGATGACGCGGTGCTGTCCGGCGATCTGTTAATCATCATGCTGACCGGGATCAACCAGGTGCCGAGCAGGGTGATCGCCCGCAATGCCGGGATTCGCCGCATCCTCAGCAAGCCGGTCGCCGGTTATACCTTACGCACTACACTGATTGACGAATGGACCCAGCTGCGCAGTAACAGCAGCAGTGACACCGCTGAAAGCGAGACGCCCATCCCGATACCGGCCAACAATGACGATTTTCGCGTATTGGTGGCCGAAGACAACGCCATCTCCACCAAAGTCATCCAGGGCATGCTGGCCAAACTCAAGGTCGCAGTGATCGCTGTCGACAACGGCAGGCGCGCGGTGGAGGCAGTCCAGCAGCAGCCCTTTGATCTGATCCTGATGGACTGCGAAATGCCGGAAATGGACGGCTTTACGGCGGCCGAAAAGATTCGCGCCTGGGAGGCCGGGAGTGGCAACCAGCCCATACCTATCATCGCGCTGACCGCACACATTTTGCCAGAGCACCGGGAGCGGGCGCGCAAGGCAGGCATGAACGGTCACATGGCCAAGCCCGTCGAGCTAAGCCAGCTACGCGAACAGGTCCAGCATTGGCGCGATCAGAAGCGCAGCATTACTCTGCGCTGATCGATAGCAAGACGGGATACTCGACGCCACCGTTGACCGCAGCGTAGTTACTCAGCGTATCGCGCAAGACCATCCAGCAGAATTTCATCGGGTGCCTCCGGGCGCCGTTCTGGCCAGCTACCATTGCTGGCCAATCACACCCGAAGAATAGGCCAGCCCACTCGGCATGGCCATTGAGCTGAACCTATCGTGCCGATAGCCGCACTTATCGTACAGGACGTGCGCCTTTGCGGCCGCCTTTGCGCGCAGCGCCGGTCTCCCGTGGCGGCAGGCCGGTGTGTTGGGTCAGCACTCTGCCCGCCTTCTTGCTGCCGGCGGGAGTGGAGTTCTTGCGACGGGCACTCTGATAACCCTCTACCGCAGGCTGAAAGGTCGGAATCAACTGCTGTTTGCCGTTGCCGATCAGATCACTGCGACCCATTTCCTTCAGAGCATCGCGCAGCAGCGGCCAGTTCTTGGGATCGTGGTAGCGCAAAAAAGCCTTGTGCAAGCGGCGTTGACGATCACCCTTGACGATGTTCACGCCGTCGCTCTTGTAGGTGACCTTGCGCAGCGGATTCTTGCCGGAATGGTACATGGCCGTCGCCGTCGCCATGGGCGAGGGATAGAAAGCCTGCACCTGATCCGCACGGAAGCCATTGCGCTTTAGCCAGAGTGCCAGATTCATCATGTCTTCATCGGTGGTACCCGGGTGGGCCGCGATGAAGTAAGGAATCAGATACTGCTCCTTGCCAGCTTCCTTCGAATACTTCTCGAACATTTGCTTGAAGCGGTCATAGGAGCCTATACCCGGCTTCATCATTTTGGTCAGCGGACCATCCTCGGTATGCTCCGGCGCGATCTTCAGGTAGCCACCGACGTGATGGGTAACCAGTTCCTTTACATACTCGGGAGACTCCACCGCCAGGTCGTAGCGCAGGCCAGAGGCGATCAGGATCTTCTTAACCCCCGGCAACTCCCGCGCCTTGCGGTATAGACCGATAAGCGAGGAGTGATCGGTATTGAGATTCTCGCAGATCCCTGGGAAAACACAGGACGGCTTGCGGCAGGCGGCCTCGATCTCCGGGCTTTTGCAGGCAATCCGGTACATGTTGGCGGTAGGCCCGCCCAAATCGGAAATCACCCCGGTAAAACCCGGCACCTTATCGCGGATCTCTTCAATCTCGCGAATGATGGAATCGTGCGAGCGGTTCTGGATGATGCGCCCTTCATGCTCGGTGATGGAGCAGAAGGTGCAACCGCCAAAACAGCCGCGCATGATGTTCACCGAAAAGCGAATCATGTCGTAGGCCGGGATCTTGGCATCGCCGTAGGCCGGATGCGGAACGCGGGCATAGGGTAAACCGAAGATGTAGTCCATTTCTTCGGTCGACAACGGAATCGGGGGCGGCGTAAACCATACATCACGGTCGCCGTGGCGCTGCACCAGGGCACGGGCGTTGCCCGGGTTGGTTTCCAGGTGCAACACCCGGTTGGCGTGGGCATAAAGCACCGAATCAGCCTTGACCTTGTCGAAGGACGGCAGGCGAATCACCGTGCGATCACGCTCCAGTCGCGGGTGCGGCAATAGCTGTATGACCTGAGCCCCATCGTCAGCCGCTTCGTCGCCCGGGCCCTTGGCCTGCTCGACGGCGCAGGCGCTGGTGTCCTGGGTATTGACGTAGGGGTTGATAATCTTGTCGACCTTGCCTGGGCGATCAATGCGAGTGGAATCCAGCTCGAACCAGCCCTGCGGGGTATCGCGGCGCACAAAGGCAGTGCCGCGAATATCGGTGATATCGGCAATGGCTTCGCCACGGCTCAGGCGATGCGCCACCTCGACCACGGCGCGCTCGGCATTGCCGTAAAGCAGGATGTCGGCCTTGGCATCGATCAGCAGTGAGTGCCGGACCTTGTCCTGCCAATAGTCGTAATGGGCAATGCGCCGCAGCGAGGCCTCAATACCACCCAGCACGATGGGCACGTCCTTGTAGGCTTCGCGGCAGCGCTGGCTGTATACCAGGCTGGCGCGGTCCGGCCGGCTGCCGCCCTTGCCACCAGGTGTGTAGGCATCGTCGGAGCGCACCTTGCGATCAGCGGTGTAACGATTGATCATCGAGTCCATGTTACCGGCAGCCACGCCGTAGAACAGGTTCGGCTTGCCCAGCTTCATGAAGTCGTCTTTGCTCTGCCAGTCCGGCTGGCTGATGATGCCAACACGGAAACCCTGCGCCTCGAGCAGGCGGCCGATGATGGCCATGCCGAAGGACGGATGGTCTACATAGGCATCACCGGTCACGATAATGATGTCGCAACTGTCCCAGCCCAACTGGTCCATTTCCTCCCGACTCATTGGCAGGAAGGGTGCGGGACCGAAGCACTCGGCCCAATACCGCGGAAAATCGAACAGTTGCTGTTTGGCCACCGGTATGGCGATCGACATGCTTACTCCATATCCCCGTAGCCGGCATAGGAGCCAGGCGCCAGGTTTTCAAAACGGGTGTATTTGCCCAAAAACGCCATGCGTGCGGTACCGATAGGCCCGTTCCGCTGCTTGCCGATAATCAACTCGGCAATGCCTTTGTCTTGGGTATCGGGGTGATAAACCTCGTCCCGATAGACGAACATGATGACGTCGGCGTCCTGCTCGATTGCGCCTGATTCACGCAAGTCAGAGTTGATCGGACGCTTGTTTGGCCGCTGCTCCAGCGAGCGGTTAAGCTGCGACAGGGCGACCACAGGGACATTGAATTCCTTGGCCAGGGCCTTGAGCGAGCGCGAGATTTCCGAAATCTCGTTGGTACGGTTCTCTGAAGATGCTCCACCGATGCGCATCAATTGCAGATAGTCGATCATGATCAGACCCAGGTCGCCGTGCTCGCGCACCACGCGACGCGCACGGGCGCGCATCTCCATGGGCGACAGGCCAGCGGTATCGTCAATGAACAGCTTGCGGTCATTCAGCATGTTGACCGCCGAGGTCAGCCGCGGCCAATCCTCATCATCGAGCCGCCCCGAACGCACCTTGGTCTGATCGATGCGTCCCAGGGACGACAGCATACGCATGATCAGCGAGTCACCTGGCATCTCCAGCGAAAACACCAGCACCGCTTTGTCGCTGCGCATGACCGCGTTCTCGACCAGATTCATGGCGAAGGTGGTCTTGCCCATCGAGGGACGACCGGCCACGATGATCAGGTCCGAGGGTTGCAGCCCCGACGTCATGTTGTCGAGATCGGTAAAACCGGTAGACAAGCCAGTGATCGAACCTTCGCTGTTGAACAGGGTATCGATGCGATCAATTGCCTTGGCCAACAGCGCATTCACGCCTTCTGGACCACCGGTTTTCGGCCTGCTCTCGGCGATCGAGAAAATCTTGCGTTCAGCCTCGTCCAATACCTCACTGGACTGCATGCCCTTGGGATTGAACGCGGTGTCGGCAATATCGGTACTCACGCTGATCAACTGACGTAGCGTGGAGCGCTCGCGGATGATCTGGGCATAAGCACTGATATTGGCAACAGAGGGGGTATTTTTTGCCAGCTGTCCGAGATAGGCCAGACCGCCCACCTGATCGTTCATGCCTTCCTTGTCGAGATCCTCTGCCAGGGTCACCACATCGAATGGCTGGTTACGCTCGGCCAGACGCTTGAGCGCCTTGAAGATCAGCCGGTGATCGTGGCGATAGAAGTCGCTTTCGGTCAGCAGCTCGGCTACCCGCTCCCAGGCCGTGTTTTCCAGCATCACGCCACCCAGCACGGCCTGCTCGGCCTCGATGGAGTGCGGCGGGATCTTCAACGCAGAAGTCTGCAGATCCAGCTCGGGGCGTTCTGAGTAAAGTGATTCAGTCATGGGCTTGGGCTCGAGACGGCATAGGCACAAACAACAACACGGCGCCTGTCCAAGACAAGCGCCGTGTTGACAAGTCTAACTGCAAAGCGCTGCTAAATCACCCGAGATGCAAAAGCTCGGGCACAGCGCGGCAGCCGCTGTTAACCAGCGACGACGATCAGCTTGACGGTAGTTTCAACATCGCTGTGCAGTTGCACAGAAATGTCGAACTCGCCGACGTTACGCAGCGGACCTTCAGGCAGACGAACTTCGCTCTTCTCGAGCTCAACGCCAGCCGCAGTGACTGCGTCAGCGATGTCACGAGTACCGATAGAACCGAACAGCTTGCCTTCCTCGCCAGCATTGGCGGTGATGGTAACCGACAGCTCAGCCAGCTTGGCAGAACGCGCTTCAGCTTCGCCTTTCTTCTCGGCAGCGATTTTTTCCAGTTCGGCGCGACGCGCTTCAAAAGCTTCTACGTTGGCTGCGGTAGCCGGAGTAGCCTTGCCAAAAGGCAGCAGGAAATTGCGAGCGTAACCAGCCTTGACGGCGACCTTGTCGCCCAGGTTACCCAGATTCGCGATCTTTTCGAGCAGGATAACTTCCATTGCGATGACCTCTTAAATTCAACCTTGACCGTTTGAGTCATCGTTTCCACTGGCACCGGAAGCCGGCTGCAAGCGGGAACGGAAATCAAACAGACTATCAATAAACGCCAAAAACATGATCAGGGGGTACAGCACTTGCCAGACAAAAATCAGCGTCGCGTAAAGCACCACCAGCGGGCCGATACCCAGCCGCTTGATACCGACAACGCCATGCACCAGCGCCAGTCCGGCAAACAGCAGCGGCACTGTGGCAATCGGTGCAAGCATTGCCAGCCCATCAAACTGCGGGCCAACAAACACCAGCAAGGCCAAAACGATGCTCATCCACGGAGCCAAGCGCAAACGGTGAAACTCGTCGCGAAACCCGCCAGGGTTGAACAACCGGGCTTGCCAGCTGCGCGCGAGAATCAGGCACACCAGTGTCATGGCTGCGTGGGTAGCCCCCATCAAACCGGCCAGCAGCGGCACCATAAGTGCCTGCAGGCGGGCCAGTGCAGCCTCGTCGATTTCTGCGCTCAACTCGGTCAGCATCTGCGGCAGCGCAGAGCGAATCTGATCTGCCACCTCTTGCAACGGGCCCTGCAGGGTAACCAGCAGTACCAGTGCAAAAACCAGCCCGAGCGGCGCAGTCGCCATCGTCACCAGTGACCACTCACTGCGCTGGCGCAACAACAGCGCCAACGCCGAACAGCCCAACAACACCATCAGCGGGGTAGGATCACCCAACAGCGCCCAGGCAACTGCAGGCAAGGACGCCCAACCCAGCACCGGGAGGCCTTCCGACCACCCGCGGCGCAACAGCACCAACGCCATTGCCACCGCACCAAACCAGAACAGCATGGGTACTGCGACCGACAAACCCACCACCAGTGTGGCTTGTCTGCGACCGCGCATGATGAACTCAGCCAGCCCCTGCATGCCGATTCGGTTTCCTGATCAATTACTTTTGGCTACCAATTAACGACCGTGGCCGTCGGTGTAAGGCAGCAGAGCCAGGTAGCGGGCGCGCTTGATAGCAACGGCCAGCTGACGCTGGTACTTAGCCTTGGTACCGGTAATGCGGCTCGGGACAATCTTGCCGGTCTCGGTAACGTAGGCCTTCAGAGTGTTGAGATCCTTGTAATCGATCTCTTTAACGCCTTCAGCGGTGAAACGGCAGAACTTTCTGCGACGGAAAAAACGTGCCATGGCAGCGTCTCCTTAATTCTGGAATGTGAACTGGGAAAACTTACTCGTCGTCACCGTCATCGGTGTCGTCGCTGTTGTCAGCGTCATCGTTGGAGCTGTTGTCGTCGTTGTCATCGCTGCGCTCACGACGCTCACGACGCTCACCACGACCACTCTCTTCGGACTTGAGCATGTCGGACTGTTCAGTCACCGCTTCATCGCGACGCATTACCATGTTGCGGATAACGGCATCGTTGTAACGGAAGTTTTCAGTCAGTTCTTCCAACGCTTTGGCGCTGCACTCTACGTTCATCAGGATGTAGTGTGCCTTGTGGATCTTGTCGATCGGGTAAGCCAGTTGACGGCGACCCCAATCTTCCAGACGGTGAATCTTGCCGCCGTCTTCTTCGATCAGCTTGGTGTAACGCTCAACCATCGCGCTAACCTGCTCGCTCTGGTCTGGATGAACCAGAAAAACGATTTCGTAATGACGCATAAAAGCTCCTTACGGGTTATAGCCAGCCACCCAAATATGGTCTGGCAAGGAGTGGAACATAGGGTTTGGGGCGGCCATTCTAGTGAAGGCGCCCTATAGAGGCAAGTTAAATGGCGATTATTTGCACACCCCCGCCGACGCGGGGGTCACAAGAGAGGAAAGGCTAGCCCGGCAGGCGTTGACGCACGGCTTCAAACAAACAGACGCCGGCAGCCACGGACACGTTCAGGCTACTGACCGCACCGGCCATCGGCAGACGCGCGAGGTAATCGCAATGCTCGCGGGTCAGGCGGCGCATTCCCGCGCCCTCCGCGCCCATGACGATGACCGAAGGCACCTTCAGATCCACCTCATAGATGAATTGCTGCGCCTCGCCCGCCGTGCCCACCACCCACAGGCCGCGTTGCTGCAGCTGCTTGAGGGTGCGGGCCAGGTTGGTCACCGCCACCAGCGGCACTGTCTCGGCAGCACCGCAAGCCACCTTGCGCACCACCGGGGTCAGACTGGCGGAACGATCCTTGGGCACGATCACCGCCTGCACACCGGCGGCGTCGGCGCTGCGCAAACAGGCGCCCAGATTGTGCGGGTCGGTCACACCATCGAGCACCAGCAGCAGCGGCACTTCCTCCAGCCGGTCGAGCAGATGCGTGAGCATCTCTTCCGACCACAGCTGACTGGGAGTGACCTCGGCAATCACTCCCTGATGCACGCCCTCAATCAACTTGTCCAACTCATCGGGGGCCAGGCGCTGCAAGCCTATGCCCGCACCCTGCGCTTGCTCCAGCAAAGCCTGCTGGCGCTCATTCAGGCGACCTGACTGCAACAGCAAACGCTTCACCCGCTTGGGGTTGCGTTCCAGCAAGGCCTGTACCGCGTGAACCCCGAATACCCGCTCAAGATCACTCATGCCTGACGCTCACTCACTGCTTTGGCTTACGCTTGCGCGGACTGCGAGGCGCTGCTCCGTCCTTGCTGCCGGCAGGCTTGCGGGCGGCTGGCTTGCCGGCCCCGCTCACCTTGGCCGGCTTGCGCGGCGCAGCACCTGCAGGCGCCTTGCCAGACGGACTACGACCACCCGATTTGCCTGTCTTCTTGCCTTCGCCAGCCGCCTGACGCGCTTCGGCCAGAAGCTTCTCACGCACTGCGCGGCTGGCCGATACCTTGCGATCGGCTTCTGGCTGCTGCTGATCGGCCGCCATCTCGAAATCGATCTTGCGATCATCCAGATCAACCCGCGCGACCTGCACTCGCACCGGATCGCCCAGACGGAACTTGCGGCCGGAACGCTCACCGGTCAGGCAATGATGCACGGCATCGAAGTTGTAGTAGTCCGCTGGCAACGCAGTGATGTGCAGCAAGCCTTCCACGTAGATATCAGTCAACTCGATGAACAAGCCGAAACTGGTCGCCGCGGTAACCAGACCATCAAAGGATTCACCGACACGATCCTGCATGAATTCGCACTTGAGCCAACTGACTACGTCGCGCGACGCTTCATCCGCGCGGCGCTCGTGCTGCGAGCATTGCTCACCCAGCTCGGCGAGGCGCGCATGATCATAGGGGTAGATTTTCGCCTTCGGCATCGCCGGGGCACCACAGCGTTTGACCAGATCGGTATTGCGTCGCGAGCGGATAACGCTGCGAATGGCGCGGTGCGTCAGCAGGTCCGGATAACGCCGAATGGGCGAGGTAAAGTGCGTATAGGCCTCGTAATTCAAGCCGAAGTGACCAGCATTGTCCGGGCTGTATACCGCCTGACTCAGCGAGCGCAGCATGACTGTCTGGATCAGCTGCGCATCCGGGCGCCCTTGCACCTTGGCCAGCACGGCGCTGTAGTCTTCCGGCGTGGGGTCACCTTTTTTGCGCGTCAGGCTCAAGCCCTGGGCATTGAGGAACTGGCGCAGCCGCTCGACCTTCTCTGCCTGCGGCGCATCGTGCACCCGGTACAAACCCGGCAGCTCCAGATCCTGCAGGAAGCGCGCCGTCGCCACGTTGGCACTGAGCATGCACTCTTCCACGATCTTGTGCGCGTCGTTGCGGGTGGTCGGCTTGATTTCGACTATCTTGCGATCGTCACCGAAGACCATGCGGGTTTCGGTGGTTTCAAAGTCGATTGCACCGCGCCCTTGACGCGCCTTGGCCAGCGCCTTGTAGAGCTCGTACAGGTTTTCCAGATGCGGCACGACCTCGGCATGCTCATCGCGCAGAGCCTTGCCTTCGCGACTGCGGCCATGTTCCAGCATGGACGAGACCTTGTTGTAGGTCAGCCGCGCATGGGAATGAATAATCGCCTCGTAGAACTGGTAGTCAGTCAGCTCACCCGCCTTGGACAGCGTCATCTCGCATACCAGCGCCAGGCGATCCACATGCGGATTCAGCGAACACAGGCCATTGGAGATGGCCTCGGGCAGCATGGGAATGACCTGGCTGGGGAAATACACCGAGGTGCCGCGCAGCTCGGCTTCCTGATCCAGGGCAGACCCGACCGGTACGTAGTGCGATACATCGGCGATGGCCACATAGAGTTTCCAGCCACCGGAAAACAGACGCCAGCCGCTGGCCTTATGCGGCTCGCAGTAGAGCGCGTCATCAAAGTCGCGGGCATCTTCGCCGTCAATCGTGACCAGCGGCAGATGGCGCAGATCGACGCGTTTCTGCTTGTCCTTTTCCTCGACGTGGTCTTTCAGCTTGGCTGCTTCATCGATGACCGCCTGCGGCCATTCGCTGGGGATGTCGTAGCTACGCAGCGCTACTTCAATTTCCATGCCGGGCGCCATGTAGTCGCCCACCACTTCAATCACCTCGCCTTGCGCCTGCCGGCTCATGGTCGGCCACTGGGTGATGCGTACCTCGGCATACTGCCCGTGCTTGACGCCATTGGTGGCACCCGGCGGGATCAGCACGTCCTGATTGATCTTGGCGTTATCCGCCACGACAAAGCCAATACCGTTCTCTTCGTAGTAGCGGCCAACCAGAATTTCGTGCGCGCGTTCGAGCACCTCGACTACAGCGCCTTCGCTGCGGCCACGGCGGTCGACACCGGTAACCCGGCCAAGCACGCGGTCACCATCGAATACCAGGCGCATCTGCGATGGGCCGAGAAACAGGTCTTCGGTGCCCTCATCGGGCACCAGAAAACCGAAGCCATCGCGATGACCCTGGACACGACCGCGAATCAGGTCGAGCTTGTCGACCGGCGCGTAAGCACCCCGGCGGGTATAAATCAGTTGCCCGTCACGCTCCATGGCGCGCAGGCGACGGCGCAGCGCTTCAATGCTGTCCTCATCCTGCAGGTCGAACTCCTGTTGCAACTGCGCACGGGTGGCGGGAGCGCCACGGGTCTCGAGCAGTTGCAGGATGAGTTCACGACTGGGGATGGGGTTATCGTATTTTTCTGCTTCGCGCCGGGCTTCCGGATCCTGCTGGATCCATTCATTGGTCATGGAAGTGGCCTGGGAAGATGTAGATTTGCTCGACTTGGTCGAGACTTTTGGAGATTGATCTTTTTTCGTCATAGACGCCTATTGAACCGCGAATCAAGTCTGTATGCACCTGTTTCCTCCAACAAAATTTTTTTCTTGTCAGGGGTTTACAAGATCATTCTGGCTACGTAATATTCGCGCCGTCAGCACGAAACGGCAGCGGCAAGAACCTCTGGTTCAGCATAGCAGCAGTTTCGCAAGACGCGCCCAGGTGGTGAAATTGGTAGACACGCTAGCTTCAGGTGCTAGTGGCCTTACGGCCGTGGAAGTTCGAGTCTTCTCCTGGGCACCAATTCAAAAAACCGAGCTTATGCTCGGTTTTTTTATGCCTGCCACAAATGCAACGCCGCTTATCACGGCCCCTGCAGCGCCGGCCGCACCCTGCCCAATCGAGCCCCCGCCAACAAAAAAGACGCCCGCAGGCGCCTTTTCGTTAGTGCAACCAAACCCTCAGGCCTTGAACACCTGACGCAGGATAATGGTCTCGTGACGATCCGGCCCCGTGGAAATCAGATCGATTGGAGCTCCTACCAGCTCCTCGATACGCTCTATGTAGGCACGCGCAGCAGCCGGCAGACCGTCCAGCGTCTTCACGCCAAGAGTCGACTCCTGCCAGCCCGGCATGTCTTCGTACACCGGTTCAAGCCCGATGTAGCTGTCGGCATCGGTTGGCGCTTCAATAACAGTGCCGTGCTCGTTGCGATAACCCACGCAGATGCGAATGGTCTCGAGACCGTCCAGCACGTCCAGCTTGGTCAGACACAGGCCGCTGATGCTGTTGATTTCAATGGCCCGACGCAGGATGACCGCATCAAACCAGCCGCAGCGACGCGCACGACCCGTGGTAGAACCGAACTCGTGACCACGCTCGGCCAGGCGTGCACCTACGGTGTCAAACAACTCGGTCGGGAAAGGACCCGAGCCAACACGGGTGGTGTAGGCCTTGGTGATACCCAGCACGTAATCCAGATACAGCGGGCCAAAGCCGGAACCGGTGGCGGTGCCGCCCGCAGTAGTGTTGGAGCTGGTAACGAAGGGGTAGGTGCCGTGATCGATATCCAGCAGTGAACCCTGAGCACCCTCGAACATGATGTTCGCGCCTTCGCGGCGTAGTTCGTGCAGACGCGCCGTAACGTCGGTCATCAATGGCGCCAGCCAGTCGGCATAGCCGAGCGCTTCATCCAGCGTCTTCTGAAAATCGACCGGTTCGACCTTGTAATAGTGCTGCAGGGCGAAGTTGTGGTAATCCAGCACCTCACCCAACTTGGCGGCAAAGCGCTCGCGATGGAACAGATCGGCAACGCGCAAACCGCGGCGCGAGACCTTGTCTTCATAGGCCGGACCGATACCGCGACCGGTAGTGCCGATCTTGGCCTCGCCACGGGCCTTTTCGCGCGCCTGATCCAGCGCTACGTGATACGGCAGAATCAGCGGACAGGCTGGGCTGATGCGCAGACGATCGCGTACCGGCACGCCCTTGGCTTCCAGCTGCTTGAGCTCTTTCAGCAGCGCCTCGGGTGAGAGCACCACGCCATTGCCGATGAAGCAGCGCACGTTATCACGCAGTATGCCGGAGGGAATAAGGTGCAGGACGGTCTTTTCACCGTCGATGACCAGGGTATGGCCGGCATTATGGCCGCCCTGATAGCGCACCACCGCAGCAACCTGATCGGTCAGCAAGTCAACGATCTTGCCTTTGCCCTCATCGCCCCACTGGGTACCCAGGATGACAACATTCTTACCCATGTTCAGCCCATGCCTCGCTAGAAATTGATTGGCCTTGCGGCCAGGGAATCACGAATTCAAGTCTGTTACCGACCAACTGCCGGCCTGAAAGCCCAGCACGCGGTCGCAACCGTAATCGGCGGCTTCGGCAGCGGACTGACCGGGCAGCGCCACGATCACACGCTCTCCCTGCTGCCGCAGGCGGGCGATCTGCTCATGCAGGCCGGCCTCATTGCTGTGCGGCGCCCAGATAGCCGATCGCTGCTGCTCGGCCGCATCGCCGCGCTGCACCAGAAAACGCAGATCGGTGGAGAAACCGGTAGCCGGTCGTGCTCGCCCGAAGTCGCTGCCGATATCGTCATAGCGACCACCCTGGGCGACGCTTTGCCCAACACCAGGCACAAAGGCGGCAAACACCACACCCGTGTGGTAATGATAGCCACGCAGCTCGCCCAGGTCGAAATACAGCGGAATTTGCGGATAACGCCGCGCCAGCACCTGAGCGATCTCGCTCAGATCATCCAGCGCTGCCATGACCGATTCAGGCGCGCCATCGAGCAGCGCGTGCGCACGATCCAGCACCTCAACGCCGCCGGATAATTCGACCAGGCTACAGAGCATGGCCGCCAATGACGACTGTCCGATACCGGCAGTCAACTGCGTTACTTCATCGACTGCCTTGCGCTGCAATGCGTCGAATAGCGCCCGCTCGGTGGTTTCGTCCACGCCAGCAGCCTGCACCAGCCCACGGTAAATCCCCACATGGCCGATATCCAGATGCACGCCCTGCACCTGACAACTCGCCAAGGTTTCCAGCATCAGCGAAATCACTTCAATATCACTGGTGCTCGACGCATCACCGTAAAGCTCCGCGCCCAACTGAATCAGGCTGCGCGCAGTCGATAGTGGCCGCGGCCGGGTATGTAACACGCTGCCGCAGTAGCACAGCCGGGAGGGCCCTTCAGCACCCAGGGTATGGGCATCGATGCGCGCTACCTGCGGCGTGATGTCCGCGCGCAACCCGAGCATGCGACCGGACAACTGATCGGTCATCTTGAACGTTTGCAAATCAAGATCGTGACCGGCACCGGTCAGCAGCGATTCGAGGTATTCGATATGGGGAGTTATGACCAGGTCATAACCCCAGCAGGAGAACAGATCAAGCAACTGTCGGCGGGCAGCTTCGATACGGGCAGCCTCGACAGGCAATACCTCGTCAATACCATCCGGCAACAGCCAGCGATCTACAGTCGGCATTTTGACAACCTTTTCATACTCGGTGAACTAGGTTCGCGGTCGGCTCACGTCTGCAGCTCAAGACCGCTGACCAGAAAAACAGTAATGGCCGTGGCGCATCAGCCACAGCAAGCGCGCAGCAGCATAGGCCGGTCACAAAAAAGCCGGGATTTCCCGGCTGCGCAAGTGTAACACCGTTTTCCCGACGCCACACCCGCGACGTGATGCGGTCGCGACCGACGCCCAGACAAACAAAAGGGGTTGCCCCTCAACGGACAACCCCTCTGACTCAGCAACCGATTAGCGCTGGCCGGAACCACCCTGCAGATACTTGAAAAAATCACTTTCAGGGTCCAGAACCAGCACATCGGATTTGCTGGCGAAGCTTTCACGGTAGGCCTGCAGGCTGCGCGAGAAGGCGTAGAACTCCGGATCCTGGGTGTAAGCCTGCGCATAGATGGCCGCTGCCTTGGCATCGCCATCACCGCGCACTTTTTCCGCCTCGCGGAAGGCTTCCGCCAGAATCACACGTTGCTGGCGGTCGGCATCGGCGCGAATACCTTCCGCCAGCTCGCGACCCTTGGCCCGATGCTCGCGCGCCTCGCGCTCACGCTCGGTGCTCATGCGATCGAACACGCTACGGTTCACCTCGGTCGGCAAATCGATCGCCTTGACGCGCACATCAAGCACTTCGATACCCAGTTCGCGGCGTGCGCTCTCATCCAGCGTGGCGGTAATATCTGCCATCAACTGGTCGCGCTCACCGGACACCACCTCGTGCAATGTACGCCGCGCGACCTCGTTACGCAGACCCGACTCTAACTGACGCGACAGTCGCTCTTCGGCAATGGCACGCAGACCCGAGGTCGCGGTATAGAAGCGCTGCACATCAGCGATCCGCCATTTGGCATAGGAATCGACCATCAGCGCTTTCTTTTCCAGCGTCAGGTAACGCTGAGTAGCGGTATCCAGCGTCAGCAGACGCGCATCAAACTTATGCGCCTCCTGCACAAAGGGCAGCTTGAAATGCAAGCCCGGCGCCACGTCACTATCAACGACGCGACCAAATTGCAGCACTATCGCGCGCTCGGTCTGACTGACGACAAAGAAACTGCTCCAGCCGACAATGAGTGCGGCCAGCAGCACTATGATGCCAAACAAGGATTTATTGCTCATCAGCGTGACTCCCTGGAACGCAGATCGCGCTGCTGTGTGGTAGTGGAACGGGACGAATCACTCTGGGTAACCGTCGGCGTGCTGTTGCCAGAAGCACCACTGGCAGACGAGGACTGCTGCATCAGCTTGTCCAGCGGCAGATAAAGCAGGTTGTTGTTACCCTCCCCGCCCGACACCAGTATCTTGCTGGTGCTGCTCATAACGTCCTGCATGGTGTCGATGTACATGCGCTCGCGCAACACATCGGGCGCCACACGATACTGCTCAACCAGGAGCTCAAAGCGCTTGGCCTCACCTTCGGCGCGGGCAATCACTTCATCGTGATAACCATTGGCCTCTTCCAGCATGCGTTGCGCCTTACCGCGTGCCTCCGGTATCACGCCGTTGGCATAGGCTTCAGCCTGGTTGCGCTCGCGGACTTCATCTTCCTTGGCGCGAATCACATCATCAAACGCGTCCTGCACCTCTGCCGGCGCCTGCGCGTTTTCGATGTTCACCTGAGTCACAGTGATGCCAGTGTTGTAGCTATCCAGATAGCGTTGCAGGCGTTCGGTAACCTCGACCGCCATCTGCTCCCGCCCCTCGGTCAACACCTGGTGCATGGGCGTCGAGCCCACGACGTGGCGAACCGCACTTTCGGTGGCATGGCGCAGACTGGTTTCCGGATCTTCGACCATCAAGACGAAATTCTGCAGATTGGAAATTCGATACTGAATGGCGACCGGCACCTCGACGATGTTTTCATCCTCGGTCAACATTTGCCCCTGCTGGCGATAGGAGCGTACTTGAGTGACGTTGCGCTGGAACTTGCGCTCTACCGGCGGAAAATAGAGGTGCAGGCCAGAACCGACGGTACGGTTGTACTCGCCAAAGCGCAGAATCACTGCCTGCTCCTGCTCGTCTACCATATAGACAGCGTTGAACAGCCAGACCGCGAGCACTACCAGACCGGCAACGACCCAGAGACCCTTGGGAATACCGCCACCCCCGGTTCGCCCGCTGCCACCGCCGCTATTGCTACGCTTGCCGGAACCAAAGAGGTTATTGAGGCTGTCCTGCAGTTTGCGCAGCGCGTCATCAAGATCTGGAGGACCTTGCTTACCACCCCGCTTGCCACCACCACCGCTACCCCAGGGATCCTGGTCGTTTGAATTATTTCCGCCACCAGGCTCATTCCAGGCCATAGCGTTCTCCGTTGTCTGTAACCATTCATCGCCCCCGGCTGCCACAACGGGCGTCCGGATCAGGGTGCAATCCTACCGTAAACCGGCCAGCGTACGCGAACCCTCGCTGGCGGCTTTCATTGCAAAGTATGTTGCTGTAAAAAAGCGTCTGGCAGCCAGCCTTCGCGCTTGAGCAAACGATTGAAGTCACTGCGCTGCAGGCGCAGGCTCAATTGCTGACGGCCGTCTTCTGCCGTCTGTTCGTCCAGCACTGCACCGGCGGCATAAAATTGGGCACGCAAGCGCGATTCGGCGTGCTCCAGCACTATGCACTCCTGCACCAGATCGTTGCCCAGCCGCTCTGCGATGGCTTGCGCCAGCAGGTCCAGACCCAGGCCCTTCTGCGCCGAGATCCAGACCCTCACCGCAGTACCCTCTTCATCGCGCTGCAGTTGCGGCTCAAAGCCTTCAATCAGATCGATCTTGTTGTAGACCTCCAGCATCGGGATCTCGATGGCGCCGATCTCACTCAGCACCGAATGCACCTGCTGCATGTTTTCCTGACGATCAGGATCTGCGGCATCGATCACATGCAACAGCAAGTCGGCCTGGGCAGACTCTTCAAGGGTGGCACGAAAGGCTTCCACCAACTTGTGCGGCAAATGGCGAATGAACCCCACGGTATCGGCCAGAATGGTCGCACCTATGTCCGCCAGTTCAATTCGCCGCAGCGTCGGATCCAGGGTGGCGAACAGCTGATCTGCCGCATACACCTCGGAGGTGGTCAGCGTGTTGAACAGTGTGGACTTGCCGGCGTTGGTATAACCCACCAGTGAGACCACCGGAATTTCCGCGCGGCGACGTGCCCGACGCGCCTGGTCACGCTGGCTACGCACTTTCTCCAGACGACGCATGATCTGCTTGATACGTACGCGCAGCAAACGACGGTCGGTCTCGAGCTGGGTTTCCCCGGGGCCGCGCAAACCGATACCGCCCTTTTGCCGCTCCAGGTGAGTCCAACCTCGCACCAAGCGCGTGCTGAGATGATCGAGCTGTGCCAGCTCCACCTGCAGTTTGCCTTCGTGGGTACGCGCACGCTGCGCAAAGATATCCAGGATAAGGCCGGTGCGGTCGATTACCCGACACTCCAGCTCACGCTCCAGATTACGCTCCTGACTTGGGGTCAGGGTGTGATTGAAGATGACCACGTCACCTTCGTTGTCCTTGACCAGCGCCCGCAACTCCTCCACCTTGCCGCTACCTATCAGGAACCGGGGTGTGGGTTGGTGCCGGGGGATGGTCATAAATGCCGCATTTTCTGCACCGGCGGAACGCACCAGCTCAAGAAATTCCTGCGGGTCTTCTCGGCGCTGTTCATCCAGGCCTTCGAGGTGAACGAGAACTGCGCGTTCACCCCCTTCATGACGCTCAAAAAACAATCAGGCCTCCTGTAGCATCAGGGATTGCTGGCCTCAACCTCATCGCCACCCGCCGCTACCGGCAAACGCACCGGACGACCAGGAACGACGGTAGAGATCGCGTGCTTGTATACCATCTGGCTGACTGTGTTTTTCAACAGAATGACAAACTGGTCGAAGGACTCGATCTGGCCTTGCAATTTGATACCGTTTACCAGATAGATGGATACCGGGACACGTTCCTTGCGCAGAACGTTCAGGTAAGGGTCTTGTAGTGAATGCCCTTTTGACATTGCCTCACTCCTTTAATGGAAACCGAATAGTTTTAAGCATTGTAATAATGCGATTTGGCCGGCTTGTCCATTATCCAAAAGACGAGCAGGCAAGTTATCTGCACAACCCAAGTCGGCAGTAGCACCGATGAACTCTATAGTGCGGCCTCTTGCAGCGCTTTCAAGGCCAGCTCGAATCTTTTCGGGTCCAGACTGTCAAGCCAGTCGATCTCGGCGTGCCAGCCACGCAACCAGGTGAATTGGCGCTTGGCCAGTTGCCGGGTAGCAATGATGCCTCGTTCAACCATTTCTGCCTTGTCGAGCTTGCCATCCAGATAATCCCAGACCTGTCGGTAGCCGACAGCCCTGATGGACGGCATGGCTGAGTTCAAGTCTCCCCGGTTACGCAGAGCTTCGACCTCTGGAATCAGCCCTTGTTTCATCATCAGGACAAAACGTTCGGCAATTCGCGCGTGCAGCACAGAACGATCCTGCGGTGCAACAGCCATATAGCGCACAGTATAAGGTAAAACTGCCGTTTCCGGCCTCTCGCCAACAGCTTTTTCTGCACTTTGCCGACCATGCATTTGTGTCAGTGTAATACCGGTTAGCAGAAACACCTCATAGGCGCGCTGAATCCGCTGCGGATCGTTCGGGTGAATTCGCTCGGCGGCGATCGGATCCACCTCTGCCAACGCCCGATGCACCGACTCCCAGCCGCCGACTGCAGCCATCGCTTCTATACGCGCACGCACCGCGGGATCGGCCGATGGCATCTGTGCCAGCCCCCCGGCCAAAGCCTTGAAATACAGCATGGTGCCGCCCACCAGCACAGGTATGCGGCCACGCGCGGTAA
This sequence comes from Halopseudomonas sp., assembly GCF_036961105.1. Classification (GTDB taxonomy): domain Bacteria; phylum Pseudomonadota; class Gammaproteobacteria; order Pseudomonadales; family Pseudomonadaceae; genus Halopseudomonas. The sequence continues at coordinate 74,415 of NZ_JBALWW010000004.1, read as the reverse complement.
TATCCGCCAGCAGCGGCGTAACATCCTCGCGAAACCGTGCCGCCGAATAGCTTTCGGCCGGGTCGAGAATATCGATCAGGTGGTGCGGATAGCGCGCCAGCGTGATTGAGTCCGGCTTGGCCGACCCAATATCCATGCCGCGGTACACCAACACCGAATCAACACTGATCAGCTCGCAGGGAAAATGGTCATACAGATGCATGGCCAGCTCGGTCTTGCCCGAGGCGGTGGGCCCCATCAGGCATATGACGGGCGGCAGCTTATCGCGCGTCACACTGTGCTCCCTTCATCAGCTACCTCAGCGCCCGCGCAGAAACAGCTTGTCGAGTTCCGCCATGCTCATTTGCGTCCAGGTCGGGCGCCCATGATTGCATTGCCCACTGCGCTCGGTCTGCTCCATGTCGCGCAGCAGTCCATTCATCTCCGCCAGCGTCAACCGCCGGTTGGCCCGTATCGCGCCGTGACAGGCCATGGTACCGAGCAATTCATTCAGGTGCGCCTGAATGCGGTCGCTCGTGCCATATTCCAGCAGGTCGCTCAGCACATCGCGCACCAGTTGCTCGGCATGTGCCTGCCGCAACAACGCCGGCACTTCCCGAATCGCCAGGGATTCCGGCCCCATCCGCTGCAATGACATGCCCAGACGGGTAAACCAGGCGGCGTGTTCCTCGGCGCAGTCGGCTTCACGCTGGCTGACCGCCAGGGTTTCCGGCACCAGCAAAGGCTGGCTGCGCAGCCCTTCCTGATCCATCGCCAGCTTGAGCCGCTCATAGGTGATGCGTTCGTGCGCGGCGTGCATGTCCACCACCACCATGCCGGCGGTGTTTTCCGCCAGGATATAGACTCCGTGCAACTGCGCCACGGCATACCCCAGCGGCGGCACACTGCCCTCTTCCCGAGGCAGAACCGGCTCGCTCCCCGCAGGCGCGCCATACAGGTTGGCGTACGCTGCCACTGCGCCGGGCGCGGGCGCTGGAGTCGGCACATAACTGCCAGCCGCTCCTGCCCCCGACTCTGCCCGCCAACTGGCCGAGGGCTCGTTCAGACTCATGTACTGTTGCCCGGAAAACACGCCGGCATTCAGCCCGTTAACCGCTGGCTGCGCCGGCGGCGGGTTGAGCGTGTCAGGCGCTGCATTTCCGGTGTTGTCGGTGCTCGCGACCTGCTCGGTCTGATCACCCGGGCGTTGATCTGCCAGGGCACGATAGAGAGTGCTGAAGAGAAAATCGTGCACCATGCGCCCGTCACGAAAACGGACCTCGTGCTTGGTGGGGTGCACATTGACATCGACCACTCCGGGATCCAGCTCCATGAAGAGCACGAAGGTGGGATGGCGGCCGTTGAACAGCACATCGCGATAGGCCTGGCGCACGGCGTGGGCTACCAGTTTGTCCTTGATCATGCGGCCGTTGACGAAGAAATATTGCAGATCGGCCTGACTACGAGAGAAAGTCGGCAACCCCACCCAACCCCAGAGGCGCAGCCCGCCACGCTCGTTGTCGATGGTACGCGATTGCTCGACAAAGGCCGGCCCGCACACCGTCGCCACCCGGCGGCGAGCTTCCTGCTCGCTGTGCGCCGGACGCAAGCTGAACACACTGCGGCCGTTGTGCCGCAGGTTGAAAGCCACATCGAAACGGGACAGTGCCAGGCGTTTGACCACTTCTTCCAGGTGTGAAAATTCGGTCTTCTCGGTACGCAAGAACTTACGCCGCGCTGGCGTGTTGAAAAACAGGTCGCGTACTTCCACCGTGGTGCCCTGCGGATGCGCAGCCGGCTGCAGATTGGGCGCCATGTCGCGCCCTTCGGTTTCAACCTGCCAGGCCTGATCGCTGCCAGCCGGACAGGAGGTCAGCGTCAGGCGCGAGACCGAACTGACCGAGGCCAGGGCTTCGCCGCGAAAACCCAGGGTAGCGACGCGCTCCAGATCATCCAGGTCGCGAATCTTGCTGGTGGCATGTCGAGACAACGCCAGCGGGAGGTCATCCTGTTCAATGCCACTGCCGTCATCACGCACCCGCAGCAACTTTACCCCAGCCTGTTCGATGTCTATATCGATGCGCTTGGCGCCGGCGTCCAGGCTGTTTTCCAGTAGCTCCTTGATTACCGAGGCAGGCCGTTCGACAACCTCACCCGCCGCGATCTGGTTGGCCAGACGCGGGCTTAGCAATTGAATTCGGGACATATCAGCGTTCGTTCTGTACGAGCATGCTGCTGGCCGGGACTTTGATCACCTGACCCACTCGTATGTTGTCATCGGACAGATTATTGGCGTTGCGCAGCCCACTGAGTGACACCTGATACAGCGCCGCGATCATCGACAAGCTGTCACCGCGGCGCACTACGTGCTCGCGCGGGCCCTGAGCCAGCTTGCCACTGGCCTTGAGCGCAGCAACGCGGGTACCCGGTGGCGGGTTTCGATGGAAGTAGCTCTTCACCCCGGCATGAATCGAGCGTGCCAGCGCCTGCTGATGACTGCGGGTAACCAGCTTGCGGGCCTCGCCGGGGTTGGAGATAAAGCCGGTTTCTACCAGAATCGAAGGAATATCCGGGGATTTGAGCACCATGAAACCGGCCTGCTCGACCCGCGGCTTGTGCAGCGAATTGACCCTACCAACTGAGGATAGCACCTGCTGACCCACATCCAGACTGGCCGACAAGGTTGCCGTCATCGACAGGTCGAGCAGCACACTGGCCAGCACCTGATCCTTGTTGTCGAGACTCACTCCCCCAACCCCACCAATCAGGTCGGAGCGGTTTTCCCGGTCAGCCAGCAGACGCGCGGTTTCGGAGGTGGCGCCGCGATCCGACAGTGCAAATACCGAAGCGCCATTGGCGCTGGCCCGGGTAAAGGCGTCGGCGTGAATTGACACAAACAGATCGGCATTGTGCTGGCGGGCGATTTCGGTGCGCTTGCGCAGCGGAATGAAGTAATCACCAGTGCGCACCAGTTGCCCCTTGAAACCGGGCTCTGCGTCAATCATGCCCTTGAGGTCGCGAGCGATGGCCAGCACTACCTCTTTCTCGCGGGCACCGCCATAGCCGATGGCACCCGGGTCTTCGCCACCATGCCCAGCATCGATGGCAATGATAATATCGCGCTCACCCGCCTCGGTAATGGAGCGCGTAGGTGTTTGCGGCAGCGGCGCGGCCTGAGGTGCTTGCGGCGGATCCATGGCAGTGGGTCGACCATCCTGATCAAACAGGTCGATCACCAGACGATCACCGTATTGCTGATTGGGCGGCAGTACAAAGCTCTTGGGATTGACTTGCGCGGACAGATCCAGCACCACCCGCAAATCCTTGCCATTGCGCGGAGCGGAGCGCATGCCAGTCAGCGGGGTATTGGCCAATGCCAAATCGGCGGTATTGGCGTTGAAGCTGGCATTATCGATATCGATAACAATCCGCTCGGGATTGGACAACGTAAACAAGGTATGTTCGGCGGGCCCACTCAAGTCAAACACCAGACGGGTGTTGTCGGGCGCGCGCCACAGGCGCACGCTCTTGATATCGGCCGCTAGTGCAGCTTCGGTAACAAGGCACAATAAACTGACAGCGCACCAACGCAGCAGCATCTGGCATTTCCCCCCGGTCATGCTAGTCACGCTATGCCTTACTCCGTTCTTGTTCCAATCGATGGCAACTGGCCTGACCGTGTTCGGTCTCGGCGGTCAACAAAAGGCGTCTGCCGGCACCTTTGACGTCAATGGTAATCCTCAGGTCCGGTCTTGGCAAAACGCCGTGCCCCTTTTCCGGCCACTCGACCAGACAAAGGTTGCCAGCAGAGAAATAATCGCGCACACCCAGAAACTCCAATTCTTCCGGATCAACCAGGCGATACAAGTCAAAGTGATAAACCTGCGCGGTTGCCAGCTCATAGGGTTCAACCAGCGTGAAGGTTGGGCTCTTCACCGCCCCTTCATGCCCCAACCCACGAATCATTCCCCGACTCAGCGTCGTTTTGCCCATACCCAGGTTTCCCTCCAGGTAGACCACGCCCCGCCCAACAAGTGCCCGAGCGATATCGGCGCCCAAGCGCTGCATAGCCTCTTCACCTTCCACCTCTACCGCGTAGCTCATTACTTTTCCCATTCGGTACGCCCGTTACGCCTCAGCAACCTGACCCGCAGGCAGATCATTCGCTCGATCTGGTATTCAAATACTGCCTGATTGGCGCAAACATATCGCTCGCTCGCATGCCAACCTGGCCATCCACAGCCGCGCGATCGCCCGCCAGCGCGTGCACCAGCACAGCATAGCGCGCCGCCCTGCCAGCAGGAATGCGCTGGGCCAGCAACGCCCCCAGCAGACCGGACAACACGTCGCCCATGCCAGCGACCGCCATACCGGGATTTCCATGACTGCAGACCGCCGGTAGCGCGCCATCGGCGCTGGCGACCAGAGAACCAGCGCCCTTGAGAATGGCAGCGGCGCCCAGCTCCCGGGCTAAACGCTGCACCGCAGCCAAGCGGTCGGCCTGCACCTCAGGGGTAGAAACCGATAACAGGCGCGCAGCCTCAGTCGGGTGCGGCGACACTATCACCTGATCGCCCAGACGCGGCAGTTTATCTTTCTCGGCAATGATATTGAGCGCGTCAGCATCCAGCACCCGCGGGCCGCGCCAATCAAGCACCGCGTGCAACAGGCTTTGCGCCCAGTGGTCGCGGCCCAGGCCCGGCCCCACGACGATGGCGTCTGCCTGATCCAGCAGCGGTTGCAGGTCGGCTGGCGAATCTACCGCCCGCACCATCAGCTCGGGACAGCGGCTGAGTAGCGGCGCCACATGCTCGGCCCGCGTCGCCACACTGATCTTGCCAGCGCCACTGTGCATGGCCGCTTCGGCGGCGAGCATGATCGCCCCGCCTGATCCATGCCCACCACCCACCAGCAGCAGATGACCAAAGGTGCCCTTGTGTGCTGCCTTGTTGCGCGCCGGCAGGGTATCGGCCCAATTATGCAAGGCGAGGCGCTCAATGCCGTGGTCAAAGTCGGCGCCCTGGTAGTCGGCCAGCGGCGCGAATTCCAGCTCTCCCACGTAGTCGGGCCCGGCACCGGTAAGCAAGCCGAGCTTGAGACCTATAAAGGTCACTGTCAGCTGCGCGGTCACCGCGCAGCCGAGTGCCACACCACGGTCAGCATCCAGACCACTGGGTACATCCACTGCCACCACAGGCCCGGCGGCCGCGTTGATTGCACTGATGGCAGCGCGATAGTCCTCACGCACCTCGCCACGCAAACCCGTACCCAGAAGCGCATCTACAACCACTCCGCTCAATTCGATATCGGCGGACCAGGGCCGCACAGACACACCCTGCTCACGGGCGCGCCGCCAGGCCGTGGCGGCGTCGCCCTGCAGTTTTGCCGTGTCACCCACGCTCAGCACCTGCACCTGCCAGCCCGCCAGCTTGGCCCGCAGCGCCAGCAGATAGCCATCGCCAGCATTATTACCGCTGCCGCACAGCACGCTCATGCGCCGCACTGCCGGCCAGCGCTGACCGATCGCAGCCCAGAGGGCCTCGGCAGCGGATTGCATGAGGTCGATGCCGGGAATTCCGGCGGCGATAATGCGTGCGTCCAGCTCTCTTACCTGCGCAGTGGTCAATACTCTGTCGGGCAGAAGGTGCGGCATAAATAGGCTCCCGGTGCGTATGTCTGGCACAATTATACGAGATGACTCGCCGCAACCCCCAATCCCGCGACCTGCCCATGCCTGAAAACACCGATTACAGCGCCCTCGCCGAACAGATTCGCTCCTTGGCCAGCCAACTGGGCTTCCAACAGCTTGGCATCAGCGCGCCCGATATCGGCCAACACGAACAGTGGCTGGAGCAATGGCTGGCGGCCGGTTATCACGGCGAAATGGAGTGGATGGCCAGCCATGGCAGCAAGCGTACCCAACCGGCTGAGCTGGTACCCGGTACGCAGCGCGTGATCTCGGTGCGCATGGATTACCTGCCCGGCGATAGCGCCATGGCGCAGCGGTTGAGCCAACCGGATGCTGCCTACATATCCCGCTATGCGCTGGGCCGCGACTATCACAAGCTGATCCGCCGACGGCTGCAAAAGCTGGCAGACGCCATTGGCGAGCTGATCGGACCCTTTGGTTATCGCGCCTTCGTCGACAGTGCGCCGGTCATGGAGCGCGCCCTGGCATCTGGGTCAGGGCTTGGCTGGATCGGCAAGAACAGCATGCTGATCAACCGCAAGGCGGGTAGTTACTTCTTCCTCGGCGAACTCTATACCGACCTGCCTTTGCCGGTAGATCAAGCCTACCAGAGCGAGCATTGCGGCAGCTGCAGCGCCTGCCTGGAACGCTGCCCGACCCAGGCCTTTGTCGGCGACAAGATACTCGACGCGCGGCGCTGCATCTCCTATCTGACTATAGAGCTGAAAGGCGCCATCCCCGAGGAGCTGCGCCAGCCCATGGGCAATCGCGTGTTCGGCTGTGACGATTGCCAACTGGTCTGTCCCTGGAACCGTTTCGCCAAACCCACCAGCGAGGACGACTTCAAGCCGCGACACCAGTTGGACCAAGCCAGTCTGGCCGCGCTGTTCCGCTGGGACGAAGCCACCTTCCTGGCCAATACCGAAGGCTCGCCGATTCGGCGCATCGGCCACGAACGTTGGCTGCGCAACCTGGCCGTGGGCCTGGGCAACGCCACGTCCAGCATCGCCGTGATCGAGGCTTTGAAGACGCGGCGCGATCATCCCTCCGAGCTGGTGCGCGAGCACGTCGAATGGGCGCTGCGACAGCACGGTTTCTAGCGACCTCAGAACTTGATGAAATGCTCGCGGTAATGCTGCAGCTCGGCGATGGAATCACGAATATCGTCCATGGCCAGATGGCTGCTCTGCTTCTTCACCCCGTTCTTCACCTCGGGCGCCCAGCGCGCAGCAAGTTCTTTCAGGGTGGATACGTCCAGGTTGCGGTAATGGAAATACTCTTCCAGCTCGCGCATGCCGCGATAAAGAAAGCGCCGATCCTGACAGATGCTGTTGCCGCACATCGGCGAACGGCCTGCCGGCACCCATTCGCGCAGGAAGGCCAGGGTCTGCTGTTCGGCGTCGGCTGCGCTGGTGATGCTGTCCCGCACGCGCTGCGTCAGGCCCGACTGGCCATGCTGTCGGGTGTTCCATTCATCCATGCCATCGAGCAATGCATCGGGCTGCTTGACTGCAATCGCCGGGCCCTCGGCCAGCACATTCAGGTTGGAGTCGGTCACTATGGTCGCAATCTCGATGATCACATCGTTGTCCGGGTCAAGCCCGGTCATTTCCAGATCAATCCAGATTAGGTTCTCGGGGCTTTGCATGCTGACTCCTGACTCAAGGGGAAACTGACACCGTTCTGCGCCCAGCAACCAGGGCAGCAGATCATCTGCCGCCAGTATAACCGCCGCGTGCTACACTGCGGCTGTTTCTTCAGACACTGACCCCATGGCCAAGCGACACCTTACCCGGCGCCAAAGCTGGCGCATTGAAAAAATCCAGGGCGAGCGCGCTGCGCGCGCCGATCGCCGCGCCGACAAGGCCGAGCAAAGCTTGCTGGGCGGCGACCTGGGCCCCGAACAGAACGGCCTGGTCATCGCCCACTTTGGCGTGCAGATGGACGTTGAGGCCACCGATGGCGCCAACCTCGGCGAGGTGCGCCGCTGCTACCGACGCGCCAACCTGCCAGCACTGGTCACCGGCGATCGGGTTATCTGGCGCGCCGACAACCAGGGTTCCGGCGTCATAGTCGCGCAGTTGCCCAGGCAAACCGAGCTGTGTCGCCCGGACCACCGGGGCCAGCTCAAACCGGTGGCGGCTAACGTCGATTTGCTGGTGATCGTGTTTGCCCCCCTGCCCACGCCCTACGCCAATCTGATCGACCGCTATCTGGTGGCGGCGGAACAGGCCGGGCTGGAGCCGCTGCTGGTCATGAACAAATCCGATCTGCTCAGCCCCGAGCAACACGGTGAGCTGTTGCAGTGGTTGAGCGACTATGCTGCGCTGGGTTATCGAGTACTCAGCCTCTCCGCTGGCGACGGCAGTGGCATGGATGACCTCACGGCCACGCTCAAGGACCGCATCAGCGTATTTGTCGGGCAGTCGGGCGTGGGCAAGTCATCACTGATCAATGTCTTGCTGCCGGGCGAAGATTTACGCGTGGGCGCCCTGTCCGAACAGACCGGCAAGGGCACGCATACCACCACAACGGCCAAGTTGTTCCACTTTCCGGCCGGCGGCGATCTGATCGACTCGCCCGGCATACGCGAATTCGGGCTGATGCACATCAGTCAGGACGAGCTGCTGGAAGGTTTCATCGAATTCCGGCCCTACCTCGGCACCTGCCGCTTCCGCGACTGCCGGCATCAGCAGGAACCGGGCTGCGCGCTGCTTGGCGCAGTTGCCGAAGGCAAGATCGCCAAGGCCCGGATGGCCAGCTACAAGCACATACTCTCGACGCTGAACGACGACTGACCTGCGCTCCAGGCGCCTCTGCTACTCGCTAAGGCGGCGGGTGGGCTCTGCATCATCAAACAGGTTCAAGCGGCGCTGCGCTGCGGGCGTCGGCGAGGCAGGGGCGACTTGTTGGGGCGCCTCCGCTGCTGGCTCAGCTACCGCACCTGGCACCAATGCTTGCGGATCCGCCTCTTGCCCAGCGGGCGCAAGCTGACCCGAGCCCTCAGAGGCTGGCGCCGGCGCCTCTTCCGGCAGGATTTGCGCAGCGTCGGCCGCCGGATCTGGATTCGCCGAATCCAGCAACTGCGCCTCGGCCTGATGATTCAGCACCACAATATCGATACGCCGGTTGGTCGCGCTCAAGGGATCGTTGCGATCAAACAGGGCCGAGTCGGCATAACCGACCACCCTGGCCACCTGCGGCTCCGGATACCCTGCCACCAGCAGGGTCCGTCGCGCTGCATTGGCACGGTCGGACGATAGTTCCCAGTTGCCATATCCGCGGCGCCCGCGATAGGGCTCGGCATCGGTATGACCGCTGATGCTGATCTTCTTCGGTACCTTGGCAATGGTATCGCTCAGCGCCAGCAGAATTTCCTCGAAATAGGGCTGCAACTCGGCACTGCCGCTAGCGAACATGGGACGGTTCTCCGCATCTACAATCTGGATACGCAAGCCGTCCTGGGTGATCTCGATCAGAATCTGATCCTTGAAGCGCTGCAGCACCGGCTCTTCATCAATCTGGTTCTGCAGCTCCTGCAACAGCATTTCCAGCTCACGCTGCTCCACCTGGTCTGCCAGTTCCTTGGCTGCAGACTCATCCACCAGATTCTCATCCTGCGGGTCCTCCTCCTTGCTCAAGGTGACATTGGGAGACACCTGCGGGGAGCCGCCTAGATCAATCGGATACGGGCTGCCCCCTTCGGAAAAGCCTATGGGGTCATTGAAATAGCCGGAAATATCTTTCAACTGTTCCGGCGTCGCCACGGTAATCAGCCACATGACCAGAAAAAATGCCATCATCGCCACGGCAAAATCGGCAAAGGCAATCTTCCAGGAACCGCCATGGTGCCCTGCAGCCTTGCGGGTGATGCGCTTGACGATAATCGGCTGGTTGTTATCCATGAATCAGCGGCCCTTGACCGACTCTTCCAGCTCCATAAAGCTGGGACGGTGCTCAGGCAGCAGCGACTTGCGGCCAAACTCGACTGCCAGCGCCGGCGGCAAGCCTTGCGCGCTGGCCACCAGCGTCATCTTGATAGCCTCGTAGGTATTGGCCTCCTCGTGCGCATCATGCTCCATAGCGGCGGAGAACGGCCCCACAAAGCCATAGGCCGCGAGAATACCCAGAAAGGTACCCACCAGCGCCGTTCCTACCTTTTCGCCAATTTCAGACTTTTCCGCGTCACCCAGAATACTCATGGTGATCACGATACCCAGCACCGCGGCGACGATACCAAAGCCCGGCAAGGCATCCGACACGCGAGTGGCCGCATGAGAGGGTTCGAGCAGCTCTTCGGTGAGACTGGAAATTTCCACGTCAAACAGGGCTTCCAGCTCATGCGGAGCCATGTTGCCGGTGGACATGATGCGCAAGTAATCGCAGACGAACTCGGTCATGTGCTTGTCTTTGAGTATCGCCGGGTACTTGCTGAAGATAGGGCTTTCTGCCGGCTCTTCGATATCCGCCTCGATCGACATCATGCCTTCACGGCGGCTTTTATTCAGTACCTCGTACAGCAAACCCAGTACATCCAGGTAATAGGCTTTGTTAAACCTGTGGCCAAACATGATTTTCGGGCCGGAGGCCAGCGTTTTCTTGACCACGGCCCCACTGTTGGCAACCATAAAGGCGCCAAAGGCGGCGCCCCCGATAATCAGGATTTCAAAGGGGTGCCAGAGCGCTGCAATGTGCCCGCCGGAGGCTGTGAAACCGCCCAGCACCGCACCAATAACAACGAGGAAACCAGCGATCTTCAGCATAAATCAGAATGTCCGATGTAGCAGGATGCATGCGAAGGGCATGCAGGAGCGGCACAGGACCGCAGTTCGAGTTATAGTCGCGCAAACGCCAAGTATAAAGCCGCGAGACCTATGAGCACAGTCCAGCCCAACCCTAACGGCAACAAAGACATTATCGGCAGCTTGCGCGAGAAGCTGAATGCGACCGTGCTGCCGATCACGCCGGCGCAGCGCGAACGGCTGCTGCACCAGCTTGGCAGCGAGATGCTGAGTCTGAGTGAGCTGACCCAGGCGCTCATGAGTGTGCCTGTGGCTGCGCTGCATATATGTCGCGCTGCAGGTGAAGCCGCACGCAACCGGGACATTGACATACTCACCCTGGAACAGGCCTGCAGCCTGTTGGGTACCCAGCGCTTGGGCACGCTGCTGGGCAATATCCCCGTGGTGGCAGCGCAGGACATGCCGCGCGCCTATCTGCAGCTATTGAGTATCAGCGAACATGCCGTGAGCCAGGCGCAGGGGCTGTTTTCTCACCGTATCGCGCGGCTATGGCATGAGATGGCGCTGGCGACCCTGCTCTTCCTGTCGCCGCTGTGGGCCCTGACTTATGTCAAGCCGCACATATTTGCCCAGTGGGACGCGCTGAACCGCGGCGTATTGCCCGAGCATGTAAGCAAGCGACAGATCGCCGAAACCACCGCGTCCGGCTTCGTGCTGGTGCAGCAACTGGCCCAGGACTGGTGGTTGCCGCCGTGGATACTGCAAGGCTATCGCTCGCTGAACAGCAGCCGCCGCACCATGGTCAAGGCGCTGCATATCGCGCGCAACGCGGCTAACCCGCAGGAACAGCAAGCCCATCTGGATGCCGACCGCGAGCTGTACCGCTGGCTGACCCAACCCGCCAACAGCCTGTTGATGGCCACCGGCATAGCGCTGGGTTCGCATCACAATTGGTACGCGGTACACACCTTGCGCTGGCAACAGCTCAGCGCGCTGTATCTGGGTTGCAGCGTGCACGACACTCAGCGCACTAGTCACGAAAGTGCGGTCCTCAGCGCTCACCAGCAATCCCTCCAAGGCCCTGGTAGAGTCTGGCTTCCTGCGCTGTCGCTGCCATGGCCCGCCGATTACCGGACCACCGTCGAACCCGCCGCCAAACCCGCTAGTCTGCCGGCTGCCGCTACCCCGCCCGCACCGATACGGCCGGAGCGCTGGCGGCACCTTTGCATGACGCTCAACAGCGCGCCCAGCCCTTTCTCCACCCTGCCCGAGCTACTCAGCTGCGGTCTCGCCGCCATGCACGACGGTCTGGGCCTGCCGCAATGCTGGATCGCGCTGTTCAACGGCAAGGCGCAGCAGCTCGTTGTCGGCGCAGCCCTGGGCTTTGCGGCCGGACGCAACATCGTCGGTACCCGGCTGGGCAATCCGCGCGGCTCCGCCTGGGGTACCTGGCTCATGAGCGAAACCTGTCACCATCTCGACAGCGAGCGCTTGACTGGAATGGATCAAGTGCTGCCAGGCGCGCTCAAGACCATAATCAGCGATAGCGCCTTCGAGCTGATCCCCATTGTTCACAACAAACAGGTGCTTGGTCTGCTGTTTGCCTGCAACCCAGGCAGCCACCGGCTAATGGATCAGCAACGACAAAAGGCCCTGAGCAAGACAGCCAGCTGCATCTGCACTGCACTGATCAACTTCAAGCAACGCAGCTAGTCGCCTCCGCGGGCGATAGTAGCTGCGTCGCGCCGGGCTGTCGCAATTCTGTTGAGGCTTAGGGCAATCCGCTACAATGCGCTCGATGGCGCCGCGCTCGCCTTAACCTATCGCCGGAGAAGCGTCACCATGACGACCCCCAACCTGCCTTTGCTGCTGGAGCCCGAGGCGCTCGTGCTGCCAGTGAATCAACAGCATTACCGCCTGGTAGACCTGTGCAAGGCCGATCAATACCTCGCTGGCCATATTCCGGGCGCAGTGCATGTCGCGCCCGGCCGCATCACCGCGCCAGCCCCGCGCCCAGGCCTGCTGCCGGATATGGACGCCCTGCAGTCACTGTTTGCCGAACTGGGTCACCATCGCGACTTGCACTACATCGTCTACGATGACGAAGGCGGCGGCTGGGCCGGCCGTTTCATCTGGCTGCTCGACAGCATTGGCCACGCACATTACAGCTATATCAATGGCGGCCTGCGAGCCTGGCAGCAGGCCGCAATGCCATTGGAACAGCGCCCCAATCAGGTACCCGCCAGTCAGCCACAGTTGCAGGTTGATCTCCGTCCCAGCCTGACGCTGGATGAGCTCAAGGCTGATCTGCACAACCCAGAGCGGGTGATCTGGGACGCGCGTTCGCCGGAGGAATACCGCGGCGAAAAAATTCTGGCCGCCAAAGGCGGCCACATACCCGGCGCGGTCAACTTCGAATGGACTGCTGGCATGGATACTGAGCGTGGCCTGCGCCTGCGCGCCGATCTGGCGCAACAGCTGCAAGCCTTGGGGATTACTCCGGACAAACAGATAGTCACCCACTGCCAAACCCATCACCGTTCCGGCTTTACCTACCTGGCGGCCAAAGTGCTCGGCTATCCTGAGGTAAAGGCTTACGCCGGCTCCTGGTCCGAGTGGGGCAACCACCCGGACACCCCTGTCGAATCCTGAGGAATTCTCATGCTCGAGCGTTTGTTTGTTGTAATGCAATACCTGCTGCCACATCAGCTGCTGTCCAGCCTGGCGGGCAGCCTGGCCGACTGCACCTGGCCATGGGTCAAAAATCCCTTCATCAAGGCGTTTGTCGCACACTTCAAGGTCGATATGAGTGAAGCGCTGGAGGAAGACCCCACCGCCTATCCGAGCTTCAACGAGTTTTTCACCCGCGCGATGAAACCCGATGCGCGCCCTCTGGATCTTACCCCTGGCGGCGTGCTCAGCCCCGCAGACGGTACCGTCAATCAGTTGGGCAAGATCGAGCATGGCCGGATCTTTCAGGCCAAGGGCCACAGCTTTAGCGTCACCGAGTTGCTGGGCGGTAATCCGGAACACGCCGCAGCCTTTCAGGGCGGCGACTTTGCCACCGTGTATCTGTCGCCCAGCAACTACCACCGCGTGCATATGCCCTTCACCGGCACTCTGACAGACATGACCTATGTGCCCGGCCGGCTGTTTTCCGTCAACCAGACCACGACCAACCATGTGCCCGAGCTGTTCGCGCGCAACGAGCGGGTGGTCTGCCTGTTTGATACCGAAGTCGGCCCCATGGCCGTGGTACTGGTCGGCGCCATGATAGTGGCATCTATCGAAACCACCTGGGCCGGCCTGGTCACACCCCACCGCCGGCGTCTTGGCAGCATTCAGTATGGCAAGACCGCGCCCACTCTGATCAGGGGCGAAGAAATGGGCCGCTTCAAACTGGGTTCAACCGTCATAGTGCTGTTTGGCCCCAACGTGGCCAACTGGCAAGCTGAGCTCAAGGCGGGCAGCGGCGTGTGCATGGGGCAGTTGCTGGGCACCACCCAGGCCTGATCAGGCCCGCGCCAGATCGAAAGCGATTACCTGATCAATCCGGCTGGCGCCCAGCGCCAGCATGATCAGGCGATCCACTCCGAGTGCCACCCCCGCGCACTCAGGCAGCCCCGAGCGCAGGGCCGCCAACAGGGGTTGATCCAGAGGTAACTCGGCATATCCCAGCACTTTGCGCGACTGTTGGTCCGCCGCAAAACGTAGCGCCTGCTCCTGCGCATCGGTCAGCTCGAAATAACCATTGGCCAGTTCCATGCCAGCGACAAACATCTCGAAACGGGCAGCACTGGGCACACGATCATCGCCCTCCACAACCCGCGCCAGCGCCGCCTGCGAGGAGGGAAAGGCATATACCATGGTCGGCTCCAGCAACTGCGGCTCGACGCAATGCGAAAACAGCAGATTCAGCCAGCCATCGCGTGACAGCTCACCAGTAAAGCCGCAACGCTCGAGTGCCAACGCCTGCAACTGCTGCTCGCTGCAATCATGGATATCCAGGCCGGTGTACTCGGCGAACACGGCAGCGTAGGTGACGCGCCGGGCCGGCGCGCACGCCAGCACCTGCACCACCAGCTCATCCACTTCGTCCATCAGCCGATGGTGATCAAAGCCGGGCCGATACCACTCCAGCATGCTGAACTCAGGATTGTGGCGGCTGCCGGTCTCGCCATTGCGATAGACCTTGCATAGCTGCCAGATCGCCCCGCTGCCCGCCGCCAGCAAGCGCTTCATCGGGTACTCGGGCGAGGTATGCAGATAAAGACGCTGCGCCAGGCCACCGCCCTCCGGCACATAATCCGTGGCAAAGGGGAACAAATGCGGGTCGCTCACCGCTGCGGCGGATAACGAGGGCGTATCTACCTCGAGAACCTGCCGCTGCCCAAAAAAACCACGAATCTGATTGATGATCTGCGCTCGGCGCTGCAGCGCGGCTATCGATGCGCTGGGTCTCCAGTCAGTACTCATTAAGAGTCTCCGTTCAGACACAAAAAAACCGGAGCCAGGCTCCGGTTTTCTCTACTGCAGTTAAATCAGGCGCGGCCAACATACTCGTTGGAGCGGGTATCAACCTTGAGCACATCGCCGGTATTGATGAACAACGGCACCTTGACCACTGCGCCGGTCACCAGCCTGGCCGGCTTGGTACCACCACCGGAGGTGTCACCACGAACACCCGGATCGGTTTCCACTACTTCCAGTTCGACAAAGTTGGGCGGCGTAATCGCGATGGGGGCACCGTTATAGAGGGTGACCTGATAAACCACCTGCTCCTTCATCCAGTTGATGCAATCACCCACTGCTTTCTCGTCGGCGCCGTACTGTTCAAAGGAGCCATCTGTGGCCATGAAATGCCAGAACTCGCCATCGGCGTAAAGGTATTCCATTTCGCGGTCCATGACGTCCGCCCCTTCCAGCGAATCACCCGACTTGAAGGTGCGCTCGTTGACCCGACCGGTCTTGAGGTTGCGCACCTTCACGCGGTTGAACGCTTGCCCCTTGCCCGGCTTGACGTACTCGTTTTCCAGGATGGAGCAAGGATCGCCATCGAGCATCACCTTAAGACCCGGCTTGAATTCATTGGTAGAATAATTGGCCATACAGACATTCCCACTTTCAATTAACGGATAATCCGACAACGCGCCGTTCTGACAACAGTTGGAGGCAGCCAGTCGGATACCCTGACACCCATGCGCGGAAAAACGCCAATGATACATGGTTCTTCAGTTCGTGTTGAGTCTGCGGACTGGCAAAATATCCTCGCCACCAGCATCACCGACCCGCGGGTGTTATTGGCGCGACTAAAGCTCGACAGCGCCCTGCTCGAAGGCGCCCTGGCCGCGAGCGGCGAGTTTCCGCTGCGCGTTCCCGAACCCTATCTGCAACGCATGCAACCGGGCAACCCGCACGACCCCCTGCTGCGCCAGGTGCTGCCACTGGGCGAAGAACTGGCAGAACAACCGGGCTATGTGGTGGACCCGCTGGGGGAGCAGCACAGTAACGCGCGCCCCGGCATCATTCACAAATATCACGGACGGCTGCTGCTGGTGGTGACCGCCGGCTGTGCGATCAACTGCCGTTATTGCTTCCGGCGGCACTTCCCCTACGATGAGAACAACTTGAGCACCGCCGAGTGGGATCAGGCGCTGGATTACATCCGCCAGGACAGCTCGATTCACGAAGTCATCTACAGTGGCGGCGATCCGCTCGCGGCCAATGATCGCCGTCTGGCCTGGCTCACCCGTCAGATTGCCGATATTGCCCACGTAAAGCGCTTGCGCGTGCACACGCGCCTGCCGGTGGTCATCCCACAGCGTGTCACGCCCGAGCTGATAGAGGCGCTATGTGGCACTCGCCTGCCAGTGACCATGGTGCTGCACTGCAACCACGCAAACGAGGTCGATGCCAATATGTTGGCCGCCACCGAGCGGCTGCGCACTGCCAAAGTAACCCTGCTGAATCAGGCGGTACTGCTGCGCGGCGTCAACGACCGGCTGAATGACCAGATCGCCCTGAGCGAAGCACTAGGCGACAATGGCATATTGCCCTATTATCTGCACTTGCTTGACCATGTCAGAGGCGCCAGCCATTTCCATTGTGCGGACGCCACGGCCAAGCAATTGATCGGTGAGTTGTTGACACGATTGCCGGGCTACCTGGTACCACGACTGGTACGTGAAGTGGCCGGCCAACCGGGCAAGGTCCCGGTGCATGTCGATCTGATCGCTCCCTGATGAACCGAATACCGACGACAAGGGCACTGTAGATGCCAGCCAGCGCCTTGAATACGGCTTTTAGCCAGTTCGAAGCTAAGCTGCTACAGTGTCTTCGATAGAAGACATGACCCTTAAAGTGCCAAGGATGCCCCAGCCACAAGGCTGCCAGGCTTTGGCCGGAACCGCTTGTACTGGATATGACTGTTATGGATAGCACATCGCAAAAACTGCATTTGCGTATTCCTCAGCAAACGCTCAGTAGCCTGAGCTTTGCCGAAGGCACAGAAAAGGGCATCACCCAGTGGCTGGCGAATCTGCCAAAAGCCAACATCGGGGAGACCGCCCGCCAGTTGTATCAGGGCCTGATAGAGCTGAACCAGTTTGAGTTGCCCGCCGACAAACGCCTGGCAATCCTGGAGCGCATCAGACCCGAGGTACACTACGTGTGCTCGGCGCTGTCCAAATACTATCTGGGGCAGTCGATCGTTCTCGAAGACAAGCCGCGCAAGGTTGCCAACCTCTCACAGTCATTGCAGAACCATCTCGCCAACGGCTACAAGATAGTTGTGGCGCAAGAACGCAGCATTAAATCCCGTGATCACGCGAGTCAGATGACGCTGGCGCTACAGCGCTCCATTCGCGGCCTGTGCGGCCCTCTGCTGCGCGCCTTTCAGCTCTATTGTCCGGTTGCCGACGGGGTCTGGCTCGAGCTGCATCAGCTGTATCAACTGGCGCGCAAGCGCAAGTTGCACCTGACGCCGGTAGCGGACAAGGAAAGCGCCAGCAAAAAGCCGCTGAGCATCGAACAGAGCTACATCATCGCACTGCTCATGGGTTCAGCACGGCCAAACCAAATGCGCCAGAGCGCCATGGGCCGCCTGTTTTCAACCCTGGAAGACTGGAGTCGCGTGGCCCGCATCGTGCCGCCTACCGATGCCAAGGCGCTGTTTATCATCAATCCGGACATGGACTGCCCACCTCGCTACAAGTCGCTGATCCGCGACGAAAGCCTGGATAACAGCCTGGGCCTGGACACCAGTGCGCTAGTCGAGAGCATCAAGCACTACATGCTGAACGACAGTGACTACCATGGCGAGTTGAGCATTCCCGAGAACATGGGTATAGAGCTCCTGCAGCATGTGAGCCAATCCTGGGGCGATCTCGCCGAGCGTACCTTTAACCGTATTCCCAGTGGCGGGCAACTGAAAGTCAGCATCGGTATCAGCGCTACCCACTACCGCATTGCGGGCAAGGCCTTCGCGCGCTTTGTCGACGCCGAAGAACTGGAAACCAATCCCTTTTCCGAAGCGGCCCAGCGTAGCAAGCAGAGCGGCTGGACTAGCGCATTTGACGGCGCGCAATCGGTTGACTGGAACGGAGCCGGCGTCGAGCAGATCGACTATCACGGTGCAGCCGGGGACGATGAAGAAGGCGAAGAAAGCTATCCAATTCATTCCCTGCCGATTGTCAATCACAGCCCCGGCGGCTTCTGTCTGACCTGGCCCAAGGAAGTACCCAAACAACTGCAGGCAGGCGAGCTGCTGGGTATCCAGGAAGCCAATGAGCAGGACTGGAGCCTCGCCGTCGTACGCTGGATCCGTCAGGTTCGCGGCGGTGGTACGCAGATGGGCATCGAGTTGGTGGCACCGCATTGCACGCCTTGCGCCGCCAAGCTGCTGCGCAAGACCGGCGAACCCAGCCAGTTCCTGCGCGCGCTGTTGCTGCCTGAAGTTACTGCGATTGCGCGCCCTGCTACCATCATCACGCCGCGACTGCCGTTTCAGAGCAATAGCAAAATCATCATCCACCGCCCGGGAAGCTCCCTGCGGGCTCATCTAACCGAGCGGGTTACTGCCACCGGCAGCTTCAGCCAGTTCGAGTACCATCTGATCGAACAGATCAAGGAAGAAAAGCCGCAATCTGCGACCAATCCCTCATCCCTGTCGGTCAGCCCCGAGGATGACTTTGACTCGCTCTGGAAGTCTCTGTAAATTCAATCGTCTCTTTATCAAGGGTTGCGCATCAGCGCAGCCCGCTCTGTGCGGACGACCATGGGCAAAGAAAAACAAGCGATCAAGCTGCTTATCCTGGATGACTCGCAGAACAACGCAGAGCGTCTGGTAAGCCTGTTACGCAACGCCGGCCACGCCACCAGGGCGCATCGCATCACCTCGGTGGAAGACCTGCAGGAATCATTGCAACAAAACTGGGATTTATGCCTGGCCAGGCCCGAGACCAGTTTTATGACCGCGCATGAGGCCGCCAGCCTGATTGCTCGCCAGGCCCGTGACATTCCCTTTATCCTGCTCGCCCCCACCCCCAGCATAGAACAACGCGTCGACGCCTTGCGTGCCGGCATGCAGGACGCTTTGAACGATGACAGCGACACCCTGCTGACACTGATCGCCAACCGCGAGCTGTCCAACCTGGATGCGCGCAGACAGCGTCGCATCGCCGAGCAAAGCCTGCGTGAAGCGGAGAAGCGCTGCCAACTGTTACTCGACAGCTCCGTAGATGCCATTGCCTATGTACACGATGGCATGCATATCTACGCCAACCGCTCCTATATCCAGCTGTTTGGCTATGAAGATGCCGACGATCTAGCCGCCGAACCCATGGTCGGCCTGATCGCCGGCGAGGATCAAAGCCGGTTCAAGGATTTCCTGCGCAGTTACAGCCAGCAGGGTGGCCAGAATGAGATGCGCTGCAAGGGGCTCGACAGCAGCGGCAAGCAGTTCCCTATCATGCTCAGCTTCTCCCCTGCCAGCTATGATGGTGAACCCTGCACCCAGGTGGTGATACGAGCGGAAACCGCCAGCGCCGACTTTGAAGAAAAACTCAAGGTCATGGCCAGTCGCGATCTGGTTACCGGTTTGTTCAATCGCTCCTATTTTCAGGATGAACTAGAGGCCATTCGCGATAACGCCGTGCGGCTGGGCCAGACCAGCAGTCTGGCTTACCTCAGCATCGACGGTTTCAGCAGTTTGCAGGCCGAGATCGGCCTTGGCGGCGCCGATCTGGTATTGACTGACCTGGCTCAGTTGCTGCGCGACCATTTCCCTGAAGAGACCCTGATAGCACGCTTTGGTGACGACGCCTGCAGCGTGCTGATCCCCGGCAAGGAGCCGGAATCAGCTCTCGATACGCTCGACAAACTGCGCCAGAAGGTCGAAGCCAATCTGTTCGAAGCCAATGGGCGTACCGTACAGATCACCCTCAGCATCGGCATTTCAGCCATCAGTGAGACCAGTGCCGAGCCCTCCGAGGCCATCAACCGTGCTCATCGCCTGGCGGACCAGATCAGCCACGCCGGCGGCAACGCTGCCAAGGTGTTCAACCCGCTTGAAGAACTGGCCCATCAGGCCAACCGCGGCAACCTGATCGCGCTGATCAAGCACACCCTGGAAACCAACGGTTTCCGACTGCTGTTCCAGCCAGTGATCAGCCTGCGTGGCGATGAAGCTGAAAATTACGAGACCTTCCTGCGCTTGCTCAATCATGAAGGCGAAGAGGTGCCCGCAGCAGATTTTTTGCCGGCTGCCGAGGAAGCCGGGCTGGCTGCAGAGATCGATCGCTGGGTCATCACCCAGGCGACTCGACTGCTCAGTAGCCACCGCAGCAAGGGCGCGGAAACGCACCTGCTGCTGAACCTCAGCAGCGCCAGCCTGCAAACACCGGACATGGTCGAATGGATCGCCGCCCAGCTTAAGGAAACGCGGCTGCCACCGGACGCGATCATCTTCCAGTTCAACGATGCCGATGTGAATACCTACCTCAAGCAGGCCAAGGCTCACACGCAGGCGCTGCACGAAATGCACTGCAAGGTCTCCCTCAGCCATTTTGGCGGCGCCTTGAATCCCTACGCCTCACTCAAGCACGTCCATGCCGACTACATCAAGATCGATGGCTCCTTCGCGCGTGACCTGTCTGACCCAAGCGCAGTAGAAGCACTCAAGAGCATGGTTTCTACCCTGCATGCGCAGGGCAAGCTGACCATAGTGCCTTATGTAGACAGCGCCGCGATGATGCCAACGCTCTGGCAGGCGGGGGTCAACTATATTCAGGGGCACTATTTGCAGCCGCCCAGTGACAGCATGAATTACGACTTCTCGGCTGACTGACCGGCCACATAGCAAAACGCCCGGGAAACCGGGCGTTTTTGTTTCTGCTTTGCACTCGACTCTGCGCGCAGGGACCCCGCCTAGCCGCCATCGCGGTCACGGAAACCCAGCAGATAGAGAATGCCATCCAGTCCCAAAGTGGAAATCGCCTGCTTGGCCGACTGTTTCACCAAAGGCTTGGCCCGGAAGGCTACGCCGAGCCCCGCAATGGAAAGCATCGGCAGATCATTGGCCCCATCGCCCACGGCAATGGTCTGTTCAAGACTGATGCCCTCCTGCTGCGCCAGCTGGCGCAGCAGCTCGGCCTTGCGCTGGCCATCGACAATCGGCTCCTGTACCTCGCCGGTCACCAGGCCGTTCTCCACTGGCAAGGCATTGGCAAAGACATAATCAATGCCCAGGCGCTGCTGCAGACGTTCGGCAAAATAGGTAAAGCCGCCAGACAGGATCGCCGTCTTGTAACCCAGTCGCCGCAGTTGGGCTATCAGGGTTTCGGCGCCTTCGCTCAAACGCAGGGATTCACCAATCTGTACCAGCGTCGAGACCGGCAGCCCCTTGAGCAAGGCCATGCGCTCACGGAAACTGGCCTTGAAATCCAGCTCGCCGCGCATGGCGCGCTCGGTAATTTCCATCACCGCTTCGCCCACCCCAGCGGCCTTGGCCAGCTCGTCTATCACTTCGGCGTCGATCAGTGTGGAGTCCATGTCAAACACTACCAGCCGACGATTGCGGCGGAAAATGCTGTCCTGCTGAAAAGCGATATCCACGTTCAGCTCTTGCGCTATAGCCAGGAACTCCGCGCGCAGCGCCGCCGGGTCATCAGGTTCGCCGCGCACCGAAAACTCGATGCAGCCCTTGCCCTGGTCGGCCGGAAGCCCTTCCGGAATGCGGCCGGAGAGACGGTCAATATGATCGATGTTCAGCCCGTAGCGCGCGGTAATTTCGCTCACCCTGGCAATATGTTCAGCGGTAACCCGGCGCGCCAGCAGCGTCACTATATGCCTTGGCTTGCCCTGACCGGTCACCCAGCGGCTGTATTCCTCAGGGCTGACGGGGGTAAAGCGCACCTGCTGATCAAGCTCGTAACCGCGAAACAGCACATCTTTCAGCACATCCGACATGCCCTGATCTGCGCTCATTTCAACCAGAATCCCGAACGAGAGGGTATCGTGAATCACTGCCTGGCCGATATCGAGGATCTTCACCTCGGCCCTGGCCAGCAGGCCGGTAATAGCCGCCGTCAGCCCCGGACGATCGGGGCCGGTAATATTGATCAGGACTATTTCCTTCAAGGTAACCTCACACGCCAGGCTGAAAAGGCTATTCTAACCGGAATTGGCAACAGCCTCACAGATGAAGTCTTTTTCCATGCACGGGGAATGGATATACTCGGCGTTTGAGCCGTCAGCGGCCAGAAACTGCCCACCCTGCCAATACCGAGTCCCATTTTGAGCCGCTCAAGCCCCTCCCAAGACAACCTCTTTCTGCGCAGTTATACCCAGCTTCGCCAACGCTCCAGCCGGTTCACCTACGCCGTGCCGCTGCTGGTGGTAATACCCTTGCTGAGCCTGCTATTGCTCACGCTGATCATCGGCAAGGTGCAACTGCGAAACGATATCGCCGTCGAGGCGGACCGGGTCGGTGCCGCGCTGGCCAGGCAGATTGCCTCTACGGCCGCCGAACCGCTGGCGGCCGGCGACAATCTCAGCCTGAACATCCTGCTGGCGGAGTGGAACCAGAACCCCCTGATCGCCCATGTCAGCCTGTATTCGCCGAACAACCGCATACTTGCTGAGGCCGGCAATCGGCCTGCAGCCCATGACCGCGCGCCGGGTCAGGGCAGATATATGGCGGCAGTACTGCGGCAGGACGAAGTCGCCGGACAGGTACAACTGATACTGGCGGCCAAGCCGTTTGGCCAGCCGGCCAGTCACTTGATCAACCAACTGTCCGTAACCCTGCTGCTGATTACCCTGATTGCCGGTCTGCTGGCCTGGTGGTGGGCCGCCAGGCTGCGGCGTGATCTGGCTGCCATTGCCCGCTGGGACCAGGCGCCGGTCTATCCGGCCCCAGCCAGTACACGGCATGATGAGCTTGGCGACTTCGCCCGTGCCCTGACCCAACAACGGGGTCTTTATCCTGAGCCGGAGCCCGAGCCCGAGCCCGCGCCTCAGCCCGAGAGCGTCGTCGCACCAGAGTCTGTACCAGAGGCCGCCTCTGCCCAGAAGGCCGCAGCCGATGGCGACAGCGAGCCGCTGACCAGCACCGAGAGCCACGAGGAACAGACCGCAGAAGCCCCCGGTGAGCAAGCCGCAGAGGCCGACGCCGATTCCAGCGATGACAACGTAAGACAGGATGACCTCTCGGACGAGCAGGAGCTGACCGCAGATACCTCAGATACTGTCTCCCCCGACAATGTCGCCCTTGCGCACCATGCCATGCTGGCCGTGCGTCTGGGTAACCAGGATGCCTTGCGACGGCTGCCTCGGCCGCGACTGATGGCCCTGCTGGAGCGTTATCGCGAGCACGTGCAGCGTGCAGCGCACCTGTACGCCGGTCAGCAACATACGCTGTATGACGGGACCAGTGTTCTGCTGTTCAGTCCAGGCGCCGAGAATACGCGTGCGGAACTGGCCCACGGCCTCTGCTGTGGTGAACTGTTACGGGTGCTGGGGCACGATCTGCAGATCGAGATTGCCGATACCGGCATCGCTCTGCATCTGCAACTGGCCCTCTGTCATGCTCCGGGGCTGGAAAACATCAGCGATGAAGGCCTGAGCGAACACGAGCTCTGCCAGCGCACCTTCGATCAGTTGCAGCACAGCCGCAACCTGCTGCTGGTGGACGCCGAGCTGGCGACCGCCGGTGTCCTGGCCGAAAGCGCCGTAGCCCGCCGCCTCGCCAGCCAGCCCGGCATCTACTGTATTGAACGCCTGCTGGAGCCCTATCAGTCGATGGTGGAAAGCCAACTCAATAAGCTCTACAACCAGCGCCAGGGCTGAGACTACCACGGGATTAGCCTCGCCACGCACAGGCCCATCACGGGCCTGTAAGTTCCTTACTCGGCTGCAGGCGCCTCGCCCGCCGAGCCTGCCACTTCCACCGCGACCGCATCCACCTTCTGGAAGCCGCGCGGCAGCTTGTTGCCACGCCGCCCACGTTCCCCGCAGTAATGGTCCAGATCCGAGGGTTTCAGCGTCAGCGTGCGTTTACCGGCGGTCAACACCAGGCAGGCACCCGGCGGCAGCACCGCCAG
The DNA here is from genome assembly GCF_036961105.1 of Halopseudomonas sp. GTDB lineage: Bacteria > Pseudomonadota > Gammaproteobacteria > Pseudomonadales > Pseudomonadaceae > Halopseudomonas. Next base: position 50,404 of record NZ_JBALWW010000004.1, on the reverse strand, counting down.
CCCGGCCACGAACTCCTCTCGGGTTTTCACCCGCGCCGAAGGCAACGAGAGTATCTTGTTGCCCTTGCCCTTGGACAGCTGCGGCAACTCGGACAGCTTGAACACCAGCAGACGCCCCTCATTGGAAACGGCCGCGAGCTGACTGCCCTCACGATTTCGAACCCGTTGCGGCGGCAGAATGCGGCCACCCTCAGGTACGCTGAGCAGCGCCTTGCCGTTCTTGTTCTTGGCCAGCAGGTCCGCACCCTGGGCGACAAACCCGTAACCGGCGTCCGAGGCGAGCAGATACAGGGCATCGTCTTCCGGCATCAGCACCGTCTGGAAGCTGGCGCCGGCAGGCGGGCTGAAACGGCCGGTCAGTGGCTCGCCCTGCCCTCGCGCCGATGGCAGGGTATGTGCCGGCAACGAATAGCTGCGCCCAGTACTGTCGATGAATACTGCCTGCTGATTCGTACGCCCGGCAGCCTGATCCAGAAAGGCGTCGCCAGCCTTGTAGCTCAGGCTCGCGCCGTCAATGTCATGCCCCTTGGCACAACGGGCCCAGCCTTTCTCGGATAACACCACAGTCACCGGCTCAGAGGGCACCAGTTCGGTTTCCGATAGGGCCCGAGCTTCCTTGCGCTCGACCAAGGGAGAACGCCGATCGTCGCCATAGGTCTCGGCATCGGCAACCAGCTCGTCGCGCACCTTGTCGCGCAGCAACCGCTCATTGCCAAGTACCTTTTGCAACGCATCGCGCTCGATGGCCAGGGCATCCTGTTCACCGCGTATCTTCATCTCTTCCAGACGCGCCAACTGCCGCAGGCGCGTATCCAGAATGTAGTCGGCCTGCAAATCGCTGAGATCAAATCGGGCAATCAGCTCGGCCTTGGGGTGCTCTTCGGTACGAATGATGTGGATGACTTCATCCAGATTCAGGAAGGCAACCAGCAAACCTTCCAACAGATGCAGGCGTGCCAGCACCTTGTCCAGACGAAACTGCAGCCGCCGGCGCACCGTGGCCACCCGAAAGCCCAGCCACTCGCTGAGCAGCGTCCACAGATCCTTTACCGCCGGCCTGCCGTCGGTGCCTATCACGTTCATGTTGACGCGATAACTGTGCTCCAGATCGGTGGTGGCAAACAGATGCTGCATCAGTTCGTCCAGGTCGATCCGGTTGGAGCGTGGCACCACCACGATGCGCGTTGGGTTCTCGTGGTCGGATTCGTCACGCAGGTCAGCCACCATCGGTAGCTTCTTGTTCTGCATCTGCGCCGCTATCTGTTCCAGCACCTTGGCGCCTGAGACCTGGTGCGGTAGTGCGGTAATGACGATCTCGCCGTCTTCACGGTTCCACACTGCGCGGCTACGCACCGAGCCACGACCGGTAGCGTATATTTTCAACAGGTCGCTGCGCGGCGTAATGATCTCCGCTTCCGTTGGAAAGTCGGGACCCTGAACATGTTCGAGAATCTCGTCCAGCCCCGCACCGGGATCATCCAGCAAGCGTACACAGGCGGCAGCCACTTCCCGCAGGTTGTGCGGTGGAATGTCAGTGGCCATGCCCACCGCGATCCCGGTGGTGCCGTTGAGCAGCAGATTGGGCAAACGTGCCGGCAACACCATGGGCTCATCCATAGTGCCGTCAAAGTTGGGTTGCCAATCAACAGTGCCTTGCCCCAGCTCGGTAAGCAGTATCTCGCTGTACCGTGCCAGGCGCGCTTCGGTATAACGCATCGCAGCAAAGGATTTGGGATCATCCGGCGCGCCCCAGTTACCCTGGCCGTCGACCAATGGGTAACGGTAGGAAAAGGGTTGCGCCATCAACACCATGGCTTCATAGCAGGCGGAATCACCGTGCGGGTGGTATTTACCCAGCACATCACCCACGGTGCGCGCCGACTTCTTGTGCTTCGAGGTAGCCGAGAGGCCCAGTTCGCTCATGGCATAGATGATGCGGCGCTGTACCGGTTTCAGGCCGTCGCCGATATGCGGCAAAGCGCGATCCATGATCACGTACATGGAGTAATTGAGGTACGCCTCTTCGGTAAAGGAGGCCAGCGTGCGGCGCTCCACTCCTTCAAAGCTCAGATCCAGGCCATTACTCATTGATAATCTCCGTTGTAGCTTACCGCGCCTGTAGGGCAGTGCGGTCGCCGTCCTGCTTGTTCACTGATTCTGCCGCAGCAGCAGATCACCACCGCGCGAGCTGAAATCCAATTGCCGAAGCGCGCTCATGCCCAAGAGCACGCCGTCACCACCCATGCCGGGGACTATGCCCGCTTCCACATCATGCAACTCGATGTCACCGATACGCAGGCTGCGCAGGTGGGTACTAAATCCCGGCGCCGTGCCGTTCGCGGTTTCCACCATGAAACCCCGCCCCCGCTCCAGCCCCATTTCTTCTGCCAGCTCGGCCGGCACGGCGACAAAGGAAGCACCGGTATCCACCAGAAAAGTCACCCCGTGGCCGTTGATTTGACCATCGACCAGAAAGTGCCCCTGGCGGTTGGGCTCCAGGCGTACCTCGACAGCGTTGTCCAGATGCACCGAGTCGGGCTGCTGGTTAGGGTTCTGCTGCCGCTCTTCCACCCCACTGAACCAGTACGCCGCGAGCAACAGGCCAGCGGCCCAGGCCAGGATCATCATTCCGGTCCCCAGCCGACGCTGTCCGTTCGGCGCGTCACTCACGGCGCTCATCCTCTTGCCAGTCGTCAGGTAGCGCAAACTGGAAAACCCAGGGTCGGCTATCACCGTCGGGACGCACCCGGTCATTGTTATCCAGCCCTATCATCACGCCGTGCTCATTGATCAGCAGTGCCTCGGCCAACCCGTAGGGGGCATCCGGATAAATGTAGGGCTCGGACAGTATGCTTTGCGCGAACGACCAGCAGCGCTCACGCTGGCCTGACAGCGGGCTGCGTCGACACACTTGATGAGCATTGCGCTCAAGTGTCCAGAGTTTGCCCTGCCAGAGCGCCAGGTCGGAAAAATCCACTGGCAGCACTTCCTTGTTCAGCACACCCGGCGCAAACGCATCGGTGGGTAGGAAGCGCCGCTCGGCGAGCAGCACGCAACCGGCCAGCGGGCAGCGCCACTGATCATCCTGACGCTGCAACTTGACCAGCCCTCTGCCCTGGCGTTCTGCCGCCAACCACAGGGTATCCGCTTCGGCATTGATCGCCACGCCTTCAGCCAGGGCGTTGACCTGCTGCCATAGCCCCTGGGCTTCACCTTCGCTGTACACCGCAGGGTCGAGATCCAGCCACTTTCCCCGTACCGGTACATCGCCGGCCGGAGGCAGCTGGAGCACACCTACCTGGCTCTCGCTAACCAGGTAACGGTTGCCCTTGGCATCGCACGCCAAGCCTTCAAAATCCAGCGCCCGACCGCTCAGGCCGCGCAGCCAGGCGCCTGCCAGTAGCTGCACGGGGAGCATACTGGGTGAATTATCGGGCAGCTCAAAATACTCTTCCTTGGCTTGCCAGCCCGCGTCTGTCTGCTGCAGCATAAAGAGGCGCTGGTCTTCGCGGTCCGATACGGCCAGCAGCTCCCCGCCGCAATACTGCAGCGCCGAGAGGTTGCCGCGCGCCATCCCGTCAATCGGCAAGGCCTGCTGCAGACTCAGTTCAGGCGAGCGCTCGAAGGCAAGCGCCGGCGCCATGGCAAATATACAGGTGATAGACAGCGCCGCTGTGAAGATGCGATTCAAAGCAATACCTCGGCCAGATTGCCCTTGCTTTCCAGCCAGGTCTTGCGGTCGCCGGAGCGCTTCTTGGCCAGCAGCATATCCATCAGTTGCTCCGTATCCTGGGTGTCGTCCACCGTGAGCTGGACCAAACGCCGCGTGTCCGGTGCCATGGTGGTCTCGCGCAGTTGCAGCGGATTCATCTCACCCAGCCCCTTGAAGCGGGTAACCTGGATCTTGCCGCGCTTGCCTTCAGCCTCGATGCGATCGAGGATGCCCTGCTTTTCGGCATCATCCAGCGCGTAATAGATATCCTTGCCGATATCCACACGGTACAGCGGCGGCATGGCGACGAATACGTGGCCGGCTTCCACCAAAGGGCGAAAATGCCTTACGAAAAGCGCACACAGCAGCGTGGCAATGTGCAGACCATCGGAGTCGGCATCGGCCAGGATGCAAATCTTGCCGTAGCGCAATTGTTCAAGACTGGGCACCCCGGGGTCGACACCGATGGCCACGGCAATGTCGTGCACCTCCTGCGATCCCAGCACCTCACCCGAGTCAACCTCCCAGGTGTTCAGGATCTTGCCGCGCAGCGGCATGATCGCCTGAAACTCCTTGTCGCGCGCCTGCTTGGCGCTACCGCCGGCAGAGTCGCCCTCCACCAGAAACAGCTCGGAGCGACGCGTGTCCTGCCCTACGCAGTCGGCCAGCTTGCCCGGCAGCGCTGGTCCCTGGGTAATGCGCTTGCGCTCTATTTTCTTGCTCGCCTTGAGCCGACGGCCGGCATGGCTGATAGCCAACTCCGCCAGCTGCAAACCGATCTCGGCGTGCTGATTCAGCCACAGACTGAAGGCATCCTTGACCACCCCGGAGACGAACGCCGCTGATTCCCGGGACGACAGGCGCTCCTTGGTCTGCCCCGAGAACTGCGCCTCGGCCATCTTCAGCGAGAGCACGTAACTGACGCGCTCCCAGATATCCTCGGGGGCCAACTTGACGCCCCTGGGCAGCAGATTGCGAAACTCGCAGAACTCGCGAATGGCTTCCAGCAGACCCGCGCGCAAACCATTGACATGGGTACCGCCCTGCGCGGTGGGAATCAGGTTGACGTAGCTTTCCTGCACCAGCTCGCCCCCTTCGGGCAACCAGAACAGGGCCCAGTCGACTGCCTCCTTGCTGGAGGACAGACTGCCGGTAAAAGGTTCCTCGGGCAGTTTTGGCCATTCGGCGCAGGCATCGACCAGATAGTCGCGCAGCCCGTCTTCGTAATACCAAGTATGGGTTTCGCCGCTTTGGCGATCATCAAACTCCACTTTCAGGCCGGGGCAGAGCACTGCCTTGGCCTTAAGCAAATGCTTGAGCCGCGCGATGCTGAACTTGGGCGAATCAAAATAGCTGGGGTCGGGCCAGAACATCACGGTGGTGCCCGTATTGCGCTTGCCAACCGTACCTATCACTTCCAGCTCACGAACCTTCTCGCCGCTTTCGAAGGCCATTGCGTATTCCTGACCATCACGCTTGACCCGGACTTCAACGCGCAGTGACAGCGCATTGACCACCGAGATACCCACGCCATGCAGACCGCCGGAAAACTGGTAGTTCTTGTTCGAGAACTTGCCGCCGGCGTGCAGCCGGGTCAGGATCAGCTCGACGCCCGAGACGCCCTCTTCGGGATGAATGTCCACCGGCATGCCTCGGCCGTCATCGCTGACTTCCAGGGCGTTGTCTGCATGCAATACCACGTTGATGGTGCGAGCGTGTCCGGCCAGAGCCTCGTCGACGCTGTTGTCGATAACCTCCTGGGCAAGATGATTCGGACGCGTGGTATCGGTATACATACCGGGACGCCGACGTACCGGGTCCAGGCCGCTGAGTACTTCCAGCGCATCAGCGTTGTAGGTCGATTGGGACATGGTCTGAGCGGTTTTCCTTGTTCTTCACATTACGGCCGGCACTGCTGCAACCGCGATCAGTGCCGTGCAGAGCAGGTGGCTTGCGGAATCGAGGCAATACTGCCTGATCGGGGACACCGGACTATCGCACACATAGTATCTGCCCGGCCGCACCACTGCCAATGACCGCAGTCGGCAATCTGCTGACCGGATATGCCAGAGTCCGTTTTAATCATCAGGCCACCAGCCTAATAGCCGGTGGCGCCAGGGTCCGGGAGGTAGCTGCCGGGCGGCAGCCGTGAGACCTCGGTTTCGATACGGCCATCATCATACAGACGCAGCCAGCGGTAACCGGGCGCCAGGGTGTCGGTGGCAAAATCGTCACTGTGGGCGGCAAACTGCACGCAGGTCGAGGGCGTAGCCAAAAGTCGCAGGCCCTGGCGCAGATCATCAAATTCCTGATGCACGTGCCCCCAGAGCAGCGCCTTGACCGCAGTCTGTCCATATAGCCGCTGAAACAGCGCCTCGGCATTTTGCAGACCTATTGGCTGCATCCAGTCACAGCCGATATCGACCGGGTGGTGATGCAGGCAAACCAGCAGATGGCGCTCTCCAGCGGTCGCTACTGCGTCGTCGAGACGCTGCAGCTGGCGTTCGTCCAGATGACCCGCCACTGATCCGCTAACACTGGAATCCAGCAGCACCAGGCGCCAGTTACCGATATCCGCCCAATCCCGGCTCATGCCGGCGGCGGCACCGAGGCGCTGCATCAGCGCAGCGTCATCATGATTGCCGGGAATCCAGTGACAAGGCGCAGGCAAGCGCAGACTGGCGGCGATAAAGCGCCGATAAGCGTCTTCGCTGCCATCCTGGGTTATGTCGCCAGTGGCCAACACCAAATCCATGCGGGCGATTTCGCCCAACACCAGATCTATCACCGAATTGAGACTGTCCAGCGTGTCCAGCCCCAGCAGGTCCGCGCTGTCACCACCGAACAGATGACTGTCGGTCAACTGCACTACACATACGTGATCGGTTCCGGCCGATTCTGCTAATGACATGGAAACTCCATTCCTGATTCCCCTTTCCGGGGCCAATCATGACTGCTACCAGCCGCAGATTCCAGCGACTGGATCACAGCAGCCGCGCCGCCCCTCACGGCACAAAAGAGAAAGGCTGCGCACTTTGCCCATAACGTTGGCAGTAACCGAGCCACTCGCCAAGAAACTGGTTAAGCTGATATTTCTCGTCTGGCTGCAGCATCTGCTCGTTGGGATAGGGGTAAACGCCGTGAAAACGCCGACGATTGTACGCTGCCACCACTTCCGCCAGACCGGCATCATGATACAGGCGCACTTCCATGCTTGGCGGTGTTACCCAGTCGTGCCGCCGTTCATGCGCCAGCAACAGGGTCGAAGTATACCGACAGCGCTCCAGCACCCGCATCTGCAGGGCCTGCTGGCTGCCGTCGCCAGCGTCCAGGGCTATGCGGCGCTCGTCCTGTTCGGCCATGGCCGGCATCAGCTTGAGCAAGCGCCAGTAGTTGGTTTCACACAGCGCCTGCAGCCCGATCAGGTCCACGCGGTAGCGGGGCTTGCGCAGTACGTTCATGGCTGCGGGCCTGCGCTACCCTGCACCTGGCCAACATTCAGCGCCAGCCATTGCAGGGCGATAATGGTTGCGGCGTTGTCGATACGCCCGCTGGCCAGCGCCGCAATGGCATTGGCACGGGACCAGAGGCTGACGCGAATATCTTCGCCCTCCTCCTCCAGCCCATGAATACCGCCGGCGCCGCGGCTGTCCACCACCGCCAGGTACAGGTGCACGCGCTCATCGCTGCCACCGGGGGAGGGGTAATACTGGGTGATGGGGGTCAGGCTCAGCAATGCAAGACCGGCCTCTTCTGCCGCTTCACGGTGCGCCACTTCCTCGGGCGCTTCGTCCTTGTCGATCAGCCCGGCTACCAGCTCCAGCATCCAGGGGCGCTCGCTCTTGTCGATGGCACCCACACGCAACTGTTCGATCAGCACCAGCTGATCCAGCCATGGATCGTAGGGCAGCACGCAGACTGCATCATGGCGCACAAAGAGCTCTCGCCGCAGCGCCGGGCCCCAACCACCATTGAACAGACGATGCCGCAGCGTCAGCACATCAAGCCGATAAAAGCCCTTGAAACCAGACTCTCGGCTGATGATCTCGACATCGGCGCGGGTAAATGACAAATGAATATCCCCCATTGGACAAGCTGCAAGCTGCAAGCTGCAAGCTGCAATAGCATGAGCCCGGCTGAATGGCTGTCAAGCATCAACTCGACAATGACATAGCCGCTTTACTAGCTTCTAGCTTCTAGCTTCTAGCTTCTAGCTTAAACTCGCATACCTGCGGGGGCGTCGGCAAGCCTTGGGCGACCAGCATGCGCTCGCCGCCCCCAGGCTCAGACCTTCTGGTACAGCTGCGAGCCGGTGGAGCGGAACTCCTGCGATTTGGCCTGCATGCCCTCTTCCACCGCCAGATCCACCGCCTCGATGCGCTGTGCTGCCGCGTAGTCGCGCACCTCCTGTGTGATCTTCATGGAACAGAACTTGGGGCCGCACATGGAGCAGAAGTGCGCCACCTTGGCCGAATCCTTGGGCAGGGTTTCATCATGGAAGGCGCGCGCGGTGTCCGGGTCCAGGCCGAGATTGAACTGGTCTTCCCAACGGAACTCGAAGCGCGCCTTGCTCAAGGCGTTATCGCGAATCTGTGCGCCAGGGTGCCCCTTGGCGAGATCCGCCGCGTGGGCCGCGATCTTGTAAGTGATGATGCCGGTTTTCACATCGTCGCGGTTCGGCAGCCCCAGGTGCTCCTTGGGCGTCACGTAGCAGAGCATGGCGCAACCGAACCAGCCGATCATAGCGGCGCCGATGCCTGAGGTGATGTGATCGTAACCCGGGGCGATGTCGGTGGTCAGCGGACCCAGCGTATAGAACGGCGCCTCGTCACAGCACTCCAGCTGCTTGTCCATGTTCTCCTTGATCAGCTGCATGGGCACGTGGCCCGGGCCTTCGATCATGCACTGCACATCGTGCTTCCAGGCCAGCTTGGTCAGCTCGCCGAGGGTTTCCAGCTCACCGAACTGCGCCTCATCGTTGGCATCGGCAATCGAGCCGGGGCGCAAGCCGTCGCCTAGCGAGAAGGACACGTCATAGGCCTTCATGATGTCGCAGATGTCTTCGAAATGGGTATAGAGAAAGTTCTCCTGGTGATGCGCCAGGCACCACTTGGCCATGATCGAGCCGCCGCGCGAGACGATCCCGGTGACCCGCTTGGCGGTCATGGGCACATAGCGCAGCAGCACGCCGGCGTGGATGGTGAAATAGTCCACGCCCTGCTCGGCCTGTTCGATCAGGGTATCGCGGAAGATTTCCCAGGTCAGGTTCTCGGCAATGCCGTCGACTTTTTCCAGCGCCTGATAGATAGGCACCGTGCCAATCGGCACCGGCGAGTTGCGAATGATCCACTCGCGGGTTTCGTGGATGTTCTTGCCGGTAGACAGATCCATCACCGTATCCGAGCCCCAGCGAATGCCCCAGGTCATCTTCTCCACTTCTTCTTCAATAGAGGAACCGAGCGCCGAGTTGCCGATGTTGCCGTTGATCTTCACCAGGAAGTTGCGGCCGATAATCATCGGCTCCAGCTCGGTGTGGTTGATGTTGGCTGGAATAATGGCACGGCCACGGGCGACTTCGTCACGCACAAACTCCGGGGTGATCTCCTTTGGCACGCTGGCGCCAAAGCTGTGGCCGGCATGCTGATCCTGCAGCAATCCGGCTTCCCGCGCTTCGGCCAGCTTCATGTTCTCGCGGATAGCGATGTATTCCATTTCCGGCGTGATGATGCCCTTGCGCGCGTAATGCATTTGGCTGACGTTACGCCCAGGCAACGCCCGACGCGGCGTGCGCACATGGGCAAAACGCATGTGGTCCAATGATGGATCGGACAGTCGGGCGCTGCCGAATTCGGAACTCAGGCCCGGCAGCACTTCGGTGTCGCCGCGCGCGTCGATCCAGGGGCCGCGCACATCAGCAAGGCCTGCGCGCAGGTCAATCTGCACAGCAGGGTCGGTGTAAGGGCCGGAAGTGTCGTACACCAGTACCGGGGCGTTGGGTTCGTTGCCCTTGTCGGTCTGGGTGTCAGCCAGGCGGATTTCGCGCATGGGCACGCGAATATCGGTGCGCGAGCCTTGCACGTAGATCTTGCGTGAATTGGGGAAAGGCTGGGTGGCGGCGCTATCGGCCCCCGAGGTGGCGATGGCGGTATCAGGCAATCTGCTGTTCATTGTTGTGCTCCACTGCGTTTGGGTTTCGCAGGGAACCGAAAAGGCCAGGACGCCCGCGCGCTTTCGCGGCAGGCTGGCTGGCACTGATCTCGATTCCTACGCCGGTACTAACCGGTTCAGGTTCAACGGGTATCATCTCAGCCCCCGCGTTTGCGGCGGCACCCCGTCAAGATGTCAGGCACAGTCTAGAAGCAAGCTTTCAAGGCTTCAAGCATTGTCCGGAACCAGAGCAAATCAGAACAGCGAACGCGACCCGTCGCGCTGACAAAAACGGCGATTTTGTCAGCCTGTAGTGCAAAAACACTTTGTTCCCAAAGACGCCCAATGCATTGCTTGACCGCGGGACAGCAGCTCTTTAGCCTTAGTTCACAATTTCTCCCATGCGAAGGATTCATGCATGCTGCGCCCCCTGTTTGCTGCTGTATTGCTAGCTGGCGTTTCTGGCCATGTTGCCGCCAATACCGACCTGATGACGGTCTATCAGGAAGCCTTGCTGAATAATGCCGATCTGGCCGCTGCCCAGGCTGATGCACGCGCCCGTCAGGAAGCCTTGCCGCAGGCTCGCTCCCAATTGTTACCCAACATCGGACTGGGCGCTGGCGCCGCGCGCGAAGATCTCCAGATCGATGGCGTAGGCGGTGACGAATACACCACCCACTATTATCAGGCCAGCCTCACCCAGCCGCTGTTTCGGGCCAATCGCTGGTTCGACTATCAGTCTGCCAAGTCGTTGAGCCAGCAGGCCGAGCTGGAATTCTCGGCAACCCAGCAGAACCTGATTCTGGAAGTCTCCGAAGCCTATTTCAACGTACTGCGCGCCTCCGATAACCTGGCCACCGCCAAGGCTGAAGAGGACGCTTTCGAACGGCAGATGGAGCAAGCGCAGGAGCGCTTCGATGTGGGCCTCTCGGCACGCACCGACGTACTCGAAGCCCGCGCCGGTTACGATAGCGCGCGCGCCGCACGCCTGACCGCCCAAACCAACCTGGATGTCAGCTATCAGGCGCTGACCCGCCTGACCAATCAGGACTACCAGAGCCTCTTCGGCATGAGTCACGACTTGCCGGTATTGCCGCCGACTCCGGCCAACCTGCAACAGTGGGTTGAAACCGCCTCGGCGCAGAACCTCAACCTGCTCGCTTCGCGCTTTGCCATTGATGCCGCACAGGATGGCTTGCGCAGCAGCAAGGCCGGCTACGCTCCCGTGGTAGATGCCTTTGTGCGCTACAACAACAATAGTGGCGGTGCCGAAGTCGCCGGCAGCGTCGGCCAAAGTACCAGTGACACCGAGCTGACCAGCTTCGGCGTAGAAATGACCATGCCACTGTTTACCGGCGGCCTGACTACCTCGCAGGTGCGTGAATCCACTTACCGCCTGACGCAGGCCGAGCAACTGAGCGAAGCCCAGCTGCGCCGCGTGGTCGAGAACACCCGCAACCTGTACCGCACAGTGACCTCCAGCGTCGAGGAAGTCGAAGCTCGCCGGCAGGCCATTGTTTCCGCCAAGGCCGCACTCGATGCCACCCAGACCGGCTATGAAGTGGGCACCCGCAATGTGGTCGATGTACTGGAGGCGCAGCGCAACCTGTTCCGCACGGTACGTGACTACAACACCGTGCGTTACAACTACATTATCGACAATCTGCGCTTGAAGCAGGCCGCCGGCACACTCAGCCCGGGGGATCTGGAGGAACTGTCAAACTGGCTGGTGCCGGATTACGACCCCGACCGCGATTTTATCCCGGAACCCACCGAGGAAGAAATGCAGCGCATGTCGATGGGCCGCGAAACGCCTGCCGCCCCGGCGAACGAAGAGCAGATGCGCTCCAGTTTCTAATTGGTCGCAATGCCCATAAAAGCAAACGGCGCCTGCAGGCGCCGTTTGCTTTTCCCACCTCAGCCAGCCTTGATCACAGCCGCCGCTCAATACCTTGCAGCAGCAGCTCCAACGCCCCCTGATTGGCCTCGACCACCGCCAGACCGGCAGCACCGGCCCGGCACCGCTGCTCTGCATCCTGCAACAGCACAGAGACCGCCTGCGCCAGCTCCTGGTCATTATTGACCAGTTGCAAAGCGCCTGCGCCCTGCAGCAGATCACTGATCTCGGTGAAATTGAAGCGGTGCGGACCCGAAAGCACCGGCAATCCCAGCGCCGCCGGCTCCAGATAATTATGCCCGCCATTGGCTACCAGCGAGCCGCCGACGAAGGCCACATCGGCGCAGGCGTAGAGCATCACCAGCTCACCCATGGTATCGCCTAGCAATACCTGGTCACTGGCAGTCGGGACACCACCCTGGCTGCGCCGCACCTGCGCCAACCGGGCATCACTTATCAACCGGGCCACGCCATCAAAGCGCTCTGGGTGACGTGGTACCAGAATCAGCAGCGCATCGGGTTGCTCGCGCAGCACATTCTGATGCGCACGCAGTACCTGCTCGTCCTCGCCGGCGTGGGTGCTGGCGGCTATCCATACCGGGCGCTCACCCCAGCCTGCGCGCAACGCCTTGGCCTGCGCCAGCAAATCCACCGCCGGGCGGAAGTCGAACTTGATGCTACCGGTAACCGTCAACGCCGACTTGCTCACACCCAAGGAAACAAAGCGCAGAGCTTCGGCCTGGCTTTGCACCGCTACCCAGTCGAGGGCCGCAAACATCGGCCGCACCAACCAGCCGACGCGCTGGTATCCCTTGGCCGAACGCTCGGACAGACGCGCATTGGCCAGGACCAGCGGCACCTTAGCGCGCTCGCATTCAGCTACCAGATTGGGCCAGAGTTCGGTCTCCATGATGATGCCGACCTTTGGTTGCAATTTGCGCAGCAGGCGGCGCTGTAGCCAGGGCAGATCGTAGGGCAGATAGGCATGACCCACCTGACCGCCAAACAGCTTGCGAATCTGCTCGGAACCGGTCGGAGTCATGCAGGTGACAGTAATCGGCAGTTGCGGATGGCGGCGCATTAGCTCGCGCACCATGGGCGCGGCGGCGATACTCTCGCCTACCGAGACTGCGTGCACCCAGATGCCGCCCTGGCGTATATCGCCGCCCAGCGCAAAGCGCTCGGACCAGCGCCGAGCATAGGCCGGCGCACGCCAGGCACGGTACAGCAGGCGCAGCAGCACCAACGGCATGCAGAGTGTAAAGACGATACTGTAAAGGGTACGGGTCATGGCTTATTCCTGTGATCAGGCGCGGCATAGAGTAGCAGATGTGACCGGCGGGCCCGGCAATGTCTATACTAGGGCTTTGCCGCGCAGGGACGAAGCCGCCGCAGCGCAGTTGCAAGCAGCGTTTCAGACCCAAAAGCCTTCTTGACTAAAGCACCGGGAGCCCATGAGTACAACCCTCGAAACCGATATCTGCATCCTCGGCGGCGGCATTGCCGGCCTCTGGCTCAATGCGCGTTTGCGACAGTTGGGCTACAGCACCCTTTTGATAGAACGCGGTGCGCTGGGTGGCGGTCAGAGCGTCAAATCCCAGGGCATCATTCACGGCGGCACCAAGTACGCCTTGAACGGCAAGCTGAGCAGCGCGGCCGAAGCCATAGCCGATATGCCGGAGCGCTGGCGTGCCTGTCTCAATGGCACGGGTGAGATTGATCTGGCAGGTGTGCGCGTACTATCCCAACACCACTACCTGTGGTCACCCGGCAGTCTGATCAGCAACCTGGCCGGCTTCTTCGCCAGCAAGGCGCTGCGCGGCCGCGTGGAACAGGTGAAGGGCAAACAGCTACCCCAGGTCTTTGCCGACCGCGCGTTCAAGGGCAAGGTCTATCAACTGGCCGAGCTGGTTATCGACGTTCCCGCCGTGGTGCAGCGCCTGGCCGATCTGGCAGGTGACAGCCTGATTTCAGACAGCGCCCCCCACCTGCAGCGCGCTGCCGACGGCAGTATTGAAGCCGTGCGTCTGCAACACCACGACATTCGCGCGCAGCGTTATATTCTCAGTGCCGGCGAAGGCACCGAAAGCCTGCTCGGCGACTGGCAGCAGGCCGAACCGGCCATGCAGCGCCGGCCCTTGCAGATGGTATTGGTGAAGGGCGCCCAACTGCCGCCACTGTTTGCCCACTGCCTGGGCAGCAGCCCCAAACCACGCATGACGGTCACTACTCACCCCTGTTCTGATGGGCAATGGTGCTGGTATCTGGGCGGCGAGCTGGCCGAACAGGGCGCCAGCCAGGCTCCGGACGAGCTCATTGCCAAAGCCAAGCGCGAGCTGCATGAGTTATTGCCCTGGATATCGCTGGAAGGAACCCGCTGGACCACTTTGCCGGTCAATCGCGCAGAGCCGGCGCAGAGCGGCCTGGTGCGCCCCGATACGGCATTCGTACAGCCGGTCGCCAACGCGCTGGTCAGTTGGCCCACCAAACTGGCCCTGGCGCCCAACCTCAGTGACCAGGTGATAGCGCAGCTACGGGAACAGCAGATTACCCCGCGGGCTTCAGCACCTGACACCAGCGAACTGGCCAGACCCAAGGTATCCGCCCCGGTATGGGATATCTGCTTCCCATGAGCCTGCTGCCGTATTACCGCGAGCTGGGCGACACCGGCTTGCGCCTCTCACCACTGGGGTTGGGCACAGTAAAGTTTGGCCGCAATCAGGGCGTGAAGTACCCGAACCAGTTTGCTCTGCCCTCAGACCAAGCGATACGCAACCTGCTTGCCCAGGCACATGATCTAGGGGTCAATCTGCTGGACACCGCGCCAGCCTACGGCACCAGCGAAGAACGCCTGGGCCCCCTGTTGAAAGGTCAACGGCAGCAGTGGCTGATCTGTACCAAAGTGGGGGAAGAGTTCGACAACGGCGAATCGCATTTCGATTTCAGCGCCAGGCATACACAAGCCTCGGTAGAAAGATCCCTGCGCCGCCTGCAGACCGACTATCTGGATCTGGTGCTGGTGCATTCCGATGGCAATGACCTGCAGGTACTGGATGATGAGGTCTATCCCACTCTGCAAAAACTCAAACAGCAAGGGCTGATTCGCGCCTTCGGCTTTTCCGGCAAAACCGTCGAAGGCGGCATTCGCGCGCTCGAGCAGGGCGACTGTGCCATGGTCACCTACAACCTGAAAGAGCAAAGCGAGCGGCCAGTGCTCGACTTTGCGCTGTCACACAACAAGGGCATTCTGATAAAAAAAGCCCTCGCCAGCGGTCATCTTTGCCTGGCTGGTGAAGACCCAGTCCAGCAGGGACTGAAACTGGTACTGGCTCATCCGGCGGTCGCCAGCGCCATCGTCGGCACCATCACCCCGCTGCACCTCGAGCAGAATGTCCACACCGCTGTGGCCCTGCTTGTCTCTCAGGAGTAACGCATGACATTGATCGTGGCGCGCAAGAATCCGGTGATCTTCAAAACCCAGGCGATCGAGGTACAGGCCAGCAGCGAGGTGCTGCGCTACACGCCCGTAGGCAACCCCCTGAGTTTTTCGCAGATGCAGGAGCGGCGTCAGCCAGTCAGCGTAACCGACCCGGAGAATTTCCAGCTCACGGTCGCCAATCTGGGTGTTTCTGTGGATCTGCAACTGCAATGGCAGGATCGTCAGTTTCAATTGCTGGTGCGCCAGGATAGACCAGACCGCGGCGATAATGTGCTCAAGCTGCTTTCGGGCTATGTGCCCGCCCATGAATTGCGCGTCCCGCTACTGACGGCCATGACGGAGATCGCCGAAGAACTCTTGATAGAAACGGAAACCGGCTGGCTACAGGGGCGCTATCAGGAGACCTGGCTACCCACACCCTACGCCGACAGCCTGACCCTGGACGAGGAGCAGGTATTTCGCCTCGCTTCGCGGAGCAGCGCCAATCGCCCGGTCCTGTGCCGCGAACTCAACCTGCTGGAGCGCCCGCGTGCCTATGTGCATCTGCCCAGCAACTCCTTGCAACTGGTGTATCAACTGCAACTGGAACTGCCCCCGGATGCACAGCGCCTGTCGCTGCTGCATGCTGATGAATTTCTGGATGAGGAAAGCGGCGAGTTGGTAGCGCAGATGGACTACCAGCGACCCGAGCTGTTTCTCGCCGAACGCATCAAGGGCAAGGCAACGGGGGATCTGTTTATCCTGCAGCAAGGCGAGCTGATCGCGCAGGATACCCAGGGCATGACGCTCAGCGAAGCCTTTGCCGAACAACGCGGCTGGGTTGTTGAGGCCCCCAACTGCAGCTGGCAGCAGGGGCTGTGCGAGCGTTAGCAGCCCGCACGGGAGGCTGCCGGAATCAGCTCTGATCGCGCCCGCGGATCTTTTCCACAATGGCGGTGGTGGAGCAACTTTCCACAAAGTTGAGCACCTTGACCTCACCGCCATAGGCTTGAACGATAGCCGCACCCACCACCTGGTCCACGCTGTAGTCGCCCCCTTTCACCAGCACGTCAGGCTTGACCTGCTCAAGCAGCGCTTCAGGCGTATCGTCGGCAAAGCTGATCACCCAATCCACCGCACCCAGTCCGGCCAGAACCGTCATTCGCCGCTCAACACTGTTGATGGGACGTCCGGGGCCCTTCAATCTCTTTACCGACGCATCGTCGTTGATGGCAACAATCAGACGATCACCCTGGCTGCGCGCCTCTTCCAGGTAGCCCACGTGACCGGCATGGATAATATCGAAACAGCCATTGGTGAAAACAATACGCTCACCATGAGCCCGCGCATCTTCCAGCGCCTGCAGTAGCTGTTCCACACCCACCACGCCGCGCTCACTGCCTTGCTCACGCTGCACCGCGCGGCGCAGCTCGGGTGCACTGATGGCCGCCGTGCCCAGCTTGCCGATAACAATGCCTGCGGCGATGTTCGACAGCGCCACGGCATTGGGCAGGGTTTCTCCCGCCGCCAGTGCCGCCGCCAGGGTGGAAATGACGGTGTCGCCAGCGCCGGTGACATCAAATACTTCCAGCGCCCGCGCCGGCAAATGCAAGGCTGGCTCGCCACTGCGCAACAAGGTCATGCCCTGCTCGCTGCGAGTCACCAGGAGCGCATCCAACTGCAGCTCGGCGATCAGCGCCATACCCTTGTCGACCAGATCCTGCTCGCTGCTGCAGCGCCCGACTACCGCCTCGAACTCTGAGAGGTTCGGTGTGATCAGACTCGCACCGCGATAGATGGAAAAGTCGCTGCCCTTGGGATCAGCCAGTACGGGCACGCCATGCTGGCGCGCCAACTGAATCAGCGCCTGGTGATTGACCAGCGCACCCTTGCCGTAATCCGATAACACCAGCACCTTGACCTTGTCGAGCAGACCCGCGACCGACGCCAGCAAGGCATCGGCATCGGTTTGAAAGCGCTCTTCGAAGTCCAGACGAATCAGTTGCTGATGACGGCTCATCACCCGCAGCTTGGTAATGGTCGGCTGGCCTTCGCACTGCTGGAAATCGCAGTACACGCCAGCGGCATTCAAACGCTGTTGCAGACTCTCGGCAGCTTCGTCCTGCCCCGTCACGCCAACCAGCCAAGCCGGCGCGCCCAGCGCGGAAATGTTCAACGCCACATTGCCGGCACCGCCGGGACGATCCTCGATCTGCTCGACCTTGACCACCGGCACCGGCGCTTCGGGTGAGATGCGGTGGGTAGGGCCATGCCAATAGCGGTCCAGCATCACATCGCCGACCACCAGAACCGGGGCGGAATCGAAGCGGGGCATGGTCAGTTTCATCGTATAGGCTACCTGTATCCGAATTCCGGCATTCACGCCGGAGCGTACTCAATGGCTGGATGTGTCTTCTTCAAACTGCATGCTGTGCAACCGCGCGTAATAACCGTTCAACGCCAGCAACTCGGCATGCGAGCCGCGCTCGACTATGCGGCCCTGGTCCATCACCAGAATGATATCGGCTTTCTCGATGGTCGACAGGCGGTGCGCGATTACCAATGTGGTGCGCCCCTGCATCACGCGATCCAGCGCCGCCTGGATATGGCGTTCGGATTCGGTGTCAAGCGCCGAGGTAGCCTCGTCGAGAATCAGCACCGGCGCGTCTTTGAGCAGCGCACGGGCAATCGCCAGGCGCTGACGCTGGCCGCCCGACAGCAGCACGCCGTTTTCGCCGACCAAGGTGTCGAAGCCCTGGGGCAACATGTCGATAAACTCCTTGGCGTAAGCCGCCTCTGCGGCAGCTTTCACATCTTCTAGCGGCGCCCCAGCCAGATCACCGTAGGCAATATTATTGGCGATGGTATCGTTGAACAGGGTGACATGCTGACTAACCAGAGCTATGTGATGACGAAGGTTACTCAGGCGATACCGCTCGATCGCGACGCCGTCGAGCAGGATCTGGCCGTGGTCATGGTGGTAAAACCGCGGAATCAGATTGGCCAGTGTAGTCTTGCCACTACCCGAACGCCCCACCAGAGCTACCATCTGCCCGGGTGCGATGGATAGAGAAATGTCATCCAGAACCTTTTTCTCCGTATCCGGATAGGTGAAGCTCAGGCCGGAAATTTCTATCTGCCCGGTAACCCGCTCTTGCTCATGCGTACCTTCATCCAGCTCCGGCTCTTCATCCAATTGCTCGAAGATGCTTTCAGCGGCCGCTATGCCCTTTTGAATGTTGGCGCTGACTTCCGACAGCTGGCGTATGGGTTTGGGTAGCAAGCCTGCAGCAGTGATGTAGGAAACCAGATCACCAACCGTGGCGTCACCCCGCAGAAACAGCACCAGGAACATGACGACCGCCATCGCAGAGTAGGTGACCAACTGCAACGTAGGGGTGTAAACCGCACCTGTACGCGTCATTTTCAAACCGCGCTGGCGGTTGTTTTCGCTAGCCTTGTTGAATCGCTCGGTCTCGTATTTTTCACCCCCAAAGCTGCGCACTACCCGATAGCCCTGGATGGTTTCCGACGTCACGTGGGTTACATCGCCCATCGCTGTTTGTATCTTCTTGCTCTGGCTGCGAAATTTTTTGCTGGTGCTATTAACCATCACACCAATAATCGGAAGAATGGCAATCAACACCAAGGTTAGCTGCCAATTCATCCAGAGCAGATAGCCAAACAGGAATATCACCGACATCCCTTCACGGAAGATCACCTTGATGGCGTCGGTCGCCGCGCCGGTTACCATGGTCACATTGAAGGTGACCCGCGATACCAGATGCCCAGAGCTGTGGCTATCGAAATATCGATTGGGCAGAGTCAGAAAGTTATTGAACAGCGCCGTGCGCAAATCGTGCACCACACCGAGCGATACCTTGGCGATGTAGTAGTTGCCGAAAAACGAGCCTATGCCCTGATAGAGTGCCACCGCCACAATGAACAGCGGAAACCCCCAGATCATGGGTACGCCGAAAAACTGCGCGTTCTCGCCACCATTCAAGCCATCGACAAAATACTTCAACACCCAGGCCATTGCGGGCTGACTGGATGCAAAGATAACGAAACCCAGAATACTGATGGCAAAAGGAACCCAGTACGGTTTCACATACCCCAGCAGACGCGCATAAATGCGCACACTGGATCGCATAAATGATTCGTTTTGATCTTCTGACATGAAAAGTTCGCGGTGAAGGGTCAAGCGGTGAGTCTAACACAGCTGAATGATGACGCAGCGCCTGCAACGAAACTGAGATAAACTGGCGTTTTTTATCAGGAAAAAGCTATGCTGCCACTCGGCAAGGAAGAGTTCGAAAGCCTACGCCTGGGCGCCACTGTGCTCGAAGAAGACCGCTTTGGCCCCAAGGTTCTGCGCTTGGCAGACGGTACCTTTCTCAAGCTGTTTCGGCGTAAAAGCTGGTTCTCCAAAACCCTGCTGTTTCCACCAGCGAAACGCTTTGCAGACAACGCTGTTGCGTTGCAGCAGCGAAAAATACCTTGCCCCAAGGTAATCTCACTCTATCGAATGCGCACACCCTATCGCTCCGTCGTACATTATGAGCCATTGGCCGGAGACACCTTGCGCGATCTTCTGAGCCAGTACACCGGTCATCAGCATCTGGAGCTCTTGGCCAAGCTTGCCACCTTTATAACAACGCTACATGACAAAGGCGTGTACTTCCGGTCATTGCATCTGGGCAATATCATCCTGACCCCCGACAAGAAGTTTGGCCTCATCGATATTTCGGATATGCGCTGCTTCAACCGGCCGCTTTCCCGGCGCATGCGCGCAAGGAATTACCAGCATTTGCTGCGCTACGAACAAGACTGGTCGACGGTGGGCTTTGATGTAAAACGGCTGTTTTCCTGAGCACCAACTCCTTCTCGACGAGCCTTACCCAGCGGCAAGCTCGGCGAGCACTGCCGATAAATCGACCTTCCAGTCTGGCTGGCCTATGCCATGCTCGCGATGAATCTTGCGGCAATCGAGTGCTGAAAACTGCGGCCTGGGTGCCGGCGTAGGAAACTCTTCACTGCCAATAGCTTCGATCATTGGTTGCTTGTCTATCAGCCCCATCGCTGCGGCCTGCGCAATAATATGCTCGGCAAATTCGAACCAGCTGACTACTGGCGCACCGGAGAAATGAAACACCCCAAAAGTGAATGCGTTTTGCCGCTGCTGATATTCTGCCGCCAGGGTCCAAAGTGCTTTGGCAATCGCGGCTGCCGAGGTAGGGCCACCGCGCTGATCCGCCACTATTCGTAATTGATCCCGCTCACCGGCTAGGCGCAGCATGGACTTTACGAAGTTGCCCCCTTGCGCAGAGAAAACCCAACTGGTTCGCAGAACGATATGTCTGCTGCAAAGCTGCATAACAGCCTGCTCACCCTTGAGCTTGCTGCGTCCATAGGCGGTTTGTGGGTCAGTCTCGCTCTGCTCTGCGTAGGCTGTCTGGCTATCGCCCTTGAACACATAATCGGTGGAGATGTGAAACAGGGGGATACCAGCGTGCTCTGCGCTACGCGCCAGGTTCTCCGGTCCATTCTGATTGACTGCGAGCGCTTGCGCCTGCTCTGTCTCGGCCCGGTCAACCGCAGTGTAGGCCGCAGCATTAATGATCAGTTGCGGCTGCAACTGTTCAACACAGCTTGCCACCGCAGCAGCGTCGGAAATATCCAGTTCTGCCGACTGCAATGCCGTGATCTGGACCCAAGCGGGCGCGCAGCGTTGCAGTTCGGTACCCACCTGCCCGCCGGCGCCCGTGATCAATACGCGCATCAGAAGGATCCCTCTGCCAACTGTCGCAAAGTTGGATTGTTAAGATCTTTGGCAGACAACAGTGGTTGCTCTACCGGCCAGGGAATATTCAGGTCAGGATCATTCCAGAGCAGCGCCCCTTCGTCTTCCGGACGGTAGTAATCGGTGCACTTATACTGGAAATCTGCGATGTCGCTCAACACACAGAAGCCGTGCGCATAACCAGGTGGCACCCACATTTGCCGATGATTTTCATCATTCAGCTCCACCCCCACGTGCTGACCATAGGTGGGCGACTGGGGATCGATATCCACTGCTACGTCCCACACTGAGCCGCGACTTACGCGCACAAGTTTTCCTTGCGGCGAGGTGCGCTGAAAGTGCAGGCCTCTGAGTACACCTCTGGCCGAGCGAGACTGATTATCCTGGACAAAAGGCTGTTCAATGCCCGCTTCGCGGTAGCGCTCGTCCTGAAAACTTTCGATGAAAAAACCACGTGCGTCGCCAAAAACCTTCGGCTCGATGACCAGCACGCCGCGTAGCCGCGTTTCAATTACCTTCACTTTTCCTTCTCCACCAATCTTTGCAAGTACTGGCCGTATCCTGTTTTACTCAGCGCCGCTGCCTGCTTGCGCAACGAGTCTGCATCCAGCCAGCCCTGACGGTAAGCAATCTCCTCAAGGCAAGCCACCTTCAAGCCTTGGCGAGCTTCAATGGTCTGAACGAAATGACTCGCTTCCATCAATGAATCGTGGGTTCCGGTATCCAGCCAGGCAAAGCCTCGCCCCAGCAGACTGACATTCAGCTTGCCACGCTCAAGATAGGCATTGTTTACATCAGTAATTTCAAGCTCGCCGCGGGCCGAGGGCTTGACCTGCCGAGCTATCTCGACCACCTGATTGTCATAAAAATACAAACCGGTAACCGCGTAGTTTGATTTCGGCTGCGCCGGCTTTTCTTCGATAGACAGTGCCTTGCCGTGCTCATCAAACTCCACTACACCGAAGCGCTCCGGATCGTTGACGTGATAGCCGAATACGGTAGCACCCTGCTTGCGCTGAACTGCCTCGCGCAACATGGCGCTAAAGCCATAACCATAGAATATGTTGTCACCAAGAATCAGGCAGACGTTGCTATCACCAATGAACTCTTCGCCAATCAAAAACGCTTGCGCCAAACCGTCCGGTGAAGGTTGCTCTGCATAGCTAAGGGAAATCCCAAATTCGGCGCCTGACCCGAGGAGCTTACGGAAGCTCGGCAAATCTTCAGGCGTGGAAATGATCAACACTTCGCGGATGCCGGCCAGCATAAGCACGGAGAGCGGATAATAAATCATCGGCTTGTCGTAGATCGGGAGAAGCTGCTTTGAAACGCCGCGCGTGATTGGGTGCAGGCGACTGCCCGAGCCCCCCGCCAGAACAATGCCCTTCATGAGTTCTCTCCGCTGGTTTGCTGCGCCGAGGCAGTTTCGCCAAGCCTGCCCAGTTTGTAGTCACCGCTCAAGACCCGCTGCCACCACTCTGGGTTGTTCAGATACCAGCTAACGGTCTTGCGAATACCGCTTTCAAAGGTTTCTGTAGGCTGCCAACCCAGCTCACGCTGTATTTTTGATGCGTCTATAGCATAGCGGGCATCATGGCCTGGTCGATCCTTCACGAAGGTGATGAGATCACGATACTGCGCCACACCCGAAGGCTTTTCTGGAGCGAGCTCTTCCAGCAGGGCACAGATGGCCTCAACTACTTCGATGTTACGTTTTTCATTGTGGCCGCCAATATTATAGGTCTCACCTATCTTGCCAGCTTCCAGCACCCTGCATAACGCACGCGCATGATCCTCAACGTAGAGCCAGTCGCGAATCTGCGAACCATCACCGTAGACAGGTATCGGCTTGCCGTGTAGCGCATTGAGAATAACGTGTGGGATCAGCTTTTCTGGAAAGTGGTAGGGCCCGTAGTTATTGGAGCAGTTGGTAATCAGCACGGGCAAACCATAGGTACGCTGCCAAGCACGCACCAGATGATCCGAGCTGGCCTTCGAGGCTGAATACGGCGAGCTGGGGGCGTAGGCCGTTTCTTCGGTAAATAAATCGTCAGTGCCTTCCAGATCGCCATAGACCTCATCGGTGGAAATGTGATGAAAGCGGAAAGCACTTTTGCGCTCGGCCGGTAACCCCTGCCAATAAGCTCTGCAAGCCTCAAGCAAGGTATAGGTACCCACTATATTGGTCTGGATGAAGCTGGCAGGACCGTCGATGGAACGGTCTACGTGGGATTCTGCGGCTAGGTGCATTACTGCATCCGGCTGAAACTCTGTAAAAATCTGTTCCAACGCAGCAGCGTCGCAGATATCGGCGTGGTAAAAACGATAGCGCGGAGCCTCTACAACAGAAGCCAATGACTCGACATTGCCGGCATAGGTTAGCGCGTCGAGGTTGGCAATCTGTACCTCAGTACAGGTCGCATAGTGGCGGATTAGCGCCGACCCTATAAAACCAGCCCCACCAGTTACCAATATCCGCGAATTATTCATTAAGTTCGCTGCTCCTTATGCTACTTTCAGCCATTTCAAGCGTGAAGAAATGAAAAAACGGGCGCATAACACTAATTACAGCGGGGACGACAATACGTGAGCGCAAAGTTCGCGCACCCGCCGCGCCAGAAGACCAGCATTAGCTGAGCAGGCACATTAACGATAAGCAAGCCCCATATTCTCTACAACATCAAACGGCAACGCTCTAGAAACATTATTACGAAACTTATAATTGAGCGGGTGAAACACATCACCAAACAAGGTCCACTGCAGCGGATACTGCGAGCCAAGCAACTTCCTATACCACTTAGAATTATATTTATCATTCACATGCGAATACGCTTTCCGCGCGGGATATTTTGACAGCTTATTTAGATGAGCATCCAAGACCGCATTTATAGATTCGTATAAAGAATAGCTCATCGGGGTATACGCTCGGCCCACCCATCGATTGGTCGCAACTAAATCTTTCCAGACAGAGGGCATATAGTTACCTTGCGAATCATACACTTGCGCCGCCCCGCCTTCTATCTCGGGCTTACCTAAAAAATAAACATCAGGGTCGGCAAAAACATCCCAAGCATCAAAGTAGGATGTACCTGTCGGTTTAATATCGTGCCAACCTCCACCGTAATGATGAAGAAAGTAAATTCGAATATAGTCAGACTTATGAACATCGCTTAGATAAGAAAACGCGGGATGTAGCGGCGCCCCTTCTACTAGATACTCACCTATGTTGTCAGCCCCCACCAAAACTACAGGGACCCCTAAGTTTTTACGCATCATTTCTAGGGATTGCAGCCTATTTTCATTCATCGCGCCCTGCCACCAAAAACACCAAACCACTTGAGGGCACCCAGAAAATCTTGTCACAGCTGATAAATCAGAGATATCTACCATTCGCACCCCAGAAAAAATAAGCAACCAAAACTTTAAATAATTTAAAAGAAAAGGCAAAATAGGAACTATAGCAAAGGAGATAACAATGAGCCTGCCGCACCCTTTAATATCAATCATAATCCCATGCCACAATTATGCGCATACGCTGGGCGACACGCTGAAGTCCATACAATCGCAAACGCTCACCGATTGGGAAGCCATCATAGTCAATGATGGCTCTTCCGACAACACTCAAGAACTCGTTGAGCGCTTCACGCATTCGGACGAGAGGTTTATCGGCATCTACCAAGACAGAAGGGGCGTATCTGCAGCGAGGAATACAGGCATGCGCATCGCAAAAGGATCGTATTTATTGTTCCTAGATGCCGACGACCTTATTAGCCCTAAGAAACTTGAGATTCATAAAAAACACTTTGAAGCAAATGCAGAGATAGATATAAGCTACTCCTATTGCCAATATTTCCATACTTCCGAGCCACACAAACTTTATCCTTCATTCGACCTCACCCACACAGAATGGATGCAAAAGCATTACGACAAGGGTAGCAAGATAGCCGCAGCATTAGTAAAACGAAACCTTTTTGTTATAAGCTCGCCCATCATAAAGCGTTCTACCCTCTCCAAAAAAATCACATTTAAAGAGAATATGAAGTTTTACGAAGACTGGCTTTTTTGGTTCAGTTGCGCAGCGGAAAATCTGTCTTTCCACTACTGCGACAATGAAGAATGCTTGACACTGATAAGAGTGCACGACACAAGCACAGTTCAAGACAAGGAAAAAATGTTCGGCTGCATCCCTCCATTTAGACAAGAAATAGGGGCAATCTTGAACAAATTAAACGTTGCCGAATTCCCAAACAAAAAAAGCCTTAAAAAGACCAATAAAAAACTTTTAGAAAAGTGGTGTCGAAAAAAACTGCGGAATGCAGGTCTTAGCGCATCGACACTGGGCGCCATGATCACGGAAACTAACTTAAAAACCACTTGCACTGCCACAGCCAAACATATTGCAAAAGCACCAACTTACTTTCTAAAAACCTTTTTCCGGCCAAGGTAATAAAGCGGTATTTTCATATAGAACTTTATCTTCTTTTTGAGGAGGTACAGCCGGCTCTTCTCAGACCACTTTTCGTCAAAAGCAAATCGTGCTTTCCTCGTTATCATCAGTTGGGTAAAAATACTCTGCTGCTCTAAGGTTTTGCTATCCAGATGATCCACAACAGATGATGTAATAAGAGCGTGCTTCAACTCATGTTTTTTCAGCGTACGAGCGTAATCATCGTCGGCGTACCAAAAATAAAACCGCTCATCAAGCATCCCAGTTATTTGCAACATCGAGCGCCTAAAGAAAAGACACCATCCAGCCACCTCTTTTAGAACGCCGTACCCCACATAACTCCCACTGTTCAGGGAAAAACCCTTTTGGGGATGATGCAGAGAGCAAATAGGACTCGCACTGACCAACTGCGTGTCATTGGCGAAAGCTTTTAGCAACTCTGACGCCCAGCCGGGATGAAAGTAAAGGTCGTTATTGCAAATAGCGACAAAATCGCCATTACAGCGTTTTATACCTTCATTCATATATTTGTGATAATTGAAAGGTGGCGAAAGATAAAGCGTTCGCACTCCTGCCTGAGTATATTCTGGCGCTTGGTGGTTGGATTCCACGACAATGACATCGAAGTTCACCTTGGCGGAATCCTCCGAAGCGAACAAGGTATCCAGGCAGGTCTCCGTCATTGCCCTTAGTTCCGTGTTCTTGGCAAAGCTCAGGATGACGACATCTACCCGCACAGGTTCTAGCGGTGACTCGGGTTGCGTTCGCAGAGGCTGAATCATTGCAGCGTTTCCTTGGGAGCAGTTTGCGGCTTCTTCAGTAGCAAATGACGCAGACGCTTAAGCAACTGGCGGTCCCATAAGCGCAACGGTACCTGACGGATCAAAGACCAACCGAATGCCTTGTCGTATACCACAGCCATGCGCAGAGCCTTGGTGATAAGCCGAGCCCTGGCTGATTCGTACTGGGGATGCTCTGCGTAAGGAGCTATTACTTCAAGCCCATAACGGTATTCGGCTTTATAGTTCTTGGATAGGCTGCCTTCGTGCTTGCGGTACAACGTCACCACGTCGGGCAGAATATCAACGAAGAAACCAGCATACGCAATCTTGAGCGTCATCTGAAAATCCTGGATCTTGATCGCAGGGTCATAACCGCCAACCTGATCGATGGCGTCGCGGCGGTAGACTGCGATATTGCCGCCCACTACCAACGCTGCAGCAAGCGCCTCGGCAAAATCATAGCGTCGAACCAATCGTTTTTTTTCTTTCTTGGGAAGCATTGCGCCGTACTCGTCAATGCGCACTGCCCCGCCGCCCAGACAACCCACTTCCGGATGGGCCAGCAAGTAGGTCATCTGCGTCGACAAGCGTCCGGCGGGCATGATGTCGTCGGCATCAAAGGTAGCAATATATGCGCCACGCGCCTGAGCAATGCCGGTATTAAGAGCAGCGCTGACCCCCGCATTGGGCTGACGGATAAACTCTACGCGACGCGCCAGGCTCTTATCCTGTTCCTGCGCAAGCACCTCAGAGATCACCTGCGCGCTGTCGTCGGTAGAGCCATCGTCCACCACAACCAGCTCAAAATTCGCGTACTCCTGCGCCAGAACGCTGCGCAAGGTGTCCCCTACATAAGCCGCGTAGTTGTAACAAGGGACGACAACGGACACCAAGGGGTCAGCAACAGCCTCGTCTGCGGCCATTATCCGATCTCCCGCCAACCGATGTCGCTTACCTGCCATGAGCTGCGCTGCGCCAATTGTTCAGGACCACGCAGTTGCTCAGCAGCGACACCCTGCCAATGTTGATTTTTCCATGCCAGAAAATGCAGATAGGGCAGCTCTTGCTCGCCCAACGCGCTGTTGGTGAGGCGCCCATCTTGCAAGAACCAACGCTCAGGCACCACTCGCTGCCCGTCCGGCAGAATACTGAAAGTGCTATGGGATTCGATGAACTCACTGCGCCGCGCCCATTTGTTAAAACGCGCAGCAAAACGGCGTAATGGTTCAGGCCAGTTCTTGTGTCGAACAAAAAGACGGCTGAATGCGCCTTCGTCCAGTGCCTGATGAGCCTGGTCCGCGTAGCGCTCCTGCCAGTTAGGAATCAATTTGAACGCTTCACGCATGGTGGCGGTATTACGCAACAAACAGAGATGGCCGGAGATACGCCGCACATGTGTAGCGAAGAGATCTTTCTCGGACAGCCGGGCGGAACTGAAGTAGCGTCTGAGATCTCCGTAAACCACATCGATATCGCCGAAAGCCCAGAAATCATAGCCGGCCAAGTGCTCAGCGTGGATGTAGCCCAACGCGGGTTTGATATCGCAGAGCTTGTAGGGATTGACGGGATGAAAATCGATGTTCAGCTTTTCAGACACCAGGTCACAATAATCTGGGTAAGGCATCTCGATAAACTGGACGTTGGCAGGGGCTATTTCGGGCACCCCACAGTCGGTAAAGAACAACCAATCGATGTCGGGGTTACGGGCGCAGCCAGCCAGAAAAAAATCCATCCAGAACGGCCAGGCACCGAAATACGGGATGACGAAACGGATGCTTGGCGGCGTTATATCGCTTGTAGTGTTCATATTGTCCATTGTCTTACCGATAATTCGACATGTTCGGCAGGGACCAGAAACGCCGTTTTGCCGCCTCATCTGAAAAGATAGAGAGCAAACGCTCCTGCATTTGCTCGCGCATTGTCAGTACCTGCTGATCATTAATGGTGGCGCATTTCTTTAGCGCCGTAGCCAGTGCTGCCGCGTCGCCCAGCTCAAAAAGCTCCCCATTCGCACCCACCACCTCAGGCCCGCCCCCACAGTCACTGCATATCAGCATGTTACCGGCCGCCATTGCTTCGAGTAGAACCATGCCAAAGGGCTCGTGATCCGAGGTGAGGGCGAAGACGTTGAACGCCTTGAAGTAGCGTCTGGCGTCGGGCACCTGACCCATGAAAATTACTTGGTCAGCTATTCCCAGCTCTTTTGCCAGATTTTGTAGCTGGGCCTCAAGCCGGCCGGTACCCAGAATCACCAATAGGCTGTTGTGCGGCAACGCCGGCATGGCTTGCGCAAAGCCCTTCAGTAAAGTGGTCTGATCCTTGTCAGGGTGCAAGCGACCCACATTCCCTACTACCCAGGCGTCCTTAGGTAATTTCAGTATTTTACGCGCCTCTTCCGTACTGACTTGGATGCTACACAGCGCTTGAACGTCGATACGGTTGTACAAGGTCTGAATACGCTCCGGGGGCCACCCAGGCAAGCAGCGCCGAATGTCATCGCGCACGGCATCA
This sequence comes from Halopseudomonas sp., assembly GCF_036961105.1. Lineage (GTDB taxonomy): Bacteria > Pseudomonadota > Gammaproteobacteria > Pseudomonadales > Pseudomonadaceae > Halopseudomonas. Next base: position 21,687 of record NZ_JBALWW010000004.1, on the reverse strand, counting down.
GATACCGCCAACAACTGCAGACGCTGACGAAAGAGGTGGGCAAACAACTTGCGGCCGGCGCGCGCGAAATCACCGAATGCATGATGAACACCAATGACCGGCAGGTCCGTCGCCAGGCAAGCGATATAGGTAGGCTTGGAACGATGAGCAATACACAGGCTGAAGCTGCGCTCACTGGCAATCTGCCGCAGTTTGCGGATTGCCTTGAGTTTGAGCCCGCGAATATCCGCAGAGCTTTCTTCCAGAAAGATCACTTCAGCCGAGCTGCAGCTTGCTGCAACTACCGGATCTTTCTTGCCAGTCAGAAAGACAGTGGTCACCTGGCAATCCGTGCCTTCAAACAGTGCGGCGTATTGCCTGGCGCAATCGAGAAATGGACCGTCATAGCCATGACAGAATTGCAGGACGCTACGCCTGGTAGGGGAGGCGCTCATTTTTTCATCACCAGGGTCTCTTCCACGATCAGAACCTGAAGATCGTTTCTGAAAAACCTATTCAGCGCATTGACCGGTGAGCAGGCCGTTAGCTCACCACGGCGCCTCAGCGATGTCCTGAACACCACACCCTTGCCGGTCATACCCCCCAGCTCCTCTATCAAGTCGTAATAAGGCGAATTGTACCTGCGTTTAATCGTCTGCGCGCGGGGGCATCGAAACCTGTTTGCTGTTTACGGCCACGCCGACTAGCGCTCTAAGTGAAGCCAGGCAACGGAAAAGGTTGCGCATTGTTTTCATCGCGCTTTCGAGCGGGAAGCAGTGCGGACGGCTTTAGCGGCAAGCGCCAACAGCGATGATATCCTCATAGCTGTAGGCTGCACTGCAACTAGCCAGCAGCCCCCACGCTGGGGCGAGCAACCGGTAGGAAAGAGGCTCGAAGCATCAAGAACAGACTAGTGCAGACACGCCGACAGATCATCGAGCGACAGGTGCGGAACCACGGACGAAGGCAATCGGCTGTTGTTCGACATGTTGAATACTTCGAATTTGCCGGGTGAGACAACTTTCTCTGCCATCAGGCGAAAACTGGGCAGAATGTACTCGTCGAAATCCTTGTCGAGGGTACTCGGCATGGCTTCGTCGCCCTGCTCATAAAACCTCCCGGAGGACGGATTGAGGTCGACGCCCAGCAGAAAGGCTTTATTGAAGCCCAGATGGTATGCCAACTGCAAAGCGGCCACTGGAACAGTACGAGAGCCAAAATAGCCCTTGGCCATATTGGTGCTAAAGCCCACTCGGTTTGGCTTGGCATGCAATAAGGAAAAATAGCTGTGCAGGTGTGGATCGTTACGAATGGACCAGGCGAATCGTCGGTCGGAAATAATGGCACGCCGGTTCCGACGGTTTACTCTCGACATAAGAAACAGGTGCTTGTTTCTTAGGCAGTCGGGCGCCGTCGCCGACATAGCGGCGTAGCAGTCAGCGGTCATAGCAGTAGATTCGGCCTGGGTAACACCTTTTTTCGCCAGCACGGCGCGCGATTCAATAAAGTCTGGATCATCGCAAAGATAAAAGCTGGGCCGGATGGAATCAGCTTCACATTTCAGTATCGAGCCATTCATGGCGATGACGGGCACCGAGGGGAACTCATGCAACGGAAACTCGGCTGCCGACGGCCCTGAAGCGAGTATGAATACAGGGCCGCTTTCACTTTGAAAATTGTGCTCAAACGAATCAAATAGCAAATCTGCTCCCTCTTGTCTGCCTTCACCGATAGTTGCTGGCCTGGCGAACTTCCTAGAGCGTTAATTTTTGCAGGCTAGCTTTTGGTTCGACTAGCAATACGCCAGATGGTTGCATGAGAAATCAACACAATCGCGCTCACTAGCCTGCACAACAAAGCTATTCGACCCTTTACCCAGCAACTTCGCCACCTAATCCCAAACGCAGGTTACAGAGCCAACTGAGCAGCGGATTGGCTCTAGCCAGGACGATTGCTCCCTTGATCAGAGCAGGCAGGATATACTCGACCCTTACCCATCCTTACAGGAAAGGATCTTGCTCTTGAGTCTGGGACTATTACGCAAGTACAAAACTCAGCTTAAAGCTCGCCTGCAAGGCGAACTGAGATACTGTTACTACAAGATGATTTACAGAAACCCCGGCCGGCCTGGCAAGGAGTTGCTGATCAATATTTCGGATATAAGAATGGTCATCAACGACAGATGGCTTTCGAGACAAAGTTCGGAATACCGAAGGATATACAAAGCAACTAACAGCGTAATAGGAGGTGAGTTCTGGGAGCACGTTAAACCTGTAACCGGCAGGAACGTGAAACTCCTTGGGTTCCGCGAACATTTCCTCATGGGCGTTGCATGGCAAGACACCTCGCTGTTCAAACACTACGCGCAGGAATTGCTGGATAAGCCCAGCGTTCAAGGCTGTAATGACCTGAATGCGCTTATTAGGCTATATGAAGGCAAATACGATTCGCTATATCAAAAATTGGCGGTCGAGGGGATCAAATCTGCGCGTCACGACGCAGGCATAGAGCCGATCTACATTTACATACATGCCGATGGAAGCTTTGTTTATACCTCTGGCGGAAATCATAGACTCAACATGGCCAAGGTGCTTGGTCTGAAAAACATTCCTGTCCTGGTCCGTGGAAGACATCTTCAGTGGCAACGAATACGTGATGAATACAAACTATCGGGCCACTCGGCCTTCCAACAGAAATACCCATCGCTGGTAGGGCACCCCGACCTTCAAGATTCGACGCCCTAACGCCTGAGCCCACCCCAGCCCAGCCCGAGGGATGCTCCGGCAAACTGCTTGTTGCTCTGGAATTACTGCAAAGAGTGGCGGTCATAGACTATCTTCACCCTTTCTGGAATTAATCCATGCCCCCCAGCACAACCGCTCTTACCGTCAGCACGGTTTTCAACCAGAACGAGATCAAGCTGCAAACCGACTGCTTCGAAATTGATTTCAAGGTGCAGGGGCGTGAGGACTTCACCGGCATCAGCAATACATTTGCGCTTTGGATATGTCTACCCATCGCCATGAGCATGAACCGCGACCTGCATATCCTCGGTCAGGTAAGCCCGACTGCCCTGGCGAACGCGAAAAAGCTCGTTGAGATCTGGTTCTCTTGGCGGCCAGGCTTGTTCCATTTCATCAATGTGACGGCCGAACATGTTCAAGAGACAACATACGCCCAACAGCAAGGAGAGCTGATGCTCTATTCGGGCGGTGCGGATTCAACCTACGCGCTGATGACCCATTACCTTCAGCACGGCAACAAGGTAGCCGCCCTGACCATTCACGGCATGGACTACGATGCGCAAGACGCAGTGCGCTTCGACGCTCTGATGACCAAAACCCGGCCACTTCGTGAGCTGGCGATAAATGAGCATTACACCATTACCTCCAATGCCGCACAGACCATGGCGCGTTACGGAATACGCGGCGACTGCGGACACGGCTTTCAGTTGTTTGGCTCGCTGTTCCTTTTTGAAGACAGATATCGCAGTGGCAGCATCGCAGCCGACTGCACAAGACAGATCGAGATGCTCATCTCTCCCTGGGGTACAAGTTCGCTGACAAACCCCTTGTTTGCCAGCAGCCAGTTTCACATCAACACTCTTGATCTCGAACTGGGGCGCCCGGAAAAGCTGGCAGCGCTCAGCGAGAACGAGATGGCCTTAGGCTGTGTCAGCTTCTGTAAAAAGCGAGATGTGCGGCCGGAGAACTGCGGCGTGTGCTCCAAGTGTAGCCGTAGCAAGGCCATGTTTCTTGCAGAAACGGGGAAGATTCCCGATATGTTTCTGGATAACAGCTTCAGTGAAGATATGCTTCTGGATATTGATTTGAGCAATCGTGGGGAACGGGGTTCAGCCATGGACCTGCTCAGCTCAGCCGCGCGCAATAACAGATTGTCGCTGTTTCCCCAGCTCACCGCGCGGCTCTGCGCTAGCCCTCCGCGCAAAACCTGGTTGGCTCGTCAGCGCGCACGCTGGGCCAAGCGAATCAAGAAACTCAATAAAGGCTGACGCCGGACTACCTCTTCTGTGTTTCTTTGGCTAAACCGGCAATGCCAGCAAACATTCGCCGGGCGGCCGCCAGCGAATCAGCCAGAAACTCCTGAAGACGCTCCCTTTCTTGCTCGCTGTAGGGCGACGAGGCTAGTCTGACCAGGCCCTGCGAATAGTCGTCGCACAGGCGGCCAGCCAACCCGGCCTGCTCAAGCAGACCTTCAATCTTATGGGTGTTCGAGCCTAACGCCATAAATGGCGTTCCGGTGATCATGCACAAGGTCACCATATGAAAGCGCCCGGTCACCACACCTTCAGCAGCGCTGATGGTATTGAGAAACTCCGCTGTGGATTGCACGGAATACCGCCAGCGCAGCCGTCCCAATCCTTTGGAAGAGGAAGCATCAGGGTGGCGCAGCCTACTGCTGAACCTGTGACGCCACATTTTGCTGTTGGCCTTAAGGCTCTTGAAAAAGAAACGACGCTCATTCCCCAGTCGCAGCGCAGGGATGGTGCGGATGCTCAGATAACGAACATTCTGCTCAACGGGGAGCCGATCCAATGCCTGCCATAACTCTTGCTGAATCGGCTTGAGTACGCTGCCGTTGACGATCAGCCCGTGACGAGGAACAAGTGGTATCTCGGGACGAAATGTCAGCGTCAGGTCCGGCACCACTTCAGACGAAACGCCTGACAGGGCGAGCTCCGCCTTGCTCAAGGGGTCACGCACATAAATGCGTGAAAAATCCCTGGCGAACTCGATCAACTGCTGGTTGTTCTGCCACACCGAATTAACCAGCACACAGGGAATTCCCAGCTCGTCACAATGGCGCGCCAAGCGCCCAAGCATCATGGCCGCAGGCGCATCATCATGCATGGTGCCCTCACCATTGACGATACACAGATCTGCCTCGGCAATACGCTCAAGCAGAAAACCGTCCTTAGCCCAATCATGCCGAACCGGTGAGGCGTGAGCTATATGGATGCCAGCCTCCGCCGCCAGCACCCTTATTTGCCTGATCACCAACTGACAGCCATGGTGATCATCGTAGGAGGTATCGTTAAACAAAATTGCCCGCAGCACGCGTCATCCTCCAAAGAAATCTTTCGCCCGATCTCTAGAACTAGAGAGCCTCAGGGCAACTGCGCGTCCAACCATCGCGCCAACGGGCTATCGGCTGGCCAATTACGTATGAAGCGAGCCCGGTCTCGCGCCCAGGCCTGTCGCCAACTCGTTTCGCTGTGATGCTGTTGCATGGCATCCAGGTCAATCAGTATCACCTCACCCTGTAACCACAGCAGGTTGGTGGCTTTGAAGTCGCCATGACTGATGCGCGCGGCAACCAGTTGCTCGAAAGGCTTGAGCAGGGCTTTGGCGGTATTCTCATCCGGAGACTGGTCGCCGAACGGACCAAAATGCGCCAGCAGGTCTTCGCCTTCATAGTATTCGGTAATCAACCAGGCCTGGCGCCGCAGCGGGCCGAAGCGGCTTTCAATCATCGCCAGCGGCGCTGGCGTAGCGATGCCAAGAAACTGCAGACGATGCGCCGCCAGCCAGGAATGCCACGCCCTGCTCGGACGCCAGAAGCGCTTTAGCCAGTGACCAAAACCTTTGATGTTGTAGCGTTTTACCACCACTGGAGCGCCGGAAGTCTGCGCTTTGACTACCGTGCTACTGCCGCCATCCTTGAGCAGCGGTTGCGCAACAAAAAGCTGATCAGGGTTGGCCAGTAATGTGGTCAACCGCTCGGTCTCGGAGCGCACCACGGCGGTGAATCGCGCCCAGCTACGCGCCACTGAAAACTGTGTGCAGTCGCGCAGACTTTTGCTCAGGTAGTCGTTTTGCCGCTGGCGGCGGACGGTGCCTATGCTGACGCTCAAGGTGTCCGGGTTCAGTGCGATCGGATTGTGCTGCAGATATTGGATCAGTAGCAGGTCGGTGAATTCATCCCAGTCCGGCGGTAATTGCGCAAAAAAGATCGCCAGGTTCTGTTGCGCCTGGTCTGCGCTCAGCGGCTGACCAGGGCTGAGCACCGCGACCGCATCGCCGTCGATCATGTACAGCCGGTCACCCTGTTGCAGAAAGTTACCCAGATGCAGATCAGTTTGCATCAGCCCCTTGCTGTGCATGTGACCAATAATCGACAGCGCCTGCCCCAGCAAATCCATGGCCTGGGCCCCACCCGGTTGATGCGCAGACAAGGCATCCCAGCGTTGCTGTAGCGAATCGGCATCAAGCAGAAACTCGCTCAGCAGATAGCGACCGCCGCCTTCAATGCTGCCCTCGGCCAGCAGCGCTGGAGTACTTATCTGTTGTTGCTGCAAGGCCGTTACACCCAGGCGTTCGCGCTCACAATGCCGTGCGGCACCGCCGCCGATGAATAACTTGAGCAAGACGGGGCGGCCCTCATGTCTCGCCAGCCCCACCAGACGCTTGCCAGGCAGGATCCGCAGCCACCGCTCTACCAGCAAGGTATTACCCTCGTCCAATGGCAGCTGCATTGGTAACCGCGGCTCGCGCCCGGCTTGCTGCAACTCAGTCGTCAACGTCACTTTTTGGCCTCCTTGCTGGCCCGGCGCGCCACCAGCCGCCGCACCAGTTTCTTGCTATCGGCGTCAAGACGACGCTGACCCATATAAGCCAGCACAAAGCGCAGACGTTGCGTTCGGGTGGGCGCTTCACTGTAACGATTGAGCACATCCAGGTCACGTATGAAGCTGTGCTGCGCAAACCAGGCGCGGTGCGTATTCTCAAGGTCGATCAGTCGGGCTCCGGCGCCATCACCGTGCAAGCGGAGAAACACATGCTGAGGATGCAGCCGGTTATGCGTGATCCCGGCGTTATGCAGCGCACGCACCAGCGCCCCACAGGCTTGTATAAGGGTAATACTCTGGTTCAAGGGTAACTGCTGCCAGCCCTCATACCATTGATCCAGCGAGGCATAGCCGTCCAGCGCCCGCGTCATCAGGATAGCCTGCCGCTGCCCCTGCTCTTCACGGCAAGCGAAAAAAGCGGCCTCCAGAGCGGGTATGCCCAAGCGGGCATATTGCTGCGCCGCTCGAAACTCGCGCGCAAATGTGGGCTCTCCCAAAGGCGACTTGAGCGTTCGGGTGCAGTGATTCTCTTGCCGCTTAAGGTAGAAGCACTGCAGATCACCATTAACGTCGGTCAGCTCGAGCCGGTGTACGCTGCTCCAACCCGCGCCTTCTCGCGTGTCCTTCTCTACGGTTGACAGGGCCAAGGCCCAGAGCGCGGCAAAACTGTCCAAACCATGGCGGCTAAGCACCTCGCGCGCATTCACAGCTACAAAAGGAGGACTGCTCATTCTCTGCCTGCAAAAAAGTGGACGACGGCCCGAATGCGCTTCTTGTCATCAGCATTCAGCGTGGACTTGCCAAGATAGACCTTGAAGAAGGCCATTCTCTGGGTACGGCGCAGGTGCCGCTTGCCCAGTTTATCCAGGCAAGCCAGATCCTTGATGATTCGATATTGCAGCATCGGCCCCCACCAAAAGGTCCCCGCGGGGCAATCAATCATGTGCACCTTGGCTCGGGGTCGCTCGTCCACCAGAATATTGCGCCACTTCAAATCGTTATGAGTAAAGCCGTGCTCGTGCATCATCCGCGTTGCGTAGGCGATCTGGCGAAAAACATGCGCCACCCAAGCCGAGTCTTGCAGGCGTGCATCAGCACTGCGTGCCAAATCGGCGAGATCGCGCGTGGCGGCCAGCTCTTCGGTGATCAGAGCGCCCCGCATAAAGGCACCATTGTGACGCTCCGAACCAAAGGCCACCACCGGCGCGGTGGGTATACCCCAGGCCTGAAAGGTCAGCAGGTTTTCCCACTCCGCCTGGATACGCGAGCGACCAACATAACGCCGTAGATTCTTGCCGGCTTCGGTGTAGCGTTTCAGATAATAAAAACGATCGCCCACCCACACCTTGTGCACGCTGCTGATGCCATCCTGGGTGATAACCTTGCCCTGCAGTGCAAATACCGAGTCCATATCGGCAAATAGCCGCCCGCTATCCCCGGTCGCGTATTCGGGGTTCAGAGTCCAGCGCTTCATGGCGTGGCTTGGGGGGCGTACTTGCGGGCGAACCGTGCCTGCAGCTTGGCTGCCTTGCGCTCAAGCGCTTGCAACAAGGGCGCTTCACGTTTCAACACTTCGCGCAGCGGCAACGCGAAGTAGCTACGCAGAAAGCGCAGCTTGTCGCCGCGGGTGAGACCGATATTCAGGGCAGAAAAATACAGTCCGGCCAGGTCCTTGTTGCGCCAGCGTAATGGCACCTGAGGACGTATCTGCGCACGGTGCAGATCGATGATCGACAACGGCACCTGAGAGGCGGTGATGGGTTGATCGGTGTGCAGCAGAAAATGACAGATATAGCAGTCGCGGTGGTTCACGCCCGCACCGTGCATCTGCCGCGTCATCTGCGCCACGCGCTCGATCAGTGCGCGCTTGAGAACTGGCGCAGGCGGCTCCTGCAGCCAGTTGACGCTGTAGTCTTCCAGACTGATGGTAGGCGCGAGCTCCTCGGTGATGATAAACGAGTGCTGCCCTGCCGGATTGCGCCCGCGCTCGCCAAAGGCAACCGCAGTCATGGTGGGTACGCCCGCCTGCTGCAGCGCGGCTATGGCTTGCCATTCCTGGCCCGCGCCCAGCACCGGCGCCTTGAGTGTGCTCCAGTTTTTGAGTATTTCCGCCCAGCCAACACCGCGGTGGATCTTCACGAAGTAGCCCTTGCCCTGTACTTCGGTGCGCACCGTGCGCCTGGCCTCCAGCTCACGAAAAATCTCGCCGTCCAGCCGTTCGACTTCGACAAAGGGGTCGCGGCCGGCCCACAGGCTGGCGAAGGGTTCTTTCAGCGTCACAGTCACGCTGCTTCTCCCAGAATGACGTCTGCGGCCCGCTCGGGCAGGCTGTACAGGTCGTGCTGGTCGGCGAAGCGAAGCGCGTTGGCCTGCCAACTCTGCCGCAGATCAGGATCGTTCAGCATATCGCTCAGCATTCTGTTCAGGGTGTCCTGGGAAAAGGGTGAGGGTACTACCAGGCCGCAGTCGGCCTCTTCGATATAGTGAGCATAGCCGCAGACCTCGGTTACCAGAATCGGCAGGCCCGCAACCAGCGCCTCCAGCAGCACCGTACCCGTATTCTCATTGTAGGCAGGGTGAATCAGCAGGTCGGCGCCCAACAGAAAGCGCGGTACATCGCTACGCCCCTTGAGGAACTCGACCCGTTCGGCCACCCCCAGCGAACGCGCCAGCCGTTTGAAGCTTGCCGCGTCATCCTGTCCGATCACCATCAACCGGGTGCGCCGCTGCAAGTGCGCTGGCAAGGCGGCAAGCGCCCGAATGGAGCGGTCCAGCCCTTTGGTAATAAAGCCCGAACCGATCTGCACCAGTAGCAGCTCGTCATCGGCCACCTTGAATTCTTCACGAAACGCGGCGCGTACCTCAGCTGCGTTCGCCGGCGCGCGGCGGTCCGGCGAGATACCGGGCGGCAGCATGTGAAAGCGCTCCAGCGGCGTGCGGTAATGCTTGGTAAAAAGCGGCAGCTGCACATCCGAAATCATCAGGATCTCGGTGCCGACTGCAGGCGAAAACACGGCCCGCTCGTAGGCGGCAAAATGCCGATAACGGCCGGTGTGGCGATACAGCGCGCTGCGCAGGGTCTGCGCCTTGTCTTCAAAGCAGGGGTCAGCGGCGTAATACACATCAAGCCCGGGCATCTTGTTGAAACCCACCACCCGATCGACAGGACGCCTGGCCAGATCAGAGGCCACCCAAGCCGTGAATTTTTCGTTACGCCGATGGTTGCTCAGCGCCTTGACCGGCACCATGACCACGTCAAACCCGGCCGGCACCTCGCCGTCCCACTTCAGTGTATAAACCCGGATGCTGTGACCTCTGGCCTGGCACACCTGGGCAATACGCAGAAAATCGCGCTGCAGGCCGCCAAACGGGAAATACTTGTAGAGCACAAAGGCCAGTTGCATCAATCAGCTCTCTTTGCAGACATTAAGGTGTGCAGCTGCGCTAGCACGCGCTCGGGGTTCAGGCGAGTAAAGCATAGCGGTTGCTCGGTGCTCAGGTCGAACTGCCGCGCGTCCGCCGGCGTGGGCTGATAGGTACATACCTTGCGCAGACAGGGCGCGCAGGCAAAGTCACTGGCCAAATGCCGTTGAGCGCGGCCATAGGCGCCGGTAAAACCCGGATTGGTTGGCCCGAACAGTGACAGCGTCGGCACATCGAGCGCTGCAGCCAGATGGCCCAGCCCGGTATCGACCGCCACGCAGGCCTTGGCGCCAGCCAAAACACTGGCCATGCCTGCCAGCGGCAAGCGTGGCAATACCTGTACCAAGCCCAGGCCCTCTGCAATGCGCTGCGCTCGAGCCTGCTCTTCAAGGCTGCCCCAGGGCAGTTTGACCTGCACGCCAAGCGCGCTGACCCGCTCTGCCAGCTCGCGCCAGTAACGCTCCGGCCAATGCTTGGTGACCCAGGTAGTCCCGTGCAGGAAGACCACGTACGCCGGTGATTCCGCATCACTAGCGACCGTGGGCGGCGTCAATCCGTAATCGCCCAGGCCTTCAGGTACGTTATAGCCCAGCGCCTGAGCAAACAGCTGGCGCGTACGCTCCACGGCGTGCTGCCCCCAGGGCACATTGAGCTTGCGCTGGTAAAAGCGGCTGGCAAGCGGCTCACGGGCTGAATCCTTGTCCAGCCCCGCCACCGGGCCTCGCGCATAACGGCTTAACCAGGCGCTTTTGAGCAAACCCTGAGCATCAATCACCAGATCGTACTGGGTCTCGCCGATGGCGCGTTTGAAGGCGCGCCACTCGCCGCTACGCAGGGTTTGCCACAAATTCTTGCGCCAGCGCCGCACCGCTACCGGAATGACGCGGTCTACGGCCGGATGCCAGGCTGGAATTTCGGCAAATCCCTCCTCTACCACCCAGTCGAAGCGAATGCCGGGAATCGCGCGCGCGGCGTCGGTCAGCGCCGGGAGGGTATGAATTACGTCACCCAGCGACGTGGTCTTGATTACCAGCACACGCATGGGTTAAAGATCCTGCGGGTCGTGCAGAATATCGCCGACCATCTGATCCAGCGCGGCAATCACCTGGGATGGCGGCAGGTCACGCAGGCAGTTGTAATGACCGAACCGGCAGGTACGATCAAAGCATGGACTGCAGTCCAGACCCAGGCGCACGGTTGCCACCTGTTCAGCCAGCGGCGGGGTGAAACCGGGGGAAGTCGAACCGTAGATGGCTACCAGAGGACGATTCAAGGCTGCCGCCACGTGCATCAGGCCGGAATCATTGCTCACCACCGCAGCGGCACAGGACAACAGATCTATTGCCTCCGCCAGGCTGGTTTCACCCGACAGGTTGACCGCCTCTTCCCTCAGCCCCGGAATCAGCCGCGCACGAATCTGCTCGCCTACGGCGTGATCATTTTTCGAGCCGAACAGCCACACCTGCCAGCCCTGGCGAATTTTTTCTTCCGCCACCTTGGCGTAGTGTTCGCTCGGCCAGCGCTTGGCTTCGCCAAATTCAGCGCCCGGGCACAGTGCCAATACCGGACGATCCAGCTCCAGCCCGAAGCGCGCCAGCGCAGCCGCACGCGAGTTGTCTTCAATCCGCAGGGCAGGATTGGGATAAGGTTTGGGCAACGCGGCGCCCGGAGCATAAGCGAGCGCCATAAAGCGCTCGATCATCAATGGATAACGCGCCTTGTCGAGCACCCGCACATCATTGAGCAGACCATAGCGCATCTCGCCGCGCCAGCCGGTACGCACAGGGATGCCGGCAAAAAAAGGCACCAGTGCAGACTTCAACGAATTGGGTAGCAAGATGGCCTGGTCGTACTGGCCTGCCAGTTCGCGGCCGATACGGCGGCGGGTAGCCAGCTCCAGTGATCCATGGCCTAGCGGAAAACTCAACGCCTGCCGTACCTCGGGCATGCGCTCCAGAATCGGGCGACTCCAGTCCGGCGCCAGCACATCAATCTGGCAGTCCTCGCCGTGCTGCTGTTTCAGGCAGACGAACAGGGTCTGCGCCATCACCATGTCGCCTACCCAGCTCGGTCCTACAATCAGAATTTTCATAAGCGGCAAGCCTCAAGCTGCAAGCTGCAAGAACTCCAAAGGCGGCAAAAAGTCGATCCCGACAGCTTGCCGCTTGTGGCTTGCAGCTTGCCGCTTACTTGACCAGCGTCCGCCACTCGGCGTGTTCAGCGGTCTGACCGGTAACCAGATCAAAGTAAGCTTTCTGCAGCTTTTCGGTAACCGGACCGCGGCGACCTTCGCCGATCTGCCGACCATCCAGCTCGCGAATGGGCGTGACCTCGGCAGCGGTACCTGTGAAGAAGGCCTCATCAGCGATATAGACTTCATCACGGGTGATGCGTTTCTCGATGATTGGCACGCCAAACTGAGCAGCCAGCGCCAGCACTGTGGCCCGGGTAATGCCGTTCAGGCAGGCCGTCACTTCCGGCGTGTAGATGGTGCCGTTCTTGACGATAAAAACGTTCTCGCCAGAGCCCTCGGCAACGTAACCTTCCGGGTCCAGTAGTAGTGCTTCATCGGCACCGGCCGATACCGCTTCCTGCAATGCCAGCATGGAGTTCATGTAGGCGCCGCTAGCCTTGGCGCGGGTCATGGTGATGTTGACGTGATGGCGAGTAAAGGAGCTGGTGCGAATCTTGATGCCGCGCTCCAGCGCCTCTTCGCCCATGTAGGCGCCCCAATGCCAGGCGGCGATGGCCACATGCACCTTGAGATTGTCGGCGCGAATGCCCATGCCTTCGGAACCGTAGAACACCAGAGGGCGAATGTAAGCGGTCTCCAGGCCATTTTCACGCACCACGGCGCGCTGGGCTTCGTTCAACTGTTCCTTGGTGAACGGAATCTTCATGCCCATGATGTGGGCCGAATCAAACAAGCGATCGGTGTGCGCCTGCAGACGAAAAATCGCAGTACCGTCTGGCGTGTTATAGGCACGAACGCCTTCAAATACGCCCATGCCGTAGTGCAGTGAGTGCGTGAGCACATGCACGTTGGCCTCACGCCAGGGGATCATTTCACCATCAAACCAGATAACACCATCACGATCGGCCATCGACATAGCAGCCAGCTCCATATTCTCTATTCTGTCAGTCTTGCGTTCTTGGTTCTGCCTGAGCGCTCCAGTACGCCTGCCCTCACGCAGAGGGGTCAGGCTCTGGGGTCGGCAGCATCTGCTGCCATAGCTTGATGACTCCATGACGGAAATCATGAAACTGGTCGCCGCTTACTTTGCCCGGCTGCTTTTGCAATGCCAGGCGATGAGCCGCTGCCCGGTAGGCTTTGTAAGCCTCCTGCAGGCGGTGCACGTCGTCGCCAGCGATCAGGCCGGCGGTCTGCAGCTCATCAAGAATCCTGATGTTATCGGTGTAGCGTAGTAATTCGGGGTACCGGCACGACCAGGCCAGAACCGCATATTGCACCATAAATTCGATATCAACGATACCTCCAGCATCCTGCTTGAGATCAAACAGCCGCTCGGCGGTGAAGGCATCTGCGGCAGTACCCGCGCCGGTCGCTGCGGTGCCCAGGTTGTCGCGCATTTTCTGCCGCATGAGCGTCACCTCGCGGGCCAAGGCTCTTTCGTCCTGCGGACTGCCCAGCACTTCGGCGCGCAGCGCGGCAAAGCGCTCGGTCAACTGCGCACAACCTACCAGCGGCCTTGCGCGCACCAGCGCCTGATGCTCCCAGGTCCAGGCCTCCTCACGCTGGTAGCGCGCAAAGGACGCCAGTGAGCTGACCAGCAGGCCAGAGTCGCCGGAGGGCCGTAGCCGCATATCCACCTCGTAGAGCGCACCCGAGACGGTCTGAGTATTGAGCATATGAATGATGCGTTGGCCCAGGCGGGTAAAAAACTTGCTGCCATCGATAGGCTTGGCGCCGTCGGTTTCCGATTGCGGATCCCCATCGTGAATAAACACCAGATCCAGGTCGGAGCCATGGCCCAGCTCGATGCCACCCACCTTGCCGTAACCCACCACGATAAAATCAAGTTCGCAGCGCGACCCATCGGCACGCGCAGGCTGACCATGCCGCGAAACCATTTCACGCCACGCCAGTTTGAGCACCTGCTGCAAAATAGCCTCGGCGATCCAGGTCAGGTAGTCGCTCACTTTCATCAGCGACAGGGTGCCGGCAATCTCGGACGCGGCTACCCGCAGCACATGGGCGCGCTTGAAGTAGCGCAGGGTTTCCATCTGTTGTTCAAGGTCATCCTCGGGAATGCGCAGCAATTGCTGACGCAACTCGTCGGCCAGCTCATCCGGCTCCGGCGGTCGATACAGGCGGCCAGCATTAAGCAATTCGTCCAGCACCACCGGGTATCGGGTAATCTGCTCGGCGATCCAGGGGCTGGCGGCGCACAGCACCAGCAGCTCGCGCAGGGCACCGGGGTTCTCGGTCAGCAACACCAGGTAGGCCGAGCGCCGCGCCACGGCTTCGATCAACGGCAATACGCGCTCCAACGCCAGATCGGCATTATCCTGTTCGCAGGCCATGGCCAGCAGGCGCGGCATGAAGCCGTCCAGACGCTCGCGCCCGGCGCGCTGCATCGCCTTGACCCGCCCGGAGGCAAGCAGCGAGTTGAGCCTGCGCCAGGCCGCTTCGGCATCGGTAAAGCCGGCGGCGCTCAGTTGCTCCAGCGCCTGGGCTTCATCCAGGGTACCCTCCCACAGCGGCAGCCAATCAGCATGCGGCGCGGCAGGCTCGGCCTCATCCTCGTCTGGGTCGGCGATCACGCCGGCAAAATGCCGGGCCACAGTCGCCCGCTCTCGATCCAGCCGTTCGCGAAACGCCGCCCAATCGGCGAAGCCCAACATGAAGGCGATGCGCGCCTGGCCGAGCGCGTCGGTCGGCAGCATCTGGGTTTGCCGATCATCTACCGCCTGCAGGGCGTGCTCGGTATCGCGCAGGAAGCTGTAGGCGGTACTCAGCTCTTCCACCGCAATGGCCGGAAGATAATCATTGGCAGCCAGGGTTTGCAGCACACCCAGTATGGGCCGTTGCTGCAAGGCGCGGTCGCGCCCGCCGTGAATCAACTGGAACGCCTGGCCGATAAACTCCACCTCGCGTATACCGCCGGAGCCGAGCTTGACGTTGTCCTGCAGGCCCTTGCGCTGCACCTCGCGCTGGATCATCTGCTTCAGACTGCGTAGCGCATCAATAGCGGCAAAATCGAGATAGCGTCGATAGACGAAGGGCTTGAGCAAGGCCTGCAGCTCGGCGCCGGCAACCTGATCGCCGGCGACGACCCGCGCCTTGATCATGGCGTAACGTTCCCAGTCACGCCCCTGGCTCTGGTAGTACTGCTCCAGCGCATCAAAGCTGAATACCAGCGCGCCGCTGTCACCGTAGGGTCGCAGCCGCATATCCACACGAAACACGAACCCGTCCACCGTGGGCGCATCCAGCGCCTTGATCAGCTTCTGCCCCACACGGATGAAAAATTCCTGATTGGACAGGCTGCGCCGCCCACCCTGGGTCTCGCCAGGCTCGGGATAAGCGAAGATCAGGTCAATGTCGGATGACAGGTTGAGCTCGAAGGCGCCCAGCTTGCCCATGCCCAGCACCACCATGTGCTGGGGTGTACCCGCCGCGCTACGCGGTTGACCAAGGGAGGCGCAGGTTTGCAGGTAGAGCCATTGATAAGCTTCATCGATACAGGCGTCGGCCATGTCCGACAGATCGCGCGTAGTCTCCCCTAGCGCTGCCTGGCGGGTCAGGTCACGCCAGATAATGCGTACCTGCTGCATCTGACGAAACCGGCGCAAATGCTGCGCCAGCTCTTCCTCGTTATTTACACCCCGCAACTCCTGTTGCAGCAGGCTGCGCATCTCACCTTCGCGCAGGGGGCGCAACAAACGCTGATCTTCCAGCAGACGCCATGCCAGGTGAGGATCCCGGCGCAGCTGCTCGGCCACATAATCACTGCCCGCCAGCACCTGCGGTAGTTGCTGCGCAAAGTCGTTGCCCAGTTCGTTCAGACGCGAAGCCAGCTCCGCCCCCTCCAGAGCGGCGCGCCACTGCGCCAGATGATGATCCAGAGTAGGACGCAGGGTATCGGGGAGCAACGGCAGAGAATGGGGCATGGTCTATCCTGTACAAAAACCGAAACGGCAGCTTGCCATGATGGCGAGCAGCAGGAAAGCACGGCCAGCGGCGACCGCTCAGTCATAATGTAGCAAAGCTACATAAGAGCGCATGAAGGGGTAGATAAAGCCGCAATTTTGTAGTAAAACTACAAGAACAATTTCAGTCAACCCGTGTCACAACACCCACAGGTGTTAGCGAACGCTGCGCACGGCCTGCCGACAATCCATCGACTTGCGGCAGCCTTGCGCCTTCCGGCACTTGCAGGACCCACAAGGTCTGGAGACCACAATGAAGCAAGACGATATCGATCCGCTTGAAACCCAGGAATGGCTCGATGCCCTGGAATCCGTACTCGACAACGAAGGTGAAGACCGCGCGCACTACCTGATGACGCGCCTTGGCGAGCTGGCCAGCCGCACCGGCACTCCCCTGCCCTATGCCATTACCACGCCCTATCGCAACACCATTCCGGTGACCCACGAAGCCCGCATGCCCGGCGACCTGTTCATGGAACGCCGCATTCGCTCGATGGTGCGCTGGAACGCGCTAGCCATGGTGATGCGTACCAACCAGCAGGATCCGGACCTGGGCGGCCACATCTCTACCTTTGCCTCCAGCGCCACCCTGTACGACATCGGCTTCAACTACTTTTTCAAGGCGCCTACCGAAGAACACGGTGGCGACCTGGTGTTTTTTCAGGGCCACGCCTCGCCCGGCATCTACGCGCGCGCCTTCATGGAAGGTCGCATAAGCGAAGAGCAGATGGATAACTTCCGTCAGGAAGTGGACGGCAAGGGTCTATCCTCCTATCCGCACCCCTGGCTGATGCCCGACTTCTGGCAGTTCCCGACTGTTTCCATGGGCCTTGGGCCGATTCAGGCAATCTACCAGGCACGCTTCATGAAGTATCTGGAGCACCGCGGTTTTATCGAACCGGGCAAACAGAAAGTCTGGTGCTTCGTCGGCGACGGCGAGACCGATGAGCCGGAATCGCTGGGCGCCATCGCCTTGGCCGGCCGCGAGAAGCTCGACAACCTGATCTTCGTCATCAACTGCAATCTGCAGCGCCTCGACGGCCCGGTGCGTGGTAATGGCAAGATCATTCAGGAACTCGAAGGCAGCTTCCGCGGCGCCGATTGGAACGTGATCAAGGTCATCTGGGGCCGCATGTGGGATCCACTGCTGGCCAAGGACGACAACGGCTTGTTGCAACAGCGCATGGAAGAGGCGGTCGACGGTGACTACCAGAATTACAAGGCCAACGACGGTGCCTACGTGCGCGAGCACTTCTTCGGCACCCGTCCCGAGCTGCAGGAGATGGTGAAGGACCTCTCGGACGCGGAAATCTGGAAACTCAACCGCGGCGGTCATGACCCTTACAAGGTGTATGCGGCCTATCACGACGCAGTGCACCACGAAGGTCAGCCGAGTGTAATTCTGGCCAAGACCATCAAGGGTTACGGCACCGGTGCCGGCCAGGGACAGAACACCGCACACAACACCAAGAAAGTTGATATCGACAGCCTGAAGACATTCCGCGACCGCTTCGATATTCCGGTCAACGATGACGAGCTGGAAAAACTGCCCTTCTATAAACCCGAGGAAGGCAGCGCCGAATACAAGTACCTGCATTCGCGCCGCGAAGCCCTGGGTGGCTACATGCCGCAACGCCGTGTGGAAAGCACGCGCGTGCCCGTGCCGCCGCTGGATACGCTGAAAGCGATTCTGGATGGCAGCGGCGACCGCGAAATCTCCACCACCATGGCCTTCGTGCGCATTATTTCCCAGCTGGTGAAAGACAAGGAACTCGGCCCGCGTATCGTACCCATAGTGCCGGACGAAGCCCGCACCTTCGGGATGGAAGGCATGTTCCGTCAGCTCGGTATCTACTCCTCGGTGGGTCAGCTGTACGAGCCAGTCGACAAGAATCAGGTGATGTTCTACCGCGAGGACAAGAAGGGCCAGATTCTCGAGGAAGGCATCAACGAAGCCGGTGCGATGTCCAGCTGGATTGCGGCCGGCACCGCCTACAGCACGCACAACCAGCCGATGCTGCCGTTCTACATCTTCTATTCGATGTTTGGCTTCCAGCGCATTGGCGATCTGGCCTGGGCCGCCGGTGACAGCCGCGCCAAGGGCTTCCTGATCGGCGGCACCGCCGGGCGTACCACGCTCAACGGCGAGGGCCTGCAGCACGAAGACGGCCACAGCCACATTCTTGCCAGCACCATCCCCAATTGCCGCAGCTACGATCCGACCTACGGCTACGAGCTGGCGGTGATCATCCGCGAAGGCGCGCGGCGCATGATGGAAGAGCAGGAAAACGTCTACTACTACCTGACCGTGATGAACGAAGCCTACGAGCAACCCGCCATGCCCAAGGGCAAGGAGGTGCAGGAAGGCATCATGCGCGGCATGTACCTGCTCGACTCCACCGGCAAGCCGGGCGACCTGCATGTGCAATTGTTGGGCAGCGGCACCATTTTGCGGGAAGTGCGCGAAGCGGCCGCCATCCTCAAGAACGATTTTGGCGTCACCGCCGATATCTGGAGCGTCACCAGCTTCAACGAACTGCGCCGTGATGGCCTGGCCGTTGAGCGCCAGAACCGCTTGCGCCCGACCGGCAAGAAGCAGCTCACCTTTGTAGAGCAATGCCTGGAGAAACGCAGCGGTCCAGTAGTTGCCTCGACCGACTACATGAAGCTCTTCGCCGACCAGATCCGCCAGTGGGTACCGGGCAACTACAAGGTGCTGGGCACCGATGGCTATGGCCGCAGCGACAGCCGACGCAAGTTGCGCCAGTTCTTCGAAGTGGATCGTCACTGGGTGGCCTACACCGCCCTGAGTGCCCTGGTGGAAGACGGCAAGCTCAAGCCCAAGGTGCTTACCGATGCGCTCAAGACGTTCGGTATCGACCCTGACAAAACCAATCCACTGGACTGCTGAGGAGCGACGGTATGAGTGAAGTCATCAAAGTACCCGACATCGGCGGCGGTGAGGGTGAAGTCATCGAGATTCTGGTCAAGGAAGGCGACACCGTCGAGGCCGAGCAGTCTTTGCTGGTGCTCGAATCCGACAAGGCCAGCATGGAAGTCCCGTGTCCCAAAGGCGGCGTGGTCAAATCCATCAAGGCCAAGCTGGGCGATACGCTGAAAGAAGGCGATGTGCTGATCGAACTGGAAAGCGCCAGCGACGATAAGGCCGATGCCGGCAAAGCCAAGACCGAGGAGCCCGCGAAAACGGCCTCCCAGGAAAACGACAAGACCGAGCAGAAAGCCGAGAAATCAGCGCCCGCAGCCGAGCCCAAGGAAAAGAAAGCGGCTGCCAGCAAAAGCGAACCCGTCAAAGTGCCCGACCTGGGCTCCGATGGCGGCGCCAAGGTAATCGAGATTCTGGTCAGCAAGGGCGACAAGGTCGAAGCCGACCAGTCACTGCTGGTACTGGAGTCCGACAAGGCCAGCATGGAGCTGCCTGCCCCCTTCGCCGGGGTCATTGAGTCGATCGAGGTCAAGCTGGAGCAGGATGTGAAGACTGGCGACCTGATCATGCATATGCAGGTTCAGAGTGAAGCTGACGACAGCAGCGAAGACGAGTCAGCACCCAGCGACGCCAAAGCCGAGGCGGCAAGCAACGAAGCCGCCGCCAAGGATGACAACGCGGCAGCGCCAGCTGAAAGCAAGGAACCGGAGGCAGCCTCGCCACCGCCGGTCGGCGGGCCCAGCCGCGAAGGCGCCAAAGTGCATGCAGGCCCCGCCGTGCGCATGCTGGCCCGCGAGTTTGGCATCGATCTGGTCGACGTCAAACCCTCAGGCCCACGTGAGCGCATTCTCAAGGAAGATGTGCAGAAGCACGTGCAGGCGGTGATGAAACAGCAGAAAGCCGCGCCTGGCGCTGCTGCGGGCGGCTCGGGCATTCCGGCTGTGCCAGCGGTCGATTTCTCACGCTTTGGCGAAATCGAAACCAAGGACATGACGCGTCTGCAGCAGGTGGGTGCAGCCAATATCCACCGCAGCTGGCTGAATGTACCGCACGTTACCCAGTTCGATCTGGCCGACATCAGCGCGCTTGAGGTCTTCCGCAAGGACCAGAAAGCGGCGGCGGAAAAGGCCGGCGTCAAACTGACCATCCTGCCGTTCCTGCTCAAGGCCTGTGCGCATGTACTGAACGAGCAACCCGGATTCAACGTCGCCCTGGCGCCCAATGGCAAACAGCTGATCCAGAAGAAGTACGTGCACATCGGCTTTGCCGTGGACACGCCGGACGGCCTGCTGGTGCCGGTCATTCGCGATGTCGACAAGAAGAGTCTTCTGCAACTGGCAGGCGAAGCGGCCGAGCTGGCCGAGAAGGCGCGTAACAAGAAACTGGGCGCCGACGCCATGCAAGGCGCCTGTTTCACCATTTCCAGCCTGGGTCACATTGGTGGTACCTACTTCACGCCCATTGTGAACAGCCCGGAAGTGGCGATTCTTGGCGTGTCCAAGGCCACCATGCAGCCGGTGTGGGACGGCAAGGCTTTCCAGCCGCAGCTGATGCTGCCGCTGTCGCTGTCTTATGATCACCGCGCTATCAACGGGGCCGCGGCCGCGCAGTTCACCAAGCGCCTCGGGGAGCTGCTCGGCGATATTCGCTCAATGCTTTTGTAAACCTGCCCCTACGAGCGGTCACTCGACCTTCCCGGCAAGCCACGACTTGGTTGGGAAGGCCGAGCGCCATCTCGACCAAGGCGCCAAGCCTCACCTCCAGGCCGGGATGGAACCCGGCTGTCGCAGTAAAATCCCCTCTGAGCTTTACGCCTGGGGCCGTCGAGTAATACCGCGCCCCATGTGCCAATAAAAAATCACTTGAACGAATTTCTCCCGCGCCCAGTCAACTGATGTGACACCCATCAGTACTACTAGCAGGAGCTACGTTCATGACTACCGATTCAAAAAAAGTGATCTCCACACTGAACGACCTGATCGAAACCAGCAAGGATGGCGAAGAGGGTTTTCGTGTCTGCGCTGAGGACAGCAAGCGCGCCGATCTCAAAACGCTGTTCAACCAGCGCGCGGTAGAATGCGGCAAGGCAGCGCAAGAGCTTCAGGCTATTGTTCTACGTTTGGGCGGCGATCCGGAAGACTCAACCAGCATGGCTGGCGACATGCACCGCCGCTGGGTAGATCTGAAGTCCATGATCACCGGCAAGGATGACGAGGCCATTCTGAACGAATGCGAGCGCGGCGAAGATGTAGCCAAGAAAAGCTATCGCGAAGCTCTGGAAAAGAACCTGCCAGAGGATATTCGCCAGGTTGTGCAGCGTCAGTATGACGGCGTGCTGCGCAATCACGACCAGATCAAGTCGCTTCGTGATGCCGAGCGTGCGCGCAGTTAAATAGGGCGCTATCGCAAGGTTGTAGCAACAACGCAGAGGCGAGCCCATGGGCTCGCCTCTGTCGTTTTGCTTCAGACGTAACAAAAAAAGGCGGCGCAGAAGCGCCGCCTCAGATCGCTGACAAACCCCGTCCATTTTGGATGGGGTTTTGTTTTTTATAGGTTCTGCCAGCCTCGTCCGCGTTAT
>NZ_JBALWW010000049.1:0-834 GCF_036961105.1 Halopseudomonas sp. | reverse complement strand
CTGTATGCAAGGCAGCCAGGACGATCAGATAATCTGATCCACCATAGTGACCGTGGCAGTCAATACGTCTCCATCCGCTACACAGAGCGTCTCGCGGAGGCCGGAGTAGAGCCCTCTGTTTGTAGCAAAGGAGACAGCTACGACAACGCTTTGGCTGAGACCATCAACGGATTGTACAAGGCGGAACTGATACACCGGCAATCATGGCGGAGTCGCGAAGCAGTAGAAATAGCCACCCTGAAATGGGTTCACTGGTTCAATCATCAGCGCCTTCTGGGATCGATTGGACGTATACCGCCGGCAGAAGCTGAGGCAAACTTCTACCAGCAACACACAGGTCAGGCCGTGGCGGCCTGACTTAAACGGAATGGCCTCCATAAAACCCGGTACGATTCAGAGTGATTTGTACTTGAGTAATAGTGGCCTGGTTTTTTTGATTGAAGCATAAATATTAATTTATCTTTACCGCGTCTCAATTGTCCGCCTGATCTAAACCGTCCTGACGCTGATCTTGCCTTGCTTGGACGGCTTCTTGCTTTTGATGACCTGAGTGTTCCTCTTCAGATAAGCGAGTTTGTTTTTCACGGGCGTTTTCATGAAATCGCTTCGACCTATCCAAACCTTCTTCGGCACTGGCCATACCTACAAAGAATAATAGGGTGCTGCTGATCGCGATAGATTTTAAGAAGTTCATTTTAATCCCCTGCTCTTGTTAAGCTCGCCTATCGGATGGCGGCTTTTCACTGTTCACAGTTTAAGACTTCAAACCTGACAGCAAGGTGAGCGCAAAATTACAAAACTGTAATTTTTCATTGGGGAATTGTTGCCTGCTTG
>NZ_JBALWW010000048.1:0-923 GCF_036961105.1 Halopseudomonas sp. | reverse complement strand
CCTACTTCTGCTCGTGCCAGCAATGACCCAAGAAATAAACCGAAGCCTATAGGTAAAGTATCTATTGTTAGCGATACACGCACACAAGCACCGTCACAACCGCTAAACACATCGATGCCATCACCAGTTGCTGTAGAACCGTCTCAGCACACTCGTCCCAGCAACGACCCTCGGCAACAACGCAAGACTTAAACACGATGAGAAAACAACAGAATCAGTGATTAAATAGAATAAAAAAGTAACGTGATAATACATAGCAAGCAGGAGGTAAATTCGTTGGGTTTCGCCCTTGTGTGCAAATGAAACCTAGGTATAATCTGCCGCACTTTTTGAGGGCTTCCCTCAAGGTGAACCCCAGTAAATCCTGACACTGGGGCCACCCAAAAAGACTTCAGGAGGGATGGCTGAGTGGTCGAAAGCACCGGTCTTGAAAACCGGCGTGTCGAGAGGCACCCAGGGTTCGAATCCCTGTCCCTCCGCCATTAAGTCCCTATTTATAAGGGATGTCAGCATAAATGGATAAATACCTGCCATTTACCTGCCACTGAAATAAGGGCTTACAGCAATGTAGGCCCTTTTTTTATACCTCAAAAAATCTATTGGGCAACTAGCTGGGCAACATTCTAGCCCTATAAGCCTGGCTCAAAAATCATCCCAGGGATTATTGTCTTTTTCACCCTCGCCAGCCGATACTTTACTGCGACTGCTTGGGGTCATACCGAACTCGACTAGGTACAAACGCATTTGAGTGATATGGGCCACACTGACAGGTTCGCCAGTTTGAACACCTTCGACGTATTCGCCCCACATATTGCACAGCGTAGACAAGCCAATATAGTCGAACCCAGTGACAACACCTGTTTTCGTCATCTCATCAACCAGCCTGCCCCACTCCTTTTTGCCTTCAGGGTGAACCCATACAG
>NZ_JBALWW010000047.1:0-977 GCF_036961105.1 Halopseudomonas sp. | reverse complement strand
CATACATCCTTTTAGCCAGTATTGCTTATCGCTCATACTTTCTATCATTAGTTGTCCTGCGTCCATTGGCGCACGCATCAACAATCGAGGATAATAGCGTCCCTAATTTCCAAGAATAAAGCCAGACTAATCCCATGCCCAATCCCATGCAACGATCTCAGCAACTGTTTGAAGCCGCACAAAAGCATATCCCCGGTGGCGTTAATTCTCCCGTCCGTGCATTTAAAGCCGTTGGCGGTACCCCGGTATTTTTTGACCACGCTGAAAAAGCCTACCTGTTTGATGTTGACGGCAAACGCTATGTGGATTTCGTGCAATCCTGGGGACCGATGATTTTGGGCCATAACCATCCAGAAGTCATTGCTGCAGTGAAAGCCCAGCTGGATAAAGGCATGACCTTTGGCGCGCCCACGGAACTGGAAATAGAACTGGCCGATAAACTTTGCGAATTAGTCCCGGGTATGGACATGGTACGCATGGTCAGCTCCGGCACCGAAGCTACGATGAGTGCCATTCGACTGGCTCGTGGTTTCACGGGTCGCGATAAAATCATCAAATTTGAAGGCTGCTACCACGGCCACTCAGACTCTCTCCTGATTAAAGCAGGCTCCGGCGCTTTAACCTTGGGCGTACCCAGCTCACCCGGTGTTCCCGCCTCGCTGGCAGACCACACCGTGACGCTAACCTACAACGATATCGACAGTATCAAAAAAGCCTTTGCAGAAATTGGCTCAGAAGTAGCCTGCGTTATTTTAGAACCCGTCGCTGGTAATATGAGCTGTATACCGCCTGTCGAAGGCTTTCTGGAAAGCCTTAGAGCAGAATGCACCAAGAGTGGTGCACTACTGATTATCGACGAAGTCATGACCGGCTTCCGGGTTCACCCCCAATGCGCGGTGGGCCGTTTTAATATTGATGCTGACCTCATTACCTTAGGCAAAGTCATCGGTGGCGGCATGCCCGTTGGAGCCTTTGGC
>NZ_JBALWW010000046.1:0-1005 GCF_036961105.1 Halopseudomonas sp. | reverse complement strand
GATCACTTGTTGGCGATAAATACCCAGATTCTGCCGTTCTTTTTCCGGCCCCCGGGTAATCACCAGCGGCCAGGTGATTAATGGCCCAGCATCACCGGGCCAGCAGGTTTGAATGGGCAGTTTGCCCAGGTCAACCTCATCGCCATCAATCACAATGGCCTGACAGGGTGCTTTTTTTACCACTTTGGCGGCCATATTCAGAATAGGCCTAAACTGATGGCGCTTTTCCCACAGGTCTTTCATGCCGTTGGGCGGTTCAGGTTCTTTCAAAAATGCCAGTAGTTCACCCACTTCTCGCATACCCGACAAGCTCTCTTGGCCCATACCCATAGCAACGCGTTCCGGGGTGCCAAACAGATTGCCCAGTACCGGAATATCAAACCCCTTGGGGTTTTCAAACAACAGTGCAGGCCCACCGGCACGCAGGGTGCGGTCGCAGATTTCCGTCATTTCCAGATTGGGGTCAACTTCCGCTGTAATGCGCTTTAATTCGCCGCGCTGTTCCAGAAAATCGATAAATTCCCGCAGGTCAGAATGTTTTATGGTCATATTGGGTAAAGGCCACAGATATAAGTGTGCAAAGTGTTACGGCAATAGGAGGGGATTGCAACTATCAGCCAGGCCATAATTTTCTTTGGGTAGGCTTTGTGCAGGGAAAGACAATAAAGGCCGGTGACAATTGTTCGTTAATACTATTACTATCTATATTCTTTAAAGATGTATCAGATGGGATAAACGTTTGAATAGCTTGGCCTCAGTCTTTATTTTCAATGGCGTCGTTATCGGCATTGCTGTGCTGGTGCACTACGAAGTGCTGTATCGCCTTGCCATGCTATTACCCTCCTTGCGTATTCCTCCTCGCTTCCGGGTTCTTGCTGGTGTGGCTGGAGCATTTTTTGCGCATGTAGTAGAAGTCTGGATTTTTGCAGTGGGCTACTTCTTGATGCTGAAGTGGGATACTGGAAGTCAGCTGGGGGGAAATTTTGACGGCTCACTGCTCGATTG
>NZ_JBALWW010000045.1:0-1010 GCF_036961105.1 Halopseudomonas sp. | reverse complement strand
CAAGCTGTCATGACATCAATGGATTGGTCGTCATTAGTCACAACGTCTTCAGCACCGGCCTCAAGTGCTGCTTCCATAATTTTTTCTTCGTCGGCACCTGGTGCAAAACTAATTTGCCCAGTACGCGCAAACAAATAAGCCACAGACCCATCAGTCCCAAGGTTGCCACCGCGTTTGGCAAAGGCATGGCGAACATCAGAGACGGTTCGATTGCGATTATCTGTCATGCACTCAACGAGAATAGCAATACCACCGACGCCGTAGCCTTCGTAAGTAATCTCATCGTAATTGTCACCTTCACCCGCACCGGCACCGCGGGCTATCGCTTTATCGACGGTGTCGCGCTTCATATTGGAGCCAAGCGCTTTATCCACTGCGGCCCGCAGGCGCGGGTTATCATCTGGGCAGGGGCCGCCGGCCTTTGCCGCCACCACTAACTCACGAATCAGTTTGGTAAAGACTTTACCCCGCTTGGCATCCTGCGCGGCCTTGCGGTGCTTGATATTGGCCCATTTACTATGACCCGCCATAAATAATCTCCTGACTTACCAGAGCTACTGTTTAGTAAAACAGTTTAAGCGTTGCCTTCTTTTTCAGTAGGCGTTTGCTCACCTGCTGGCTTCTCGCTCGCTGGCTTTTCGCGCAAGCGAATATTCAGCTCACGCAATTGCTTATTATCCACGCGTCCCGGTGCATCGGTCATCACACAAGCCGCAGTCTGGGTTTTGGGGAATGCAATCACATCCCGAATAGAGTCACTACCTGTCATCAACATGATCAGGCGGTCCAGGCCAAAGGCCAAACCTCCATGGGGAGGGCAACCGTAGCTCAGTGCATCTACAAGGAAACCAAATTTTTCATTGGCCTCTTCATCGCTGATACCCAACACGTGGAATACGGTTTTTTGCATATCCGGATTGTGAATACGAATGGAGCCACCACCCAATTCAGTGCCGTTCAACACCATGTCATAGGCGAGAGATAGCGCATTTTCGGGATCACTTTCCAGC
>NZ_JBALWW010000044.1:0-1056 GCF_036961105.1 Halopseudomonas sp. | reverse complement strand
GGTCAATTACCTCAAGGCCATGCTGGGCGATGAGCGGCACAATGTGGTGTTTGTGGGTTACCAGGCGCGCGGCACCCCGGGGCACGCCATCCAGCAATATGGCCCGCAGCAGGGTCATGTAGAGCTGGACGGCGACCGCTATGACATAAAGGCTGGCGTACATACGCTAGGCGGTTACTCCGCCCATGCTGATCAGAAAGGGTTGCTGGGTTTTATCACCGGTATGCGCCGCTGGCCGGAAGAAGTGCGCCTGGTGCACGGCGATGACGGAGCCAAAGCGACACTGGCTGCCGAGTTGCGGCGTAAAGCAAAGGAGAAAGAGAAGGCGTTGCGCGTAGTCATCCCCGATTGACAGTTCAAACTCAACTGTCGCCTTGCACCCCACGGGGAGGCCGAGTTCCATCTCGGCCAGCTGTAGTACAGCTGACCTCTTTGCCCGCGTTAAGCCTGCTGGCCTCCAAGAGCAATGCAACTGAACGTTTTGGCTATATAACCTCACCTTTCTGCGCCAAGTCCCGTTCCGCGGCCGGGATGGAACCCGGCCATCCCACACTACTGTCCGGGGAAAATATCGAGGAGTTTGCTGAAATGGTTGCGGTGTCTATCTGGAGGGGTTAAAACCCCGAGCGCCAACTCAAATCCAGGGACACCGCAAGATGTTTAGCATAAACCGTCTGCACTCCGTTCTGAAAGCTTTTCCCTCCCGTGTATTCAATGACAAGGTCCAAGAACATCGCTCTGATCGATACAGCAAAGGATTCAAAAGCTGGGATCAGCTGGTTGCGCTGGTATTCGGGCACCTCAGTGGCGCTTCAAGCTTGCGCATGATTGAAGCTGCCTACAACAGTCAGAAGCGTCATCACTATCACCTCAGGACTGGCGAACTGCGTCGTTCCACCCTCGCCGACGCCAACAGAAAACGCTCTAGCGAGCCATTTTCAGCTGCCGCCCAAATATTGATGAGCCAAGTCCATCGCTCTGTCCGTCAAGAGAGCGAAGGTCTTTTGTACCTGCTTGACTCAAGCTCCATTTCATTGAAAGGAAGAGGTTTTGATG
>NZ_JBALWW010000043.1:0-1060 GCF_036961105.1 Halopseudomonas sp. | reverse complement strand
CCTGAACGTGGCGGTGGTCAATGATTCGGAAGCGGCGGGTTATCTGCCTGAGGGTACCTATTGGTGGTGGGGCATCCAGGGCGCCTGGGCGTGGATCGACCCCACCAACGAAACTATAGTGCTGGGCATGATGCAGAATACTGATTACCGCCTGTCGCGCGTGATTCACAACATCGCCAGCCGCGCCTTGTATGGCCCGGCAAAGCAGGAGTAGAGCGGAAAGCCGGAGTTTTCCGCCGCGTCACCCTGGTGGGTAAGCCTGCGGCGTTACCCACCCTACGGCGGCTGCGCCGCTGGACGAGATGGAACTCGTCCTTCCCGGGTGGGCAACTGCGTGGCTGCGGGTTCTCGCGCAAGAGTCCCGTCTGGTAGGGGTTTCCCTGGGATGGCCGGGTTCCATCCCGGCCGCGGAACCTGACTTGGCGCGAGGGGTGGTGATACTCACTGAAAGGGTAGCTGCCTTGTTTCTGTGAAGGCCGAGCACCGGCTTGATCACCGAAATTGGCGGCTGCGCCGCTGGACGAGGTGGAACTCGTCCTTCCCAGGTAAGCAGTTGCTTGCCTGCGTTACCCACGCTACGGGCTAGTTAGCGGTGCTATCCGGCGCGTCCAGAACCTGCTCCAGCGGCAACTGCGCATGCAGATTGACGCTGCCCTGCGCAGCAAACACCACCAGGTGCTCAGCCGCGACGCCAATCCCCACCTGCTCGCCAATCTGGTGGTCGGCATGACTGGGAAACAGCGCTTCAAGCGCGCTGCCGGTGGGTAGCTGGAGGCTGTAAAGAATATTGGCGCCGAGGAAAGTCTTGCCGGCCACCCTGGCCTGCAGGGCGCTATTGGCCGAGCTTACGACGTCATCGGGTCTCAGCAGTACATCGACGGCGCTGCCAACCGGCAACAGATACGCGCGGTTGCCGCGAATCAGACCCAGCTCGGTTTGTACCGTATCCGGCGACATCAACTGACCGCGGATGAAGTAACCCTGACCAATAAAACTGGCGACAAAAGGTGTAGCTGGCTCGTGGTATAGATTGTAGGGGGTATCCCACTGTTGCAGCCGG
>NZ_JBALWW010000042.1:0-1195 GCF_036961105.1 Halopseudomonas sp. | reverse complement strand
GCCCCCATCACTGCAAAGCCCGCAAGCTTATCTGGCACCGCCCTCAACATGGAATAAAAGGGTGTAAAGTACCAAACAGGCGCAATATGCTCTGGCGTTTTCAGCGGATTGGCAATTTCAAAGTTCGCGTGCTCAAGGAAATAACCATTCATTTCTGGCATGAAGAACATGATGAAACAGAACACAAACAGGAACACCACAATCGGCACAAGATCGTGAACGGTATAGTATGGGTGGAAAGGTATACCATCGAGAGGGATACCATTTGCATCCTTATTCTTCTTGATTTCAACACCATCGGGGTTATTTGAACCCACCTCATGGAGCGCAACAATATGCAGGAAAACCAAGGCCAATAAAACGATTGGCACAGCAACCACGTGTAAAGACATAAAGCGGTTTAAAGTAATACCTGAAATCAGGTAATCACCACGCACCCATTGCACAATATCTTCACCCACCACAGGGATCGCACCAAACAGGGAAATAATCACCTGAGCACCCCAGAAAGACATCTGCCCCCAAGGCAATACATAGCCCAGGAAGGCTTCAGCCATCAGTGCCACATAGATCGTCATACCGAAGATCCATACCAATTCACGTGGTGGCTTATACGAACCGTAAATCAAACCACGGAACATATGTAGGTAGACCACAATAAAGAAGGCAGAGGCACCGGTAGAGTGCATATACCGGATCATCCAGCCGTAATCCACATCACGCATGATGTACTCAACTGAAGAAAAAGCTGTCTCAGCTGAACCCTGAAAGCTCATCAACAGCCAGACGCCGGATATCAACTGTATCACCAGCACAATCATCGACAGCACGCCGAAGAAATACCAGAAATTGAAGTTTTTCGGGGCGTAATACTCAGCCATATGAGTATTCCATGCCTTCATAATCGGCATCCGAGCATCTACCCAATCACGAAATGATATCAACATTTTCATTAGCCGGCCTCCTGATCTACACCAATGACTATCACACCATCACTCTCATAGGAGTATGGAGGAACATCAAGATTGGTCGGTGCCGGGACACCGGAATAAACCCGACCAGAAAGGTCGAACTTAGAGCCGTGGCACGGACAGAAAAAACCACCCATCCAAGCAGCATCGCTCGTGCTCAGATCTTCAGCACCTACCTCTGGGCGATACATTGGCGCACAACCCAAGTGCGTACAAAGCCCAAC
>NZ_JBALWW010000041.1:0-1210 GCF_036961105.1 Halopseudomonas sp. | reverse complement strand
GCACGATCCAGCTGCCAGAGCGCCAAGCTGACGGTGATGGGTAAAAAAATTGCCGTAAACAGTAATACTTTCCAATTCCATTGCCACTGGAAAGAAACGTCTGCTTGATGCTGTGTCAGTTCTGACATCTGTGGTTAAATCACTCTCTTTCAACTGGGAAATAAAAACCCATGCTGCTTAAAGTTATTATCGTCTTACTTTTTATCGCTGTACTAATCAGTCTCAGCAGTGCTTTGGTCTTCCTGATGAAAGATGTTGGGAACTCGAGAAAACGTACGCTATATGCACTGGGTGTCCGTATTGTACTGGCTGTAGCACTGGTAGGAACAATTACCTGGGGCATTTACTCCGGCCAGCTCACTAGCCAAGCTCCTTGGGACAAGCAACTACATCCCGAGCGTGTTGCCTCACCAGAAAAAGAGCAATAGTTGCTTTGGTTAATCGCCAACTATTTTTACTTATCCCTAAGAAAAACGGCCAGGAGATTCCTGGCCGTTTTTGTTTGCTCAGCCTATAGGCTGCTAGAACTGAAACGTACTAAATCCTTTAGGCTAGGACATAGACAAAGATAAACAAGCCTACCCAGACCACATCAACAAAGTGCCAGTACCAGGATGCCGCTTCAAAACCAAACTGATCTTCAGAGTTGAAATGACCCTTAAGACCACGAAGGAATTGGATCAACAGCATAATAGTTCCCATGGTTACGTGAGCACCATGGAAGCCAGTCAGCATAAAGAAGGTTGTACCGTAGATACCTGATTCCAGGGTCAAGCCCATATGTTGGTAGGCGTGAATATATTCTTCAGCCTGCAACACCAGGAAGATAGCACCCAATGCAACGGTGATACCCAACCATAGGTTGAACTTACCACGGTTGTTATTCTTTATTGCTGTATGCGCAATATGAACAGTGAAGCTGGAAGTCATCAGAACAATTGTGTTCCACAGCGGTAACCAGCTAAAGAGTTTATCCCAACCTGGGAAGCTCATATTTTCATCTGGGCCCATAAATTGGGCAGCCTCACCATTGGCCACCATATCTGGTGTCGTCATCAAAGGCCAAGCGGCTTCAAAACCATTCCACAATAAAGCATTGGTCTGCTCACCAATACCTTCTCCACCCAGCCAAGGCACGGCCAAGTTACGAACGTAATACAGTGAACCAAAGAAAACAGCGAAAAACATAACCTCGGAAAAGATAAACCAG
>NZ_JBALWW010000040.1:514-1227 GCF_036961105.1 Halopseudomonas sp. | reverse complement strand
TGGTTCACTATCGGTCAGTTAGTAGTGTTTAGCCTTGGAGGATGGTCCCCCCATGTTCAGTCAAGATAACTCGTGTCCCGACCTACTCGATTTCACTCAAAACGATTTTTCGTGTACGGGGCTATCACCCTGTATCGCGGAACTTTCCAGAACCTTCCACTAAATCGTAAAGAGCTTAAGGGCTAATCCCCGTTCGCTCGCCGCTACTAGGGGAATCTCAATTGATTTCTTTTCCTCTGGGTACTTAGATGTTTCAGTTCCCCAGGTTCGCCTCATACACCTATGTATTCAGTGCATGATACCCGCCTTACGACGGGTGGGTTTCCCCATTCGGAAATCTTCGGATCAAAGTTTGTTTGCCAACTCCCCGAAGCTTATCGCAGGCTCCTACGTCCTTCATCGCCTCTAACTGCCTAGGCATCCACCGTATGCGCTTAGTCGCTTGACCATATAAGACAAACGACTGCATTTACGATAATCATCTTTCGATGACGTTTTTCGCCGGACAGGTGTATTCAAGAATACACTCGTCTTATTAATTTACTAAAAAAATTAGTACAGCTTTAACATTTCTACCTTTTTAAAGAACGACTGGCATAAAAACCAGAATTAAATCATCAGTGATGATTTAATTCTGACATCTAGTGAGCAACGAGACGGGAAGTAAGTGGTGGAGCTAAGCGGGATCGAACCGCTGACCTCCTGCGTGCAAG
>NZ_JBALWW010000040.1:0-504 GCF_036961105.1 Halopseudomonas sp. | reverse complement strand
TCTCCCAGCTGAGCTATAGCCCCATACATAGCAACTATCGCACTAAGGCGAGATGGTGGGTCTGGGTGGATTTGAACCACCGACCTCACCCTTATCAGGGGTGCGCTCTAACCAACTGAGCTACAGACCCACTGACTACCCAAGGGTACGCGTCTGCATAAGCAACCGCATGCTGCTCTAGCCAATGATCAGATAATGAGTGTAGGCACTTAACTGAAACGTCAGTGCATCGATTAAGGAGGTGATCCAGCCCCAGGTTCCCCTAGGGCTACCTTGTTACGACTTCACCCCAGTCATGAATCACAAAGTGGTGAGCGTCCTCCCGAAGGTTAGACTACCCACTTCTTTTGCAACCCACTCCCATGGTGTGACGGGCGGTGTGTACAAGGCCCGGGAACGTATTCACCGCGACATTCTGATTCGCGATTACTAGCGATTCCGACTTCATGGAGTCGAGTTGCAGACTCCAATCCGGACTACGACCGGTTTTCTGGGATTAGCGCC
>NZ_JBALWW010000003.1:0-356884 GCF_036961105.1 Halopseudomonas sp. | reverse complement strand
GGCGGTGATCAGGCCCTGTTTGGTGCCTTCGATGGTCAGATACGCGGGTGTTGGCATGCTGCTCTCCTTGCTTGAAATAGGGTTGCCGGAGGATCCGGCTGGCCAATAACAACCAAGAGCTGTGCCAATATAAAAAATTCCAATAAAGTCAGTCAGTTAGAAAGAAGGAGAAAAGACCGAGACAGCCTTGTGTGACATCGGTCACGGAAAGTTGCGCAAATTGTTGCGCACCACTGTGCAGGTTTTTGCGCACTGGGCTGCGGGCCGCGGATTGGCTGGGCTGTGGGAGTCTGGGAGGCGGTGAAAGACAGAAGCGCTGCGCAAGAAGTTGCCATTCAGTGCCAAATGCGGGGTTCACAAAACACAACGGCAGGGCCTGTTACAGGCCCTGCCGTTGCGTGAAAACCAGCAGCGGGTATCTAACTCTAACCAATGGCTTAACGGCCCTTGGGCACCTTGGTGCGTCGTGGCTGGCGTGCCTGATGCATGGAAGGCTTGCGCGCCAGACGCTTTTGCCGCTCTTTCTCGCTGGTCTTCATGGCCGGCAGCGCTATGGGCTCCAGGCCGACTTCCTGACTCAGGGCATCAAGTTCGTTCTGCTTCAGTTCGCGCCAGCGGCCAACCGGCAGCTCCGGGCCGAGGAATACCGGCCCGAAACGCACGCGCTTGAGGCGGTTGACGCGCAAACCCTGGGATTCCCAAAGGCGGCGCACTTCGCGGTTACGCCCTTCCAGCAGGCAGACGTGGAACCAGCGGTTGATGCCTTCGCCACCGGAGGCAACCACGTCGGTGAACTTGGCCGGGCCATCATCGAGCATCACACCCTCTTTCAGGCGTTCGATCATTTCGTCTTCTACCTCGCCCATCACCCGCACCGCGTATTCACGGTCCATCTGATAGGAGGGGTGCATCAGGCGATTGGCCAGTTCGCCATCGGTGGTGAACAGCAGCAGGCCTGTGGTGTTGATATCCAGCCGGCCTACATTGATCCAGCGGCCCTGCTTCAGGCGCGGCAGGCGGTCGAATACGGTCGGGCGCCCTTCCGGATCATCACGGGTACAGACTTCACCTTCAGGCTTGTTGTAGAGCATGACGCGGCGCACCACTTCAGTGTTGAGGTCACGCTTGAGGGGGCGACCATCAACGCTGATCTGATCCAGACTATCGACCCGGCAACCCAGCTCGGCTACGTTGCCATTGACGCTGACGCGACCGGCAGAAATCCAGCCTTCGACCTCGCGACGCGAACCCAAGCCCATACGGGCAAGGACTTTCTGCAGTTTTTCGCCAGCGGCGGGAATGGAGGGGGATTCGGTTACATCAGTCATAGGGGCACCTCCCGGTGTAGGGAATAACAATTATTAAAGCTCAAGGCCGCGCAGAATAGCACCCGCAGGCGGCGCCAGCCAGCTCACTCGTCCGAAGTATCGTCTTCGTCGTCTGGGTCCCGATCCGCGGAACGCACCGGCATGTCCGAGACCGGCATGTCCGAAACCGGCATGTCATCAAAATCACTCTTGAGGTTGGCTTCCATCGCGTTAAGTTCATCCAGCAGATGATGGAAGCCACTCTCGCCCTGCCCCGGCTCGAGCGGTTTGAGCGGCTCGACCGGCATCCAGGGCGTTTGCTCGTCGTCTGCCGCGTCTACGCCTTCGTCATGCAGCGACAGCTGCGGCTCCAGATCATCCAGCTGCCGAATGGCGGCCAGCGGCGGCAGCTCATTCAGGCTGCGCAAATTGAAGTAGTCCAGAAATTGCCGCGTGGTGGCGTACATGGCCGGGCGGCCAGGTACGTCACGGTGCCCCACTACCCGCACCCATTCGCGCTCAAGCAAGGTTTTTACCGTCTGGCTGCTGACCGCCACACCGCGAATATCTTCGATTTCGCCCCGCGTAATGGGCTGGCGATAGGCAACCAGCGCCAGGGTTTCCAGCAACGCGCGCGAGTAACGCTGCGGACGCTCTTCCCATAGCCGGCTGACCCAGGGGGTGTAGTCTTCACGCACCTGAAAGCGCCAGCCACTGGCGACTTCCTGCAATTGAATGGCGCGTTTGGCGTAGTGCTTGTCGAGCTTGCCCAGGGCCTTGCGCAAGTCCTCATTGCCCGGCTGCTGGCATTCGTCAAACAGCTCGCGCATCCGGTCCAGCGACAGCGGCTTGCCGGCCGCCAGCAGCGCGGCCTCGAGAATGTATTCAATCAGTGGTTGACTCATCCTCACCTCTCGCCTTGATGTGAATAGGTGCATAGGCTTCGCTCTGCACCAGATCAACCAGCTGTTCCTTGACCAATTCAAGCACCGCCATGAAGGTTACTACCACGCCCAGCTTGCCCTCACTGACGCTGAACAGACTGACGAAGGGGACAAAATGGCCGGCGCGCAACTGGTCCAGCACCTGGGCCATGCGCTCGCGGGTCGACAATGCCTCGCGCGTCACCTGATGGCTCTCGAACATGTCGGCCCGGCGCAGCACTTCCGATAGCGCCAGCAGCATTTCTTGCATATCCACTTCCGGATGCGGTTTGCGCGAGGGGTATTCCGGCACCTCGGCCTGGGCCAGCTGATAATCGCGACCCTCACGCGAGAGACTGTCGATATCCTCGGCGGCTTTCTTGAACCGCTCGTATTCCTGCAGACGGCGAATCAGCTCGGCACGCGGGTCGTGCTCTTCGTCCTCGGCGAGCTCGGGGCGCGGCAACAGCAGGCGGGATTTGATCTCGGCCAGCATGGCGGCCATCACCAGATACTCGGCAGCCAGCTCCAGCCGCACCACCTTCATCAACTCGACATAGCCCATGTACTGGCGGGTAATTTCCGCGACCGGGATATCCAGAATATCGATGTTCTGTTTGCGAATAAGGTAAAGCAACAGGTCAAGCGGACCTTCAAAGGCTTCGAGAAAGACCTCGAGCGCTTCGGGCGGAATGTAAAGGTCCTGGGGCATCTCCGTGTATTTCTGCCCGTAGACCATGGCAAAGGGCAGTTCCTGCTGGCCGCCGCCACCCAGCGCCAGGGGTTTGGCGGGGCGAATGGCGGATTCAGCCTCTGGGCCGACCGCTGCGTCCTGCGGCTGGTCAGCCATGCATCATTGCCGGTAGTGCAGGCCCATGGCCTGGCGCACTTCGATCAGGGTGTCGCGCGCCGCTTCGCGGGCTCGCTCGGTACCTTCATTGAGAATCAGGCGGACCGCATCGGGATTGGCTTCATATTCGCGCGCACGCTGCTGCATGGGCGCCAGCTCGCTGCTGATGGCATCGATAATGGGCTTCTTGCAGTCGATACAACCAATGCCGGCGCTGCGGCAGCCTTCCTGTACCCAATCGTGGGTGGCTTTATCGGTATACACCTGATGCAGCTGATACACCGGGCACTTGTCGGGATTGCCGGGATCGGTACGGCGTACGCGGGCCGGGTCGGTCGGCATGCGGCGAACCTTCTCCGACACTTCATCAGTGGTGTCGCGCAGAGTAATGGTGTTGCCGTAAGACTTGGACATCTTC
Source organism: Halopseudomonas sp. (assembly GCF_036961105.1). Lineage (GTDB taxonomy): Bacteria > Pseudomonadota > Gammaproteobacteria > Pseudomonadales > Pseudomonadaceae > Halopseudomonas. Next base: position 353,386 of record NZ_JBALWW010000003.1, on the reverse strand, counting down.
TGGCCGTCCAGGCCCGGCATCTTGGAGTCCGGCGTCAGCAGCGCCTGGGGCTCGGGCAGGATCACCTTGCCGCCGCCTTCCAGATAACCGAACAACCGCTCCTTGTCGCCCAGGGTAATGTTCTGTTGTTCTTTCAGCAGCGCCCGCGCGGTTTCCAGCGCATCGGCGTCGCCCTGCTCCTGATACGCCTTGCGCAGGTTGTTGTAGAGCTTGGCGGCCTTCTTGCCCATCTTGTGCACGGCGGCCTCGGCCTTTTCTTCAAAGCCCGGCTCCTTGCCGTACAGATGGTTGAAGCGGCGGGCCACTTCGCGGGTGATTTCGACGTGCGCCACCTGGTCGGCACCAACCGGTACCTGGCCGGCACGGTAAATCAGGATGTCGGCACTTTGCAGCAGCGGATAGCCGAGAAAGCCATAAGTGGCGAGGTCTCTGTCCTTGAGCTTTTCCTGCTGATCCTTGTAGGTGGGTACACGCTCCAACCAACTGACCGGGGTCATCATCGACAGCAACAGGTGCAACTCGGCATGCTCGGGCACCTGCGACTGGATAAACAGGGTGGACGAATTACCACTGACGCCGGCGGCCAGCCAGTCGATCAACATGTCCCAGACGCTCTGTTCGATGTCCTGCGGATTCTCGTAGTGGGTGGTCAGCGCGTGCCAGTCGGCGGCGAAGAAGAAGCATTCGAACTCGTGCTGCAGCTTGACCCAATTTTTCAGCACGCCGTGATAATGACCCAGATGCAAACGCCCGGTGGGGCGCATGCCTGACAAAACCCGGCGCTGCGAATCAACAGAACTCAAGGGGAACTCCTGACAGTGATATGGCTGTGATGTGTGACCAGTGGGCGATTATACCGATATTGCCGGCCGCGTCAGCGTTCGCGCTCAGCCTTCGTGCAGCTCGCGGCGCGAGACGCCGAAAGGTTCGGGATCGCCCAGGCCTTCGCGCATCACATCCACCTCGCCATTGAGCAGGCTGATTACTGTGGTGGGCTCGATTGTACATGCGCCGCCGTCGATGATCAGATCCAGCTGTTTACCCAGCAGATCGCGAATGCGTTCAGGATCAGTCAGCGGCAGATTATCGCTGGGCAACATCAGGGTCACGCTCATCAGCGGTTCACCCAGTGCTTCCAGCAGATCCAGGGTGATCTGGTGATCGGGAATGCGCAGCCCCACGGTGCGCCGCTTGGGATGCAGCATCAGGCGCGGCACCTCGGTCGTGGCGTTGAGGATAAAGGTATAGGCGCCTGGCGTGTTGGCCTTGAGCAGGCGAAACATGCTGTTGTCTACCTTGGCATAGACCGCCAACTCGGACAGATCGCGGCAGACCAGGGTGAAGTTGTGCTTGTCGTCGAGCTGGCGCAGTCGTCGAATGCGCTCCAGGCCTTCCTTGTTACCCAGCCGGCAACCCAGCGCGTAGGCCGAGTCGGTCGGATAAGCCACCACCCCGCCCTGCAGGATGATGTCGGCGGCCTGACGTACCAGACGCGCCTGAGGGTTGGTGGGGTGCAGGTGAAAATACTGACTCATGGGTTACGGCTACTCTGTTCTGTTGGATGAAACTGCGCGTGATCGCGTCATTGTCTACAAGGATCAGTCTAGCTGCTGAACACGCGATCCTCCCACACCGGCTGACAGTCGGGCGGCAGCGCCGTCATCTTGCCCAGGCCAGTCCAGGGTGAGTCAGGCGTGTGAAAGTCACTGCCGCAGCTGGCCAGAAAGCCGAACTCGACGCATAGTTTGCCGAGGTAGGCGACCTGATCCACCGGCTGCTTGCCGTTGGCCACTTCTATGCCGCGACCGCCCGCTTCGGCAAACTCGCGCAACAGGGCGCGCAGTTTGCTGCGCGTCAGACCGTAGTGCCAGGGGTGCGCTACCACCGCCATGCCGCCGGCAGCGCGAATCTGCTGCACCACCTCCGGCAGCGTCGGCCAGTGCTGTTTGATATCCCCCAGCTTGCCGGCCCCCAACCACTTGCGAAAAGCCTCGCCACGGTCACTGACATGCCCGGCAGCGACCATCCAGTCGGCAAAATGCGGTCGCCCCGGTGGCTGATCCTGCGCGCCGCCAGCGGCCTGCTGCGCCGCAACCGCACCCTCATAGGCACCCGGCATACGCTTGGCAGCCAGACGTTTGCCAATCTGTTCGGCCCGCTGCCAGCGGCCATCGCGCACCCCGGCCAGTGCCTGCAGCATTACCGAGTTAGCGAGATCGAAACCGTACCCCAGAATATGCAGCGTATGGCCGTGCCACTGCGCCGACATCTCTACGCCACTGACCCAGCGCATACCCAGCGACTCGGCAGTGTCTGCCGCGGCAGCCAGACCATCAATACAATCGTGATCGGTCAGTGCAATCAACTCGACTCCGGCCGCGCTGGCCCGCCGCATCAACTCGGCGGGGTCCAGTGCACCATCTGAGGCGGTACTATGCATGTGCAGATCAGCTAACAAATGAATCTCCTTGCCGTGCGGCGCTTGACGCCATAGCGCGTGTTTCGCCTATTATGCTGGCTAAGCCTGCCCAATACCTAAACGGCAATGCTGCGGGCCGCTCCTCGGCCACCCGTTGGCTATCGATTGCAGCATGCCGACGCCCTGCAGACAACCTCAGTTCCAAGGAAGTGCAATGTTTTACGCCATCATGGCTACCGACAAGCCCGACAGCCTGAGCGCCCGCCTGGCCGCCCGTCCCGATCACCTCGCTCGCCTGCAAACCCTGCAGGATGCTGGCCGCCTGTTGCTGGCGGGCCCACATCCAGCCATTGACGCGGCCGATCCCGGCGATGCCGGCTTTAGCGGCAGCCTGGTTGTCGCCGAATTTGCGTCGCTGGAAGCGGCGCAGGTCTGGGCCGATGCCGACCCTTACATCGCTGCTGGCGTTTATCAGCAGGTCAAGGTAAAACCCTTCAAGCGTGTTTTCCCGGCTTAACCCAAGGATGCTCTTCATGTTCAGATGTCTCGCCGCTTCGGCCCTGCTGCTCAGTACAGCAATGGCTGCGGCTCCCGCAGTCGCCCAGCAAAGCACTGAGCAACCCGCGGCCGCCACCAGCGACGCCGTGCTCGCCACCCTTCCCGACGACCTCAACCAGCAACAGGACCTGGGCACCCTGCAAGCCGAACTGGCCAAGGTCGAGGCTGAGCGCCAGCGTCTGGCGGATCAATTGGCCGGGAGTGCCGAGAGCGAATCCTTTCGCCAGTTGCAGGAAGAAAACCAGCAACTGCGTAGCAGTAATCAGGCCGAGCGCATCAGCGCGCAGACCCTGCTGGTGCAACAGCGTCAGCGCTGGTTCCTGGTTGGCGGCCTTACCGTGGCCGTGAGCCTGCTACTGGGTTTCATGCTGGCTAAAGCCGGCCGACGCAAGCGCAACGAATGGCTGAACTGAAGCCCTATCCCGTCCTGATCATCGATGATGACCAGGAGCTCTGTGAGCTGCTTGGCGACTGGCTGGCGGTCGAAGGCTTTGTTCTGAGCGCCGCACACGATGGCCCCAGTGGCCTGACCGCCGCGACCCAGGGTGATTTTGCCGCCATCATCCTGGACGTCATGCTACCGGGTATGAACGGCCTGGAAATTCTCAAACAATTGCGCCAGAGCTGCCAGACACCCCTGCTGATGCTGAGCGCACGGGGTGAGCCGGTCGATCGCATTCTGGGCCTGGAACTGGGCGCAGACGACTATCTGGCCAAGCCTTGCGACCCGCGTGAGCTGGTAGCCCGCCTCAAGGCCCTGCTGCGCCGCAGCCAACCCGGCAGCCCCGACAACAACCAGTTGCAGGTGGGTAGCCTGCGGCTGGATTGCGACAGCCTGCTCAGTTGGCTGGACGACAAACCCTTGCAGTTGACCCATAGCGAGACGCTGATTCTACGCACACTCATGGAGCAACCAGGACAACTGGTCGATCGCCAGACGCTCTCGCGTATTGCGCTGGGCAAGGCGCTGGGCAGCTATGATCGCAGCCTCGACATGCATATCAGCAATCTGCGCCGTAAACTCGGCCCGCACCCGGAAGGCCATCCGCGTATTCAGTCGATCCGCGGGCGGGGTTACCTGTTCAGCCCCTAGGGTCAGTTGCCGCTTCGTTCGCCGCCGCTTCTTTACATAATCTTTACCCAGTCACGGCTACCGCTGACATAGCTATCTCTAGACTCTGTAGCCAATGACCGGATAAGCCGGCCAGATCGAAACCGGAGAATCACCATGAAAAAGATCCTACTCGCCACTACCCTGATCATCGCAACCGGCCTGTCCGGCGCGCTCTTTGCCGCCCCTGATGCAGCCGATCGCCCCGCTCGCGGCATGGAACGCATGGCCAAGGAGCTGTCTCTGACCGCCGAGCAGCAAGAGCAGATCGATCAGATTCGCGAAGAACAGCGCGCACAGATGAAAACCCTGCGCGAACAAGGCAAGGCTCGCTTTGATGAGGTCCTGACCGCCGAGCAGCGTGAAAAGATGCAGACTCTGCATGAAGAGCGTCGCGAGCGCATGGAAAATGGCCGCAGGCATCACGATGATCGCCCATGCGACAAGGCACCCCGCGACGCCGCGGAATAATTCAAGCGGAGCCACTGAATGCGACTGTTCTGGAAAGTCTTTGCCGTCCTCTGGCTTGCCACATTGCTGGTGGGGGGGTCAGGCTTTCTGGTCAGCCGCGCTCTGCAGCAGGATTGGTTGCTGCTGCAATTGCATCCACAGCTGCGCGATTTTGCCGCGCAGCTGACCAGTGAATACGAACAGCACGGCGCCCTCGCAGCCCAGGTATGGCTTGAGCAGCAGCGGCGTGAACATCGCCTGCGCGCCCAGCTTTTTGACGCCGAAGGTCATAGCCTGGTGCCCGGCACCATGCCGGGGCCGCCGCGTTTTACCTCACCTCCCAACCCCTCCGAACGACGCAATACCCCGCCCCCGCGCGGGAGGTTATTGCAGCTGAGTTGGCAAACAGAACTGCAGGACTATCTGCTGACTGTCCACATAGCCGATCCTGGCGAACAGCGCACGCCGGTGGGCTTTGTACTCAATATTGCCCTGGGAATGGGCGTTCTGGCCCTGCTCAGCCTGCTGCTCAGCCGCTATCTGACCGCGCCACTGCGACACCTGGGGGCGGCAGCGCAATCTCTGGGACGCGGGCGCTTTGAGGGCAGTGCGTTACGCCCCATCAATCAGCGCCGCGACGAGATTGGCGAACTGTCCCGCCAGTTTGGCCAGATGGCCGAACAGGTACAAAGCCTGCTCGACAGCCAGCAGCAGCTGATGCGCGATATTTCGCACGAACTGCGCTCACCGCTGGCGCGATTACGCGTGGGCCTGGCACTGGCCGGTCAGCGCGAGCTGGCCAGTGACGTGAGCCTCTGGCAACGCCTGGACCACGAATGTGACCGCCTGGATCGCCTGATTGATGCCATTCTGACGCTCAGCCGACTCGACAGCCAGGCCGAACCCGCCCAGACCTTTGCGCTCGATCCGCTGTTACTGCAGGTGGTAGAAGATGCGCAGTTCGCCGCACCTGACCTTGATATAAACCTGGATGGCAGCAGTCATTTGCAGCTTGAAGGCTGGCCGGACCAACTGGCCAGTGCCTTTGACAATCTGCTGCGCAACGCGCAGCGTTTCAGCCCGGAAGCAGGCAAGATCGACCTGATCGTACGGCAGGTGGGCAATTACTGGGAGATCAGTATCGAGGACCAGGGCCCCGGGGTCCCGCCGGAGTGGCTGGCCAAGCTCAGCGAACCCTTCGTGCGTCTGCCGGGACAGCCAGCAGATACTGGATACGGCCTTGGCCTGACCATCGCAGCCCGCGCCATAGCCAGGCACAACGGCAAACTGAGTTTCACCTGCGGCGACGGCGGCGGCCTGCGAGCAATGGTAAAACTGCCCCTGCGCTAAGCGGGCCAGCGCTGAAAGAAGTTCTCGGCTGCCAGTTGCGGTACCTGTTTGCGTTCACCCGCAGGTTGGCCCACATAGAGAAACGCGATGATCTGCTCGCTGTCGGACAGCCCCAGACCCCGCTTCACCAGCGGATGATAGGCCAGCGCACCGGTGCGCCATACCGCGCCCAAGCCCATCGCATGAGCCGCGACCAGCATATTGCCAACCGCCACGCCACAGGCCAGGTCCTGCTCGATCAGGGGCACCTTGGGGTGCTCCTGATGGCAACTGATGGCCACAATCAGCAGGGGCGCCCGCAACGGCAAGCCCTGAAAGCGCGCCAGGGTGTCAGCTGACAGGTCTGGCGTATCGGCCAGCGCGGCACGACCGAAGAGCTCGCCCAAGGCTTCCAGCCCATCATCCTGCATGACAAGAAAACGCCAGGGCCGCAAATAGGCGTGATCGGGCGCCCGCAGGGCTGCCTGAAACATTGCCTGCTGCTGCTCCGCCGTAGGCGCGGGGCCAGTCAGGCGCGGCACTGATACTCGATGATGCAAGGCGCTGAGCGCGTCCATGGATACTACTCCTCCGAGGTGCTTTGCTGCTCACTCTGCAGAACCTGCTCACGATACTGACCCGGCGGCAGACCAAACCAGCGTTTGAAGGCGCGAAAGAAGTTGCTGGGGTCGGCAAAACCAAGCATGCAGGCGATTTCAAACAGCGTGAGCTGCGGTTGACCCAGGTATTGCAATGCCAGTTCCCGTCGGGTTTTTTCCAGCAGTTGCTGGAAACTGATGCCTTCTTCCTGCAGGCGCCGCTGCAAGGTGCGGGTACTGACCTTCATCGCGTTGGCCACCGCCTGGCGCTTGGGCTCGCCCTGTGGCAACAGGCGACACAATACCTGCCGCGCCTGGTGGGTAACCGGATCTGCCTCGAAGCGCGCCAGGTAATCACCGGCAAAACGATCATGCAACTGCGCCAGCATGTCGTTGGCCGAGGCCAGTGGCATCTCCATTACCTCACGTGATAGATGAAGGCTGTGGGTATCTGCGCCGAAGGACAGAGGACAATCGAAAAGCTCGGCATAAGGACCCGGGTCTGTGGGCGCCGGCATGGCGAAGGTCGCCTTCAAGGGTCGTATATGGCGTGCGGTCATCCAGCGGCAGAACGCCAGAGCATAGGCCATCGCGGCATCGTGGCTTTGCAGTGGGGCAGGCAGGCGGTCGCCGTGAATGGCAAAGGTGATGCGGTAGTAGTCGGGCCCAACGTTCAATGCCAGATCCGCGGCTTCGGCAAGAATCCGTTGATAGCGAATTACCCGGCCAAAACCCTCCAGCAGTGTGCGGCTGGACATCATCGCATAGCCCACCACGCTGAAATGCCCTGGCCGCAGCGTTTGCGCCATGCTCAGACCGATGGCCGGATCGCCGGTAATCTCCACCGCACGGCGCCAAAGACGCGTCATCTGGTCCTGCGCAATGCGCCCATCGGGATCAGCCAGCACTGCCTCATCCACACCCAGTTCAGCAAACAGCTCGGCAGCATCAACGCCTTCGCCATCAAGCGCCAGTACTATGGCCCTGGCCCAGCCAGCAGAGGTAGTCCTTTCAGCGTGCTCCATGATATCTCGCAGCAGGGTTGTCTGAGGTCCCGTCTCAATAAGTCCATTCAAGAGCGCTGCGCCATTTGGCGCGAGGTGGCACAAGGGTGGCGCCCAGTGCTCCGCCTTTGCCTTGCGCAGTACTCTGGCTGGGCAGCAAACACCCGACCGTAGCTTGAACCTGTTGTCGAGACGGCACACCAGTTGGTAGCGCAACCGTTGTTATTGGGGGTCAGATCATAGAACAAAGTGGCTACCAAGATAAAATCGCAGCATGCAGATAGTATTCTGGCGCGCCAAGCCATGGTCGAATAATGGCCATCAACTATAGTGAAAAAAGCGGCCCATGAGGCACCACGGCTGCGGGCGCTTGCAGCATCACCCCCTATTTGCGCATTTTCAGGAGGCCCCATGTCTGATCATACCCAGGATACGACAGTGCCCCGGTTCAACAGCTTCAGCGAGTTCTACCCCTACTATCTGAGCGAACATCAAGACGACAGCTGTCGCCGGCTACACTACATCGGCAGCTCACTGGTACTGCTGATCATCGCCTGCGCCCTGCTCAGTCAGAGCTGGTGGTGGCTGCTGGCCGTGCCGCTGGCCGGTTACGGTTTCGCCTGGGTTGGCCATTTCTTTTTTGAACACAACAAGCCAGCCACCTTTACTTACCCCTTTTACAGCCTGGCGGGCGATTGGGTAATGCTGCGTGACGCACTGACCGGGCGCATCCGCTTCTGAGTTCGCCACCTCTCGCTGGGTTGACTGTCAGCAATGCGACAGTCAAAGGCTGCAGCGCACACTAAGATGCATGCACAGCCTGATAAAAACATACAACAGCACAAGAGGAGATCAGCCATGGGTGAGCAACGTGCCCAGTTTCGCGCCATGCAGGAAGGCACCGCAGAAGATTGGGGCATCATTGCCGATCACTACCGGCCTTTCGCCAAGGAACTGCCAGATCGCATCATGGCCCACCTGATGCTGCTTGACGGCGATTTCGGCGGCTTTCCGATCGATCGTCTGCAGCACTCGCTGCAAACCGCCACTCGCGCCCATCGCGATGGTCGTGATGAAGAATACGTCGTCTGCGCGCTGCTGCACGACATTGGCGACACCCTGGGCAGCTACAATCATCCGGATGTGGCCGCGGCGATCCTGAAGCCCTTCGTCAGCGAAGAAAACCTGTGGATGGTCGAAAAACACGGCATTTTCCAGGGTTACTACTTCTTCCATCATCTGGGCATGGATCGTCACCTGCGCGACCAGTTCAAGGATCACCCGCTGTATCAACATACCGCCGAATTCTGCGCCAAGTACGACGCGCCGGCCTTCGATGCGGATTATCAAACCGAGCCGCTGGCGTTTTTCGAGCCCATGCTGCGCAACGTATTCGCCAAACCGCGCCGCTCGGTCTACAAAAACATGGATTGAGGCTGTTTGTCGGGCCGCCGGGCGGGTCGCCTTGGGTGTTTCCCCCGGACGCCTAGTCATATTATGATCGGTCAGCGAGATGATCTGACTGGCGTTCGCCAGCATCGCATCTCCCCAGGGCTCTGGAAACTGACCGATCATGACCGTACAAAGCCGTATCAAACCCGTCAGACCGCCATTGGAAGGTTACTATTCCAGGGTAATAGCCTACCTGTGCGTTGCCGTGACCTTCGCTGCCCTGCTGGTGGAAAACGGTCATACGGTCACGGCTCTGAGCACCATCCTTTATGCCCTGGCCTACCCGCAACTGGCGCAACATTTGCCGCAGTGGCTGCTGAACAACAAGCAGGTCCCGCGTCGGCTGATTTTATTGGCGCTCGACGCCGTGCATACCGGTGTCTTTGTCGCGTTGCTGGGCTTCAATTATGTACCCAGCCTGGTGTTCATCCTGCTTATCGGTTTCTCCTGCCTGATTGCGGGCGGGCCACTTTACCTGTTGGTCGGCTGGCTGCTGACGCTCGCCGGCACCCTTCTGGGCGCAGCGGCCTTCACCCCCGAGGTGAATCTGCTCAGCTCGGTGCTGGTGTCGGTTACCAGCCTGACCAGCGGCGGGCTGTTCATTCTGATTACCGCTGCCTTTGTGCATCGCCAGGGGCGTAACTTGGAGTCGGCGCAGGCGTTGATCAGTGCCGAGCAGGAAAAGACCGCCAAGATGGCTGCCAACCTGTCCAAGTATCTTTCCCCCCAGGTATGGGAATCGATTTTTTCCGGCAAACGTACCGTCAAGCTGGAAACCCGGCGCAAGAAACTGACGGTCTTCTTCTCCGACATCCGCGGCTTCACCGAGCTGGCGGAGGAGCTGGAAGCCGAAGCCCTGACCGATCTGTTGAACAGCTATCTGACGGAAATGTCGCGCATCGCCCTGCAGTACGGCGGCACAATCGACAAGTTCATCGGCGACTGCGTCATGGTGTTTTTTGGCGATCCCAAGAGCAGCGGCGCCAAACAGGATGCAGAGGCAGCCGTCTCAATGGCCATCGCCATGCGCAAACACATGAAGGTGCTGCGCCAGCAATGGCGCAGCCGCGGCATCACCAAGCCGCTGGAAATTCGCATGGGGCTGAGTACCGGTTACTGCACCGTGGGTAATTTTGGCGCCGCCACACGCATGGACTACACCATCATCGGCCGCGAGGTGAACCTGGCCAGCCGACTCGAGAGCGCCGCTGACGCCGGTGAGATTCTCATTTCCCACGAGACCTACTCGCTGATCAAGGACATCATCATGTGCCGTGACAAGGGCCAGATCAGCGTCAAGGGCTTTGCTCGTCCGGTACAGATCTATCAGGTTGTAGGCCTGCGCCGCGAGCTGGGCATTGCGCCGACCTTTGTCGAGCACGAGCTGTCGGGTTTCTCCATGTACCTGGATACCAACAGCATTCGTAACTACGACAAGGACGCCATAGTCCAGGCGCTGGAACAGGCGGCGCGCAAGCTGAAGGACAAGGTCATCGTCTAGGCCCCCCAAGCGCCGGTGCCTGGGTTCAATTACCGCCTTGCGCGAGCTCGGATCCCTCCCTCTGCGGCTGACCTTCTCACATCGAAGAGCTGCAAACATAGGACTCATCCATCCCAGGGGAAACCGGTGTCATAGGCGATATCAGCACTGCTTTTTGCGATGGCTTGGGCGCTCAGGCCGCGACGCGATTTCCCAGCTCGGTCACTTCGCCAGCCAGCACTGGCGCTGCAGCATCATCCCAGCGGTAAAGCTCGATACGTCCGTCGGGGTGCTCGATCAGCGCGGTACAGGACTCTACCCAATCGCCGCAATTGTGGTATTCGATGCCATTGACGTCGCGTATCTCGGCGTGATGTATATGCCCGCAGACCACGCCATCGTAACCACGCTTGACGCACTCATGGGCAATGCCGTCTTCAAAGTCACTGATGAAGTTGACCGCTTTCTTCACTCGCTGCTTGAGGTAGGCCGACAATGACCAGTAGCCGTAACCGAAACGGCTACGCCAGTGGTTGTACCAACGGTTGAGTACCAGGCTGAACTCATAGGCGTGATCGCCCAGGAAGGCCAGCCAGCGGTGGCAGCGAGTAATCACATCGAACTGGTCACCGTGGATGACCAGCAGTTTGCGCCCGTCGGCAGTGGTATGGACCGCCTCATCCACCAGCTCGATATTACCCAGCTGCAGCGTCGAATATCGGCGCAGAAACTCATCGTGGTTGCCGGTAGCGTAGGTGACCCGCGTGCCGCGCTTGCTCATGGTCAGCACCCGACGCACCACGTTGGTATGCGCCTGGGGCCAGTAGATTCCCTTGCGCAGACGCCAGCCATCGATGATATCGCCAACCAGATAAAGATGGTCGCAATCGTAGGATTTGAGGAAGGTAGCGAGCTTTTCTGCCTGACAGCCCCGGGTGCCCAGGTGCAGGTCCGAGATCCACAAGGTTTTCACCCGCTGTTTTTTCTCTATTGGCAACGACACTGCTGTGTTCATGCGCCCATCTCCTTTGGAAGATGCTGTCAGGCTACGCAGGCGAGGTGAACCCTTTGTGACAACCCGATGTAAACTGAATGACAGCCAAAGGCAGCGACGCCGTGGCCGCACAATCACTGCCCTTCGTATACAATGTCGGCTTTTCCCAACATCCTCTGTTGTCTGGAAGCCAAGCATGTTGAAACGGGCTTTATTGCTGCTGTTGCTTACCCTCTCCGGCTGGAGCTGTGCCGAACCCTTGCGCACTGGCCTGGTGCTTTCGGGGGGAGGAGCCCGCGGGCTGGCGCATATCGGCGTGTTGAAGCAGCTGGAAGAAATGAATATTCCCATCGACGCCATCGCCGGTACCAGCATGGGCGCGGTTATCGGCGGTTTGTACGCAGCAGGCTACAGCGCCGAAGAGCTGGAAAAAATAGCCGTGGAGCTCGACTGGCAGAATGCCCTGGCCGACGCGCCGCTGCGCGAAGACATACCCTTTCGGCGCAAGCAGGACGACCGCGATTTTCTGGTCAAGCAGCGATTGAGCTTTGATCACGGCAAGCTGAGCTTTCCCCTTGGGCTGCTGCAGGGGCAAAACCTGGGTCTGCAGCTTGAAAGCCTGCTGGTGCACACCAATGAGATTGACGATTTCGATAAGCTGCCCATTCCGTTTCGCGCGGTGGCCACTGATATCGCCACCGGCGAAGCAGTCATCTTTGATCATGGGCATCTGCCGCTGGCAATCCGCGCCAGCCTAGCGCTCCCCGGTTTCTTCGCGCCGGTCGAAGTGGAGGGTCGCTTGCTGGTAGATGGCGTATTGTCCAAGAACTTGCCTATCGATGTAGCGCGCGCGATGGGAGTAGACCGCGTCATAGTGGTGGATATCGGTACGCCGCTGAAGAGTGCGGGCGAGCTGAATAGCGTGCTCGACATCATGGACCAGACCACCACCTTGCTAACCCGTGTGAATTCCGAAAAACAACTGGCTACGTTGAGCCAGCACGATCTGCTGCTGCAACCGCAGCTGGGCGACATGGGCTTCAACAGCTTTGAACAGATTGCCGAAGCCATAGACGCGGGTGCGACCGCCCTGCGTGCGTCGCATCAGGCACTATCGTTCGTCAATCCGGCCGCGCAAACTACCGGTGGCAACCTGGCCAGTGCCCGGCCACAACGCCAGGCGGTTATCGACGCCATCGAGGTCGACAACAGCGGCAAGGTAGCCGATGAAGTGGTGCTCGGCATGATTCGCCAGCCGGTTGGCGAGCCGCTGAACCTGGAGCGTTTGCAGACCGATATGGGCACCATCTACGGCACCGATTATTTCAGCCGGGTTACCTATGAGGTGGTGCACGAAGACGGTCGCAACACCCTGCTGATCCACACCGCAGGACGACGTACCGGCACCGACTACTTACGCCTGGGTCTTAATCTGGTCGACGATTTTGAGGGTGGCAGTCAGTACAACATAGGCGCCAGCTTCCGGGTCAATGGCCTGAACCCGCTAGGCGCAGAATGGCTGACCCGCGCGCAGATCGGCTCTCATCAGATCCTCTACTCCGAGTTTTACCAACCGCTGGACTACGGTTCGCGCTACTTCATTGCGCCTTTCATCGATGGCGAGGCCGTGAACGTAGAGGTTCTGCAGGATGATGAACCTGTAGTGGACTATCGTCAGCAGCGCTACGGCACCGGCATCAACCTGGGCAGACAGATTGCCAATACCGGCGAAGTGCGCTTTGGCTTTTCACGCTACTGGGGTGAGTCGAAGGTGCGCGTGGGCGACCCCAACCTGCCCAGCATCAGCTTCGAAGAAGCCTTCTACGGCGTAGAGTTCAACCGCGACACACTGGATAACGTCAACTTCCCGCGTTCCGGCGAGGAAGCGCAGATTGCCTGGCGTCAGTCCGAGCCGGATCTGGGTGCCGATGATCGTTACCAGCAACTGGAGATCAAGGTCAACAAGGCCTTTGGCATAGGCCTCAACAGCATGCAGCTAGGTGCCTTCATGGGCCGCACCGAAAGCGATGTAAACGTGGCGCAAAGCAGTTTCATCCTAGGCGGCCCGGGCTGGTTCTCCGGTTTCCGGCAGGACGGTCTGGCTGGGCAGAATTATGAGCTGGGGCGCGTGGTCTATTATCGCCGACTCAACCCCAGCTACTTTGACCTGCTGAGCCTGCCGTTGTATCTGGGCACCAGTCTGGAGTACGGCCGGGTTTACAACCGCGGCGATGATGAATTTGACACCGGCTACTTTGCTGCAGGCAGTCTGCTGCTGGGGATGGATACCTTCCTGGGGCCACTGTTCTTTGGTCTGGGCGCCAACGAAGAAGGCCAGGAAGCGCTGTATATGAAGCTCGGCCAGACGTTCTAAGGCAGCCCATGTCACTGGGTGCCGTTCGCGCCACTCTGAACAGTCGGAGGTTATCCTGGCCGACTGTAGGGCAGCTTGCGCTGCTGGACGAGATGAAACTCGCCCTTCCCTGGCGAACGCTGGGGTTGGGCCAGCAGCAACGCTACGTGACGATGCGAGCGCTCCCTGCAAAAAAACCCTCGGCCGACGAGCAGAGATGCAAGCTGCAGACAGCTTAGCCGCTGATTTCGGCGACCAGCGCGGCGCGGATACAGTGCAGCACACCCTCCTCCACCGCTTCATCCAGATCCTTGGCAACGGTGCGCACGCCTGGCAGGTCTTCGCCATCGTGGTTGAGGAAGGCATCCTGGATACGTTCCAGCTGGACCGGGCCTATATCGATTGCCTGCTCCAGCGTCAGATCACCGGTAGCAATAGCCTGCGCCAATTGGCCGTAGACCTGGCGCAGTGGCTTGCCAACCTGCACTGCCACCTGCTCTGCGCTCATACCTGACAGTACCAGCGCATTGATTTCATGCCCCTGCGCCTTGTCATCCTGCTCAACTGCCGCCACGGCCGAATCGCTGCTGTGCAATACCTGCAAAAAATCGGCGCCATAGCGCTCCAGTTTGTGCGAGCCGATGCCGCTGACCAGACCCATATCCTGCAGACTGGTTGGGCGCTGGCGCAGCATATCGACCAGGGTACTGTCGGGGAAAATCACGTAGGGCGGCACGCCGTGCGCATCAGCCAGCTGTTTGCGCTTGGCGCGCAACGCCTCCCACAGCTCGCGGTCGGCGTCGGCGATGACCGCCTTGTTGCCGGTTCTGCCCACCGGTGCGCTGCTGCGCGTGATGTCCTTGCGCAGCAGCAAGGTTTCTTCGCCCCGCAATAACGGCCGGCAGCTGTCTGACAGGCGCAGGCTGCCAAATCCATCAAGATCGATCTCGACCAGCGCGCGGGCGATCAACTGCCGGAATACCGAGCGCCACTCGGTTTCTGCCAGCGATTTGCCAATGCCGTAGGTCGACAGATGCTGATGGCCAGCGGTACGGATCTTCTCGTTATCACGCCCCAGCAGAATATCCACCAGATGGCCGACGCCATAGCGCTGGCCGCTGCGGTAGACGGTAGACAGCGCCATACGCGCCGGCTCGCTGCCATCCCAGGTTTCGACCGGCTCCTGGCAGTTGTCGCAGTGGCCACAGGGTTGGGCCAGCTCCTCACCAAAGTAGCCCAGCAAGGCCTGGCGCCGGCAGCTGGTCATCTCGCACAGCGCCAGCATGGCATCCAGCTTGTGCCGCTCGATGCGCTTGTGACGCTCGTCGCCATCGGAATTGGCCATGATCTGGTTGAGCATCAGTACGTCTTGCAGGCCGTAGGCCATCCAGGCGTCCGCCGGCAGGCCGTCGCGCCCGCCGCGGCCGGTTTCCTGGTAATAGGCTTCGATACTCTTGGGCAAGTCCAGGTGCGCTACGAAACGTACGTTCGACTTGTCGATGCCCATGCCAAAGGCAATGGTGGCGACCATGATCAAGCCTTCTTCATTGAGAAAGCGCTTCTGATGCGTGGCGCGCAGCTCCGGCGGCAAGCCGGCGTGATACGGCAGCGCCGGCCAGCCCTGATCGCTGAGCCAGGCGGCGGTGTCTTCCACCTTCTTGCGCGACAGGCAGTAAACGATGCCGGCGTTGCCGCGATGGCCGCGCAGAAACTGCTGCAGCTGCTGGCGCGGTTTGTCCTTGGGTACGATGCGGTAAAAAATATTCGGCCGATCAAAACCGGACATGAAACAGGCCGCCGACTCCAACTTCAGCCGCTGGACGATTTCGCCCTGGGTCCGCTCATCGGCGGTGGCGGTGAGCGCCATGCGCGGCACACCGGGAAACAACTCGGCAAGCTGCCCCAACTGCAGATATTCCGGACGAAAATCATGCCCCCACTGCGATACGCAGTGCGCCTCGTCAATGGCGAACAGCGCTATATCCAGCGATTGCAGAAAATTCAGGGTGCGCGCCTTGAGTAGTCGCTCAGGCGCCATGTAGAGAAACTCCAGCTCACCGGCGCGCATCTGGCGGGCAATCTCGCGCTGCTGGTCATCGGTCAGGGTGGAATTGAGCGCCGCCGCGCGCAGCCCCAGCTCGTTGAGCGTGGCCACCTGATCGTCCATCAAGGCAATCAGCGGCGAGACCACCACGGTCAAGCCCGCCCGCAGCAACCCCGGCACCTGGTAGCACAGCGACTTGCCACCGCCGGTAGGCATCAGCACCAGCGCGTCGCCACCGGTGGCGACCTGGTCGATGATATCGGCCTGTTGACCACGGAATTCGCCGTAGCCGAAAACGTCACGCAGTTGTTGCAGGGCTTGCTCGCGCATGGGACTCCTTTGCAGGTTTGGCCAGTGGCGGGACCACCTTATCGGCCGCCGAGTATAACGCCTTTGGCAATTGTCCGGGGGCATGCGTAAAATGCCGGCATAACCAATGAGAGGTGTCCCATGTCATTCAATGATCAACTCCAGCGCCTAGAGCAATTCCTGGACGCCGATGACCTGCACGATGAAGCGCTGGATTACATGGCCGCCTGCGGCTATCTCGCCGCACTGTCGGTCAGCCCGGAAGACGTTCCTGCCGAGGAATGGCTGGCCGAGCTGTTCGCAGAGATGCCGAACTACGCCGACGAGCAGCAGCAGGCTGACATTGTCGGCACACTGCAGGAGCTCAAGTCACGCATCGCCCGCGAACTGGCCAGTGATGAAGACCTCGAGCTGCCCTGCGAGCTGAGCCTGGGTGACGAGCCGGATTATTCCGACCTGCGCAGTTGGTGCATAGGCTTCATGGAAGGCGTGTTTCTGCGTGAAGAAGCCTGGTTCGAAAATGACGAAGAGCTGGTGAGCGAATTGCTGTTGCCGGTCATGGTGGGCTCCGGTCTGTTTGCCGATCAGCCTGAATTCATTGAGATCGATGAAGATCAGGATATGGTCGAGGATATGATGGAACACATCCCGGGCGTGCTGACGCAGCTCTTCCTGCTGTTTCACGCGCCGGAAGAGAAGCAGAAGCCAGCGCTGATTTCACCGCGCAAGTAAGCTACCCCGGACTGACGCGGATCTCGGCAATCGAGATCTGCGTCAGGCAGTTACCTCCCCACGCTTCTCCCCCGCCGCAACCCAGCGCGCCAATAACGGCAATACCTGTTCCGCCGCCTGATAACCGTTAGCCAGCAAAGCCAGTTGCCCATCGCGCTCAGCCAGCAGAATCGGCAGACCGGCCAGGCCCAGATCTGCCACCCAGCGTACGTCGGCCACCGTAGCCTCATGCATCGCCTGCTGGTCAAACAACTCACTGAAAGCCGCTACCGGGTAACCGGCCGCTTCGGCCAGCCGCATCAACACCGCCGCGTGGGTAACTTCCTCGGTTTCTACATAGAACGCCTGCTGCAGCGACCGCACGAAATTCCAGGCGCTGGCAGAATCCAGCTCGCGGGCTACCACCAATGCACGACAGACCGGCTCGGTGTTGTATACGAACGTGGCCGGCAGATTCTGCGGATCACCCACCGGCTGACCGCTGTCCTGCGCCACCGCCTGCCAGTGTTCGGCCAATACGCTGCGGGTATGTTCATCCAGCGGCGCGCCATGATTGGCGCGCAGGCCGCCAGCGACCAGATGCAGCGGCAAGTGAGGGTGCGCCGCAGTGATGGCATCGATAACCGGAGCAAAGCCCCAGCACCAGGAACACATGGGATCCATCACGTAAATCAGGCGCTGGCTCATCGATTACCTCGCAAAAGGGTCGGATTAGTCCACCTTGGCGTTAGGTGAGGCCAGGTGCTGTGGCTGACCGATAGGATGCGGCTGATTGCGCACTTTGGCCAGCGTAATCTGCCGCTGCCGCTCTATGGCGCGCTGCCGGGTTTTTTCCGGCAGGCTGTCATAGCAGTGCGGGCAGCTGATGCCTTCCTCGTAGAGTACCGAGGCCATATCTTCGGCGGAAACCGGATGGCGGCAAGCGTGGCATTGGTCAAAGGAACCGGGAGCCAGATCATGGCGCACGGTGACACGGTTATCGAACACGAAGCACTCGCCGTTCCACAGCGACTGCTCAACCGGAACCTCTTCAAAATACTTGAGAATGCCGCCCTTGAGATGAAACACCTCGTCAAAACCCTCTTCCAGCATGTAGCTGGAGGCTTTTTCGCAACGAATGCCGCCGGTGCAGAACATGGCGACTTTCTTGTGTTTGGCCGGATCGTAATGCGCTTTGACGTAATCGGGAAACTCGCGGAAGGTCTTGGTCCTGGGGTCGATGGCACCTTCAAAACTGCCGATGGACACCTCGTAGTCGTTACGGGTATCGATCAACAGCACTTCCGGATCGCTGATCAGCGCGTTCCAGTCCTGCGGCTCGACGTAGGTGCCGACGCGCTTGGTCGGCGATACGCCCTCCACACCCAGAGTAACGATCTCTTTCTTCAGCTTGACCTTGGTGCGATAGAACGGCATCTCGTCACAAAGCGATTCCTTGTAATCGAGATCGCTCAGGCGTGGGTCGCTGCGCAGCCACGCCAGTACCGCATCCATGCCACCGCGCGGGCCGGCCACGGTGCCATTGATGCCTTCGCGCGCCAGCAACAGCGTACCTTTGACGCCATTGGCCATCAGGGTATCGAGCAGGGGTTGGCGCAGAGCCTGGTAGTCTTCCAGCGAGACGAACTTGTAGAGTGCCACAACAACGATTGCAGACATGCTTACCTCGGTATTCAGTTGACGCCCACGTAAAGGGCGCACTTCTTCGTTAATGCCAGCGGGCCAATGGGCGGCCTACCTAGCGCGGCGGCATTCTAGCAAAGAGCGACGCGGGACAGAACCGCTGCGCGGCCAGGTTTACAACTCGAGCTTACTGGTCGGCCTTGCTACCGCCCAGGCAATTTGGTGAATCCGGCGCCTGCTGACGAGCCTGCCACTCCTGTTCGGTGTAGGTGTGCAACGCCAAGGCGTGAATCTGCTGCATCAGCGGACCCAGAGCACGATAAACCGCCTGATGACGTTTGACCGCGTTAAGACCATTGAACTCTTCGCTCACCAGTACTGCCTTGAAGTGCGACTCCGAGCCCGGTGGTACGCTGTGCATGTAGCTTTCATTGACCAGCTCGATATGGCTCGGCGCCAGCGCCTGCAATGCCTGTTCCAACGCCTGTTGAGTAGTGCCCATAATCACCTCCGGTAAATCGGGTGGTCATTGTAGCGCAAAGCTGCCCGCGCCATGGACGAACCCATGGTGCCAGCCAGAGTCGAAGCGCTATGGTGGCAGTGCCGTTCACACTGGCTCGGCTATGCTGCAACCATCAGGTTCAAGGCAGGCACCGCCATGGTGCCCATCCATCCGTACAGACAAGGGAAACCACTATGCCCACCCGCACCGAAACCGACAGCATGGGACCGATTGAAGTGGCCAGCGATCGCTACTGGGGCGCGCAGACGCAGCGCTCGCTCGCGCATTTTGCCATTGGCGAGGAGCGTATTCCGCTACCGGTGGTGCATGCGCTGGGGCTGATCAAGAAAGCCGCCGCGCGCACCAACCGCGAGCTCGGAGAACTGGATGCCGAACTGTCCAATTTGATCGAGCGCGCAGCTGACGAGGTGATATCCGGGGCGCTGGATGATCATTTCCCGCTTTCGGTCTGGCAGACCGGCAGTGGCACCCAGAGCAATATGAATGCCAATGAAGTAATCGCCAATCGGGCCAACGAGCTGGCTGGCAAACCCCTGGGCGGCAAGCAGCCAGTGCACCCCAACGATCAGGTCAATCAATCGCAAAGCTCGAACGATACCTTTCCCAGCGCCATGCACATCGCCGCGGCCTTGCAATCTCACCAACGCCTGCTGCCTGCGGTGTGCGCGTTGCGCGATGCCCTGCAGGCGCAAGTGGAGAGACATGCGCAATTAATCAAGATCGGCCGCACCCACATGATGGACGCGACACCGGTCACCTTTGGCCAGGAGTTATCGGCTTTTGTCGCGCAACTGGAAATGGGCATGCGTGCGGTTGAACAGGCCATGCCTGCCGTGCTGGCGCTGGCCCAGGGAGGTACTGCTGTGGGCACCGGGTTGAACACCCCGCCGCGCTTTGCCAGCGAATTTGCCCGAGTGGTCGCCGAGCTGACCGGCCTGCCCTTCACCAGTGCCGATAACAAGTTTGCGGCTCTGGCCGGCCACGAACCGCTGGTCCAACTGCATGGCGCCTGCAAGCAGCTGGCAGTCACCCTGATGAAACTGGCCAATGATCTGCGCCTGCTCGGCAGCGGCCCGCGCGCCGGCTTTGCCGAAGTACGGTTGCCGGCCAACGAGCCCGGCAGCTCGATCATGCCCGGCAAGGTCAACCCCACACAGTGCGAAGCGCTGTCCATGGTGGCCTGCCAGGTGATGGGCAACGACACCACCCTGAGCATTGCCGCCAGCAACGGACAGTTGCAGCTCAACGTGTTCAAGCCGGTGATCATCCACACCCTGTTGCAATCGATCCGCCTGCTGACAGATGCCTGCGACAGCTTCCGTGAACACTGCGTGGAGGGTATGCAGCCCGACCCTGCGCGCATGCGCGAGCATCTGGACAACAGCCTGATGCTGGTCACCGCACTCAATCCGGTGATCGGCTATGACAAGGCCGCCGACATCGCCAAGAAAGCCTACGGTGAAGGCACGACGCTGAAACAGGCGGCGTTGGCGCTGGGCTATCTGGATGAGGCCGGCTTCGACGCTGCAGTCCGGCCCGAGCTGATGCTCGGCGACCATAGCGCCGAGCACTGATCAGGGCGCAGGTGGCGGCGTGATAGTCAGTCTGCGCAGCCGGCGGTTGCGCAGGTTCTGAATCAGACTCGGCGCCAGCGCAATCAGCGCCGAGCCACACACCACCATGAGCGCGCCGAGATAGGCCAGGGAATTGAGCAGCTCAGGCTCGATCAGGCTGGGCCAGAGCATCGAACCCAATGCCACCATCGAAAAGGTAAACAGCGGCGTGGTTGCCACGGTCGCGCTCACCCGCGAGGCTTCCCAGTGCGCCAGTGCCTCGGCGAAGGCGCCATAGGCCACCAGCGTATTGAGACAGCAGCCGAGCAACAGCCAACGCTGCAGACTGCTTAGTTGCAGTACTTCCAGAGGCGCAGCCAGCGGCCAGAGCAGTAACGCACAGGCCAGATAGATCACCATCATCACGGTGACCGACGACCAGATAGTCAGCAACTGCTTCTGCGCCAGCCCGTAGAGCGCCCAACTGAACGCCGAGGCGATAGCAATCAGAATACCCAATGTGTAGCTGCTCATCTGCGTCAGCAACTCCACCAGCCGCTGATTGAAGAACAGCGCAAAGCCGGGGATCAGCACTGCCAGACCTATCACCTGGCCAATGCCAAAGCGCTCGCGAAACACCAGCATGCTGCCCAGCATCAACATGATGGGGGCGACCTGAATGATCAGCTGCATGGTGCCGGGCGTGAGCCGATTCAGTGCCATCAGATACATCACGTAATTGAATGCCAGTCCGAGAATGGCGACCAGCAGCAACCCCCGGTTACGCTGGGACAGCGCCTTGATTGACGGCAACCGGCGCTTGGCGGCCAACCAGCAGAACAACACCACGCCGGCGCTGAACAGCCGATACCAGGTCACGGTGTAGGGATCCATGACCTTGAGCACTTCCTTGAGCATGATCGGCAGCACACCCCATAGTATGGTGGTGGTCAAGGCCAACAGAAATCCGTACAACCAGCGACCGGAAGCGACATGCATGAAGGGAGCTCGGGAAAGAAAAAGGGGAAAGACGTTATTGTAGAGTGCGGCAGCACAAGCCGACAGCAACAGCTAAGCAGCGGTTAGAGCAGTAACTGTTATGGTTCGACACGCCTGATCATGAGGCCAGCACCCGGTGCCAGGCTTCACTGTCCGGGTCAGCCTCAACCCGGTAACGGGCCCAGCGCAAAAACTCGCTGGCGCGGCAGATGCCATTGCCGCCTTCGCCGCGCCCCTTGACGATGCGATAGCGCACCCGCCCCGCTCGGCCGGGGCGATTTACCACCTGGATGACTTCACGCACCGACCAGTTATCGCCAGGCAACCCATTGCTGTAAAAGCGTCCCTCGGCCAGATCTTCAGCGCTCACACCCTTGCTCTGGGCATTGGCATTGGCCAGCTCGACCAACCGCAACAGGTCATCAAACTGGATATCCATAAAGGAGTTCATTTGCTTGAGCGCGTGCTCGAAGTCCTCCGGCGCGATACCCGGCGCCCGCGTCACCTCGTGCCGGACCAGGGCCAGCGGATAACGGCGGCTTTCAAACAGGCTGTTGAAGCACATTGCAGCGCAAACGATGATCACGCAATCGAGCAGGATCGGGTAAAGCACGAAGCCATAACCGGCGTCTGCCACCGTCGGCCCGCCCAACACTACAATCATCGCCGTAGCGCCACCGGGCGGGTGCAGACAGCGCGCGTACATCATCAGCAGTACGCTGCCACCGACCACCAGAGCAGCCATGACCGCATTGCTGGGCAACCACTGGATGCAGGCAATCGCAAAGGTGGCCGATAGCACATGGCCGCCAATTACCGGCCAGGGCTGGGATAGCGCACCATGCGGCATGGCAAACACCAGAATGGCAGTGGCGCCCATCGAGCCGGTCACCCAGAGCGCGCCTTCGGCGCCGAAGCCCAGATGCGTGGTCCAGTAAACCAGCAACAGTGACACCGTGGTGCCCAGCGCTGAAATCGCTTTTTCCCGGTGACTGGTGCTGTCCGCGCGCCAACCGACAAAACGGAGCCCGCGTTTCCACCCCCGCCTTACTGTCAGAAAAATTGCCCGAACCTTACTCACTCGCTGTCACTCAGATCATGTATATCGCGCCATGATACCCCCTCTGGCGGCTGACCTCATAGGAAGGGCCGGCTGCTATGCTGAAGACAACCTGCAATCACTGGAGTCTGCAATGACCGATCTTGCCAACGAAACACTGGATAACAGCCAGAGTGCTGCCAGCCAATTACCCACAGAGCAGGTAAGCGCTCTGCTGCGCGAGCTGCCTGGCTGGGTACTGAAGAAAGTCGAGGATGTGGAGCGCATCGAAAAGGCCTTTCATTTTGACGATTTCAACGCTGCCCTGGCCTTCACCAACAAGGTGGCCGCTATTGCCGAGCAGGCCAACCATCATCCCGCCCTTCTGACCGAATGGGGCAAGGTAACCGTAGGGTGGTGGAGCCATGCCTTGGGCGGACTGCATCGCAACGACCTGATCATGGCCGCACGCACCAATGAGCTAGCCTGACGGCGCCCCGACGCGCAGAGATGACAGCTTGATGACGGTTTCATATTGCTTGGCAACATGCCTCGCTCGTCTTGTAGCCAAATGGTCTAATAGAAGCGATACAGATCACTAAACTCAGCAGATACCCATGTTATAAAGCAACCTGTGGAACACGAACTGCCCCTTTGGGGCTTGTATCAGTCGTTGTTCCCTTCGCTGAGCCGTCACCACGGTCAGCGTTCGTAAAGGTTCTCACAAGGAACCGATAGCCAATAAAAACAAAAAGGCGTATGCCATGAAAAATCTGATCAAACCCAAATGGTCGACCGTCGGCCTGGTATTTCTTGCCACCTGGCTATTGTTGATATTGCCCAACATGAGCTGACCGGCATGCCGATCTCGACGCAGCGTTCAGGCTGTGGCGAGGTTACAATGGCTCCGTTTTTT
This sequence comes from Halopseudomonas sp., assembly GCF_036961105.1. Lineage (GTDB taxonomy): Bacteria > Pseudomonadota > Gammaproteobacteria > Pseudomonadales > Pseudomonadaceae > Halopseudomonas. The sequence continues at coordinate 329,899 of NZ_JBALWW010000003.1, read as the reverse complement.
CTGATTCCGGAGCCTTAGTGAGCAAGCCAAGTTTCCATTCTGCAGAACTGGACTGGATAGAGGGCGGACAACCCTTCTCCAGCCTGTTCGCCGACGTCTATTTTTCCCGCGATGCCGGCCTGGACGAAACGCGTCACGTGTTTCTGCAGCACAACAGATTGCCCGAGCGCTGGCAGGCGCTACCGCATCAGGCGCAATTCTGCATAGCGGAAACGGGCTTTGGCACCGGCCTCAATTTTATCGCTGCCTGGCAACTCTGGGATCAGTTGGCCCCGCCAGATGCGCAGCTGCACTTTGTCAGCACCGAGAAATACCCACTCACGCCGGAAGACTTGCGCCGGGCATTGGCTCTCTGGCCTGAGCTGTCGCCCTGGAGTGACCAACTGCTGGCGCAGTACAATGGACTGGCACCAGGTTGGCAGCACTTCAATCTGGCACAGGGCCGAGTCACCCTGACGCTGCTGATTGGCGATCTGTTCGACACCCTGCCGCAGTTGGATGCACGGGTCGATGCCTGGTTTCTCGACGGCTTTGCTCCAGCCAAAAACCCCGACATGTGGCAACCTGCGTTGTATCAGCGGATGGCTGAACTCTCCACCGAACAGGCTACCGTAGCCACCTTCACCAGTGTGGGCGAGGTGCGTCGAGGCCTGCAGGCAGCCGGCTTCAGCATGCGCAAGGTAAAGGGCTTCGGGCGCAAGCGCGAGATGCTCAGCGGCGAGCTGAACAGCCGCCCCGCCCTGCCCTGGCAGGCCCCATGGTATGCCAGGCCCATTCAAGCCGAACGCAGCGCAGACCACGTATTGGTGATAGGCGGCGGCCTGGCCGGCTGTAGTACTGCCCACGCGCTGGCGCGCCGCGGTTGGCGCGTTACCCTGCTGGAACGGCATGCCGAGCTGGCGCAACAGGCATCTGGCAACGCGCAGGGCATACTCTACGCCAAGTTGTCCCCCCACCACCCACCGCTGTCGCGCTTCATTCAGGCGTGCTACCAGTACAGCTTGCGCCTGCTGGACTACGAACTTGCAGATGCCCCTGACGCCTGGCAGGCATGTGGTGTGCTGCAACTGGCAAAGAATGAGAAGGAAGCGGCGCGTCAGACCCAGTTGGCCGCCCAGGGTTATCCCCCGGACTTTCTGCAGGCCGTCGACCAGAAACAAGCCGGCGAGCTGGCCGGGGTCAGCGTCAGCAACGGCGGGCTGTTCTTTCCCGCCGCTGGCTGGGTCAATCCGCCCAGCCTGTGCCGGCAGCTGGCTAGCCATCCTTTGGTCCAGCTGCATTCTTCGGCGCAGGCCGAGCAATTGCAGCGCGTAGACGGCCTTTGGCAGGTCCGCGACGCGCAAGGCAAGGTGCTCGCCAGCGCGCCGGTTGCGGTTATCTGCGCAGCTCAGGACAGCACTCGCTTCACGCAAAGCAGCCACCTCCCGCTCAAAGCTATTCGTGGCCAGATCACCCATCTACCGGTGACTGCCGACAGTAGCGCATTGCGCAGCGTGCTGTGCGCCGATGGTTATATCTCACCAGCACGACAGGCTGAACACCATCTGGGCGCCAGCTTCCGCTTTGATCGTCTGGACAACGAACCCAGTAGCGAAGAGAACCTGAGCAATCTCGACCTGCTGGCGGCGCTCTCGCCCCAGCTTGAGCAGTGCTTTGCCGACCACCGCACGCAGGCGGGCACGCTGCCCGCGCGCGCCGCATTGCGCTGCACCGCCCCGGACTACCTCCCGCTGATCGGACCGCTGGCAGACCCTCTAGCCTTCGCCGAGCGCTACGCAGTTCTCGCCAAGGATGCTTCGCAGCGACCTGCTGCTGAAGCGCCCTGGTACGAAAATCTCTACATCAATGCGGCCCATGGCTCCCGCGGGCTGATCAGTTGTCCACTTGGCGCCGAGCTGGTAGCTGCCTGGATCACCGGCGAACCCTTGCCGTTGCCACAGGATCTGGCCGCCGCCGTGCACCCCAACCGCTTCATGCTGCGACGTCTGATCAGAGGCCAGGCGGCCGACCGTCAGAAAGCAGGCAATGGGGCCTCACTAGACTGAGCGGGCTGTGCTAGCCTTTGGCCAACACCATCACAATACCAACCATGACAATCGGCTGATGGATCAATCGGGTAAGAATATCGATGCGCGAGTGCCGCCTACTTCTGCTGCTCTGCCTGCTGCTCTGGCATACCGCCGCGCTATCTGCCAACACACCCCAGCAACTCCAGGCAGCAGCCGCTCTGCCAGGCGCCGTTACCCTTGATGAGCGCACGCCACGCGTCAACCTGGCTAGTCATCTGCAGGTATTTGAAGACCCGGACGCCAGCCTGACCCTGGAGCAAGTCCTCGCCCAGGGTGCGCCTGAATACTGGCAGGCGCCAGACGGACGGCACGTCAACCAGGGTAAGAACGCATCGGTCTGGTGGCTGCGCTTCATCCTGCACAACCCGGAAACACAGCAGTTGGATGTGGTACTTGAGGCCAACTACAACCTGCTTGATCATCTGGATCTGTATCAGCTTGGCGCGCAGCAGGTACGACACCAGCAAAGCGGTGATCATCTGGACGCCGCGCAGCGCCCCGTCGCGGTGCGCAACCACTGGCTTCCGGTAAGGCTGGAGCCCGGCGACAATATCTTCTATTTGCGCGTGCAAACCAGCAGCACCCTGTTTGTGCCGCTGTATGCCTCCACCTGGCCAGCCAGTGCTGCTGCCCAGGAGAACAGCAGCCTGGCCGCGGGACTCTTCTACGGCATCATGCTGGGGCTGTTTGCCTACAACCTTTTCCTGTTGGTGTCGCTGCGCGAGATAACCTACCTCTGGTACCTGGTGTACGCCTTCAACATGATGCTGTTCATGCTCGCCTTTGACGGTGTGCTGTGGAAGTGGCTATCACCCGGCATCACCATGCAGTCGCTGGCGGTCTATACCCTGATGTTTCTGCACTGCGCCGTGGCGACCCAGTTCAGCCGTCACTTTCTGCATACCGCCGCGCATTTCCCCCGTCTTGATTACCTGCTGCGCATCAAGATTCTGATGGTGCTGTTCAGCATGCTGGCGCTGCCGCTGATCAGCCACGACCTCTACAATCGGGCGGCCAGTCTATTTGTGCTCATCAGCTCAGCCATTTTGCTGTTCAGCGGCCTGCGCGTCTGGCGCGCGGGCTTTCGCTACGGCTCCTATTACACTTGTGCCTGGGTCCTGCTGTTGTGTTCGCTAATGTTGTCGACCGCCGGCTCGCTGGGCTACGAGATCCTGGGCTATACCTATGGCGCAGGCTGGGTAAAACTGGGCATCTGCGTTGAAATGTTCATTCTTTCGCTGGGCCTGGCGGACCGTATCAACGCCCTGCAGGAAGCCCGCTACGAGGCCGATGAGCAAGCCCGCCAGGCACGTCTGGAATCGCGTGCCCAGGGGCGCTTCCTGGCCCGCATGAGTCACGAGATTCGTACTCCGCTCAATGGCGTGCTGGGCATGTTGCAACTGCTGGGCGACACCCGCCTGGACAGCACTCAGCGGTATTATCTGGAGACTATCAGCAAATCCGGCAATACCCTGATCACCGTGATCAATGACATCCTCGATTTCGCCCGCTTGGAATCCGGCCGGGTTGAGCTTGAGACCATCCCCTTCGATCCGGACGAGCTGCTTGCCGACACCGCCAGCCTGTTCACCGCTCAGGCCCTGGAAAAAAACCTCAACCTGTATTGCAGCGTCGCACCTGAGCTGCCCCCACAGTTGCTCGGCGATCCTACCCGCCTCAAACAGGTACTGCTGAATCTGCTCGGCAACGCCTTCAAATTTACCGAGCGCGGCTACGTGGCCCTGGATATCAGCGGGCAGCCCGACAAACATCGTCCTGGCGCCTGGCAACTGACGTTCAGCGTTACCGACACGGGTATCGGTATCGCTGCGCACGCACGCGAGAACCTGTTCCGCTCCTTCACCCAGGCTGACAGCAGCACCACTCGCCGCTACGGCGGCAGTGGGCTGGGGTTGACCATCAGCCAGCAACTGATCGGCTTGATGGGTGGCCAGATCAGCGTGGTCAGCGAGCCCGACGAGGGCGCCTGCTTCAGTTTCTCGCTGCAGTTGCCAGCGCCTCAACAGTCCGAAAGCCAAACAGATTTCGCCCCCTTGCCGGTGCTGCTGGTAGCTGAACAGCCACGGGCACTGTTGACCTACCAGCGGCAACTGGAACGCCTGGGTCACGCCGTAAGCCGTCATGCAACGGGCTCCGACTGGCAAGCCTCATTTGCCGATTACGCCTTACTGGTGATTGCCGCACAGCAACTGCCAACCGAAAAACTGGATGCGCTGTTGCTCCAGGCGCAGCAAGAGCACACTCCGGTTCTGTTGCTAACCGGGCAGCAAGCTTTCGGCATAAGCTCGCAGCCAGGCGTGCTGGTGCACAGCACCCCGTTGCTGCCGGGCCAACTGCGCAAGTTGGTGCAGCAGCTGCAAGCGCAGACCCAATCTCAACTGCTGCAGCGAAACGGAACCAGCCAGCCTCACAAAGTCCAGCAGGCCAGCGGACATCTGCTGGTAGCCGAGGACAACAGCGTCAACCAACTGGTAGTGCGTACGCTGCTGGAGAAAATGGGTTTCAGCATAGAAATGGCGACCAATGGTGCCGAAGCGCTGGCAGCCTACCGTGAGGATCCTGCTCGCTATGACCTGATTCTGATGGATTGCGAAATGCCGATCATGGACGGATTTGAGGCAACCCGGCGCATTCGCGCGCATGAGCAGCGCGATCACCTTGTGCGTACGCCCATAGTGGCGCTAACTGCGCATATTCTCGATAGCCACAGACTCGAAGGCATGGCCGCCGGGATGGATGACTACCTGGCCAAACCCGTGCAGCGCGACACCCTGTTCCATAGCCTGGATCGGCTGATCAGGCTGAAACAAACCCCTTGATGCCCTCATAGAACAACTTGCCGCCGGTGAAAAACAGAAAGATGTAGCACAGACGGTAGATCAGTTGCTCATTGCTGCGCTGCAACATCCAGAACCCCAACCTCACACCGATCGGGGCCAAGGGCAATAACACCAGTGAGGTCAGCAGGTTCTCGCTGGAAAACTGTCCCAGATAGACATAGGCCGGGACCTTGACCCAGTTGACCACGGTAAAGAACACCGCGATGGTACCCATCAGCAGAGTCTTTTCCAGGCGCTGCGGCAGCATATAGACATTGATCGGCGGCCCGCCGGCATGAATTCCGAAACTGGTAAAACCCGAGATCATACCCCAGAAGCTGCCCCGTATGCGGCTGGCCGGGCGCGGTTCCGCAACGCCACGACGCAGCAGCATATTCAAGGTGAAAGCCAGCGCAATACCGCCAATCAGCAGTTTGATATGAGCATCGTTGAGATAGCGAAAGGTGAGCGCCCCCAGCACGATGCCCACCAGGGCGGCGGGCAGAATAATGCGCAGATTGGTCCTGTCCCAGCGCCCGCGAAAGGTACGCAGCGCCACCAGATCCATGGCACAGAGAATCGGCAGTAGTATCGCGGCAGCCTGCTGCGGCGCCACCACCATGGCCATCAGGGGAACGGAGAGAATCGCAATGTTGCCGCCAAAACCACCCTTGGCGATGCCGTAAAGCAGGACGGCAGGGATGGCGCAGAGGTAGAATAACGGGTCAGTAATCATTACAGGCCGGACAGGTTGTTGCGGGCCTGCGAGTGTAGCATTGCTCACCCCGTCATCCGAGAAGTAGACCCATGCTGATACCCTACGAACTGCTTGAAGCCGATACTCTTCAGCGCCTGCTGGAAGATTTTGTCACCCGCGACGGTACCGATAACGGCTTCGACGCCGATCTGGCCGAGCGTGTTGCCCAGGTGCGCAGACTGCTTGAGCGCAAGGAACTGCTGATTGTCTTTCACCCCGATACCGGCGACGCCAGCCTCAGCCACCGGCGTGACGTACCGCCACAGATGCTGCGCGACTTCCTTGCCGAGCAATACTGATAGCGGTTAACCGCCGTCATCGGATGTTCACTGCGCCGTCATCGCACCGCCATATCCGTCGTGGAGAGTCAGGGTACCAACCCTTCACTCACACAGGATCGCCAGGGATGAGCAGCCACGCCCAATCTGTTCCGCAGGAACCGCTTTCTCAAGAACCCACGCAACCGGTCAGCCGCCAATGGTTAGCCTGGTTGACCGTCGTGGTGCTGGTTTACCTGCTGCTGGCCGCGGTGGGCTCCATTGGAGGCGGTTTCAAGGCCGCAGCCGGCGCTAACGCCAAGGACCTCTTTGCCTTCGCCACCAACCCCTTTGTCGGGTTGATGATTGGCTTGGTGGCCACCGCCCTGATCCAGAGCTCCAGCACAGTGACCTCGATCATTGTCGGCCTGGTTGCCGGTGGTCTGCCGGTGCAGATCGCCATTCCCCTGATCATGGGCGCCAATATCGGCACTTCACTGACCAGCACCATCGTCAGCCTGGGGCACGTGCGCAATGGCGAAGAGTTCCACCGCGCCTTTTCCGCTGCGACCGTACACGACGCCTTCAACATTCTGGCGGTACTCCTGCTGTTGCCAATCGAGCTGCTGTTCCATCCGCTGCAGATCAGCTCCGAAGTGATCGCCGGGCTACTGGTCAGCGACGCCAGCCTGGACATGGGCAGTGTCAACATCATGAAGACCATACTCACCCCGGCTACCGATCTGCTGAAATTCCTGGTCTCCTGGTTGCCCGGGTCCGTCTGGCAAGGGGTCGCACTGATCCTGATTGGGGTGGGCATGATCCTCTTTGTGGTGTCGGCTATCGGACGAGTACTGCGCAAAGTCATGGTCGGACGCGCCAAGGACATCATGCACGCCAGCGTCGGTCGCGGCCCGCTGTCAGGCATGGCCAGCGGCACCATCATCACCGTGCTGGTGCAATCCTCCTCGACTACCACCTCATTGATCGTGCCACTGGCCGGCACCGGCGTGTTCTCGATGCGCCAGGTCTATCCGTTCACCCTGGGCAGCAACATAGGTACCTGCGTAACCGCCCTGCTGGCTGCCACGGCAATCGTTGGCGACAACGCCGTATTGGCCTTGCAGATTGCCTTGGTGCATCTGTTTTTCAACGTGCTGGGTATAGTGCTGATTTACGGTCTGCCCTCTCTGCGTCAGGTACCGCCACGCATCGCCGAATGGTTGGCAAGCCTGGCGCAACGCAACAAGCTCTATGTCGCCGGCTACATTGGCGGGGTCTTCTTTGCGCTGCCATTGGCGCTGATCGGCGCCAGCCAACTTTAATTGCAAGGAGCAAACGCCATGAACCAGTACAGTCGGCAGGAAACCGAAGAACGCATCAAGGAACTGCGCGAATCACTCAACCAACTGGAAAGCCAACTGGCCACACACCGCCAGGATGACGCCAGCCAGCACGACCTGATCGAACACCTTGATGAGTTTATCGATGCAGTGGATCACAAGGTGTTGAGCCTGAAAACCTTCTGGATCAGCCTCAAGAAAGACTGGCAAAAAAGCCGCAACTGAAAGCAAAGCGTGCGTCAGGGTGAGCTGTAGCGCGCCATGATGCGCGCATACTCGCCACTCTCTCGAAGCGCTGCCAGACCCTGATTGAAACGATCACGGGGCGCCGGCTTACTGAACCCCACGCTGTAGGGCGTGGGCGCAAACAACCGGTGGCGGGTGATCGGCAGTGTGATATCCACCTGATCGGCCACCACCGGCTGAAATGCCGCAAAAATACGTTCATCCGCTACCACCACTTGCACCCGCCCCGAATACAGCAGCAGATTGCGAGTGACCTGTCGGGCCTCCTCGCGGTAGCGCGGGTTGCGGCTGACCATAGCGCCAAACTCGTTCCCCAGCAGATGGCTGGCGCGCTGAAAGGCGCTGACTGAATAGGACGAAAGATCGGCGATACTGTTGAGCTCAATGTTATCGCGGGCCAGGGTAATGGCTACGTTCTGATAGCTGAGATAGCTGTCCGAGTAATAGGCCTTGACCGCGCTGGCGGGGCTGGTCGCTGCTATGGCATCCAGTTCGCCGCGCTGGAGCATCAGGTGCAAGCGCTCCAAGGGAGCGTAATAGGGGCGCATCTCGTCGCCAGCTTCACGCAGCGCCGCAGCCACTATCTCGAACTCCAGACCGCGCGCCTCGAATTCGTAAACGTAAGGCGGCTTGTTGATACCAAACCCCAGCGTCAAGGTTTGCCCCTGCGCCTGCGACAAGTGCGCGCAGCCAGCCAGCAGCGTACCCATGGCCATCGACTTCCAGCCCTTCATTCACGGCCTCCCTTTGTCTGACTACAGTGTCAGACAGTTTGCCCGGCAAAACAACGTCACTCGCGCTCACTTGGAGCTTCGCCCGTATGCGGCTAACATGAAGTCATGGATACCCACACACGAGGTAATGATGAAACATTATTCAGCACTGCTGCTTGCTGGCCTGTTCTGCCTGGCTGCCACCCCTCTCTCAGCGGCTACCGCCACTGAAAAGGAAATCTGCACCCCCGAGGTCGCCATCGACAAAGCTGGAGTAGTAGCCCAGTTGATCTACGACATGACCAAGAACAACCCCGGCAAGGCAGAAGAACTGCGAGAGCGGATGAACCAGATGCAGGAAGAGAATCCGGTAGATAGCAGCTTTGATGCCTGCCAGGCCTACCAGCGCCTGATTGATGCGCTTGGCGATGATGCGCAAAGCACAGGTGGCAGTGCTGGCGAATCCGCGCCCCAGGCAGCACAGCCCGGAGCGACGGAGAACGAGCAGTAAATCTGATCTTTATAAGGCAATTATTGCGTTATTAAATCGAAGTTGTCGTGCCTACAATGACGCATTGTCCTGTTGCGGAGATGCGTCATGACCCATCCTGTTAAGCGCGATTTGCTTGAAGTCCTGGTTGGCCAGCCGGCCTCGGACGGTGACGGGGTCAAATTGACCCGCGTCTTCGGTGGCCGCGACGCCGCTCGCTTCGACCCCTTTCTGATGCTCGACGAATTCGGCTCCGCCAGCGCTGAAGATTATGTCGGCGGCTTCCCGTCCCACCCGCATCGCGGTTTTGAAACCGTTACCTATATGCTCGAAGGACGCATGCTGCACGAAGACCACCTGGGCAACCGCGGCCTGTTGGAATCCGGAGGTGTGCAGTGGATGACGGCCGGGCGCGGCATTATTCATTCGGAGATGCCCCAGCAGGACCACGGCATGATGCGCGGCTTTCAGCTATGGCTGAACCTGCCTGCGGCAGAAAAGATGCAGCCGGCCAGTTATCAGGATCTGCCGGCCAGCGCTTTCGTGGAACATTCCCTGAACGGCGGCGGACAGCTGAAACTGATCGCAGGCTCTCTGGAACTGGCCGGTAGCAGCTTAACCGGTGCCGTTACTGGCAAGAGCACCGACCCGCTGTATATCGACCTGCAACTGCAGCCGAACGAAGCCCTGCAACTGCCTGTGCCATCGACACATATATTGCTGAACTATGTCTATGAAGGGGACGTTCGCGTGCAAGGCGAACTCCGCCAGGCGACGATAAAGGCCGGCCAACTGGGACGCTTTGATCAGGGTGCACTGCTGGAGCTGCGCGCAGGCCGGGCAGGAGCGCGACTACTGGTGCTGGCCGGCAAGCCCATTGGCGAGCCCATAGCCCAATACGGCCCCTTTGTCATGAATAGCGAGGCGGAAATACACCAGGCCATCCAGGACTTTCAGCAGGGCACGCTGGCGAGTTGAACTGCGCCGGGAGTCGCGTGCAGCGCCTCAAAGCACCGGCGTACGGCCAGCCAGCGCATGCGCCAGAGTACCGCCGTCGATATACTCCAGCTCGCCGCCCAGGGGCACGCCATGGGCGATACGCGACACCTTGATGCCGCGAGGGCGCAGCAGGCTGGCCACGTAATGCGCCGTGGCCTCCCCTTCTACCGTCGGGTTGGTCGCCAGAATCACCTCGGCTACCTCGCTGCCCTCCAGGCAATCGAGCAAGGCCGGAATACCGATCTCATCCGGGCCCATGCCGTCAATCGGCGAAAGATGCCCCTTGAGTACAAAATACCGGCCATGGTAGCCACCGGCCTGCTCTACCGCCCAAACATCTGCCGGGCTCTGCAGGATACACAGCAGGCTGGCATCGCGACGCGGGTCGGTACAGATTGCGCAGAGTTCGGTCTCGCTGAGAGTGCGGCAGCGACGGCAGTAGCCGACACCGGCAATTGCCTGATCCAGTGCTTTCGACAAATGTGCAGCGGCGGCGCGGTCACGTTCCAGCAAATGCAATGCCATACGCTGCGCGGTCTTGGGGCCAACGCCCGGCAAGCCGCGCAGCGCCTCGATCATCTGCCTGATCAGCGGACTGAAACTCATCTGTGTCTTGCCCCGTGGTCGCTCAGAACGGCATCTTGAAGCCGTCGGGCAAATTCATGCCTGCGGTCATACCCGACATCTTTTCCTTGCTCTCTTTTTCCAGTTTGCGCACAGCATCGTTAAAGGCTGCGGCAATCAGATCTTCGAGCACTTCCTTCTCTTCCTGCATCAGGCTGTCATCAATGCTGACCCGGCGCACATCGTGACGCCCCGTCATCACCACCGACACCAGCCCTGCACCTGACTGACCAGTTACCTCTGCATTGGCCAGTTCTTCCTGCATCTTGGCCATTTTTTCCTGCATCTGCTGGGCCTGCTTCATCAGGCCTGCCATGCCACCTTTCATCATGATTCTATCCTCTGGTAATTAAGCGGCGGGCGCATCGACCGGACGGATGCTGCCCTCACATATTTCGGCAGCAAATTCGCTGCACAGACGTTGGACCATGGGGTCGGCCTGAATGCTCGCCTCGGCGGCCTTTTGCCTGGCTGCCTTGTGCCGCGCTGCGGCCACCGCAGGGGTTTCCTGTTGCGGCGCCTGCACCTCTACTTCCAGCCGCACCTCATCGCCATGACGGGCAATGATCGCCTGCTGCAGTCGCTGCCGATGATTCTCGTTGTACAACGCGCTATGGCCCGGATCAAGGTGCAGCTTCCAGACGCCTGCCTCGCGAGCAACCAGCTCACAGTGCGCGGCAATGCTCTGGGTCAGACCAGAAAGCCCCAGCTGCTCAAACAGTTGAAGCCATTCGGCAGCGAGCCCGGTAGCAGGCGGCAAGTCACTGATCTCATCCGGCTCAGCCAGCTCTGTATCGCTTGCAGTCTCCTGCGGCGTCTCGGTCCAGTCTCCCAGATATTGATTGACGTCCAGCGGCTCCTCGTCATCCTCGCGATCCGGCGCGTCATCCAGTGGTGGCGCTTCCAGCCACTCTGGCGGTGGCTCGTGGCGCGGCGGCTTGACCGGGGTTTTCGGATTGAGCGGCTGGGCGCTGGACGCTGCGCTGGGTGTGTTGGTCGGTGCCGCTAGCTGCTCAGCCGGCGCCGCTGCAACCGCAGCATCTGCCGTATCATCAAGCACCGCTGGGGCAGGAGCCTCGCCTGTGGGCTCGGCGTTTGCCGCTGGCTGCACCGCCGGAGCTGCCGGAGCTGCCGCTACAGAGGCTGGCGCCGCGTCCGGCTGATCCGAACTCGGCGGCCTGGCGCTTGCGGACTCAACCTTGGCCGGGTTGAGTCCTGCCGGCTTTTCCGGCTCGGGAACGGGGCCGGCAGCGGGTGCAGAGGGCTGACTCAAGGGTACGGCCCCCAAAGGCACCTCGCCAAAAGTGCCGGGACGGAAGGCCAGCATGCGCAGCAGCGCCATCTCGAAACCACCGCGCGGCTCGGGCGCCAGCGGAAGATCGCGCCGCCCATGCAAACCCAACTGATAAAACAGCTGGACATCCTCGGCGCTGATGCGCCCGGCCAATTCCAGCAGGCGCGCCTGGTCGCCCAGACTGTTGTCTGCGGCTTCCGGCACCACTTGGGCAATGGCCAGGCGCTGCAGCGTTGAAATCAGTTCTGCGAGCACGCCGGCGAAATCTACGCCCTGTTCCGCCAGATCCGCTACCGCCTGCATCAGCGCGCGCGCATCATGGGCGATCAGGGCCTCCAGCAGGCCAAATACCTGACCATGGTCTATGGTGCCCAGCATGCTGCGCACCTCGCTCACCTGGAGCGCGCCATTGCCAAAGGCTATTGCCTGATCGGTCAGGCTCAGGGCGTCACGCATGGAGCCATCAGCGGCGCGACCAAGCAACCAGAGCGATTCGTCGTCATAGCTGATGGCTTCTTCACCCAGCACATGGCGCAGGTGTTCGACCACCTTTTCCGGCGGCATGTTCTTCAGTGAAAACTGCAGGCAGCGCGACAGGATGGTGACCGGCAATTTCTGCGGGTCGGTGGTGGCCAACAGGAACTTGACGTGTTCAGGCGGCTCTTCCAGGGTTTTCAGCAGGGCATTGAAACTGTGGCTGGAGAGCATGTGCACTTCGTCGATCAGATAGACCTTGAAGCGCCCGCGCGACGGCGCGTACTGCACGTTATCCAGCAACTCACGGGTATCTTCTACCTTGGTGCGGCTGGCGGCGTCCACTTCGATCAGATCAACGAAACGGCCTTCATCAATTTCCCGGCAGGCAGAACAGACGCCGCAGGGTTCGGAACTGACGCCCTGCTCGCAGTTCAGGCATTTGGCCAGAATACGCGCAATAGTGGTCTTTCCCACCCCACGGGTGCCGGTAAACAGATAGGCGTGGTGCAGACGATTGTTATCCAGCGCGTTGATCAACGCCTGCAGCACATGCGTCTGTCCAACCATTTCACGAAACAGACGGGGGCGCCATTTACGAGCCAGTACCTGATAACTCATCGGGATTTCTGCAGTCCAGTGTGGTCATTGTGCAAGCCGGTACTGTACCCAATGCAGTCGTACATTGCGAGACACCACCGCGTTCAATCCTCGGATGCCAGGCAGCAAAAAACCGCCTGATCGGCAAACTCATGGATTGAAGGAAAGGGGGGAAAATAGACAGGAAATAATGGGTGGCAACCCTACCAGCCACACCCCGGCACACGATATGACCGCTGCGGCTGCTCCCTTCCGGGCCTGACCGGGTTCACGGCGAATGCCCTGTAGCCCTCTGTTTCAGAGGCTTCCGCCGTTTCAGACAGGAAAGAATCAGTTATCAGAACACTGCCCTGAGATTACCAGCAGATAGGCGTCTGTACCACCTTATGTACCACCTAAACCTCCTTGCAGCGAAGTGACTTTCATCTGAAAACCGCTCCACTTCTCTCGTATGCGTGCAAAAGGCACCAGGTTCTATCAATGTATACTGGACTGCTTAGGCTTCACCGCCCGCCTAGCAACCTCAATGAGAAAGGGACTTTCCAATGGGTAGAATTATTTTCGGAGTCAGAATATTCGCAAAGGAGAAGTATCGAGAAGATTTCTTGGACGGGCAGCTGTACATGAACCCTCTTGGGTTCTTCAGGAAGTACGAAGAAACCGAGTCAGGGAATGTTGGTGACCCGAACGAAGCCGATATCCTCGTTATCCAACCCGGCCAAAATACGGTGACCTTAAACATTCAGTGGCCAAACGGGGAGAAAGCTGAACATACAATTCCTGCAGAAGACTTTGCAGCAGCCACAACTGTTCAGCTAGAACGAGACAATGCATTAAATGTCTTGTGCCTCTATGCAGTGAATGACCGGGACTTGAAGAGTGACAGTGAGGAGGACTTTGAAAGATTCGTGAACGACCAGCTTTTAGCGGAAGCTACATACGACCTTGGGCGCTACGCGGTGATTATCGTCCAGTCCCAAGAGTTCCAAACCCGATTGCTGGATGCCATAAGGCAGACGGGTGACTCGGCTCAATGTGGGATGGTTACATATTACGACCCAAACACTTTCCACGGGAGAATCCCTGACGAGCTGGCAGCATTCCATAAGCGGGATACATATGTACATCAACGCGAGTACAGGTTGGTTTGGGACCGGGATGTTGACACCCCAGAGCCAGCAACACTAGCCGTACCCTCATTGCGAGACCTGTGCCTCACATGCAACGTCGAGGACGTCAACGACAACCTCAAAGACCTCTTGCACCAGTTGAGAGACCAAGGCGTGTTCACAAAGTGAAATATTTCTGATCAGAAAAATCTGAGCGTCCATATAATATAAAGCCTTCAAGCTCACTACCCCCGTGCCGGGTGGGTCTCCCTTCACATTCCCGCCACCCGCCCGCAGAACCATGCACAGCAACAAGGCCCATCCGTCCAGCTCCAGCCAGAGAGGAAGCGTCAGCACTTAGCCTGTTGCTTGGTCATACCTCAGCAACCACAGCAGCACCCTCTCCAACCTAGCTCAAAGAGTACACATCCTGAGCCAAGCAACCTGCTGTCCTGAGCCAACCAAAGCATGCGGTCTAGAGATAGCTCAAATCTGTTGCAATATACTGAGCCATCACCTACAATCCTGAGCCTATGCACTGTGCCAAGCACAAGGAAGCTTTCAGGATGACTACCACTGCCACTACCTCCACCACCATTGCCTATACCCGCGTCAGCACAGATGGCCAGTCCATCGAAGCACAACGTCACGCCATAGCTGAGCGTTACCACGTATCCAAGTGGTTCTCTGATGCAGCCACCAGCGGCGCTACCAAGGCCATGGAGCGGTCAGGCTTCCAAGCCCTGTTCCAGTATGCAAGGGAGGGAGACACCGTCATCGTTGCTGCTGTGGACAGACTGGGGCGCAACACCATCGATGTCCTGGAGACTGTCGAGGCACTGAGGAGCAAGGGCATAGCGGTAGTGTCGATGCGCGAAGGGTTCGACCTTAACAGCCCGATAGGCAAGGCCATGCTGACCATGTTGGCTGCGGTCGCTGAGCTGGAGCGTAGCAACATCAAGGCAAGGCAGATGGCAGGTATCCAGAGAGCTAAGGCGCAGGGCAAGAAGCTAGGAGCGCCTAAGGTTATCGACGATGCACAGGTCGCAGCATGGAGGCAAGAGAACAGCGCCAGCATTGCTGACACGGCAGAGCACTGGAACATATCGATAGCGGCGGTGAAGCGGGCCTGTGCAAAGCAGAAGGCAGCAGCTGAGCTGTGAGGTACTGTTCCTCAGAGCCATTACCAGAGGCTGGACGCTGACCAACTGTCGATAGTTACCGTCCGAGTGTTAGTGCTCGAAACACTAGGTCAAAGCAAAGTGCTTCGGAACACCTTAGGATGGATTATCCAGCCTAAGATGGTGGCCGAACCCGTGACTACAATCTTCCGAGAGGTCTGGCCTCTGGTAAAGAGCGGAGCATCCTTGGAATCTCAATGATGCTTCAAGCAATGTCGAGAACGGGAGCAAGAAGATTGCTACCCCATGACCAGCACCAACATCATCACCCACACCTTCAACACCTTCCCGGTTCGCGTAGTGCAAATGGACGGCCAGCCTTGGTTCGTCGCCCAGGACGTCTTAAAAGCGCTGGGGCTGACCACCTATACAAGCGCCCACTACAAAAAACTTGCTTCAAATGAGCTGGCTAACATCAGTCGGATTACTTTAGGTCTCAACCCCGGCAAGCCGATGGTTGTGGTCTCCGAGTCCGGTCTCTACAAGCTCATCATGCGCTCGGACAAACCCCAAGCCCACGCCTTCCAGAACTGGGTCACCCGAGATGTTCTCCCGGCTATCCGAAAGGACGGTGCCTACGTTATGGGCGAAGAGAAAGTAGCCGCTGGTGAGAGAATCCCCATGACCAGCAACAACAACACCACCCTGCACAACCACAACGCTTTCTACAACGAAGTCGTCTGCGCTGAAGCCCTCACCATGAGCAGCCGTGAGATTGCTGAGCTGCTTGATGTGCGTCATGACAATGTGAAGCGCACAGTCATGCGCCTGATTTCTAAGGATGCTATTGGTGTCCCTCCGTTGGAGGAATACCTCGACACTCTAGGCCGCACAGCTTTTGAGTACCAGATCGGCAAGCGCGACAGCTACGTCATCGTTGCTCAACTATCACCAGAGTTCACCGCCAAGCTGGTCGACCGCTGGCAGGAGCTGGAACAGCAGGTAGCCGCCCCGGCATTACCCACCAGTTTCGCTGAAGCTCTGCGTCTGGCTGCAGCCTTGGAAGAGCAGAAGGAAACTCTCCGTCTGGAGAACGAAGCCATGAAGCCGGACGTGCAAGAACACTTACTCAGTACTCTGCTGGGGCGAGTCGCTCCGCCAACTTCCAGCCGACACCGGGAATCTGCTCAAAGAGCGCTGGTAGAAAAAACCAGAGGAACAAGCAAAGCAGTACACCTACGCCCCACCCAAGCCAGTTTCTGTCTGAGAAGCGTGCGGTATAAAACCCAGCGAAGCCCGACAGAGACGGCACACCTAACACTACGACCAGCCATAGGATGCCAGCAATGAAGTACTCAAAAAACTCACCAACCCAATGGGAGGTACCCCAAGCTTGCCAGACTGCATCCGCCACGGTCCCAAGCAGTACCAACCCGCCGATTATTTTTAATGCATCTTTCTCGGTCTGTTTCATTGCCGCCTCTTCCTTTGAGATGGTAGCAATCTAACATGTGCATTGTTTTGGCTGTCTACCTTCTCCCACACAACAGCTAACTAGATGCGCCCAAGCGTTGCACTCAGGCGCGCCTATCATCATCAGTGAGCCACGAACTCAATCAGCCCAAGGTCGCACAGGGTACGTTCTGGCGTGATATTGGGGCCTTGGTATGGGATAGCCCACCAGCAGCCGTAACCGTCGTTTATCACCGTCTGTCCTTCCATCTGCTCCAGAGCTTCGGCCAGCGGCTTGGATATACACCACCATTCGGCAGTCCCTACGCTGTCCCCCACTTCAGGCATCAGGGCTGCAATGACTTCTGACTGTTCAACGTATACGTGCGGGCTTTGCATGGCTGTCTTCCTTGTTTATGTGGGTGTTGCTTGAGAGGCGACAGAATGCCCGCTTAACAGCCCTCTGGACAGCTTCAACTTGTAAGTAATTGCAACAGACATTCTCTTTTTAATCAACAACTTAGATACACTTCCGGGATAATCCTGAGAGCTGAAGGTAATCCCGGTAGCGTATCTATTCACGCCTTGCATTACCCCCCTTCCTAGCTGAAGCGCACCCAATCGCCGCCAGCATCCGGCAACGAGACCCACAGCGACTAACCCCAGCACAGCAACAGTAGGCGCTTAGCAGCTATGCCCTGTGTTGTTTGAATTGCCACCCTTCCTAGCTGAATACCCAGCACCCACACCAAGGAATCCTACCCATGAAAGAACGCTATAACCTGCCCCCTGAGCTTGTCCGCTTCCACATCCACATCCGCCGTGACCACGTCACTCAGTTGGTTTCAATAGCTGATGAGCTAGCCAAGCTGAAAGGCCGTGACACACGTCTAGGAGAGGCGTTAGAGCTGGCTTTGATGTCTGCCCTAAAGCAAGGCACCGAGCAGCTTCTAGAGCACGCCGAGAGCGACAACGATGCATCCTACTGGCTGGCGCTGAGCCGCGTGGTCCGCAGTGAAGGTAAAGCTATCATCCCTGCCCGCCTTAGCCGCTGAGAGGGACGCATGGAACAACTACCAAGCACAGTCACCGCCACCATCACCCCTCGGCCCATCCACATGATTACGGATGGTCCCGACACCTACCTTGTCGATGTTGAGTCAGGGGAGATACTGAATCAGCAGCAGCCTTTGCAGCCTGTCCGCAAGCGTGACCTGCGCCGTTGCAATGATGTTGGTGTAACTACCCCATGGCCTGCTCTGGCGAAGGACGCTGAGGAGCTGACAGCAGCCCTTGAGCCATTCGATTGGTGGCAGGACAAGCTGCACGTAGACACTCGCAAGGTGTTGGGCCTGCTGGACGCTGGGCTTAACGACAGAGCCGTTAGAACCTTCCATCAACTAGCCAAGGGACTGGCAGGGCGTAACGTCTGGTTCGGTTCAATCGAGGAGCTGCGGTCAAGCCTTCAGACGTCCAAGCGGGCACTGGCGCGAGCCTTATCCGATCTGGAGAAGTTCGGATTGATTGCCCGGAAGCACCAAGGCAGGCATTGGCCACTGCGTATAACGCTGCATCCTTGGTATGCATGGCGGGGCGACTTAACGCTCCGAGAGCCTACCCTCCAAGCATGGACTTTTAGGAGTGCCAAATCTGGCGGTCAACATTCGCTACAGCCCACTGACCACGGGACCGAGTAAAGCCCCTATATCTATATAAGAGAGAGACCTGGAGCAACCACCAGCGCCAGCCTAAGGATTACCCAAGGCTCCTGCTATCGCTGCTGTTGTTGTGGTCATGGAAGAAGAGAAGCCATAGCCACCACACTCAGCGCACAGCCAAGCAATCGCTAGGCGTGGAGGTGGTAGTAATCCCATCAGGGTTATGACCCCCAAGACTCCATCTCCAGCAGATGCCGTGCACCCGCTAAGCAGCCATGCTCTGTGGTCTCCTCCTTTGTGGTCACATCTTCCGTCTCCACTCTCAAAGCTACCGCCTCAGCAACCTGACACCAGCACCGGAGGTCTGCCCAAGACTCACGTCAGGCAATCGAGGCAATCAACCCAACATACCTACCTACAAGGAACAATAGCCATGGCAACTATCATGGTCTACACGGACGGCGCATGTCCCAACAACGGCGAAGCCTCAGCCCAAGGCGGCTATGGAGCGCTGCTCATCAACGCCCAAGGCAAGCGTCTTGAGATTGCCGGGCCTCTCTCTGGCCGTAACCAGACCAACAACAGAGCAGAGTTGACCGCAGCAATCCAAGGCTTGGCAGCACTGAAGCAACCCTCCACCGTCATCCTCACCACCGACAGCCAGTATGTCCGCAAGGGCTGCAATGAATGGCTGGCCAAGTGGAAGAGCAACGGGTGGAAGACAGCCAGCAGAAAGCCTGTGGCGAACGATGACCTATGGCGAGAGCTTGACGCCCTGCTGACCACTCACATCGTTGAGGTCCGATGGGTGAAGGGCCATAGCGGCCAGCCTGAGAACGAGCGGGCTGATGCCTTGGCTACCATAGGCGCAACAGGTCAGAGCATCAGGCGTTACGTCAGGACCAAGCCAGCGATTGCCTGAGCGCCAGCCGGGTTAGGCCAGCGCCAGCAGGGTATGCAACAACGGACAGGGGACGTCCAAAGCAGCGGGAGCGTATAGCACAGCTCCCCTGTCGTTTTACCTTGGCAGTTGCTGTTACAGACTCTCTACCACAATGGCCTCCACCACCGGCAGCAGCACCTCAGGGCGATAGTCTTTGCCGTAGCGACTGAAGGTAATGCCCTGCGACTGATGCCCCAGCAATCCAGCCACCAGCGCTTCAGAGACGTCTTGTTGTTTGAGGTGGTCAGCCACGGTATGACGGAAGCTGTGGAAGTCCTTCTTCTGGTCCTGCCCTTTGAAGCCTAAGCGCTCACGAAGCTTAGCGAACCACTTGGAAGGCGCATGCCCATAACCGTGCATTGCATGCTTGGTCAGCTCAGGGAACAGCCGTTCATGACCTGCGGCCCGTTGCTTCTGGACGTACTCAAGGAAGCCCAACGCCTTAAGCCTTGAGTGAATCGGCAGCAGCCGCTCAGATGCTACCGTCTTCAACCGCTGGTCCGGGCGCTGGTCTCTGATGTGGAGACAGTCCAAGTCATTAACCACAGCCACGTCATCGAGATATAGCTGACACAACTCATTCAACCGCGCACCGGTATACAGCCCCAGCAATGGTAGCCAGTACTTGTGCGGCCTATCATCATCAGCTGAAGCATAAGCGGGAGACTTGAACAGCTTGGAAAGGTCAGCAGCACTGAACACAGCACGTTCTTGGCTCGCTTTCTTCCGTGTGGCTGTCTTCATGCCAACGAAAGGATTGATATCGCAGTAGCCCACCTTCACAGCAAAGCTAAACAATGCAGCCAGCATCTTCACGTAGTTGTTGAGCGTGGTCAGGGTGATGACCTTCTCGGCCCCTCCCTTGCTGACTGGATACCGCTGAGGCTTGCCGTTAATCCGTGGTGGCAGCTTGGCAGCTTTGACCTTGAACGCCTGTGCGTCAGCTCGTGTTATGCAGTCGATGGGCAGGTCACCCACCGTCCCCACGAAGAGGCGGACCACTGCGGCCTTGTCTCCCAATGTCTTGGCGGATACGCCTTGCGCCTGCTGCTGTAACGTCATCTCTGAAAGCACCTGAGAGACCTTTGGAGCCTTACTCTTTGCGGGCGAGTGCGTTGCTTTGGCTGCCCTTCTACCTGGACTCTGAGCGGACTTAGAGCCAGTCACAGCAGAGGGTAATTGCTGCCTCAACCACACCGCCCAGCTGTGGGGGTCTTCACCGGCTCCACTCCAAGAACCTTTCAGCAATTCTAGGCAGGGTCGCTTACCGTCGAGAGCTTCCATGAACAGCAGTTGAGCCTTGAGCAGTATCTCACGGCAGCGCAGGACGGCTTCACGGCGACAGCGTGTATTCAATGACCGGCGCAGCTCCCGTCTACGAACCAACGGACGCAGAGATTCAGGCACAGCGATACGACAATAGAAGATAGAGTGACGGGATAGTTGCAGGTATGACGGAACAGCTTCCATGTACCACCTCTTGTATCACCTGCACAAGAAACGGCTAGAAGACTATATAAATCAGAGGCTTACAGAATTGGGTGGCAACCCTACCAGCCACACCCCGGCACACGATATGACCGCTGCGGCTGCTCCCTTCCGGGCCTGACCGGGTTCACGGCTGATCATTGCGAGGGGACCGGCAGGGTCACCATAGCGGCCTGAGCTGATGTCAGGCCGCGCTATTGTAACGGCTTGCCCGCAAGTTACAACCCGAATATCAGGTTTTGAAGCGGCCAACCTGTTGCTGCAGCGAAGAAGCCAGTCGCGCCAGGGCATTGCTGGCATCGCGGCTCTCCTGCGACGACTGTGCGGCCTGGTTTGACAGGTCGCGAATGCCGCTGATATTGCGTGCAATGTCTTCGGTGGTCTGGCTCTGCTCTTCGCAGGCGGCGGCAATCTGCGCCGCCATGTCATTGATGCGCATGACCGAGGCCGAGGTTTCTGCCAGGGAGCTCTCGGTGGTGGTCGCCTTCTCGACGCTCTGCGCTGCCAGTTCGGCGCCACGCTGCATAACGGAAACCGCCTGCCCGGCACCGGCCTGCAGCTTCTGGATCATCTGCTGGATATCGCGCGTGGAATCCTGGGTGCGCGCAGCCAGGGCGCGCACCTCATCGGCGACCACGGCAAAGCCCCTGCCCTGCTCACCGGCGCGGGCCGCCTCGATGGCGGCGTTAAGCGCCAGCAAATTGGTCTGCTCGGCAATCCCCTGAATCACGCTGAGCACGCCGCCGATCTTGTCGGTGTCCTGCTCCAGATTGTCGATCACCCCGGCAGCCTCTTCCACATCGGCCGCCAGGCGGCGCAGGTCGCTCATGGTGTGACCCACAATAGCCGATGCCTCGTGCCCTTGCTTGTCGGCGGTACTGGCGGCGTCGGCAGTGCTGTGCGCGTTATCGGCTACCTCGTGAATGGCCGCGCTCATCTCGGTGGCGGCCGTACTGACCTGATCGATCGCCATGTACTGCTCGTTCACCAGTCGCTCCTGACTGGTAGCGATGGCGCTCATTTCCTCAGAGGCGGAGGCGACCTGCAGAGTGGATTCGGCTACCTGCCGGATCAGAGCCTGCAGCTGTTCGAGAAAATCATTGACCGCCCGACTGAGCATGCCCAGCTCATCGCTGGAGTGCACCGCCACGCGCTTGGTCAGATCACCTTCACCGTCGGCAATATCGCGAATGCGTTGCAACAGGTCGCGCAGCGGGGTGACAATCAAACCGGGGAAAAACGCAATCATCAGCAGGCAGACCAGGGCCCCGATCACCAGCACGACACTCACTCTCAGATGACTGGCGTTCGCCTCGGCCGCGGCCTCAACGCTCTCCTGCTCGGCCTCGGCGCTGACCAGACCAGTCATCTGATCAATCAGATTGCGTGCCTGGCTGAACTCCTGAAAGCCACGACCGTAGCTGGTCTCGTTGCCCTGTGCGGCGTTACCCGCGGCGGCCAGGCGCACATTGTCCATCGATGTGCGCTGCCATATATCGAACGCGCGGGCAAAGTCAGCTGCCAGCGCCTTGCCCTGCGCTGAGGAGGTCATCGAACCGTATTTGGCTATACGCTCGCGCGCCTGCTGCATGTTGGCGGTGTGCTCGTCACCCACATCGGCAGCCGAGACGCCTGCCAGGAGCGCGCGTTCAGCCTGCAGGGCCTGGTACATGTCACGGTCTGCCTCGAGGATGAGTGAACTTTGCGGCAGCAGTTCCTGCGAGACTCTCGCCAGGCGACCTTCAACGTTGTTGACGGCCCAATAGGCGGAAAATCCCAGAACACCAAACAGCAGGGCTAGCACCAGCAGGGGCAGGGTCAGCTTCCAACGGAAGCTCAAATTGCGAAATAGGCTGATCATTGTCTGCACTCTTTTAATTGACGGCGTTGGCAATCGTTCTTGGCGATGTAACAACAGCCGTAGCACACGGCCCTTTCGTTCCTTCGAAGTGCATTCCATTGGCTCGCCGGTTCCGGACCTTCATCAGTCCAGACAGGGAAGACGCTTGCGCCCTGTCCCGCATCACATGGCGTCTGCGTCCGCATCAGCGCTGCCGATGCACACTCTCCCTCTTACCTCAGTATCGACCAAATCAGACAAAGCATTAACGGAATCACGGCGCTTTCAGCCGCAATAAACCTCTTGTTACAAAATAATGGCGCTGTACTGGCCAGGTCTACCCGCCCCGACAGAGCCGGCAGTAGATCCCGAGACCATCCACGAGATAAAGAAGGGGCTGCGTTCAGCCAATCCAGGGGAAGAGCACGGCGATCATCAGCGGGATGTAGACCAGCGCCACCAGGGTGCTCAGCAGGGCGGTACCTGCGACCTGACGCGGGCTGGTGTCCAGCAGGGTGGCGATAACCACGGTGTTGGCGGCGATCGGGGTGATGGAAATCAGCAATATGGCGCGGTATACCGCCACGTCATAGATATGCAGAAATTGGCTGTCCAGCCACCAGAACAGCAATGCTGCCAGCGGCCAACTGATGAACTTGCCCGCAAATGCCAGCCCGGTGAACCGCAAGTTACCCGCCAGCCCATGAAAACTGAGAATACTCATACCGATGATCATCATGCCGAAGATGCTGTAGGCACCGCGCAGATTGTCGAACAGCGGCATAAAGGCAGCGGGAATGCTCATACCACCAAAATTGAGTAGCACCGCCAGGAAAAAAGCGTACAACGAGGGCAGCCGCAACACCTTGATCAGGCAATCACGCACGCCAAACCGGCCACGTGCAGCCAGATAGAAGCCCACCGAGTTCTCGAACAGCGTGGTGCCCAACATGCAGACGATATAGATGCTCAGACCCTGCTCGCCAAACAGCAGCAGGGCTACCGGAATGCCGAAATATCCGGTGTTGCCAGTGCCTACCGAGAGCGGAATCATGTTGGCGCTGCCGTCGTGCAGGCAGCGCCGGGCCAGCCACAGATGCAGCAGACCGAGCAATGAGCACAGGCTGAAGGTGAGAAAAGGCAGCAGCACCACCTCGGGCGACAGTGGCGCGTTCATCACCCCGGCAAAGATCACCGAGGGCGTCACTATGTACATCATGATGCCGGCAATATGCTTGCCGCTGGCATCCAGATAACGACCGGCCAGCCAGCCGAGTCCGACCGTGACATAAAGCGGCAGCAGCTTGTACAAGAGCGCGAGGGCAGCCAGCATCGGAACTCCGCAAACTGGAAAGGTAGAACTGAAACCTGATTATAGCGAGCCGGCGAGCTACGACTGCGCTGCACCGGGAGACTCAGCAGCGTCGCGAACAAGATAAACCCGCTCCACCAGCGACTGCATTCCCTGAGCCGCAAATACGGCGTGCTCGGAAAGCACGTCCTGTTCATCCAGCAACTCGATTAGACATCCGCGGAACAATGCTTTCACCTCGGCATCGGGCACACTGAACGGCGGACCTGGCCGTTGCGCCTGAGGATAATCCAGGGTGACCAGCAGCATTTTCCAGCCAGGCGGCAAAACGCTGCGCATGTGCTGCACATAGGCGCCGCGCATGGCTGGCGGCAAAGCGATAAGCGCGGCGCGATCATAAACCGCAGTCACCCCGCCCAGCTGTGCACCGGCAAGATCGAAAAAGTCGCCGCAATGGAGTTCGAAGCCGTCACCGGTTGCTACGGCAAAACTGCCTAGCTGCTGCCAGGTAAGTGCCAATTGGTGCTCACTGATGAAAGCTTCCAATGCGGCGCGGGCCAGCTCTGCGCCAATTACCTGATGCCCTTGCGAGCGCAGCCACAGCATATCCAGGCTTTTGCCACACAGCGGCACCAATACAGTGGCGCCAGCAGTCAGAGCCAGGCGCGGCCACCAGCGACTGAGTAGCGGATTGATGCCGGCCTTATGAAAGCCGGTCTCTCCCCGCTGCCAGCGGGTGTGCCAGAATTCTGCGTCCATTATCACTCCCAAGCCGCGCAATCGCTTGACTATACAGTATTTTTTCACCCAAACGGGTGGGAAACGATATAGTGGACTCATCGACCATTCAGCTTCCAGGCAAGCGTTACATGGACTACATCAATACTCTCTTCATGATTGGTGCGCTGCTGCTGTGCTTCAGTGTGCTCGCCAGTTCGCTCTCTTCCCGGCTGGGTATCCCGCTGCTGCTGATATTTCTGGTCATCGGCATGCTGGCTGGCGAAGACGGCTTGGGCGGAATCGCGTTTGAAGATACCAGCACGGCCTTTCTGATCGGCAGCCTGGCGCTGGCGATCATCCTCCTGGATGGCGGCATGCGAACCAAGGTGGAGAATTTCCGGGTGGGGCTGTGGCCGGCCATGTCGCTGGCCAGCCTGGGCGTACTGATCAGCGCAACCCTGACCGGTGCGCTCACCGCCTGGCTGCTGGGCCTGCACTGGCTGCAAGGCTTGTTGCTGGGCGCCATTGTCGGATCCACCGACGCTGCGGCGGTTTTCTCGCTGTTGCAGGGCAAGGGATTGAATCTCAAACAACGGGTCGGAGCGACGCTGGAGATCGAGTCCGGCTCGAACGATCCGATGGCGATTTTTCTCACCATTACCCTGGTCGAAATGCTCTCCAGCGGGCAAACCAGCTTCAGCTGGAACTTTGCCCTGCTGCTGATCGAGCAGTTTGGCATTGGCGCGCTCTGCGGTCTGGGCGGTGGGTTCCTGCTGGTGTGGCTGGTCAATCGCGTACACCTGCCGGTGGGCTTGTATCCACTGCTGATCACCAGCGGCGCCATTCTGGTTTTCGCGGTAACCAACAAGATTGGCGGTAGCGGCTTTCTGGCGATCTATCTGACCGGTCTGATTCTGGGCAACAAGCGTGTGCGCAACCTGCAGAACATATTGCAAGTACAGGACGGTATGGCCTGGTTGAGCCAGATCGGCATGTTCCTGATGCTGGGGCTGCTGGTGACGCCCAGCGAGATGATGATCATCGCCATGCCGGCCGTGCTGATCGCGCTGTTTCTGATCTTTATCGCACGCCCGGTCGCCGTCCTTATCTGCCTGGCACCCTTCGTGTTCTCATGGCGCGAGCGCTTATTTATCGCCTGGGTCGGATTGCGCGGGGCTGTTCCCATCATTCTCGCCATCTTTCCACTCTTGGCCGGTCTGGAGCAGTCGCAGCTGCTGTTCAACCTGGCCTTTGTTGTGGTGCTGGTATCGCTGCTATTGCAAGGCTCCTCGCTGCCGTTGATGGCTCGCCTGTGCAAGGTGGAGATCCCGCCACAGCCAGAGCCGTTACAGCGCACCAGCCTGGATACCGCCATTCAGGGCGACTTCGAGCTGCTTATCTACCAACTGGACAACGCCAACTGGTGCGTCGGGGTTGCCCTGCGCGACCTGACCATGCCCGCCGACACGCGCATTGCAGCGCTGTTTCGGGGGAATCGCCTGTTACACCCGACCGGCAGCACTCAATTGGCGCTGCACGATGTGCTCTGCGTGGTGGGCCGGCCGCGCGACCTGCCAGCGCTGTCGAAACTGTTCAGCAAGGCGCAGCCCAAGCGCTACCTGGAAAGCCGCCACTTCTTCGGCGATTTTATCCTCGAAGGCGATGCTCAACTGGGTGAGGTCGGTAAATTCTATGGTTTCGAAGTACCGGCAGACATGCGCGACCTGACCTTGGCCGCCTTTTTCAGCCGCCACTTTGGCGGGCATCCGGTGGTGGGCGATCAGATACAGTGGGAAGGCCACACCTGGGTGGTGGCCGCCATGAACAACGACTGGATCCTCAAAGTGGGTTTGAAGCTCGGCGAAGGCAGCGGCGGTCCCACGCTCGGCTTCTAACCTGCAGCTTGACCTTTACATGATGTCAGGGTTCATGCTGAACTCAATATCAGCATGGGGGATCCCGGATGCACACCATTACTCTGACTCTCGACGGCATGAATTGCGGCAGTTGCGTAGGCCGCGTTGAGCGCCTGCTCGGCGATTTGCCCGGCATCGCCGACCCGCAGGTAAATCTGGCCGCCAATAGCGCGCGGTTCAACTACGCCGACGTTGAGCAATTGGCCGCAGCGACCAGAGCGCTGGCCAAGGCGGGTTATCCAGCGCAGCAGACCACCAGGGTGCTGCAACTTCAGGGCATGAGTTGTGCCAGCTGCGTAGGCCGAGTGGAGCGTGCGCTGCAGACGGTGCCGGGGGTGCAGCACGCGGAAGTCAACCTGGCCAGTCAGCAGGCACGGGTGGCACTGCTCGATGATATGGATACCCAACCGCTGTTTACCGCCCTGCGCCACGCGGGATATCCCGCGCAATGGCTCGATTCGGCTAGCCCTGCCGAGAGTGGACGGGCCGAGGCGCTGCGCAACCAGACCCTGCGCAAGGAGTGGCGCTGGTTGCTACTCGCCATTGTCTTCACCCTGCCGCTGACGCTGGGCATGATTCCGGCCCTGCTCGGCCACCATGAGCTGATGCTGCCGCCCTGGGTGCAATTGCTGCTGGCCTCGATAGTGCAGTTCATATTTGGCGCGCGTTTTTACCGCGGCGCCTGGCATGCGCTGCGCAACAAGACCGGCAACATGGATCTACTGGTCGCGCTCGGCACCAGCGCCGGCTGGGCATTGAGCACCTGGCATCTGCTGCAAGCCGGTCCGGGGGAAATGCCGGCGCTGTATTACGAGGCCTCGGCCACCATCGTCAGCTTTATTCTGTTGGGCAAATATCTGGAGAATCGCGCCAAGGGGCAGACGCTCGAAGCGATACGGGCGCTCAGCGCCCTGCGCCCCGACACCGCCAGACGGCGCAACGCCAACGGCGAAGAAGAAAACGTCGCGCTGGAACAAGTCAGCCCTGGCGATATGCTGGTGGTACGCCCCGGCGAGCGCATTCCCGTCGATGGCGTGGTAAGCGAAGGCGCAAGCCATGTGGATGAGTCGATGCTGACCGGTGAAAGCCTCCCAGTCAGCCGCCAGCCAGGCGATGCAGTGAGTGCTGGCGCCATGAACCAGGACGGCATGCTGCTGCTGGAAACCCGCGCCACCGGCGCGGAAACCCGCTTGGCGCAGATCGTACGCATGGTAGAAAACGCCCAGACATCCAAAGCGCCAATTCAGCGTCTGGTCGACCGCGTAAGCGCGATCTTCGTGCCCGTGGTAATACTCATTGCCCTGCTCACCTGGGCCCTGGGCACTGTATTTCTGGGATCGGAACAGGCGCTGCTCAACGCCATTGCCGTACTGGTAATTGCCTGCCCCTGCGCGCTGGGTCTGGCCACACCCACCGCCATCATGGTGGGTACCGGCGTGGCTGCCCGCCACGGCATTCTGATTCGCGACGCCCTTGCCCTTGAACAGGCACATGGCGTGGACACCCTGGTGTTCGACAAAACCGGCACCCTTACGCTGGGCCAGCCGCAACTAGCCGAGTTCAAATTATTGGACGACACCCCCCAGGACCAGGCGCTTAGCTGGGCCCTGGCCATTCAGCAGCACGCCGAGCACCCGCTGGCCCGCGCCGCCTGTGACTATGCTACGGCCCGAGAGATTCATTCCCCTGGCGCCAGCAACTTCAGAGTACTGGCTGGCCGGGGCGCACAAGGCCAGGTTGATGGCAATGGCATCTGGCTGGGTAACGCCCGTTTGATGGCCGACAATCATATCGACCTGTCGCCCTGGCTGACGGATGCCGAGGCACTGGCGGCAGGCGGCGCCACACTGTCCTGGCTGGCGACTGACAATCCCCCGCGCGCGGTTGCACTGCTCGCCTTCACCGATACCCTCAAACCCAACGCGGCAGCCGCCGTTGCCAGCCTGCAGGCCCAGGGCATTGGCGTGCAGCTGCTGAGCGGCGACAGCCAGGCCGCCGCTGAATCGGTTGCCCGCGCCCTGGGCATCCGTCAGGTGACCGGCAACGTATTGCCGCACGAGAAGGCGCAGGTGATTCAGCGTCTGCGCGCCGAGGGCAAATCGGTCGCCATGGTGGGCGATGGTATCAATGACGCACCAGCGCTGGCGGCGGCAGACGTTGGCATGGCCATGGCCACGGGTACTGATGTGGCCATGCATAGCGCGGGGGTGACGCTGATGCGCGGCGATCCCCTGCTGGTGCCGGCGGCGCTGTCGTTATCACGGGCCAGCTGGCACAAGATCCGACAGAACCTGTTCTGGGCCTTTGTCTACAATTGCATCGGCATTCCGCTGGCCGCCGTCGGGCTGCTCAATCCGATGTTGGCCGGCGCCATGATGGCCGCCAGTAGCGTCTGCGTGGTCAGCAACGCGCTACTGCTCAAACGCTGGAAACCGGAGGACGCATGAATATCAGTCAGGTGGCCAGGGCCAGTGGCCTGAGTGCACGCATGATTCGCCACTACGAACAGATCGGCCTGCTATCGGCTCCGGCCCGCAGTGAGGCAGGCTACCGTCAGTACAACGAAAACGAACTGCACCAGTTGCGCTTTATTCGCAGTGCGCGGCAGTTAGGCTTCAGTATGGAGCAGGTAGCACAGTTGCTGACGCTGTGGCAGGATCGCTCGCGCAGCAGCGCCGAGGTCAAAGCGCTGGCGCAACAGCATCTGCAGGAACTGGAACAGAAGATCGCCGAGCTGCAGGCCATGCGCGACACCCTGGCCGAGTTGGCCCGCAGCTGCCAGGGCGACGCGCGCGCCGATTGCCCTATCATCAATTCACTGGCAAGCCCATGAGCGAACAGCACCCGCTGGACCTGAAATCGCTACGCCACTTTGCTGCCCTGGTAGAGCACCAGGGTTTCATTCGTGCGGGAGAGGCCATTGGTTTGAGCCAGCCGGCATTGAGCCGCAGCATACAGACGCTGGAACACCGCCTGGGTTGCGCGCTGATCGTGCGCGGCGGGAAGGGTGTGGAACTGACACCCCAGGGACAACTGGTGCTGGAGCATGCCACACGTTTGCTGGCCGGCAGCACCGCCTTGAAAAATGCCCTGCGTCAGTTCAATGACCTGGAAGACGGCGAGCTCCTGATAGGCGCTGGCCCTTTCCCCGCTGCCGACCTGCTGCCCCGCGTACTGGGCCAGTTCAACAAGCTCTATCCGGGGGTACGCGTGCGCCTGGATATTCAGCATTGGAGTGCGTTGCGCGGTCAACTGCTGGCAGAGGAGCTGGAGTTGTTTGTGGCTGACATCCGCGAGCTGCAGGGCGACCCGCTGCTCCAAGTACAACCCTTGCAACAGGAGCCCAGTCTGCTGTTCTGCCGACCCGGGCATCCGCTATGCGGGCAGCGCGGTCTGACACCACCGCAGTTGGCCGCATACCCCTTGGCCAGCTTTCGGCTGCCTGCCAGCATCAAGGAGATTCTTCAGCGCACCCTGCCCCGCCCAGAGCCGATGATCAGCCTGGAGTGCGACAATCTGGATGTGCTCAAACGCCTGGTCATGCAATGCGATGCCTTGAGCATTGCCAGCCGGAGCACGCTTGAGGAGGAGTTGGCGCGGGGTGAACTCGCCCTGCTCGATTGGCCAGAGCTGATGCCGGGTACCAGCTTCGGCCTGGTTACCCGCGTACAGCGGCCGCTGTCCCCGGCGGCGTCCGCTTTTATCGAGATGCTGCGGCGGGCCGCCGCAACCTAGGCCCTGGCCGCTGCCGGCAAACGGATAGTCAGCCCCAAGAGACCGGCTCAGATCAGGTTGAACAGACTCAGGCCGCTAACCTTCACGAAGCTCTGCTGCGCCGCCTCCAGCACCACGGTCTGCAGGCTGAGCCGACTGAGCGCTTCGGCGTAATCCAGGTCCTCCAGCTCGGAGGTGACTGTGGTGTTGATCAGCGACAGCTCGTCATTCTGCACCTGAGTAGAATCAATCACGTTCATCCGCGCGCCTATGGTGGTTTGCACCTGCAGCACGCTGTTCATGGCGTTATCAAGGTTGTCCAGGGTCACCGCGAGCACGTCGCGTCGCTCCAGCTTGGCGTCGGTGCTGTCACCGGGGCTTTCCAGCGTTTTGCGCAGAGTCGAGATGCTATCCAGTATGCCGCGGGTTTCGCGATTTTCGCTGCCACCATTGGCAATGGTGAAGCTGTCGCCCGCCGCTGGCTCGCCGTCCAGCGTTACCCTCACGCCAGCATAACGAATGTCGTAACTGCCACTATCATTTCTCTCCAGTGCACCGGTTACGGGTGGCACCAGAGGGTTGCCGGTGCTGTCGACTATTTCATAACTTTCAGCATCAGCACCGATCACAATATCCACGCTTCCCTGCGGATAGAATTGGTCGTCGTAGACAGTCTTGTTCTCCACCACCCCGAGCGAAATCCGTCCGGTGCCCGTATTGGTTGGCTCAGGAGCCTCAGCTGTGCTGGTCACCACGCGGTTGACGTTGGCAATATTGACGAATAGCTCTTTGCCATTGTCATTCAGGGCCACGGTTTTGGAACCGGCGATCTGCACCGAGCGCTGTCCCTCATCGCCTTGATAGCTGTAACTGCCATCGGAGTTCTGCACGAAGGGCGCTTCCTTGCTTTGGTAACCGCCAAACAGGTACTCGCCCCGTGCGTTGCGACTATTGAACAAGTCGAGCAATTCACCCTCACGCTGCTCCAGCTCGGTGGCCAGCGCCTGCCGGTCCTGGTCGCTCAGCGCGCCACCGCCAGCTTCCAGGGTGATTTCGCGCACCCGCTGCAGCACGTTGTTGACCGAGTTGAGCACGGCCTCTTCCTGCGCCAGGCTGTTGGTCGCCGCTGTCATGTTGGTTTTGTACTGCTCAAGCTTGTTCGCTTCCTGGCTCAACTGCAGCAGCCGCACCGTGGCCACGGGATCATCCGCCGGCGACAGAATGCGCTTGCCGGAGTTGATCTGCTCCTGCGTACGCGAAGCCTGGGCGTAATTGTCCTGTATGCCGCGCACGCCGGTATTGAACTGTTGAATCGTGGAAATTCGCATCTTTCGTTACCCGTTAGCGAATACTGTTGATCAATGTATCGAACAATGAGCGTGCAACTTGAATCACCTGTGCCGAGGCATTGTAGTACTGCTCAAATTTGATCAGGTTGGCGGCCTCTTCATCCAGACTCACGGCCGACACCGAATCGCGGTTGTTGGTGGCCTGTTGCAGCACTGCGGCAGTGGACTGGGCATCGGTACGCGCCTGCGCCGTATAGGTTGCCACGCGCTGCACCAGATCCCCGTAGCCATCGACAAAGGAGAAGCCGTCTGCGCCACCCGCCTGCCCCAGCACCTTGGCATTCTGCAGTTCTGACATCGCCAGGGCGTTGCGGTTATCCGCCACGCCGGTATTGAAGCTCAAAGTAAAACTGTCACCATTTTTGGGCGTGCCGTTCATAGCCATGCTGAAGGTATAACCGCCGACAGTGACATCGATACTGTTATTTTGGCCTTTCACGAAGGGCAGTACTGTGCCATCAGGAAGGCTCAATTGGCCGCTGGCCGTATCTATATCTTCATAAGTCAGCGTTAGCGGCGGTGTCAACAGCCCTGCCAGCTCATCAGCACTTATGGGTGAGGGGCCGCTAGCCAAGTTCGGTTGAGAAATACTGCCGGTACCACGATTATCCAGACTTGCTTCAGTACTGGCAGGCGCCGCAAAGGCCAGCTCCTGCGGCTCCTGCATTACCACGTCCATGCTTGAGGCCGCATAACGGGTGGGCGTCAGCAAGAAACGGTCGCCCGAAGTGATGCTGCCGGAATCCAGCTCAATGGTGAAACCATCCAGTTCCGGTGGCGGCGCGCTGCCCAGTTGGTAGGGCCCGGTTACCTTGTCATCCGCAGTGCGGCGTACGGTAAATTCGGTCGCGTTGGAAAATACGACTTCATAATCAGAGGTGCTGAGCTGCGAGGTGTCACCGATCAGCACGTCCAGTTTGGCATCGGGATCGGAGTTGGTGACCCGGGCCTGGCTGCGGCCATCCACCAATGCCTCGCTGTTGATGTCGTTGAACAATTGCGAGCCGGCATTGCCGTTGAGATCCAGGCCCTGCCCCTGCTGCTGGTTGAACTGATCGGCAATGGCCAGCGACAGACGACCGATAGCATTCATTGCCTGATCGAGCACGTCCTGACGATAGCGCACCAGGCCACCCAGCTCACCGCCGCTTACCAGCGACGTAATATCCTGAACCGAGGCGCCACTCTGCAGCACCACATCTACCCGCGTTGGATCGGATGCGCCAGGGCGTACCGCCAACGTAGAAGCCTTGTTCCCAACCACCAACGGTTGCCCCGAACCAACAAACACGTTGATCTGGTTATCATCCTGCGGCACCACGGTAACACCCACCAATTCGGACAATTGCCGCACGGCCTCGTCACGGGCATCCAGCAAATCGTTGGGTTGTGCGCCATTGGCAGCGGCTTTGGCAATGCTATCGTTGTAGCCGGCAATGGAGGTTGCCAGCCGACTGGCCTGATCGGCCAGAGAGCTCATTTGCTGGCCAAGAAACTGATTCTGCCCGGCCAGGCTCGCGTGCACGGTATTGAAGCGGGAGGCCATGCCCTCGGCTTCGGAAAGAAACAGCTGGCGCGCCGGCAGGTTGGCTGGATCTTCAATCGCCGTCTGCAGCGCGTCGAAATAGTTCTGCAGACCGGGCGTGATGCCGGTGGCGCTGCTGGAGACCAGGGTATTGAGCTGTTCCATCTGTGACTGGAACGACTTGACCTCGGCATTGGCCGAGGTGCTGGAGCGTACCTGATTGGTCAGAAACTGGTTGTAGATGCGTTCGACATCCACCACCTTGCTGCCGTTGCCCAGGTACCCGGCTCCGCTGAGGCTAGGCACCTGCGCCGCCTGCACAGCCGTCTGCCGGGTATAGCCGGGCGTATTGACGTTGCTGATGTTCTGGCCGGTAACCGACAACTGGGTCTGCGCCGACTTGAGCCCGCTGAGTCCAATGCCAAAGAGGTCTGCCATTATGCTCTGCCTGTGCTGTCAGCTGTCGCTGAGTTGTTGGCCAACTGGGTACCGCTTTCGCTGATCAACTTGCGCGCGATCTGCGATACCTTGCTGGCGTACTGCGGGTCGGTCGCATAACCGGCCTGCTGCAATTCACGGAAGAAGGAATCCGGATTCGCAGTGCTGCTCAGCGCCTGTTGATAGCGGCCATTGGTTTCCAGAAAGTTCACGTAATCCTCGAAGCTCTGCTCCCAGGAATCGTAACTGCGAAACGCCGCGCGCTCCTTGCCAGCCACGCCGTTGCGGAACTCGGTAGTCATCACGCTGGCAGACTCACCCTGCCAGCCGCCATGCGACTTGATGCCGAACAGGTTGTAACTGCTGGCGCCGTCAGAGCCCTTGATGATCGATTTGCCCCAGCCGGTTTCCAGCGCTGCCTGCGCCACCAGATAATGCGGATCCACGCCGAGGCGCGCAGCCGCCTTCTCGGCCATCGGCAACATGGTTTCGACAAACTCGTCAGCATTGGCAAAGCGAGTACGCCCGGCCGTTTCAGCGCTTAACGCCTGCACACTGGCGCTGCTGGCCGCACTCCGCGCGCTGGCCTGCAGGCCGCGAAGGGGCTGCCAGGTATCGGCCAGGCTGCGCTCATCCTTGACTGCACTGCCGGTAGCGGCCGGCGTGCCAGTAGCGCTCTGCTGCGCATGACGCTGCGCCCATTCACTGTAGTTGGTAGAAATCGCCAGACGACGACGCGCCAGCAACGCAGATTGATCCACGCCTTCCACTGCCTGAGCTTTACCGCTGCCGCTGGTTTGCGCTGCGCCGCTGCTCTGGGGTGACAACTGCCGCATCAGCGCGTCGGTCATGCCCAGGCCCTTGCTTTCGGCCAGATGAATCGACAGCTGGTTGTCGTACATGTCCTGGTAGTGACGGGTTTGCGGCGTGTTCAGCGGATTGCCCTCGGCAAACACCGCATTGGCATCACGCATGCTCTTGACCATCATGTTCACGAACAGCGACTCGAACTGCTCGGCCACCTTGCGGATATTCTCCGGGCTGTTGGCCTTGGCACCCGATTTCAGCTGACTGACGCTGTTCAGATCGGTGTAGTTGAGACTGCTGTTGCTGATGCTCATGCTGGCCTCCAGACTCAGATGATGACCAGATCGGCGTTAAGAGCGCCGGCCTGCTTGAGTGCTTCGAGAATGGCCATCAGGTCGCCCGGTGCCGCGCCTACCTGATTGACCGCGCGTACAATCTCGTCCAGAGAAACACCAGGATTGAAGACAAACATGCGGCTGTCTCCCTGATCGATGTTGATCTGCGAGCTCGGCGCCACTACGGTCTGACCGCCCGACAGCACACCATCTGGCTGGCTGACCTGCACATTCTCGCTGATGGTCACGGTCAGGCTGCCGTGGGTCACCGCCGCAGGCTGCACGCGAACATCCTGGCCAATCACGATGGTGCCGGTGCGCGAGTTGATGATTACCTTGGCTGCGGCATTGCCTTGCTGGATCTCCAGATTCTCGACCATCGCCAGATAGTCGACACGCTGGTTAGGGTCGATCGGCGCGCGTATGCGAATGCTGCCGCCATCCAATGCCTGCGCCACACCGGGGCCAAAGGTATTGTTCACCTGGTCCACTACCCGCTTGGCGGTGGTGAAGTCCGGTCGATTCAGGTTGAAGGTCAGGTGATCGCCCGACGCAAAGGGGCTGCTCACCGAACGCTCTACCGTGGCACCGTTGGGAATCCGCCCGGCGCTGGGAATGTTAACGGTAATGCGCGAGCCGTCCGCCCCTTCGGCACCAAAACCGCCGACCACCAGGTTGCCCTGGGCGATGGCGTAAACCTGACCGTCGATCCCCTTGAGCGGGGTCATCAACAGGCTGCCACCACGCAGGCTTTTGGCGTTACCGATCGACGACACGGTGATGTCGATGGTCTGGCCCGGCCGCGAAAACGGTGGCAGATCGGCATGAATTGCCACCGCAGCCACGTTCTTCATCTGAATGCGGGTTCCCGGCGGCACGGTAATGCCAAACTGCGCCAACATGTTGTTGAAGGTTTGCACGGTGAAAGGCGTCTGGCTGGTCTGGTCACCAGAACCATCCAGACCCACCACCAGACCGTAACCGATCAACTGGTTGCTGCGAACGCCGGCAATGTTGCCGATATCCTTCAGGCGGTCAGCCAGAGCCAGGGGGCTGGCCATTAGCAGACATAGGCAGAGCGTAAAAAGGCGCATCTTGTCTCTCCTGTCAGAATGGCCACAGCGGGCTGAGGAAGAACTGGTTCAACCAGCCAGGCTGACTGGCATTGGCAAAGGCGCCGGTACCCGAATAGGTAATGCGTGCATCCGCGACCCGGGTCGACAACACGGTGTTGTCCGGGCCTATGTCGTCGGTCCGCACCAGGCCGGATATACGAATCAGTTCGTCGCCCTGATTGAGGGTGATCCATTTCTCGCCACGCACCGCCAGAATACCGTTGGGCAGCACCTCGGCTACGGTCACGGTGATCGAGCCGGTCAGGCTGTTGCTCTGATTGGCGTCGGCTGAACCGTCAAACTCACGCTGCCCGGCCAGGCTCACCCCCAGATCCAATCCCTTGGCACCGACCACATTGCCCAGCAGGGTCGGGTTGGCGATGGAAACGCTACTGTCCTTGTCGATCTCGTTTTCAGCCGTTTTCTGGGCCGCGGTCCGCTCGCTCAGGGTGATGGTGATGATGTCACCTACCCGGTGCGCCTTGCGGTCGTTGTACAGGCTCATTTCGAAGCCCGGCTGGTAGATCGCGCCGTTGTTCAATTCCTGCGGCAACGGCGTGCGCGGTAACACAGGCGCATAAGTCGGGTCGTCGCGGGTGGGTGGCATCTGCATGCAGCCCACCAGGCTTGCCAGACCGAAAAGCACCAATGCATTACGCAACATTTTCATTGCGGATAGCTCCCGTCAGAGGTTCTGACTGATGTACTGCAGCATCTGATCTGCGGTGGATATGACCTTGGAGTTCATTTCGTATGCGCGCTGCGTGGTGATCATGTTCACCAGCTCTTCCACAACGCTCACGTTGGAATTCTCCAGCGTATTCTGCAGCACGGTGCCCAGGCCGTTCTCGCCGGGATTGCCGGTCTGTGGCGCACCACTGGCTGCGGTTTCCAGAAAGAGGTTGTTGCCGATCGATTGCAAGCCGGCCGGGTTGATGAAGTCGGCGGTCTGGATATTGCCGATCTGCTGCACGCCGGCATCGCCAAATACGGAGATGCTGACGGTGCCGTCTTCGCCAATGGTGAGACTCTGTACGTCGTCAGGCAGTACTATGCCGGGCTCCAGCGGAAAACCGTTGGAGGTAACAATCTGACCGTCTGCATCCAGGTGAAAGCTACCGTCGCGGGTATAACCCAAGTTGCCGTCGGGCATCAGAATCTGGAAGAAGCCACGACCATTGACCGCCATGTCGAGCGGCTGCTCGGTGGTCTGCAGCGTGCCTTCGGTAAAGATTTTCTGGGTGCCCACTACCCGCACACCGGTACCCAGCTGCAAACCCGAAGGCAGTTGAGTGTCCTGCGTGCTCTGACCACCCGGCTGACGCTTGACCTGATACAGCAGGTCTTCAAACTCGGGGCGATCGCGCTTGAAGCCAGTGGTCGAGACGTTCGCCAGGTTGTTGGAAATGGTGGTGAGCATGGTGTCCTGGGCGGACAAACCGGTTTTGCTTACCCAAAGTGCTGCGAGCATGGTGTCTCTCCTCGCGTGTCAGTTAACTGACACTGCTGTTGAAAGTTAACTGATTTGCAGGACGCGATCGGCCGCCTGGGCATTCTCGTCAGCGGTACGCATCATTTTCACGTGCAATTCGAATTGCCTGGCCAGCGCCAACATGGAGGTCATTTCCTCTACTGCATTGACGTTGCTGCCCTCAAGAAAACCAGTAGCCACCTGCACGGCCGCATCGGGCGGCTGCTCCAGCCCATCATTCACGCGCATCAGACCATCTTCGCCTTTACGCATGACGCCAGGGTCGGGATTGACCAGCTTGATGCGGTCCACTTCAGCCATCACCGTAGGCGCTTCGCCAAGAGCACGGATGCTGATGGTGCCGTCGGAGCCAATCTCGATTTTCTCCGCCGGCGGAATGGCGATCGGGCCACCATTACCCAGCACTGGCAGACCGCTGCCGGTACGCAGGATGCCGAATACGTCCATCTTCAGATTGCCGGCGCGGGTATAGGCTTCGGTGCCGTCTGGCGCCTGGACCGCAATCCAACCTTCACCCTGCACCGCCACATCCAGCTCGCGGCCGGTTTCCTGCATGCTGCCAGCGGAAAGATCGGTGCCGGGGCGCTCGGTCATGGCGTAGGCACGGGTGGCAAAGCCATCACCGAATACCGGCATGGAGCGCGCCTGCTCGAAGTCCTTGCGAAAGCCTGTGGTAGTCAGGTTTGCCAGGTTGTTGGCGTGCGAGCGCTGCGCCAAGGCGTTCTGACTGGCACCCGTCATGGATATGTACAAGGATTTGTCCATGCCCTTCTCCGCATCAACTTGCGCGACAAGGAATTGCCGCTTTTGCTCTAGATACAGAAGATAAAGCACAGATCGTGCCAGCAGCACACTTGGCAGGATTTAGTCTTTGATATCAATCGCTTGATTTAATTCACGCAAAAAAAAAGCGGCAATACCGGCAACGTATGTTGCCAGTATTGCCGCTGCCGGTGCCGCTAAACCAGCCGAACGCTTAACGCAGATTGATAATAGTCTGGGTGACCGCGTCTTCGGTCTGGATGGTCTTGGCGTTGGCCTGATAGTTGCGCTGCGCCACAATCAGGTTGATCAGTTGCTCGGAGATATCCACGTTGGACGCCTCCAGAGCTCCGGATTGAATGCCGCCAAGCGTCCCGGTCGTTGGCGCACCTATCACCGGCTCGCCTGAGGCGAATGACTGTGCCCAAGAGGTGTTGCCCAGCGGAGTGAGTCCTTGCTGGTTGGCGAAAGTTGCCAGTACAACCTGACCCTGCACGCGCGTCTGGCCATTGGTGTAGCGTGCTACCAGCAGGCCGGACTGATCAATTTCCAGCCCTGCCAGCTCACCAGTGGTAAAGCCGTCCTGGGTCACCGCGGTAACCGCAAAGCTGGTGGAGTATTGCGAAGAGCCCGCAAGATCCAGGCTCAGATTGGCCGCAGGTGACTCTGCACCCGTGGGCTGCCCTTCGCTATCAAGCGGTGCCCAACCCACTATGTTGTACGGCTGCGGC
The DNA here is from genome assembly GCF_036961105.1 of Halopseudomonas sp. GTDB lineage: Bacteria > Pseudomonadota > Gammaproteobacteria > Pseudomonadales > Pseudomonadaceae > Halopseudomonas. The sequence goes on along the minus strand of NZ_JBALWW010000003.1, from coordinate 291,366 downwards.
GTGGTGAGTTGCCCTACGCTGTTGAATTGCAGGTTAACCGGGCTGCCGGGAGTCGCACTCGGATCGGATGCCACTGCGGTTTGCTGCGCAACACCATCAATCAATACATGCATATCCCAACTGTTGGCATCGTTCTTCACGAAATACTTGGTCAGATCATGGGGATTACCCAGGCTGTCATAGATCTTGACCGAAGTGGAGCTGTTGTAGGAGGCAGAGTTGGTCGGATCGAAAGTAGCTCGTCCGGCAGCCAAACCCGCCTCTTCGGCAGCAGCTATCTCTTCGGGAGTAGGGCTACCCGGTGTCGCTGCGCCGCTAATGGAAGCAGCGTACGCCGCATCATACTGCTGGGTAAATACAGCCGGGCGCGTTTGCGTGGAATTCAGATTCAAGGTGGAGGTAATGGTCGAGGTGGCATTCGGATCGGCCGAACGGGTATCAACCCGCAGGTCGGTCTGGATCCCCTGGTTGATCTGACCAGAGACCGCATTCACGCCAAAACCCTGCAAGCGCTCGCCGGCATTGTTGACGATGTTGCCCGCGCTGTCGGTACCAAAGTAACCGGCGCGGGTGTAACCGAGCGCGCCGTCCTTGCTGGTCACAAAGAAACCGTTGCCATTGATGGCCAGGTCAAGGCTGTTTTCGGTGAAGCCGATGTTGCCCTGAGTGAACAGCTGCGCAGAGTTGCCCAAGGCAACACCGCTACCCTGGGCATTACTGCCCGAGCCCAGCACGGAAGCCGCATAGACATCGGCAAATTCGGCACGCGAGCTTTTGAAGCCGACGGTGCCGGCGTTGGCGATGTTGTTACCGGTGATATTCAGATCGGATGCCGCCGCCCGGATACCACTCAAACCGATATTAAATGCCATGGTATTTCTCCTCAGTCAGTGTCGGACGACTGTCATTTGATTGAATAAACGTTGGACAGACTGATACTGCCCAGACCTGCCACATTGAGCAGCAGCTCGCCATTGTCGCCAGCCCCCAGCGAAACACTGTCCACATTGGCCGGCAGCAGGGTTGCCAGCTCGGTGCTGGTTCCGTCAATCGAGGCGGTGGCTTCGAAGGTATAGGCCCCGGACGGCAAGATATTGCCGTCGGCATCCTGGCCATCCCAGCTAAAGTCATGCATACCGGCTTCGAGACTGCCCATATTGATGGTATCCACCAGACTGCCTGAGCTGTCGAGCACCTGGACGGTGACCGCGCTGCTGTCTTTGGGCAGGGCCAGCTGCCCTTCAAGCCCGTTGGCGGTATCCACTATTGCCTTGTCGGACGGCACTATCACCGTGCGCCCTACCATCGACGACGCCTGCAGCGCCTGCGATGACTGATAACCGCTGAGCAGCGCTTCCATTGAGCTGTTCATGTTCTCGATTCCCTCAACGGTACTGAACTGCGCCAGCTGAGCGATGAACTCGCCGTTTTCCTGCGGCGACAGCGGGTCCTGATTGTTCATCTGCGCCACCAGCAGTTCCAGAAACTGATCCTTGCCCAGCTCGTCGCCAGTGGCGAAGCGATCCGAATCGAGCTGATACTGGTCCAGTACGCTATTGCCGACTGCCACATTATTGCTGACGCTCATGGTCTATAAATCTCCGTTCACTGGCCCAGGGTAAGGACGCGCTGCAACATGGTCTTGGCGGTATTCATGACTTCGACGTTGGTCTGGTAGGACCGCGACGCCGCCATCATATTGGCCATTTCTTCAACCACATTGACGTTGGGATAAAACACATAACCTTCTTCGTTCGCCATCGGGTGATCCGGCTCGTAGCGCGGCTCCAGTTCGGCATCGGATTCGACCACACCCAGTACCTGCACACCTTCTCCCGCCTGCTGCTGATCGCTGAACAGCGATGCACCACCGCTCTGCTGGGCATTGAATATGGTGGCGAACACAGGGTTGCGGGCGCGGTAGGTCTGCTCAACGCTGCTGGATACCGTCTCGGCGTTGGCAATATTGCTGGCCACGGTGTTCAAGCGCAGTGATTGCGCACTCATACCGGAACCGGCGATGTCAAAAATCTTGTCAAGTGACATGCGTTACTCTCCTCGCAGGGCGGTCATCAGCCCCTTGAACTTGCTGTTGAGGAAGGTGAAGCTGGCCTGAAAGTCGATGGCGTTCTCGGCGTAGGCCGCTTTTTCTGCTTCAGGATCTACGGTGTTGCCGTCGAGCGAGGGTTGCATGGGGTTGCGAAAGCGCAGACCGGCAACCTGATCGATCAGGCTTTCGGCAGCGATATGCGCCTGGTTGGTCTGCGCGACGCCAAATGACTGGCTACCGCCAGTCTGTTGCGCGGCCAGCACAGCGCCGAACTCCAGGTCACGCGCCTTGTAGTTGGGGGTTTCGGCATTGGCAAGATTGTTGGCCAGCACCTCAGCCCGCTGAGAGCGGAACTTGAGCGCTTGCTCGTGAATCCCCAGGGCATTTTCGAAACTCAAACTCATGACAGCCTTCCTCGTTCTGACACCAGGCCCAAAGGACCCTGCTGCCAACAACAAAGCAAAGCTCGTGCCAAAAAAATTAATGCTTAAAATTCAGATATTTAGCGATCGCACAGCGAGACAAGCGGCAAAGCATTACCGGCAAGCGGCAAAAAACCAGCGCGGCGACGGAGGGAAAGGCGGCAAGGACGTTGCCACCGCGGCGACGGCGACAACGCTCGATTCAAAGAAGGGATCAGCGCGCCTGGTAAACGATGCCGGGATTGCATTGCACCATCTGATACAACTCCGGCAGACCATTTAGAGCTTCGGAGGCACCCAGCATCAGATAACCGCCAGGTTTCAAGGTGGCATGAATGCGGCGCAAAATGTCCTTCTTGACGTCAGCCGAGAAGTAGATTAGCACATTGCGGCAGAACACGATGTCGAACTTGCCCAGCATGGAATAGCTGTCGAGCAGGTTCATGGCCCGGAACTCCACCCGACTGCGGACCGCCGGCTTGATCGCCCAACGACCTGGCCCCTGTGGATCGAAATAACGCGTCAGCCGCTCCTGAGACAAGCCGCGCGCTACCGACAGACTGTCGTATTCAGCGCTCTTGGCGGCATTCAGAATGCCACCCGACAGGTCGGTGGCAACAATCTGCGCGCCGCTGCGCAACTGCCCCAGGTTGCTGCGTTCGAACTCATCGATCGACATGCTCAGCGAGTAGGGCTCCTGGCCCGACGAGCAAGCCGCCGACCAGATACGCAAACGCTGCCCCGGGCTACTCTTGATGAACTCGGGAATCAGCTTTTTCTTGAGTACTTCAAAGGGATAGACGTCCCGAAACCAGAGTGTTTCGTTGGTGGTCATGGCATCAATCACCGACTCACGCAAACCGCCGCGCGGCTGGCTCTGAATGCGCTTGACCAGCTCGCCCAGACTGCCGATCTTTTCCTGCTCCAACAGTCGGTTCAGTCGGCTCGATACCAGATACTGCTTGTTGTCACCCAGCACAATGCCACAGGCCTTTTCCAAAAACTCGCGAAAGACCTGAAAGTCCTGATTTGCCAAAGTCACACGGACCGCCTTGGATTATCTGAATTCAGTAAGAAGTTCCTCAGCATGCGCTACTCAGTCGGCTCACGCATAGCGTGCAGACGATCAATCACGCGCTGGGCCAGGTCATCAGGCTTGAACTTGGCAAGGAAGTCGTCGGCGCCCACCTTCTTTACCATTGCCTGATTGAATACACCCGAGAGCGAGGTATGCAGCATGACATGCAGGTTCTTCAAACGTGGATCGTTGCGTATCTCGGCCGTGAGAGTGTAGCCATCCATCTCGGGCATTTCGATATCCGAGACTATCATCAGCAGGCTCTTGCTGACATCTTCGCCCTGATCTGCCTGCAGTTTCAGCCAATCCAGCGCCTGACGCCCGTCATTGAGCGTGATGATCTCCACCCCTACTTCCTGCAAGCAGCGTGATACCTGCTTGCGGGCAATGGAGGAGTCGTCGACGATCAGCACCCGACGCGATACCGCCTCAGCCTGGGTTTGCTGATTGATCACACCCTCGGAGATTTTCTCGTTGGTGGGCACCACCTCGGCCAGGACCTTCTCGACGTCGATAATCTCGACCATCTGATTATCCACGCGGGTCACTGCTGTGAGGTAGTGCTCACGGCCGGTGCCCTTTGGCGGTGGATGAATTTCAGACCAGTTCATATTGACGATGCGCTCAACCGAACGAACCAGGAAGCCCTGCACCTTGTAGTTGTACTCGGTGATGATAACGAAGGCCGTATCCAGGTTATCCAGGCCAGGGCCGCCGGTAGCACGGTTCAGATCAAGGATGGGCAAGGTGCCGCCGCGAATGTGCGCCACGCCGCGCACCACCGGGTGCAGCTTGGGCATCATCGTCAGGCGCGGGCATTGCAACACCTCTTTCACCTTGAACACGTTGATACCGTATAGCTGATTACCTGCCAGCCTGAACAGCAGCAGCTCCAAGCGATTCTGACCAACCAGCTGTGTGCGCTGATTGACTGAATCCATTACACCAGCCATGGGCAGCTCCTTTTGTGTTGAGCGCAATGCGGCATGTTTCCTGCACAGTTAGCCATAGGGCTAATCAACCGACAGCAAAATGACACGCACCGACCATTTGTTATAAAGGTAATTGTATGCGTTTTATCACCGGGTGCGCGGCATTGGCGATAATTTTTTCTACGCCACTGTACGCCAACCCGCTCATTGAACAGCTTATCGGCGCGACCAACCAGTTTCTTGAGCAGGAAGTGGAAGAACATATCGCGCGCCTTGGTCAGCCGGCCCGCTATGAGATCAAGCTCAATCGCCTGGATGCGCGCTTGCGCCTGCCGATCTGCCCCGAAGATCAGCTCAGTGCCGAACTGGAGAGCCCCAAGGTCCCGGTAGGCCGGGTAACAGTCAGGCTCGGTTGCGACAGCAGCTCGCCCTGGCGGCTTTTTGTGCCGGGTCAGGTCAGTTTGTACCAGCAGGTGCTGGTAAGCGCCCGTCCCCTGGCGCGCCTCAGTGTTCTCAGTGCCAATGATCTGACGCTGCAGGAACGCGATACCAGCATGCTGCGGGACAAGTACCTGGTGGACGTCCAGCAGGCGGTGGGCATGCGCCTGACCCGCCCGGTGGCCCCAGACACCATCATCACCTTCGCGCTGATCGAGCAGGATGAAATCATCCGTCGCGGCGACAAGGTGGTTATCAGCGCCGACAATGGTAGCGTTTCAGTTCGAATGCCGGGCGAAGCGATGGAAAGTGGCGCAAAGGGAGCACAGATAAGGGTGCGCAACACCCGCTCGGACCGGGAAGTCAAGGCACGCGTTACTGGACCGGGGCAAGTCAGGGTAGACCTGTGATCAAAGCCAGATTATGGGATATACTGCCGACTGAACCGAGCACTCCAGACTGTGATGCTCTTCACACTTATTTTCCCTAAAGTTTTCAGCCTCGCGGCCGTTAAAGCGGTTAGAGAAGATTTTACAGTTTGAGGAATTCACCATGGTCATTGACTTCAACTCGCCAAACGGTCCCTCTGGAACCGGGCGCAGCAGCCAGACAAGCAGCACCACTGGCAAGCGTGAAGCATCGCTCGACAATACCGACAAGAGCACCGCTACTGTCGAACAATCAGGCACCGGCGAACGGTCCTCGGTCAACCTGAGCCAGCAGGCTCAGCAGTTGCAGGCAATCGAAGAGCGCTTACGCGATCTGCCGGAAGTGGACAGCGAGCGGGTTAATCAAATCAAACAGGCCATTGCTGACGGCAGCTATCAGGTCGACAGCAAGCGGATCGCCGACAAGCTGCTCAGCTTCGAAAGCTGAGCAGCAGCCTGATCCTGGCCCAGGCTTGCGGAGCTAAAGATGCATCAGTTGAGCCCCCTTCTGCAGCAGGCTGACCAGGACTGCAAAGATTACCTTGCCGTGTCCGAGCACGAGCGCGACGCCATTGTTCAGCAGAACATGGATGAACTGGAACGGCTACTGCAGCAAAAGCGCCCGCTGATCGAAGCCCTGGCGCGGCATGACCAGAACATCAAAAGCTATTGCAGCGCTCAGCAGCTCGACCCTCAGAGCTTGCGTGACCATATTGCCAGCCTTGGCGATGCCGACCTCAGTATCACCTACCAGCAGTTTCTTGAACATCTTGAGCAATGCAAGGCGGCCAACGACCGTAACGCGCGTCTGGTGCGACACAGCCAGCACAGCACCTCTACCCTGCTCGATCTGCTGCGCAACCAGGGCGAATCCGGCCAGAATATCTACGACCAACTGGGCAATCGCAGTCGGAGCGGCGTATCACGTGATCTCACCAAGGTTTGAGAGCGATGCCGAAATGCCAGCTTGCTGTATAGTAGCCAGCTAGCTGAAACCGACAATTTCGAGAGCCCACGTGTCCACCCTATTCTCACAAGAAGCTGGCCCACAGCCGCCACGCGAAGTTCGCTCCCCTATCGAGATCGCTGCACTGCTCAAAACGCTCATGCAGTCGCGTGATCCCTTGATCATCACCTTCAACGACCGATTGCAGACCTTTCAAAGTTTTATCGTCAACCTGGATGCCGACACCGGCTATCTGTGGATTGATGAAATGATTCCACGCGAAGGCGACCGTTACGCCAGTCAGGGGGAAGCGTTCAAGGTCGACGCCTGGCACGAAGGCATCCATATGCGTTGGACCTGCCCCGGTGCCGCACAAGTCATGCTGGAGGACGCTCCCGCCTATACCGCCAGGATTCCGGAAGAGCTGATTTATCACCAGAAGCGCGGCGCCTTTCGCGCCAGCGTGCGTCGCACGGCAGACCTGGCACTGGAACTCAATCACCCCGAACGCCAACGCACGCTGACGTCCTATCTGATGGATATTTCAGCCACCGGCTGCAAGGTCCGTGTTGAAGGGGATCTGAGCAAGTCATTGCAGCCGGGCGAGGTGTTCACACCCTGCTACCTGCATCTGCCGGAAACCGGCAGGCTTGAATTGGCTATCGAGGTGCGCCACGCCGCCTTTATGGAAACCGCCAACGAAACACATGTGGGCGTTCATTTCAGACAGCCTTCGCCGCTGGCCCAGCGGCAGATTGACCGGTTCGTCAATTACCTGCAGCGCGAAGCTCGACGTATCGAGAAAGAAGACCTGTTCTAGTCTGCATCTGCAGCGCCGCTCTACTGGCCAACGAGCAATAACGGGCAGCGGCGCTCCCTAGCCGACGATACCTACCCAGGGCGGTGGTCGTCCTGGTCGGCATCGGCGGCGGCCACCTCGGCCTCGCTCAGGGTCGGCTCCTGCTCTTCTATCACATCGTCCTGCATCTGGTCGGCGACGGCCTGCTCATCCACCCGCGGGTCAATGGCCGCAGCCAATGGCGAGCTGGCCAGGTTGCCCGCCGCCGGCATGAAGTGCAGGGGCGCCTCTTCAACCAGGTGCTCGCCGGTAACGGCACCAGCCCGCACCCGAAACACCAGTACCAGCGAACAGCACGCCATGAAGATATAGAGCATGTCTGCACCCCACATTTTCATCATCGCCGAACTGGCCAAAGGCCCGACACTGGCGCCCAGACCAAAGGTCACCAGCAACATGGCAGATAGCGGCACACGGTCATCCGGTTCAACGTGGTCATTGGCCAGGGCGACCGCCAATGGATAGAGGGTAAATACCAGTAGGCCAAAAAATGCTGTCAGTATCATCAGTGCCATGCCGGGCAACAGATCCAGTGCAATCAGCACCGACACCCCAGTAAGCACTATGGCGTTGAGCTGGATCAGATGACTGCGATCCACGCGGTCAGACAACCAGCCCGCCGGCCACTGCGCCATCAAACCTGCGCAAATGGTAACCGCCATGAAGATACCGATCTGCGAGGTGGTCAAACCTGCGGTCTTGGCGAACACCGGCGCCATACCGTAGAAGGCCCCCAGCATCAGGCCGGCCACTGCGATGGTAGTCAACGCCTGCGGGATGCGCTCGACAAACAGTTTTACCTTGAGCGGCGCCGGGTGCAGCGGCGCCGGGTGAATCTGTTTGGTTATCGCCACCGGCACCAGGCACAGCGAGAAACACATGGCGACAAACAGCAAGTGCTCGATCTGCAACACCGGCATTACCGTAAACACCACCTGCCCGAGCACCAGCCCCAGGAAGGTCACCACCATGTAGCTTGCGAACACCATGCCGCGCTGGTGCGACTCGGCACGCTCGTTCAGCCAGCTTTCCAGCACCATGTACTGACACATCATGGCCATGCCGGTCAGCAACCGCAGCGCCAGCCAAACAGATACGTTCTCGGTCAGGGCGTGACCCAGAACCGAAGCTGTCACCACCCCTGCGCTGGCCACGAAGGCGCGAATATGGCCAACCCTGGCAATCAGCCGGTGGCCGATCGAAGCGCCCATCACCAGGCCCACGTAATAGCCGGTCATCAACACACCGATCCAGATTTCGCTCACCTCCTGCGCCGCCAGGTACAGGCCAAGGTAGGTACTCAACAGACCACTGCCCAGCAACATCAGCAGGGTTGCAAAATACAGTGAGGAAAAAGCCATCAGTGCTTGAGACATCAACGCTCCCGTGCGCAAAGAAAAATAAAACCTGTCAGACAGATATAGCAGCTAACGCCCGGATGGTCCTGGCGCAGACGTAAGCCAGACGTCCACAACCAGCGCCGCGGCACAGTAATTATCCATTCTGCCCGCCTGGCAAGCTGACCGGTTGACCGGGCGGTAGCCCTGCGAGTTCCATCATGGCCCTGAGCGCGCTGCCATTCGCATCCGCTTGAGTATGTCTTGGACAAGTTACAAGCAGGCGCAAGATGGGCGTCTTGTCACTTTTGCAGCGCAAAGCAGCCGCTACCGCAAGAAAAGTACTGATCGAAGGGGCAGCGAGCGCACTCAGCTCGACTCCAGGATTGCCATAAGTTGCGCCCGCTCCCACACGCTCAGCAGCTCCAGGGGGTCGGTACCAGGTTGGGCCCAGGCAGACTGATCCGCCCGGCGACCATCGCTCATTTGGCAGGCCAGGCAGTGATCAAGCGACCCTGACTCCTTGACCAGCCAGACAAGATGTCCCTCTATCTGCACCCGAACGGACCCGGTATGCACCTGCGTCCAGCTACCTTCTGCTGTACGCTCAAGGTGTAACAATCCCAGGGCGACATTACGCAACAGCTGATACACCTCGCGCGGGCCCGGCGAGGCCAGCTTGGCAGACTTGACAGATTTCACCTTGGCAGACTCCAGCATTCTCTCCACAGCTCCAATGATGGCTTGCATACGAACAGCTTCAATTCCGTGCCGCTGGCGATGCACGACAATGGAACCATAAAGCTTGATTGACGCCAAAGACAGTAAGTAAGGCCATCATATTGCTAGCATGCTTTACTCTCCTGTATGAGCGAGCTCATCAGGCTGGCAATCCATACCAGTGGCTGCGAATTGGCGCCGCCTTTATTGCAACGAGTGCGACAAGGTTTACGGGATGAATGACGACACAAAACATTGCGAACGGCAGATCTGCGCCAGTTGCTCCGATGAGCAGCAGCTGGATTTCGATTTCAGCATGGCTTTTCAGCCCATCATCGATTACAGCCAGCGGAGTATCTACGGTTACGAAGCGCTAGTGCGTGGCCTCAATAACGAATCGGCTTACTCGATAATCTCGCGGGTAAACGACGACAACCGCTATCTTTTTGATCAGCTCTGTCGAGTCAAGGCCATCGCACTCGCGGCGCAGTTGAATATCACCTCGATGCTCAGCATCAATTTTCTGCCTAACGCCGTCTATCAGCCCGAACGCTGTATTCGAACCACCCTCGAAGCCGCCCGAGTCCACAGTTTCCCGCCTGAACGCATCATGTTCGAGTTTACCGAAGCGGAAAAGATCGAAGACAGTAGCCACGTCAAACGTATTGTTGAGTACTACCACAAGCTGGGCTTCAAAACCGCTACCGACGATTTTGGCGCCGGGCATTCAGGCTTGAATCTGCTGGCCGACTTCCAGACCGATGTGATCAAGCTGGACATGGCGCTCATTCGTGATATCCACACCAGCAAGACCCGCCAGACCATCGTTCGGCACTGCCTCAACATGTTTCACGATCTGAACATCCAGCCCCTGGCCGAGGGGATAGAAACACGGGAAGAGTATGACTGGCTGCGCGCTGCCGGCATCGAGCTCATGCAGGGCTATCTGTTTGCCCGTCCCGGTTTCGAGTGTTTGCCCGAAGTGAATTTTCAGGATTGAGATCGTTTTACGTCGTTAAGACGCACACAAAGGTCTGATCCTCAGAGCCTTCCTGGGCGGCGCATTATCTGATACCGCACCTTTTCTACTCGCGATGCAAAGCCAGCGACTTACCAGCAGTCCGGACCTGAGGGATTGGGTAGTTGAAGTGGAAGCAGCCAACCAGGCGAAGCAACAAGAGCAAGCGACAGTGGTGGCAGTAGAAGCCAAACGTGGCTCGCTGAAGGATCTGCCTGAAGACTACACAGCCGAGCTATGCATCAACGGCGTGGTGTCGACCAAAAAGATCGAGCGCAGTATAACCCCTGCGCGCGCTGCTCGACCATGAACCTACAGAGTTGACCTTCACCAAAGAAGGCTACAGCACTCTTACCACCAAACAGCAGAATGTCATTAACAGACTGTAGTGGTCAACTATTCCCGGACAGTTTGTTAAGTCGTTTTTCCGCCAGCTCCGGTGGCAAGCCGGCGTTGTAGCTGTGCGGACGCCGTCTGTTGTAATAGCTCATCAAGTAGAAGCCTATGTCTCTCGTTGCCTCATGCAGATCCCGGTAACCCTGCTTGGGCATCCACTCGCTTTTAAAAAAAGCCGCTCCGGTGAGCGGCGTTATGAAGTGCTGGCACTGGTGCGCGTCTCACGGCCTCCTGGTGCGACGGCGTTAAAAAGAAGCGGTATCCGCCGGCCGTGTACATTGGCCCGAGCTCACCGCGCTGGCCCTTGGGCCTGGTGCGCCAAGTCACAGCAGGGACGTATAAATCGGTCACTACCGAAGGAAATGAAGGCCAGAAAGCAGCGTGAGTAAAAGAGGGACCAAAAGAAGGACCAAAAACCCAGAAAAACACAAGGCTTACCGACTGATAATCGCGTAAGCCTTTGTTTTAACTGGTGCGCGAGCCCGGATTCGAACCGGGGACCTACCGCTTAGGAGGCGGTTGCTCTATCCAGCTGAGCTACAAGCGCGAAAAACAGGTGAGCTGGCGTAGCCAACCCGTTGAATTCTAACAAGTGAGGCGGCATCTTAACTGAATTCAGCAAGCCTTGGCCACAGTAGCTGAAGGCGTGGCGAAAGGCCATTCGTCGTAATTCCGTCACAAAATGAAGACATTTTTTTGTCGCGCACTGGTATGCTGCTGAAAAACAGGTTTAACTAGTGCACTAAGCACTGGATTATTGTCTATACCTTAAATTATCTGACCGCGTTCCGGGCCATTCGAAAGCAGTTCGCAACACCTGCATTATTCGGCTGGCGTCGATTCACTTCATACAAGCGATTATTGTTGCCCTATGAAAACCGCTACCGCAGCCCAACATTACACCAGCCGTACTGCAGATAAATTTGTTGTACGTCTGCCTCAGGGAATGCGCGACCGCATCGCCGAAGTCGCCAAACAGCATCACCGCAGCATGAACTCCGAGATCATTGCGCGTCTTGAGCATAGCCTGCTGGATCTGCCTACCCTTCCCGAACAGAATCAGCCATCACGCCAGCTGCTCAACGAGCAACAGCTTGAGGGCCTGTCTTCTCCAGAGCAGGAGCTGCTGGTGCGTTTTCGCGAGATGAGCCGCCGCCAACAGAACGCCTTGCTGGCATTGCTGGCCAACGAGCAGCAATAAGCGCTACCGCCATCGGGCAGCGTTCTTCAGCAGCCTGGTTGGCAGAAAAAAACCCGCTCGATGAGCGGGTTTTTCATGCCTTGCTTTCGGCTTAGCCTACAAAGTTGAGCAGAATCCCTGCCGCAACTGCCGAGCCAATCACACCAGCGAGGTTGGGGCCCATCGCGTGCATCAACAGGAAGTTCTGAGGGTTGGCCTCAAGCCCTATCTTGTTGGATACGCGTGCAGCCATAGGCACCGCCGATACCCCTGCCGATCCGATCAGCGGGTTGATCTGCGCCTTGCTTACGAGATTCAGCAACTTGGCCATCAACACGCCGGCGGCGGTACCCGCACAGAACGCAATCATACCCAGCACCAGGATGCCGAGCGTCTTCAGCTGCAGGAATGATTCAGCTGACAACTTGGAGCCCACTGCCAGGCCCAGACCAATAGTCACGATATTGATCAGCGCGTTGCGTGACGTGTCCGCCAGCCGCTCGACCACACCGGATTCGCGCATCAGGTTACCGAAGCACAGCATACCCAGCAGTGGTGCTGCATCAGGCAGCAACAGGGCCACAAGCATGAGCAGCAACAGCGGGAAGATGATCTTCTCTGTTTTACTGACTACACGCAGCTGGGTCATGACAATGGCACGCTCCTTCTGCGACGTCAGTGCGCGCATGATCGGCGGCTGCAGCAATGGCACCAGCGCCATGTACGAGTAAGCGGCCACCGCAATGGGCCCGAGCAGATCCGGCGCCAGCTTGGACGTCACGAAGATCGAGGTAGGCCCGTCCGCACCGCCAATGATGGCAATGGAAGCGGCTTCTTTCATGGTGAACTCAAAGCCCGGTATGCCGGCGGAGGTCAGCGCCAGGGCACCCAGCAGCGTGCCGAAGATGCCGAACTGCGCTGCAGCGCCCAGCAGCAGGGTGCGGGGGTTTGCCAGCATGGGACCGAAGTCGGTCATCGCGCCCACGCCCATGAAGATCAGCAGCGGGAAGACACTGGTCGGCAGACCCACTTCATAGATCAGGTGCAGAATGCCACTGCCCTGGGCCATGTTGGCAACCGGCAGGTTGGCGAGAATACCGCCAAAACCGATCGGTATCAGCAGCAGAGGCTCGAAGCCCTTGCGGATGGCCAGGTAGACCAGACCAAAACAGACCACGATCATCACCGCCTGACCCCAGGTCATGTGGTAGATACCTGTGGTCTGCCACAGTTGGAGAAGCTTATCCATTAGTTTCCCCTTAACCGATGGTCAGCAAGGTATCGCCGACCGCAACCGCGTCGCCGACCTTGACGTCAATGGAAGCCACAGTACCGCCACGTACGGCGCGCACCTCGGTCTCCATCTTCATCGCTTCGAGGATCATTACCACCTCGCCCTCGTCGATTTCGTCACCCACGTGAACCAGCACCTTGAAGATGTTGCCAGAAAGCGGGGCCCCCTGCGCCTCGCCTTCCCCCACCGGCGCGGATGCAGCTGGTGCGGCAGCGCTTTCGCCGATTGGCTTGATGCCGGAAATATCGCCGCCGTCAGTAACCTGGACCACATACTCCTTGCCATTGACGCTGACGGTATAGGCTTCGGGACCAGCGCCCTTGGCGGCTGCTGGCAGCTCGTTGCCGGTGGGTACCGGCTCGAAGGCATCCGGGTTGCCGCGGTTTTCCAGAAACTTCAGGCCAATCTGCGGGAAAAGTGCGTAGGTAAGCACGTCGTCGATTTCGTTATCCGCGAGTTTGATACCCTTCTCGCTGGCCAGCCCTTTCAGCTCGGCGGTCAGCTTGTCCATCTCTGCTTCCAGCAAGTCGGCCGGACGACAGGTAATAGCCTGGGCACCATCCAGCACGCGCGCCTGCAGGTCGGCGTTGAACGGTGCCGGAGCAGCGCCGTACTCACCCTTGAGGATGCCCGCGGTTTCCTTGGTGATCGACTTGTAACGCTCGCCGGTCAGCACGTTGATCACTGCCTGGGTACCTACGATCTGGGAAGTCGGGGTTACCAGCGGGATGAAGCCCAGGTCTTCGCGCACGCGTGGGATCTCCGCCAGAACCTCATCAAACTTGTCGCTGGCACCCTGCTCTTTCAACTGGTTTTCCATGTTGGTGAGCATGCCGCCGGGCACCTGGGCAACCAGAATGCGCGAATCCACGCCCTTGAGATTGCCTTCGAACTTGGCGTATTTCTTCCGCACTTCACGGAAATAGGCCGCTACCTCTTCCAACAGCTCCAGATTCAGGCCGGTATCGCGCTCGCTGTTCTGGAAGATGGCGACTACGGACTCGGTCGGTGAGTGACCATAGGTCATGGACATCGAGGAGATGGCCGAGTCGACGTTATCGATGCCCGCTTCTGCGGCTTTCATGATGGATGCGGTAGACAGACCGGCTGTGGCGTGGCACTGCATGTGCACCGGAATGCTCAGCGTGCTCTTCAACTGGCTCACCAGATCAAAGGCTACATAAGGATTCAGGATGCCGGCCATGTCCTTGATGGCGATGGAGTCGGCGCCCATGTCTTCGATCTGTTTGGCCAGATCGACCCACATCTGGAGGGTATGCACCGGGCTGGTAGTGTAGGAGATGGTGCCCTGAGCGTGCTTACCCTGAACCTTGACGGCTTTCAGTGCAGTTTCCAGGTTACGCGGGTCGTTCATGGCGTCGAATACGCGGAACACGTCCACACCGTTGACAGCAGCACGCTCGACGAACTTCTCCACAACATCATCAGCGTAATGCCGGTAACCCAACAAATTCTGACCGCGCAGCAGCATCTGCTGACGGGTGTTAGGCATGGCCTGCTTCAGCGCACGAATACGCTCCCACGGATCTTCGCCAAGATAGCGAATGCAGGAATCAAAGGTTGCCCCGCCCCAGGATTCGACAGACCAGAAGCCAACCTGGTCAAGCTTGCCGGCAATCGGCAGCATGTCGTCAAGTCGCATACGGGTAGCCAGAATGGATTGATGTGCATCACGCAGGATCACATCGGTAATGCCCAGAGGCTTTTTAGTATCGGTCATAGTTGTATGGCCTTTATGATTTTAATGGTGAAAACCGCGAAAGGGGTGTCAGGAACTGCGGCGCGAACGGTGCTGCTTGATAGCAGCGCCAATGGCGGCGACAACATCCGGGTCAACACTGGCAGGGGCAGCGCTGGGCTTGCGAGCTGGCTTTTTCGGCGCAGGCAGCGCCTCTGGAAAATAACGTGACAAGATAACGGACATGAGGCTGGTGCAGGCCACCAGCAAAATCAGAAACCCGAAAACTGATCCCATTCCCAGGAGCATCAGTTCCACTCCTTCGGCAACCATATTGGTCGGTTCCATTTTATCTCCTGCAGCTCTGAACCTGATCAAACCAGGCTGCCATGCTGCTTATAGTTGGAAAAAATCCGCAGGATCAGACCGCCGGCCGACGGTTGTCCCACACTAAAAAACGGCTCAATGTATCCTGATGTGACATTTTTGGCAATCCAGGCGACACCTCACACCAGGGGCCTGGCACGCGTCAAAGAAGGAAAAGTGTCGCCAGCCCGAGGAAGATGAAAAAGCCGCCACTGTCAGTAATGGCGGTTATCAGCACACTGGAGCCAAGCGCCGGGTCACCTCCCAGGCGCAGCCGAATCAAGGGTATGAATACCCCCATACAGGCCGCCAGCAGCATGTTCAGCGTCATCGCGGCCATCAGCACTATCGCCAGCGGTACGCTGCCATACAAGGCGAAGGCAATCGCTGCCAGAACTATCCCCCAGAACACACCGTTGATCAGTGCAACACTGGCCTCCTTGCGCAGCAAGCGTCTGCCGTGCGCCACCTGCACCTGACCGGTCGCAACGCCTCGCACAATCATGGTAATGGTCTGGTTACCCGAGTTACCGCCAATACCGGCAACTATCGGCATGAGTGCGGCCAGCGCCACCAGTTGCTCGATGGCATTCTCAAACAGCCCGATCACTCGCGAGGCGATCAATGCGGTGCAGAGGTTGACCGCCAGCCAGGCCCAACGGTTGCGAACCGATTTCCAGACTGACGCGAAGATGTCTTCCTCTTCTCGCAGACCGGCCGCATTGAGGACCTCGGCCTCGCTCTCCTCGCGGATATAGTCGACCATCTCGTCAATGGTCAATCGGCCGCACAATCGGCCGCTGCGATCCACTACCGGGGCGGATACCAGATCATAACGCTCGAAAGCCTGAGCGGCCTCACCAGCATCGTCTGCCGGATCGAACACCACAGGATCGTCTGCCATGACATCCACAACGACTTCGTCGGGCGAGCCCACCAGCAGCTTCTTGATTGGCAAGACGCCCTTGAGCAGACCCTGGGTATCCACTACGAAGAGCTTGTCGGTATGGTCTGGCAGCGCATCGAAGCGGCGTAGATAACGGCTGACCACCTCGAGCGTGACGTCATCCCGAATGGTGATCATGTCGAAGTCCATCAACGCACCGACCTGATCTTCATCGTAGGACAGCGCCGACTTCAATCGATCACGCTGTTGCGCGTCCAGGGTATCCATCAGCTCGCGCACCACATCGCGTGGCAGATCCGGCGCCAGGTCAGCCAGTTCATCCGCGTCCAGGGTGTTGGCCGCAGCGATGATCTCGTGGCTGTCCATGTCGGCGATCAGCGTTTCACGCACCGCGTCAGAGACTTCAAGCAGAATTTCGCCATCGCGCTCGACCTTGACCAACTGCCAGACGGCCAGGCGCTCTTCCAGTGGCAGGGATTCGAGAATGTAGGCGACGTCGGCGGGGTGCAGTTCGTCCAGCTTGCGTTGCAGCTTGACCAGATTCTGCTGGTGCACCAGATGCTCGACCAGCTCCTGATGCTGCCCTTCCTGCTTGTGTACCAGGCCTTCCACCAGGCGCTGACGGCTCAACAGTTCCTGCACCTGCTCCAGACGATCCTGCAGGCTTTCTGGTGATTTTCTGTTGATATCCGGCATAGCAGCATTCCTGGCAGGCCCGGGCACGGGGTTCAGCACAGGCGGATCGAATAGACCACGCCAATGAGACTGCGTTCCAGCCTAGCAGGCTTTGCTGGCACGCTCAGCTGTACTTTTGTGACAGCAAAAAAAAACCCACTGAAATCAGTGGGTTTTTCTGTTTGGTGCACTCGGGAGGATTCGAACCTCCGACCGCTCGGTTCGTAGCCGAGTACTCTATCCAGCTGAGCTACGAGTGCATTGTGGGTGCGAATTATAGGCTGTTTTTTCAACCTGTCAAACATTTTTTTCTTTAGAATTCAGAAACTAACGCTTGACAACCCATAAGCCACAAAGTGGCGGAGAGGGCGGGATTCGAACCCGCGATACCCTTTTGAGGTATACTCCCTTAGCAGGGGAGCGCCTTCGGCCACTCGGCCACCTCTCCGTAACACGCGCAGAATATTAACTGCGCGCTTTCCTTAATGCAAGGAAAAACCCAATAAAATTAGTTATTTGGTTCTTCGTCTTTTTCTTTCTGAATCCGCTGGTAGATCTCTTCCCGGTGTACAGCCACTTCTTTCGGGGCGTTCACGCCGATTCGTACCTGGTTGCCCTTGACGCCCAGAACGGTCACGGTTACTTCATCACCAACCATCAGGGTTTCACCAACCCGTCGAGTGAGTATCAGCATTCCTTTTCTCCTTGCTCATGATCAGGACACAACAGTCTGCAAAAAACCGGCTTGGTGCCTCTGTCTCCCTGAGGAGTCACAGGCGGACACGGCAGCCAGAGACCGTGCCCTTGCAAGCAGACCGCTAGCGGCCTGCGAGAATCGGGTGTAACTCAGGCCTCGCGCGCTACTTCCGCGTCCAGGCCAAAAGCAGTGTGCAGCGAGCGCACCGCCAACTCGAGATACTTCTCGTCAATCACCACCGAGACCTTGATCTCCGAGGTGGAAATCATCTGGATGTTGATGCTGTCCTTGGCCAACGCCTCGAACATGTTGCTGGCAACACCGGCGTGCGAGCGCATGCCCACACCTACAATGGACACCTTGGCGATCTTGTCATCGGCAGCCACTTCACGCGCACCAATACTCACCGCCGTTTCCTTCAGAATAGCCTCCGCCTTGCGGAAGTCATTGCGGTGCACCGTAAAGGTGAAATCCGTGGTGTTGTCCTGTGACACATTCTGCACAATCATATCGACTTCGATATTGGCAGCACTCACCGGACCAAGAATCTTGAAAGCCACGCCGGGGGTGTCCGGGACGCCTCGAATAGTGAGCTTGGCTTCATCACGGTTGAATGCAATGCCGGAGATGACGGGTTGTTCCATCGACACATTTTCCTCAAGGGTAATAAGAGTACCGGGGCCTTCTTTGAAGCTGTGCAATACCCGCAGGGGTACGTTGTACTTGCCTGCAAATTCGACCGAGCGAATCTGCAGTACCTTTGAACCCAGGCTGGCCATTTCGAGCATTTCCTCGAAGGTAATCTTATCCAGCCGCCGAGCGCTTTCTACCACCCGCGGATCGGTGGTATAGACACCGTCAACATCGGTATATATCTGGCATTCGTCTGCCTTCAATGCCGCCGCCAACGCCACACCGGTAGTGTCGGACCCGCCGCGACCCAGAGTGGTAATGGCACCACCCTCATCCACGCCCTGGAAGCCAGCGACAATCACTACACGCCCTTCGGCCAGTTCGGCGCGCAGGCGATCATCGTCGATCTGCTGAATACGCGCCTTGCCGTGCGAGCTATCGGTGACAATGCGCACTTGCGAGCCGGTAAAGGAGACAGCAGGCACGCCAGTCGCCTTCAGCGCCATAGCCAATAGACCAATGGTGACCTGCTCGCCGGTAGAGACAATCACATCCATCTCGCGCGCGTCGGGCTCTGGCTGAATCTGCCGAGCCAGATCTATCAGGCGGTTGGTTTCGCCGCTCATGGCGGAAACCACTACTACCAGATCGTGCCCCTGCGACTTGAAGCCTTTGATTTTCTCGGCGACCTGCATGATGCGTTCAACGCTGCCAACCGAGGTACCACCAAACTTCTGGACAATAAGCGCCATTTTGTTACGTCAATCCTCACCCGGAGATCGGCTTGCCGACCATTGCCTGGCACCCGAACAGGTGCCTCCTTGTTCATCTACTACCCCAAGCTTCTCTACTGCTGAGCGCTCTACTGCTGACCAACCCAGTTCAGCGCGTCCGCCAGCGCCTTGTCCAGCGCAGCCACATCGGTACCGCCGCCCTGGGCCATGTCGGGGCGTCCTCCGCCTTTACCACCCACCGCCTGCGCGGTATTGCGAATCCAGTCGCCAGCCTTCACCTGACTAGCCAGATCCTTGGTGACGCCGGCTACCAGCACAACCTTGCCGTCTGCTTCGCCGCCCAGGAGTATGGCGACAGAGCCCAGCTTGTTCTTCAACTGATCGACCAGAGCCATAAGGCCCTTGCCGTCCATACCATCGACCCGCTTGACCAGCACGGTACGATCACCCACCTTCTGCGCTTCAGCGGCAAGATCGCTACCGGCAGCGCTGGCTGCCTTGGCCTTGAGCTGTTCAACATCCTTTTCCAGTTGGCGAGTACGCTCGACCAGAGCCGACAGCTTTTCTATAACCGTATCGCGGCTGCCCTTGACCACCTGGGCAGCTTCGCGCAGGCGCTCTTCGGTTTGCGCGACAAACTCAATCGCACCTTGACCGGTGACTGCTTCGATACGGCGCACCCCTGAGGCGATACCACTTTCGACGGTAATCTTGAACAAACCGATATCGCCAGTGCGCTGCACATGGATACCACCACACAGCTCGACGGAGAAGCCGCCGCCCATGGTCAAGACCCGTACTTCATCACCATATTTTTCGCCAAACAGGGCCATTGCGCCCTTCTCCTTGGCGGTTTCTATGGTTGTGACTTCAATATCGACGGCAGAGTTCTGTCTGATCTGCTCATTCACCAGATTTTCCAGTTCACGCAGTTGCTCGGGCTTGATCGCCTCGTAGTGACTGAAGTCGAAACGCAGGCGCTGACTGTCCACCAGCGAGCCCTTCTGCTGCACGTGCTCGCCCAGCACCTGGCGCAGCGCGGCATGCAAGAGGTGAGTGGCAGAATGGTTCAGCGCAGTAGCCAGACGCACCCCGGCATCCACTCGCGCTTCCACCTGTTGCCCCTTGTCGAGGCTGCCCTGCAGCACGGTACCGTGATGCAGGTGGGCATTACCCGCCTTGGTGGTGTCATGCACCTCAAAGCGCAAGCCCTCTGCTTCCAGATAGCCGGTATCACCAACCTGGCCGCCTGATTCTGCGTAGAAAGGCGTTTCGTCCAGCACCACCACACCGCTGTCGCCTTCCTTGAGCTGCTCTACTGCCAGCCCTTCGCTATACAGGCCCAACACCTTGCCCTGGCCCTGAGTTCCGGCGTAGCCCTGGAAACGTGTATCGGCTTCGACTTTGACCAGCGCGTTGTAATCCATGCCGAACTGGCTGGCCGAACGAGCACGCTCACGCTGTGCTTGCATCGCAGCCTCGAAGCCGGCTTCGTCTATGGTCAGGTCTCGTTCGCGGGCGATATCGCCCGTCAGGTCCACCGGGAAGCCGAAGGTGTCATAGAGCTTGAACACAACATCACCGGGAATTTCGCTACCCTGCAATGCGGCCAGATCCTGCTCGAGAATCTTCAAGCCCTGATCCAGCGTCTTGGCAAACTGCTCTTCCTCGGTCTTCAGCACCCGCTCGATGTGCGCCTGCTGCGTCTTCAGCTCGGGGAAGGCAGCGCCCATCTCGGCCACCAGCGCAGCGACAATCTTGTGGAAGAACAACCCGGTAGCGCCCAGCTTGTTACCGTGACGGCAGGCGCGGCGAATGATGCGGCGCAGTACATAGCCGCGGCCTTCGTTGGACGGCAATACGCCGTCAGCGATCAGGAAGCTGCAGGAGCGGATGTGATCGGCCACCACTTTCAGTGACGCGGCGTTATCCTGCGCACAACCGATGGCCTGCGCCGAAGCATCTAGCAGACTCTGAAACAGGTCTATCTCGTAGTTGGAATGCACGTGTTGCAGTACCGCACTGATGCGCTCCAGGCCCATGCCGGTATCCACGCTGGGCGCTGGTAACGGCTGCATCTCGCCATCGGCGGTGCGGTTGAACTGCATGAAGACGTTGTTCCATATCTCGATATAGCGGTCGCCGTCCTCTTCCGGACTGCCGGGCGGGCCGCCCCAGATTTCCTCGCCGTGGTCGAAGAATATTTCGCTGCAGGGGCCGCAGGGGCCGGTGTCGCCCATCGCCCAGAAGTTGTCCGAGGCGTAGGGCGCACCCTTGTTGTCACCGATGCGCACCATGCGCTCTGCTGGCACACCAACTTCTTTGGTCCAGATATCGTAGGCTTCATCATCACTGGCGTAGACGGTTACCCACAGTTTTTCCTGCGGCAACCCAAGCCAGTCACTGGAGGTAAGAAACTCCCAGGCGTAGTTGATGGCATCGCGCTTGAAGTAGTCGCCAAAGCTGAAGTTGCCGAGCATTTCAAAAAAGGTGTGATGGCGCGCGGTGTAACCCACGTTCTCCAGATCGTTGTGCTTGCCACCGGCGCGCACGCATTTCTGACTGCTGGTGGCGCGGGTATAGGCACGCTTCTCCAGCCCCAGAAAGCAGTCCTTGAACTGGTTCATGCCCGCATTGGTGAACAGCAGCGTTGGATCATTCGCCGGAATCAGCGAACTGGAGGCGACGCGGCTATGCCCTTTTTCTTCAAAGAAACGGAGGAAGGCTTCACGGATTTCTGCGCTTTTCATAGGTCCCTTACCACAAACTGGTCGGCCTGCTGCAGTTCAGAGGGTGTGTCGCGGTCTGCGCCGCCTGGGGAAATGACCCGAGAGCTGCTTGAGCTAGGCAAAGACGCGCATTATATAGGCATCAGCGGCTACGATGCATCAGCTGCGCGGTTGATATTATCTATGAACAGGATAGTTGCCTGACGCGACGGCCGCGCCGGGCTCAGCCTTGCAGCGCGACCGCTCTAACCGGAGTGCCGGCACGCAGCTTCAATTGCTCGGCCGAGGCAGCCGACACCACCAGGGTACCCGCAGCCACCCGCGCCGGCGCCGCAATCATGCGGCAACCTTCGCGCAGGCGATTGTGAATCAGATGGGTGGCCGCCTCGTCCCCCGGTGTACCTATTGCCAGCAACAGAGTGCGACTGTCGCGGATGGCGCGCACCTGGCTGCGCTGCGCTTCGAGCGTGGCTCCGCCGTCGAAGATATCGACGTAACCCTGATAACACATGCCCTCCTCTTCCAGTACCGCGCGGCCAGCTTCGGAATCCGGATGCACCTGGCCGATGGCTTCGCGAGCGGCCTCACTCAGAAAGCAGGCGTAGAGCGGAAACTTCGGCATCATCTCGGCGATAAAGGCCTTGTTGCCGATACCGGTCAGATAGTCGGCACGGGCAAAATCCATGCGGAAAAAATGCTGGCCCAGGCTGTCCCAGAAAGGTGAGCGACCAGCGCCATCCGAGCGTCCACGCATCTCGACTATGACCCTCGGCGAGAAATCCTGCGGATATTCAGCCATGAACATGAAGCGCGCCTTGGACAACAGCCGCGGGTTGTCGGCCAGACGATAGTCCGGACCAAGGAAATAGGAGCACAGCGCCGTTGCCCCGGTCAGGTCATTGACCAGAAACAGCGTCGGCTGCTGGCGATAAACGTTCAGCTCACGGCTTGCGGCGACTGTCAGCCCCATGCGATAGCTGTACCAGGGCTCGCGCATGCCCGCAGCTCCCAGCATGCCGCTGGTACCTACTACCTGGCCGTGCTCATTTTCCAGCACGAAAAGGTAGTCGGCATCGGCCTGCGCTACCGCACCGCGAAAGCTCTGCTCCACACGCTGCAATCGCTCTGCCAGACGGTCTTCGCTGGCGGGCAGGGAGGTCAAACCCGAACCAGCGCTCGCAGCCAGCGCCAGCAAAGTATCCAGATCTCGCTCTTCGGCGGCACGAACCAGCATCTCAGTTCCCCCTCACCAGACGTACCTGATCGCCGTCAGCCAGGCACAGGCTTTCGGCAATGGCCGCCTCAAGCACCAATGGCTGTCCCGGCTGCCAGGCAAGCTGCAGAGCACAGGCGCGAAAATCACAAACCTGGGTATTGGCCACCAACCACAGCTCGTCCCCCGCAGCAGGAGTGCCTATCTGCACCCTGACCAACTGGCTGCTACGTACGGTATTGAGCAACGCGGTCTTGGCGTGCACCACCGGCCCGCCGTCGAAAATATCGACATAGTTGTCGGTCTCGAAGCCTTCGCTCATGAGAATATCAAAGACGTCCTGTACCGAAGGATTGACCTGCCCTATCACTTCCTGCGCCTCGTCCGACAGCATGGGGACATAGATCGGATAGCCTGGCATCAGCTCGGCCAGAAAACTGCGTCCACGTTCACTGCCGATGCGCTCGGCCTCGCAATAACTGACCGCGAAAAAATGGCGACCCACGGCATCCCAGAAAGGCGCGTTGCCTTCGTCATCGCTGACACCAACCACCTCGACCGAGGTCGACTCGGCAAAGCGCTGCGGATGGCTGGCCATGAACAGCAGACGCCCGCGCGCGTTGAGCTGCATGGCGGCAGTGTCTTTCTGCCCTTCGGCCAGATGAAAACCGGCCAGCAGGCTGTGGCCGGTCAGGTCATGACACAGCGACAGCACGTGAATGCGGTTGTGCAGGCCGAGTTCACGCGAGGCGTGAACAAACATCTCGTTGCGGAAGGTATAGAAAGGTGCGCGAAAGCCCGAAGCGGCAATGATGCCGCTGCAGCCGACCAGATCACCGTTGTCAGTGTCTTCCAGCACAAAGAAGTAGCGCTCCTCGCCGGTGAAGGTGACCTCTTCCGCCATGGACGCCTGCGAGGCGTCAAGGATGTCGGCCAGCCGCTCGCGATTGGCCGGCAACGAGGTTACGCCGACCGGGCTGGCCGCCGCCAGCCGTTCGATCTGCGGCAAATCGCTCCGTTTCCCCAATCGCAGCAGCAACATCGCATGCTCTCCGTGTTCTAGCCGACCAGCCGCTGCAGCGCTTTGCGCAGCCGCTGCATGCCTTCGCTGATATCGGCTTCGTCAATGATCAGGCTAGGCGCCAACCGCATCACGTCCGGGCCGGCCTGCAGCACCAACAAACCTTCTTCCTGCGCCAGGGTCTGCACATCCTTGGCCTTTCCGCGCCACTGCTCAGCCATGACCGCACCCAACAACAGGCCACGGCCACGAACCGTCGAAAACACGCCAAACTCATTGGCCATCTGCTGCAAGGCGTCGGTCAGCAGCCGATTGCGCTGCACAACGCCGTCGAGCACCTCAGGCGTATTGACGATCTCCAGCACCCGCCCGGCAACGGCGCAGGCCAGCGGGTTACCGCCATAGGTGCTGCCATGAGTACCCACGGCAAAATGCTCGGCCACCGCAGCGGTCGCCAACATGGCGGAAATCGGGAAGCCGCCACCCAGACTCTTGGCGCTACTGAGAATGTCCGGCGCCACGCCGCTGTGCATATAAGCGAAGAGCTTGCCGGTGCGCCCCATGCCGCTTTGCACTTCATCAAAGATCAACAAGGCATTGTGCTTATCGCACAGCGCTCGCACCTGACGCAGATAGTCATCACTGGCAGGAATCACCCCGCCCTCGCCCTGCACCGGCTCCAGCACCACCGCACAGGTATGCTCGGAGATTGCGGCCTCCAGCGCGGCGATATCCTGATAGGGTACGTGGCTGATACCACCCAGTGCGGGACCAAAGCCTTCGGAGTACTTGGGTTGACCGCCCACGCTGACGGTGAACAGCGAACGGCCGTGAAAACTGTTGCTGCAGGCAATGATCTGATGTTTCTGCGGCCCATAAATGTTGTGCGCCCAGCGCCGCGCCAGCTTGAATGCCGCCTCGTTGGCTTCGGCGCCGGAGTTGGCAAAGAACACCTTGTCGGCAAAGGTGGCCGAAACCAATTGATCAGCCAGGCGCAGCGCCGGCTCGTTGGTCATGATGTTGGAAACGTGCCAGAGCCGACCAGCCTGCTCGGTCAGCGCCTCTACCAGTGCCGGGTGCGCGTGCCCCAGCGCGTTCACGGCGATCCCTCCGGCCAGGTCGACGTACTCTCGGCCCTGCTGATCCCACAGGCGCGAACCTGCACCGCGCACGGGCACCATGTTCACCGGCGCATAATTTGGCACCATAACCCGATCAAAATCAGCCCGACCTACTACTGTTGACACTGTCCTCTCCTTCTTTTCTAGCCAAGCACCACCATTGGCACTTGCATGCATTTTCCTGACCAGCCCGCAGGCTGATATCAGGATTCTCTCGCCACACCCTCTGCGGCCTGCTGCGCACGCCGCTGGTTGCGATCTTCACGCGGTGTGACGCCAAAACAGTTGCGATAGGCACTGGAAAAATGCGGACCGGATGAAAATCCGCAGGACAAACCTATCTGGATAATCGATTTGCTGGTTTGCAGCAGCAACTGCCGCGCCCGATTGAGCCGCAATTCCAGATAGTACTGCGAAGGTACGCTATTGAGATATTGTTTGAATATGCGCTCAAGCTGGCGCCGCGACACGCAAACATGTCGCGCTATCTCGTCCGTGGTGAGCGGTTCCTCGATATTGGACTCCATTAGAATAACGGCCTGGGTCAACTTCGGATGGCTACTGCCCAGACGATTGCGCAGTGGCATGCGCTGGCGTTCACTGCCATCACGTATACGCTCCACTACCAGGTCTTCTGCCACCAGCGCGGCCAGATCCTGGCCCTGTTCCTGCGCCAGCAAGGTCAGAAACAGATCGGTAGTGGCCTGCGCGCCGCTGCTACTCGCCAAGCCATCGCCCAGCTCGAACAGATGAGTAGTGGCTTCAACATCCGGAAAGCGCTCGCGAAACTCATCCAGCATGCGCCAATGCACCGCGCAGCGACGCTCATCCAGCAAACCAGCAAGAGCAAGACCGGCGACACCCGCTTCCAGACCGCCGACCAGCACTCCAGCGGCGACCGCCTCCTGCAGATAAATCAGCAAGGCAGGCGGCAGCGACTCCGCTGGCGGCAACTGATCGGCCAACAGCCACAGCTGCGCCAAGCCGGGCGCACAATGTTGCCAGGGCGCCGGCGACACGCTCAGGCCATCTGCCTGCAGCGGATGTTCATCCAGGGTATAGGTTTCCGGCGCATAGCATGGCTGCTCGGCCATGCGATTGGCCGATAAAAGTACCGACAGCGCGGGCATCAGCGCGCCCGGATGGGTGCCGGGCAGCAACACAAAGCCGACGCGACGCACGTCAGTCGCCATGACAAAACCCGCTGATGTACTGAAACCCCCGCATTGAGCCGCCGTAACCCTGTGCCGTTCTGGTTTCGGCATTGTGCCACAAGGCTGTGCGGCTGGCACCGGCATTGCTGCGCAAAAACAGCAGACACAAAAAAGGCGTGCACCAGGCACGCCTCTTACGGCAGCGCTGAGCCACAGGCCCGCGCGGCAAGTGCTGCTTACTTGTAGACTTCGAACAGGCCGGTAGCGCCCATACCACCGCCCACACACATGGTGACCACACCGTAACGCTTGCCACGACGCTGCAGCTCGCGCACCAGATGGCCCACCTGACGTGAGCCGGTCATGCCGAAGGGGTGACCGATGGAGATGGAGCCGCCGTTGACGTTGTACTTCTCGTTGTCGATCTTCAGGAAGTCACGCGCATACAGGCACTGGGAGGCGAAAGCTTCGTTCAGTTCCCACAGGTCGATGTCGTCAACGGTCAGGCCACGCGCCTTGAGCAGCTTGGGCACCGAGTAAACCGGACCGATGCCCATTTCATCAGGCTCACAACCGGCAACGGTAAAACCGCGGAAGTAGGCAAGCGGCTTGAGACCCAGCTCGAGCGCCTTATCGAGGCTCATCAGCAGGGTCATGGAGGCGCCGTCAGACAGCTGGGAAGCGTTACCGGCAGTCACGGAACCGTCTTCGGAAAAGACCGGCTTCAGGCTGTTCAGGCCTTCGAGAGTGGTCTCCGGACGGTTGCACTCGTCACGATCAACCACACCATCAACCACGCTGACTTCACCAGTGGCTTTGTCCTGCACCTGGTACTTGACGTTCATCGGCACGATTTCGTCGTCGAACAGGCCTTCAGCCTGGGCACGCGCGGTGCGCTGCTGGCTCTGCAGCGCGTATTCGTCCTGCTGCTCGCGAGTGACGTTGTAGCGGCGCGCGACGATCTCGGCAGTCTGACCCATGGGGTAATAGATGCCGGGAAAGTCCTTCTCCAGAATCGGGTTGACGAAGTTGTCGGTGTTGCGGCTCTTGGCTGTCATGGTGATGGACTCGACACCACCGGCAACGATTGCGTCGGAGCAACCGGAAGCGATCTGGTTAGCGGCAATGGCAATGGCCTGCAGACCGGAGGAGCAATAACGGTTCAGCGTCATGCCGGCCACGTCGATCCCCATCTTTGACAGTACCGCCACGTTGCGGCCGATGTTGTGGCCCTGGGCGCCTTCGTTGGAACCGGCGCCAACAATGCAGTCGTCGATCAACTTGGGATCCACACCAGTGCGCTCCAGCAGCGCGTTGACACAATGCGCGGCCATATCGTCCGGGCGGGTAATGTTGAACTTGCCGCGAAACGACTTGGCCAGACCGGTCCGTACACTGTCGACAATAACGACTTCACGCATCTCGAAAACCTCAAAATCAGCTGGGTGTAGCGCGCACTCTGCCGCCGAATGCGGTGGAGACGCCTGAATTGACGACACCCGAAAACAG
The DNA here is from genome assembly GCF_036961105.1 of Halopseudomonas sp. Lineage (GTDB taxonomy): Bacteria > Pseudomonadota > Gammaproteobacteria > Pseudomonadales > Pseudomonadaceae > Halopseudomonas. The sequence continues at coordinate 263,810 of NZ_JBALWW010000003.1, read as the reverse complement.
CGCCTGAGGTGTCGCTAAGGCGCATAAGCATAATGACCGGCCCGCGCGTGGTAAACACCATAGACCAGCGTGATAAAGCGCCATTCTGCGAGAAGAACGACAGAACATGCAGCCGACCGCCCGGTCAGCTGCATATCAGGGCCTTAGCTCTGCTGCAGCCGGCGCGCTGCCAGCTTGAACATTTCCTGATAAATAACCTGCGGATCGGCACGTTTCTGCTCCAGCGCCAGGCGGCCGCGCTCGTGCGGCAAGATCATGAAGCTGCCGGCCTCACTTTCGCGGTAGGTCACGTCTGCGACATCGGCGGCGCTGATGGGCGAGCTTTCCAGCAACTTGGCCATCTCGGTTTTGGATTGATGATCTGGACCGTGATAGGAGTCCAGCAGATTGGTCTGGAAGAAGGACGGGCACACCACGCTGACGCCAATGCCCAGCGGCTGCAGCTCGGCTAACAGGCTTTCCGACAGCGCCAGCACTCCTGCCTTGGCCACATTGTAATTGCTCATGCCGGGCGTCTGAATATGCGCGGCCATGGAGGCGATGTTGATGATGCGCCCATTGCCCTGTGCCAGGAACAGGGGCATGAATGCCTTGCAACCCTTGACCACCCCAATCAGGTTGATGCCGATCTGAAAATCCCAGTCTTCCAGAGTGAGATCCCAGAACATGCCGCCGGACGCCACGCCGGCGTTGTTGATCAACACATCCACGCCGCCAAAGCGCTCCTCGCAACTTTGCGCCAGCGCCGCCAGCTGGCTGAAATCGCGCACATCACAGCGCTGACTGAAACTCCAACCGCCGGCATCGGCCACCAGTTGGCGGGTCTCCTTCAATCCCTCATCGTTGATGTCGGCCAGCGCCAGACGCGCGCCTTCACGCGCATAACGCAAAGCCAGCTCACGGCCAAGGCCGCTGCCGGCGCCGGTAATCACGACGCGTTGTCCTGTTGATTGCATGAAAACCCCTTAACTATGAAATACGCTGTTTTTGTTGTTGTGTGCGAGCGAAAGACTCGAAACACAGTCTAGCGACAAGCATCGCGGCGGGCGGGGTTTTGGCGCCAATATAAACGCCATGAATCAAGCGCTCTACACGCCAGCGTGATTACCCAGAGGTGGCATTGACGGCGGATGCAGGTGCTGATGGCGACCATCCACGCAACAATTGCCGGTGGCCTGAAAAGCTAGCATCGATTGGAACAGGACTGGCCATGAACCGGGCTCAGGCCAACGGCAGAGCCACATCTTTATGCGGCGGACGGGTCATGCGGCTCATCCTGGCCGTCAACGGGGGTAATTGCGCGCATAGACGTCCTGCCCCATGGCGTTTATCTGTGCCTCGATCAGGGCATCAAAGGGCAACAGTAGAGGTTCAACGGGTAACTGTGGCTCCAGCAGGCGCAACGCCTCGACACCCGCCTCGATACTCGACAGCGCCCCTGCCTGTGGCACCTTGCGCAGACGGTAACGGCTGTGAAGGCCAGCGGGCAAACTGGCTCTGGGCAGTGACTGCAGAACAGGATTCAGGTGCAGCAACTTGCGCGCCTTGCGCCAGGTGCCGTCCAGCAACACCAGTCGGCGCGGCCGGGTGGCGTTTGAACTGGCAGTCAGGACGGGAACCTGCGGCCCGGGGAACAGCAATTCTGTTTGCCACTGCGGATCCTGCAGCAGCGCCAACCAACGCGGGTGATCGCTGAGCAGTTCAGTGACCAGCAGCTCCGCCCGCTGCAGCCCCAGTGCCAGCAAGCGCCCGGTATTGAGAGCGTGCTTTTGCTCGGACGGATGCTGCAATACCAGAAGGTGGGTATGGTTGGGCAAGCTCGGAATCAGCGGGCAGAGACAATGCCCGGCGGGGCGCAAACAACGATCGCAACGCGAGCGACGGATGGAATCAGAAGTGGGCATAAAGGGCTGCCGTTGTGCACAGACCCAGCATTATGCCCCAACTGGGCTCATTCTCGCCTCAGGGCTTGTTTTTTGACTTCTTGATGTCGCTCCAGATGAACATGCCCACGCCACCAAAAAAAGCCAGCATGAGCGCGACTGTGATCAGACCTGCAATTACCGCTGCATCGATATACATGGGGCACCTCCTGCGTTATCCATGAATGCAGGTTATGCCGGCGCAGGCCAGGGAATATTGACGAGGATCAAGGAAGTGCTGCGCAACAATCTCAGCGCGGCTTTTTCTTGCGCTTCTTGCGGCTCTTGGTTGCGGATTTAGTGTCGGCCAGCGGCAACGCCTGGGCAAAGGCGCTACGCATGGCTTCGAGGCGTGCATCATGGATATCGTGAATGCGCTGACGCCGCGCCTCAGCCAGATCCACGATGACAGGTGTTCGGGTTTTATCAGACATGCCTTACACCCCTGACGTCAGGCCGGCCGCACTGGCGGCGCACTTGGGTTGCTGAAACGGCGTGGGGCCAATGACCGAATAACCAAAAGCCCACACAATGCCCATTAGCCTAGCACCGCGTCAGACCTCAATGTCAACCAGCAGACCCTTGGTAGGCAGATCGAACTCTTGCGCCTGGGCCGCATCCGCCTGGCGCGTGAAGCGACGACGCTTGCGCCTGCGCTCCGGCCAGCGACCGTTATCGCGCTGGCGACGCTCTACCGGGGCCACTGTCGCAGAGTCCACGGAGGCAGACGCCTGCGCGGGCTCTACCTGGCGCTTGAACTTCACCGGGTCATTCTGGGCCCCCGCCGGGGGTATCCCTGGAATCAGCATAGTGCGTAGCCTCAATAAAGCCGTCAGGCACCCTGCCCCGGCTCGATATATAAAGTTGTCTACACTGTATCGACTGCAAAGATCGCGCCTTTACTGCAACAAATGTGATGCACACCACATAATTGAACGTTTTTTAACCAAAGGCAAAGCGAGTTCGGCCGCCCTCCAGTTGCACACTGAGGTTTCTGCATCCCGGGCGATCAGTTAAGATGTGCGCCCTTTTTTTCGCACGGTCAGGAGAGAGGCATGGCAGGATTTATCCCGGGACAGCGCTGGGTCAGCGACAGCGAATCGGAACTGGGGCTGGGCACTGTGCTCTCTCAGGATGACCGATTGGTGGTGGTGCTCTACCCCGCCAGTGGCGAGACGCGGCATTACGCCCTGCGCAATGCGCCGCTGACGCGGGTACGCTTCAGCCCTGGTGACAGCATCAGCCATCACGAAGGCTGGAGCATTACCGTCAGCGAAGTGGGCGAGGAAGAGGGTCTGCTGGTCTATACCGGGCTGCGCGAAGACGGTAGCGAGGCCACCTTTGCCGAAACCATGCTCGACAACTTCATCCAGTTTCGACTGGCCAGCGACCGCCTGTTTGCCAGCCAGATCGACCCGCTGCCCTGGTTCAGCCTGCGCTTCGAGAGCCTGCGTCACTTCTGCCGTATCCAGCGTTCGCCGCTGCTGGGATTGGCTGGTGTACGCACCCAGCCTATCGGCCATCAGCTGCATATCGCGCGCGACGTTGCCGACCGCATGGCGCCCCGGGTACTGCTGGCTGATGAGGTAGGGCTGGGCAAGACCATCGAAGCCGGCCTTATTCTGCATCGCCAGATCCAGACCGGGCGCATCCGCCGGGTGCTGATCGTGGTGCCGGAGAACCTGCAGCACCAATGGCTGGTGGAAATGCGCCGCCGCTTCAATCTGCAGTTTGCGCTGTTCAACCCCGACCGCTGCGCGGGTGCCGAAGAAAACCCGTTCGAAGAAGAGCAACTGGCGCTGGTGGCGCTGGAATTTCTGCTGGAGAACGACAAGGTCAGCGACTACGTTCAGCAAACCGACTGGGACATGCTGATTGTCGACGAGGCCCATCATCTGGTCTGGCATGAAGACCAGCCCAGCGCCGAATATCAACTGGTAGAAAGCCTGGCGCGCCAAATCCCCTCCGTGCTATTGCTCACCGCCACCCCGGAGCAACTCGGCCAGGCCAGTCACTTTGCCCGCCTGCGCCTGCTGGATCCGGACCGCTTTCATAGCCTGTCCGAGTTCGTTGCAGAAGCCGAACGCTATCAGCCGGTCGCCGATGCAGTGCAGCATCTGCTTGAGGCTGATCAACTTACCGCCGCCGACCAGAGCGCAATCACTGACTGGCTGGGCAGCAGCGCTGAGGCGCAGTTGGCCGAGCTGGGCAGCAAGGGTGAAGCCGCAGACAACGCGCGCGACAGCCTGGTACGCCAATTGCTTGATCGCCACGGCACTGGCCGCGTGCTTTATCGCAACACCCGCGCCGCGATTTCCGGCTTCCCGGAGCGTCAGCTGCATGCCTATCCACTGCCGTGCCCCGAGCTGTATCACGGCTACGAAGGCCGCGTTGCGCTCTATCCCGAGCAACCGCTGCAGGCCGACTTTGATGCCGCCGATACCATGTGGTGGCTGGAAGATCCGCGTGTCGAATGGCTGATTGATACGCTCAAGCTACTCAAGCGCAGCAAGGTACTGGTCATCTGCGCCCACGCCGAAACCGCGCTTGATCTGGAAGACGCGCTGCGCGTGCGCAGTGGCGTACCGGCCACCGTATTCCATGAAGGCATGAGCATCATCGAGCGTGACCGCGCTGCCGCCTTCTTCGCCGACGAGGAGTTTGGCGCCCAGGTCATGATCTGCTCGGAAATCGGCAGTGAGGGCCGCAACTTCCAGTTCGCGCACCACCTGGTCATGTTCGACCTGCCCGGCCACCCCGACCTGCTCGAGCAGCGCATTGGCCGCCTGGATCGCATCGGTCAGCGCGAAACCATCCAGCTGCATATCCCCTATATCGAAGATACCGCTCAACAGCGCCTGTTCGAGTGGTACCACGAGGCGCTCAACGCTTTCCAAAGCACCTGTCCGGCCGGTAATGCGCTGCAGCATGCCTTTGGCAGCAAGCTGCTGCAGCAGCTCGACCATCCGCAGCCCGCGCAATGGCAGAAACTGCTGGAGCAGGCACGCGAACAGCGCCTGGCGATGGAGCAGGACCTGCACAACGGACGCGATCGGCTGCTGGAACTGCATTCGCGTGGGCATCATGACTCCGCACAGATGATCGCCACCATCGAACAGCAGGACAACGACTTCCAGTTGCCCATCTATATGGAACGCTTGTTCGACGTATTCGGCATCGACAGCGACGACCACTCCGACAACGCTCTGGTATTGCGTCCCGGCGAACGCATGCTGGATGCCGGCTTCCCGCTCGGCGACGATGAAGGCGTTACTATCACCTACGACCGCGAGACTGCGCTGTCACGCGAAGACATGCAGTTCCTTACCTGGGAACACCCCATGCTGCAGGGTGGCATGGATCTGGTGCTCTCCGGCAGCATGGGCAACAGCTCGGTTGGTTTGCTCAAGAACAAGGCACTCAAACCTGGCACCATGCTGCTGGAATGCATCTACGTATGCGAGGCAATAGCTCCGCGCACGCTGCAGTTGCAGCGCTATCTGCCGCCAACCCCGATTCGTTGCCTGCTGGATGCCAACGGCAACGACCTGGCCGCCAAGGTAAGCTTCGATACCCTGGATGGGCAGGTCGAATCACTGCCCCGGCAACTGGCTACCAAAGTGGCCAAGACCCAGCGCGAGCCGGTCGAAGCGCTGCTCAAGCACGCCGAAGCGGCGGCCGAAGGCCAGCACCAGCAACTGGTGAGCGACGCCAGGGCACGCTTCAGCCGCGAGCTGGAAGAAGAGATACAGCGCCTGCAAGCCTTGCAGGCGGTCAATCCGCTGGTACGCGAGGACGAAATCAGTGCACTGGAGCGCCAGTACGAACAGGGCAACCACGTGCTGCAGCAGGCCAAGCTACGGTTGGACGCCATCCGGATTCTGGTGGTGGGATAAGGCGCAAGGCCGGCGGCGGTCGATCAGACTCCGCCGGCATGATCCTCGGTTTCATTCGGTTCCTGCAGCGGACACAGCAGCCCGAGAAAACGCTGCAAGGCTTCGCTCTTGGCCAGAGCATCGCGACGTCCCAGCTCGATCAACTCCTGACAGTACTCCGCCTCGAACAGCAGATAGCTGAGTACACTGCCGCCCGAGGCGCGCGTCGCGCCGCTACCGCGCAGAAACGCGCGCAGGCTGCGCGGCAACGCCTTGCGGTGCCGGGCAGCAATCAGGTTCAAGGGTTCGCTTGGCGAAATGATCTGTACTTCCACCTGACGCACACCCCTGCCATTGTGCCGCGACCCGGTGGGCAGGTAGCCGGCCAGGCGGTTCATCCGCTCCAGCAACTCCACATCGGCTTCCAGATTATCCACAAAAGTGCTGCTCAACAGATGGCCACCAATTTGTGCCAGGGTGGGCGGCAGCGCTGCCCGCAGGCGCGGCCCGCGCCGACCGCCGGCAGGCTGGTTCGATAGATTGTCCGATACCCCGATCACCAGTATCCGGTTGGCGCCCAGGTGCAGTGCCGGACTGATCGGCGCCTGTTGCCGTACGGCGCCGTCACCAAACCATTCGCGGTTGAGCTGCACGGGCGGGAACACCAGGGGTATGGCGGCGGAAGCCATGAGATGCTCCAGGCCCAGGCGCGTCTGCACGCCCACACGGCGATGCCTGGCCCACGGTGAAATACGTTCATGCCCCTGATAGAAATTGACCGACTCGGCAGACTGATAGCCGAAGGCACTGACCGAGATCGCGCGCAACAGCCCACTTTGCAAGCTGTCGTCGATCTGGCCGAACTTGAGCGTGTGCTCCAGCAGCGCGCGCAGCGGGGCGTTGTCCAGCAGCGCCGTGGGCTGTTTGCTCGGCACGCCCAGCAAATTGGCCCGCGCCCAACGCCAGGCCTGCGCAGTGACGCCTGGCCAGTCGCTGCGGTAGACCTGCTCGCAGCGAAACTGCGACCACACAGCCTGCAAGCGCTGCACCCCACCGGCAAAATGCCGAGCGTTACTGGCCAGCGCCACGGCATTGATGGCGCCGGCTGACGTACCACAAATTACCGGGAAGGGGCTGGCAGCGCCCGCCGGCAACAACTCGGCGATCACCGAGAGCACACCCACCTGGTAAGCCGCCCTGGCGCCACCCCCGGAGAGGATCAGTCCGGTGCAGTCGCTGGGTCTTTGCATATACATCAGCGGCGGCTGCGCCGGCGCCGACGCCGATTGCGTTTGGCATAAGGCCGGGCCACGCCTTCGGGGCGGGTCTTGAAGCGGCGGTGTACCCACATGTACTGCTCTGGCTGAGTGGCTACCGCCTGCTCTACCCACTGGTTTATGCGCAGCGCATCGGCCACATCATCACCGCCCGGAAAGTCCTGCAGTGGCGGATGAATGATCAACTGATAACCCTGCGCATTGGGCAAACGGCGCTGGGTGAAAGGCACCACCTGCGCCTTGCCCAGCCGGGCAAAGGTGCTAGTGGCGGTCACTGTGGCGGCCTCGACACCGAACAGCGGCACGAAGACGCTCGCCTTGCGGCCATAATCCTGGTCCGGCGCGTACCAGATGGCCCTGCCGCTGCGCAGTGAGCGCATCATGCTGCGCACATCCTCGCGCTCGACCGCCTTGGCATCGCGGTTGTGCCGTTCACGGCCGCGTCGTTGCACATAGTCAAAGGCTGCATTGCGGTGCTCGCGGTACATGCCGTCGATGGTCACCACCTGCCCCAGCAGCGCGGCGCCTATTTCCAGGGTGGTGAAATGCAGCGACATCAACACTACGCCCTGCCCTCTGGCAGCCGCGTTACGCAGGTGCTCGATACCTTCTATATGCGCCAGGCGCGCCAGCCGCTGTTTTGGCCACCACCAGGCCATGGCCATCTCGAACAAGGCAATACCATTGGAGGCAAAATTCTCGCGCAGCAACTGCTCGCGCTGCTGCCTGCTCATCTGCGGAAAGCACAGTTCCAGATTGACCCGGGCCACTTCGCGGCGGTCCGCCATGAACCAGTACATCAGTTTGCCAAGCACCCGACCCAGTCCCAGCAGGCACGCATAGGGTAACTGCACCACCAGCCACAGCAGCCCCAGGCCCAGCCACAACAGCCAATAGCGGGGATGCAATAGCGCTCGGGAAAAAACCGCGTGATCCATTAGGGTGTCCATTTGTGCAAAAGCACATTCTAACCAAGCTGCGCACGGCTTGCGATCAGCGTAGTCAATCTATATAAGTGTGCCCATTAATGCGAAACGGAAAGAACATGACTGCTGACACCACTCTGGACCTGCTCGACAACGACCCGGTATTCCACCTCAAGGGCGGCATGCTGACCATGACGGTAGTTGAACTGGCGCGCCTGTCACACGACCATTTTGCCCGTCAGTTGGCCGAAAAGGTCGAGCAGGCGCCCAACTTCTTCGTCGACACCCCGGTGGTGATCGCGCTCGATAAACTCACCGACAAGATCGACGCCACCGCGCTGAAAACCCTGCTGGCGACCTGCCGCGAGCACGGTCTGCAGCCGGTAGCATTGCGCGGCGGCGAAGACTTTCGCTCGCTGGCGCAAAGCGCCGGCATGGTATTGATCCCGGTCGGACGGCAGCGCGAGAAGCTGATAGAAACCCCGGCCCCGGTCGCGCAGCCCGCTCCAGCGCCCGCTGCAGAGACGGCAAAGGCAGCTCTCAGCGCGGGTGGTCGGCTGATCACCGAACCGGTTCGCTCCGGGCAGCAGGTTTACGCCCGGGGCGGCGATCTGGTGGTTATGGCACCGGTGAGCGCGGGCGCCGAGTTGCTGGCCGATGGGCATATTCACGTTTACGGCCCCTTGCGCGGGCGCGCCCTGGCGGGCGTACAAGGCAATACCGAGGCGCGCATCTTCTGCCAGAACCTTGAAGCCGAGTTGGTGTCTATCGCCGGGCAATACAAGGTCGCAGAAGATCTGCGCAAAGAGCAGCACTGGAAACAGGCAGTACATATCACTTTGGCGGGTGACAGCTTGAAGATCACCGCCCTTTAACAGATACTGTTCAGCCATTCGGGGGCGCCCGCCAAGCGTGGCTCCTGGCCAACATCTGGGCTCCCCCAAGGCAACATCTTTCGCGTTGCGAGCTTCGTTTTCAGCGCCGCACTCCACCATTAGAGAAATTCGACAGGAAGGTCATTTTGGCAAAGATCATCGTCGTCACATCAGGCAAGGGCGGGGTGGGCAAAACCACTACCAGCGCTGCCATAGGTACCGGTTTGGCACTGCGCGGCTTCAAGACCGTCATCGTCGACTTCGACGTGGGTCTGCGCAACCTGGACCTGATCATGGGTTGCGAGCGGCGCGTCGTGTATGACTTCGTGAACCTGATCAATGGCGACTCCAACCTGAATCAGACCCTGATCAAGGACAAGCGCTCCGAAAACCTGTTCATCCTGCCCGCCTCGCAAACCCGCGACAAAGACGCGCTGACACCTGAGGGCGTCGAGCGCGTGCTGAACGAGCTGAAGGAAACCTTTGACTATATCGTCTGCGACTCCCCCGCCGGGATCGAGAAGGGCGCGCATCTGGCGATGTATTTTGCCGATGAGGCTGTGGTGGTGACCAACCCTGAAGTCTCCTCTGTGCGTGACTCCGACCGCATGCTGGGCCTGCTGGCAAGCAAATCCAAGCGCGCCGAAAGCGGTGAAAAGATCAAGGAACACCTGCTGCTGACCCGCTACAACCCCGAGCGCGTCGAGAACGGCGAAATGCTGTCGGTCAGCGATGTGGAAGACATCCTGTCGATCCCCCTGCTGGGCGTAATCCCCGAATCTCAGGCAGTGCTCAAGGCATCCAACCAGGGCGTTCCGGTGATCATGGACGACAAGAGCGACGCCGGTCAGGCCTATGCTGATGCCGTCGAGCGCCTGCTGGGCAAGGACATGCCGCACCGTTTCCTGGAACTGCAGAAGAAGGGGCTGCTGCAGCGCCTGTTCGGAGGTCGCTAAATGAGCATCTTCGACTACTTCCGCGACCGCAAGAAACCGGCGACGGCTTCCATCGCCAAAGAGCGCCTGCAGATCATAGTCGCCCACGAGCGTGGCCAGCGTAACCAGCCCGATTACCTGCCGCAGCTGCAGCAGGAAATCATCGACGTGATCAGCAAGTACGTGCAGATCGACCGTGATCAGGTACATGTGGCACTCGACAATCAGGATGACTGCTCCATCCTCGAGCTGAACATCACCCTGCCGGAACGCCCCTGAAGACAATGCGCCACCCATCTCGGGTGGCGCAGCGGAACACCCATGCCCCTGACCGATATTGGCATCCTGCACCAGGATCCCGCCTTTCTGATCGTCAACAAGCCGACCCTGCTGCTCTCCGTACCGGGCCGCGCCGACGATAACAAGGATTGTCTGATCACCCGCCTGCAGGACAACGGCTACCCCGAGGCGCGCATCGTGCATCGTCTTGACTGGGAAACCTCCGGCCTGCTGGTGATTGCCCGCAACCCGGATGCGCATCGCGAATTGTCGCGCCAGTTCCACGACCGCGAGACCGAGAAAACCTACATCGCGCTGTGCTGGGGTCAGCCGGCAACGGATTCCGGACATATCGACCTGCCGCTGCGCTATGATCCACCCAACAAGCCAAGACACATCGTTGACCACGAGCTGGGCAAGCATGCGCAGACTTTCTGGCAGATAACCGAGCGTCATGGGGATTACTGCCGCGTCGAGCTGACACCGATTACCGGACGCTCGCACCAGTTGCGTGTGCACATGCTCGCCATTGGCCATCCGCTGCTGGGCGATCGGCTATACGCCCATGAACAGGCTTTGCAGGCGTGCCCGCGCCTGGCCCTGCACGCCGCGCGGCTGATCATCACCCACCCGGAAAGTGGCGAGCGCATGGCCTTCGAGTGTCCCAGCCCGTTTTGAATCACATTGCCATCCAGGAGTCCGGCATGTCGAACACCGCCTTGAATCAGGATCTGGCTGATTTCATCCTTCAGTCGCCCACGCCCTTTCATGCCACCGCCACTTTGCGAGCACGGCTGCTGGAGGCCGGTTATACCGCCCTGGATGAGCGCGCCGACTGGCAACTCGAAAGCGGGGGCAAATATCTCGTCACCCGCAACGATTCCTCGCTGATTGCCTTTCAATTGGGCGATGCAGATAGCTTTCAACGTGGCATTCGCCTGGTAGGCGCGCACACTGACAGCCCCTGCCTGCGGGTCAAGCCGCAGCCGGAGCTGAACCAGCAGGGCCTTTGGCAACTGGGCGTGGAAGTCTACGGCGGCGCCCTGCTCTCGCCCTGGTTTGACCGCGACCTGTCGCTGGCTGGCCGGGTCAGCTTTCGGGATAGCGCAGGGCGCATCTCCAGCCGCCTGATCGACTTCAAGCGGCCGATTGCGGTCATCCCCAGCCTGGCGATCCACCTCAACCGGGGCGTCAACGACGGCCAGCCCATCAATGCCCAGACCGACCTGCCCCCGGTACTGGCGCACAGCCTGGACCCGGCGCGCGACTTGCGCAGGCTGCTGGCCGAGCAGCTCGAGCGCGAGCACGCCGACTGCGGCGAAGTTGCCATACTCGATTACGAGCTGAGCTTCTACGACACCCAGCCACCTGCCACCATCGGCCTGGACAACGACTTCTTCAGCGCGGCCCGCCTGGACAATCTTCTGTCCTGCCATGCCGGTCTGACCGCGCTGCTCAATGCCAGCAGCGAGCAGGCCTGCCTGCTGGTCTGCACCGATCACGAAGAGATCGGCTCCAGCTCCTGCTGTGGTGCCGACGGCCCTTTCCTGGAGGACGTGCTCTGCCGCCTGATACCCGACGCCACTCAGCGCGTGCAAGTCATTCAGCGCTCGCTACTGGTGTCCGCCGACAACGCTCACGCCGTACATCCCAACTTTGCCGCCAAGCATGACGAGAATCACGGCCCCAAGCTCAACGCCGGGCCGGTGATCAAGATCAACAGCAATCAGCGCTATGCCACCAGTAGCGAAACCGCCGCCTTCTTCCGTGCACTGTGCCAGGCGGCGCAGGTGCCAGTGCAGAGCTTTGTGGTGCGCAGTGATATGGGCTGCGGCAGCACCATAGGCCCTATCACGGCTAGCCGCCTGGGGGTGCGCACCGTGGACGTTGGCGCTCCCACCTTTGCCATGCACTCGATCCGCGAGCTCGCCGGCAGCCGCGACCCAGGCTATCTGACTACCGTGCTGCGTCACTTCTTCAATAGCCCGCAGCTTATCTAGCCGCAATAAAAAACCCCGCCGGGCTTGCAACTCGACGGGGTTTTTCGTTCAACCAGGCTCAGATATCGCGCAGCAGTATCACCTTGCCAATCACCTGGTCGCTGGCCAACTCATCAAAGGCCGCAGTGGCATCCTCGAAGCTGAAGGTCTTGGCCACCAGCGGGCGCAGTTCACCCTTGGCGAACAACGGCATCAGGCGCTGCTCCATATCTGCCAGCAGCGTGGCCTTGAACTGCGCATCACGGGTGCGCAAGGTAGAGCCAATCAGCCGCAAGCGCTTGGCCAATACCTTGCCCAGATCCAGCTTGGCTTCACGCCCACCCATCAGACCAATAAGCACCCAGCGACCATCCAGCGCCAGCAGGTCAAGATGATCAGCCGCGTAGTTTGCACCTACCGGGTCCAGTACCACATCGAACGGACCTTCGCTCTGCAGGGCTGCGATACCGCCCTGACGCAGTGCTCCGCCCTCAGCGCCCAGCTCGATGCAGGCGTCCAGCTTGTCCTGGCTTCCCACAGTCACCCAACACGGGTTGCCCTGGGCCTTGCACAGCTGGATGGCGGCAGTACCCACGCCGCTCGCGCCAGCGTGAATCAAGACTTTTTCACCCGAACGGGCGTTGCCCAACTCGAAAATGTTAAGCCAGGCAGTGCTGAATACCTCCGGTATCGCGGCGGCTTCTGCCCAGCCAAGGTTGGCCGGCACCGAAAGCAGGTGCCGCTCGTCGACTACCACCTCATCTGCCATACCACCACCGGCCAGCAATGCGCATACGCGATCGCCCACATGCCAGCGGGTACCTTCGGCCACTTCTACAACCTCACCGGCACACTCCAGCCCCAGCACGCTGGTGACACCTGCGGGTGGTGGATACATACCGGCCTTCTGCAACAGGTCGGCGCGATTCAGACCCGCGGCCATGACCTTGACACGAACCTGACCCGGCTCCAGCTTTTGCGCTACCTGCTGCTGCCAAACCAGTGCTCCGCCCTCGGCTTGCAATCCTCTCACACTGCCTCCATAGTTCATTCAATAGGTGAATACAGGCGGGAACTCAGTGCCCCGCGCAACCTCTATAAAGCATACTCTCTCCGGATACGATACCCCAGATGAAAGGTTCCAACACCCTGCGCCAGTCATGCCTGATAGCTCTGCTGTCGATCAGCGCCACCAGTTTCGCCGCAGAGAAGGCCGCGACGCTCGATCTTGAGCAGTTGCAACCAACCCGCGACCAAGTGGTCGCCAGCTTGAATACGGTAGAGTTGCTGCGCCGCCATCACTACAATCGCACCCGCCTGGACGATGCCCTGTCAGCGCAGGTTTATGACACCTACCTGAAACACCTGGATGCGCAGCGCAGCCTGTTCAGCCAACAGGACATAGACAGCTTTGCAGAAAATCGCCTGCGCATGGATGACCTGCTGCTCAGTGGTGATCTGAGCGTCGGCTTCAACATGCACAAACGTCAGTTGGAGCGGCTCCAGCAACGCCTGGACTTTTCGCTCGACCTGCTGGAAAACCAGCTTGCCAGTCTCGACTTCTCCACTGACCAGAGCATTCTGGTCGACCGTGAAGATGCCACCTGGCCCAAGGACGAAGAAGCGCTGCAGCAGCTCTGGCGCGCTCAGCTGAAAGATGAAGTACTACGCCTGAAGCTATCCGGCAAGAGCGTGGAAGAGATTCAGACACAACTGGTCAAACGCTATAAGGGTCAGCAGATTCGCATCAGCCAGACCCGCTCGGAAGATATCTTCCAGAACTACATCAACGCCCTGGCCCAGGTCTACGACCCGCATACCCAATACCTGTCGCCGGAGAACGCAGAGAACTTCGATATCAACATGAGCCTGTCGCTCGAAGGTATCGGCGCGGTGCTGCAGAGCGATAACGAATACACCAAGATCATGCGCCTGGTGCCCGCCGGCCCCGCCCAGCGGAGCCAGCAGCTGGCTGCGGCCGACCGCATCGTTGGGGTAGCCCAGGCAGATGAGGAAATGACCGACGTTATCGGCTGGCGCCTGGATGAAGTGGTCAAGCTGATTCGTGGACCCAAGGGCTCCAATGTGCGCCTGGAAGTCATACCCGCCAGCAACCCGCCGGGCGACATGAGCAGCAAGGTAGTCAACCTGACCCGTGAGGCCATCAAGCTGGAAGATCAGGCTGCCAAATCGCGCATCATCGAACTGAACAATCAGGGCCACGATTACCGTATTGGCGTCATCGACCTGCCCGGCTTCTATATTGACTTCAAAGCCTACCGTCAGGGTGACCCGAATTACCGCAGCACGACCCGCGACGTACGGCGCTTGCTGGATGAGCTGCAGGAAGAGAAGGTCGACGGTGTGGTATTGGATCTGCGCGACAACGGTGGCGGCTCGCTGCAGGAAGCGACCGAATTGACCGGCCTGTTCATCGAACAGGGACCCACGGTTCTGGTACGCAACACCGAAGGCGACGTACAGGTGCTGGATGACCCCGAGACTGGCGTCAGCTACAAGGGACCATTGGCAGTGCTGGTCAATCGCCTATCGGCTTCGGCCTCGGAGATCTTTGCCGGTGCCATGCAGGATTACGGTCGCGCACTCGTGATCGGCGAGCCCACCTTCGGCAAGGGCACGGTCCAATCTATTCAGCCGCTCAATCACGGCGAACTGAAGCTCACTCTGGCGAAGTTCTATCGCGTCTCGGGACAGAGCACCCAGCACCGCGGCGTAGTGCCCGACATCGGCTATCCCTCGCTGCTCGACAGCAAGGAAATTGGCGAAAGCGCCCTGCCCCACGCCATGCCTTGGGACACCATCCCACCGGCACGCTACAGCAGCAGCCAGCAGCTCAAGCCCTTCCTGCAACAACTGCAGAAGGATCATGAAGTGCGCGCCGCCAAGGATCCCGATTTCATCTACACCCTGGCACGCCTGGGCCTGGATGATGAAATCAAGGCTCGTACCACCCTGCCGCTGAATGAAGACAAGCGCAAACAGCAACAGAACGACTACGAGTCTCGTCTGCTGGTGATGGAAAACGCCCGCCGTACAGCCAAGGGCGAAGAGCCGCTGAAAACCCTGGAGAAGGAAGATCCGGCAGACGAAGTGGCTCTGCACAACAGCGATGATGAAGAGCCAGACGCCTTCCTGATCGAGACCGGGCAGATCCTGATTGATCTGCTGCAGCTTGAACACCAGGTCGCCAAGGCCGACTAACGCGCAAGACTGTCACTTTTGTGTCATCTGCTGGTGGCACACTGCCTCGGTCAGGACAACTGCCCGTCAGTGTGCTTAGCCAGCACCCCCGGGCCGCCAGGTATGGCAACAAGACAATCGCCTGGGGCTCCCCATGACCGTTTCCGAACAACGCCAAGCGCTGCTTAATATCCTCAACCGCGGCGCGGTTTCCGTACTCTTCCAACCCATAGTGTCCAGCCTGGAGCAACGGGTAATCGGCTACGAAGCCTTGAGCCGAGGCCCCTCCGACAGCCCGCTGCACTCCCCGCTTACGCTCTTTGCCGTCGCTCGTCAGCATGGCATGCTGACCGAGCTCGAGATGCTCTGCCGCAGCCGCGCGATCAGCCGCTTCTGTGCACTCAAATTACCCGGCAAGCTGTTTCTCAACATTTCGCCGGAAAGCTTGCTGGAACAACAACATTATTCCGGCGGCACTTTGGCCATGCTGGATGCCAGCGGCCTGACGCCGGACCGGGTGATCATCGAACTCACCGAGCAGGCGCCCATAGATGATATTTCCCTGCTGCAAACCGCACTGCATCATTACCGCGACATGGGCTTTTCCATCGCGCTGGATGATCTGGGAGCCGGTTACTCGAGTTTGCGACTCTGGTCCGAATTGCATCCCGAATACGTCAAGATTGATCGCCACTTTATTGATGGCATCCATCAGGACTCGGTTAAACGCGAGTTTGTCAGCTCCATATTGCAAATGGCCAAGGCTTCACGCGCGCAGGTGATTGCCGAAGGCATAGAGCAGCCAGAAGAACTCGCGGTGCTGGAAGAGATCGGCATCGACTGGGTACAGGGCTACTGGCTGGGTCGCCCCGCAAGCCTGCCCACGGTAGACACTGAAAAACTGGCTGCCCGCCTGAATCAGCGCAGCGTCGACGGCAATGATGATGCCCCCATCCACAGCCTGTTGCTGCCGATTGCCGGGTTGCATGAAAGCACCAGCGTTCAGAGCGTTCTTGAGCGCTTCCAGCAGCAGCCTACGCTCAATACCCTGGCGATTCTTGACGACTATCAGCGCCCGATTGGCGCCGTTCAGCGGCATGCCCTGAGCCAGACCATGCTCAAGCCCTTTGCCCAGGAAATCTACAGCCGCAAGCCGATACGCAAATTGATGGATGAGGACTGCCTGCTGGTAGACATCCGCCAGAGCCTGCAGCGGGTCAGCCGTCTGCTCACCAGTCGCGCAAGACAGCGTCTGGAGGATGACTTCATCATCATCGATCAGGGAATATACAAGGGACTGGGCCGCGGCATTGATGTATTGCGGCAGATCACCGAGCTGAAACTGCAGCAGGCCAGACACGCCAACCCGCTCACCCTGCTGCCGGGCAATATTCCCATCCAGCAGTGCCTGGAAAGGCTGCTGGAGCAAGGTCTGGATGCCCAGCTCTGTTATGTAGATCTGGACAACTTCAAACCCTTCAATGACCTCTACGGGTACGGCAAGGGGGATGAGGTACTGCTGGCGCTCGCGCAGCTGCTGCGCGAACTCTGCGATCCGCAGAAGGACTTTGTCGGCCACATCGGCGGCGACGACTTCATGCTGGTCATGCGCAGCAGCGATTGGCGGCAACGCCTGAGCCAGTTGGATCAGCGTTTTCAACAGCTATGTCACAGCCTGTACCGGCCGGAACACATCAAGGAGCAAGGCTTCAGTGCGCCGGACCGCGAAGGACACTGGCGCAAGCACGACCTGCTCAACCTGTCGATCGGCGTATTACAACTGGGCGGGCAACATACCCAGGAGCTAAACCCGGCGTATCTGGCAGAACACGCCTCCAAGGCCAAACACGAGGCAAAGAAGGTGCGGGGCTTCAGCATCGCCCTGTCGAGCGCACTGCAACTCGCCAGCACAGCCGCCGGAGGCGAGCAAGCGGAGCAGCATTGCCAGGTGTTTTAACGGCACAATGAGCTAAGCTGAAACCTGCTTCACTAACGATGGGTTCGATGTGAGATTTTCCAGCTCTCGGCTTGCCTTGGCCGCTCTCGCGCTGTTTCCGCTGGCCGCCTATGCCGAGCCTCTGCGCTGGGGATACTCGCCCTCGGATCCTGCTCCTTATGTGAGCCTTGAGGGCAACGAACTGAGCAATTGCCTTACCCGAGAAATTGGCGAGGCAGTCGCCAGGGTCGCCGGTCGACAGATAACCTTTGTTGCCACCCCGAATAACCGCATTGACGAATCGCTGGCCAACAACAGGGTCCAGGTGATCTGCAACACCCTGCCTGAATGGCTACACAGCCCCGACCAGGTGCTTTGGACGCAGAGCCTGTACCAGGACGAAGACGTACTCATCACGCGCCGATCCGAACCGCCTCCAGGCTCGGTGGAGGCGCTAGGCAAAGCTATCGTCGGCACCACACTTGGCTATCACTATTCGCCAGAGCTGACCCGGGCTTTCAGCCAGCAGTTGCTGGTGCGCCATGATGTACGCGACCTGCCTACCCGCTTGCGCATGCTGGAGCGTGGGCGCCTTGATGCGGCAATCGATCTACGCCGTGCCGTGCAGTATCTGCTGCCCGAGAACCAGCAAGACTTCCATATCAGCCCTTGGCCGGTGCAGACCTTCGCGCTGCGCTGCGCTATTGCCCAGCCGGACGAGAGCGCCAGCCAGCAGCTCGCCCGAACCATAGATCAGATGATCGAACAGGGCCGTATTCTGCGAATCGTCGAAGGTTTTGATTGATCCATCCAGCCAGGCCGCGACTCTGCGGCGCTTACCCACAGAAGCTGTGGATAACTCTGTGCAAAAAAACCGGAAAAGTGTCTCAAACGCCCGTAAGAAAGCGCTTTCAGACAAACAGGATAGTTTTTAACCAAAGAAAAAAACGATACTTTTCAGTAATTTAGAAAAATACCGGAGGATCAGAAAAAAGCCGGGAAGTAAACCAAAAGTGTTACCGCAAATTGTGCATAAGGGTAACACTTGAATGCCCGAAGGCCTTGCCTCGGGCATTTGAAAGTGTTACCAGATGGCGAATTATTCCTGCGTCGGATTGATCGAGATCAGCTCCATCTCGAATACCAGTATCGAATTTGGCGGGATGACCGGGCTGGGGCTGCGCTCGCCGTAGGCCAGCTCGCTCGGCAGGGTCACCTTCCATTTGTCGCCCACATGCATGAGCTGCAGCGCTTCCATCCAGCCGGGGATAACGCCATTGACCGGCAGCTCTGCCGGCTCGCCACGCTCGACCGAACTGTCGAACACGGTGCCGTCTACCAGGCGACCTTCGTAGTGCACAACCACTACGTCATCGGCGCTAGGCTGCGGACCCTCTGCGTCGCCTGCTTCCAGCACTTCATACTGCAGGCCGGACTCGGTAGTGGTCACGCCTTCTTTGGCTGCGTTATCTTCCAGGTACTTCTTGTTGGCATCCAGCGCTTCGTCAGCCAGATTCTTGGCACGTTCCTGGGCGCGCTCCTGCAATGTGGTGAAGGCCGCAGTCAGCTCCTCATCGCCTACACGGTGCTCAGCCTTGGCCAGCGCATCTTCCAGACCCAACGCCAGCGCCTGCGCGTCAATATCGTCCAGACCATCCTGCAACAGGCTTTGCCCCATGTTCAAACCGATACCATAGGAGGCTTGCTGGATAGGGGTAGTGAGTTCTGGTTCCTTTTCACAACCGGCCAATACGAGAACACCGACTGCAACACTGACTGCCAGCAGATTACGCTTCATGCTTACCTCAATCGACAGGCCCAAGCTGGGCGGAATAAAAGCGGTCAGCTTAACAGGGCTTGGGAGGTCAGGCTACTGGATCGAAGATAAAGAAACAGACGAAATCATGCAGTGATAACTGCCACACGATTCAGGAATAACAGGAGGTAAAGCTGAGGGGGAAATGGCGCAGCGGACGGGACTCGAACCCGCGACCCCCGGCGTGACAGGCCGGTATTCTAACCAACTGAACTACCGCTGCGCTATTCTTCTCGAGTGGTGGGTGATGACGGGATCGAACCGCCGACCCTCTGCTTGTAAGGCAGATGCTCTCCCAGCTGAGCTAATCACCCGTTTGCTCTCGAAGTGGGGCGCATTCTAGGCAGCTTTTTTGTTTATGGCAATACCTTTTTCAAAAAAAAATCAGCCTATTTCAGTATCTTAATCATCGCCCCCGTAAACACTGGTCGTCGCGCAGGAGCTCAGGCAATATTGCTCGTTTTCTCGGGTCAACCGGCCCCCAGGCAACAACAGAAGGACAGCATCATGTGGTTTCGTAATCTGCTTCTCTACCGCTTCAGCCAACCCACTCCCTTCAACGAAACCGAATTGGTCGAGGCGCTCGAACAGAAGCCATCACGGCCTTGCGCCAGCCAGGAAACCCACACGCTGGGCTGGACTACGCCCTATGGCCGCCACTCGGAGAACCGTCTGGAATCCAGCAATGGTTACTGGTTGATTGCCATGCGCAAGGAAGAACGCATTCTGCCCGGCAGCGTGATCAAGGAAGCACTGGCGGAAAAGGTCGAAGAGATCGAGAACCGTGACGCCCGCAAGGTTTACAAGAAAGAGCGCGACACCCTGAAAGACGAGATTGTCATGTCCTTGCTGCCCCGCGCCTTTACGCGCACTCAGACGACCTACGCCTGCCTCTGTCCGGCCGAAGGCTGGATAGCAGTAGACAGCTCCAGCCACAAGCGGGCTGAGGACCTGCTGAGCCTGCTGCGCGAATGCACCGGCACGCTACCAGTGCGCCCGCTGAACGTGAAGATGGCGCCGGCCGCCTGCATGACCCAGTGGGTCAAGGAAAGCAACGCGCCTGAACAGATGGTAATCGGCGATGAATGCGAACTGCGCGACACCAGCGAAGATGGCGGCGTGGTACGTTGCAAGCGCCAGGACCTGGCCAGCGATGAAATCCAGCTGCATCTGTCTGCCGGCAAGCAGGTCAGCCAGTTGGCGCTGCAGTGGCAGGAAAAGTTGAGCTTCAGCCTGGACGACAAGCTCACCGTCAAGCGTCTGAAGTTTGAAGATCTGCTGCGTGATGAGGCCGATGACAACGCCGGCGACGACATGGCCAGCCAGTTGGATGCCAGCTTCAGCATCATGACGAGCACGCTCAGCGAGCTGATTCCGGCGCTTACCAATGCGCTGGGTGGCGAGGACATTCCCCAGGGAATCTGACCCGCACCAGCAGCGGCGCG
Source organism: Halopseudomonas sp. (assembly GCF_036961105.1). Classification (GTDB taxonomy): domain Bacteria; phylum Pseudomonadota; class Gammaproteobacteria; order Pseudomonadales; family Pseudomonadaceae; genus Halopseudomonas. Next base: position 243,344 of record NZ_JBALWW010000003.1, on the reverse strand, counting down.
GGTTACGGTAAGCTATCCACAATATCTGTGGACAACTTTGTGGATAGCTTGTTTCAACCCGCCGCCGAGCTAGTATTTCTGGGTGACCGATTCAAAATGATCATTTTTTAACCTAAATTTTTCTTCAACAAAATCAATAGGTTGAAAATTCATTACCGAATTTCAAGCACTTACAGGCTTATCTTACCGTTCAATGACAGTGCGCCCGCTAACTGTGCACAATGTCAAGCAGCGCTGCCCTGAATAAGCGCAAAAAAGCAGTTGATACCGCGCCAAAAAGACTTGACCTGAAGCGTTAGGGATGAGCTATCGAGGCGTTAAAAACCGAAAGAAAACTGAACGCTGGGTGAAGGGCTAGTTGGCCGTCCCCAGCCACTGTTGAGCTTCCACCGCTGCCTTGCTTCGCGGGTAGGATTGCGCCAGATACCGCAGGCGGGCCTCTCCCCGCTCACGCTGACCGGTTTCGATATCCAGCATGGCCAGGTTGTATTCCGAGCGCGCCATCCCTTCCAGCAGGCTTTCCAGGCGCGGCACAATCTCGCTGCGATAGGCCGAGTCAGGGTAATGCCGAATGAATCCGGTAAGCTGCGCGTGGGCATCACGGCCAGCGCGCAATCGCTCCTGATCATCACCGGCTGCCAGTTCGAAGCGTACAAAGGGCACCATCGCCTGCAGGTAGGCGGCGTAGTCCTGATAGGGAGCATTCGGGTGTCGCTTGTTGAAGTCGTCCAGCACCAGTTCGAGCGGCGGCAGCTTGCCCTGCTGCAGGCAGAGATAGGCCGCCTCGAGATCCAGCTCCGGATCACTCAGTTGATGCACCTGCTGCGCCAGGTTCATGTCGCACTGACCCAACCCCAGCCGCGCGCGCGCGTCGGCTACCGCCGAACTCTGTTCCTGCTGTTTCACCACTGAACTGGTACAACCGGCCAGTCCCACCACCACCGCGACAATGCAAAGACCGCGCATTACGCCTACCCCATCAAGTTTGTGTGTTGAACTCATCATTGCAGCCTGGCGCGCCAGGTTACCCAGCCCTGGGCATCCGGTCGACCAAGCAGTTTCAGGCCTTCGGCCAAGCCCGCCTCGGCCTGCGGCCGCGCCTGCAGACGGGTGTCCAGTTGCAGTGCCTGCGCCGGGCGCCACTTGGCAGTCCCGCTCAGGCCCAGCGGGCCTTGCTGATCCGATAGCTGCATCACCAGCCAATCGTTGTCGCTGCTCAGTTGTGCAACCAGATGTCCAAGGGCCAGCGGTTGTGGCAAGCCACCGCCAGCATCCTGCCAGGCGATACGACCCTCGGCCTCCACCACCCGTTCGAAATCCTCCAGTTTGAGCCGAGGTACATCCAGCAGCCAGTCACCAGTAAGGATGAAAGGCGCCTTGTTCACCATGGCCATACTGCGCGCATCGAGACGGCCATTTACCTTCTCCAGCAGCACACTACCCGGCCCCAGACGCAAGGTGGCGTAGACCTGGCTGTTGCGTGGCCGCCACTCCAGATCCAGCGCCAGCTCGCCACTGAACAACGCGGCCGGTCGCCAGTCCCAGCGTAAACCACCCTGATCTATCCCCTCGACCTGCATATTGGCTACCTGCCCCTGCCACAGGCTGCCGCTGATACCCTGCAGCTCGACCTTGGCCGGCAGGCTGGGCGCAACCTGACGCCATACCAGGCTGGCCGGCAGATTGCTCATCAGGGTGGCCAGATACACCAAGAGCGCGAGTAACAGCAGCGTTTTCAGTTTCATCAGACGTTGCATCAGGGACGCTCCACCAGCAGCCGAGCCGATACCATACCGCTGGTCTCGGATACATCCAGCGCCAATTGGGCAACCCGCAACCCCTGCCGCTGTTCAAGATCCGCCAGCCAAACCAGCAAGGCATCCATGCCCACCTGATCAAAGCTCAGACGTGCACCCTCGCCCTCTGGTTGCACCCGCGACAGCGCGGATTTCAATCCGGCGGCGTTGGCCGAAACTTCAACCAGAGTCAGAACCGAGCCGCCAGCGCCAGTACTGCTTCCCTGTTGTACCCGTGCGCGCCGACGCACGTCGTCTACGACCTGCTCCATCCACAGACGCTCGGCGGAAAGGGTGCGAACCTCTTGCCTGAGTTCCGCCCGTCCGGCAATCAAGGGCTCCCAGATACCCACCCACACGGCCAGCACCAGCAGAAATGCCGAGCCCCCCAGCAGAATCACCCGTTCGCGCGGCGCCAATCCGGCCCACCAGCTCTTCATGAACCACTCCTTTGTACCTTGATACGTGCCGTAACCCCTTCATTCTCGGAGTCCGCCCCTTCCAGATTCTCGGTAAGGCCTGGCTGAGCCGCCAGACCGGCGCGGATCGCCTCCAGCTCGGAGAAGGAAGCCACCTTGAGCTCTACCTCGATGCTGTCTAGGTTGCCACGCACCTGACTGACCTGCGCGTTCTGGTGCTCCTTGAGTACGCTAAAGAAGGCATGCAGCAGCGGCCCCAAGCCGCTGTCCGGATCTACCTGGGCGCCGCCCTGGATAGTCTGACGAAATTGCTGCGCCGGGTTCTCACGGCGCGCGTTGGGCATGCCCCGATCGAACAGGCGGTCAATCTCCGTGCGCAGGCTGTCACGTTCCTGCGCAAGGATCAGGTGCTCTCCCGTCAACCATGCCAGGCCCAGGGCCAAGGCAACGCCGGCTGCGATCAGCGCCGGCCGCATCTTGCGCCACGGTGGCGCTGCCATGCTGACCGCATACGGGCCGCATAGCAGATTGAATGGCGGCGCATTGCGCAATGCTCGCTGCAGCGCAGGTTCGAGCTGATCCCGCACCGGTTGCGCCTGTATCTCGACCGTGTCCGGCAGAGTTAATCCCAGTTCCTCCAGCGACAGACCCGCCAGGCTCAACTTCTGCTCGGCGGGCTCCAACGCCAGCAGCCGGCGCGTTATCCAGATGCTGGCCAGACTGCGATCAAGCAATACCGGTTCTTCGATAGCCGACAAGACCAATACCTGATCCTGCTGCTCGGGCCAGGGCGAAGGCATCACCAGCAGCGCCTGATCGGGACTCTCTTCCACGTGCAGGGCGGCTTGGGGCAGCAGGGCTTCGAGACGCATGCCCGCCTGCCGGAACGCCTCCAACCAGCTCTGCATGGGCGTGTGCGATACCACTGCCGCACTCACCCGACCTTCCGCGCGGCGTGGTCCCATGACAATATGCAGCTCGTCCAGCTCCTGGCTGACCAGGTCTTCCAGCGCGTAAGGCAGGGCGGCGCGCGCAGCAGCAGCGCGCTGCGCCGGTAGCCGCACGCGAAACAGATTGACCACCGACGCTGGCGCCAATGCGCGTACGCGTTCGCCGGAAAAACGCTGACGCAGCTGATTCAGGCTGTCCTCGCCGCTTTCCAGACAGCGCCCCTCGCGCTCGAATCGCCACCAGTGCAGGGCTGGATCAGTTGCCCCCGCCAGCAGTGGTTGTTCAGGTAAAAGCACTATCAACATATCGTCTGATCCACTTGTTATCAGGGCTCACAGGCCGTTTGTTCTCGCAGGACCACTTTGCCGTTGGGCGCATCCAGCAAGGTGCATTGAAAAAAGCGTCGCTCGCCAAATTCGGCGACTATCTGCAGACGCATGAACCACGAAGCGCCCTCCCCGGCGCTGCGCTCGGCAAAGACCTCTTGCATCAGCTCCGGGCTACGCTCCAGGTCGATAGGGCTGTCCTCGGCGGGATATGCGGTCACATAAGGTGCCAGTGCCTGCCAGGCTTCGCCGGTCATGCCCGCCACCGAGTTAAGCTCGGAAGCCACCAGCATGGTGCGGTTGGCGGACAGGCGCGGCGGATCCTGCAAGCGATACAGCGGATCGTCGGTTTCCGGATCCATCCAGTCAGTCACCGCCACAGCCAGTTGCGCCCCGGAGGGCATGGTCACGCCGGAATCCTGCGCGACGCGATCGACCAGGCGGGCAAAGTCGGCCTGCTCCTGCTCGTCGCCCCCGGCCAGAGCGTTCAAATTGTAACGACAGCGCATATTGTCGAGTGTCGCCTGCAGCTTGACCTGATCAACCTCAAAGGGCAGCACGGGCGAAAGACAGGTCTCCCAGATCAGATCATCCGGGCCGTCAGCCTGCTCCAGCACCTGCAACACCATTTTCTCCGCACCCAGAGCGATATGGCGTGAGAGGTCGCGTTCGAACACCGCGCTGCTGCGACGAATATCGGCCTGCCCGCGCAATACCATGCCCACCGCTGCCGTCACTGCCAGGGCGACCACCAAAAGCGCGGTGATCAAGGCAACGCCGCGCTGCTGCACACGAGGTTTCATTGCACCCCCACTGCTATCAGGCGACGGATCAACCCCAGGCGTGGCACATCCAGTGTCACCTCTACCGCCAGCGGCAGTTGGCTGCTGCTCGGATCCAGCCCCTCAGGAGGCCAACTGGTGGCCCGCTCCAAACCACTGGGGCCGCGCACCACAAAGGCAAATCCGGTCTCGACGCCTAGCCGCTCATCCTCCTCAACCAGATCGGCAAAGGGCTGAACACGCAGCTGCTCAGGGTCGGTTATATCCACGCCGGGCCACAGCTCACGTTCCAACCCGGTCTCGGTAATGCGCCAGGCAGTGCGGCGCAAGCGCTGATCGCCGCCTGCTCCAGCGCGGACTATCTCCAACAGTGGCTGCTCGTTGCTGGCCAACAGACGCAACGGCGGAAGGCGGTCACCGAACTCATCGCGAACTTGAATATCCACCATTTGCGCCAGATCACGCTCCAATACGCTCAAGCTCACCTGCAAATCCGCCAACTGACCGGAGCTGGCGCGGGTTATGTGATCAGCGTCCAGAACGGCGCGCAGACCCGAATAGGCGACCACGCTCATGATGGCGAATACCGCCATGGCAATCAGCAGTTCCAGCAGGGTGAAGCCGCGCTGGGTGCTACTCATGGCAATACAAATCCACTGACGACCGCGCGCTGCCCTGTTTCATCGCCCGGCAGCAGCCACAGGCGAATATCGATGCGGCGCACTGCCGGCAGCGGAAACGGCGAGGTCGCGGTGTAATCGCTCACTTGCGCCTTGTACCCGAAGCGGTATGGCCCCATTTCCGTTTCGCCACTGAGGTCACCTACTGATGCGGGTCGCATACCCGATTGATATTCGGCAAGCAGGTTCTCACCTGCCCAGTGCGCCATGGTGCGCTCCTGCAGATAAATCGTATTGCGCGCATGGTCGCTTCCCGACTTCACCAGTGCCGCCAGAGCCACCGCCAATATGGTGAGCGCCACCATGACTTCCAACAAGGTAAAGCCAGCTGATTTACGGGCGTTCATTGCTGACCTCGACGGTGCCTTCGAGGCTGACGCTTAAATACTGCACCAGCTCCTTGCCGGGCACGCGCAGGATGATCAGGCCGGGCGTCATTTCACCGGTATTGCTCAAGCGCACGTGCGGCTTCCAGCTTTCATTCTGCGGCAGTCCCTGGCGTGCGCCTTCAGCCTCGTACTCCAGCTCGACCACACCTTCATTGAAATAATGCGGCCCCAGTTGCGGGTCCAGCAGCGCCTGCCACTCGCGGGTGGCGTCATCCAGCAGCACCAGATCGAGCATGCTGTAGCCGTCACGGCGTAACCCTAGAGCGCGGTCGGCGCCGCCGGTGATCAGCAGCTCGTCATGGGCCAGTTGCAGCACCCCGGCCAGACGCTGCGCTTCCTGCCGCAACTCGCGATCGGCGCCATCACCGATGGCCAGCGTGGCCAGCCCGGCGATCACACCGATCAACACCATGACTACCAGCAGCTCAATCAGGGTAAAGCCGGCCTGCGCTAGGCTGGCTGTGCGCCGCGCCAGCTTCATCAGCGTTCGTTCGTCTGATCCAGATCCCAGTTGCCGATATCCATGTTGGCATCGGTACCACCGGGGCTGCCGTCGGCACCCAGGCTGTAAAGATCGAACATGCGCCCGTCACGGCCCGGAGTCTGGTATTGGTAATCATTGCCCCAAGGGTCTTTCTGCAGACGATCCAGATAGCCGCCGGTACGCCAGTTGCGCGGCGCATTCTGGCCGGTCGGCATGCGCACCAGGGCATTCAGCCCCTGCTCGGTGGTGGGGTAGTTGAAGTTGTCGAGACGATACAGGTTGAGCGCACTTTCCAAGGCTCGAATGTCACTTTGCGCCTTGGTGGTACGGGCCTGGTCAGGGCGATCCATCACCCGCGGCACCACCACAGCGGCCAGAATACCGAGGATCACCACTACTACCATGATCTCAATCAGGGTAAAGCCGCGCTGGGCCGCGCGCGCAGTCTTGGTTGTTGTACACATCATCAGTTCACCAATTGGTTGAGTTCAAAGATCGGCAACAGAATTGCCAGCACGATAAGCAGTACTACACCACCCATGGCCAGGATCAGCAGGGGCTCGAAAACCCCCATGACCATGGCAATGCGCGCTTCAAGTTCTCGCTCCTGCGTCTCAGCAGCGCGTTCGAGCATCTGATCCAGGGTGCCGCTGCTCTCGCCACTCTTGATCAGACTGAGCGTCATTGCCGGAAAATAGCCACTACGTTCCAGTGAGTAGCCCACGCCCGCGCCTTCACGCACGCGCTGCGCCGCCTCGGTAACCGCCTCTCGCATGGGCAGATTACTGATCACACTGGCGCTCATGTTCAGCGCATCGAGCAAGGGTACGCCGCTGCCGGCCAGAATGTTCAGGGTGCGGGCAAAGCGCGCGGTATTCAGGCCGCGATTCAATCGGCCCAGCAGGGGCAGCTTGAGCAGCAATTCATGCCAACGGCGGCGATACCGGTCTTTTTTCAACAGCGCCTTGGCGCCAAACCCCAGCGCTACCAGCACAGCCAGCATCAGCAGACCCCATTCGCGCAGGGTATCGCTGACCGCGATCAGCGAGCGGGTCAGCAATGGCAGTTCCTTGTTCATGCCATCGAACACCTGCACTACTTCGGGCACCACGTAGGTCAGCAGCGCCACGGTCACCAACAGCGCAACGCAGGTAAGGATGGCCGGGTAGAACATCGCCAGCTGGATTTTCTGGCGCATCGCATTCTGCGCCTCCACATTGTCGGCAAGTCGCTCCAGCACCACATCCAGCCGCCCCGCCTGCTCGCCGGCCGCGATGGTGGTGCGATAAATGGCTGGAAATACCGAAGGAAATTCGCTCAGTGCGTGCGCCAGCGGCAACCCTTCCATCACCCGGGTGCGCACCGCAGACAAGGCCGACTTGACTCGCGGGGATTCGCTCTGCCGCGCCACCGTGCCCAACACTTCTTCAATGGGTAGACCGGCTCTGGCCAGAGTGGCCATCTGCCGAGTGGCCAGCGACAGCTCCAGCGGCTTGATGCGCTTTTGCATGCTGGGCATGCGTAGTCGCGAGCTGCTCTCGGCTACCTGATTGACCGACATGGGCGTGAGCCCCTGGTCGCGCAAACGTCCGCGAACCTGCCGCGGGGAATCACCCTCCTCCACGCCCTTGCGGGTGCGTCCGGTGTTATCCAGAGCAACATATTCGAACGCTGGCATGCTCAGTCCTCCCGGGTTACGCGCAGGACTTCTTCCAGCGTCGTATCGCCCGCCAGAACCCGGCGCAGGCCGTCCTGGCGAATCCCCATCTGGCCGAGGCGCGCATGCTTGACCATGGCCTGCTCGCTGGCGCCATCGTGAATCAGGCCGCGCAGCGTGTCGTCAATTTCGATCAGTTCGTAAATACCGGTACGCCCGCGATATCCGCCGCCATTGCAGGCGTCGCAGCCCACGGCGCGATAGAGTGTGGGAGGTTGCTCCGGGTCCATGCCCATCAGTCGACATTCGCTGGCGCTCGCTGCGTGCGGCGCACGGCAATCGGGGCAAAGGGTGCGCACCAGTCGTTGCGCCAGCACACCGTTGAGCGTGGACGACAACAGAAAGGGTTCGATGCCCATGTCACGCAAACGGGTAATGGCGCCCACTGCGGTGTTGGTGTGCAGGGTGGAGAACACCAGGTGACCGGTCAGACTGGCCTGAATGGCAATCTGCACCGTGTCCACGTCACGTATCTCGCCCACCATGACCACGTCCGGATCCTGGCGCAGAATGGCGCGCAGCCCACGAGCGAAGGTCATGTCGACCTTGTTGTTGATCTGGGTCTGGCCGATACCGTCGAGGTAATACTCGATCGGATCTTCCACCGTGAGAATGTTGCGCGTGCGGTCGTTCAAGCGCATCAGCGCGGAATACAGCGTGGTGGTCTTGCCCGAACCGGTTGGGCCGGTTACCAGCACGATGCCGTGCGGTCGGCTGATCACGCGCTCCATGGCATCATAATGTTCAGCACACATGCCCAGTTGGCGCAGCTCCAGGCGTCCGGCCTGCTTGTCGAGCAGACGCAGCACCACTCGTTCACCATGCCCGGACGGCAGGGTGGATACCCGCACGTCCACCGCGCGGCCGACCAGGCGCAGGCCAATCCGGCCGTCCTGCGGCAGGCGCTTTTCGGCGATGTCTAGCTTCGCCATGACCTTGATACGCGAAACAATCACCGGCGCCAGCGCGCGCGGCGGCTCCAGTACTTCGCGCAGTACGCCGTCCACCCGCAGCCGAATGGACAGCCGGTTCTCGAAGGGTTCGATATGAATATCCGAGGCGTTTTCCTTCACCGCCTCTGACAGGAGCGCGTTGATCAGGCGGATGATCGGCGCTTCGTCCTGCGACTCCAGCAAATCTTCTGGCTCGGCCAGCGACTGCGCCACCGACATCAAGTCCGCATCTTCACCCAGACCCTCGACGAACTGCATGGCGTCGTTGGCCGAACGTTCGTACTTGTCACGCAGGCGCGCGGCAAAGGTATCGTCATCCAGCAGCGTGGGGCTCAGCCGATGGCTGCTGTGTCGGCGCAACTCCAGCAAACCCTGCGGATCGCAATCGGCACGTACGAAGACTTCCAGCTGTCCATCCTCCCGCAGCGCGCCCGGCAGCACGCCAAAGCGCCTGGCAAAGCGGTAGCCGGTTTCGGCTGGCGCGCTGGCCGGAGCTGCCTGGGGACTGAATTCGATCTCACTCATGACCAGCTCCTAAAGCGCTGCGGGCGGTGCGGAGATGGGCGACGGTTTGGCCGCGCCCTGCATGGCGTTCTCGAAAGGGGCAGGCAAGGTCAACAGGTAGTTCCAGTCCGGCAGCACCGGGATGTTTTCGTCCGACAGCACGCGTCCCCGACGGTTACGTTCAGCCAGTTGCTGGTCACGTATATAGCTGTACTTGCTGTGCGTCAGGCTCTCGGCAACGGCAGTGTCGCGCACTATGACCGGACGCAAAAACACCATCAGGTTGCGCTTTTGCACATTGGAGGTGTCGTAGCGGAACAAACGCCCCAGCCAGGGCACATCACCCAGCACCGGCACCTTGTCTGCGGTTTCTACCAACTGATCATCAATCAGGCCGCCCAGTACAATCAGTTGGTTGTCATCAACCATCACATGCGTGGTCAGGCTGCGCTTGTTGGTAATGATGTCGGCCGCCGCACTGGCCCCTGGTGCGATCTGCGACACTTCCTGGGCAATTTCCAGGCGTACCGCATTGCCTTCGTTGATCTGCGGGCGAATCTTCAACTTGATACCCACGTCTTCACGCTCGATGGTATCGAAAGCCTGGCCGGAGTCCTCTACCGAGCGACCAGTAATAAAAGGTACGTTCTGACCAACCACGATCTCAGCCTCTTCGTTGTCGAGGGTCAGCAAGCTGGGCGTGGACAGAATGTTGCTGGCGGTATCGCCCTGCAGCGCGTTGATCAGCAATGCGATCTGGGCGCTACCAATGCTGGCAATACCGCCCAGCGTGGCGCCACTGCCAATCGATGGCGGAGAAGCCAGATCGCCATCCAGAAAACCATTCAGACCTGCCGCCAGATCAACGATGCCGCGGCCGTTGCGGTCGAAATTGATCACCCCGACGCCGGAGTTCTCGCTGCCGAAGCCCCATTGCACGCCCAGCTCCTTGGCCCGTTCGTAGGACACCTCGGCAATGACGGCTTCAACCAGGACCTGCGCGCGGCGAATATCCAGCTGGCGGATAATGCCGGACAACTCGCGAGACAATTCAGCCGGTCCATAGACAACCACCGAGTTGGTGCTTTCATGCGCCTCGACCCGCACCCGCGTCTGGTTGCTCATGCTGCTGGTAACCGGCGCCCCGCCCTGCTGGCCCGTCGAACCCGCATTCTGCTCACGCCCTTCAGCGATGCCACGCAGCACTTCGGCCACCTCTTCGGCCTTGGCATAGCGCAGGTAATGCACCTGGGTGTTGCCATCCTGACCAGGTACATCCAGCTTGCGCACCACACTGCGCAGCGCGATGCGGCTTTGCGGATCGCCGCGCAGAATCACCGTATTGGTGCGCTCATCGGCGATGATGCGCGGCCCCTTGGTGAACTCCTCGCTGGGGGCGTTGCTCTCCAGCCCCTGCACTATGCGCACCACATCCAGCGCAGACGCGTGTTCAAGCGGCAGCACTTCAAAGTCTTCCATCGACTCCTGATCAATACGCTCGACCAGTGTCTGGATGCGGCGCACGTTGGCGGCCGTATCGGCAATAACCAGGGTATTGGACTCCGCCGCTGCAGCAAGGTGACCGCCCTTGGGCACCAGCGGCCGCAGGATGCGCACCAACTGCCCGGCGTTGATATTCTTGACATTGATTACGTGGGTGATGACCTCATCACCCGGCGTGTCGCTACTGAGGCCGGCGAGTTCATTTTCCTTCGCCTGCACTTCCGGCACGATGCGCACCACCCCGTCTGCCCCGCGCACAGCTGCAAAACCATAGGATTTGAGCACTCCCAGAAACAGCGGATAAAGCTCGCCACGCGGAATGGGTTTGCCGGATACCACGTTGACCTCGCCGCGCACGCGCGGATCGACAATGAAATTGATACCGGTTTCCTGACTGACAATTTCTATGAGGCCGTTGATATCCGCACCACGCAGGTTCAGCACCAGGTCCTCGGAGCCATCCCCCTGCGGCTCGATGAGCGCCTGGGCGGCCAGGGGCGTGCTGCTCAAACACAGGCTCAATGCCAACGAAAGGGTAAAACGGTTAAGACGAAACTGCATTGGCATCGTATTTCAATCCATCGTTATCGTTATGTTCATGGGCTCACCATTGCGCTCAAGAGAGACCGAAACCGAACTTGCGTCGGTCAGCTCCTTGAGAATGTCGCGATAGTCCTCGATGTCCGAGATCGGTGTTCCATCCACATCGGTAATCACATCACCCGGCTGCAGGCCGGCGGCTTCGAATTCACGTGCATTGCGGGCCGGGCTTACCTCCAGCCCGTACATGGCGCCATCGACCATCACCGGTGTAGCGCTGATGACTTCCATGAAGCGTTGCGGATCGTTCAACCAGGCGTCGCGGTCAATACGTGCGACACCGCCATCGGGTGCCAGGGTGGCATTGGAGTCGGTGCTGGGAAGTGCCGGTCTGCGGCTACCGCTGCGCGCAGCTGACCCAGCGCTATGCTGTTTTAGCCGCAGAGTTTCAAGCTGGCCGTCGCGCATCAGCATGACCCGGTCGGCGAGGACCTGTTCAAGACGCACCTGACCGGGCAGATCGGCGCCGACGCGGTAGAGCTTCTCGGGCTGCCCCTGGGTAGCGAGAATGGCGGCACTGCGCTTGGGGTCGGGGTCGGAGAGCACGCCTTTGAGCGTCCAGCTGAGCTTGGTATCTGGCGCGTTCACCACCACCGGGCCATCAGCCGCCGGAGCGCGTCCCAACACAGACAGCAGGGCGAGTTCGCGAAAACCGGGCTGACCGGCAGGCGTATCAGAGGCAGAGGTGGGATAACCCAGCGCCGCAGGCGCAGGCAGTACGCTGTCAGGCTCGACCAGCATCCAGCTCAGGTGAGCCAGCAACCAGGCGCTGAACAGCACCAGAAGACCCGTCACCAATCTGACGATGACATCCGATGAAAAGCGAGCAACCAAAGGCATGCGTTCTCCGTAGCAAAGGGGCCGGCGACACGGCTTCCGGGCCAGCGGTAGCAACAATACTGACCTTTCTTTGCAAAATTATTGTTATACGCCTGAAACAGGCTGCACGATCCCATCGATTGTCACGATTTTGCCACTTTGCAGCAACCCCCTGAACAGGTTATTCCAGACGCCTGGGTCGAAAATGAGACGCTATCGGTATCGGTCTCCCGCGCCCAACACCCAAACAGGTGAATTTGAAGTTACAGCCATCACTTGAACTGATGGCCCATCATCGGCACCAGCGAAACTGTCTCAATTCGAGGCAATGACAGCTTGCGAGCAGTGCAATTTGCAACTTAACTTAGATATCGCAACGCCAGTACCCGTCTTTCAAGGCTCACAATAATAACGGCTTGCCCCACGGAGAATAAAAACAATGTTCGAACTCAAGAAAACCGCGCTGATCGGTCTCGCCATCAGCACCCTCGCCCTTGGTGGTTGTCTCGGTGGCGGGGGGAGCGACGATGATGACGTAGTAGATGAGCGTACCCCACAGGAGAAGCGCATTGCAGACGGCTTTTTCGTCGTCAATGAGCAGAAACTGGCTTTTGGGTCTTTGGTCCCCGGCGTCACTGCCTACGACAATACTAGCCGCTGGACCGGTACGCTGAATGGTGCTGGCTTCCGAATCGAGGTACCGGAAAACTGGAACGGCTATCTGGTGATGTACGCGCACGGGTTCCGCGGAGAAGGCAGTGAACTGACCGTCGACAGCCCCCCTATGCGCCAGTATCTGTTAGACAACGGTTATGCCTGGGCTGCCTCTTCTTACAGCTCCAACTTCTATGATGTCCGAACCGGAGTCGAAGATACCAACGCCCTGGCATTAGCTTTCAATGATATCGCGGCAGACAATGGCCGTACGCTGGACGCACCTGCCAAGTACTACATCACTGGCGTTTCGATGGGCGGTCACGTCGCGGGTGCGGCGGTGGAGCGCGAAACACTGGAAACGGCCAACAATGTTGTGGAGTACTCTGGTGCCGCACCCATGTGTGGCGTAATGGGCGATACCGAGCTGTTTGACTACTTCACTGCCTACGGCTTGGCTCTTTATGAAACCGCCGGAGTTGGAGCTGACGACTTTCCAGTCTCTCCAACGGATGCAGCTGAAAAGCAGGCGACAGCCCAAGATGTTCTCTGGACCAACTATGACGTTAATCCGAACGCAGATGGACTCACTAGCCCCCAAGGCCTGACTTTCTTTCAAATCCTGAAGAATCTCAGCGGCGGCGAGCGTCCAATCTATCCACTTTCCTTCGGCGGTTTTCAAGAGTTGCTGCAAGGTTTTCTTGGCTCGGACGGCAAGATCACCGGGGTGTTAAATAAAAGCGTGGTGGATACTACCGACTTTACCTATCACTTTCAGACTGCTCCCGGCAGTACGTTGACCTCAGCAGAACTGGCATTCAACAACGCCATCGTCCAAGCAGTTGCTGAAGAGGGGGCCAACGCCCTACTGGATAATGGCCTGCGCCGAATTCCGAAGATCAACGGCGAGTTTGACGTTCCCGTAGTCACCGTGCATACCTTAGGAGATCTTTTCGTACCCATCAAAATGCAGCAGATTTATCGTCAGCGGGCAGAAGCGGCGGGTAGCGATGACTGGCTGGTGCAACGCGCGGTGAGAGCGCCTAGCCACTGCGATTTTTCCATTGCGGAATTCACCAATACCTTTGATGCGATGATTCAGTGGGAGCAATTGGGTATCAAACCTGAGGGCGATGATTTGCTGGACCAGGCGGCGATGGCTGACGCCGATTTTGGTTGTAAATTCACAGTGGATGGCTTCCCACAGGAAGACACCCGGGCTTTGATGCCACCCTGTTCAGCTCCAGCAGTTGACTGATCGTCAGCCACAGGGCTGATCCTCAGCCCTGTTTTCTCTCCACCTCATCAACCACCACCCGGCGCACCAGCTTCTTCACATTGCTGGTACGCAGGGTTCTGACGTTGTCCGACAGCTCCTTCAGTTCATCTGCCGGCACCGACTCACTCAGCTCCTGCTGTACCTCAGCCAACATACCTTTGGCGCGCCCTGCCAGGCGACCGACCCAGCGTATTACTGCCGGCAAGCGCTCAGGGCCCAGCACCAGCAGGCCGACCACAAATACCAGCAACCACTCCGTCATCCCATTGCCGAACATAAGCGGCTCCTTGGCTCAGACGCGTTGTTGGCTCTCGCGCTGTGCTGCAGGTTGCGCTGCGGCATCCAGCGTCAGACTGTCCTGTGTTTGCTCGGTTTCCCTTACCGCCTTGCGAAAGCCGCTCAGCGCACCGCCCAGGTCACCACCAATGTTGCGCAAGCGCTTGGTGCCAAACAGCAGCATCACTATCACCAGCACGATCAACAACGAACCCACACTGATTCCACCAATACCCATAACCACCTCCAAAAATAGGCAAGTCAGGCGCAGCAGCGCCTGACTCGGTATTCAGATCAGGTGCCCGAAGGCACCCCTCCGGTTTCAACTACCGACAATCCCGCCATCGTCTTTCCAGACCACTACAGTGGCAGACCGCGGATAGGCGCCGGCGGTTTTATCCGGCCAGTTGCTGCTGAAGCTACCTGCCGCAAAGTTGGCGGCGCTGGTGCCTTCACCCGGATGCTGGACGTTGATGAACAGGGTCTTCTGGTCAGGTGACATGGTGATACCGGTAATCTCCTGATCAATCGGACCCACCAGGAAGCGCTTGAGCACGCCGGTCCTGGGGTCAGCTACCAGCATGGCGCAGTTGCCGAAGGGATCATCCCAGCCACTGTCCATTTGAATCCACACGCGGCTGTCCGGATCGATCCACAGCCCATCCGGTGAACTGAGAATATTGTCTGCAGTCAGTTTGTCGCCATTCGGATCGTAGCCGATGTTGTTTTCCACACCGCTTTCACCGCTATCACCACCGAACAGGAAGATATCCCACTCGAAGGTGGTTGCAGCCTGATCGCCACCGGCTTCCTTCCAGCGAATGATATGGCCGTGCTGGTTTGCAGAACGCGGATTGGCCTCGTTGAGGTTATCCTCGGTACGGTTGCTGTTGTTGGTCAGGGTGAAATACACATCACCGTTGGCCGGATCAACCGCGCCCCACTCCGGACGGTCCATGGGCGTCGCACCCATGAAGTCAGCCGCCAGGCGAGTGTTGACCAGAACGTCAGCCTGGCTAGTGAACGGCGTTGGGTTGCTTTCGTCCAGACCATTCTGGCCGTAGACCAGCGGCAGCCATTCACCACTGCCATCATCGTTGAACTTGGCCACGTAGAGCGTGCCTTCGTCCAGCATGTCGCCGCTGGCGGTAGCCGCGTTGTAATTCTCGGCGGTGACAAACTTGTAGATATACTCGAAACGCGAGTCATCGCCGGAGTAACAGACGACCGGCTTGCCTTCCTCGGCTGGCGCAAACACCACGCCCTCGTGGCCGAACCGGCCCATGGTCGTGCGTTTGATCGGGTTGCTATCGGGGTCGAATGGGTCGATCTCGACCATCCAGCCAAAGCAGACTGGCTCGTTGCGATAGTCCTGGGTAGCGTCAGCGCCCTTGATGCTGGCATCAAAGCGGATGAACTCGTCAGCGCCGCCTTCAGCCAGTTCCCAGGCGTAACGACCGGTACCGCTGCCTACACCATAGCGTGCGTGTTCGCGTGGGTTGTCGCCCTTGTTGGTGAAGTAGCCGGCCCAGTTTTCTTCGGCCGCCATGTAGGTGTTCCAGGGCGTGTACCCATTGCCGCAATTGTTCAGGGTGCCGCGCGTCATGGTGCCATCTGGGCTATACAGCGTTTTGACGAAATCAGAGCCGCGCACGGGGCCGCGAATTTCCATTGGCGTGAGGCCGGTGATACGACGGTTCATCACGTCGTACTGTATTTTCCACTGGTTATCGTTGCCCTTGATCACGCGCACTACGGATACCCCGTGTGCATTCAGCTCCTTGCGCACTTCATCTGCCGGGCGTGTGCCGGCGAAGGTTGGCAAGGCGCTGCTGTTCAAGGCCAAACCTACCGCAGACTGGTGCATCAGGCGCGGTTCAACGTACTCGTGGTTAAGAACCAGCAGTCCGTCTTCCGAGCTGCCATCAATGCCGTAGAAATGCATGCCATCGTGGTGCGAGCCGATCTGGCCGGCCTGGTCAGCACCAGTGTTATCAGGCGCGAAGGCGGCGATTCCGCCCATGATCGGGGTACCCCAGGGGATCAGTACCTGGTGGCTGTAGCCTTCAGGAACGGTAATGGTGTCCAGGCTGTTGACCGCAACAGCACTGAAGCCGAGCAGCTCCGCCGGGGTTTCGCCCGCGTCGTCCTCGTCATCATTGTCAGAATCGCTGTTGCAACCGGCCAGACCCAAGCCGAAAAAACCCAGCGCAGCAGCACCGGCGCTGCCTTTGAGCACTTGCCGGCGGGCCAGACGCGCTTCAAGGATGCTGGAAAACAGCGGGTTCATCTTGCGAGTGCTCAACGGCTCATCACCTTCGCCGTGATCGATGATTGCCAGCTGATCGTTTTGCACGTTGGACATCGGTTCCTTCCTCTCAGGTTGTAGTTACGAACCCAAACAGAATGGAGACGCCAGATGACAGAAATGGGAACTGCGGATGAAGCTTTGGCGGCTTTTTCACTACATCTGCGTGTCTATTGCGTGACAGCGAGGCGCTGAATGCACGCCGTTGACGAACGCAACTCCGGCTGCCCCCCTTTATTGATGCACAAAAAAGCCCGAGCACGCGGGCTGCGGCTCGGGGCTGCTATTAGAGGCTAGCAAAAATGGCGCGGCCTTCCCTGGCCTGCGGTGTGACTATTGAATCGATTCAGCCAATCCGGTTTCTACCGTGACTTCAGCGCCAGGCCCTATCTCGACGAAGGTATCGTTCGCCAAGGTATAGGCTGGCCAGCTCACTGCTTCGGTGCTCGGATTGCCGGTTTTGGCGAAGTTGGTCCACATGGTCATGGTCTGCTCCGCTATAGCCATGTCGGTCGCCCCGTATCGCATTGAAGCAAATACGTCGGCGGCGTCGCCCTGAGAGCCGGTCACGCCGTTGTTGTTGAGATCACCAATTACCGGACGTGTACCTTCGGGCGTGAGAACCAGCCCCAGCAGATAGTTCTGCACCATACCGGCGGGATAATTGAACAGGTACGGCAATTCACACCCATGACAGCTGGCCAAGCCTTTCTCGCTCCAGCCGGGCGGCACCCGGCTGAACTTGTAGATGAACTGCTCGGACTGGTACTGCTCCGTGCGCTGCTCCAGCCAGACCGGCAACGCGGCGCGCAACGTGTCGTAGTCACCCGAGGTAACGCCGGACATCAGCGGCACATCGCTCGGCATGCCGTTCACCACGTTCTGGTAGTAGGTATTAGGCTGGTAGTAGTTGTCGGCGTTAGGACGATAGGTCTGGCGCGGAATATTGTTGTCCTGATCGGCTTTGACCAGCGCGTTCCAGGGCAATGCACGCGCCTGCTCCAGAGTGCTGACCCCCGCGCGCGCGAACAGTGCGCTGCCGATGACCTCGGACTCCGCCAACGACACGTCCGGGCCCCCGACTTCATCGAGTGGTGCCACGCCGCTCTGTACAATGGCCTTATGAAACAGGCCGGTAGCCTGCGGCGAGTTCATCAGCGAGTAGACTTTGCCACCGCCGCCGGACTGGCCGAAGATGGTCACGTTACCGGGGTTGCCGCCAAAGGCTTCGATGTTGTCACGCACCCATTCCAGCGCCATGACCAGATCCATCTGGCCATAGTTGCCCGAGCCGCCGTAACCACTTTCAGCGGTCAGCAGCGGGTGGGCGATGTAACCGAAAGGCCCGAGACGGTGATTCACCGTCACCTGTACCACGCCCTTCTCGGTCAGCCCGTTCGGGTTGTTGTATTGGTTGGAGTTGGCCGAGAGGATGGCGAAGGATCCACCATGAAACCAGACCATGACCGGTAGGTTCTCCGCGTCCTTGGGCGCAGTGATATTCAGATAGAGCGAGTCCTCGCTCATGCCGCCCTCATTGACCGATTCCAGCGCCGTGTCCTGCGCGGACTGATCGGCCCAGGAAGTTGCCTCACGCACACCATCCCAAGGTTGCAGCGGCTGAGGGGGAGTCCAACGCAATTCACCTAGCGGTGGTTTGGCGTAGGGTACGCCGAGGAACTGCCAGGTATCGTCGTCGACCGCAAAGCCGCTGATGTCGCCCGCCTCGGTAGTTACCACGTGGCGTTCACTGGTCGAGCGCTTGAAATGCGCCTGCGCATCAGCCGCCGACATCACCTTGCGCGTTCGGGGGTCAGTGTCGCTAAAGGCGCCGGCAGTTTCCAGGGTATCCAGCACGGTTGCCAGCTGTGTGTTGAAGTCAGCTGGTGAGAGGTCCAGATCCAGCTCGGCGGCGCTAAAGGACACCTCGTCACTGATCTGCTGTGTGATTTGAATGCCGTTGTTCAGATTGCCATCGGCATCCAGACTTTGCAGCAACACCAGCATATTGGTCACCCGGGGATCGCTAGCGTCACTGGCACCCTCGGTAAT
Organism: Halopseudomonas sp.; assembly: GCF_036961105.1. Lineage (GTDB taxonomy): Bacteria > Pseudomonadota > Gammaproteobacteria > Pseudomonadales > Pseudomonadaceae > Halopseudomonas. The sequence goes on along the minus strand of NZ_JBALWW010000003.1, from coordinate 224,852 downwards.
GCTCAATGGCGTCAGCTGCTCTGCGCCTGTAGCAGCTCCCAGTTCCAGATCGCCAATGGCAAAACTGACGCGCTCATCAGGTTTGTATTTGAACTGGCCCGCCGCATCGGTCTGGCCGTTGTCGACAGTGGCACTGCGGTAATCCAGTCCGGCTACCGCGCTATCGATAAAAGTCCCGGTAGAGAGTTCAACCACGTCGCCGCCGTCATCATTATCGTCGCCATCGTTACATCCACTCAGCACCAAAAGGGGAAGTAGCGCAGCGCTCAACAGCGTCATGCGAAACGGAAATTGCGCCTTCAATTGGGTATTCATAACAATTCTCCTGTGCCGGACTGGCGTCACCCCGCAGCAACCCCAGTCCTTGGCCTTTTTGTTGTAGTGGGTCAGTCGTCGGCAAACTCATCGGCAATGCCGGCTTTGGTCTCAAGTGTGTCGCTGATCTCGACGTACTCCTGGACCTGGGCGTCGTATTCGGGATACTCGATGGCGCCCTCGACACTCGGGTTGCCGGTTTTGGCGAAGTTGGTCCAGATGGTGAGCATGCGGTCGATAACCAGGTCATCGGTCTCATCAAAACCGGCGGAGGCGAAAATATCTGCCGGATCCCCCGCCGAACCACTGACGCCGTTTCCGTTCAGATCACCGATAACCAGCGATCTGCCGGTTGCCGGGTCCAGCACCAGGCCCAACTGGTAATGGGTAATCACGCTTTCCGGCATGTTGAATACGTAAGCCAGCTCAGCTGCGTGGTAGGCCTGCACCCCGCGCTCCTTCCAGCCAGCGGGCTGATGGCTGAACAGCGTGGCGTACGTGGGAGCATCGCGCAGGGGCGCCATCCACGGAAAGACCTCCTTGACGGTGTTGATGGGGTCTATGGTGTCGTTGGTGTTGACCACAAACATGAAGGGCACATCATTATCGGCGCCGGTCTCGAAGCTCACGCGCTCGGTAGTGGGCTGATAATAGTTGTCCACGTTGGTGTAAGGCACCAGCGCCGCAGCTGCGGAAACGACCTCCAGCCAGCTCTTCTCGCGCATTTCTGCCAAGGATGCAGCGTTGAGGTTATTTTGCAGATCGCTGCCTATCGCCTCGGCGGACGCCAGACTGCGAGTGTCCGGATAAAGCGTGCCGCTCTGGCTGATCGCCTTGTGGAACAGACCCTTCGCCTGCGGTGACGACATCAGCGACAACACCTTGCGACCGCCACCGGACTCACCAAAGATAGTGACATTGTCTGGGTCGCCACCGAAAGCCTCGATGTTGTCCTGCACCCACTCCAGCGCCATCACCAGATCCATCTGGCCATAGTTGCCCGAGCCGTTGTAACCGCTCTCTGCGCTAAGTTCAGGATGCGCGATGTAACCAAACGGCCCCAGGCGCTGGTTAACGGCTACCTGCACCACACCGCGACTGGCGACCGCCTTGGGATTGTTGAACGGCACAGTGTTGCTGGTCAGCGAAGTGAAACCGCCGCCATGGAACCACACCATGACCGGTAGCTTCTCTGCATCCTTGGGCGCGGTGACATTGAGATAGAGCGAATCTTCGCTCATGCCGCCTTCACCAAAGCGCTCCAGCCCCGGATTCTGCGCTGCCTGATCGCTCCAGGCGATGGCATCACGCACACCTTCCCAAGGCTCGGGCTGCTGCGGCGCTCGCCAGCGCAAATTACCTAGCGGCGGCTTGGCGTAAGGAATGCCCAGAAACTGCCAGGTGCTCTCGTCAGCCTCAAAGCCACTGAGCTCACCTGCCTGCGTGCTAACGATCAAACGCGGGCTGGTGGAGCGCGCAAAATGCGCCTGTGCATCGGCAGCGCTGACCAGCACACGGGCGCGCGGATCTGTATCGGAAAAGGCGCCGTCGGTTTGCAATTCGGCCACCAGCGTAGTGAGGCTGGCGCGGAAGTCGGCCGGCGCCTGGTCCAGCGTCAGACTGGCGGCATTGAGCGAGACTTGTTCGCTGATCGCCTCGGTGATCTGGATACCATTGTTCAGGTTGCCGTCCGCATCCAGGCTCTGCAGCAGCACCAGCATGTTGCTCACGCGCTGATCGTCGACCCCGCTGGCGCCATCGATGATGCTCAACGGAGTGAGCATCTCGGCGCCTACCGCTTCACCCAGCGCCAGATCGCCAATGGCGAAGCTGACCGTCTCGCCGCTGGCGTAAGTGAACTCTCCCGTGTCACTGGTCTTGCCACTGGCACCCCCTGCGGTCTGGTAATCCAGTCCCGCCACGGCGCTGTCGACGAAGGTGCCGGTGCGCGTGTTGTCATCGTCATCCGAGCCCGAGCCACCGAGACAGCCGGCCAACGGCAGCAGCAAAGGGAACAGCGATGCGGTCAGCACGGCCGAGCGCAGAGGAATCTTGTGGGTTGAAGCTTTCATGCAGATCTCCGGTTTGTTTTTGTAATGGAGGCATTCATGGCGCCTGTCCGGCAGGCCAGAATCAGCCGCGTTGTGCGACTGATTCCTGCAGTGCATGCTGGCAAGCTGCGTACAAACTGAACGATCGATTGCCACAACAAGACCACCAGCAGCACTCGATCCGCCCAGAGCATAGACCTCGATTTGGCAAGCGAGCAAAGCAGAAATTGCCAGAAAAAACGGGGGGGGCAGCAAGAGACTCTCACACGGCAGGGAGACACTTCGGCAAAATGACCAGCTGGTCATATTCACGTTTATCGGCGCGCCTGCCTCACGACAATATGTATACAAGTGTACACACAGGCCGCGAATTTATTCGTGCAAAGGAAAAACCCCAAGGCGCCAGAAACGCTGAAAAACAGAAAGCTACCAGACAGGTTTCAGCCGCATAAATGAGACAGAATCAGCTGCGGCTAAACCGGTAAAAACACTTTGATGGAAAGTCATTCACATGGCTTATGACTCGATTCAGGCGACGGTAACTCCCTGGCGGCGCATCAAACAGGGGCAATCGGAAATGGCGGAAGGACATGGGAGTCGAACCCACCAGACACGCGTTGCGCATCTCACCGGAGTTGAAGTCCGGGCGCCCCACCGGGGACGATGTCCTTCCTATGCGGTACCGGCTTGAGGCTCAGCCAGCAGCAAGAAAACGTTGGCCACCTGCGAAGCGGGTGACGCCGACGCGGTCCAGATATTCCAGCACCTGAATGGTCAGATTGCGGCCGATGCCTGATGCGTCGCGGTACTGCGCCGCGTTGAAGCTGTCGGTCGGCGAGTCTGCCACCAATTGCCGGGCTACGGCTACCAGGTCATCGACCTGTGATGGCAGGTAATAACGATTGGGCGCCACGGCAATCAGCTCCCCGGCGCGCTGCATGCGGCGCAAGAACACCTTGAGTAACTCAAGCTCCATACCCAGCTGGTTGGCCAACTCGCCAACAATGGGTGGGCGCAAGTCATGCGGCAACAGCGCAGCGCTTGTCCGCGCCAGCAGCAGTTGATCCGCCGCGGTGAGCTGCGGTCTATGCCCTGGCAGGTGCAGAGTCCAGGCCCTGCGCTGCAAGCGCCCTGCCGCGATCCAGCGCTGCAGCAAGGCGCGGGCTACCGGCAGGGGCAACCGCAGACACTGGGCGAGGCCTAGCTGGCCTTCGCCCGGACCGAGCAATTCGGGGTGCGCCTGATGCCAGGCAAACAGTCTCTCCTGCAGGCGTTTCCAGAGCGTTTCGGTCACCTCTGGTGTCAGGGCAATCTGCTGCCCACCAGCGTGCAGCAGTGTCAACGTCTCTGCGGCGAGCAAGGCCTGTAGTGCCTCAGCAGAGAGATTGAGCTTGAGCGCTGTGGCCTGCAGATCAACTGCCCCTTGCTGCAGCAAGGCACTCAGTACTTGCTGCGGTGTGCTCGCCAGGCACCAGGTGGCCAGCAGGGCCAACCGCTCGGGCTTGCTCCGACCGCGCCGCATACCCTGCGGGTCGAGTACCCGGCCGCCGCCGAGCGTGAGATTGGACGCCGGATCGCGAAGGATCAATCGGTCGCCCCACACGGCTTGCACCGGCTGTTCCAACATCAGTTGGGCAAGCCCCGCTGCATCATCGAGCACAATCACCCGCACCGGATACACGGCGGTGCCCAGATGCAGTTGCAGCACACCACGATGCCATTGACTGCCAGGCAGCTGCTGCAGACTCACATCGAGCCGGTCACTGAACGGTAAGGCTTGCTCATTCAGCCAGTCGCCGCGCTGCGGGTGATCAGCAGACAGAGCACCGGTCAGATTCAGGGCGCAGCGTTGGCCGGCGCGTATCCCGGCCACCTCGCGCGAGGCCACCTGAAGGCTGCGCACGCGCAGTGCTTCGCCACCCAGCAGCAACGACTGACCGGTGCGTAGCTCGCCGCTGACCAAGCTGCCAGTCACCACGCACCCCGCACCGGCCACGTTGAACCGGCGATCGACCATGAATCGCGCCAACCCACCTCCGGGCTCCGCCTGCCAAGCGCCGGCCTGCGTCAGTAAGGCCTGACGCAGCGCATCGATACCCTCGCCAGTCTTGCTCGACACGTGCCACAGCGCCGAATCGGGCCAGCCTGACTCCGCTGCCAGCGACTGCACCTGCTCGCCAACCTGCTGCCGCTGCGCCGCTTCGACCAGGTCGCAACGGCTGATCACCAGGGCCAATTGGCGAATGCCCAACAGCTGTAAAATCGCCAGGTGCTCGCGGGTCTGCGGCATCACTCCATCGTCGGCCGCCACCACCAGCAGCGCCATATCCACACCGGCCACACCGGCCAGCATGGTGCTGATAAAACGCTCGTGCCCAGGCACATCAATAAACCCGAGGGGCTCGCCGTTCTCGACGGGCAGCCAGGCAAAGCCCAGTTCGATAGTCAGACCCCGGCGCTGCTCTTCCGCCAGGCGGTCGGTTTCCACCCCGGTCAGCGCGCGGATAAGTGCGGTTTTGCCATGATCCACATGACCGGCGGTGGCGATAATCATGCCTCGGCAGCCAGCACCGCGCGCAGCGCATCAGGCTGTTCCAGACAACGGCAATCAAGCAGCAGGCTATCATCGGCGATACGTCCGATCACCGGTTGTGAGAGTTGGCGCAAGCGCTCACTCAACTGTCGCAACTCGCGGCTGCGAATACGCCGATTGCCGCTACGGCTGCGCAAGCGCAGGGCCGCACTGGGCAACACTTCCAATGGCAAGGAGCCAGACCCGATCTGGCTACTGACCTGACAGACATCCACCACGAATGCCTCACCCGCCCAGCATTGTAGAGCGGCCTGCAGCGCTTGGCAGGTCTGCTGAATATCATCCTGCGCGCGGGTCAGCAGGCGCAGCGTCGGCACCCGTTGCACCAGGGTGTCCGGGTTGGCGTAGAGCCGCAGCACCGCTTCCAGCGCCGCCAGGGTCATCTTGTCGCAACGCAGCGCGCGCTTGAGCGGACTCTTGCGAATCCGCGCAATCAGGTCGGCTCGGCCGGCGATGATGCCGGCCTGCGGGCCGCCCAGCAGTTTGTCGCCACTGAAGGTCACCACATCCACGCCCTGCGCCAACACCTGCGCCACCACTGGCTCGGCGGGCAGACCCAGCGCCTGCAGATCAACCAGCGACCCCGAGCCCAGATCCACCACCAGCGGCACCTGATGCGCGTGCGCTATCTCGGCCAACTGCGCCTCGCTGAGCGCCGCGCTGAAGCCTTCAATACTGTAGTTGCTGGTGTGCGCCTTGAGCAGCAGGGCGGTGCGCGCGCCTATGGCCTCAATATAATCCCTGGGATGGGTGCGGTTGGTGGCGCCCACCTCACGCAACTTGCAACCCGCCCGCGCCATGATGTCGGGCAGCCGGAAGGAGCCGCCAATCTCGATCAACTCGCCGCGTGACACCACCACCTCACGGCGCTGTGCCAGTGCATTGAGCACCAGTAACACGGCGGCGGCGTTATTGTTCACCACTGTGGCGGCTTCGGCGCCGGTCAACCGACAAATCCAGTCTTCCACATGGTCATCACGGTCACCGCGTTGGCCACTGGCTAGATCGTATTCCAGGTTGCTGGCGCCCAGGGCCACAGCGTTCATCGCTGCGATGGCCTCTGGCGGCAGGGGCGCCCGGCCCAGGTTGGTGTGCAGCACGGTGCCGGTCAGATTGAACACCGGACGCATTGAGGGCGCCAGCCTGGTTTCTATCTGGCGCTGCAGCCAATGCAGCAACTGCTGCTCATCGTCAATCTGACCCTCACGCCAACGCTGCAGACCGGTGCGCAGGCAGTCGAGCACCAGCGTCCGACCATGATCGACTATCAACTGCCGTACCAGCGGCCAGGCCAGTGCCCTGTCGACCGAGGGCGGGCGTGTGACAAGAGGAAGGGCTTCGGTCATGCCGCCGCCCTCCTCTGTGCTTCAGTCGCTCGCGCTCTGCGGTTCGGCACGCAGCAGGCGCAGGATGTCCGCCAGAGCGCCATCGGCCAGCGCGCGCATTTCATCGTCGGTGCGGTCCTGAATCGGATGCGGCACGAAGACCATGGCCGGATCAAAGCCAAGCGCCTTCGACTGCATGGCCGCAGCTTGTACAAATTCACTGGAGGCAACCCCTACTCCTGGGATCTGGCGTGACTCCAGGTCTGCTATGTCATGCATACAGCACGACGTGCAAGACCCTCAGTCAGCCAGCCCTTCTACCAGCAGATCAACCTCGGCGGCCATTTTCTGCTTGAGTTCAGTGGGGGCAACGCGGGTGAAGGTCGGCTTGCTGTAGCGTTTTACCTGCACACCCATGGCTGCCAGTTGCTCCTCGATGCGATCGAGAAAAACATTGCCGCGCGGCTTGGAAATATCCAGCAGCCCTACCACCTTGCCTTCGAGGCTGGCGGGGCGAGCCAGGCGCGCGCGCTGTGCCGGCGCGAGTTCCGCGGTCGGGTCGAGCACTATGCTGTCGTTCATGAATTTACCTCTCGTGTTACCGGAGACGAACCAACCGGACCGGATGCGGCCCAGCCGGCAATAATGGCGGAAAACAGGCCGGCAGTGCCGCCAGCCCGCACAATCAACAAGCCGCCGGGACGGAATTTGGGTACGTGCTGATCCTTGAAACGGGCCGGAATACCTTCGGCAATACCGCCGGCGCCTGCTACCAGTTCGGCACCGGGCGCCAGCAGCAGTCGCTCCAGCTCTTCGCGCAGGCGCTGCTTCGACCAGCCCGCGTCGATGAATACCCGCGCGTGCTCGGGCGAAACCACCAATACCGCATCACCGGCCATCGCCAGCTTGGCGTGGTCGACGGTGCGTAGCGATAATGCGAACGAGCGCGCCAGCGACTCGGGATCGCGTGACTTCTGATCAACAATGCCTTGCACGCCTTCGCCCGGGAATATGGTCACGGCGGAGCGCCCTTGTTCGACGCCACGCTCCTGCGCCAAGGGCACCCAGTCACTGTCTTCGGCCTCGGCAAAGCAGAAGCTGTACTTGCCCGGATTACCCAAAGTAGAGCGGTCTATCTCGCCCGGACGGCCGCCGCCCACGTTACGGATGATCAGTTGCAAGGCGCGGCCTATGGTGGCGTTGGCCCGGTTACCCTGCCCCAGCGCATTGACGCCCGAGTTCATGCCGATAGCCTTGGCGGCGGGACCGTTGACGATAATCATCGGGCTGCCGAACATGGTGGTGCAGATCAGTCCGTGCAGACCAAACTCATCGCTAAGCGAAGCCTCCAGCGCGGCCAGCAGCACCGGCATGTATTCGGGTTTGCAGCCGGCGAGCACGGCATTGATGGCAACTTTCTCAACAGTGCAGGGCACCAGATCCGGCGGCATCAGGCCCACCACTTCATCGGGCTTACGCTCGGTGCCCTTGAGCATGCGTAGCACCCGTACCGGTGTGGGCGGCACTACCGGCAGGCCATCACTCCAGCCACGTTCGAAACAGGCCTCCAGCGGATCTTCCGCGCTGCCCATATCGATTTCACGTGAACTGAGCTTGATGTCGCCGAAGGCCAGTTCCAGCTCCTCGGCAATACCCGGTTCCAGGGTTTTTGAACCACAGCCCGGGCGCATCACGGGCAGGTCTTCACCCAGCTCGGCGTGGGCAGAGATTGCCCGCCAGTCTTCCTTGTGCCAACCGTAGGTACGCTCGACTTCCTGGCCGTTCTCAACGCGAATCAGGGTAGGCACAAACTCGATACCGAGACGATAGGAATGCTCCAGCGTCTGGTCATAGAGCGCACCCGGCAGATCAGCGGCATAGTCCCTGGAATCCTGTACGTAGATCGTCAGAGGTCCGCCTTGGGCCATCTCGCTGAGCAAGGGCTCAACCAGCCGGCAGGTCGGACAATCGGCCTTGGCCACGACAATCAGACCATCGGGCAATGCTGTGCTCATGGGACGCCTTTTGTTGTCTTGTGTCTCTTGAATGACACAGCATAGGCCCGCAGCCGGGGGATGCCAACCAGCGAGGGCCTGTCATGCGCCCGCTGATTGACCCGCTATCAACGGGGCCGAGTTTGACCTTGCCAGTTGCTAAAAGACCACTTTTAACGCACCCGATCCAGGCTCTGCACCGTCAGATCCAGCGCCTTGTACATGTCCAGCCGGGCAGAATGGCCCACGTCCGGGTTGTTGAGCTCATTGGCACGTTCCGACGGCAAGATGGGCGCGGTCAGATCGTCACCCTCGGTGGGCTCGAAGTCGTACTCCTCGCCAATGGTCATGGCGCTGCGGCGCAGCAACATGCGCAGTTGGTCGGGCTCGAGGTCCGGGTTGATCGACAGCATGGCCGCCAGCAGACCAGCGACCAACGGCGTGGCGTAGGAAGTACCACAGTGCACCTCGCCCTCTTCGCCTTCATTAGCCATAGAACCATGCACGCAAGCGGCTGCGGTGATATCCACGCGCATGTCGATATTGGAGGCTTTGCGCTTGGTCGCGTACCGCGAATCGTCGACCGGCACATCCTCATCGCTGCGTTCGTGGCCGCCGACCACAAACAGCTGGTCGGTCACGAAAGACGAGGGCAGCCGGTACTCGTCGCGCCCGGAGAACGAGGAGCCATTGCCGGCAGAATTAACCACCACTACATCCGGATGCTCCTGACGCAACCACAGGAAGAACTCCTCCAGCAGCTCTTCATAGCCGCTCATGGCGATGCCGGAGCGCACCAGCGAATCAATGGGATCGCCATTCACATCAATCGCGCCCACCCGATGTATCCCCCAACTCCAATTGATGATTCGCGCGCCATCCTCTACCAGATTCACCGAAGCGGCGACATTGGCGGTAATGCCAGCGTCGGAATCACGCGCCACTATCACATCAAATCCTGGGCCTACCTTGTCCAGACCACGCAGAAATCCGCTGTTGCCGCCCTTGTTCCACGCGGCGGCAAGAATCCCGCTGACGGTGCTGCCATGGCCGTCTGGCCGGTCGGCATCACGCGCATAAAGGCAGGTGCGCTGGCTGTCCTTACGGCAGTCGCCCACATAGTCGGCAAAATCCGGACTGTCGAAATCCACATCGCGTTCGATGATGCCGATGCGCACCGGATGGGTTTGCAAGCTACTGTCATCCTTTTGCAAACGCCGTTGATAGAAATTGACCGCGTCGAGAAAGCGGTTGGAGGCCCACTCCTCATTGTCGGCCGGCGGCCCTTTGTCGGCATCGGTCTCTAACGCCTCCTCAGCCCCAGACTCCTCGATCACCACCGCATCGACGCTGACCTCACCACCCAGGCGCAATACGGTGGCGTCCCGTTCATCCAGATTCTTAGCTGGCAGGCGCAGTTGATACGTATTGAGCGGCGGGATGGCGCCAACCACTTTGGCGCCGTACTTTTCCGCCAGCCGCTGCGCCTCTTTCGCGCCGTCGTAGTCTTCCTCCACAATGACGCTCACCAGGTCTACATAGGAGGTCAAGCCATCCATGTTCTTGGCCACCTCGTCTGCCGTGGCCGCGACCACATGGCTACCGCCGAGGGTCAACCAGACCGGATTGCTCTGGCGGCCTGCCTGTTCCAGCAGCAAGGGACCGCTGTGTTTTCCCTCCGCATCCAGGTGCCACTGCAGCTTGTTGCCATCGCGGACTGCTTGCTGGGTCGGCAGAGCCTCGCCATTCAGCGTAGCCCTCCATTCACCCGCCTGCAGGCCAGAAACACGCAGGCAGAACTGCTGCCCGCTGGTAGCAAGCAGATCGCCGCAGCGCTGAAGCTGCTGAATGCGCAGCGGTTCCGCTGCCATGATCGGGCCGGCCAGCAACAACAACACCGACATACCCAAGCGCTGGGCGGTAACAAAAAACGTCATGATGACTCCGTTATTTCCGGTCAGGCAATGCAGCCGAAGTGGGTGGGTTTCGCACTTCTTCCGACCCGCCGATTGGCAAATGTTTCCGCAGCACGCCAACACCGAGACAGCGCACGATCATAGCTGAACAGCTGACGATCTTCTCGACCCACTACCACGCCATGCTGAGCGGCAGGTGGCAGGGTCCCGCTGACAGCAAAACACCCTGCGCGCTTTGGCTCGCAGGGTGTTTTGCCAGGGCACTGTCAGCGCATTCAGAAGCTCAAGCGCGCGCCTACCGTCAGGTTGCGCCCGGGCAGCAATACGTCATCCTTGATGAAGGAGCTGTGCTGGCGGGCTTCTTCGTCAAGCAGGTTGTTGCCACGCAGATACAACAGGTAGTCGTTTTCGCCCAGTTGACCACGCCAGTTCAGACCGGCACCCAGCAAGGTGTAACTGTCTGTCTCGCTCTCATAATCGGCGGTTTGGTCCTGTCGCATGACCCGGCTGGTTTCCACCTCGGCCGAGAGCGCGTAAGTCAGGCGTTGATCCAGCAGTAAGCCAACCCGATCGGCAGGAATACGCGGCAGATCACCGCCGGACTTCAGCTTGCCGCGCACGGAATCGCCAAACAGTGTCAAGCCGGTATTGCTTCCAGCCTGCCAGCGTACGCTGCCTTCCAGACCGTGCAGCACGGCATCGGCCTGCTCATAAGCCACCTCGCGGTAACCCGCGCCCGGCTCGTTGCCGGTATCGGCGGCGTAAATGAAGTCCGCCACCTCATTGCGATACACGCTGAAGTCAAAAGTCCAGGGGCCGTTCAGACGGCGTACACCCAACTCCAGGTTCCAGGCGGTTTCTTCATCCAGATTCGGATCACCCAGTTCGATGGTGCGCGTGGCCGCGTGCGGACCATTGGCATAGAGCTCTTCCGCCGTGGGCAGACGTTGCGAACGGGACAGCGAGCCATAGAACGCCAATTGCGGGCGCCACTGCCAACTCGCCCCCAGCGAAACCGAGGTGCCACGGTGCTCGGCATCGTCGGCGTCGCCGTCCACCTCGATATCCTGCCACTCCTGACGCACACCCACTTCGTAGCGCCAGTCGCCGGCACGGTACTCTTCCAGCAGAAACAGCGCCTGCGTGTGGGTCAGAGTCGGGGGCACATAGGCCTCCTCGCCTTCAGCGACGAAATCGCGCCGTGTCAGCTGCGTGCCAACAACGCCGCGCCAGCCGGCGATGGGCGCATGGGTAAGCTCCACGCGGCCGTCAGTGCCACGGTTCTTGAACAGGGTGCCTACTTCATCGCCTTCCATCTCGACGTGTTCATAATCGGTGTCCGCTACGCGCACGCGCAGACGTTCAAAACCACTGAAGGGGTCGCGGTAGTCGGCACGCAGATCCCAGCGCCGTTGTTTCATCTCGATACGCGCGTCAGCGTGCTCGTGTTCCCCTTCATGACCCTCTTCATCATGATCTTCGTCTTCTTCCTCCTCGCCATGCTCGTGCTCTTCTTCCACGCAATGCCAGTCGGTCGGCCCGTGGGTGTGGCAGTCGGCGTGCTCGTGCGCCAGCAGCCCGTACTCCCGATCTTGTCGGCTATAGGCCAGGCCTACATAACCCTGCTCAGTGATCCAGCTCAGCCCGAGGGCAGCCGAATCAGTGTCATTGAAGGAGCCCTCCTGGTAATTGGATTCGCCGGGGATGCGGTAGGGGTCGGCCGTGCTTTTGGCGCCTTCAAGGCGCGCGGCAACCCGGCCAGCACCCAGCGTCAGCCCGGCAGCCCCGCTGCGCTCATCGGCTACCGTGTTACCGCGCAGGTCAAGCTCACCCTCATAACCCTTCTCGGGAATATAGGTGGGCACCCGGCGATCAATCAGATTCACCACACCACCAATAGCCCCCCCACCGTACAGCAGCGTCGCTGGCCCTTTGAGTACTTCTACTCGCTCGAGCAAAGCTGTATCGGCGGTGACGGCGTGATCCGGGCTGATGGTGGACGCGTCGAGCACATCTGCGCCGTCGCTCAGTACCCGCACCCGCGCGCCATCCAGACCACGAATCACCGGGCGGCTAGCGCCAGCGCCAAAGTCACTGGCGCGAACACCGGGCAAGCGTTCCAGGCTGGTCCCCAGCCCGGTTTCCCGCTGGCTGTACCATTGCTCGCCCTGCAACACCGTTGCCGGCCGAGTCATTTCACCAACGTCCTCTCCTAGCGCGCTGGCACTGATAGTAATGTTCGGCAACTCCACCGATTGCTGCGTTGCTGCCCATGATTCCCCGCTCCCCAGCGCTGCGGCGGCCAATGCCAGCGCCAGCGGCGTCCTGTTCAATTTCATAGCTGATCCCTTGGATGTTTTGTTGGTTGCGACAGCCTCCATCGCAGCGGCGCATAATAGTTGTTATAACGTAACAAATAAACCGATAGTTGATGTTTGTGTTAGGTTGCTTGCGCTGATAGGAGCTGGTGGCAGGGGAATGTCTGCGCCCTTAACAGAAAGCGTGCCGTGCGAGTCGAAGACCCACTGGGTGTGGCGCCGTGCGGGCTGGAACCTCGTCAGGGATTATTCGGCACTTAGCGCCTCTGCGCTGCTGGAGGGCGGGCCAGCATACCGGTCAGGCTGAGGGGCATCGACGGTGCCGCGATGTTGCCTGCCCTATTGAACCTGTTTGGCGGACCACATCCCGCCGCACGAGGAATGGCCTATTACATGAATGCTCATGCAGCAGACGCTTGAACAAGGTGATTAATGTGGGGCTTTTCGCCATTGCGGCCAGCAACCCAGCAGCCAGGCCCGCGCCAAACCAGGCTCAGATACTGAAACGCTTCAGCCTGGACGCCAGCGTCGTGGGCTTGACGCCCAGTAGCGCTGCAGCGCCGTCCTTGCCGAACAGTTTTCCATCGCATGCCGCCAATGCTGCCTTGAGGTTATCCCGCTCAAGCGTACGCAGCTGCGTTTCAGTGAGAACGCCAGCGACCTGCGCAGAGTCTGCCTTGTGCGGCCCTTCCTGGACAGCCTGGCCTACCGGCAGGTCCAGCAGCAGATCCCGTCCCTTGCTGGTAATCAGTGCGCGTTCGATGATGTTTTGCAGTTCACGAATGTTACCCGGCCAACTGTAGCCCTGCATGCGCTCGACATCCGTCTTGCGCAACCGCGCTGGAAGCCGCCCGAGACGTGAACATATCTGCTGAACAAAGTGGCTGGCCAACAGAGGAATATCCTCCGGACGTTCGCGCAGCGCAGGCGATAGAATGGGGAAGACGTTGAGACGAAAGTACAGGTCCTCACGGAACCGCTTGGCTTTGACCTCTGCCAGCAGATCACGATTGGTGGCGGTGACAATGCGCACATCGACCTTGCGCGTGCGCTCTTCCCCTACCCGCTCGAACTGACCCTCCTGTAGCACACGCAATAGTTTGCTCTGTAGCTCCAGCGGAATTTCGCCGATCTCGTCAAGAAACAGGGTTCCGCCATCAGCCAGCTCAAATCGGCCAACACGGTCCCGCAGAGCTCCGGTGAAAGCCCCTCTGACGTGCCCGAAGAATTCGCTTTCAAATAACTCCGCGGGAATGGCGGCGCAATTGACCCGGATCAGCGGGTTGTCGCTACGGCGGCTGGACTGATGGATGGCGCGGGCTATCAGCTCCTTGCCCGTGCCCGACTCACCATGAATCAACACGCTGGCGTCGGTAGGGCCGACAACATCAATCTGCTTGACGATCGTCAGAATAGGCTCGCTCTGGCCAACAATCTCGCGGTAGTGATGCTCAATCAGAATCTCTTCCTGTAGATAGGCATTTTGCTGTTCGAGTCGCTGCTTAAGTACGCGCAGTTCTTCCATCGCGCTTTCCAGACGCTGCTGGGTCATATGCCGCTCGGTAATATCGCGGAACACCACCACCGAGCCAATAATTGTCCCGCCAGAGATCACCGGTGTACTAGTAAACTCCACTGGAAACATGCTGCCGTCGCGGCGCCAGAACACTTCCTGCTGACCTTCATGCACCATGCCGTCGTGTACGGCCTTGTAGATCGGACAGTCCTCCACCGGGTAATGGCTGCCGTCGGCATGACTATGGTGATGAATGCGATGAATATTCTTGCCGATCATTTCATCCACCTGCCAACCCAGCATCCTGGCCGCCGCCGGATTCACGTAGGTCGCCATACCTTCACTGTTGATACTGTAGATCCCATCTCCTACCGCACTGAGCAGCAACTGATTCTCGCGCTCGCTCTCCTGAAACAGCGTGAGTATGTTCTGCCATTCGATAAGGCCGCCACGCATGGTCCGCGCAACACTGGCCTGACTATGTCGGTAGCGTTCCTCATCACGCTCGCGCAACACCAGTATCAGGTAGACCACACCTTTGAGCTTCAGCGTCGATGCGGACAGCTCAAGCTCAACTCGCTCACCGTCCTTACGTGCACAAGTCAATGAGTCCGTCCAACCCCTTCCTTCCTCAAGAACAGCCTGGGTGAAAACGATCAGCTCCGGCAGCGCGTGCCCAAACAGCTTGGTGACGGTCAGTTTGAGAATCTCATGGCGAGGGTATCCCAGCAGCTTGCAGGCCGCGATATTGATATCGACAAAGCGATTTCCCACCGGATCAAACTGCACGATACCGGCACCGCAATGCTCGAAAACCAGGTGCCGCGAAGGGTAGGCCATGCCCGACCACCCTGATAAATAATCGACATCGTCCATGCTCATGACTACGGCCTTTCGTGACTAATCCTACGAGTTATCGTAGTTATACGGCATTTCGTAGACAGGCGACAGGATCAGTTTTAGCAAATAACGCCATACCAAAAAATTAAATCCATACAAAACAAAAGCTTAACAAAAACAGAGAATCTCTGGCACGGGCGTTGCTCTGAACAGGTTAACCGCAGCCCGCTGCTGCGTCGTTAACCCAACCGGAGAGTCAGAATGCCCACAGTAGATACAGCTCACTACAAAGACGGTGATTTTCTCGTCAATTATGAAGAGAAGGTTTTCGAAGACGTCAAAGCCGAGCCCGGCGAAAAGGCGCTGATGACCTTTCATACCATAGCCTTTGAAGGCTCCATCGGACTGGTCAATATGCTGCAAGCGAAACGCCTGTTGCGCAAAGGCTTCGAGACCAAGATGTTGCTGTATGGCCCTGGGGTTCAACTGGGAGTGCAGCGCGGCTTCCCTACGCTGGGCGCCGAGGCCTTCCCGGGCCACCTCGCTGTCAACAATCAGATCAAGGCCTTCATGGAAGAAGGCGGCGAAGTCTATGCCTGCCGCTTTGCCTTGCAAGCCCTCTACGGCCAGACAGAGAAAGCCCTGATTGAGGGCATTCGCCCGATCAACCCGCTGGATGTCATGGACTTGCGTCTGCTGATGCGCCGCGAAGGCGCTCTGATCATCGATACCTGGACCGCCTGAAACCCTGCCCTCCCGCCACCGCGGAAGGGCACCTCTCCTTTTTCAGCCCTTCCAGCCGAGGAACCGGTATGACCATCATCAAAGCCGCCGCCGTTCAGCTAAGCCCCGTGCTCTACAGCCGCGAGGGCACTGTCGAGAAAGTCTGCCAGACCATCGCTGAACTGGGCCGCGAAGGCGTTCAGTTTGCGGTATTTCCGGAAACGGTAGTGCCCTACTACCCCTACTTCTCCTATGTACAGCCGCCCTTCAAAATGGGCCAAGAGCATCTCAGATTACTCAATGAGTCTGTGGTGGTTCCTTCAGCGACCACTGCTGCCATCGGCGAAGCCTGTCGGCGCGCGGCAATGGTGGTCAGTATTGGCATAAATGAGCGAGACGGTGGCACCCTCTACAACGCGCAACTCTTGTTCGATGCTGACGGCACCCTGATACAGCATCGCCGCAAAATAACCCCCACTTACCATGAGCGCATGGTCTGGGGCCAAGGAGATGGCTCAGGTCTGCGAGCTGTGAACACCCGAGTCGGCCGGATTGGCTCACTTGCCTGCTGGGAGCACTACAACCCTCTGGCGCGCTACTCCCTGATGGCTGACGGGGAGCAGATCCACGCAGCCATGTTCCCCGGCTCGCTGGTAGGGCCGATCTTCGCCGAACAGATGGAAGTCACCATCCGCCACCATGCACTGGAGTCAGGCTGTTTTGTGGTGAACTCGACCGCGTGGCTCGACCCCGATCAGCAGCAACAGATTATCAGCGACACGGGCTGTGAGCTGGCGCAGATCAGTGATGGCTGCTTCAGCGCCATCGTCAGCCCCGAAGGCAAGCTGCTGGGTGAACCGCTGCGATGCGGCGAAGGTGTAGTGATCGCGGACCTGGATCTGACCCTGATCGACAAGCGCAAACGCATGATGGACTCGGTCGGACACTATAGTCGGCCTGAACTGCTCAGTCTGCTGATTGACCGACGCCCTGCCCCGCATGTGCATGAACGCAGCCTCGACTCCGAGAACGGCAGCCCGTTGACGACCGAGGAGTCTGACTATGCAAGCGTCTGAACTCGCCGCCAACCAATTGATCGTCACCGATCTGCTCAGTGAGCTGCAGTGCCACGGTGTGCGCTGGCACGACGACACCGGCTTGTCACGTCAAGGCGGCGCCGGACCCTCCGACCACAAGGCGCTGACCGTCGGTGAGCATACGGCCATGATCCCGATACTCAACCGGGCCTCTTTGAGCTCTCCCTACCTCGCCCGCCCGTCAGCGAACGGCAACGCAACAGAGATTCTGCGCGATGGCCAGATAGTTGGTCAGGTTAGCCTACCCGGAGTGCCCAACTTTTACGCCCTGACCACCGCGGACGGCACGCCCTACTGGAAAATCGCCACCCTGCACAGCAAGGACGTGCTGGCGACTACTATTCTGCAACACTGCGTACGCATGAATGACACCTCCAACGCGTGTCAATTTTGCGCCATCGACCAGTCACTCAAGAACGGCAAAACCATCGCCCGCAAACGGCCAGCGCAACTGGCCGAGGTGGCCAGAGCTGCAGTCGAGCTGGATGGCGTAAAACATATGGTGATGACTACTGGCACCCCACAAACCGCAGACCGGGGTGCGGCCATTCTTTGCGACTCAGCAGCAGCTGTTACCGCCGCAGTCGATTTGCCGATTCAGGCGCAATGCGAACCACCTGACGATGACCATTGGTTCCAGCGCCTTCGAGACAGTGGCGTGGTTTCGCTCGGCATGCACCTGGAGGCAGTCACTGACGAGGTTCGCGCACGCATCATGCCCGGCAAGGCCGAGGTACCGCTGGCACGCTATTTTTCAGCCTTCGAGGCCGCAGTCAAGGTGTTTGGCCGTGGCCAGGTCAGCACTTATATCCTCGCCGGCCTGGGCGACTCGGAAGACGCCATCGCCGAGGCCAGCGAACGGCTGGCGAGCATGGGCGTATATCCCTTTGTGGTGCCATTCGTCCCTATCGACGGGACGCCTCTGGCCAACCATCCAAAACCGAACAACGACATGATGCAGCGCCTGTACCCAAGAATAGGTACAAGCCTGCGACGCCACAAATTGCATTCAGATGACATCAACGCCGGTTGCGCCAAATGCGGCGCCTGCTCGGCACTGAAGCGACACGAATGAGGAAATGACCATGGCCGAACATTCCTTTGTCCTCACAGAAGACAGCTTTCCGGACTATCGCGCGGACGATGTTCTGGTCAAGGTAGCCAGCGAAGCCTGGGAAAAGGCGGAGTACTTCGGTTTGCGCCGTCAGGTCTTTTCCGCAGAGCAGCAACTGCTGCAGCAAGACAAGGATGAGCACGACTTTCAGGCAATCCCCATCGTTGCCCTGGCCAGTCAGTGTGGCATGCCCAATGCGGTCGTCGGCGCCGTACGTATCTATCAACCAGAACCGGGGCTGTGGTATGGCGGCCGACTGTGCGTTGCCCCAGCCTATCGACGCCATAGCATGATCGGAACCGCGCTGATTAACGAGGCCGTTTCACGCGCCAGGGACATCGGTTGCGACCGCTTTCTGGCCACGGTGCAAATATGCAACGAAGACTACTTTCGGCGTTTGCACTGGAATACGTTGGAGCATATAGCGCTACTTGGTCAGCCCCATGCGGTGATGCAGGTCTCGCTGCAGCACTATCCCTTTATGCCACGGCAAGTGTCCCTGCTGCCCCTGCGGGCTCGCCAACATGGTTAATCCAGCACAACTGCCTGTCGGGCAAGATCTGCACGCGCTGCTCGATGCATTGCGCGATACACCGGCCATGCGCTCAAAAATGTCCATTCAGACACCCGCCAGCAACCTCGATTTAGCGCGGCCAGCAGATCAGGACGCGTGCTACGCACTGCCCGGTGACGATACCGCAGCCATTCGCTGCGGTGATCACTATCAGTTGTTGGCCATCGAGGGGATGATTCCCCGCTTCGTTGAGCAAGCCCCATGGTTTGCAGGCTGGTCTGCAGTCATGGCCAATGTCAGTGACATCACGGCCATGGGTGGACGTGCCGTCGCCGTGGTCAATGCCTACTGGCACCACGATGCCGCCTGCGCAGCTCAAGTGCTCGCTGGTATTCGCGCAGCATGCAAGACGTACGGCTTAATACTGGCCGGCGGCCACACCAGCCAGACACCCGGCAATCCAGCGGCACTGGCAGTGGCGATCACCGGCATCGCCAGCCGCCTGCTATCTACCCTGCACGTAGCGCCAGGCCAGACCCTGGCGCTGGCGGTCGATCTGAACGGCCAGTGGCACGCCGATACCCCCTACTGGAGAGCCTTTGATCAGCACGCTGATGAGGTGCTACGGCGCCAACTTGAGGTGTTGCCATCTCTGGCAGAGGCCGGACTGCTGCACGCGGCCAAGGACATCAGCAACGCGGGCCTGCTCGGCACCTTGCTGATGCTGCTGGAGCCTACTGGTTGCGGGGCGGAGATCAACCTCGACTTATTGCCACGGCCGCCGGACAACGATTTGTTGCGCTGGCTGCAGGCCTTCCCCAGTTACGGCTTTTTGATAACCCTCAACCCGCAAGACTGGGAGTCGGTGCAAGCAGCCTTTGCCGCACAGCATTTGAGCTGCTCGCGCATCGGCAGCATCAATACCAGTGGTTGTCTGGATGTTCGTCAGGACGACCAGTTCAACACCTTCTGGGATCTGGCCTGCACCCCCTTTACCGGTTTCACCTACCCAGCACAGGAGCATTGATATGCCCGCTGTCACGTTCAGAGTTCGTTGGCCCGATGGCAACGAGACGCCCGGCTACTCGCCCTCCACAATCATCTATAAGCATCTGGAGCACAACGCCTCCTACGCGATTGACGATTTCCTGCAACGCGCGGAAGCCGCACTCAACGCGGCCTCTGAGCGGGTGCGGGAGGTAAAAGGCTTCTACTGCAGTGCCGCAATGGACACCCTCACCCAGCTACGCCAGACCTCTCAATCCTTCAGTCAGGGCGAAGTGCGCGTGAACTTCACGCCAGCCCCCTGACCCATACATCTGCTCAAAGGAGTGCATCATGACTTCAGCAACAAAAGCGCCGCACTACAGCGTGATCATCGTCGGTGGCGGACAAGCAGGCCTTTCCGCCAGCTACTACCTGCAGCAAAATGGCATCGACCATCTGCTGCTGGAAAAAAAAATCCTTACCAACGCCTGGCGCACGCAGCGTTGGGACGCCTTCAGCCTGGTTACGCCCAACTGGCAATGCACGCTGCCTGGTTACCCCTACGCGGGCGATGACCCTCAGGGTTTCATGAAAAAGGGCGAGATCATTGCCTACCTCGACGGCTTCATCGACATGGTCAAGCCGCCCGCCAAAACCGGCGTCACGGTCCTGCGAGTCAAACCCCGCCCCCAGGGAGGCTACCTGATCCACACCAACGATGGCGATTTTACCGCCGAGCAGGTGATCATCGCGTCAGGCGGGTACCAGGTACCGATCATCCCGCGCCTGGCCGAACGCGTTCCTGTCGAGATTCTGCAAATCCACTCCGAGCAGTACCGCAACCCAGACTCGCTGCCTGCAGGCAATGTTCTGGTCGTCGGCTCAGGACAGTCAGGCGCGCAAATTGCCGAAGACCTTCATCTGGCGGGCCGCAAGGTCTATCTGGCGGTAGGCGATGCGCCACGTTGCGCACGCTTTTACCGGGGCCGGGATGTGGTTGAGTGGCTGCATGATATGAACTACTACAACATCAGCGTGGAGAGTCACCCGCTTCGCGAAGGCGTGCGTGACAATACCAACCACTATCTCACTGGCCGCGACGGAGGGCGTGATATCGATCTGCGCCGCTTCGCCACTGAGGGTATGGAGTTGTTTGGCCTGCTTACAGAGCTGGAAGGTACTACCTTGCGGTTCGCCCCGGACCTGACCGCCAAGCTGGACGCAGCCGATGCCGTGTACGAGCGTATAAACCGCAGCATCGACAACTATATCGAAGAAAACGCAATTGCAGCGCCTTCCGGCACCGCTTACCGGCCGGTATGGCAACCAGAGGCCGAACGCGAAGAGCTGGACCTGCTGGCCGCCGGAATAACCAGCATCATCTGGTGTATCGGTTTTGCTCCGGATTTCCGCTACATCCAGGCCAGCGTTTTCAATGGTGAGGGGCATCCGGTTCACAAGCGCGGAGTCACCTCCCAGGAGGGTCTGTATTTTCTCGGCCTACCTTGGCTGCATACATGGGGATCAGGCAGATTTAGTGGTGTAGCCCAAGACGCAGAGCACATCGTCAGCTGCATCCTCCAGGCCAAACAGCTGGCAAAGACCGGCTGACAGGTAACAGGCGTGACACGGAAACGAGGTAGGCATGACGCCGTGCAAGCGGAGGCTCCGTCAGGGATTATTCGGCGCGTTGCGCCTCACCCTTCGGGCCGCCGTCGCTGCGCTCTGGCGTTCCTTCGCCTGCTGCGCAGGCTCGGTCGAACGAGGGTTCTCACCAAGAGCTCACCGAATAAAGCAAAAAGCCCAGCTAGGCTGGGATTCCGTGCAGGCTGCGCCTCCGTCAGGGATTATTCGGCGCGTTGCGCCTCACCCTTCGGGCCGCCGTCGCTACGCTCTGGCGTTCCTTCGCCTGCTGCGCAGGCTCGGTCGAACGAGGGTTCTCACCGAGAGCTCACCTGATAAAGCAAAAAGCCCAGCTAGGCTGGGCTTTTTGCTTTATTGGCGGAGAGTCAGGGATTCGAACCCTGGGTACGGTCGCCCGTACAACGGATTTCGAATCCGTCCCATTCGACCACTCTGGCAACTCTCCAAGTCGGTGCGCATGGTAGCAGCTTTCGCTGGTCTGGCGGAAGCTGCCGGTGCGCTTAAGGCAGTTCTACGCCGAGCCGCTGGGCAACTTCTTCGTAGGCTTCGATCACGCCGCCGAGACCTTGGCGAAAGCGATCCTTGTCCATCTTCTTGCGGGTTTCCTTGTCCCAGAGGCGGCAACCATCGGGGCTGAACTCGTCACCGAGGACGATCTCGCCCTTGAACAGACCGAACTCGAGCTTGAAATCGACCAGCATCAACCCGGCGTCATCGAACAGACTCTTCAGCACGCCATTAACCTGCAGCGTGAGCTCTTGCATGCGCGCCAACTGCTCGGCCGTGGCCCAGCCAAAGGTAACCACGTGAGACTGGTTGATAAAGGGGTCGCCCTTGGCGTCATCCTTCAGAAAAAGCTCGAAGGTGGGGGGTGTGAGCGCCATGCCCTCTTCCACGCCAAGGCGTTTGACCAGACTGCCAGCGGCGTAGTTGCGCACGACGCATTCCACCGGAATCATGTCGAGCTTCTTGACGAGGCATTCGGTGTCCGAGACCAGAGTATCGAACTGGGTCGGGATGCCGGCGTCCTGCAGTTTCTGCATGATGAAAGCGTTGAAACGGTTGTTGACCATGCCCTTGCGGTCGAGCTGTTCGATCTTCTTGCCGTCGAACGCAGAGGTATCATTGCGAAACAGCAGTATCAACCGATCCGGGTCATCCGTGGTGTAAACCGATTTGGCCTTGCCACGATAAAGTTCAGTACGTTTTTCCATTATCGGCTCCCGCTTTGCGCGCAATGGTGATGGGATAATCCCGAAATAGTCTGCCAGGGCAGCCCCTGATTCTGTTCCGCCAACAAGAGTTTGCCGGCCCACTCCGCCAAAACGCCATGCAATGCATCGCGTGCCAATTCCGGCCGGTTGTTCTTTTCGCTGATGTGGGCAACTGCAATATGTTGCAATTGCTGCAGATCGATCATGCCCAACAGGCCAGCGGCCTGTTGGTTACTCAAATGTCCGAGATCACCACCCACACGAGCCTTTAAAAAGCCCGGGTAGGGCCCGCTGGCGAGCATGTGCGGATCATAATTCGCTTCCAGAAAGAGTGCATCCAGGCCGGCGTACTGATTGACGATCCAGGGCGTGATGGTGCCGGTATCCGTCAGCACGCCAAGGCGTTGTTGGCCGTTATCAAAAATGAACTGGCAGGGCTCTCTGGCATCGTGCGGCACCGCCACCGGCGTGACCTCGAGCTCGTCGATTACCATGCGGCTATGCAAATCGATCCAGCGCAGATCCAGACCCTCGCCCCGCAGTGCGTAACCGGTACCCGGCGTGAGATAGACCGGCAACTGGTAACGTTTTGCCAGCTTGGCAACACCCTGAATATGGTCGGAATGCTCATGAGTAACCAGGATAGCGCTCAGCTGCTCGCCGCTCACGCCAGCCTGGCGCAAACGCTGTTCGGTGGAGCGCAGGCTGAACCCGCAGTCCACCAGCAGGCGGGTATCACCCTGCTCGATCAGCGTGCCATTGCCCTTGCTGCCACTACCTAGGGAGCAGTAGCGCACCGCCTTCCGGTCCTTCGTTCAGGTTGCTCTGAATCTTCTGCAGCAGGTCGTGCGCTACGGTGCGGTCCGCGGCGGTTTCTATGCCAGCATCCACGGTGACTTCAACGCGGTTGGACACCGGCGTCAAACGCACCTGAATCGGGCTTTCGTCCGCAGAGGCTTCCTCTTCCTCATCGTCGCCACCAAACCAGCCGGAGAAGAAGCCCGGCTCTTCCTTCTCACTACGGGTCTGGTCAAGATCGACGTAATACACCCCGGCGCTGCGGTTGAAGTCGGTCACCAGTACGTCGCCGCGCGACAGCGCATCGCCTACCTCGACCCAGGCACGGTTGAAATCGGTGCTCATGCTCAACACGGTATTGCCCGCGCCATCCTGCTCCAGCGTGGTCTGGGTGGGTCCGCTGTTGGCAAGACTGGAACCCTGGCCGCCGTTCTGGTTGGCAATGCTCTGGTTGAGATAGGTTTCCAATTCGGCCAACAGACCACGCTCAAAGCCGGCAATGTCGGAGCTGGCTGGCCATTCGCTGTCATCATCACCCAGATCACGGTTCTGATGTAGCACCCGTACTTCACTGGAACCGGTGTTCACGCCAGGCTCCAGACGTACGCGAAAACGCTGTTCTTCATCATCGATGCCACGCCCTTCTTCCAGCGTCGGCATGACACGGCGTACAAGCGGATTGCCTGGCACCTTGGCGAAGTCGATCCACTCAGTGGCAAACTGGCTCAGCGCGCGATCACTCTGCGCCAGGGGGATCTGGTAGTCAGACCAGAAGCGCGCCAGCAGTGGCCATACATCGGAGGCGGGCATCTGCGCCAGCAGCCAACGCTGCTTGCCATCCTGCTGCAGGGAAAACGCGGCCGTATCAGCGCTGGCCAGCAGCGGCTGAGGGCGCGGCGTTTCAAAGCCATCTTCAGAGACCGAACCGGCGGAGACCTGACCCGGCACCGGCAACAGGTCGCCAATCGGCTTGCTGCGCAGATCTTCTGGGACCGTCATGCGTGGCTCGATGCGCGCGTCCTGATAGTCACTGCCGCGATCACGGAAATAACCTTCATCGCCAATCAGATAACCACAGCCGCTGAGGCTGGCCAGTACACCCAGAGTCAGTGCGCTAAGCACAGGCTTCATAAACGTTTCCTTGGTAAACAGGTTTCCGGTTTGATCAAAGCAGCCCGCACTGACGCAAGGCTTCATGAACCGTATCGTGGCAGCGGGGGCTGAGGGGGGTCAGAGGTAGACGAATGCCATCGGCAATCAACCCCATCTCCAGCAGAGCCCATTTCACCGGAATGGGGTTGGATTCGATAAACAGTGTTTTGTGCAGCGGCATCAATGCTTCGTTCATTCTGCGCGCAGCATCCTGATCGCCTCGCAGGGCCGCAGCGCAAAGCTCATGCATGGCACGCGGAGCCACGTTCGCAGTGACCGAGATGTTGCCTTTGCCGCCCAGCAATATCAATTCGGCGGCGGTGGCATCGTCACCGGAATAAACCGCCATGCGATCGCCTACCCGTTCAATGACCTCGGCTGCGCGTTGCAGGTCCCCGGTCGCTTCCTTGATGCCGACGATATTGTCGATATCCGCCAGACGTTCAACAGTCTCCGGCAGCATGTCGCAAGCGGTGCGGCCGGGCACGTTGTACAGAATTTGCGGGATGGCAACGGTTTCGGCGATGTACTTGTGGTGCAGGTACAGGCCTTCCTGAGTCGGCTTGTTGTAGTAGGGGGTGACCAGCAGAGCGGCATCTGCCCCGACGCTGCGGGCGGCTTCGGTCAGCTCGACCGCTTCACGGGTCGAGTTGGCGCCAGTACCGGCGATCACCGGAATGCGCCCTGCCACCTGCTGCACTACACGGCGAATGGCCTCTTTGTGCTCGGCCATGTCCAGCGTGGCCGATTCCCCGGAGGTGCCCACGGCGACAATGCCGTCGGTGCCATTTTCCAGGTGGAAGTCAATCAGGCGTTCAAGCGCCTGCCAGTCCAGGCCCCCGCGTGAATCCATCGGTGTTACCAGCGCCACCAGGCTGCCTGAAATCATGCAACTGCTCCACTTGAAACATTAAACGACAATGGTACTTTCGCCATGCAGCCAGCACAAGGGACGCTCACACCCAAATAGCAGATGTGGGCAGCTAAAAACTGGCAGTTGAACCGCTTGGGTCAGACTGTGACAATAGCCGCTGAGTTTTGCGGCGCCATACGGCGCTTGCCGCCCCCATTTTCGAGGAACATCATGTCCAGTACCCCGAGTCAGCGCGACCAGTATCTGGTCATCAACGTCATGGGACAGGAAACCACGGCGCTGGCCAGCCTGCTTACGCGCCTGTGCACGGAACAGCGCTGCACCATTATCAACAGCCGGATGAGCCGACACGGTACCTGCGCCGTGCTGTTGCTACAGGTCAGCGGCAGTTGGGATGCCCTTGCCCGGCTCGAGACCCTGCTGCCGCCCCTGGCCAAGCGCGAGCACTTTGTACTGTCGATGCGCCGTAGCCAAAGCCTGGAAGAACGCCCCCAGGCGTTGCCCTACAACGTTTTCGTGACCGCCGCACAGCGCCCCGAGCTGGTCGGCGAACTCTGCACCTTTTTCCAGCAGCTCAGTATTGACATCGAAGACCTGCAAAGTTTCACCTACCTGGCGCAACATACCGGTACACCCATGCTCAACCTGACGCTGACCATCGCCATTCCAGCGCAGACCCAACTGAGTTGGCTGCGTGAGCAGTTCCTGGATTTTTGCGACGAATTGAACCTGGACGCCGTGATCGAACCCTGGCGCCCGCTGCACTGACCTGACGAGGCAAACATGCAAGTCGAAATCAATCAGCCCCTTCCCCCTTTCAATGCCAGCGCTACGGGCGAACAGTCGATAAGCCCCGATACCCTGGCCGGTCAAAAGGTGGTGTTGTATTTCTACCCAAAGGACAATACACCCGGATGCACCACTGAAGGCCAGGATTTTCGCGATCAATTCGACGCGTTCAGTGCTGCCGGCGCGGTGATTTATGGCGTTTCGCGAGACAGCCTGCGCACGCACAGCAACTTCAAGGCCAAACATGAGTTCCCCTTCGAGCTGATCAGCGATCCTGAAGAAGAACTGTGCAAGCTGTTCGATGTGATCAAGCTGAAAAAGCTCTACGGCAAGGAGTACGAGGGCATTGAACGCAGCACCTTCCTCGTCGATGCCAAAGGCGTGCTGCGTCAGGAGTGGCGCAAGGTCAAAGTCCCCGGCCACGTGGCCGAGGTACTGGCAGCGGTTCAAGCACTGGATTGAATCTGCCGGGTTACCCCGCCCGATTACTGCGGGGTAACTATCTGGCTTTTGGCAGGCGAGCTGTCCACCTCAAAGCCTCTTGGCCAGGCGTAGAGTACAGCCTTGAACAGCGTTGCCAGCGGAATGGCGAAGAACACACCCCAGAATCCCCAGAGCCCGCCGAAGATGAGCACCGCTGCAATGATGGCAATGGGATGCAGATTCACTGCTTCAGAAAACAGCACCGGCACCAGCACATTGCCATCGAGCATCTGAATCACCCCATAAACCACCATGAGCACCATGAACTCATTGCTCAGACCCCATTGAAACAGCCCGATCATGGCCACGGGGATGGTCGCCACAGTCGCGCCTATGTAGGGCACCAGCACCGAGAGACCTACCAGGACTGCCAGCAAGGCGGCGTAGTTGACGCCAAGAATGGCAAAACACACATAGGTCGCCGCACCCACGATCAGGATCTCGATCGCCTTACCGCGAATGTAATTGCCAATCTGCTCGTTCATCTCCAGCCAGACACGCTGCATCAGCCGCCGCTCGCGCGGTAGATGGCTTACCACCCAGTTGGTCAGTTGCTGGCTGTCCTTCAGGAAAAAGAACACCAGAATCGGCACCAGCACCAGGTACACCAGCATGGTGATGATAAAGGGCAGACTGGAGAGTGATTGCGACAACACCCACTGCCCGAACTCCCCCACCTCGCCATTGACCGAGGCAATCAGGCGTTCAATCTGAGTTTCAGTGACTATGGAAGGATAGAGTTCAGGCAGATGCATCAATTGCGCCTGCCACTCGCCAATCATCCGCGGCGCTTCGTTGAACAGATTCAGCATCTGCCGCCAGACCAGCGGCAAGACCACTCCCAGCAGGGCAGCCAGGGCACCGAGAAACACGAGGAAGACCAGCCACACTGCCATCCAGTGCGGCAAATGCCAGCGCTGCAGTCGCGACACCAGGCCCTGCAGAAGATAGGCAAGCACTACGCCGGTCAATAGTGGCGCCAGCTTGCCGCCAAAAGTGATGATGATGGCAAATCCGAGCGCGAGGACGACTGCCAGCACCACCGCCTCTTCATCAGAGAAGTAGCGTTGAACCCAACCTTGAAACACTTTTAACATGATGATTAATCTGCTTTGCGCAACCAATAATGGAATTCGCCGTCCAACTCGCGGGAGGCCAATAGCTGATGACCAGAGAGCTCGGCAAAGCGTTGAAAATCTCGCTTTGAACCGGCGTCGGTAGCCACCACATGAAGAGTCTGTCCTGCTAGTATGCTGTTGAGCGATTGCTTGGCCTTGAGCAAGGGCAAGGGACAGCTCAAACCCCGCGCATCGAGATAACAGTCAACAGGCAGGTTTTGTGTCGCCAAGATCATGCACCCCCTCCAGAACGAATGGGCGACAGTATAGCCTTGTCGACAGGCCGACAGACAACTTGTACTCATGGGTATGAAGCAAAATATGACAAGCACAAAAATACCCGCAGCGCGCTGGCTCTGTGCAGCGGTATTGGGCGCCGCCCTGGTAATGCCGGCGCTGCCGATCCAGGCCGATGACGGCTACAATCTGCCGACCCTGGGTGATACCAGTTCCTCCATCATGTCACGCGAGCAGGAATACCAGATGGGCCGCACCTGGCTGACCATGTTGCGCGGCGCCGTACCCACCCTGGATGATCCGCAGCTCAAGAGTTTTGTCGAAAGCCGCGTCTATGCGCTGGCCGAAACCAGCCAGTTGACTGATCGCCGACTCGCCTTCGTATTGATTGACAGCCCTCAGCTCAACGCCTTCGCCGCACCGGGCGGCGTCGTGGGGGTCAACGGCGGTCTGTTTCTGCATGCGCAAACCGAGGCCGAGTTTGCCTCGGTCATGGCTCACGAACTGGCGCATCTCTCACAGCGCCACTTTGCCCGCGGCCTGGAACAGCAGCAGCGCATGCAGGTGCCCTTCATGACCGCGATGCTCGCCAGTATCATTCTGGCGGCAGCCGGGGGCGGCGACGCCGGTTTTGCCGCCCTGGCATCAACCCAGGCGGCGGCCATCCAGGAGCAACGCCGCTTCTCCAGACAGAATGAACAGGAGGCCGACCGTATCGGCCTGACCAACCTGGTCGCCGCTGGCTATGATCCGCTGGCCATGCCCAACATGTTTGAACGCCTGGCACAGCTCAGCCGCTTCGACTCCAACCCGCCCGAATTTCTGCTGACCCACCCCGTCAGCCAGTCGCGGATGGCCGACACCCGCAACCGCGCCGCGCAGCTACCCAGCGGCGGGGAGGACGATACCCTGGAGTATCAGATGATGCGCGCGCGGGTGCAGACCTACTATGAAAGCAGCCCGGGTTTGTCGGCCAAACGTTTTCGCGCACTATTGGACGAACATGATGGCGACCACAAGGCGGCCCGCTACGGGCTGGCCCTGGCATTGACGCGCAGCGGTCAACACGACACCGCTGAGCAGACGCTGGCGCCATTGCTGGAGCAGCAACCTCACGACCTCACCATAGGCCTGGCTCAAGTCGAGATTGATAACAACCGCGGTCGCCTGGCCGCAGCGCTGACGCGCACCCGCAAGCTGATGCATCATTACCCTGGGAACTTCCCGTTGCAGTTCACCGAAGCCGACCTGTTACTCAAGCAACAGGACTATGCGGCCGCAGAAAAAGCCATCAACCGACTGGCTGCCAGCCGCACCGAGGATCCCGACGTATGGTATCTGGCTGCGGAAATACGCGGCCTGGCGGGTAATATTCTGGGTGTGCATCTGGCTCGTGCCGAATACTTCATGCTGACCGGCGATACCGAGCAGGCAGGTGAACAGCTCGAACTCGCGCTCAAGCGCACCAATGGCAACTTTGTAATGAGTTCGCGCATTCGTGAACGGCAGCAGGACTTATCACGCATGCGCAAGCAGATTGAGTCTTTGTAGTAGCTAGAGCGCAGCCAGAGCGGCCCAGCCGCCAGGCCGCAACAGATACCGCCAGCCGAGCCCCCGGCGACGACTGGAACGGCGCCGGGCCAGGTCCGGCCTCAGGCGTTACCCTTCACCGCCATGCTCGCCAACCGCGTGAAGTCGAGCATACGGTCCAGCGGCTGCACCGCACGCGGGATCAGCTGCGGGTCAACCAGAATCTCATCGGTACCATGCTCCAGGCTCTGCAATACCCGGGGCAGCGTATTCATCGCCATCCAGGGGCAGTTGGCACAGCTGCGGCAGGTAGCCCCGTTACCCGCCGTCGGCGCATCGATCAACAGGCGATCAGGCGCAGCCTGCTGCATCTTGTAGAAAATGCCGCGATCAGTTGCCACGATGAATGTGGGGTTAGGCAGCTCCTGCGTGGCACGAATCAACTGACTGGTCGAGCCAACAACGTCGGCCAGCTCCACCACCGCTTGCGGCGATTCCGGATGCACCAGCACAGCAGCTTCCGGATAAACCTTGCGCAGGTCTTCCAGCGCCTTGGCCTTGAATTCCTCGTGCACTATGCAGGAGCCCTCCCACAACAACATGTCTGCGCCTGTTTCGCGCTGAATGTAGTTGCCCAGGTGCTGATCCGGTGCCCACAGGATTTTTTCGCCCTTGTCCATCAGATGCTCGACAATCGGCAGTGCACAGCTGGAGGTTACTACCCAGTCGGCTCGCGCTTTGACCGCCGCCGAGGTATTGGCGTACACCACCACGGTGCGATCCGGGTGTTGATCGCAATAGGCTGAGAATTCGTCGATCGGGCAGCCGATGTCGAGCGAACAGGTCGCCTCGAGCGTGGGCATCAGCACACGCTTTTCCGGGCTGAGGATCTTGGCGGTTTCGCCCATGAAGCGCACGCCGGCCACCAGCAAGGTACTGGCCGGATGGTCACGACCAAAGCGCGCCATTTCGAGCGAATCGGAGACGCAGCCACCGGTTTCCTCGGCCAGCTCCTGCAGCAATGGATCGGTGTAATAGTGTGCGACAAGCACCGCATCGTGCGCCTTCAAGGACGCCGCTATGCGCGCCTTGTAGTCGGCCTTCTCGGCCTCGCTCAAGGGCGCCGGCGCCTTGGCATCCAGATGTGCCTGCACCAGCAGGCGTTCAGAAATCTGCGACATATTCTCATCCACTCAGAGAACAATAGTAGGGGCGCATTGTAACACGGCGCGCGCGCGCCCCAAGTCCAGCAGCAAATGGACTGAACTTGGCTTGGCTCTGGCTAGTCAACCGATTGCAACACAATGAATATTCAAGAAGAGGGCCTGACATGCTGCATTTGATCCCAGGGCTACTGACTTCACCTTCCAGCGGATGGAGCCCGATCCGAGATTACGCCGACCGCCATCCGTGGGGATTTGTGCCTTTTCTGGCGCTGCTACCCCTATTGCCGGCCCTCTGCGCCTATTTTGGCGCTACCAACGTGGGATGGGACCTCTTTGGCTCAGCACAAGAGCGTCGTTTGAGCAGCGCCAGTGCTGCTTCCCTGGCACTCATGCTCTATCTTACTTATGTAACCAGCGTGCTGGTCATGGGACTGGCGGTTCGCTGGGTGCTGTATCGCACGCCGCAACGGCCGGCCTATTCGGTAGCTACCACTTTTACGGCTGTACTGGCCGCTCCCTTGGCGCTGGCCGGAATAGTCACCGTGTTTCCCCTGCGCTGGTTATTGCTGCCAGCCCTTGCTCTGGGCGCGCTCTGTACCGTCCTGCTGCTGTATCGCGGCCTGCCCGCCTACCTGCACCTCAAGCGCAATGACCAGGAGCGCTTTTATGCTACCTGCATTCTGGCTGCCGGTATTCTGGTGGTGCTCACGCTGGCATTCTTCTTTATGGAATTATGGTGGCAGCCGCTGGACGGTGGCGGCTATGTTGCACCCGTGGAGTAACTCTTCGAGCCTGCGTGCTCTGCGCCGCCACTACCGCACCGTGAGACAGCCAGCACGAGTTCCGGATGTACGCGCGCAGGCACGGGTGAGCAATAAATAGGTGAGCAATAGGTGAACAAGCAATTCAGTATGGGAAGCTACAGACAGCGTACTGCGGAGGGGTAAGAAACGAGGGAGTCCAAAATGGTGGGTCGTGTAGGATTCGAACCTACGACCAATTGGTTAAAAGCCAACTGCTCTACCAACTGAGCTAACGACCCGTTTGGACGCGCGCTATATTACTGATTTATCTCTGAAACTCAAGCTTTTTTTGTACCCGAAGCAGCCCCCACTTGGGTGCGCTCAGCGGTATCTTGTGGGATCTGCCAGGCCGGCACCAGCAAAACCGGCGGCGCGCAAACGGCAGCTGTCACAGTCCCCACAGGCGAGGCCCTGAGCGGTAGCCTGATAGCAGGACACTGTCTGGCTATAGTCCACACCGAGCTTCAGGCCGGCCTGAATAATGTCGGCCTTGCTCATGTGCTGCAACGGCGCCTGAATATGAAAACGCTGCCCCTGCACACCCGCACGCGTCGCCAGGTTGGCCAGTTGCTCGAAAGCACTGACAAACTCTGGCCGGCAATCTGGATAGCCGGAGTAATCCACCGCGTTGACGCCGATAAAGATCTGCTGGGCACCCACCACCTCGGCCCAGCCTAGTGCCAGGGCAAGAAACACGGTATTGCGTGCTGGCACGTAGGTGATAGGGATACCTTCCTGCGCTTGCTCGGGCACAGCCAGAGCGGCGTCCGTCAAAGCCGAGCCACCAATGCCGTCCAGATCAAGCCGCACCACTTTGTGTTCCACCCCGGCCTGGCGAGCCAGGCGCCTGGCCGCATCCAGCTCGGCGCTGTGACGTTGGCCATAATCGAAGCTCATGGCATGGCACTGGTAGCCCTGCGCCTGAGCCATGGCCAGCACGGTTACAGAATCCAGCCCGCCCGAAAACAGCACTATGGCCTTGCCGGGATGGTCAGCGGTTGTCATGGCGATTTGCACCTGATTGAGTAGAACCGGCATAGGCTTGAAATAGCCCGTGCGCGCCGATGTAGCTCAGACGCGCCGGCCGGATATGACGACAGGCGCCAGCGAAAGGCAGAGCTGCCAGCGAGTGATGCAGTTGATTCAGTTCAGCGTATTCAGCTCGCGACCGGCCAACTGTGCAGCGGACGAATCCGGATACTTGCTGACGACTTGCTGAAACAGGTCGCGTGCCTTGTCATTGTGACCCAAGCGGCGCTCGACCTCACCCAGCTTGTACATCGCATCCGACTCCTTGCGATGATCGGGGTAACGACTGATGACCTGAGCAAAGGCTTTGCCGGCAGATTCCAGGTCGGACTGCACCAGATACACCTCACCGAGCCAATACTGGGCATTGCCAGCATATTGACTGTCGGGGTAACGACGCAAAAAAGCGGTGAAGGCCTGAGCGGCCTTGTCAAAATCGCGCGCCTTGACCAGATCAAAGGACGCGTCATACAGCAGTTTCTCGCGCTCCGGGTCTGCCGGAGCAGCGCCCTGGGAGGGAGTGGCACTATCAGCAGGCGGCGTTATCGTCTCGTCTGAAGGAGCAGCACCGTCGACCGGATTGGCCGAGGATGGAGAAGAATTCTGACTGGACAGCCTACGATCGATATCCTCGTAGCGCTCCAGTTGGTCACGTTCCATTTGTTTCAGCTTGTAGCCCTGCTCTTCCAGCAGGCCACGCAGCATGGATACTTCCTGCTGCAGCTGATACAGCTGTTGGTACAACTGGCCTTCACTGGAAAGGCCAGCCGTGGTCTGAGGGGCTACAGAGGAGCCCGGATAGTTGGTGCCGGTATTAGCCGAACCACCTTCTGACACCGGCACCTGTGCCATCGCTCCAATGGGCGCCAGCAAACAGGCGAATACAACTCCTCTGAAACCTTTCATAAGACCTCTTTTATTACTTGCGCAGCTCTACGCGACGGTTCTGAGCCATGCTGTCTTCGCTGGAACCCATGGCAGCAGGCTTCTCTTCACCGTAGGAAACCAGTTCCAGTTGGGCAGGAGAAACGCCTTGCAGAACCAGGTAGCGTTGAACGGCAGCAGCACGACGCTCGCCCAGAGCCATGTTGTATTCACGGGTGCCACGCTCATCAGTGTGACCTTCCAGAACAACGCGGTTGCCGGCAGACTTCAGATCCTTGGCGTGAACGTCCAGGGAGCGCATGGCTTCCTGCTTCAGCTCAGAGCTGTCGTATTCGAAGTAGAAAGTGGTAACGGCACGCAGAGCGGCTTCTTCGCTGCTCATGCCATTGTCCATACCTGCGCCAGAGGTGCCTGCGCCGTAACCGGCGTTAGGATCAACCGCGCCAGTGCCGGAAGCGTCGCCGCCCTTGGACGAACAACCTACAACAACGCCGAACGCGACAACCAGAGCAGCCATTTTACCGAACTTGATAACTTCCATCATGAACTCCTATTAACCCCATATGGTTTAGTGTTGGTGCGCCCTATGGCAGGTATGGGGACCATGACGGTACGCGCAAGTCTGTGAACTGCGTCGGAATCTCCGAACGTGCACGACCGTTTGTCGATACCAGCATGAGTACGCCCCGTCCCTGTTGACGGGTAGCATAAATTAACATAACGCCGTTGGGCGAGACAGTAGGTGACTCGTCCAACGACGTTTCTGTTAAAACCCTCAGATTGCCCCGTTTGAGGTCTTGAGTAGCAATCTGAAAATTACGGTAACCTTCCTGGCGATGCACCATGACCATGGTGCGTCCGTCGACGGAAAGTTTTGCGTTGGCGTTGTAGTTGCCAACAAAAGTCAGGCGCTCGGTAGAGCCGCCATTGATGTTCTGCTTATAGATCTGCGGCTTGCCACCACGATCCGAGGTGAAGGCGATGGTGCTGTCATCCATCCAGCTAGGCTCGGTATCGATAGAGAAATGGTTGGTGACTCGCTTCAACT
Organism: Halopseudomonas sp.; assembly: GCF_036961105.1. Classification (GTDB taxonomy): domain Bacteria; phylum Pseudomonadota; class Gammaproteobacteria; order Pseudomonadales; family Pseudomonadaceae; genus Halopseudomonas. The sequence goes on along the minus strand of NZ_JBALWW010000003.1, from coordinate 190,779 downwards.
GCTTGCTACCCAGGTCCATCACATAAATCTCGGGGTTACCGTCACGCGACAGCACAAAGGCTAGCCGATTGCCGTCCGGCGACCAGGCTGGCGCTCCGTTCAGCCCTTCAAAGCTGGTAATACGCTCGCGGCGCCCGGTCTGGATGTAGTGCACATAGATTTCCGGGCGTCCCGATTCAAAGGATACATAGGCAATACGTTGACCGTCCGGAGCGTAGGAGGGGCTCAGAATCGGTTCACGCGACTGCAGCAACGTCGATTGACGAGCACCATCGTAATCTGAGCGCTGTAGCGTATAGCGCGTGTTATCGGCAGAAAACCGCTCCGCCGCAACATACAGCAGCTTGGTATTGAATGCGCCCTGGATGCCGGTAATCTCCTGGAACACCTCATCAGACAGATGGTGCGCCATGTCGCGCAGTTGAGCCTTGGTTCCGCTCACTGTCTTGGCCAGCAGCACCTGCTCACGCAGAATGCTGTACAGACTGTAGGTCAGGTCGTAGCGATCGGTGCCAGGTTGATTGCTCACCTGCCCCACCACCACATAATCCACGCCGATCATCTTCCAGTCACGGGCGTTTATTTCTTCGCTGCGCACCGGGTAGCTCAACATGTTATTGCGCTCCATAGGCGCGAACATGCCGGTATTGCGCAGATCGTTGGCGCTGATTTGCGCCATGTCTTCCGACAGCGGCGTGCTGCCCTGCCAGCCAAAGGGCACTACGGCAATGGGGGTCGCCTTGTCGCTGCCCTTGGTGATTTCGATTGCTTCCTGTGCCAACGTCAGTTGCGCGGCGCACAGTGCAATCACTGCGATCAATGCTTGCGTAAATCGTTTCATCAGAATGCCAGATCCTCTGGTTTGAAGCGCAACAGCCGTTGTCTGTACATACGGTCGAATGCTGCAGGATTATCGCGTGACAGCGTTTGCATTTCCGGGATTCGGCCCACATTTCGTACAGCCTGCACCGCAGATTGATCAAACCCGGGGTCGCCGCTTGAACGCGTGACCACCACGTCGGTAATTTGCCCCGTAGGCAACATGCTCAACTGAACCTCAACCACCATGCCGTTACGTGCCGTCGGTGGCCTGCGCCACTGCTCGCTCACATAGCGACGAATAACGTCGTCATAACTGGCCGCGACCTGATCACCGGGCCGATCTGCCTGGGCTTGCTGATACTGGGTATCGTCCGCCAGCAGATCTGCCAGCGCCTTGGCCTTGGCATCTTCCTGCGCCTTACGCGCGGCGTCGGCTTCGGCGCGTTTCTTCGCTTCCGCTGCCTCGGCGGCCTTGCGCTTGGCATCGGCTTCGGCCTGCGCCTTGCGCTTGGCTTCCTCTTCCGCTTTCTTGCGCGCGGCTTCTGCCTCGGCGCGCTTTTTCGCCGCTTCTGCTTCGGCGGCCTTTTCGGCCTCTTCGCGCTTCTTGGCGGCTGCCACTTCGGCGGCCTTGCGCTGAGCCTGGGCCTTCGCCTCGGCTTCGGCTTTTGCTTCTGCCTCGGACTTGGCTTGTTCCGACGCTGCGGCTGCGGCGGCTGCAGCAGCAGCTGCCTTCTGCTCTTGCGCCTGCTCTGCCGCAGCGCGCTGCGCCTCTTGGGCCTGCTGTTGCTGCTTCTTGCGCTCCAGCTCTTCGGCCTCATGGCGCTGCGCGGCCGTGCGCTGCGCTTCACCGGCAATCTTCTGGTCCGTCTGCGTGGTCGCAGGACTCATGGAATCCAGCTGTACCAGCGTCGCCTGCACTATGGGCCGGGCCGGTTCGAACTTGGGCGCCGTCGCAAAGGAGGCAAACAGCAAGATGGCAATTGCCAGATGCACCGCCAGGGCCTTGAGCAATGGCGCTGAGTAACGCCCGGACGTATCTACCCGCCGGCGGTTCTCTGGTGTATTCACGGCGCCTCTGTGATCAGGCCAACGTTAGGCACACCGGCCTGCTGCAGAGCCCCCATCGCGGTCATGATGACGCCGTAGTTCGCGGCCTTGTCACCGCGGATGTACACCAGCGTATCGGGTTTGGCCCGCATGATCTTGGTAACCCCGTCGGTCATGGCCTCCAGCGACACTGCGCTATCGGTCTGATTCTCGGTATCCACCGAATCACCAAGGTTCCAGTAATAAGTACCATCTGCCAGCACAGACAGGGTCAGCACCTGCTGGTTGCTGTCCGAAGGCAGCACTTCGCTGGAGACCTGAGGCAAGTCTACTTTCACGCCCTGATTCAGCATGGGTGCGGTCACCATGAAAATCACCAGCAGCACCAGCATCACGTCGATGTAGGGTACGACGTTCATCTCGGCAACCGGCTTGCGCTTCTGACGACGGCCATGCATACGCATCGACATAATTATTCCGCCTTACTCATCGCGCGAGTGAACGCGGCGATGCAGGATGCTGGAGAATTCTTCAGCGAAAGTGTAATAGCGGCCAATCAGCATTTCCGAACGAGCGGCGAAACGGTTGTAGGCAACAACAGCCGGGATCGCAGCAAACAGACCTATTGCGGTCGCGATCAGGGCCTCGGCAATACCCGGCGCCACGGTTGCCAAGGTCGCCTGCTGCACGGTGGCCAGACCCCGGAAGGAGTTCATGATGCCCCAGACCGTCCCGAACAGGCCTACATAAGGGCTGGTTGAACCCACGGTCGCGAGAAAGGACAGGTGCTGCTCCAGCTTTTCTTCCTCGCGGGAGATGGCCACGCGCATCGAGCGCTGCACGGCGTCCATGATGGCATCCGGATCCACTCCAGACTGCTGACGCATGCGTGAAAATTCCTTGAAGCCGGCACGGAAAATCTGCTCCAGCCCCGAATCCTCGTCGGGCGAGCCAGTCACCTGACGGTAAAGCTGCGACAGGTCGACGCCAGACCAGAAACGATCCTCGAAATCATCCAGCGCATTCTTTGCCGAACGCATGAAGCTGCTGCGTTGAAAAATCATCACCCATGAAACTATGGATGCGGTCAACAGCGTCAGCATGACCAGTTGCACCAGTACGCTGGCGCCGGAAATCAGGTGCCACATCGACATTTGATCAGCTTGCACGCTTTACCACTCCTCGCTTACTCATGGGTTCCCTACATCAGTATCGGCTTGCGCCCAGTTTTCAAAGGCGGCGCGCATGCTCTCAGGTATCGCACGGGGCCGGTAGCGGTCAGCACTGACGCAGGCCACCAGAACTTCCCCTTCACACAGCAAATCATCTTCCGCCCGCATGACCTGCTGGCGAAAGCGAATACTTGCACGCTTGGTTTCCAAGACAGCCGCAGAGACGACAAGTTCATCATCGAGTCGAGCAGGCGCGTAGTAGCGTGCCGTCACAGAGTGCACAACAAAGATGACGTTCTCTCTTTGCAAGGCACTTTGATCGAACCCCAGAGTGCGGACCAGCTCCGTCCGCGCACGCTCCATAAACTTAAGATAATTGACGTAGTAGACGATGCCACCGGCATCGGTATCTTCAAAGTAGACGCGGGCTTTCAGCACGAATGGCGGCCCTGGACGTTCAACGCGCATAATGTAGAGCCAAGTCGGCGTTTTGCATAGTGGGCAACCTCGCTAAATGCAAAATATTTTTCAAGGCGAATCCGGCGCCGCCGGGTCGTCGAACAGATCGGCTGACAAGGAGACCATGCGGCTGGGCAGGTTCAGGCCGAAATGCAGGTAGGCATGCCGGGTGACGACGCGTCCGCGGGGCGTGCGCATGATGAAGCCCTGTTGAATCAGATAGGGCTCGAGCACGTCTTCAATGGTATGCCGCTCTTCGCTGATGGCCGCCGCCAGATTGTCGATCCCTACCGGGCCGCCGTCGAACTTGTCGATCATCGTCAGCAACAGCCGCCGATCCATATGATCAAAGCCCTGCTCGTCCACATCCAGCAAATTCAAAGCCTTGTCCGCTACCTCGCGGCTAATCACGCCCTGACTGCGCACCTCGGCAAAATCACGCACCCGGCGCAACAGGCGATTGGCTATACGCGGCGTACCCCTCGAACGGCGCGCAATTTCGCGGGCACCGGCCGGATCCATTTCAAGACCGAGAATGCCGGCCGAGCGGCCGACGATGGTGGCCAGATCATCCACACCGTAGAACTCGAGCCGTTGCACAATGCCGAAACGGTCGCGTAGCGGATTGGTCAGCATGCCCGCGCGGGTAGTCGCGCCCACCAGGGTAAAGGGCGGCAGATCCAGCTTGATGGAGCGCGCCGCCGGCCCTTCGCCGATCATGATGTCGAGTTGATAGTCCTCCATCGCCGGATAGAGAATTTCTTCCACCACCGGCGAGAGACGATGGATTTCATCGATAAAGAGCACGTCACCGGCTTCGAGATTGGTCAAGAGTGCAGCAAGATCTCCGGCCCGCTCCAGTACCGGCCCGGAAGTGCTTTTGATCTTGGCGCCCATTTCCTGGGCAATGATATTGGCCAGGGTAGTCTTGCCCAGACCGGGCGGGCCGAAGATGAGCACGTGATCCAGCGCTTCGCCGCGCCCCTTGGCGGCCTTGATGAACAACTCCATCTGCTCGCGCACCGCCGGCTGGCCAATATATTCAGCCAGCTTGAGCGGGCGAATCGCCCGATCTATTACCTCTTCCTGTTGCCGCGGGGTCGCGGCAATCAAACGGTCTTCTTCAAGCATGCGGTGTCCATCGTGGTATGACGTGCGAGCTGGTTACACCATGCCCTTGAGTGCGCGACGAATCAACTCTTCGCTGGAAAGCCCTTCTTCATCTACTGCCGCCACTGCCTTGCTGGCCTCCTGGGGCTTGTAACCCAGGGAAATCAGCGCACTGACCGCATCGACACTGGGCTTGGCAGTTGCCGTGGTAGCGGACGAAGAGGCTGCGAGCGGCACACTGCCGGGCAACGTTTCCCACACCTTGAAACGATCACGCAGCTCGATCAGCAGGCGTTCGGCGGTTTTCTTGCCGACACCGGGAACCCGCACCAGGGCGCTGACATCCTGATGCTGCACCGCCATAACCAGCTCGTCGACATCCATGCCGGACATCAGCGCCAGCGCCAGCTTGGGGCCAACGCCATTGAGCCGGATCAGCTCGCGAAACAGCTGCCGGCCGCGCTTGTCGGCAAAGGCATACAACAGCTGCGCATCTTCGCGCACCACCATATGTGTATGCAGGGTGACCCGCTCACCCAGGCCCGGCAGTTGGTAAAAGGTGCTCATGGGCGCGTCCAGCTCGTAACCCACGCCATGCACGTCCAGCACTATATGGGGCGGCTGCTTTTCCAGCAGCACTCCGGTCAGTCGGCCTATCACTCAGCTAATCTCCTTGTTTCAACGTCGGCGCAGACGGCCCGAGCGCATGGCCAGTGCAGCGTTGCCCATCTGCTGCTGCACGCCGCTGAAATGCGCATGGCACAGGGCGATCGCCAGGGCATCGGCGGCATCGGCCTGGGGCGTTCCGCCCAACCCCAGCAATTGCGTCACCATGTGCTGCACCTGCTTCTTGTCCGCCGCGCCTGTACCCACTACCGACTGCTTCACCTGTCGCGCACTGTACTCGTTCACCGCCAGACCGGCGTGCACCGCCGCCACAATGGCAGCCCCCCGCGCCTGCCCCAGCTTGAGCGCAGAGTCCGGGTTGCGCGCCATGAATACCTGCTCGATGCTGACCACCTCGGGGTGGTACTGAGTGATCAGCTCGGACAGATACTGAAAAATCTTCTGCAGGCGCTCGGGGAAGGGTCCATCACCCAAGCGAATGCACCCGGACGTTACGTATTCGGACCGCCCGGCCTGATGCCGCACTATACCGAACCCGGTAATCCGCGAGCCGGGGTCAATCCCCAAAATCACTGCCATTGCGCTGCTACCTTCACGGCCTGAGATGGCTATAAAAAAGGGAGGCACCAGCCTCCCTCGGGGTCGAGTCTACGCCAGGTTCACCCCAGCTGCTCGATGATTTCGTCACTGATCTCGGCATTGCTGTAGACGTTCTGCACGTCATCCAGATCTTCCAGCATATCGACCAGCCGTATTATCTGTTCCGCCGTATCCAGATCCAGTTCAGCCTGGGTTGAAGGAATCATCGTGAGGTCGGCGGACGCCCCAACAAAACCGGCCGCTTCCAGGCCATCACGCACCGCACCAAAATCGGCAAAGCTGGTGAAAACATCGAACGAACCGTCTGCGTTGGCGACCACATCTTCCGCACCCGCTTCCAATGCCGCCTCCATCAGTGCGTCTTCATCCGCGCCAGCGGCAAAGCTGATCTGCCCACGCCGGGTGAAAAGGTAGGCCACAGAGCCATCGGTACCCAGGTTACCACCACACTTGTTGAAGGCGTGGCGCACCTCACCGACGGTACGATTGCGATTGTCGGTCAGTGCCTCGACCAGAATGGCCACACCGCCAGCGCCATAACCTTCATAGGTCAGCTCTTCCATGTTGTCGGCATCATTGCTGCCGGCACCACGGGCTATCGCGCGATCTATGGTATCGCGGGTCATGTTGGCAGCCAGCGCCTTGTCTACCGCTGTGCGCAAACGCGGATTGTCCGCCGGACTGCCACCGCCTACCTTGGCCGACACGGTCAGCTCACGGATCAGCTTGGTGAAGATCTTGCCGCGCTTGGCATCCTGCGCGGCCTTGCGGTGCTTGATATTGGCCCATTTGGAATGACCGGCCATAAACCCTCGACTCCAGTATCCGGAATGCCTTGCCCTGCCCCGCCAGGGCGGGGCAGATATTGCCCGTTACTCTACCTTGGTCTGCTCGCGCAGACGGATGCTCAGCTCGCGCAGCGCCTTGTTGTCGACCAAACCTGGCGCCTGAGTCATCACACAGGCCGCACTCTGGGTTTTCGGGAAGGCGATGACTTCACGGATTGACTGCGCGCCAGTCACCAGCATCACCAGACGATCCAGACCAAAGGCCAGCCCCCCGTGCGGCGGCGCGCCGAACTTCAATGCATCAAGCAGGAAGCCGAACTTCTCCTGCTGCTCCTCAGGGCTGATACCCAGAATATTGAATACCGCCTGCTGCATTTCCTTGCGGTGAATACGAATGGAACCGCCACCCAGCTCGGTGCCGTTGAGCACCATGTCGTAGGCGCGCGACAGCGCAGTGGCCGGGTCGGCCTGCAGTGCCTCAGGCGAGCACTTGGGCGCAGTAAACGGGTGATGCAGCGCCGAGAGCGAACCGTCATCGTTTTCTTCAAACATCGGAAAGTCGACCACCCACAGCGGCGCCCACTCGGAAGTCAGCAATTCAAGATCATGACCCAGCTTGATACGTAGTGCGCCCAAAGCCTCGGACACGATCTTGGCCTTGTCGGCGCCAAAGAAGACAATGTCGCCATCCACCGCGCCAACGCGGTCCAGAATCACTTCCAGATTGTCTTCCGGAATGAACTTGACGATCGGTGACTGCAGACCCTCGAAGCCCTTGGCGCGTTCATTGACCTTGATATAGGCCAAACCCTTGGCACCGTAGATGCCGACAAACTTGGTGTAATCATCGATCTGCTTGCGCGGCATGCTCGCGCCGCCGGGTACGCGCAGCGCAGCAACACGCCCCTTGGGATCGTTGGCCGGACCGCTGAACACCTTGAACTCGACGCCGGCCAGCTGATCAGCCACATCGATCAGTTCCAGCGGGTTGCGCAGGTCCGGCTTGTCCGAGCCGTAACGACGCATGGCCTCTGCAAAGGTCATATGCGGGAACTCACCCAGGTCCACGTCCAGCACCTGCTTGAACAGCTGACGGATCATGCCTTCGGTCAGGCCCATGATATCGGCTTCATCCAGGAAACTGGTTTCGATATCGATCTGGGTAAACTCGGGCTGACGGTCAGCGCGCAGGTCTTCATCGCGGAAGCACTTGGCGATCTGATAATAGCGATCAAAACCGGCGACCATCAGCAGCTGCTTGAACAGCTGGGGCGATTGCGGCAGCGCGAAAAAGTGGCCGGGATGGGTGCGACTGGGCACCAGATAGTCGCGCGCGCCCTCAGGGGTGGCGCGGGTCAGAATCGGTGTTTCCACATCCAGAAAGCCGTTCTCGTCCAGATAACGACGGATGCTGCTGGTAATTTGCGAGCGCAACTTGAGCTTGGCTGCCATTTCCGGGCGGCGCAGATCGATAAAGCGATAGCGCAAACGGGTCTCCTCACCAACATCGGAGTACTCATTCAACGGAAACGGAGGTGTATCCGCCTGATTGAGCACTTCCAACTCATAACCCAGCACCTCAATGGCGCCCGATGCCATGTTGGGATTCACCGCGCCGGCAGGGCGAGCGCGGACCTTGCCGCGAATCCGCACCACGTACTCGCTACGCACACTGTCAGCCAACGCGAAAGTTGCTTCCCGATCCGGATCGAAAACCACCTGCGCCAGGCCTTCACGATCGCGTATATCCAGAAAGATCACTCCACCATGGTCGCGACGACGATGAACCCAGCCGCAAAGGGTGATTTCCTGATCCGCCAGCGTTTCGTTCAACTGGCCGCAATAGTGGGTACGCATCATGGTGAGGTGCTTCCTGTGATCGACAAATGGGTATCCGACGCTGTCGGCGTTTAGCGCTGGAACTGGCGCCCGGATAAAAACGGCATAATATACCCGAAAACCGAGCCTCGGGGGGAGACAAAAGCGCACCATTTCAACGGCGTGGCGCGCAGGCTGGCTGCCTGATGCAAGCCAGACAACTGCAGGCGCATCGCCCCTCCAGCTGCCACGACAACAATAAGGTGCACAGCTATCGTCCCGGCGGCAGCACAGCCGGCGTCAGCTCTACAAAACGGCAGCAATATCGGAACTGACGCACATTTTACTGATCTGAGTGGTAGATTAGTTTCTACATACAGCTCTGCCCTGCGGTATACCGCAGGCACGGCGAGTCAAACTGAGTCCAATCAAGGAGCCATGATGAAAATTGACATCGGCATTACCGAAAATGATCGCGCCAAAATTGCTGACGGCCTGTCGCACCTGCTGGCCGACACCTACACGCTCTATCTGAAGACCCACAATTTTCACTGGAACGTCAAGGGCCCGATGTTCCAGACCCTGCACCTGATGTTCGAGACCCACTACAACGAGCTTGCGCTGGCAGTCGACGACATCGCCGAGCGCATCCGTACGCTTGGCTTTCCGGCCCCAGGTACCTACAAACAGTTCGTCGACCTCAGTTCAATCAAGGAAGAGGATGGCGTACCCGAAGCCAAGGAGATGATCAAACTGTTGGTAGAGGGTCACGAGGCCTGCGTACGCACGGCGCGCTCTATCTTCCCGATCTGCGACGAAACCCACGACGAACCTACGGCTGATCTGCTCACCCAGCGCATGCAGACCCATGAAAAAACTGCCTGGATGCTGCGCAGCCTGCTGGAGAGCTGAGCACCGCGGGTTGGCGGCTGTACGGCCGCCAGCCTCCCCTGATATACCTTGGTAGCCATGCTGATTTCAGGTTAGAGTGCGCCGCGGCCAAACCAACGATCCGGCCGCTCCATCGACCTCACGGCATTTACCATCTAAGTATTCAGGGTGAACATTTTGAAAATCCTTCGTTACCTGCATTTGATCATCGGCCTGGCAGCTCTGCTTGCCGGCCTCTATAGCATCGTTCCCTTCCTTACCGAATCCAGCCCGATCGACCATATGGGCCTGCTCGCCCTATTGACGGGGCTGATCAACCTGCAACAGTACAATCAGGCTGAGCAGACCAACCAGGGCCTCTCTGGCGCGGTAGCCTTGCTGGCGTCAGCGTTACTGATAATCGCCGCCTGCGTCCCCTTTAGCGCCTTGCTGGTCGACAGTCGCATTGCTCCATACGCTACCTGGGCGCTCAGCTTCAGCATTGTTGGCGTCTGCCTGCATACCCTTCTCGTATTGGGTTGCCAACTGAAAGCCATGGCCGCGCGGCGTGCCGCAGCAGCGCCAACCATCAAGACCAAAAGCCCCAAGGCACCAAGGGGAGAGAAGCGCGAGAAAGGCACCGTCAAGTGGTTCAACACCAACAAGGGTTTCGGCTTTATCTCCCGAGACTCCGGATCGGACATCTTTGTCCACTTCCGTGCCATCCAGGGTGAAGGGCATCGTTTTTTGCAGGAAGGACAACGTGTCAGCTACGTGGTAGCAGAGCGCGAAAAAGGCCTGCAAGCCGAACAGGTCGAAGTTCTCGACTGAGGCCCAGCCAGGGTTGCCGCGCCAGCACCGCAACCCGCCATCTTTCTCGCACGCAAGCTGGCGAATCTTGTCTGCCGGGGTTCGCCAGTACTGCCTGGCAGCATTCAAAAGCCGCCCCGATGCAGTGCTATGACCTCTAGTAATGTGGAGGCGGCTGATCGTCGCCTTCGTCCCCCGGCATCAGCGCGACCATATCGGCCTGCCGCTTGGCAACCAGTTCGAGCGAGCGCCGCATGCGGTCCAGCGCAATCTGTTGCTGCCCCAGGGCATCATTCAGGCTTTGGATGGTGTCGTCCTGGAACGCCAGGCGCGTTTCAAGCTCATCCAGGCGCGCCCGAATCATTTGCACTTCATTGGTGCTCATGACGAGACTCCGACAAACTCGATACCCTCTTCCAGCGCCACGTGCACAGTTTTCAACACTTTTGCCAACCCCTCATTACTATAAGGACTTGCCGGCACCTTGCCCCAAACAGGTGCAGGCCAGGCAATATCATCGCGATAGCGGATGATGTGATGAACATGCAGCTGGCTGACCATATTACCCAGCGCCGCAACATTCAATTTATCTGCGTTAAATATACGATGCAGTATCCGCGACAAGTGCACCGACTCGCGCCCCAACTGCAACTGGTCCTCCTCGGTCAACTCGAACACCTCGGAGATGCCCGCGCGACGCGGTACCAGCACAAACCATGGGTAATGGGAATCGTTAATAAGTAGCAGCCGACTGAGCGGAAAGTCACCTACGCTAATGCCGTCTTTTGCCAATTGGGGATGCAACTCGAACATCGGGAACTCCACTTTAGTCTATGAACTAATCCTGAATGCGTCTCAGCAGACACACAGAAAGTCCAAAAGCATGAAATTAATTACAGGCCGTTCACAAAGATGAACGAAAAATGTCGATTTACCGACTCTTATGCTTTATAAAACCAACGCGACAAGGTACTGTTTTTCAAGCGCTTGCTTTCGCATACTATACTTCGATGCTTTAATGTATTGCGGAAAACATGTACCTGAGGCCAGCCAAGAGCCTAACGGTTATTTTTATCAAGGAGCACACCAATGAAAAACGCAGTTAAATGGAGTTCCCTCGCACTCGCAGTAGCCGCCGGTAACGGCATGCTGGCCAGCAGTGCCATGGCGGAAGGCGAAGGTTTTGTAGAAGGCGCGTCTGCCACCCTGTACAACCGCACCGTTTATTTCAACCGTGACTTCCGTGACCCCGGCCAGGGTCAGAGCAAGGCTGACGAAACTGCAACCAGCTTTTTGATGAACTTCGAGTCCGGCTACACCCAGGGCCCTATCGGCTTCGGCGCCGACGTAGTTGCCATGATGGGCGTCAAGCTGGATAGCGGCCGTGGCCGTTCCGGAACCCGCCTGCTGCCTGTTCGCGAAGACGGCAGCGCTCCGCCTGAGTACTCAGAGATCCGCGGCGCGGTAAAAATGGCCGTACTGGATGACACCGTTCTGCGTTACGGTGTGCACTTCCCGGAAAACCCGGTCGCGGCCTATGACGACGCTCGCCTGCTGCCTAACCACTATGAAGGTTATAGCATCACCAACAATTCCATTGATGGGCTGTTCGTTGAAGCCGGCCGTCTGACCGACCGTAGCGAGATGAACGGCTCTGGCGAAACCGATGGTGCGGTGCTCCCTGACGAAGATTTGACCTTTGTAGGCGGCACTTACGCCTTCACGGACAATCTGAGCACTACGCTATACGGCGCTAAAAGCGAAGATTCCTATAATCGTGGCTTCTTCGGTCTGGATTGGACGCTCCCCCTGAACGAAGGCTTGAGCCTTAACACGAACGTTGCTTATTACGACACCAGCGATGAACAATCTGGCGATACCGAGTTTGACAACCAAGCAGGCTCGCTGGCATTCACTTTGAACGCTGGTCACCACGCATTTGGCGTTGCATACCAGCAGATGGAAGGTGATGGTCGCTACGAATACCGCGATGGCGACATATTCATTGCCAACTCGGTTCAGTATCTCGACTTTAATGCCAAGGATGAAAAATCCTATCAAGCGCGCTATGACTATGACTTTGAAGGCTTGGGCATTCCTGGTTTGAGCTTTATGACTCGTTATATCGCCGGTTCCGATATCGATACAGCGTACGAAACAGCGTATAACGGCGGCACTACTGTTAGCCGTGACTCCCGCTGGGAACGCGACAGCGAACTGCAGTACACCGTACAAAACGGCACACTGGAAGGCCTGAACATTCGCTGGCGTAACGCCACCATCCGTCAGGATGCGGCGATTGACGGCGGCGACGTAGACGAAAACCGTCTGATCGTCGGCTACACCTGGAACCTGCTCTAAGCAGACCAGTAGTACCGCGAAAAAACCCGGCTTCGGCCGGGTTTTTTTATTCTCAGCCATCAACTGATCAAGTCTGCCGGGCAGGCTGTACGCCACCTCGGCACAATCGTACAATACCGCACATATCTGCCCGCAATTCCAGGACAAGCCCCACCCATGCGTACCAGCCAATATCTGATTGCCACCCTGAAGGAAACCCCTTCCGACGCCACCGTCATCAGCCACCAGCTGATGCTGCGTGCCGGGATGATCCGCAAGATTGCTTCCGGCCTCTATACCTGGCTGCCCATGGGGCTGCGCGTATTGCGCAAGGTCGAAGCGGTGGTCCGGGATGAAATGGACAAGGCTGGCGCGCTAGAGGTGCTGATGCCCGCCATACAGCCAGCCGAGCTGTGGCAGGAGTCGGGCCGTTGGGAGCAGTACGGGCCTGAGCTGTTGCGCCTGAAGGATCGCCATGACCGCGAGTTCTGTGTCGGCCCCACCCATGAAGAGGTGATTACCGATCTGGCGCGCAACGAGATCACCAGCTACAAGCAACTGCCGCTGAACATGTACCAGATCCAGACCAAGTTTCGTGACGAAATCCGCCCACGCTTTGGCTTGATGCGTGGCCGCGAATTTCTGATGAAGGACGCCTACTCCTTCCACCTGGGCCAGGAGTCGCTACAACAAACCTACGACGACATGTACCAGGCCTACTGCAATATCTTCACTCGTCTGGGCCTCGACTTCCGCCCTGTGGTTGCCGACAACGGCTCCATTGGTGGCGAGGGCTCGCACGAATTTCACGTGCTGGCCGAATCCGGCGAAGATGCCATCGTATTTTCCGACAGCGGCAGTTATGCCGCCAATATGGAGAAAGCCACCGCACAATTGCCCCAGGGCGAGCGCGCCGCACCAAGCCAGGCAAAGACACTGGTCGATACACCCGAGCAGTTCACTATCGACGCAGTGAGCAGCTTCCTCAAGCTACCCGCCAGCCAGTCGGTTAAAACGCTCATCGTGCTGGCCGCAGAGGAAGAGGAAAAGCCGCAGGCGCTGGTAGCGCTGGTGCTGCGCGGTGATCATGAGTTGAACGAGATCAAGGCCGAGAACCACCCTGCCATCAAGTCCCCCCTGACCTTTGCCGCAGAGAGTCAGATCATTGAAGCCATCGGCTGCAAACCCGGCTCCATCGGCCCGGTCGGCATGGACATCAAGGTAATCGCCGATCACAGCGCTGCCCATCTGGCCGATTTTGTCTGCGGCGCCAATCAGGACGGAAAGCATTTTACCGGCGTCAACTGGGAGCGCGACGCGCACTTTGATGAGGTAGCCGATCTGCGCAACGTGGTGGAAGGTGATGCCAGCCCCGATGGTGATGGCACACTGGTGATCAAACGCGGTATAGAAGTCGGCCACATATTCCAGCTTGGGCAGAAATACAGCCAGGCCATGAACTGCACCGTACTGAACGAGCAGGGCAAAACCGCCACCCTGACCATGGGTTGCTACGGTATCGGTGTATCGCGCGTGGTAGCGGCAGCCATTGAACAGAATTACGACGAGCGCGGCATCCTCTGGCCGGACGCGCTGGCGCCTTTCCAGGTAGCGCTGATCCCGCTGAAGCTGGAAAGCTCCGAAGCCGTGCAACAAGCGACTCAGGCGCTCTACGAAGGCTTGCAGCAGGCAGGCATCGAAGTACTGCTGGATGACCGGGACAAGAAGGTTTCCCCTGGCGTCAAGTTCGCCGACATGGACCTTATCGGCATTCCACATCGGGTAGTTATCAGCGACCGGGGCCTGGCTGAAGGTCAGCTGGAGTACAAGTTCCGCCGAGACCAGGAACCCACCACCGTCGCCGTTGATACCATGCTGGACCACCTGCTGGCCAGACTGCGGAAAGCCTGATGGACGCCGCCGTTAGCGTTATCAAATATGCGCGTATAGCCTGGGCGGGTGCAACCCTCGCACTGCTGCAGGCATGCGCCAACCAGATACCCGCCACCGAGCCGACCAGCGGCCGGATGGAGCGTGAACTGGTCAGCCATAGTTTGCATATAGACGTTGGCGAACCGCGTGTGCTCGCCAGCCCGCATCGCAGCATCAAGGTAACAGAAAGCCGCCTGTTCACCCTGACCCAATTCGACTCCGCCGGTAACCAACTCGACCAGCAGGATCAGTTTCAAAGCCTGCCCTGGGCCAATCAGCAGGTCGAGCTCGTAGTCGGCAAGGTACGCGTCAGCCGGCAGACGGATCAAGACGGCCAGTTACGCCTGAATTTGCTGGATGAGGATTTTGTTGGCCTCGACTTCGACGAGGTTCGTATCATTACCTTGAGTGTCAGCGCCGGCCCCGGCGTGCAAACGGACGCTACGCTGCTGGTTGGCCGCGAGTTGCGCAGCAAACTGCGCGAGGCCGAGCAACTGATCTACGACAACCTGGAAGAAGACGACGTCAATCAGTGGGTTTATCGCGTCCAGCGGCTCGCCGCGCTGGGCCTCGATGAGGAATCCAGTCAGCTGGAAAACATGCTTATTCTGTTGACCACCGGCGATCCGCAGCTGCAGGGCGATTTCATTCAGGCGCTGGGTGAAGCCACCACCCAAGAGTGAGCCAGATGATCACAAGGACAGTGATACTGCTGCTTCTGCTATTGCTCGGCAATCAGGCACGAGCCGCCGAGCAGGTAGATCCCGAGCTCAAGGCCGCGCTCATGCGCACCATAGCTCAGGCCGATAGCTTTCAGGACAGGTTTGATGCCGAGGTATGGCTGCTCGACATGTCTACCCGGCTCGCGCCCTTCATCAAGGATGAGAACGAGCGCCTCACGCTGCTTCGCCTGGTGCACCAGCAAGCGCGCCAGGCCAAGCTCAAACCTGATCTGGTCATCGCGGTGATGCACGCGGAAAGTCTGTTTGATCGCTATGCGCTGTCGAGCGTGGGCGCCCAGGGCGTCATGCAGGTAATGCCATTCTGGAAGGCGGAACTCGGTCGCCCGGAAGACAATCTGATCGACCTGGCCACCAACCTGCGCTACGGCTGCGCCATCCTGAAGTTTTATCTCGACAAGGAACAGGGCGACCTGCGCCGGGCTCTGGCGCGCTACAACGGCAGCCTGGGCAGCAGCCGCTATCCCGACAAGGTACTCGATTACTGGTATACCTACTGGTACGTCAACGAGTGATCACAGTTGCACAAAGCCAGCTATGTCCTGCCAGGCACAAGCGCTGATTTCGACCTGGTCTACCTCGGCTTTCGCCGGCCCCTTGCCCAGCCATGACACCATGGCCTCCACTGCCTCGGTATCACCGCACAACAGCGCACTGACACTACCATCGTCCTGGTTGCGCACCCAGCCATCCACCGAAAGCCGCGTTGCCTGCCGCACCGTGGCCTGCCGGAAGCCCACGCCCTGTACCTTGCCTGTCACCTTCACCTGCATGCAAATTGTGCTCACAAGCACCTCGCTAACGGAATCTCAATGGGTTGTACTCAAGAAGGGCGCGAGATCCTGGTAATGTTGCGGCCCGCGCAATGTGTGCAGCACCTCGCCCTGTTCATCCAGAATGTAAGTGGTAGGTAGCACCTCGGGTTTGGCCAGCCCCTTGGCAGCGGCAAAATCCGCTCCCAGCACCGCAAACTCGATATTCATCTGCTCGGTCGCCGCCAGCAACTCCTCGCCCGTGGCGCCGTCAAAGTCGATACCTATCACTCGCGCCTGAGGAAAATCACGCGCCAGGCGGTTCAACTCTGGCAGCTCATCCCGGCAGGGCCCGCACCACTGGGCCCAATAGTTGACCACAACCCGCTTGCCTTCAAGGTCTTGTGCCAAGACCTGGTTACCATGCTGATCTGGCCAACCCGCAGGACCACAAGCGCCGAGCAACAAACAAAAAGCAAACAGAAGCACACTGCGACAGAAAAACATCAGCCCCCCTCGACGGTCGAATTTTCCGGTTCGGTGGTGACCGACGGCGGGCCGATCAACCACTGTTTCACGCTACCCTTGAGAGCGCTACGGCGCTGCTCGTCCGCCTCGGCCAGGGCCTCGCTGAATGCTGGAAACCAGTCGCCAGCACCAACCACAGCGGCGGGCAACTGTTCATTGACCAGCATGGGCTCGGGCATGCGTTCAAGCAAGGTAGCCAGCTCCATGGCTCCCATATCGCGGCAGAGCACGTAACAGCCCTGCTGCGTGCGAGTAATGATGCGCTCGGCCTCAAGCCACTCGGTCAGACGCACCCATTGCTCTTCGTGCAAGATCCATCCCGCATCATTGACGCGCACCAGGTCCACCTGCTGACCTTCACGCTGGGCCTGCAGAAACACCCGCATCACTACCAGCAGATTGATCATCCAGGGGTGATCGGGACGCCGCCAGGCCGAACCGCTACCCAAATTACTGACCACTTCCGCGCCAAGCAGGATGATCATCCAACTGACGTAGATCCACAGCAGAAAAATCGGCACCGCAGCGAAGGCGCCGTAGATCAACTGATATCCGGGAAAGAGTTTCACATAGAGTGCAAAACAGGCTTTGGCTCCTTCAAACAGCAAAGCCACCAGTACCCCTCCAATCAAGCCGTGGCGCAGGGGTACCCGGGTATTGGGTACGGCGACGAACAGCAGGGTGAACGCGGTAATACTCAATAGCAGCGGCAGCCAATAGAGCACCGCCTGCCAGGCAAACTCCAGCACCACCCCTTCACGCAGAAAGGACATGGACGCGAGGAAGGTGCTGATGACGAAACCGGCGCCCAGCAGCAATGGTCCCAGACTGAGCACCGCCCAGTACAGCAGGAAACTCGACAGGCCGCGCCTGGGCTGCCGAATACGCCAGATCGCATTGAACGCCTTCTCGATGTTCACCAGCATCATCAGCGCGGTGATCATCAGCAGCGCAACACCAACGCCGGTCAGCTGTCGAGCCTGATTGGAAAACTCACCGAGATACTCGCGCAGCGCAGCGCCAGTGGAAGGTACAAAATTGTCGAAAATGAATGCTTCAACCTGCCCACCTACCTGATCAAACGCCGGGATGGCGGCGAGCATGGCATAGGCAACGGTCATTACCGGTACAACCGCGAACAGGGTTGTGTAGGTCAGCGCTGCGGCATTCTTTACACAGTGATCTTCACTGAAGCGGCGCAGAAGGTGGCGACAAAAGTGAAGAAACACATTTAGGTGACGCGACATTCAAGCTCCCTGACAGCCCGGTGCATTAACGCTTAGAATAAACCCCATCATTCGCTTAGACCATCGGCGTCAGGCTACAGCGTCTTCAGCCAAGGAGAAAAAAGCATGTCTCAGGTTACCATCTACCATAACCCACGCTGTTCCAAATCCCGCCAGGCGCTCGAGTTGCTGGAAAACCAGGGCGCCGACATTCAAGTCGTGCGTTACATCGAAGAGCCATTAAGCAACGCTGCCCTCAGCGAGCTGCTACTGATGTTGGACATCAGCGCGCGCGAGTTGATGCGCAAGGGTGAAGATGTTTACCAGGAACTGAAGCTGGACAATCCCGAGTTGAGCGAAGCGCAGCTGGTCCAGGCACTGGCAGATTACCCGCGTCTGATAGAGCGGCCGATCGTGGTACGTGACGGCAAGGCAGTGATTGGACGGCCACCGGAAAAAGTACTGGAGCTGTTCGCATGAGCGCGGCTTTGCCTTATGTACTGGTGCTCTACTACAGCCGCCACGGCGCGACCGCAGAGATGGCCAGACACATCGCCAACGGCGTGGAGCAAAGCGGTCTGGAAGCCAGGCTGCGCACAGTCCCACCGGTGGCAGCGGAAACCAGCAGCAGCCTGCCGCAGGTGCCCGCCGAGGGTGCTGTGTATTGCACCGAAGAGGATCTCAAACACTGCGCTGCGCTGGTGCTCGGCAGCCCTACCCGCTTCGGCAACATGGCCGCGCCACTGAAATACTTCATCGATGGCACCAGCAATCTCTGGCTGGCCGGCAGCCTGTGCAACAAGCCTGGCGCCGTGTTCACCTCCACGGCCAGTCTGCATGGCGGCCAGGAAGCGACGCTGCTGTCCATGCAGCTGCCGCTGCTGCATCACGGCATGCTGCTGGTAGGCCTGCCGTATACCGAGGCAGCCCTGACCGAAACCCAGGGCGGCGGTACACCTTACGGCGCCAGCCATCACGCCGGCGCCCAGGGCAACCGCAACCTCGACAAGCACGAAACCGGGCTGTGCGTTGCCCTGGGCAAGCGGGTCGGCAGTATCACCCGCCAGCTGGCTGCGGGGGCATCCAGTGGCCAGTAAAGACAAACCCTTGCCGCCCTTGCACTACCTTCAACCGCGCATTCGGATCAGCCGCTTAATCGCGCTGGCTGGCTATCTGGGCCTGATGCTCGGCATGCTGGCCTATAATCTGTTGGTGGCCGATATGCACGGCGCCAATCCCGTGATCATCATCGGCGTTCAGCTTTTTCCCTTGCTGATCTTTTTGCCAGGCATGCTTACCGCACACGTGCGTACCCATGCCTGGCTGTGCTTCGCCATCAATCTCTATTTCATTCAGGGCGTATTGATCTGCTTTCAGCCGGGACGGCTGTATTACGGGCTGTTCATGAGTGGCTTCAGCGTGCTGTATTTTCTTGCCGCGCTCTACTTCGTGCGTTGGTCATTTCAGGCCCAGCGCGTGCAGCTGGGCGAGACGACCCGCTGAATCACCAACCCATCTCGCGCTTGACGAAGGGAATCGTCAAACGGTGCTGGGCTTGCAAGGAGGCTTGATCCAAACGTTCCAGCGCGGCAAACAGCTCCACCATGCCGCGGGCGCCACGGCTGAGGATATAGCGCGCCACCTCATCGTTGAGCTGCAGGCCCCGTTGGGCGGCGCGCAACTTGAGCACTTCCTGTTTGCCCTGGTCGTCCAGCGTCTGCAGCTGAAATACCAGTCCCCAGCTCAACCGCGAGGCCAAGTCAGCCAAGCCCAGCGCCAATGCCCGAGGCGCGGCGCCAGCGGCAATCAGCAAACGGCCACCCTGCTCGCGCAGGCGGTTGTACAAATGAAACAGAGCTTCTTCCCAATCGGGGCGACCGACCACGGCGTCCAGTTGATCAATACAAAGCAGTTCGACCGACTCCATGCCTTCGAGCAGCGCGGGAGACTCATCAGCCAGTTCGTCCAGCGGCAGATACATAGCCAGCGCACCGGCGTCGGCCATCGCGTGGCAGGCGGCCTGCAGCAGGTGCGAGCGACCGGAACCCTCCGCGCCCCAGAGAAACAGACAATTGTCCTGCGGCTCGATCTGGGGATCAGCGAAGCTGCGTACGGCGGTCACCACCGCCTGGTTAGGGCCATGGAAATAGTTTGCGAAGGTCGCCTCATCGCGCAGCTTGATACCCAGGGGTAATTGTACCGGTTGCCCACCTGCCATTACTTCTGTTCCACCTCGTTGGTTTCCACATCTTCAGCCACATCGGCCGCGACCGGTATATGGCCGTACGCGGCCGATTCACGGTAGCGCTGATAGAAGTAACGCACCAACACCATCGCAACTGCTGCCAGCGGCAGGGCGAGCAGAATACCAACAAAGCCGAACAGCTGTCCGCCGGCCAGAATAGCGAAGATCACCGCTACCGGGTGCAGGCCAATGCGATCGCCCACCAACAGTGGCGTAAGCACCATACCTTCGATCATCTGCCCCACGCTGAATACCGCGACCACCGCCACGAGATGAAAGATGTCGCCAAACTGGAAGATGGCCGCGATCAACGCTGCCGCAATGCCGACAAAGAAACCGAGATAGGGAACGATGCTGGCCAGCCCGGCCAGCAGCCCGATCAGCAGTGCCAGCTCCAGACCGACCATCCACAGGCCCAGCCAGTAGATAACGCCCAGACAGGTCATCACCAGCAGTTGACCGCGTATGAAGGCTCCCAGAACCTCGTCGCAGTCGTGCATCAGCCTGACTACCAGTGGCTCGTGGTGACGCGGAATCATGTCGCGGCAGCGCGCCACAATCAGATCCCAATCACGCAGCAGGTAAAAGCCGACGACCGGGATCATCACCAGATTGGCAGCCAGGGTCAGCAGGGCCATGGTTGACTGAGTCGCCTTGGCCACCACCATGGCTACGATACTGGTGGTTTGACCCAGATGTTCCTTCAGCCCTTCCTTCACGCTATCCAGACGAAAATCACTGACACTGATGCCCACTCGCCCTTCTACCCAGGGCAGAGCGCTATTGTGAAACCAGTCGATCATCGCCGGGATGTTATCTCGCAGCGTGGAAATCTGATGCCCCAACATGGGAATCAGAATAATCAGAGCGATTACCAGCACGCTGGTCGCCACCGCAAAGACCACCACCACTCCGAGCGTGCGCGACAGACCCTTGTTCTCCAGACGATCAACAATGGGATCGCCGAGGTAAGCCAGCAGCATACCGATCAGAAATGGCGAGAGAATGGGCTGCAGAAAGTAGACCAGCGCCAGAAACGCGGCCAGGCCAGCGACCCAATACCACCGATAATCAGAAGTCATATTCCATCCTTAGCAACTGGTCGAGAACCCGAAATCCGCTTGCACGTGCGGCATTGCCCGGCAGAATAACCTATCGCCAGCGGTAGTAAAGTGACTTGCGGTTATCCGCTGGCGCCGCCGGGACCAAATCCTGCGGCTTGTCTGCGGCAGCATTCTGCGCGGCCAGCGGGGCGTCCGCATCTGCGGTTTCGGGCGTGGCCGTTTGCGTCGCAGACTGCTCCATCGGCTCGCTGCCAGTCTCCGCGGCTGCTGGCCCGGCAGGTACAGCAGCATTGGTCATAGGTATTTCTGCCGGCTGGGCCGGGGGCTCGACCGATACCAGGCGCTGGTCCAGCATCAACATGCGTTGCAATTGAGACTCGTCGCCGGGGAAGTCGAAGGTGAAAATCACCTCATCGCCGCGCATCGATACCAGTTGCGGGGTGGCCTGGGTGCCCATCTGCTGCAACATGCGCTGCAGCCGCGAGAACTGCTCCAGACTGTTCACGCCACTGATATGCAGGCGCCAACCGGTGAGTTGATCGCTGGGCAGGCTGGTCACCGCGTACTGCTCGAAAACCGCCTGGGCCAATGCCTGCATCAACTCGTCCGCCGCTGCCCAGGGATCAGCCGCCTGCGCCTTGCCGGTTGACGCCTTGTCGTTCAACCAGAAGGTCCACTGCAGAGCCCAGGACTCTTCGCCCTGCTGAGCCTGCAAAGCCAACACACCTTCGGCCGGGTAACGTTTGCTGGCCTCGCTTAGCACTGTCTGGTCGGCCTTGAGAATGTCCGCCTCGGCGACGCTGGTGCGATCCTGCAGATCCGCCAGCGGTTGCGTCAGGGCCACACCACGGTAGGCAGCAGCGGCGCGCAGGGCTTGCCCCATTTCACCGCCCGATGACAAAAAGTCTTCGCCCAGGGGGCTCGTCTGCACTGCCCAAACCAGGACGCCAGGGCGGTTACGGCCCAGCATCGGCACATCCGCCTGAGCCAGCGCATCGCGCAGCAACACAGGGTCGAACTCCACCCGCATACCGCCCTGGTCGTCGAGGGCCCCGATCTGCCGGGTAACTTTGCTCGGCTCGGCCATGATTGCCGCCAGAGGACCCTTGTCCAGCACCACATCAGGGCCCGCCAGCCGTTGCAGCATGACGCGGGTAGCGGTATCCAGCTGGACGGATTGCTGCGCGCCCTCGGCAGGCGGCACCTGCACCTGATAAAGCGACTCCAGCACCGCCGCATGGGTACACAGAGGCAGGGCAGAAAACAGGCTGATCAGCAGGGTTCGCAGCAAAGGCATGGGGCAATTCCGTCGAAGTGGCAATGCGCCGGCAGTGGATGGTTCCGGCGGTTTCAAACAGCCTACATTAAACAAGGCCGGGTAGCGCAGCAACCACAGCGCAGAAACTCGCGTCGGCATGGCTCTGACCTGCATGAATTGCTAAACTAGCGCGCTATCCCGGCCCAAAGGCGGCAATCCCCGCCTCGGCCTCTTTTTTTGCCCAGCTTGAGACCACGCCATGAGCAGCCAGACGCCGTCCAAACCTTCTATCAGCTACAAAGATGCCGGCGTGGATATCGCCGCTGGCAACGCGCTGGTTGACCGCATCAAGCACGTCGCCAAACGCACTTCAAGGCCGGAAGTCATGGGTGGCCTAGGCGGCTTTGGCGCGCTTTGCGAGATCCCCGAGGGCTACCGCCAGCCGGTGCTGGTATCCGGCACCGATGGCGTGGGTACCAAACTGCGCGTAGCGATGGATTTGGGCGTCCACGACAGCATCGGTATCGACCTGGTGGCCATGTGCGTCAACGATCTGATCGTCTGCGGCGCCGAGCCGCTGTTCTTCCTTGACTACTATGCCACCGGCAAACTCAACATCGATATCGCGGCCCAGGTAGTCACCGGCATCGGTGCCGGCTGCGAGCTGGCTGGTTGCGCGCTGGTCGGCGGTGAAACCGCCGAGATGCCCGGTATGTATGAAGGTGAAGACTACGATCTGGCCGGTTTCTGCGTCGGCGTGGTGGAAAAGGCCGAGATCATCGACGGCAGCAAGGTTGCCGCCGGCGATACTCTTATTGCGCTGCCCTCTTCCGGCCCGCACTCGAACGGTTACTCGCTGATTCGCAAGATCATCGAAGTGGCGGGCGTCGACATCAACAGCACCAGCCTCGACGGCAAGCCGCTGAGCGAGCTGCTGATGGCCCCTACGCGCATCTACGTCAAAGCATTGTTGCAGCTGATCAAGCAAACCGGCAGCGTCAAGGCCATGGCGCACATCACCGGCGGCGGGCTGTTGGAAAACATCCCTCGCGTGCTGCCTGCCGACAGCCAGGCCTGTATCGATCTGGATAGCTGGCAGCGCCCTGCCGTGTTCAACTGGCTGCAGGAACAGGGCAACGTGGATGAAACCGAGATGCACCGCGTGCTCAATTGTGGTGTGGGCATGGTCATCTGTGTAGCCGCCGACGCCGCGGACGAGGCCCTCAAGGTACTGCGTGATGCCGGCGAGCAGCCGTGGGTCATTGGCCGTATCGAAGCCGGCAAAGAGGGCGGCGAAGCCGTCGTACTGCAGCGCGGTAACTGAACCGGTGAGCTGCCGTATCGTGGTACTGATCTCCGGATCGGGCACCAACCTGCAAGCCTTGATCGACAATCTGGCCGTCCCCGACTCGCCCGCGCGCATCGTCGGGGTGATATCCAACAAGGCTGATGCCTACGGCCTGCAGCGCGCCGGCGCAGCAGGCATCCCCTTCGACACCTTGAATCACCGCGATTTCATCGATCGCGAGAGCTTCGACCGCGCCCTGCAGCAGCAGATTGATGCCTTCCAGCCGGACCTGGTACTGCTGGCCGGCTTCATGCGCATTCTCACGCCCGGTTTTGTCACACATTATCGTGGCCGGCTGTTGAACATTCATCCTTCTCTGTTGCCCAAGCACAAAGGTTTGCAGACTCACCAGCGCGCGTTAGACGCTGGCGATGCCGAGCATGGTGCTACAGTGCATTTCGTTACCGAAGAACTGGACGGCGGCCCCTTGATCCTGCAAGGCCGCGTGCAGATCACGCCCGGCCAGGAGGCAGCCAGCCTCGCAGCCGAGGTTCAGCAACTGGAATATCGCCTGTATCCGCTGGCCGCTCGCTGGTTCGCCGCGGGCCGTTTGCAACTGAATGACGACCGGGCGTGCTTCGACGGCAACCCGATACCACCCAGTGGACTAAGACTGGAAGACCTTGAATCCGGCATATGAGACGACACTGATGCATCAAACTCCCGCTTTTTCTCGCCGCCTCTCCCGCTCGCTGCTGGGGCTGGCTCTGGCTCTGAGCGCCGGCTTCGCCAGCGCTGCACAACTGGTCCCCTTCAGCGCCAGTTATGCTGCCGACATGAAACGCATCCCAGTCAACGGTGAAGCCGTGCACAGCCTGGAAGCCAATCCCGATGGCACCTGGCACCTGTCTTTCACTGCCAGCATGTTTGTCGCCAAGCTGGTTGAGCAAAGCACCCTGCGCCAGCGCGATGAGATGATTCAGCCTCTTAGCTACCACTATGAGCGAAAGGGCCTGGGCAGCGGCAAAGAAATCCGCCAACGCTTTGACTGGGAACAGGGCCTGGTCAGCGGTACCTACAAGAAAGAAGCCTTTGAGCTACCCACCGAACCCAACCTGCTCGACAAAACCACCTATCAGCTCGCGCTGCAACAGGACCTGATCGCCGGCAAGCAGGACATGCACTACCGCGTGGTGGATGGCGATGAGGTAGAGGATTATCATTTTCGCGTGGTGGGCGACGACCGGGTGACCACCCGTGTCGGTCAGTTCGACGCAGTTGAGGTGGAGCGTGTGCGCGAAGCCGATGCCAAGCGCGAGACCACACTCTGGTTTGCCAAGGACTGGAATTACCTGCTGGTGCGCCTGAGCCAGATCGAAACCGATGGGCAGCAGTATCAGATCATGTTGAAAGAAGCCACGGTCGACGGCCAGAACGTAGTGGGCACGCCGGTCAAGGCTGACTGAGCAAACCGCATTCAATGCCGCCCGGGCAAACACCCGGCATGAAAAAACCGCATCAAGCCTCAGGCCTGATGCGGTTTTTTTTTGCCCAGGGATCAGGCTTTGGTAAAGCGTCCGCCGGACTCGGCCAGCTTGACCAGACCGGCCGCCGGCTTCCAGAACTCGCCGCGCTCGGCTTCCAGCGTACGAATCTCGGCCAGCACCTTGTCCAGGCCCAGGCTGTCAGCGTAAGCCATCGGACCACCGCGCTCGGCCGGGAAGCCGTAGCCGAAGCGGTAAACGCGGTCGATATCTTCAGCAGACTCGGCGTAGCCTTCATCCAGAATGCGCGCGCCTTCGTTGACCAACGCCAGAATGCAGCGGGTGACGATCTCGTCGGCGGACACGTCGCGCGCGGTGTAACCGGCTTCTTCGGCAACTTCGCGGGCCATCATGTCGGTTTCCGGATCGTGGATCGCCTGACGGCTGCCGGCTTCGTACTTGTAGAAGCCATGGCCGCTCTTCTGACCGAAGCGCTCCATTTCACACAGCTTGTTGTCCAGCCAGACAATCGGCTCGCCGCGACCGATACCGGCCAACTGACGTGAACGCCAGCCCAGATCCACACCCACTACGTCGTACATGCGGTACGGGCCCATGGCCATGCCAAAACCCTGGAGCGCCTGATCCACTTCCCATGGCGTGGAACCTTCCAGCACGACTTCACGCGATTGGCGCGAGTATTTTTCCAGCATGCGGTTGCCGATGAAGCCATGGCAGTTGCCGGCCAGTACGGCCTCCTTGCCGATCTTCTTGCCGACCGCCAGACAAGCGTCCATGACGTCCTGGGCAGTGGCTTTACCACGGACTACTTCCAGCAGCTTCATGATGTGCGCAGGGCTGAAGAAGTGCAGGCCCAGGACCTGAGTCGGGCGCTGAGTCGCCGAGGCAATCTCGTCGATATCCAGGTAAGAAGTATTGGTCGCCAGAATGGCTGAAGCCTGCACTGCCTGATCCAGCTCGGCGAAAATCTTCTTCTTCAGGTCCATATTTTCGTAGACCGCTTCTACCACCAGATCCATCTCGGCCAGATCGGCATAATTCTGGGTAGTGCTGATGCGACCGATGCGTGCCTGTGCTTCGGCATCATCAAAACGCTCTTGAGCCACCGAGCGCTTGTAGACGCTGGCGATGTCGGTCAGGCCTTTTTCCAGCATCTCGGCGTTGACGTCGAGCCAGGTAACGGGATAACCCGCATTGACGAAGTTCATCACGATACCGCGGCCCATGGTGCCCGCCCCGATAACGCCAACCCGCTTGATACCCTCAAAAGAAGCCATCGCAGCTACCTCCAAAATGAAATGAATGACCGCCTGGCGGTCCGAATGTGCGACCCGTGGGTCTGTTTTCCGAGGAGCGATACATTACGCAAAATATCGCCCGATTAAAAACCCTATACGCTGATGTGCACCATTCACAGAATGAATCGAGGCGACTCCTACCGGAGGTCGCCTCAAAGTGCCGGCAGCGGCGTGTTCAACTGCCACTGCGCCGCCGCACGCTGCGCTTCAGCCAATTCTTTCTGGCTCAGGCGCTTGCTCATCAAATCCCGCGCTTCACGGGCGTCCGGTAGCCCCTGCGCGGCACACAGCGAAAATAGCAGATAGGCCATCCGCGGATTCTTGCCGACGCCCTCACCGTTCATGTACATGATGCCCAGATTGAACATGGCGCTGGGCTCCCCCTGCTGGGCGGCTGCGCTGTACCACCTGATCGCGCTCTGGTTGTCTTCGCGCGTACCTTCGCCCTCGTCAAACATGATCGCCAGGTTGTACTGGGCGTCCTTGTGGCCTTGCTCGGCGGCCGCGACATACCATTTTATCGCGCTCTGGTTGTCTTCCTCGGTGCCCTCGCCCTCGTCGTACATCAGCGCCAGATTGTATTGCGCGGCCGCATGCCCCTGCTCTGCTGCAAAGGCGTACCAGTTGAGCGCCTCGGCGTCGTCTCGGGCTACGCCTTCGCCTTCGTCGTACATCAAGGCCAGATTGTATTGAGCATCCTTGTCGCCCTGCTCGGCAGAGCGGCGATACCACTGCGCGGCGAGCTGGTCATTCACCGGCACGCCTTCGCCCTCGTCGTACATCAGGGCCAGGTTGTACTGCGCTGTCGCATCGCCCTGTTCGGCAGCGGCGGTATACCAGCGCACCGCTTCAAGGTCATCTACCGGCGTGCCCTCACCCATGTCGTACATCAGCGCCAGATTGAACTGCGCATCGGCGTGACCCTGCTCAGCCGCGCGGTGATACCACTGCAGCGCCTTCTCGTCGTTGACTGGCACACCCTCACCCTCGTCGTACATCAGGGCCAGGTTGAACTGGGCATCGGCGTGCCCCTGTTCGGCGGCACGCCAATACCAGTCGATCGCCTTCAGGTCATCTACCGCCACACCCTCGCCGACGTCATACATCAGGGCAAGGTTGTATTGAGCGCCCGCGTGGTTCTGCTCGGCGGCCTGGGTATAGAGCGCTATCGCTCGAGTGTCGTCCAGTTCAACACCTTCGCCTTCGTCGAACATATAGCCCAGCGCAAACTGGGCCACGGCGTCGCCCTGCTCCGCCGCCCTGGCGTACCATTTGGCCGCTTCGGTGAAGGATTTTTCGACGCCCTCACCATCGTAATAGCGGTCTGCCAGTTCACGTTGTGCCCCCGCGTTCCCGGCCTCGGCTTTGGGCAGCAGCTGGGCGGCAGTGGCGCCGCTGGTAGGGTTCTTGGCATGTTCGGCTGCATGCACCGCCGTCAAGCTCAGGGCACTACTGAGCAGAGCGGCGACAAACAGTGAGGTTATCTTCATAAAGGCAAATCCCTGTGACATGTTCAGTAAGCGCCCGGCGAACCACGCCGGGCGCCTGCGGATAATAACGCAGCAAGTCGCAGAATGAAGCCTGCGCGCCGCACGCGCTCAAGCAAACCGCAACTGGCGCACCTTGCACCCGGCAACAGGCAGCGGCGCTTGCGCCACCGCCTCACGCCACTCACCGCCCTTTGGCGCGGTCGTTGCCCATGCCAGCGCAAGGCAGTGATCATCCAACAGGGGGGGGTGCGCGAACTGCCAGCAGCGGCTGTCGGAGTACGGGCTGGCGCGCAGGGCGATGCCGTTGGCTTGCAGACCAAACGAGAGCGCCGGCAGGTCCGCCGCGATACCGCGCCCCAATGCTTTGAGATACGCTTCCTTGAGGGTCCAGTGGCGAAGGAAGGCCTGCTCTGGCGAAGCCTGCCCGAGGCACCAGTCGGCGTCATCCTTGCTCATGCAGCCAGCGAGCAATTGCTGCAGCCGCAAGGGTCGCGACCAGGCTTCGACATCTACGCCTATGGCCTGTCCGGCGGGCGCCAGCGCAACTGCGACCAGTCCTGCGGTGTGGCTAATGCTGAGATTGATCTGCTCTGCGTTGCTGCGCAGCAACGGCTGACCGCCCCGCTGAACTACCAGTGCCCAGTCTGACGCGCCTGTAAGCAGTTGCTGTGCGGCGCGCTCCAGCAACAGGCGACTGAGCGCAAACTGGGTGCGCACTGCGGGTCTGGCGAGCTGTTGCAAGCGCTGCTGCGCCTGCGCGTCAGACAGTTGCCAGCCACCACAAGGCTCAAGCTCGTGCGCCGTGGGGTATTCGCACAACAACACAACCGGAGCTGCCAGCATTTCAGCCGATCAGCTCATAAACGTGCTCATCCGCGCCAGGCCCGGCCACCGGCTGCACGTCCCAGGCCTTCAGCGGGCGGCCATCACCTGAGAGCACCTCGGCGCCATGAATGGGTTGGCCGGTGGTTTTTTCCAACAGCAGCATCCGCTGGCCACGATCGTTCGGACGCCACTTTTCACCCCACTGCATCAGGCCAATCAGCACCGGATAAAGATCCATTCCAGCCGGTGTCAGGCGATACTCAAAGGAGCGCTTGTCTTGACTGCAGGGAACTTTTTTCATCACTCCGGCCTCGGTCAGTTTTTTCAGCCGGGCACTGAGAACGCTGCTGGAAATCTCCAGCTGCTTTTGAAAGGCATCAAAGGTGCGCATGCCGTGAAACGCATTGCGCAGAATCAACAACGACCACCACTCGCCAACGATATCCAGCGTCTGAGCGACGCTGCAGTCCATATGATTAAGCGGTGTTCGGGACATGTGTTTCTCCAGCAGAGCCTGTGGTGAGCAACCAGCCCACCACAGGTCGGTTTAGCCGGGCGGTTGTTACAGCATGCCAGCCAGGCGCGCGCGAATAATGTCTTCCGCCTGGCTCATGATGTTGTCAATGAGTTGCTGACAGGTCGGCACGTCATGAATCAGGCCGGCAACCATACCGCAGGACCACGCGCCCAGCTCCATGTCACCATCCTTCATGATCTTGGGGTAGACCCCGGCCACTTCATCAATGATGTCGGTGAACTTCAGATCCTTGCCCAGGCGCGCTTCCTTCTCGAGGATGCGTTCGACTGCAGCGTTGTTCAGCACGCGCTCGGTGTTGCGCAGCGGGCGCATGACCAGGCGGGTATCCAGCTCGGAGGCAGCAACAATCGCCTGCTTGACGTTCTCGTGCACCGGCGCTTCCTGAGTGGCGATAAAGCGCGTACCCATGTTCATGCCTTCCGCGCCGAGCGCCAGGGCTGCAACCAGTGAGCGACCGTCGGCCATGCCGCCGGAGGCCACGAAGGGGATTTCCAGCTCTTCAGCTGCGCGCGGCAGCAGAATCATGTTGGGGATGTCATCTTCGCCCGGATGACCGCCGCACTCGAAACCGTCGACCGAGACCGCGTCGCAGCCGATGGACTGGGCCTTGAGCGCGTGGCGTACCGAGGTGCACTTGTGAATCACCTTGATCCCGGCATCCTTGAGTGCAGGCATGTACTCCTGCGGACTGCGCCCAGCGGTTTCCACGATCTTCACGCCGCCCTTGATGATGGCGTCGATATAACCGGGATAGTCAGGCGAGTTGACCGTGGGCAGGAAGGTCAGATTGACCGCAAAGGGCTTGTCGGTCATCTCACGGCACTTGGCGATTTCATTGGCCAGGTCCGCTGCGGTGCGCTGGGTCAGCCCGGTAATGGTGCCCAGACCACCGGCATTGGACACGGCCGCAGCCAGCTCGGCAAAGCCGACAAAGTGCATGCCGCCCTGGATGATCGGGTGCTGAATGCCGAAAAGTTCTGTTATGCGGTTTTTCACTGTGGTCCTGCCTCTATTAATGGAAAAAGCATGGCAACTGCCCTGCAGAAATAGCTTCGGATAAAGAAGCTAATTTCTAACAAGGTTAATTGCAAGTCTGGTAACAATTTATGTCGCAGCTTCACCTAGTACCGCATCGGCCGTCGTCCCCGACCCAGCCGGCTCAAATACCTGCGCCAGAGCCGTAGGACCCTATATCGCGGCAATCTGCCGCGACGTACCGAAGGCCCCCGCCCGCGTGCCGCCGGTAGCGCATGGCCTGGGTCATCCGAATAAAAGGTGAACTCTGCGGCATCAACATGCCTCTACAGAAGTGCACCCTCATAAAGGAGAAGTTGCAAATGAATATGCATTTGAAATTGTTGAGCACTGCCCTTTTTTCCGTTGCGCTGCTGGGCGCCCTGCCCGCCTCTGCCGGTGACCATGGCGATGAGCACAAAAAGGGATATGAGAACGGCGTCAACACCGGACAGCAGGGTGAAGACAAAACTCACGAGCGCCTGCCAACCCAACGTGACGGCGGCGATGAAGTCGAAGCTGGCACTGTAGGCAGCGACAAGGAAACCAGCCCCAATAAGCGCCCGGATGCAACCGTTGACGGCCCCGACGGCCCGACCGGCGGCGGCGCTACCGCGCAATAAGTGCTTCCGTAACTCCATGCCCGCCTGTGCAAGCAGGCGGGCATAGTGTTTTAGCCAATCCTAGTGTTTTAGCCAAACATCTTGTTTTCGAATGAACCAGCACGGAATTTGTCCGCAAGGAGAACACCATGGCCTCATCCCATCTTCTTAATCCACTGCGAGTACCCGCTACGGCCCTATTGCTCAGCATCGCAGTAAGCACGGCGCATGCCGCCGAAAGCGCTGAAACGGAACGCATGGTGGGTGGCGATGACCGTGTCGAGCAGAGTGGTCCAACCGGTTTGCCGGGTACTACGGGTAGTGGTGGCAGCGCCGACACCAAGGGCACATTCAGCGACTCTGGTGCCGAAATGGGAGTGGGCGTAGAGACTTTCTTCAGCCAAGCCAGCGCGCAGAATCTGGCAGAAATCGAAGCCGCCGAACTGGCTCTTGAAAAAGGCTCGCCGACCGTGCAGAGCTATGCTCGCATGATGCTGGACGAGCACACCGCCAGCAATCGCAAACTGACCGAACTCGCCGCTGGCATGCAGGTGAAAACAGAAGAAGATCCAGAACTCAGCGCTCAAGCCAAACAATGGATTCTTGAGCTGCGCGATGGCGAGGATTTTGATGAGGCCTATCTGAATAATCAGATAGTGGCGCATCAGCAAGCCATCGAACTTTACACTCGTGCAGCGCAAATAAAAGAAGACAGGATTGTCAGCTTCGCCGAAAAGACCCTTCCCAAGCTGCAAGAGCATCTCGCTCAGGCGCAAAAGCTCGCTGGGCGCACCCCTGAACAGCCCAAATAACTTGTTTTCTTCAGCATGGCCGTTAACTGCCTGACCGCTCGTTTCGGCTGCAGGGCGTCTTACCCCGGCGCCCTACGCAATACACTCGGCGCGACAGCGCGTGTTCCTTTCAGCGCTGCATCTCCACCCGTTACGCCATTGTGTAACCCTTCTGCCCAACAAATCCCTGGATCCGCGCCCAGGTCTGTACCGCCACATCATCTTTGGCGCTGCGCTGCCACCAGCAGGCAGCAGACCTCCGGCCATTTCAATCAGGTGTGCAACGCCGCAGCCAGGCAGCCAGGGAGAGCAGGCAAGCGCTCAGGGCCCGGGCAATGCACGGCCTCAAGGGGCTGGATGGATACCCCATCCGGGTCGGCTGATTGCCTACGTGCCGTTTGGTATCGGCGCGCTGTAACGCTCTCATCAAACGTTCATCTATATTTTTTTTGACCCCTTACCCGTCGCTCCACGGCATGCGAACATGCCTCGCTCGACTCCCCATCGTACCACCTTACGAGATCACCGCATCATGGAATGGCTCTCAAGCCCGGATATCTGGGTAGCTTTTCTTACGCTAACGGCCCTGGAAATCGTCCTGGGCATCGACAACATCATTTTTATCTCGATTCTGGTCAGCCGCCTGCCCCAGGAGCAACAGCCACGGGCCCGCTTCATTGGCCTCGCTCTGGCCATGGGCACCCGTATTCTGTTGCTGCTGAGCATCGCCTGGGTCATGCGCCTGACCGCCGACCTGTTCGAGGTGATGGACGAAGGTGTCTCCGGCCGCGACCTGATACTTTTCTTTGGCGGCCTGTTCCTGTTGTTCAAGAGCACCACGGAAATCTGGCACAGCATGGAAGGACCGGACAACGAGGGCCCCGCTGCCAATCCCAAAGCTGCCGGTTTTCTCAGCATAGTGCTGCAGATTGCGGTCATCGATATCGTCTTTTCGCTCGACTCGGTGATTACCGCAGTAGGCCTGGTGGATGAAGTGTCCGTGATGGTCGCTGCCATCGTGATCGCCGTCGGCGTGATGATGCTGGCGGCTGGCACCATAAGTCGCTTCATCGACAAGCATCCCTCACTCAAGGTGTTGGCGCTGTCGTTCCTGATGGTAGTGGGCACGCTGCTGATCGCCGAAGCCTTTGATGTGCATGTACCCAAAGGGTATGTTTACTTTGCCATGGCATTCTCGCTTGCCGTCGAGGCGATCAACATTCGCGTGCGCACTGCAGCGCGGCGCAACAGTGACGCCCCGGCTGATCAAACACATAACTAAGGAGCCGGACCACTGTCATCGCCAGACCAAGTGCACCCGTTTCTCCAGCACAGCCGCCTACCAATTCGGGACGGCGATTGATGTCCGCGCTGGTGAGGTTTGGCTGGCGCCTGCTGGCGCTCCTGTTTGTCGCTCTCGGGATCATTGGCGCTGTGCTACCTGCGATCCCCACCACCGTTTTCATGCTGCTGGCGGTGTGGGCCGGTGGCAAAGGTTGGCCACCACTGGCGGCCTGGTTACTGAATCACCCCCGCTTCGGTCCGCCGATTCAGCAATGGCAGCAGCACCGCGCCATTTCCAGGCGGGCCAAATATCTCGCTGTGGTGGGCATGCTCTTCAGCATGCTGATCATCTGTGTGACAGCTCCGAGCCCTTGGATACAGTGGTTGGTGCCCGGCGCCATGACGCTGGTATTGCTATGGTTATGTACTCGGCCAGAGCCCCCTCGCCCAGGCATTTGAAACACCAGAGCGCTGCGTAGGCAAGCACCTCAGGGCAGTACATCTGATAGCTGATCGCGGCATCAAATGGCTCTATCTCGGGCGTTATGTCACGATCTGGCGCGCTTAAGAAAAACCCTCACCGCAACAGGAACGTCACACCCCGGCACTATCCTCACTCGCTCCGGGCGGGCTGATTAAGGCTTTCGCCGCAGAGTTTCGCCCGGCACTCACCCTTCTAACGTTCCTGGATGAAGCGAGACTAGCATGCATTCTTATCAACAAGCGGCCGCGCTGCCGATGCGCCTGGCGCTGGCTGCAGCCATTGCTCTGGCCCTGGCTGGCTGCAACGACAGCAGCTCCGATAAAGACGACTCTGCTGGCAACCCCGTTATCGAAAAACCGGCAAAACCGGCTGGCCTTGGCAGCGAACAGACCGTAGCGGTGCCTGAAGCAGCCTACCCTGCGCCGGTCATTGTCAATGCAGAGAACAACGCCGACGGCACTCTGCGCTGGGTACTGGATGACAACCCCGTCGCCTATCTGCTGCGCGACATCAATCAGATCTGGAAAGGCACGGCAGACAGCTATCAGCAAGGCGCCTCCGGTGACGGCCCAGCTGACTATCTGGATGATCCCATCGTGGATGCCGCAGCCTGGAAATCCAACATCGGCTATGTGATTGACGTAACCAAAGAGCGTACCGATGATAAGGCCATCCTCGCCTTTCTCGATGATGTACGTTCCAAGAATTACAGTGTGATCGACGGTTATGGCCCACTGTCCGAAGCCTATGTCGCCAGCTCGGGCGCTTACGTGGATGTACCTGTCCCAACGGTCAATCAGGTACTGCAGGACGTCAACTTCAAAGCCGGCAACAACGACGGCATCGCCTGGGCCGGCAGCAAGACATCCGAACTGGGCGCTGTGGTTACCCTGGTCGATGCCTTTCGCCAGCGTGCTCCAGCCTCGACCAACGCCGCCAAGTACATATTCTCCACCCCGCGCCCCTGGCGCATGGATGACAACGGCGCCATCGATTTTCTCGGCACCGCCAATCACAACTGTTACGACGTTAACGGTAACCTGACGGTGCAACTGACCGATCAGTACACCACCAGTGTCAGCCTGGTACCGGGTCTGACCTGCGCGCAGCGCCCGCATAGTAACGGCGATCACGACAAGGGCCTGTACACCGAGAACGGCGAGAACCGTCGCAAGGACGGCGGCTATCCCAGTGGCCACACCAACGCCGGTTACCTTGCCGCAATGGCCTACGCCTATGCCCTGCCCCAGCGCTACGCGGAAATGCTCACCCGCGGTTCGCAGCTTGGCGAAAACCGCATCGTTGCCGGCATGCATTCGCCAGTGGACGTGATCGGCGGACGCATCCATTCAATGATGGTCGCCAGTGCAGCCTTGGCCCGTCCGGAGATCCTGGATGAAGCTACCGCCGCCTATAACCAGGCGCAGGATTTCTTTGGTCGCCTGGCCGAACAGCAAGGTACTGACCTGTACAGCTTCGCCCATGAGCCTGTGGCGAGCGAGAAGGGCTTGATCGATGGCAGCATGATCAACACCCAGGTCTACAACACCAGCCAGTACGATGATCATGCGCTGAACAAGGAACAATTCGCTTCCGCATGACTTACGGCCTGCCGCAGGACGAGTCCAAGGCGGGTCAGGACCCAATCGTCCCGGAGGGCGCCGAAGCCCTGCTCGCCAGCCGCCAGCCCTACCTGAGTGCCGAGCAGCGCCGCGCTGTGCTCTACACCACCTCGATCGATTCTGGCTACCCGTTGCTGGATGGAACCAACGGCTGGGGCCGGCTGGACCTCGTCACCGCAGCTGATGGCTACGGCGCCTTCCTCGGCGATGTCGCCGTCGAGATGGATGCCAGCCAAGGCGGCTTCAACGTACAAGACTGGTGGAGAAACGACATCAGCGGTGAGGGTATGCTGACCAAGACCGGCAGCGGCCACCTGAGCCTGACCGGTGAAAACACCTACACCGGCGGCACTCTGGTGCAGCAAGGTGTACTTGAAGCCAGGTCTGCGGCTGCTTTCGGTGAAGGCGACCTGTATGTCGAGGGCGGTGGCGTGTTGGTTGACGTCGAGGGCGCATTGCAGTTGCAGGGCAACCTGACCATTGAAGGCGGTACCCTGGACCTGCAGGTCGAAGAACAGGCAGCGCAAGTGACCATCGCCGATACGCTGTATATCGACGGCGGCGAGTTGAAGCTGGGCTTCTCCGACTTCACGCCGGCAAGCGGCAGCACGCTAACGCTGCTCACCGCCAGCAACCTGAGCGGCACCTTCGACAGTGTCGACTCTGAAGTAGCGGTAGAGCTGGTCTACAACAACAACAGCATCAGCGCGGTCGTTCAGTAAGCAGGCAGTTTATCGATAACAGAGCCCAGTGCTCTGTTATCGATCCCAGCAAGCAACGCCCGCAGCACGCTTACCTCGCCCTTGAAAAAAGCTGCACAAGTAGCCATTCCTCCGCTGCGCCTACGTATATAACACGAGCTCAACTTACACTCTTGGCCCAGCCGGCTATTGGGAGCGCTCATGGCGTTGCCGGCGGCGAGCATCCATCAAATGCCACAGCCCCGCCGCAGTATTGACGCCCTTCGGCCGCCCCGCCCGACCAGACATGCGCTGAAAATCCGCCGATCCTGGCTCTCACCTGTCAAACCCGCTGACACCGCAGGCATCTGGTTATAACCATAGGCGGATAAAGATTTTTACGGCATGAAGCGCGGCAGGTAAACTAGCCTGCTTTTCCGACCTGGGTTAGCGGGTCGCGCCGCGCAGACTGGATGGTTATTCGTGATTGATTTCAAGCAGGTTCACAAAGCTTATCGCGTAGGTGGTCGCTCAGTGCCAGCGCTGCAGGCGACCGACCTGCATATCGCCAAAGGCGAGGTGTTCGGCATCATCGGGCACTCCGGCGCCGGCAAAAGCACCTTGCTGCGCCTGATCAATCGTCTCGAGGAGCCTTCCAACGGCAGCATCGTGATTGATGGCGAAGACGTCACCCGGCTTGATGCCAAGGGCTTGCGACGCTTTCGCCGGCAGGTTGGCATGATCTTCCAGCATTTCAACCTGCTGTCGTCCAAGACCGTTGCCGATAACGTGGCCCTGCCGCTGAAGCTGGCCGGTGAATTGAGCCGCGCCGAGATCAGGCAGCGCGTGACCGAACTGCTGGCACGGGTGGGCCTGAGTGACCACGCCGACAAATACCCCGCGCAATTGTCTGGCGGGCAGAAGCAGCGCGTGGGTATTGCCCGCGCCCTGTCGACCAATCCCAAAGTGCTGCTCTGCGATGAAGCCACCAGCGCGCTCGACCCGCAAACCACCGCCTCGGTGTTGCAACTGCTGACGCAGATCAACCGCGAACTGGGCCTCACCATCATCCTGATCACCCATGAAATGGACGTCATTCGCCGTGCCTGCGACCGCGTGGCAGTGATGGATGCCGGCGCCATTGTCGAGCTGGGTGCGGTCACCGATGTCTTTCTGCATCCCCAGCACGCCACGACCAGACGTTTTGTGCGTGAAGATGAAGCGCTGGACGAAGGTGAGCAAAGCGCGGACTTTGCCCATGTTGATGGGCGCATCGTGCGCCTGACCTTTGCTGGTGAGTCCACTTACACGCCGCTGCTGGGCAGCGTGGCCAGAGAAACCGGCGTGGATTACAGCATCCTGGCCGGCCGTATCGATCGCATCAAGGATACGCCCTACGGCCAACTGACCCTGGCCCTTACCGGTGGCGATATTGCGGCCGCCATGGGCTGCTTCGAGCGCGCCGATGTACACCTGGAGGTATTACGCTGATGGAGGCTCTGCTGCCGAATGTCATCTGGCCGGAGATCTGGCAGGCCACCCTGGATACGCTCGCCATGCTCGGCGGCTCGATGCTGTTTACCCTGCTGCTGGGCTTGCCGCTGGGTGTGCTGCTGTTTCTCACCGCGCCCCGGCAAATGTTTGAACAGAAGTGGTTCTATCAGTCATTGTCGCTGCTGGTGAACATCTTCCGCTCCGTGCCCTTCGTGATTCTGCTGATCGTGATGATCCCGGTGACCGTGGTAATTGCCGGCACCTCATTGGGCGTAGCCGGTGCGATTCCACCGCTTGTGATTGGCGCTACGCCCTTCTTTGCGCGGCTGGTAGAAACCTCCCTGCGCGAAGTCGACCGCGGCATCATCGAGGCTACCCAGGCAGCCGGCGCCACCCCGCGCCAGATAGTGACCAGCGCGCTGCTGCCCGAAGCCTTGCCGGGCATCATCGCCGCCATCACGGTCACCGCGATCACGCTGGTGTCCTACACTGCCATGTCGGGCCTGATTGGCGGCGGTGGGCTGGGTGATCTGGCGGTGCGCTATGGTTACCAGCGCTACCAGCCGGATGTCATGGTGGTTACCGTGGTGCTGTTGTTGATTCTGGTGCAGGTGCTGCAGAGCACCGGTGACCGGCTGGTAGTGCACTTTTCGCGCAAATGATGTTGAACGCAATAAAAGGCAGGCTGCCGGCTATCCGCCGCACGCCTGCGTGTAATCCCACAAGGAGCCTCAAGATGAAAAAATTACTGACTGCCTTTGCTGCCGCTGCGGTGCTGACCTCTCTGCCCGCCTTCGCCGCCGAGAAAATCTCCGTCGCAGCCACTGCCGTGCCGCACGCCGAGATTCTCGAGTTTGTTAAACCAACGCTGGCAAAAGAAGGGGTCGAGCTGGATGTGCGCGTCTTCACTGATTACGTGCAGCCGAATATACAGGTTGCCGAAAAACGCTTGGATGCCAACTTCTTCCAGCACCTGCCCTACCTTGAAGAATTCAACAAGAGCCGTGGTACTGAGCTGGTCAGCGTCACCGGTGTGCACGTAGAGCCCTTCGGCGCTTACTCCAGCAAGATCAAGAGCCTGGACGAGCTGCCTGAAGACGCCAACGTAGTGATCCCCAACGACGCCACCAACGGCGGTCGTGCTTTGCTGCTGCTGCAAAAAGCCGGCGTGATCACCCTGAAAGATGCAGGCAACATTCTGTCTACCCCGCGTGATATTGCCGAAAACCCCAAGAGCATTCGCATTCGCGAGCTTGAGGCCGCCACCCTGCCACGTGTACTGAACCAGGTAGACCTCGCGCTGATCAACACCAATTACGCGCTCGAAGCCGGACTGAACCCGAGTGAAGATGCGCTGATTATTGAAGGTGCCGACTCACCTTACGTAAACATTCTGGTCGCCCGTGCCGACAACAGCGAAAGCGATGCGATGCAGAAACTGGCCGCGGCGCTCAATAGCCCTGAGGTGAAAGCCTTTATCGAAGAGAAATACCAGGGTCAGATTCTGCCTACCTTCGAATAAGCAGGGCGCAGGCTTGGCTTGCACCGCTTTACTGTTACCCCAAAGCCCGGCGTATTGCGTCGGGCTTTTTCGTTTCTCGCGCCGCGCTGGACGCTATATCCGCACTGACCGGGCCCAACCACCGATCAGATACAAAGACGCCGGGCGGGATTTGCCAGCCGCGCACCTTGGTGCGTGCGCCGGTCATATACAGAAACGACCTGTCACCTACCCACCGCGGTGGCGTTGTTATACTCCAAAATCAAACCGAAAACGCACCGCCAGGGCCAACACCGTGGCGGCAAGCCAAGGAGTCCCGCTGTGCACAAATTCGCCCTTGTTTCCCTCTGCGCCAGTTTGTTACTGCCCGCTGCCAGCCTGCATGCCGATACCTCCGTCAACTACGGGCCGGAACTGCAAGGCTTCGAGTATCCCTATCCGCTTGAACGCTTCGCCTTCAGCTCGCAGCAACAAGACCTGGAAATGGCCTATATGGACGTCAAACCGACCGGTGATGCCAACGGCCGTACGGTCGTGCTGCTGCACGGCAAGAACTTCTGCGGCGCCACCTGGGAGCAGAGCATCAAGGTGTTGAGCGAGGCGGGCTACCGGGTGATTGCGCCTGACCAGATTGGTTTCTGCAGCTCCACCAAACCACGCGGCTATCAGTTCAGCTTTGCGCAACTGGCCGAGAACACCCGCGAGCTGCTGGAAGAGCTTGGCGTGGATAAAACCACCGTCATCGGCCACTCGATGGGCGGCATGCTGGCGGCGCGCTTTGCCCTGCAATTTCCTGAACAGGTCGAGCAACTGGTGCTCGCCAACCCCATAGGGCTGGAGGACTGGCAGAAAAAAGGCGTGCCCTACGCCACCATCGACCGGCTCTACCGCGGCCAGTTGAAAACCACCTACGATGGCATCAAGAACTACCAGCTGAAGTACTACTACAACGGTGCATGGAAGCCCGAGTACGACCGCTGGGTCGAAATGGCCTACGGCATGTACGCCGGTCCCGGCAAAGAGATAGTCGCCTGGAATCAGGCGCAGACCGCCGAGATGCTGTTCACCCAGCCGGTGGTGCACGAGTTCCCGAATATCAAAACGCCTACCCTGCTGCTGATTGGTGGCAAGGATCGCACCGCCCCCGGCGCCAACCGTGCGCCCGAGGCCATCGCCGAGCAGTTGGGGCACTATCCGCAGCTGGGCCGCGCAACCGCCGAGGCGATCCCCAACTCCACCCTGATCGAGTTTCCGGAGCTGGGGCACTCGCCACAGGTCGAAGCGCCGGAGCAGTTTCATGATGCCTTGTTAAAGGGCTTGTCGAAGCTGAACCCGTAACGCAGTTCACCAATAGCATTCTCATCCGGGGCGCCGCCGGCGCCTCCTTCAAGGCGACGAAGACCCCAGCAACACGTCTCTACCCGTCTGGCTCATTGTTCAGGCGGGCCGCGCGCGGGTATCATTTCTGTCCGGTCCCGCCAAAGCCCTACTTACCACTGCACTGCTGCGCGGCAGGATCCAAACAACAAAAGGGACAAAGCAGGCGTGCCCTGAGCTGACGCCTGTCAGGAGCAACGGATCAATGCATTTCCGTAATCACCTGTACGTCTGGGACGACCGTTTTCTCTACGTCACGCCCGGGATGATCTCCGACCTCACCCAGCGCCATACCGTGACCTTGCTGGTTGCGCTTGACGAAGCCGGGTTTGTGTTGGGCGATACCGACGGCCAGCAGCAGCGCTATCAGGCGGCATTGATTGCCAGGCACTGCGCCCGCTCGCTGGATGCCAGCCAGACGCGCCTGCTGTCACTCAACTTTGATCCGCAAAGCTACGAGCACCATGGGCTCAGCCATTTTCTGGGCGAGCACCCGGTGCGTTCGGTCATTCTCACACCGAATGCATTGGATGCCGACTGCATAAGCAACCTCGGTGCCGGCCAACTGGACGGCGCCGCCCTGTTCAAGCTCACCACCCCCCTGCCGCGCGCCATCAGTGGTTATCGACCCATAGCGCTCAACCTCGACATGCGCGCCATGCACGTGGCGCAGAAGGTCAAGAAGGAACTGCCACTGACCAGCACTGTCGCCGAGCTGGCCAGCGACGTGGGGCTTTCGCCTGATCGCCTTTCGCATCTGTTCTCAGCCAAACTGGGCATTCCCATCAAGAGCTATATTCTGTGGGCACGCATGCGCCGTGCGGTACAGTTGATTGCCGAAGGTGAG
Organism: Halopseudomonas sp.; assembly: GCF_036961105.1. Lineage (GTDB taxonomy): Bacteria > Pseudomonadota > Gammaproteobacteria > Pseudomonadales > Pseudomonadaceae > Halopseudomonas. Next base: position 149,931 of record NZ_JBALWW010000003.1, on the reverse strand, counting down.
CCGCTGAGTTCGGTCGCCTACGACGCCGGCTTCTCTGACTCCGCTCACTTCACGCGCACCCTCAAACACTTTTTCGGGCTGACGCCCTCCTTTATCGTCAAGGACGTAACACTGCGCATGCTCTAAAAAGAGCGCAAATAGCCGTTACGTTCAATCACCTCTCCTTGTCGTTGACCTATGCTGTCTGCTGATCACCCAAACGGGTGGCAATACAACAATAAGAGGAAAGCATCATGCAGCAGCTATTCCAGCGCCGCGGACTCAGCCAACTGAGCCTGCTGGCCCTTGCCCTGACACTCAGTGCCTGCAAGATTGGAGGCGGCGGCAGCGACAACGACGACGCCCCAGCCCAGGCCAGCTACAAAGCCACCATCGAACGCACCAGCTTTGGCATTCCGCACATTACCGCCGACACCATGGGCGGCGCCGGCTACGGCCACGGTTACGCCATCGCCGAAGACAATCTCTGCGTACTCGCCGATGCCTTTGTGACCTTCAATGGCGAGCGTTCACGCTACTTTGGCCCAGAAGCCTCAGCCGCCGTGATGGGCACCTTCGGTTCGCCGCCGAACCTCGAGGCCGATTTCTTCTTCCGCTTGCTCAACAACCAGGACGCCGTGGATGCCTTCAAGGAAGACCAACCCGCTGACCTGATGGAACTGACCCGCGGGTTTGCCGCCGGCTACAGCCGTTACGTTGAAGAGATCAAGGACGGTGAACACCCTGACCGCCACGCCGATTGCCGCAACGCCGAGTGGCTGCAAACCATTGATGAAGACGACGTCCTGCGCCGTCTGATCGCCTTAAATCTGGCCGCCAGCAGCGCCAACTGGGTCACCGAAATAACCAGTGCCCAACCACCCGCGCCTGCAGGAGCCGCTGCGGCCCGCACGCTCAGCGCGCCGCTGGCAACGGACAACGACGAACTCACCACAGACCGCTTTGCCGTGGGCCGCGAAGAAGGCATCGGTAGCAACACCCTGGCCTTTGGTGCAGACAGCACCGAGGATGGCCGCAGCCTGCTGTTCGCCAACCCGCACTGGTATCTGCTGGGCGTGGATCGCTTCTATCAACTGCACATGACCGTGCCCGGCGAGCTGGATATTTCCGGTGCTTCCATCATGGGCGCGCCCATGGTTCTGATGGGCTTCAACGATAACGTGGCCTGGGCGCACACCGTTTCTACTGCGCGTCGCTTCACGCTGTACCAGCTACAACTGAAATCCGGCGACCCCACCACTTACATAAAAGATGATGAAGAGAAGTCCCTCACGCCGCATGAGATAACCGTGCAAGTGAAGGGTGAAGACACCAACCTCAGCGAGGTAACCCGCACGCTTTACACCTCCGAGTACGGCCCCATGATCAACCTCAGTGGTCTTGGCCTGCCAGGCTGGAGCAGCGCTGCAGCTTATACTCTGCGCGACGCCAACCTGGAAAACACCCGCGCCTTCCAGAACTTCTTTGCCTTCGACAAGGCCGATTCGCTGGAAGACTTCTATACCAGCATCAAGGAGTTAGTCGGCATTCCCTGGGTGAACACCACCGCCATTGGTCGTGACGACGGTCGCGCGCTCTACTCCGACATCACCGTAGTGCCCAACGTGCCGGACAGCATGCTCGCCGGTTGCCTGGTGCCCGGTCTGGGGCAGGCGGTACTTGGGCTCGTTCCTGGTTTGCCACTGCTGGACGGCAGCCGCGCCGCCTGCGACTGGAAAACCGATACCGACTCGGTACAGCCCGGCGCCTTTGGCCCCACCAATCTGCCCAGCCTGCTGAGCACTGATTACGTCGCCAACATGAACGACAGCTACTGGCTGAGCAACCCCGAGCAGCCACTGACCGGCTACGACGGCATCATCGGCCGTGAAGACTACGCCCAGAGCCTGCGCACCCGCATGGGCCATACCCTGGCACGTGAGCGCCTGCATGGCACCGACGGCCTCAATGGCTTCCAGGCCAGCAGCGAAAACATCCGCGACATTACGCTGAACAGCCGCAACTACAGCGCCGAATTGCTCAAGACCGAAGTGCTGGCTGAGGTCTGCAATCCGGCACCGGTAGGCGCTGAGCTGCAGGCTTGCCAGGTACTGACCGCCTGGGACAACACCGGCAATCTGGATGCCGTCGGCGCGCATGTGTGGACGGCGTTCTGGGAAGCACTGCTGGCCAAGCTTGAGGAACAGCCGGCGCTGAACCCCTACGCGGTCGCCTTTGACGCTGCAGACCCTATTAATACCCCACGAGGCCTGAGCAACGACGCCACCGTACGCAACCTGGTGCAGGATGCCTTCAGCGAAGCCGTTGCCCAGTTGCAGAACGATGGCATAGCGCTTGATGCCCGCCTAGAAGAGGTGCAGTTCTACCTCAAGCCCGGCGAGCAGATCTCGCAGTTTGGTGGCGAAGGTTACGAGGGCTATTTCACCGTGCTGCGCAATAGCTACATGCACGTGGTGGACTTCCCTGAAGGTGAGCCGGTACGCGCCTACACCTTCCTGACCCACTCCCAGTCCAGCGACCCGGCCAGCCCGAATTACTCGGACTACACCAAAGCCTATTCGCAGAAACAATGGCACCCCTTCCCCTTCACCCGTGAACAGATCGAAGCCGATCTGGTTTCCGAGATCGAGATCAGTCAGTAATACCGCGCAAAAGTCGCGAAGAGCATGGCCCCGGGTGCAGCATTGACCCGGGGCTTTTTCTTGGCCGCCAGCCTGAGAGTGGCTCACTTGCCTGTGCCTGCACCTTGCCCGGCAAAGAAAAGCGAACCATAAACCACATGAATACATCTTTATGGCGCTGCTTCTCGCCCCAGAACAAAATCGATTTATGTCCCTTGCCCGCCTTGATACTCGCCCTCGCCTGTTCAGAGGTGGGCAGCAACCGAGATAATCACAACGCTGAAGTATACATACGTATACGCATTTTCTCGCCGCCCGGCTTTTGTCCAGGAAGCATAAGCCGTTCCGTGACCTGCGGGTCACTTCAAAAAATTGTCTTCACCACGAGCCAGCAGGTTTCGACAAACGACGCCCTTTTCAGCGGCCTTTGTCGCTTGGCGAGCTGCCCCCGTGCGCCCTATTCTGGCGGCGATGACGATCACAGTCACTCGCACGAACGGCCCTGAACGGCTCGGGAAACGGCGCCTGAAGAAGGCCGCCATAACGGGCGAATACTTTGAGCAACCGGGCCACACCAGTTCATTCCAATAACAAAAGGTGGAATATGAAACAGCGCCAAGGCAGATTGGCAAGGCAGCGTAACCCTCTCCCGCTCATCGCCCTGAGCGCCCTGATGCTCGCTGGCATCAGCGGCTGTAATGACGGCGATAGCAACGATGACAATAACCAGGCACCCGCCACCCGTACCGGCGTCTTTACCGACAGCCCGGTGGCAGGCCTGGGTTACCAGACCGAGACCCAAGAGGGTGTGACCGGGGCAGATGGCAGCTTTCAGTATCAGGATGGCGAGCAGGTCAGCTTTCACTTGGGCGAGCTGGAGCTGGGTAGCGCGCTGGCGGCCGCACAACTAAGCCCACTCGATCTGGTTGAGGGGCCACCCTCACCGATAACGGCGTCACCAACCGTCTGGTACTGCTGCAAAGCCTGGACGCAGACCGCAATCTCAATAACGGCATCCAGATTTCCGAGGCCATCGCCGAGGCCGTGTCGGTCTGGGCCAGCGCCATCGTGTTTGATCAGGACCCCACCAGCTTCGCCAGCAGCACGCCGGTTCAGTCACTGCTGGCAGACCTCAACGCGGCCGAGCCGCCGGTCTTCACTGAGAGCGATCCGCGGCCACGCAAGCTGCGTAGCGCAGGCGATGCCCGTGAGCACCTCGAGAACACCCTGAGTGAACGCAAGATTGTCAGCACGCAAAGCGGCGATGTGGCCGGTTTCTCACCGGATGACGACGGCTGGGCCTGGTACGGCATTCCTTACGCCAAACCACCAGTGGGGGAGCTTCGCTGGAAGCCACCCGTCGCGCCCGAGCCCTGGGAAGGCGTGCGCGAAGCCACTGCCTGGGCTGACCAGTGCGCGCAGCCTTCCTACCTGGAAGCCTTCGGCAAAGGCAGCATGAGTGAAGATTGCCTGTACCTGAACGTAGTCGTGCCCAAGGGTTATGAAGGTGAAGCGCTGCCGGTGATGGTCTGGCTGCACGGCGGGGGTTACGCCATCCTGACCTCCAACAGCCTGTCTTACAACCACACGGCCCTGCCCAGCCAGGGTGTCATCGTGGTGACGGTGAACCATCGTCTTGGCGCCTTTGGCTACATGGCACACCCTCAGTTGACCGCCGAGTCGGAGCACCAGTCCTCCGGCAACTATTCACAGCTGGACCAGATAGCGGCGCTGGAATGGGTACGTGACAACATCAGCGAATTCGGCGGTGACCCGGATAACGTCACTATCTTCGGCCAGTCGGGCGGCGGCATGAAGGTCATCTCGCTGCTCAACTCGCCGCTGGCAGAGGGCCTATTCCATCGGGCGGCCATCATGAGTGCGGCGCCACCACCGGACGATACCATTCGCCCGATCTACAACCCCCTGGCCACCGAAGAGCAAGGCGGTATCTCACTGTCGGAGCGCCTGGGGCTGCAGGACGAGCCAGATGTCATCGCGGCCATGCGTGACGTGCCCTGGGTTGACCTGGCCAATGTTGCCAGCGGTTATGGCGTGGACTTCTTCAAGCCCAACGTCGATAACTGGTACGTCAAAACCGATATCCGCGAGAACGGCTTTCACAATGACGTGCCGATCATCCTGGGTACGCCGCGCAATGATGCCGAATGGGTCATTCGCGGCATGAAGTGGTACCTCCCCTTCCTGCAGGAAAATAACGAGTCGGACGTATTCGCCTACGTTTATGACCACGTGCCCGAGAACTGGGCCAACCGCGGCGTGGGGGCTTACCACAGCATCGAGCTGACCTCGGTCTTCGGCTATCCGGACACTTACTACAACCATTACGTGCTTGGTTTGACCGGTCTGCCCAATGCCAACGCTGGTAACTACGCCGACAACCTGCCCGGCTATGGCCCGATCGACCAATCGATCGCGGATGACAGCATGGCGTTGTGGGCGCAGTTTGCCAAAACCGGCAATCCCAGCACCGACGAAATCACCTGGCCCGCCTACAGCAATGCCGGCGAGGAATTCCTGCTGATGAATTACGACATGCAGACGCGGGATGATTTCATGAGCTTTTTCCCCGACTAAACCATTCTCCCAGCTGGCTACCCGCAGCCAGCGAACACACTCAAACCCGGTGACCTGCAAAGGTGCCGGGTTCTTTTTACCCCATATCCCGCAAAACTATTCTGTGTACTGGCAGAAGCCGGCAGCGCTCAACATCGCACTGGATATTGCCATCAGCGGTGCCATCACGCTTAATAGTACGTATCTATTTCATTGTCGCGCGCTGGACTAGCCTGCTGAGCATCAGAACTCGGCGGCCCGGCCGCTCGTTTTCTTATCCGAATTTGGACGCCTATGAACACGCCAGACGCCGCAGATAGAACACTGCAGGCAGAAGAACGTTACCGCTTGCTGGTCGACGCCATCATCGACTACGCCGTCTATATGCTCGACCCCGACGGCACAGTCGTCAGCTGGAACACCGGTGCGCAACGCTTCAAGGGTTACACCGCAAACGAGATCGTCGGCTCGCATTTTTCACTGTTCTACACCGACTCCGATCGCAACGCCGGATTGCCCGAACGCGGACTGAAGAACGCGGCCGAAAAAGGGCGCTTTGAAACCGAAGGCTGGCGCGTGCGCAAAGACGGCACGCGCTTCTGGGCACACGTGATCATCGACCCGATTCGCACCGCCGAAGGCACCCTGCTTGGCTTCGCCAAGGTTACCCGCGACCTGACCGAAAAACGCGCCGCCGAAGAAACCCTGCGTCAGAGTGAAGAACAACTGCGTCTGCTGATTGAGGGCGTGACCGATTACGCCATTTACCTGCTCAGCGCAGAAGGCTGCGTCACCAACTGGAATGCCGGCGCGCAGCGCATCAAGGGCTACGCCCCGCAGGAAATCATCGGCGAGCATTTCTCGCGCTTTTATACCGATGAAGACCAGGCCGCCGGCCGGCCCAACATCAATCTGGCCCTTGCCGCCCGTGAAGGGCGCCTGGAAGAGGAAGGCTGGCGCGTACGCAAGGACGGCACCCGGTTCATGGCACACGTGGTGATCGACGTCATCCGCGACGATAACGGTCGGGTCACGGGATTTGCCAAGGTCACCCGCGACGTGACCGAACGCTACGAAACCCAGAAGGCACTGGAGCAAACCCGCGAAGAACTCTTCCAGGCACGCAAGATGGAAGCCGTCGGCCGCCTCACCGGCGGCGTGGCGCACGACTTCAACAACCTGCTCACGGTCATCCTCATCAGCCTGGAGCTGGCGCGCAAACGCCTGCCCGGCTCGCCGGTGCTCGAGCTGATCGATAACGCCATACAGGGCGCGGAACGCGGCGCCTCCATGACCCGGCGCATGCTGGCATTCTCCCGCCGGCAGCCTCTCAAGCTCGAAGCCGTATCAGTGCCGGAACTGGTGTTGGGCATGCACTCGCTGATCAAGCAGTCGATCGAAACCAATATCACCGTCAACACCCACTTTGCCCTGGGACTGCCGCACATCAAGGCCGACGCCCACCAGTTGGAGTCGGCCCTATTGAACCTGGTGTTCAACGCCCGCGACGCCATGCCCGAAGGCGGCACCATTACCCTCTCCGCCCGCCCCACCAACCCAGCCGACCTGCGCAAAAACGAAGCGGCCACCCCCAGTGTATTGCTGGAAGTGACCGACACCGGCGAAGGCATGGATGCAGACACCCTGGAAAAGGCCATAGACCCCTTCTTTACCACCAAGGGCGTGGGCAAAGGCACCGGCCTTGGCCTGTCCATGGTGCACGGCATAGTCGAACAACTGGGCGGCAAGCTGCGACTGAAAAGCATCAAGGGCAGCGGCACCACCATACAACTCTGGCTACCGATAGCCGACGCGCCCAGCGGCCACACACCTGAAACTGCCGAGCAACCCGACAACCACCCCGAGCTGGCGTCACTGCGCATTCTGGTAGTGGACGATGACGAACTGGTACTCATCAACACCTGCGCCCTGCTGCAGGAACTGGGGCACCAACCCCTGCGCGCCGCTTCTGCCGCCGGCGCACTGGCCATACTGCAAACAGCCGAAGTAGACCTGGTCATCACCGACCACGCCATGCCGGGCATGACCGGTAGCCAACTGCTGGCAGAACTGGCCAAAACCCACCCCACCCTCCCGGTCATCCTTGCCTCCGGCTACGCCGAAGTCACCGACGGGGATGCGACTGCGGTGCCAACCTTGGCCAAGCCGTTTGATGAGCGGGGCTTGTCGTTGGCGATTCGGCGGGCTATGGGGTGAGGCCGTCTGGCAAGTAATGGGGTGGGACATGTGACGGGCGATATGACTTTGACCTGGCTCTTGCAGCCAGCATAGCCACGCGTTACGCGGCCAATAAAAGGGGCTTTCTGGCCCCTGCCACTCAGGGGCACGCTTGCTTGCGACGCGCGCTTGGACACACCCCACGGCCTGCTTTATGCTTCAGCCCACCAGGGATGCAGTCATACCGGCAACGGAGTACCTGCCCCGCATTTTTCAGCCCCTCGCAAAGCCGAATTACATGAGCAAGCAAGCAGCCAGCAAGAAAACAAGATCCTTCGAACAGACCCTCTGGGACACCGCCGACAAACTCCGTGGAAGCGTTGAGTCCTCCGAATACAAGCACGTAGTGCTGAGCCTGATCTTCCTCAAGTTTGTCAGTGACACCTTTGAAGTACGCAGGCAAGAGCTGCTCGACCAAAGCATGGGCGACTACGTGGACAGGGCCGAGTTTTACACCATGCGCAACCTGTTCTATCTGCCAGAGAAATCGCGCTGGTCGCACATTCAAAAGCACGCCAAACAGGATGACATCGCGGTAAAAATCGACACCGCGCTGCACACCGTAGAGAAGCACAACCCCTCCCTGCGCGGTGCCCTGCCGGACAACTACTTTTCCCGTCTGGGGCTGGACTCCGCCAAGCTGGCCGCGCTGATCGACTCGATCAACAACATCGACACCGTGGTAGCGCGGGAAGACGGCGCGGCCAGCGAGCAGGATATTGTCGGCCGGGTCTATGAATACTTTCTCGGCAACTTTGCCGCCACCGAGGGCAAGGGCGGCGGCGAGTTCTATACGCCCAAGTGCGTGGTCAACCTGATTGCCGAGATGATCGAGCCTTACCAAGGCAAGATATATGACCCCTGCTGCGGCTCGGGCGGCATGTTCGTGCAGTCCATCAAGTTTATCGAGAACCACCAGGGCAACAAGAAAGACATCTCCATCTACGGCCAGGAGCAGACCGCCACCACCTACAAGCTGGCCAAGATGAACCTGGCCATTCGCGGCATCGCCAGCAATCTGGGCGAAGTACCGGCCGATACCTTCTTCAAGGATCAGCACCCGGACCTGAAGGCCGACTTTATCATGGCCAACCCGCCCTTCAACCTGAAGGAATGGCGCGCCAGCACCGAGCTGACCGATGACCCGCGCTGGGCCGGGTATGAAGTACCGCCCACCGGCAACGCCAACTACGCCTGGATTTTGCACATGCTGGCGAAGCTCAGCGCCAACGGCGTGGCCGGTTTCGTCTTGGCCAACGGCTCCATGAGCAGCAACACCAGCGGCGAAGGCCTGATTCGCCAGAAGCTGATCGAGAACGATCACGTCGATTGCATGATCGCCCTACCCGGCCAGCTGTTCTACACCACACAGATTCCTGTGTGCCTGTGGTTTATTACCAAGAACAAGACCGAGCAGCACTTCCCCGATGCGCGCGAGCCGTTCCGCAACCGTAAGGGCGAAACCCTGTTTATCGACGCACGTAACCACGGCAGCATGGTCGACCGTACCCACAAGGAACTCACCACTGACGATATCGCCGAGATCGCCCGCACCTACCATGCCTGGCGGGGCGAGGCGAAAGACGGTCGCTATGAAAATATACCCGGCTTCTGCAAATCCGCCACCCTGGAAGAGATCAAAGCCAACGACTACGTACTCACGCCCGGCCGCTATGTCGGTGCGGCGGAGGTGGAAGATGACGGCGTGCTCTTTGAAGAAAAGATGGCCGAACTCAGCCAGACGCTGTATCGACAGATGAAGGAATCGGCGGAGTTGGATGCGGTGATTCGGCGGAATCTGGAGGGGTTGGGTTATGGGGAGTAGAGACTCTACGTTCTCGTTGGATGATATATGTCTGGGTGTGTTCGACTGCCCTCACTCCACGCCGCAGTTATCGGATGAAGGCCCATTCATGGTGCGAACTCAAGATATTCGTGGTGGATACTTTGATACTTCTTCAGCCGTTCGTGTAGATGAAGAAGTGTATGCAGAGAGAACGAAGCGAGTAGAGCCAACATCCGGCGATGTGCTGTTCAGCCGCGAGGGCACCTATTTTGGTGACGCTGCAGAAGTGCCTAGCGGCATCCGCGTCTGCCTCGGGCAGAGAATGGTCCTTATTCGTCCAGACCCCGAGAAAATAAGATCGAGTTATCTCCGCATGCAGATTAACTCCGCCGAGTTTCAATCGATGCTTCGACAGTTTCGGGACGGCACAGTTGCGGAAAGGCTAAACCTCCCTGTTATCAGGTCTCTGCAGTTGAAGGTGCCGTCTCTGTCAGAACAGGATTTCATTGTTAAAAATATCTCATCCATAGAACGGAAAATCGAACTCAACCGCCAGATAAACACAACGTTCGAAGCCATGGCCCAAGCGCTGTTCAAAAGCTGGTTTGTGGATTTCGATCCGGTGATCGACAACGCTCTGGCCGCCGGTAACGAGATTCCGGCAGAGCTGGCCGCCCGCGCCAAACGCCGTGCCCAGGTCGCGCAATCAACAGCATCAGAACAAACCCACACCCTCCCCGCCGCCATCCGCCAGCAATTTCCGGATCGTTTTGTGTTTACCGAAACCATGGGCTGGGTGCCGGAGGGGTGGGAAGCAGTTTCGCTAGAGGATGTGGTCGAGCTAATTGGCGGTGGCACGCCCAAAACCACGACAGAAGAGTACTGGGGTGGCGATATTCCATGGTTTTCAGTGGTTGACGCGCCAGCGAAGTCAGACGTTTTTGTACTCAAAACGGAAAAAAATATAACGGAACTTGGTCTTTCGAATTGCTCGACCAAGCTCCTACCAGAGGGTACTACCATCATCAGTGCACGCGGCACAGTGGGCAAGTGTGCTCTGGTAGGAAAAGCGATGGCCATGAACCAGTCATGTTATGGCATACGAGGTAAGTCCGGCATCGCTGACTACTACGTGTATTACACGATATTGCTACGGGTATCTGACCTACAGCAGCGTGGCCATGGTTCTGTGTTTAATACAATAACCCGGGACACTTTCAAGTCCATATTAACTCCGCGCTGTCCTGCAAGCCTGACTGCTATTTTTCATACTCAAATCGGCGATTCGTTCTCAAGAATACGTGCGAATAATCACCAAAACGACAGTCTCGCACACCTCCGCGACACCCTCCTCCCGAAACTCCTCTCCGGCCAACTGCGCATCCCCGACGCCCAAGCCGCTGTAGACGAAGCTATGGCTGAAACATGATCCAGCTGCATTGCACACAAAAGCTCTACGCCAAACTGCCGGTCAACACTCAGGGGCGGCTGCCGAATACCCGAGCACGTCCGGTTGCAGCCAACGACCCAGCCGAGAGTCTGCTGAGCGGCTGGCATGCCAACCTGGTTACCCTGCAGCGGCGCAACTGCGTGCTCTTTGTGCACAGCGCCACGCGCTTTCCAGTGCTGCTCACCTGTCTGACCAAGCCTGACTTTGCCGAGCTGGATTATCATTTTCAGGATGGCCTGATGAATACCCTGCTCAAGGCCGGCGCCAATCAGGCGCAGCTGGATGCTGCTGCCAACGCCCTCACGCCACTGCACTGCGATACCCAATGCAACCGCTCTGTGCAAGGCACCCTGAACCACATGAAGCAGGACCTGGATCACCTGCTCTGGTATGACCAGCTGCCCATCACTGACCTCGCCCCCTATAGCGCCAGTGCCTGGCTGGCGGAAAGACCCTGCATGGCCAAAGGCGTTAAAGGCTGCATCTGGCCAGTGCGCGCCATGCTTGCCTTGCTGGACAGCGCCAACCAGTCGCCCCACTTGCCCGCCTCCGACGTCTGAGGGCAGCCCTCGCCGCTTTTGTTACCGTAATCAGCCGGTTTAATTTATCTAGATTAGTCATACCCACAGGGTTGCTATTGCAAATACTACAAACCAATGCAGAAAACGGGGTCAGATGACTGGTTCGATCCGCACGGCGGTAGCGCCTATACGCTAGCCAGCCGATCAACCATATCAGGGTACTGCTCCACCAATTTAATCAGCAACGCCGCCTGAGCGTTGGGCTTGGCCTTATTCTGTTCCCAGTTGCGCAGGGTTTCGACACTGGTTCGTACGCGCATGGCAAAGACCTTTTGCGACATCTTCATTTTCTTCCTCAGGGCGACGATTTCATCAGCCGTTACCTCGGGCGCGGGCCGGCTCTCGACCGTCACTTGGCGCAGGGTGATCTTGCCCTCCCGCTGAGCCGCCATCTCGTCGATGCCCTGCATCATTTCGTCGAACAAATTGCGCTTGCTCATTTGGCACCTCGCTTATTCAACTCAACCATGATCGCCTGTTTGAGTTGTTTCTCTTGGTCGGCAGTCAGATTTTCCATTTCGTCTTTATCGTAGATCGAAAACATCCAGAATTGACCGTCCCCCATCAGCCAGTAATACACCACGCGCAGACCGCCGCGCTTTCCTTTCCCTCTTCGGCTATCAGCCCAACGCAATTTACGAAAACCACCCGTTCGAGGCATCACGTTACCGCACTCAGGGTTCGCCAGCATCTCAATCTGCAACTGCCGATACTGGTCGTCCGTCAGATAGTTGCCGACCCGTTCGGTGAAAATAGTGGTTTCAATGAAGAGTCCTTTCATGGCATGAAGTGTAGGCATACTGCCTATACTTTTCAAGCAATGGCAACCCCGCCAGGCGGCTCTCTCTAGTCCAAGGGATGCCTGGCAGCTACTGCGGCTTGAAGGGCGGCAAGGGCTTTATTTGGCCAATCAGGACAATGCTGGCACTATTGGACCAGATGGCTGGAAGAACCTGATAGTGCGGGATAAGGGAGTACCCAATGAGCTTCAACGAAGCCAAACTGGAACAAGCGATTATCGAGCTGCTGGGGCAGCAGGGTTACCCGCACTTTACCGGCGATAGCCTCAAGCGCGGCAGTAACAGCGAGGTGCTGCTCAAGGATGATCTGCGCCAGTTTCTAGCGGCGCAGTATGCCGCCGACAACATCACCCCCGGCGAAATCGAAGCCGTTATCCAGCAACTGGAAAGCCTGCCCGCGCTGGACCTGTACGACTCCAACAAGACCATTCACAAGCGCCTAGCCGATGGCTTTCTGCTCAAGCGCGAGCACTCCCAACAAAGCCAAAAAGACCTCTACATACAGCTGATCGATTACGCGGGGCTGCCAGAGCAGCGTGTGCCGGCCGCTGACGAGGTTGAAACACTGGTGGTGGAACCTGCTGCCGCTTACCACACCGGCAACATCTATCGACTGGTCAATCAACTGGTAATTGAAGGTACGGAAACACGCATCCCAGACGCCATTCTGTACGTGAACGGTTTGCCGCTGGTGGTGTTCGAGTTCAAGAGCGCAGTGCGCGAAGACGCGACTATTTATAACGCCTGGGAACAGCTCACTATCCGTTACGTACGCGATATCCCGGAGTTGATGAAGTACAACGCCCTGTGTGTGATCAGCGATGGCGTGAATTCACGCATGGGGTCGCTGTTTGCGCCTTACGAGTATTACTACACCTGGCGGAAGATCACCGGTAACGAAAGCATCGAGCAGGACGGCATCAACGCTCTGCATACGATGATCGAGGGCTTGTTTCATCCGGACCGGCTGCGCGCGGTTATTCGCCACTTTATCTACTTCCCGGATGTGTCGCGCAAGGAGGATAAAATCCTCTGCCGCTACCCACAGTTTTACGCGGCCAACAAGCTGTATGACAACATCCTCCAGCACCGCAAACCGTTGGGCGATGGCAAGGGCGGCACCTATTTTGGTGCCACCGGCTGTGGCAAAAGCTACACCATGCTGTTTCTCACCCGCCTGTTGATGAAGAGCGTGGCGTTCGAGAGCCCCACCATTGTGCTGATTACCGACCGCACCGATCTGGACGATCAGTTGGCTGGCCAGTTTACCAACGCCAAGGGGTATATCGGCGACCAGACGGTAGCCAGCGTGGAAAGCCGCGCCCAGCTGCGCGAGCTGCTCAAGGGCCGCAACAGCGGCGGTGTATTTCTGACCACCATTCACAAGTTCACCGAAGACACCCGACTGCTCACCGAGCGCAGCAACGTGATTGTGATATCGGATGAGGCGCACCGCAGCCAGGTGAACCTGGACCAGAAAGTACGGGTAACCGACAAAGGCGTAAAACGCACCTTCGGTTTCGCCAAATACCTGCACGACTCGCTACCCAACGCCACCTACGTAGGCTTTACCGGCACGCCCATCGACGCCACTCTGGATGTGTTTGGTGAGGTAGTGGACAGCTACACCATGACCGAGTCGGTGAAAGACGAGATCACCGTGCGCATCGTTTACGAAGGCCGCGCTGCCAAGGTGCTGCTGGATAACGACAAGCTCAAAGAGATAGAGGCCTACTACGCCAAGTGCGCGGAAGACGGCACCAATGAATATCAGATAGAAGAAAGCAAAAAAGCCAGCGCCAACATGACCGCCATCCTGGGTGACCCGGATCGTATCAAGGCGCTGGCCATCGACTTTGTGCATCACTATGAGCGGCGCATCGAAGAGGGCTCAACGCTCAAGGGCAAAGCCATGTTCGTGTGCAGCAAGCGCGAGATTGCCTACGCCTTCTGGCAGCAGGTTATTGAGCTAAGGCCGGCGTGGAACGAGGTGCTAGCGGCTGAAGCCGGGGTGGAGCTGACCGAGCAGGAGCGTAAAGACATAAAGCCGATGCAACGGATCAAGATGATCATGACGCGCGGCAAGGATGATCCCAAAGCGCTCTACGACATGCTTGGCAGCCAGGAGTACCGCAAGGAACTGGATCGCCAGTTCAAAAACGCAAAGTCCAACTTCAAGATCGCCATCGTGGTGGATATGTGGCTGACCGGTTTTGATGTGCCCTTTCTCGACACCCTGTATATCGACAAGCCGATCCAGCGCCATAACCTGATCCAGACCATCTCACGCGTCAACCGCAAGTTCGAGGGCAAGGAAAAGGGCCTGGTGGTCGACTACATCGGCATCAAGAAGCAGATGAATATGGCGCTGGCGCATTACAACAAGGCAGACCAGCAGAACATCGAAGAGATAAACCAGTCGATCGTGGTGGTCAGGGATCATTTGGACCTGCTCAACAAACTGTTTCACCGCTTTGATGCAACGCTCTATTACTCCGGCACGCCCTTGCAGCAGTTGAACTGCCTGAACATGGCAGCTGAATATGCACAGATTACCGATAAGATCGAAAAGCGCTTTATGGCATTGGTTAAACGCTTGAAAGCTGCCTACGACATTTGTTGCGGCTCGGAGGCCGTGAGCCAGAACGAGCGTGACCAGATTCACTTTTATCTCGCCGTGCGCTCTATCGTGTTCAAGCTCACCAAAGGCAGCGCGCCGGATATCGCCCAGATGAACGCCCGCGTGCGTGAGATGGTGGCTGAAGCGCTGAAAGCTGACGGCGTTGAGGAAATCTTCAAACTGGGCGAAAGCGGCGCCGGCGAGATGGATATCTTCGATGATGACTATCTGGCCAAAATCGAGAAGATCAAACTGCCCAATACCCGAATCAAACTCTTGCAGCAGTTGCTGGCCAAGGCAATCGAGGATTTCAGAAAGACCAATAAAACCAAAGGCGTCGATTTTGCCAAGAAATTCAAAGCGCTAGTAGAGCATTACAACGAGCGCAATGAAGACGATGTATTGGTGAGTAACGTGCTGGAGGATTTTTCCGATGAGATTGTCGATTTGATCCAGGCGTTGAAGAAAGAACGTGAGTCCTATGCTGATCTAGGCATTGATCTGGAAGAAAAGGCCTTCTACGACATCCTGAAAGAGCTTGCCGTAAAGTACGATTTTACTTACCCCGAAGACAAACTGCTCACCTTGGCCGCTTCGGTGAAAGTCGTTGTGGACGACAAGGTTCAGTACACAGACTGGAGCCAACGAGCCGACATCAAAGCCGAGCTGAAGGTAGAACTCATTCTGGTCCTGGCCAAATACGGCTATCCGCCGGTAGACCGTGATGAGGTGTACAAAGAAATTTTCGAGCAGGCGGAAAACTTCAAAAAACACAGGCAGCCTGCCCCAGTTCCTGGGTGAATGAGGGCACCATTGGTGCCATCAAGTGCTTTCGCGCCTAGTCTCCTCGGAGCTTCCTCCGCAGGGCGGCACAAACAAAACAAAACAAAACAAAACCATTGACCTTCAAGTTCGCTTCAACCTTACCGTCATCTCGCGCTGATCGTCCCATACCTGACGGGACCAGGAGTGTCAGTCGCACCACTCTCAATTGGCGGAGACATGACAAAAGTGAAGACCTTGAAAGCCACTGCATTGTTTGCAGTACTCATCCTTGGCACGCCCATAGCGCCAACTCTGGCCGACCCTAAAAGTCAGACCAACGAGGTCACCATCGACCTCGCCGGCCACAAAGTACCTGTGGTCGCCGGCGGTCTGTATGACCGCTACCACTCCAATCCGCCACTGAGCGTGATTGCTGAGGAAGACCCAAGCCTGGATCTGAGCTGGTTCAAAACACTGGACAAAACCCGGGTAGACATGGGCTTTGAGTCCTATTCTCCCAACTTCTACTACCGCAACAGCCGCGTGACCCTGGTGTTTACCGCCGACATTGATCGGCTCACCGCGTTGATGCCCGCCGAGGTGCTGGCGCAGGTGCAACCGCTGCAGATCTGGCCCGGCCGTGGCCTGATTGCGCTCACCGCTTACGCCTATCACTACTGCGATAACGACAGCTATAACGAGATTGCCCTGTCGGTGGTGACCAGCAAACCGGGCAGCGCCAACCTGGGGCCCATCAGCCTGATTGGCCAGTCGTTGTCAGCTGATCTGTGGGGCTATGTGTTCAAGTTGCCGGTTGATACCGAGCTGGCCCGCGTGCGCGGCGTGGTGGGTTACAACCTGCCGAAGTGGCTGACCAGAATCGACTACCGTGAGGACGTTGAAGCCCTCAGCTTCGATGTGTACGACAGCGAATCCGGTGAGCTGGATTTCACCCTGCGGGCCAATCGCCTGGAGGACGTATCAACCGAGCCAACGCTGGTCACCAACAGTTTTACCAATCTGGATCACGCAGGTCAGCTCAGTTGGGGGCACGCGGTTTCCCGCCAGTTGCGCCACGCCTCCACCTCCGACGCGGACTCTGCCACCCTGACCCTGGGCGATGGCAGCCTGTCGAACTTTATCCGTTCGCTGGACCCGGGTCGCATGATCAAATACGAGTATGTACCCGAGTTTCAAGGCGCTCTGTATGCGCCCGAGCCGCTGGCGACGCTGTTAAGCAAAGAGTGATAACGCGTATTTGATCAGGCTTCGAGCTGGCCAGACGTGCTGCGGCCGGCTCGGTAGCTGCAATGCTAAAGTGAACACAAGTTAAAAGACCGGAGCAGATACCCATGAAGATTGGCGAGCTGGCAGAGCAAACCGGGCTGGCGCCCTCGCGGATTCGCTTCTATGAACGCATCGGTTTGCTGAAAACGGTGCGGCGCCTGGCCAATGGGTATCGCAGCTATCCGCCCGAAGCCGTGACGGCGCTGGGTATGATTACGGCGGCGCAGAAGGCCGGTTTCAGTCTGGATGAGTTGCGCACTCTCCTACCGTCGGACCTTGCCCAGTGGAATCACCAGGCTCTCACCGACGCACTGCGGCAGAAAATCCACGATATCAACCTCATGCAGCAACGGTTGGCCGACAGCAAAGCCCAACTGCAGCAGGTGCTCGATCAGGTGGAAGCCAAACCGGACGACATCGACTGCGCCACCAACGCCAAACGCGTCTGGTCAAAATTCAGCCTGGCTGAAGCAACAACCACTGATGCGCCACCTCAGCATAACCAAGACCTGAACCGGTAAGCAGCGGGCCAACGCGCGCCATAGCTCATAAGCTTGGGCAGAGACTTGACATTCAATACAGCTTCAACCTTAGCCTGAGCATCCAACACACATCCGGCCCCCGGCCGTAGAGGAGAGACCCGATGCAGACCATCCTTGGCGCCAGCGGCCAGATTGGCGAAGAGCTGGCCCGCGCGCTGCATAAAGACTTTACCAGCGACATCCAGTTGGTAAGCCGTAACCCGAAGAAGGTCAACGAGAGCGACCAGCTGTTCAGTGCCGACCTGCTCGACGCCCGCCAGACCCTATCTGCCGTTGAGGGCGCGCGCACCGTCTATCTGACCGCGGGCCTGCCGATGGATACCCAGCGCTGGGAGGCGCAATGGCCGGTGATGATGCACAACGTGATTGAGGCCTGTTCGGCCCAGGGCGCGCGCTTGGTGTTTTTCGACAACACCTACATGTACCCGCAAACCAGCGAGCCGCAAACCGAAAATGCGCCTTTCAAGCCCTACGGCCCCAAAGGCAAGGTGCGGGCGCAGATCGCCACGCAACTGCTGCAGGCCATGGATCAGGGCAAGCTTGAGGCGATGATCTGCCGGGCACCGGAGTTCTATGGGCCCGGCAAAACCCAGAGCATCACCAACGCCACCATCATCAACAATGTAAGAAGTGGCAAGACCGCGCGCGTTTTCCTGCGCGACGACACCCTGCGCAGCCTGATCTATACCCCCGATGCCAGTCGCGCCATGGCGCTGCTCGGCAACACCGCAGACGCCTGGGGCCAGACCTGGCACCTGCCCTGCGATGATCAGCGCCTTACCTATCGCCAGTTCATTGCACTGGCAGCAGAGGTGTTTGGCACTCAGGGGGACTACAAGGTGATCAAGCAATGGCAGATGAAACTGGCCGGGCTGTTCAACCAGACCGCACGTGACGCTGCAGAGCTCCTGTCCCGCTACAAGGTGGACAACATCTTCGTTTCCGACAAATTCAAGCAGCGCTTTCCAGAGTTTGCGGTTACGCGTTATCGCGAGGGATTGCTTGCCATGCGAAATGAATGATGCAAAGCGCACGGCGAGCCACCGCTGGCTTCACCCGTAGGGTGCGCAACGCCGCAGGCTTGCGCACCAGAGCGGCCTCCGCTGATACACGCCTCGACCCAAGAGAAGCAAAGAAATAGCGAATATCCCCCACCCGAACGCAACAGCAACTTCGGGTTGAATTCCCAGCGAAACGGCACTGGTTCACACTTTGAGCGGCTGCCCAGGGAACTTATTTTTTGCGCGATAGGCATTAGGTACAATTTGGGCGAGGTATTTAACGGAATATCAATAATTTAAGGAAAGCGACAATGTCTAAAGGGGCTGCAAAAGGCAAAAAATCCACCTCGCTCGCCGACGAAGCGGTCGAAAAATACACCAAGAACCGTTCAGTCGCCTCTTCCAAGCAGACGGAAGAAAGCGCAGTTTCCAGTCAGTTTTCCCAGATTGAAAGCAATCCGTTTCACCAGATCGTCGTGCAGTCAGACGCTTCGCCTACGGAAAAGAAAGACGCCGTTGCCAGAGCCCTGGCCTATAGCGAGGCTGAATCCAAAGAAGAGAACGAAGCGAGACTTGCCTCCTTTGAAGAGTTCAAGGAATACCTGATGGCGTACCGCAAGGAGATGTCGAAAGAGATCATCCGCCTTGCCGACACTGAAGCCTTTTCCGAGCTACAAGCCGTGTTTGCCGACATGAACTCGGCCTTGCTGGATTTTGAGACACAAATCACCCCCCTTATTGAAATTATTGACGCCGTACATCGCCTCAATATGGCCAGTGATGGCGCCATGTACGACGTATTCAAGGAAATTCAGGAAGACAAGGAAGAAGAAGAGCGCATCAAACAAGCTCGCGCCGAGCAGGAAGCGGAACTGAACGCGCTTGAAGCCGGGATTCTGGAGCTGAACCAGGATATCGCAGCCTTGAACGAAGAACGTTCATGGTTCGGCTTGGGCGGAGTCAAGACAAGCGCCTTGCAAGACATCGCACGCAAGGAAGTGCTGATTGAAACCCGCAAAGGCGAGATTTCTGCACTGCGTGAAAAGATAGAAAACACGACCTTTACCCGAGAGTCCCGGTTTGCCGAATTTGCGGCAGAAAAAGAGCAGCTCCGCGAACTGCTGGATATCACCTCTGACGAACACAAGGACCGTCAGGAAAGCCTGGTGAAAGCTGCGCTCAACTTTGTGAACACGACCGACGAGCGCACCGGCTCCGTTCTGGGCCGCATGGATAAAATCAAATCGCAGATCAAGAATGTCGATACCGTAAACGGCAACATGAAGCGCATTTTCGCCGTGGTCAGCGACGGCATAAAAGATGCTGAAGTCAGCAACGCCGATCTGTTAAACAACTTCAATGTCGCGCCCGAGGCCGAATCGACCCTGGCGCAGTATGAGCGCGAAGACAAGATCGAAGCGGTGAATGAACATATCGAGGCGCTGACCGCCTCCAAGGTCGACACCTTGAGCACCTTGGGCGAACTGCAGGAAGAAAGCATGAACATCAAGTCCATGCGTGACACCAACAATCAGCAGATCAGCCACACCCGCAAGATGCACACCAGCGGCACCGCTGGCATCGCAAGCCGCCTGAGCACCGTGTTGACTGCGGTCTCCTCCGCCGCCTTGAACGAGGCGCGTACAACAACGCAAAACACCCTCAACAACATGAACACCATCACGCATGAGATTGCTCAGAACGAAGCCATCAAGAATGCGACCAACATGCACCTGCAAAATGACGAGCTGTCCAAAGCCATTGAGCAGTTGGCTACCTACAAGGACATCAGCGATAAGGCCACGGAAATTACGCGCTCAGCACTGGAAGAGCAGAAAGTGTTGCAACGTGAAATTGAAGAAACGGCGACAAACCTGGCCAACTCTATCAAGAAGGCAAAAGGCGTCACCGCCGAAGTGATGAACGAAGGCGCAACGAGCCACACTGATAACGTCGTTGACATCCCGCCCAAGGACCTCAAAACGCCTTTCTCTGATTTTAAAATCTGAGTTCAGCAGAGCTATCCCTCAGCAACCCCTGCATCGTGCCTTAACCATTGCATCCGCTCTGGTTAAGGCACCTGCCAGATAAAAGCGCGCGAGCTGACATTCGGGTCAGCGACTGCAAAACGGACGCGAGATTCCAATGCACGGACAGCCCAATACCCCGATACACGACCACCTGATACGCGGCGATGCCTACCTGGCACAACGCCCGGAATTCTCGCTGGTTGGCCGCACAGACACCATACAACAGCTGACAGCTATCCTGACCAGGCGGCACGCCAACAGCATCCTCCTGGTCGGTTCCGGGGGCGTAGGCTGCTCGGCTTTGTGCCTGGGCCTGGAGGAGCGAAAGTCAGCCCAGGATGCACCCTACGACCTGATCAGCAAACGCTTTTATTGGCTCGATAGCGATGGTTTGTTCGCATCAGGCAACCCCAGCATCATCAATGACAGCTTTCAGAAAACCTTAAAGATACTTGCCCGCACCCCCGACAGCGTACTGATCATTGAAGACATGCGGGACTTCATCGAGGCGTCCCGAAGCAACGGCGCTTCCAACCTGATCAACGCGCTAATGCGCGCTGTGCGCAAAAAGGACACCCAGGTTATTCTGGAAAGCCGGGATGCAGATCTGAATATCGTTCTGAGTGCCCACTCGGACATGCGCGAATGCTATACCGTATTCGACCTGGGGGAGCCTGCTGCCGATGAATTGAAGGCAATAGTCGAGCAAACCGCCCGCCGCCGGTTGGAGCCGTTTCACAAAATCCGCATCGCCGATTCGGCAATAGCCACGGCGCTTGACCTCACTGAAAAGTACCGTGTGCGTGACATGGGCTTGAACCGGGCGCAACCGGAACGCTCGCTCACCTTGCTGGATCGCGCATTAACCAGCTATCGATTACGCGCGCACTCCAAAGATCCGAAATTGGTCGCGTTGGAAGCCGAGCTCGAATCACTAACCAAGGAAGAGGCTAGCTCTGCACGTATCGATACGCTGAAAGCGAACATTCAGGCCACCGCCGAGAGCTGGCAAGCACGACAGCACAGTATCAAAACGCTGTTTCAGGAATTGCGTGGCGGCGAAGAGGGTATTCGCCGGTTGGAAGACGAGCTGGAAACGCAGCTTGTAAAGGAAGCTGAAGCCAGACAGAGCGCGGCCGGTGACCAGGAAGCCAAAAGCAGCACCTCTGCAATGAATCGATTCATGCTCGACACGGTGAATCTCGACTCCGAGATTGTGACGCGCATCAAACAGAAGATGAATCAGTACGAAGCCCTGGTAAAAGAGAAGAAAGCCGAATTTGAAGCCCAAACCAGGGAAATCAACGATCAGCTTGAGTTGCAACAGGAACAGGTGCTCATTGAATTCAGCGCCATTTCCCGAATACCGGTAACCAAACTCACGCAGGATGAGCGCAAGAAACTGCAGCACCTCAACTCCCAACTGGCCAAACGTGTGTATGGTCAAGAGGTCGCCATTACCAAGCTCGCCAACCAGGTGCGTGTTGCCAAAGCGGGATTGCAGGCGCCGAACAAACCGCAAGCCTCTTTCCTGTTTTTAGGCCCATCGGGTGTCGGTAAGACCGAGATCGCGAAAGCATTGACCGCAGAGTTGTTCGACGACGAAAACGCCTTGCTGCGCTTCGATATGTCCGAATACATGGAGAAGCACGCTGTTGCCAAGCTGATTGGCGCCCCTCCGGGTTATGAGGGCTACGAAGCGGGCGGCATTCTCACCAACGAGTTACGCAAGAATCCCCGCCGCATCATTCTCTTTGATGAGATTGAAAAGGCACATCCGGATGTTTTCAATGTGTTTCTGCAGATCCTGGACGACGCACGGCTGACCGACAACCGCGGGCTGACGGTGTCGTTCAGAGACACCATCATCCTCATGACCACGAACATTGGCACCCAGCATTTCCTGGGCGAAGACAATTTCTCGGTGGCAGAAGAGCTGGCGCTGGAAGACCTTGAAAAACAATATCGCCCTGAGTTTCTCAACCGCTTCAATGGTCGGCAGAACATTGTCTGCTTCAACACCCTCGGCCTTTCGATCATTGAAATGATTGCGACGCGGGAAATCAGCAAGCTCAATGAAATGGTGCAAAGAACCCTGCCTGGTCTAACCATTGAGATGAACCATACCGCGCTGGCTGCCATGTGCCGCGACCACTACAAACCAGTCAACGGCGCACGGGGCATTACCGGGTATATCGAGGGCGTCATCAAGCCCGAGATTGCCAATACCGTACTCTTCGCCGAGCAATCAGATGGCACCATTACCATCGGTTACGATGAGGCACAGCGCCGCGCAGTGATGAGTTTGCCGGAGAGTGCAGGTGCTGAATAACCAGCAGGTTGGCGGAGCGTGACGATGCCAGAACAGGATCCTTTGGTTGAACGGGCACGTAGACTGGAAGCAGCAACCAGTAAGCGAACAAATACAGTGGATACCCGACCTGCATGGGTCGGCAGGCTTGACCGCGCACTCAAGCTCAACGGCGGGCTGATCAAAACCTACGATGCGTGCGCCTTTGTTCTGAGCAAGCTGGCGCTGCTTCTGACCTCTGTATTCAGCTTCATCTCCCGCCTGTTCAAGTGGGCCGCCTACGAGCGCGAAGACGGCAAAGTGAAGCTACAGGCAGACGGCAGGCCAATGTATTCAGCCAAGCGATTGAGCATTCGCTTGGCTGCTTTTTTTGCACTGGCCTGGCTGCTGCACATTTCACTCTCTGCGGTGTACTTCTACTCAACCACCTTCGAAGAACTGGTTTACACCACCGGCAAGCAGGAAATACAAAATGGCGAGCTGTACCAGTTTACCGGCTGCACCTCGCTACCCTGCAGCACCGCGTTGGAGAACGGCAAGTTCTACCAGATCAAGGAAAGCTGGTATTTTCCGTACCTGGTGTATCCGGAAGAAAACGTGTTTGCCAACATTCCCCAGCAGGATGCCGCTTGCCTGGTAAAAGGCTACGGCCTTTATTTTCGTCGGCTGAAGTTCATTCACCGCGGGCTGCAGTGGTACCAGAACGTGTTCAGCGTAGCTTGCCGACCTTATACCGATGAAGAAAAGCAAAGGGCCATAACGTCAGGGCAGGTTAGTTCGGTGACTGAATAGGGGGAAGTGATTTGCAAGCCTATGCCAGGGGGTCGGCGCATCATCGCGCATAAACGGTTCCTGTGCGGGTAATGTCCTCCAGCAAGCCCGCTCGCGCCTCATCCAGGGCGGTTTTCGCACTGAGGATGAAACATTCATACAGCCCCGGAGCGATGCCCTGTGCCCACAGGCGCTTGCCAGTGGTGATAACTTGGTATTGCATTACGGTAGAAGCAGCCCGCAGATCGAGCAGATCTACGTCGCAACCGGCAATATCCGCGAGCTGCCCCGCCAGTTCCCACAACCCCACAGCATCTGGCGGCGTATCTGCAAGAATCGCCAGGTCCAGATCGCTTCCTGGCCCCGCCTGCCCGCCAGCTTGACTACCGAACACATAGACGGCGGATAAGCTGGGGATGGCGTTGAGCAAGAGATCGAGGATGGCTTGGATGTTCATGTTGGCTTTCTGCGGCGTTACGAGAATCTCAGAGTATCGTTGTCGCTGACAGCGGGCTAGCAATGCACGAAGCAGAATAGCTGTCTTTAACGGCAGTGAGAACGTCGATGATTTGTGGACGGCTTTCCCGGAGAGCTTTTCGACACTTTTTCGACACCTTGCGAATTGGCGGAAAAAGACCGCACCATCGAATGCTTTGCGCTGAGATGTAAACTGCCCCGCGAGAGGATTATTCGGCGCTGCGCGCCTCACCCCTTCGGGCTGGGCCGGCGGCAGTCCGGCCGTCGGCATGAATGCCGACGTTCTTCGCCTGCTGACGCAGGCTCGTCGAACCGCGAGGGTTCTCAGCCGTCGTTTCACCGCACAAATGAAAAAGCCCCAGCTTCGGGATGCACCTTGCATGCTGAGACTTCGAGCGGGATTATTCGTCGCTGCGCTCCTCACCCCTTCGGGGCCGTTGTCGCTTTGCGACAACGTTCTTCGCCTGCTGGTAGCAGGCTCGTCGAACCGTGAGGGTTCTCGTCCGTCTTTCACCGGACAAAGAAAAAGGCCCCAGCTTCGGTATGCACCTTGCATGCTGCGATTCCGAGAGGGATTATTCGGCGCTTTGCGCCTCACCCCTTCGGGGCCGTTGCCGCGTTGCGGCAACGTTCTTCGCCTGCTGGCGCAGGCTCCGGTCGAACCGTGAGGGTTCTCGTCCGTCGTTTCACCGCACAAATGAAAAAGCCCCAGCTTGCGCTGGGGCTTTTTCATTTGTCTGGCGGAGAGAGAGGGATTCGAACCCGTTTTTCCGGGTGCTGGTTGTTCCTCTATGTTCCGCAACACATTGATTTTAAAGGCCGCCAGCAATTAAAAACGCTTGGTTGTTCCGCTACGTGCCGCTACGTTTTCGACACTTTATCGACACTAGCAGTTTTCATTGACCTTCCTATTGTTTTCTTCTGATGGATTGATTTTTCTTTGGTCAATCCAGAATCTGCATCTGTCGCTGTTGGCTCTTTCTTCCTGTTGGTATTGCTTTCTTCTTTCGGTATCTCTCGCCGCCTGCGCTGCTCGCGCTGCTTGCCTTTCCGCCTCGACCTGCCGCTGGCGTTCTTGCATTTCCCTTATTTCGTACTGTAGTGCCATTTTTGTCAGTACTATCCTCGTGCCGTCGTGCAGTAGCCCCCCAATCAGCACACCTATTGAGATTATGATTACCCAGCTTGTTCCGCTCCTACCAGCTCTTCTCCTGGGGCTTCTGATTACATCTTCTTCATCTACTCTCATCGGTCCTATTACTCTCCCTGTTTTCGGGCGTACCAGCGCCTAGTGACTTCCGTTGTGATCGCTATCCCGCGTTGTGATTGGTCAAGTTTCGGTTGGCTTCGTCGTATTCGGGGCTTGTCTGTCCAGTTGCAGGCATTACTTCGCCAGTCATTAGCCACCATCTATAAGCTGGAAAAACTTTTCCAAGGATCTCTATTTCTTCCGCACCTACCCTCGCCCTGCCGCGCTTGATGTTTGTCCATCGCGGATAGTCGGTGCTTCCTGCTCTGGCTAGCTCTGTAATGCCTGCCAATCCAATCAATAGCATCGCTCTATCAGTAATGCTCGCGCTCATTGAAAAATTCAACTCTCTATACTATGTACAGGCACATAGTATACCTGTAGTATTTGTACATAGGGCAGATACATAGTATCCGCCAATTAACGGCTAATTAAACAGGAACATACAGGCGCAACGATGGAACAACAAGCCCCTATAGCCCCGGTTGCTACCCCTATTCCCCCGCTTATGCCATGGCGTGAATTCGCCGATTGGATTCGTATGCCTCAGTCGATTGTTCGAGGTTGGCTTGAGTCGGGTTATCTGCCGTTTGAGCGCATTGGTAAACACAAGCTTGTGAACGTCGCGCTTCTATCCAAGCAGCTGCTTGAAAGGGAGACCTACTGATGAATCAGCTTTTTATAGCCCGTTTGGTTCATGCCCTGTGGCTTGTTCGGAGTTCTTCTGATTACGACATCATGAAACAGAATTGGGAATTTGCCCTTGGCATGATTGAAGGTGCTGCTGCGCTGGGTGTTATCACTTGGAATCAGTCCTCTGATCTTCAGCGTCTTGCTCATAGTGCACTGCTCTCAAGCCGATCCGTTTACGTTGGTCAGTACATATGAGTGGCAATCGTAACGAAGTCGAGTTCTTGAAGGGGTTGGAGTGCATTAAGCGCCGTCACAAGCCTTTCTGTTCTTGCTGTCTGTCGCAGTCGGTTGCGGACGCTATCGAGTCTTCTCTTTTGGCCGTTCGCTCTGCTACTGACCTCGATGACCTGCAATTCCGTGCTGGTATCGCCTTTGGCGCACTCGAAGCCTATGTGCACGTTGGGGCTATCAGCACTGCGCATAGCCTTAATGCTCACCGGTTGCTTGAGTCTGCTTTTAATTTTGCGCCCGCGCGGGTGGCCGCATGAATGCCATCCGCAACTACAAGCCCCGTCATGAGCCTGGCTGCAACTGTGCTGTCTGCACTACGGCTGAGTACGTCGCCAAGATGCGCACCCGCGCTGAGATTCGCCGTCAGCGCTGCCATGAGATTTTGAACAATCCCTTTGGCTACCGCCGGGAGTCGAGCGGCTGGATGGAAGAACGCCCAGCCAAGCCCATTGATTACCGCAAAGCCTCTGAAGGTGAGGTGTAACCATGACCTGCAACAGCGACCGCCAGCTAACCGATGGCTATGTGCTCTGCCAAGAGTGCGGCCACGTTGAGGAATACACGGCTGACCGGGCGGAAGGCCGTGAAACCTGTATTCGTTGCAGTGCCAAGTTCTGCGGTTGCGAGTGCTGTAACGGTCTGGCCCGGCTGAATCTTCAGCTGAAAATTCATGAAGCTAATGATGGTGAGGGTTGATTAGATGGCTGCGATTGGTATCGCCGTATGCTTTGTTAGTGCCATGTTTCTTGTCTACGTGGTTGCTTGCTTCGTGGCCCCGTATTTAGCCGCTTATGTCGTGTCGCCTCAGCCGGCTCATTCAACTGGCAAGCCCGCTGCGCTCCCAGGCTTTAGGTTGGCGCGCTATCTGGCCCGTCTTTTATGGCATTGGACATTGCCTTTCGTATTCGGCGTCGTCGCTGCCTCTGTTGTGTCCCTGTACGGAATCCAGTCCAGCGTTGAAATGATTGATCACGCCCTTGACGCCTCCATGCAGCGAATGATCGATAGCTGTGCCAATCAAGCTCCTGAGACTGAGGAAATTAGCGAAGCGAAGCGAAGTCTGTTTCCTCCGGCTCGGGGGCCAACAAGCCCAAAGGGCGCGTTAGCTGCGCACCCGCCGGAAACACAGTTTTAACGCATACAGCCCGCGTAGTGGCTGAAACGTAAAACCCCTGCAGTACCGAGAAGCGCCCCTCAGGCGGTTGGCGAAAGATGGGCTGTCTGTTGGGATTCGTTCGGCCTGCAGAAAGGTAAAAACCGCGCAATCAAGCGCACCACAACTGAGGTAATACCCATGGCACGTACCACAATGGAAGTCGCGTTTCTGAGCACACAAAAACTGGAGTTCACCTCCAATGGCAACCACGTCAAACAGGTAAAGCTTTTCTACGGTGATGAGCCAGACGGCGAAACCGAGAACGGTCTCTCTATCGTCAGCATGGATGTCCCCTTGGAGGTGGCAGATGAAGTGTTTGCTGCTGGGGCTAATTTCGCCCCGCTCGAACAGGTTCGCATCAGCTTTGAGGTATCACGGGCAGGTAAGCAGAAAGGCAACAACCTCTGTATGCATGTTGAATCCGTCAAGGCTCGATCCGACAAGCCAGCAACCGCTGCACCCTCAACCGCTCAACCCAAGCCATAAACAGGACGGGCCTAGATAGTGGAAACCTACCTTTCACAAGTCACCCTGGGTGATATCTGGGCCCTGATGTTTATTCAGAACTCCATTCTGATTATCGCCCTCGGGCTTATTCACGGACATCAGCGATGAACCCAGATGACTCTTTCTTTGGTCCAGATACTGACCGCGTGCTCACTCGCAGCTACATGCTGATTCTTCGGGCGTTGGTCCACATCCTGATCCCTGTTTGCATGTTGGTCGGCTTTGTCTTGGGTGGTCACTTCGATGGGCATCTTGGTCTAGCTGTGCTGTTCGGTTTCTGTTCCCTGTTGCTGTCGGCCTGCCTATTTGTGGCATTTGAAGATGCGGAAGGGCGCTTCTGATGGCCTTCGCCTGGACAACCTATCTCTACATCGCCGGGGCGTCCCTCGGCTGTCTTGGCCTCGGTATTTCGTGGGGTCAGTTCCGCCTCGGCTGGAAGGAAATTATAGACGCGTCTGCATAGCGTCCCGTCTCTTGATGCATTTGCATCAGAGCGCCTCGCGGTTATCGGTGCCGCTGCGGGGTTGCAATCAAAGGCACTCTTTACTGGAGACACGATCATGAATCGTAAAACCCAACTGGCCGAAGCTGTACAGCTCGGCTCCGTTACCGGGCAGCAAGACACCAGTGTCGGTAAAGCACTGGGCGGCAAAGCTGCTGTTGTTATGGCTGTTGCGAGCGGTACTGCAATGTCCTCGGGCATGGCCAATGCGGCCATCACTGTTCCGCCTGAAATGCTGGAAGTGTTCGTTGATCTGGCGACTGCCTTCGGAACCCTGATGGCTGCTGGTGCCGTGCTGTTCGGCGTCATCCGTGGTGGTGTTGCGCTGTTCAAGATCGCCAGCCGTATCTTCTCGGCTGCTGGGGCGTAACGGGCGGCGGGCAGGTGGTATTTACTGCCCGCTGTTTTGGTTGGTCTGGCAACAAGGTCGGCCAGTACCAATAACGACTAAGGGGCCTTCGGGTCCCTTTCTAGTTTTGGTGTCTCTATGCGTAACTTCTTGCTGTTTTTTCTTGTCTTTGCTTCTTCTGCTTATGCGGAGGATTATTATTTTATTTTGCAGTCTGATCCAACTAATACGCGATATCCGTCTGCACCTGCGGCTTGCCTTTCGCTGGGCACTGTCAATGGGTCCACTACTATAACTGTATATACAGGGGGTGTTCGCAAAGACGGGCCTGTTAATTTTTTTTGTGAGGCTAGGAATTCTCCCAAGCCGCCTGGAACCTGGGCACCTTATTATGCTTATTCAAAGCTTGTCTATGGTTATGGCGATTCCTGCCCAAATCCAACCGATGCCTATAATTCTGAGACTGGCGCGTGTGAAGTTGATTGCTCCACCAAGTCTGGTCAGTCTGTTTCGTGGGCTGTAACTGTTCCGGGCTTTGTCTCTTCGGGTAATCACGGCCTTTTAGAGTTTGGTTCTGTCGATGGTTGTCGTGTTGATCTTGGCACGTTTTCTTGTGGTGCTGCTGATAATGGTGAGGATGTCGGTTATTGCACTGGTACCGGTTCTTTTACTGGTACTTCTCCTTCTACCGGTGATACTTCTCTCGGTGTTTCTGAGCCTACTGATCCAGTTGACCCTACTGATCCGACCGACCCGACCGACCCGACCGACCCGACCGATCCCACTGATCCCACCGATCCCACTGATCCCACTGATCCCACTGATCCTACCGATCCCACTGATCCTACCGATCCAACCGATCCCGGTGGCGGTTCTGATGGTGACTCTGATGAGCCTTTTGATCCCTCCGGTATTGAGGATCGTATAGATGAGTCGAACCGGTTGCTGAAAGGTGTTCGCGATGCCGTCGAGGGTATCAAAGAGTCTCTTGGTGATCTGGCTGAGGGGTTGTTCGGTGATCCTGGTGAGGGCGATAACACTGGGCCTGAAGGCGTTGAGGCCGGGTCTCCTGATGGTGATTTCGGTGATGAGGATGCGTCCGGGCTTGGTAGGGGTGTCGGTGATGAAGTCTCTGAGTCCGTTACTGATGCGATAGACGCTCAGGTTGAACAGGAGCTTGAAGAACTTAGTTCCTTGCTTGATGAGTTGCCAGATGAAGTTGAACAAGCCTTTGACACTCCGAAGTTTAATGATGTCAGCGGTTATTTGGATGATTTGTTGCCTCGTAGTGCAGGTTGTTCTGCTTTCGTGTTGCCTATAAGTGCTATGGGTTACAGCTTTGTTCTCAATCTCGATTTCTGCATTCTTTCCCGATTAAAAGTTCTCCTTGAGTGGATGATCTGGGTTTTTACCGGCGTTGGCGTGTGGCGAATATTCTTTTCTGGGCTGCGTCTTGAAGATGTTAAAGCCGCTAAAGGAGGCTTCTGATGCTTGTGCTTATTAGGCTTTGTCTTTCGTTCCTTCGCGCTATTTTTAAGTGGCTATTTAGTTTTTTTCCTGTTTTTTTTAAGCGTCTATCTGCCTGGTCCAGTGGTTTTCTTACTGCCATGCTTCCAGGCTTGTTGGTTTCTATAAAGCAACTTTTTTCCGGTCTGGCCAAGTATATGCTCGGTGTGGCCGCAATCTTTGTTGCGATGACGGCGTTTATATCCGCTATTCACTTCATATTGGGAGGCCTTATCAGAATGTCTGTTCCGGCTGATTTGATTCAGATTGGCGCTATGTTTCTGCCCTCAAACTTATCAGCCTGCATCAGCGTTCTTATTGTTGCTCGCATCAAGTCCCTTGTTTTCTTTTGGGTATCGAAACTTTCTTCTGAGATGGCCAAGGCCTAATGGCGGTCTATATCGTTACCGGCAAGCTCGGGGCAGGTAAAACCCTGCTGTGCATCATCAAGATACTGGAGTACCTGAAAGCCCGTCGCCGGGTCGCCGTGAACGTCGATGTGTTCATGGACAAGCTGTGCAAGCCCAATAACAAACACTCTCGCGTTGTGCGCCTGCCCGATCTGCCCACCGCTGATGATCTGCTGGGCTTGGGCTTCGGTCACGAAACCTATGATGAAGAACGGTTCGGCGGCATCTTCCTTGATGAGGGCGGGGTGTGGCTGAACTCGCGTGACTGGAACCAAGGTGGCCGCACCGATCTACTGAAGTTCTTTCTGTTCCTCAGAAAGCGCCGTTGGGATCTGTGGCTTTGCGTCCAACACGTGGGCGTGATCGACAAGCAGGTCAGGGAATCCATCGCGGAACACGTGGTGTACCTCAACCGCTGGGACAAAATGAAAGTCCCCTTTCCCTTCGGCCTGCTCGGCCGCATCTTCTCGCTCGGTTTCTACAAAGGGCGCCTGCCAAAGCTGCATCAGGCGGTAGTGAAATACGGCGCCAAGTTCAACTCGCCCAAGGTGGAAGATATCTTCTACCGCGGCGAGCAGTACTACAGCTATTACGACACTACTCAGGAATACAACAAGGATTACGACAAGGGTTCGTACTCCATGCTGCCGCCTGGCTACTGGCGTCGCTCCCTTCCTCGTGCCCCGCGCAATCTGAGGTTCTACATGCGAACAACCAAAATATTCTTCCGTCGCTTCCGCATTGTTAACGCCTTCTTTCTTGGTGGGGCTGTGGCTGCGGTGGTCGCGTTTCCTGTCTTCGCTGCTATCGCCTTTATTGCCCAGCCTGATGCGCCTGCTGTCGTGGCTGAGGCTAAAGCAGCTGAGACCATATCGCCTTTCGAGGCATTAGGTCCGCTGCAGATCGCGGGCTATATCCGCACACCTGATGGCGTCTCTTACTCCTTCACCGACAAGGACGGTCGGCGCATTCGGGGCTCTGACCTTGCCGCTAAATCCATTGAGGTGGTCGACCACGGCCCAACTGAGGCGGTGCTGCAGTCCGGCCCGCATTCCATCACTGTTTACCGTTGAGATACCGCCATGCTGACTGAAAAGCACTATCTGCGGTTGTTCTACGCGCTACTTCTGTTCTTTCTTATTACCTTTGCCATGGCGCTGTTCGGCTCCCGGCAATGTTCCGCTGTTGAGCGTGTCGAGTTTTACGATGCCACTTTGCAAGACTTCGTTGATTTCGCCTCAACCCAGCTAAACAAGTCGATAGTGGTCGGTGCTGAAATTGGGCAAACGCCTATTTCGGTGTTTGCCACCTATGACTCACCGGCCCAGCTGGAACGCTTGCTGGCTGACTCTGTGGTGTCATCGGGTCTTTACTTCTCGGCCACCGCTTCAACCCTGCGTATTAGCGCCGCGCCTGTCATAGAATCGCCGGAAATTGCTACCCGCGTGTTTCAGTTGCGCCACCTGCAGTCCGACTTTGCCTATCAGGCGGTGCGTGATGTGTTGACCTCTCGTACCCAGGGTGCTGAGTCTGCCAATGTTTCAACGGTTACGCCTTCGCCGACCTCTAACGCCGTTATCGTCTCCGGCACGGAATCCCAGTTGGAAACGGTCGCGGCAGTACTGGCTGAGATAGATCGGCCGAGGCGCCAGGTGCTGATAACTGCAGTTGTCGCTGAGCTCGCTGATGACGACTTTGAAGCGCTTGGCCTGAATGTGGGGCTTGATGGCAGCCGTACCAGTATCGCCGGCACGACCGTTAGAAGCTCCGACCGATCCGACCTTGGCTTTAGCGTTACGTTCTCCGGGCCGACCTTGTCCGCGTTCCTCCAGGCGGTGAAATCCACTGGCCGCAATCGCATTCTGTCGACGCCTCAGCTGCTTACGCTGAACCGGGAAAAGGCCTCTATCGTCGTCGGCCAGAATGTCCCGTTCGTGACCGGCCAGACCACCAGCGGCTCGACTCCGGCCAGCGATCCCTTTCAAACCATCGTGCGTCAGGATGTGGGCGTAACCCTTGAGGTCACCCCCTTCATCACGCCCGCCGATGCCATAGAGCTGCAGGTGATGCAGTCGGCCTCTACGGTCTCCGATGACACCACCGCTGCCGACATCATCACGAATACCCGCAAGGTGGCCACCCGCATACAGCTGCAGGACGGCGACGGCGTATTGCTTGGCGGTCTCCGGTCGCAGCAGACCGATAGAAGCGTCTCCCGCGTTCCTATCCTCTCTGATGTGCCTTTTATCGGTCGGGCCTTCCGCAGCACCTCTGAGCGCACCCGAACGACAAACCTTGTCGTCCTGATCAGTGCCCGCATCCACACCGAGGCAAACCCGGTCGGAGCCGATGTGCTTGATGAATACGGTATGGGCGCAGGCGCGACCGGCGAGGGTTTCGGCGCAGCCGGTGCGCTCGCCGGTAGCGCTGCGCGCTGACGTCCCTGTAGCACGTCAGATAAAAGTCATCAAAAACAGTTGTTAGACCATCGTTAAGGGTTCGTTATGTCAAAGCCGGTTTTTCAGAGTCGTGTTGATTTTCTTGGTTTGCCTGCTGATCAGGGGCGAGTATTTGTTTGTCCTCAAACTTCGGCTATCACTGATCTCTCTTGCCTGCGTGTTCTCCATTCTGGCGTTGATACGGTCCGTCAGTTGTACCGTGGCAAGCTGCGCGCTGGCATTCTCTCCATGTTTGAATCTACCAAACTTCTCACTTTTGCCGGGTATCAGTGGTTCCCCGGGCGTGTAGGTCGTGATTCGGGTTATCAGTACCGTTTGCAGAATAATGACCTTGGCCTGATCCTGCTTATCAAGAATTTCAACGTTTCTGAATACGATAACGGGCCTCATCTGAAGATTGAGGCTTCGCCTCACCTCATCGGTTCTATCGCTCCTACCGAGCTTCAGACGCTGATGAATACCTTGGCGATCGACATTCTTGAGGATTTGCAGCCCAATCAGTGCGCTGTTCATCTTGCCGTTGACCTTCAAGGTTGGGTTCCACCTTCTGACTTCATTGATCGCATGCATTGCCGTTCTCGTAGAACGCGTGATACCTCTGGCATTTCACAGATAAATTGGGATTCTGAATCGACCGTTTACGGTCGTGGTCAGTCCTTCCTTTTTGGGTCGGCTTCTTCTGTACAGCTCGCTATTTATAATAAGACTCTTCAAGCCAGAGCTATCGACAAGCTCGATTACTGGCAACGTGTCTGGCGTCAATCTGATAACCCTTTTGATGATGCCGATCCTCTGAATTATGACCCTTTGCAGGACGTCTGGCGGATTGAGATTCGATATCATCATTCCGTGGTCAACCAGTTTGCTAGCGGCTCCGTTGACCTTTCTACTAGTGCTCCCATTGATACCAGCATGTTTAACCAGATCGCTCCGCACCTTGATGGTCTCTGGCGCTACGGCCTTACCGCATTCAAGATGCTCGATGTTAACCAGGCCCGATCTACCAAGGTCTATTCAGCTATCTGGACCTTGCTGTCACAAGATGTCTATTTTTTCAGCTCTACTGCTCTTCACGACACTGACTACCGCCGTGCTTATAAAACTGCGGGGGGCTTCTCTGGTAAGAATGTAGAGCTGTTCATGGGGAATATGGTTAGCCTTTTGGCTCGGGAACGTATCGGAGCAAAAAAAGCGTTTGACCGTCTCAAAGAGTGGGAGTGCTGGCCGGTCATCAGTGAACATTTCAAGAACAAAGGCAAGTCTGAGCGTGACGTCTATCGTTGGCTTCGAGACAAGCTTGCCGAGCGTACTATTCGTTATGGTGTGGCTGTCTGATGCCAGTCCAGTTAATGCCTAATGGCCGCTGGAAGGTCGATATAGAGCCTGTCAAAGGTCGGCGCTTTCGTAAGTCATTCAAGACGAAGTCTGAGGCCCAGCGTTTCGAATTGGCTTGTCGTGCCAATGTTGCCTCTGACTCATCATGGTCTCCCAAGCCTAAGGACAAGCGCCGCCTGCTGGAGTTGATCCAAGTCTGGTTTGATATGCACGGTGCATCGTTGTCAGATGGTAAGCGTCGTCATGCCATCTTGATCACTGCAGCTAATCAGCTCGGTAACCCTGTCGCCCTGTCTGTCTCTGGTTCGAGAGTTGCAAGCCTGCGCGCTAGCTGGCTGCAGTCTGGCGTTTCTGGCAAAACTGCTAATAATCGCTTGTCCTACCTCAAAGCTGTTTATAACCAGCTTCATCGCCTGGACGAGATTGATTACACCTGTCCTTTTGATAAGGTGCCTTCTCTCAAGTTGCAGGAACGCCCCCTCTCCTACCTAACCAAGCCTCAGATCGTGGAATTGCTCGCCGCTCTTGATGCTCGCTCGACATCACCTCACCCTGCGATGATGGCCCGTCTCTGCCTTGCTACTGGGTGTCGTTGGGGAGAGGCGCAAGCTGTTGGCCCGGATCAGGTTCGAGGTGGTCAGGTCACCTTTCATAACACCAAGGGGAAACGTGTCAGGGTTATCCCTATTTCCAAGCTTCTGGAATCTGAACTACTTAAACACTGGCGTCATCATGGGCCTTTCACAAATTGCCTTATGACTTTTTGCCGGGTGCTTGAATCGACGTCTATAAAGCTACCGGCTGGGCAGGCTTCGCATGTGCTCCGGCATAGCTTCGCCAGTCACTTCGTTATAGCTGGGGGTAACATTCTCGTTCTGCAGAAGATATTGGGGCATGCGTCGCTGGCTATGACCATGCGCTACGCTCACTTAGCGCCAGATCACCTGCAGGATGCTCTAGCGTTCAACCCTTTCGACACTTTATCGACACTTCCTTGACCCATAAAGCAAAAACCCCTGAAAACTTTAACGTAATCAGGGGTTTAGCTTAACTGTCTGGCGGAGAGAGAGGGATTCGAACCCTCGATACGGATTAACGTATACACACTTTCCAGGCGTGCTCCTTCAGCCACTCGGACACCTCTCCGGAACCGCTATGCGGCTTGATGGCTGGGCGTAGCCCGGCTACCAAGGCGCGCTAATTTACAGAACAAGCCGGTGTTTGGCAAACGCTTTTTCGGCTTTGTGCCATGCTGATTCAGTTCTGCACGCAAGACTCGTCAGTCAGTATTAAGTTGATAAACTGCGGGTTTCCCCGGCCGGCCCTGCCGCCTGACTTTGATATAGAGGACTGCCTCATGAGTGACCTGGTTTCCTATCGTTTTGCCGACGGCGTGGCCCACCTGGGCATGGACAATGGCAAGGTCAATGCCGTTTCGCCGGACATGGTGGTGGCGTTGAATGCGGCGCTGGATCAGGCTGAGAAAGACCGCGCCGTGGTGGTATTGAGCGGCAAGCCGGGAATTTTGTCTGGCGGTTATGACTTGAAGGTGATGACGTCCAGTGCGGATGCGGCCAAGGCATTGGTGGCCTCCGGCTCGACCCTGGCGCGGCGTATGCTGTCGCACCCCTTCCCGATCATCACGGTGTGTACCGGGCATGCGGTGGCAAAGGGCGCATTTCTGCTGCTGTCTTCCGACTACCGGTTGGGTGTTGAAGGGCCGTTCAAGATCGGTTTGAACGAGGTGCAGATCGGCATGACCATGCACCATGTGGGTATTGAGCTGGCCCGTGCGCGACTGACGCCCAGCGCCTTCAAC
Source organism: Halopseudomonas sp. (assembly GCF_036961105.1). Classification (GTDB taxonomy): domain Bacteria; phylum Pseudomonadota; class Gammaproteobacteria; order Pseudomonadales; family Pseudomonadaceae; genus Halopseudomonas. The sequence goes on along the minus strand of NZ_JBALWW010000003.1, from coordinate 113,858 downwards.
CGCTCGGTGATCAACGCCGAGATGTTTGATCCAGCCGATGCGGTGGATGCCGGCTTCCTCGACAAAATAGTAGCTGCTGAGGAGCTGGAGGCCACTGCCCTGGCAATGGCCAAACAACTGGCCGGGCTGAACATGACCGCGCACCGCAACACCAAGCTGAAGACGCGCAAGGCCCTGCTGGAGCTGCTGGATGCCTCCATTGAGCTGGACAAGCAGCACAGCCTGAGCTGAGCCGCGCGGCCTTCGGTAACAATGCGAATCGATTGCGCCGTGCTCTGCACGGCGTTTTTGCATTAGGCTGTAGGGCTGCAAAAATGCCGGAGTAACTGCGTTGGATTCAGTAACCCAGATAGTGTTAGGCGCCTCTATTCAGGGCGCCATGCTTGGCCGTTGGCAGGGGCGCAAGGCGCTGGTATATGGCGGCCTGCTTGCCACCCTGCCGGATATGGACGTGCTGCTGGACTACGGCGACGCCGTCGCCGACATGACCTATCACCGCGGCTTCAGCCATTCGCTCTTTGTGCTGGCGGCATTGGCAACGGCGATGGCGCTGGTGATTCGCCGCTTTGGTCCATCGGTGGCCTACAGCGGCCGACGATTATGGCTTACCTTGCTGCTGGTGCTCTGCACCCATCCGCTGCTGGACAGCTTCACCAGCTATGGCACTCAGCTGTTCTGGCCGCTGGATACGCCGCCGGTAGCTATTTCCAGCATTTTCATTATCGACCCGCTCTACACTTTTCCGCTGCTGGCGGCGATGCTGGTGGGGCTGTGCATTGGCCTGCAGCGCAGCGGCATGCGCTGGCAGTACGCGGGCTTGGCGCTCAGCAGCCTGTATCTGGCCAGCACCCTGGGTGGAAAATGGATGGCCGAGTCGCAGCTCAATAACGCGTTGCAGGCGCAGGGGATTGAAGCGCAGCACACCTTCAGCTCACCCACGCCATTCAATACCCTGCTGTGGCGCGTGGTGGCGATAGACGGCGACCAGTATTACGAAGGCCTGGTCAGTTGGCTCGACAGCCGCCCGCCGGAGCTGGAGGCCCTGCCGCGACATGCCAGCGCCGCAGCTGCAGTGCTGGCTGGCTCGACCCAGTACGAGCGGCTGCGCTGGTTTACCGAAGACATGCTGCGCTTTGATCTGATTGATCGGCAGTGGGTCGCAACCGATCTGCGTCTGGGCATGACGGGCTATCACCCTTTCCGCTTCGCCCTGGCGGAACAGGTGCCCGGCAGTGATGGCACTCGCCTGATCAATCACACCGAGCTCTGGCCCACCCCGCCGGCCAATATAGCCAGCCTGCGCGCATTGGGCGCCCGCGCGCTGGATGCACATTACAATATTTCGCTGGCGGAGCTGGCCGCGCCGCTGTCACTGCCGCCCCATCAGCAGCAGTGATGCAACAACCATCACCCCTTGGGGGTGGTTGTTTGCGATAATGCCGCTCTTTCAATCAGCGGGAGCAGAACATGGCCGGTGCAAGGCAGACCTCAGGGGCTACGGATAGCCGCACAATGGCGATGTCGGCTGCGCTGATGGCCATTTTCACCACCATTTTTGCCTCCAACCTGCCTACTCCGCTGTATTCGGTGTGGCAGGCGCAGTGGGGGTTCTCCTCTACCGCGCTGACCGCCGTATTCTCGATTTACGTGCTGGGGGTCGTCAGCACCCTGCTGACACTGGGCGCGCTGTCCGACAAGCTGGGCCGACGGCAGATGATGATTCCGGGCCTGCTGTTTATTTTCGCCGGAGCAGTAATGTTCTATCTGGCGACTGATATCTACGCCCTGGGTGCAGCGCGCGTGCTGACCGGCATTGGCACCGGCATTGTGACCGGCGCCTCATCTGCCGCATTGGTGGAACTGGAGCCCAACGAGAACTGGACCCGCGCAGCAACCCTCTCGGCACTGTTTTTTACGCTGGGCGCCTTTGCCGGCCCGACGGTCAGTTCGCTGGCGCTCAAATGGGGTGCCAGCAGCGCCCTGGGCTGGCCCTTTATCGTGGTAATGATACTCACGCTGGCAACCATAGCGCTGCTGTTGCGAGCGCCCTGGCCTTCACACATCGGTCAGCGTCACCCTGAGTTTCGCTGGCGCGCCTGGCGGCCCACACCCGTCAAGGTGCCGCGCGAGTTGCTGGGTGCCTTCGCCTTTGCGGCGGCCGCGATTTGCCTGGCCTGGTCGACCGGTAGTCTGTATGCCTCGCTGGGCCCTTCGCTGGCAACCAAGCTGATCGGCATCAGTGATCGCGCCACTGCGGGTCTGTTTGCCGCTGCCTGGCAGTTGATGGCCGGCTTCAGCCAGTTTGCGTGCCAGCGCCAACCGGTGAATCGTTTGCTGATTGTCGGCCCCATGACGCTGATCATCGGGCTGGGCGTGATGGCGGTGGCGGTGGTGACCAGCTCGCCGTGGATGTTTGCCCTGGCTACCATGGCGACCGCCAGCGGCGCCGGCGCGACCGGGGTGGTGGCCATTGCCTCGATCAGCAACGTGGCGCCGCCAGAACAGCGCGGCGGGATTATCTCGGCGTTTTACCTGATGGCTTATCTGACCATGGCGACTGTGGTGTTGGGCGTGGGCTTTGTCAGCGATCTGATCGGTTTTGCCTCCACCGTTATCGGCTTTACCAGCATCATTTCGGTGGCGGCGCTGAGCCTGCTGATTGTGGCGATCCGTACCAAGCGGGTCTCGCTCTGGTAGCCAAGCGTCAGCCCAGCAGCCAGCGCCAGAGAAAAAACACCAGCATGCTGCCAAAGATGGTCGCCAGCAGGTTGCGCGTAAGCGCCGCAATCAGCATGGCCGCCAGTCCGCCCAGCAGATAGGCGTTGTGCCACGTCAGCTGCCAGCCACCGTCGCCCGGCATCAGCATGGCTGGGGCGATGATGGCGCTGAGCACCGCCACCGGCACATAGGTCAACGCGCGACTTACCAGCGGATTGAAGTGCACCCGGTGACCGACGGCAAAGAGCCCGTAGCGAATGCCAAAAGTGATCAGCGCCATGCCGCTGATCAGCGCAATTTCAAACGCACTCATTGCTGCCTCCCGGTTGCGAACTCCAGCGCTCCGCCCACACCGCCACGCTGACGCCAGCCAGCGCCGCGAGCATCAGCCCCAGTTTGTACGGCAGAGCGTGCGCGGCCAGTGCTACGGTCGCCGCGACCGCCGCAGCCAGCAGCATGGGCCGGGTGCGCAATAGCGGCACCACAATGCCGACAAAGGTGGCGACCATGGCAAAGTCCAGGCCCCAGCCAGCCATGCCCGGCAGCGAACTGCCCAGCGCCGCGCCTATCAGGGTGCAGAGAAACCAGTTGCTGTACATCGCCACGCAGGAACCCAGAAAATACCAGTGTTTGTGGGTGTTCGCTGTCTGCACGTCCAGATAGTGTCGATGCACCACGGCAAAGCTTTCATCGGTCAGCCAGAACGCCAGCGGTACTTTCCAGCGTTGCGGCAAATGGCGCACATAGGGCAACAGACTGGCGCTGTAGAGCATATGCCGCAGGTTGACTACCAGGGTGGTGGCCAGCAGCACCACCAGCCCGGCGCCGGAGGCAATCAGGCTGACTGCAATGAATTGCGCCGAGCCGGCAAATACCAGCGCCGACATCAGCAGCGTGGCCGGCAGCGAGAGGCCGGCGGCGATCGCCAGGGTGCCGAAGATGATGCCGAATGGCAGCGCGCCCAGCAGCATCGGCAGGGTGTCGCGGGCGCCGCAGGCAAAGGCTTTGAATTGCGCCGACATAGGCAGATAACTCGTTGACCGGCCGCATCGCAGCCAGGATAAAAACCGGCACACTACGCTGTGTCCGGCGGCCCCACAAGATACAGTTGTGGGGCAACAGTTGCGCCCTGGGCGGCATCAACCCAGGGTGATGTGACGGCTGATCAGTGCCCGTAGCGCTGCGGGTTTGACCGGTTTGGGCAGATATTCCAGACGCGCCAGCTCGATCTGGCTGATCAGCTCCTGGCGCCCATCGGCGCTGATCACCACGCCCGGCAAGTCGGCGCCCAACTGTTCACGCAGCCACAGCATCAGCTGCGTACCGGTATCGCCGGCGTCTAGGTGATAATCCACCAGTACCAGTTGCGGTACGAAGCCTTGCGCCAGCACGGCCCGCACCTCCTCGCGGTTGCGCGCCACAGCGACCCGGCACTGCCAACGCCCCAGCAGACTTTGCATACCGGTAAGAATGCTGCTTTCGTTGTCGATACAGAGCACGGTTGCACCCTGCAAGCCGGGTTGGCTTTCGGCCGGAACCTCGGCTGGCCGTTGCTGACGGCTTTGCTGGGACAAAGGCACGGTGACACTGAAGACGCTGCCCTTGCCCGGCCAGGAACGCACGTTGAGCGGATGCCCCAATACCCGGCACAGCCCGTCAGCGATCGCCAGGCCCAGGCCCAGGCCCTTCTCGGCCTGGGTTCGATGGCTGTCCAGGCGCTGAAACTCCTCGAAGATGACCTTGAGCTTGTCCTGCGCGATGCCAGGCCCCTGATCCCACACCTCAAGCCGCACGGCGCCCTGCTGCAGACGCACGCCCAATACCACGCGCGCCGAACTGGCATAGCGGAAGGCATTGGTAAGGAAGTTCTGCAGCACCCGGCGCAGCAGGCGGATATCCGACCGCACGCGCAGATGGCTCGGATGCACGCGCAGGTCTACGCCCTGTTCCGCCGCCATGGCGCTGAATTCGATGCGCAGGGGTTCGATCAACTCACTCAAGGTAAAATCGGCCAGCTCCGGTGTGACCCGCCCGGCTTCGATCCTCGAAATATCCAACAGGTCGGTAATCAGTTCTTCTGCCGAGCTCAGAGCGCTGTCGAGATGGCGCACCAGTTGCGGCGCTTCGCCACTCAGCCCTGGCTGGTGCGACAAGGACGCGGAGAATAGCCGCGCGGCGTTCAGCGGCTGCATCAGATCGTGGCTCACGGCGGTAAGAAAGCGGCTCTTGGATTGGCTGGCGCGCTCGGTCTGAGCCTTGGCCTGCAGCAGCGCCTGGTTCAGTGTGGAGAGCTCCTGGGTGCGCTCTATCACCCGCTGCTCAAGACTCTCATTGGCATCCTGCAGGGCCCGCTCGGCGTTACGAAAATCCGAAATATCGGTAAAACTCATGACAAAGCCGCCGCCCGGCATCGGGTTGCCGATGATCTCGATCACGCTGCCGTTGGGGAACATGCGCTCGGAGCGATGCGCGGTACCTTGCTGCATCCAGGCTATACGCTTGTTCACGTGCGATTGCGGATCGCCCGGACCGCAGAGCCCGCGCTGAGCGTTGTGCAAAATGATGTCGGCAATCGGCCGGCCAATGGTAATCAGCCCCTCGGGGTACTCGAACATCTCCAGATAACGGTAATTCCAGGCAACCAACCGCAGCGACTTGTCGACCACGCTGATGCCCTGGGTAATATTCTCGATGGCACCCTGCAGCAGCCCGCGGTTGAACTGCAACACCTCGGACGCTTCATCGACAATGCGCACCACGTCATCAAACTGCATGTCGCGGCCTTCGATAGCCGCCTTGACCACGATACGCGCGGAGGAGGCGCCCAGCACACCGGCCAGCAGGCGCTCGGTCAGGGTTATCCAGCCGGAGTCGGCCGTGTGGCTGCCGACAAATCCGTTTCCCTGACTGCGCGCATAGGCGTCAAAGCTGGCCTCGGCGCGCTCGCTACCCACAAAACGCGCAGCCAATTCCAGCAGATCGTCCAGGCGCACCCGCAGCAGAACTCGGCTGGGACTGTCGCTCCAGGGCTGCGCGTCCTGGCTGACAAAGCGGCTGGCCTGCCAGTGCTCCAGGACGCGGGTGCGGCTGAACAGCGAGCCGGCCATGAAAGCGGCGAAGTTGCAAGCCAGGGCCAGCAGACTGCCCAGGGTCAAGACATCCAGGTCCCAACGCAGCGCGGCCTCGCGCATGCCCTCGACCAGCGGCAAGCCCTCCACATGCCAGTTCAACCCGGCGCCGACCAGGGGCAATACCAGCAAATAGAGCCACAGGCAGACGCCGACCAGCAGGCCGGCCAGCACACCTGTGCGGTTGGCCTGCTTCCAGAACAGCGCGCCGAACATGGCTGGTGCCAGTTGCGCGATGGCCGCGAAGGCCACCTGGCCAATGCTGGCCAGGCTGGTGTCCGAGCCAATCAGCCGATAGACCACATACGCCAGCAACAGGATGATGAGGATGCTGGTGCGCCGTACATTCAGCAGCCAGCCGCGAAACTGCTCGTAGGAGTGTTCCGGCCGGGTCTTGCTGCGCAGCAGCACCGGCAGCACCACGTCGTTGGATACCATGGTACTAAGCGCAATGGCCGCGACAATCACCATGCCCGAGGCCGCAGAAGCGCCGCCCAGGAACGCCAGCAGCGCCAGTTCGGGATGCCCCTGCAACAGCGGCAGACTGATCACGTAGGAGTCGGCCGACAAGCCCGAGCCCAGCGTCATCTGTCCGGCCAGGCTGATGGGGATGACAAAAAGCGCGGCCAGAATCACGTAAACCGGAAATACCCAGCGCGCCAGTCGCAGGTCACCCGGCTCGCTGTTTTCCACCACCGCAACCTGAAACTGGCGCGGCAGACAGATGAAAGCCAGCATGGCAATAAGGGTCTGGAACAGCAGGCTAAGCACCGGCGTATCGCGCTGCCAGTAGCCGGCCAGTGCGGCGTTGTTGCGCGCGTCGGTAAACAGCTCGGCAGCGCCACCGAAGAGGCCGAAGGTGACAAAGATACCGACCGCAAGAAACGCCAGCAGCTTGACGATGGACTCGAAGGCGATGGCCAGCATCATGCCGCGATGGTGTTCGGTCACATCCAGGCTGCGGGTGCCGAACAGCACGGTGAAGAGCGCCAGTACCAGGGTGACTACCAGGGCGGTGTCTTCCGCCCCCACCGCGTCGGTGGGCACACCGCCCACCAGAGGCGCCGCGCTGAGCAGGTTGTAGCCCAGCACTATGCCCTTGAGCTGCAGGGCAATATAGGGCAGCACGCTAACCAGGCAGAGCAGGGAAACCACCACGCCCAGGCTCTGGGATTTACCATAGCGCGAGGCAATGAAATCAGCGATGGAGGTGATGTTTTCCTGCTTGCTGATGGCGATCATGCGCGCATACAGGCGCCAGCCAAACAGAAACAGCAGGACTGGGCCAAGGTAGATGGGCAGAAAGCCCCAGAGCTGATCGGCAGCCATGCCCACGGCGCCGAAGAAGGTCCAACTGGTACACCAGACCGCCAGAGACAGGCTGTATACCCACACCCGCAGGCGCGGGCTGAGTTCGGTACGGCGACGGTCACCCCAGAAGGCAATGACAAACAGCAGCGCCATGTAGAGCAGAAATATCAGGGCGACCAAACCGCCGGAGAGCATCATTGCAGGGTAATCATCTCATCTCTTGCCTGAGCTGCAGTCTGGCAGCGCGCTGCGGCTTTGCCCAGCGCAAGAGGCTCAGACTTCAGTCGTAGAGCTGTAGTCCAGAGCCCGCTCAGCCAGTCCTGCTGAGCTCCATCTGCTGCAATGCGAGGGCTGCCTGCGTGCGAGTGCGCACCTCGAGCTTGCGAAAGATGGCGGTAACGTGAGCCTTGACGGTGGCCTCGGACACGTCCAGCTCGTAGGCTATCTGCTTGTTGAGCAGACCGTCGCAGACCATGGTCAGCACCCGGAACTGCTGCGGCGTGAGGCTGGCCACCCGCGAGCTGATCTGCTGCTCTTCACTGCTCATGCCCTGAGGATCATCCAGCCCGGCAGGCCAGCAGACGCCACCTTCCAGCACCGCCTGTACCGATTGCTGGATGGCCTCCAGCGTGGCTGATTTGGGAATGAAACCGCTGGCGCCAAAATCCTTTGATCGGCGCACGACCGATGGTTCTTCCTGGGCGGAAATCATGATGACGGGAATATGCGGAAACTGGCCGCGCAGCTGGGCCAGCCCGGAAAAACCGTAGGCGCCAGGCATGTTCAGATCCAGCAGTACCAGATCCCAGTCTGCGCGCGTGGCCAATTGGGTCTGCAGGCCCTCAATGCTGCCAACCTCATTAAGGCTGATGGCATCGCCCAGACCGGCATGCAAGGCCTGACGCAGGGCACTACGGAACAGCGGGTGATCGTCAGCAATCAGGATGTCGTAGCTAAGACCCATGCGTGTTGTCCCAAGGAGTCGTTATTCTTATGGTTTTTGTATCAGACTGAGACTGCCAGCCGTCGCAGTCGCCGTCAATGCGACTTTGGCCAAGGCAGCACAGTAGGCGCGCTCAACTGTATCTGGCTTTCGCCCGCGCGGAAACAGGATAATGGCGGTTTTTCCTCTCGAGTTTCCCGCATGAACCTTCGCCACTACCGCGCCGACGCCCTGATGCTCCTGACCGCCATGATCTGGGGCAGTACCTTTGTCGCGCAGCGACTGGGCATGGACCATATCGGCCCCTTCCTTTATACCGGGCTGCGCTTTCTGGTCGGAGCACTGGCGGTCATGCCGCTGATCTGGCTGTTGCGCAAACCCGTCAAGATCGGCGAGCCAGGGCGTTTGAGCAAACCCATGCTGCTCGGCAGCCTGGTGCTGGGCTGCGTGCTGACCCTGGGCATCAACCTGCAGCAGATCGGCCTGATGTTCACCACAGTGACCAACTCAGGCTTCATTACCGGTCTCTATGTGATTCTGGTGCCGGTGTTCGGGTTGTTTATCGGCATGCGCACACAGAAAGGTACCTGGGCTGGCGCCCTGCTGGCTTTGGTCGGCATGGCGCTGCTCAGTATCGGGCCTGGCTTCAAGGTGGCTTCCGGTGACTGGCTGCAATTGATCGGCGCTGCCTGTTGGGCCGTGCATGTACTCATGGTGGGCGCGCTCGCCAGCCGATACGACGCCATCCTGGTGTCTTTTATCCAGTTTGCCGTTTGCGCGGCAATCAGCCTGGCGCTGGCAGCCGCGCTCGAGCCCATCCAGTGGCCGATGGTGCAACAGGCATTGCCAGCGATTCTGTACGGCGGCGTATTGGCCGTCGGCGTAGCCTTTACTCTGCAGGTGGTGGCGCAGAAGGATGCGATCACCTCGCACGCTGCCATCATTCTAAGCCTGGAAGCGGTCTTCGCTGCCCTGGCCGGCTGGCTGATTCTGGGCGAAACCCTGAGCCCACGCGGCTTGCTGGGTTGCGCGCTGATGCTCGGCGGTATGCTGATTGCGCAATTGGTGCCTATTTACCTGGAGCGCCGCAAGCAACCGGCGCCAGTACAGCAGGAGCCAGCCGGGCACCATTGATCATTCCTCACTTGTTCGCAGTCGAATGGCGCGCAGGTAGGCATCGCTGAACAGTTCGAAATACTCATTCAACTGCGCTGCCGCCAGCTCCTCCCCAGCCAGGACCAGGCAGGCCGCAGCCACCTCTACGGTGCACAGATGTTCCTCACGCTGGGAGCGACGCAGCCGATAGCGGGAGAGCTGTGCGGTTTCCAGACTCAGAACGGGCAAATCACTCAGATACGGGCTCTTGCGAAACATCTTGCGCGCCTGAGTCCAGGTTGCGTCGAGAATAATCAGCAGCGGCCGTCGCGCCGAATCCTTAGGCAATTCACGGCACACCTGCTGACTCGCCAGCGCATACTCACCCGGAAACACCACAAAGGGCTGGTATCGCTCATCAGCCAGAAGCGCCAGCAACGCCGGATCCACTTCGGTTCTGGCCCAGACAAAAGCCTGGGTATCAGGCAGGCACTCGGCAATCAGCCGTCCGGTGTTGGTCGGCTTGAGTGGCTCCAGAGAATGCATCAGCAGGCAGAAGCTCACCTCGGCGTGTACCTCTGGCCGTTGCTCGCAGATACAGGCTGTCAGGGCCAACTGACAGGCCGCGCAACGCTTGACGCGCGCACCGCGAGCCAGAAAGGGCCGGGTGGATCGGGCTATGGCTGCCTGACGCAGCCGCTGTACCGCATTGTCTTCTGAAGCCGCCATCATTTTTCCTGCCTGTCTTGTATATCTTGCTGCGCCGCTGCGTCGCCATCGGTTGATTGTGTGGCATTCTAACTGCGCGTCGGGCTAGCGCTAAGCGAAGATATTCCGCTGCCGGCGAACCTGCGCCGAGCTGCGCGGTCAGAATCCCTGAGTCAGGACATATCGTCATCTGAAATGGAGAATTTACATGCGTTGGTTACCCCTGCTAATTGCCTTTTTTCTGGCTGCCCCCGCCGAAGCCGCGTCGCTGCGGGACATACAACTGGAAGAAAGCCTCAAACAGGTTGCCAAGCAAAGCAGCGAGGGGACGCCGCGTGCGATCAACGAATATATTACCGATCTGGGCTTTGAAGCCCAGGGTGAGGAGCTGATCAACCGGCTGGCAGTGGATCCGGCCTATGCCGAGCGCATGCAGGAAGATCCGCTGCTGATCCGCAACCAGTTGCAGGCCAGCGTCTGCGCCGATTTGCGCTTCCGCAGGCTGCTCGACATGGGCGCGACCCTCACCTATCACTTCATCATCAAGGATAGCGAGCAGCCGGTGGTCACCCAGAGCTTCATCGCCGAGCACTGCCAGACCATGTAGCCGGTGAGGTACAGAACCCAGCCATGAATGAGGATATAGAGCCGGCTGACTACCTTTCCAGTCATTGGCAAACCGGCAGCAGTCAGATTCCCGACAAGGTAGAAGAGCTGGTTCGACTCTGCGCCGGCAGCAGCGAGAACGCCCAACTCTACCGTGACATGCTGCTGGAAGTGATTCGCATGGCGCAGGCTGACCGCAACCGCTGGGATGCCAAGATTCTCTTGCAGACCATTCGCGAACTGGAACGCAGCTTTGCCCGTCTGGCCCTGTTCAAACGACGCCGCAAGGTAACCGTTTTTGGCTCTGCCCGCACCGCCCCCACCCATGCCTTGTATCACCTGGCCAAGAGCATGGGCCAGACACTCAGCCGAAACGACTACATGACCATCACCGGCGGTGGCGCGGGCATCATGGCCGCAGCGCATGAGGGCGCTGGCGTGGACAACAGCCTGGGTTTCAATATCACGTTACCCTTCGAGCAGCACGCCAACACCATTGTGCGCGGTACCGAACACGAGCTGGGGTTCAAATTCTTCTTTCTGCGCAAGCTGTTTTTCGTCAAGGAAGCCGACGCACTGATCCTCTGCCCTGGTGGCTTCGGCACCCTGGATGAGACTCTGGAAGTGCTGACGCTGATTCAAACCGGCAAGAGCCCACTGGTACCCGTTGTGCTGCTGGATGAGCCGGGAGGCCGTTACTGGGAAAGCCTGCTCAACTTCTTCCGCGAGCAGCTACAAAGCGCTGGTTATATTCGCGCTACCGATTTCCACCTGCTCAGGCTGGCCAAGAGCAGCGAAGCTGCCATGCAGGAAATTCTCGATTTCTATCGCAACTTCCATTCGGCGCGCTGGCTGGGGCAGGACTATCTGCTGCGCCTCAATCAGCCGTTGCACCAGCAGGCTTTACAACAGCTGCAGACGCGCTTCGCAGACGTGTGTCGAGACGGTGGGTTTATTCAGCAGGAGGGAGACCGAGGGGACGAAATGCAGGAGCCCGATGCGGAGTTCAGCCATTTGCCGCGGCTGCGCTTCAGGTTCAACGGCCGCGACCATGGCACCTTGCGCACTTTGGTCGATTTTATCAACCAGCCTGAAAACCTGAAAAACCCCGGTACTGCATGAACCGTTGCTGCTTGGCGCGACCAAGAGCATCGCTGGCCTGTCCCTCAGGGAAGCGCTTACAAAAAGCCTTGCGCGCCAAGGCGGGCCAATCCCATTCCCCGGCTGCGAGCGTTTCCTCAACCAGCGACTCGGCAACGCCACGCTGACGCAACTCTTCGCGCAAGCGCACAGGCCCATAACCCCGCTGGCTGCGTGCGTGAATATAGGCTTCGCAAAAACGCTCATCGCTGAGCAGACCATCGTATACCAGGCGATCGAGCTCAATCTCGGCGGCCGCGGTAGTCGCACCGCGCTGGCGCAGCTTGCGCAATAACTCGGCATAGCTGTGCTCACGCCGCGCCAGCAGATCCATGGCTGAGCGGCGTATAGCAGCAGGGGTTTCCAGCTGAGTTCGCGAAAACATACAGCCTGGAGATTAGCCTTCCAGCTCGGCGTCAGCTTCTGCTTCAGCCTTGGGCTTGCTTGGTTTGGCCAGCAGCTTGTCGCGGATGGCTTTTTCGATCTCATCGGCAATCGCGGGATTCTCTTCCATGTACTTGGCGGCATTGGCCTTGCCCTGACCAATCTTGTTGCCCTGATAGCTGTACCAGGCGCCGGACTTCTCGACCAGGCCAATCTGCACACCCAGATCAACGATCTCGGCGTTGTGATAGATGCCGGCGCCGTACAGAATCTGGAATTCGGCCTGACGGAACGGCGGCGCCACCTTGTTCTTGACGACCTTGACGCGGGTTTCGCTGCCAACTACCTCATCACCATCCTTGACGGCGCCAGTGCGGCGAATATCCAGACGGACCGAGGAATAGAACTTGAGGGCGTTACCGCCAGTGGTAGTTTCCGGGTTGCCGAACATCACGCCGATCTTCATGCGAATCTGGTTGATGAAGATCACCAGGCAGTTGGCGTTCTTGATGTTGCCGGTGATCTTGCGCAGCGCCTGTGACATCAAACGGGCCTGCACACCCACGTGGTGATCGCCCATCTCGCCTTCGATTTCTGCCTTGGGTACCAGCGCAGCCACCGAGTCGACGATGATCACGTCCACGGCGTTGGAGCGTACCAGCATGTCGGTGATTTCCAGCGCCTGCTCACCGGTATCGGGCTGCGACACCAGCAGGTCGTCCACATTGACGCCCAGCTTGCCGGCGTATTCGGGATCGAGCGCGTGCTCGGCATCGACGAAGGCGCAGGTGGCACCGCTCTTCTGCGCCTGGGCGATAACCGACAGCGTCAGCGTGGTTTTACCGGACGATTCCGGACCGTAGATTTCAACGATCCGGCCCTTGGGCAGCCCGCCCAGACCCAGAGCAATATCCAGTCCGAGCGAGCCGGTGGAAATGGAAGGAATCGCCTGACGTTCGTGATCGCCCATGCGCATGACCGCGCCTTTGCCAAATTGACGTTCAATCTGACTCAAAGCAGCGGAAAGCGCCTTTTTCTTGTTGTCGTCCATTGTGCATCCTCTTTGGCTAGGCGGGAGCCGCGGCGCCCGATAAGTGAAAGTACTGTATATTTGGTCAGTATTGTTCCACAGAAGTCTCCCCTTGCCTACCCCCTTTTTGGTTCAGAGTGATAACCGGTTGGCAGCCTGTTTTTCCGCTTCGGCAACCAGCCGCTCAAGCGCGTGCAACACGGTCTGGGCACGCACCTCGCGCCGTCCCCCGTGAAAACGCTTGCGCTCGGTCAGCACCTGGCCATCGGCCAGTGCCCAGCCAAACCAGACCGTTCCTACCGGTTTCTCCACACTGCCACCGTCCGGCCCGGCAATACCACTGACTGCCACCGCAAACTGCGCGTCGGCCGCCGCGCGCGCGCCAATGGCCATCGCCTGCACCACAGGTTCGCTTACCGCGCCGTGCTCTGCCAGCACCCCCGGCTCCACTCCCAGCCAGCGCTGCTTGCTGCTGTTGGCGTAGGTAACAAAACCGGTCTCGAACCAGGCCGAACTGCCCGCCACGCGGGTGATGGCCTCAGCTATACCGCCGCCGGTGCAGGATTCAGCCGTGCTTACCCGGCCACCAAGGTGATCCAGTACACGACCCAGGCGGGCAGCTGCCGAGTCTATAAGGGGGTCATAGTGCGACATGGGTTACCTCGTTGATTGATGAAAACAGCCTGCCATTGACCGAGCACGCTACGCACTCCTGGGACCACGGCTGCCCGGCTTGGTGCCGCGACCTTGTAACCGCACGAATAGCAGGAAAAATTGGCGCGCCACCTGCTGCCGCCCGGGTCAGCATGATAACCTTGCTGCCATTCTGCGCCCGGGCCAAACATAGTTGCCAAACGCTGTTCTGGCCGTGCCATTCGCTATTGATGAACAAGCTATACATTCGATGAAAAAAGATAAAGCCGCCGCCAACCAGCACACCCCCATGATGCAGCAATTTTTCGGCATCAAGCAGCAGCATCCGGACCAGTTGCTGTTCTATCGCATGGGGGATTTCTACGAGCTGTTCTACGACGATGCGAAAAAGGCCGCGCGCCTGCTCGATATCACCCTGACCGCACGCGGCCAGTCCGGCGGCCAGCCCATCCCCATGGCGGGTATTCCCTACCACGCGGCTGAAGGCTATCTGGCCAAGCTGGTCAAGCTGGGCGAGTCGGTGGTGATCTGCGAGCAGATTGGCGATCCCGCGACCAGCAAGGGGCCGGTCGAGCGTCAGGTGGCGCGGATCATTACGCCGGGCACCGTAAGTGACGAGGCACTGCTGGACGAACGCCGCGACAATCTGTTGGCTGCCCTGGTGGGTGGCGAGAAGTGTTTTGGTCTGGCCACGCTGGACATCAACAGCGGTCGCTTCGTGGTCATGGAGCTCGGCGGCTGGGAAACCCTGCTGGGTGAGCTGGAACGTTTGGCTCCGGCTGAACTGCTGATCCCCGACGACTGGGAAAGCAACACACCCATTGAGCGCCGCCGGGCAGTGCGCCGCCGCGCACCCTGGGAATTTGATCAGGACAGCGCGCACAAGGCGCTCACCTCGCAATTCGGCACCAAGGATCTGGCCGGTTTTGGCTGCGCCTCACTACGCCTGGGTCTGGGCGCAGCAGGCGCGCTGCTGAGCTATGCCAAGGAGACTCAGCGTACCGCCCTGCCGCATATTCGCGGCATCGCCCAGGAGCGCTTTGAAGACAGCGTGATCATCGATGGCGCCAGCCGCCGCAACCTGGAGATAGACCAGAACCTTGGCGGCGGGCGCGACAATACGCTACTGGAAGTGCTGGACCACAGCGCAACCGCGATGGGCAGCCGTCTGCTGTGTCGCTGGTTGAATCGCCCGTTGCGCGACATGCAGATTCTCAGTGCGCGACAGGCCAGCATCAGTACTCTGATCGACCAGCAGTTTTATCTCGACCTGCAGCCGCAACTCAAGGGCATTGGCGATATCGAACGCATTCTCGCCCGCGTGGCCTTACGCTCGGCACGTCCGCGTGATCTGGCCCGTTTGCGCGACGCGTTGCTCGCCCTGCCCGATTTGCAGGCCTGCATGCAGGGTTTGGAATCCGCCCACCTGGTGGCGCTGGCGCAGCAGATCAGAACCTATCCCGAGCTGGCAGAGCTGCTCAATCGCGCGGTGATCGATAATCCGCCTGCGGTACTGCGTGACGGCGGCGTGATCAAGGCCGGCTTTGATGCCGAACTGGACGAGCTGCAGAACATCAGCGAGAACGCCGGCCAGTACCTGATCGATCTGGAAACCCGCGAACGCGAGCGCAGCGGCCTCAGCAGCCTGAAGGTCGGCTACAACCGTGTGCATGGGTACTTTATCGAACTCTCACGCAGCCAGGCCGAACAGGCACCGGCTGACTATATTCGTCGCCAGACGCTCAAGGGTGCCGAACGCTTTATCACGCCAGAACTGAAAACCTTTGAAGACAAGGCACTTTCGGCCAAAAGCCGTGCATTGGCGCGCGAGAAGCAATTATACGAAGAATTGCTGGATCGCCTGAACCAGAATCTGGCCGAGCTGCAGACCACCGCCGCCAGTCTGGCTGAGGTCGATGTGCTCAGCACGCTCGCCGAGCGAGCCAGCACCTTGGGCTACAGTCGCCCGCGCTTTGTCGAAGACAGTCGCCTGGAAATCCAACAGGGTCGTCACTCGGTCGTCGAGCAGGTGCTGGAAACACCCTTTGTCGCCAACGATCTGACGCTGGACGACGACACCCGCATGCTGATCATTACCGGCCCTAACATGGGCGGTAAATCCACCTACATGAGGCAGACTGCGCTGATCGTATTACTGGCGCATATCGGCAGCTTTGTGCCGGCGGCCGAGGTCGAGCTCTCCTGTGTCGATCGCATCTTCACGCGTATCGGCTCCAGTGATGACCTGGCCGGCGGGCGTTCCACCTTCATGGTGGAGATGAGCGAAACCGCCAACATCCTCAACAACGCCACCGCCGACAGCCTGGTGTTGATGGACGAAGTTGGCCGCGGTACCAGTACCTTCGACGGCCTGTCGCTGGCCTGGTCGGCGGCGGAATATCTGGCCAGGGTGCGCGCCTTCACTCTGTTTGCCACTCACTACTTCGAACTCACCGGCATGGCCGATACCGATCCGGGCGTAGCCAACGTGCACCTCAATGCCACCGAGCACAACGAACGCATCGTCTTCCTGCATCAAGTGCAGCCTGGCCCGGCCAGCCAAAGTTATGGTTTGCAGGTGGCGCAACTGGCTGGAGTGCCGCGCTCGGTTATCCTGCGCGCGCGTGAACATCTGGCCAAGCTTGAACAAAGCAGCCTGGAACAACACAGCGGCGCCCGCGCGCGGAATGAGCAACCGGTGCAGAACGATCTCTTCGCCAGCGCAGCTCATCCCCTGGTGGAGCAGCTGCAAGCCCTGCAGCCGGATGAATTAAGCCCCCGCCAGGCGCTTGATCTGCTATATCAGATGAAGAAGGAGTGGTTGTAACGGCGGCACTTGGCCGGTAAATGATACTTATTTTCATTAAACGTGCAGCAATCACCGCTTAGTTTGCGCAAACCTCTGGCGCGCTCTGTACCGAGGCGCAAAAGCTGATAGACTACGCGCCAGATTTTGTTCGCCTGATTCTGATGGAGACCCCACCATGACTTTTGTTGTTACCGACAACTGCATTAAGTGCAAGTACACCGATTGCGTTGAGGTCTGCCCGGTTGACTGCTTCTATGAAGGCCCGAACTTTCTGGTCATTCATCCGGATGAGTGCATTGATTGTGCGCTGTGTGAGCCAGAGTGCCCGGCCACCGCCATCTTCTCGGAAGACGAAATCCCGGAAGACATGCAGGAGTTCACCGAGCTGAATGCCGATCTGGCGGAAGTCTGGCCGAACATCACCGAGAAGAAAGACGCCCTGGCCGACGCCGAAGAGTGGGATGGCGTGCCAGACAAGCTGCAGTACCTGGAGCGCTGAGTTGCGCGAGCGATCCAATGCTGCAAAAAAACCGGCCCAGCGCCGGTTTTTTTATGCGCGAAGTAGCGGTAACTGCTACGCAGCGCAGAACGAAGACTTGAGGTTGAGGCTTTTTTACTTAGGGCTTGAAGCTTGAAGCTAAATTTTAGACAAAAAAAGGGGCGAGTAAACTCGCCCACTCTTTAGTCCGTTTGCCATCCTTGTCCAGCCGTCCTGGCTTTATCATCCTGAAAATCCCTGGCTCAAGCTCCCTGCCGAGCAGCGCTGTCCGTTGCGCATGGGTGTATCTTACCCAATCGCCTGGCGCGTGCAACTGGCCAACCTTGCTTCCTGCACATTCGGCGACAGATTAAAAACCTTTAAATACAATAGACTAGCTATTAACCCAGTACAAAACACCCATTCCACCCACAGCCTCATGTGCGAATCACTTACATAACCTGCAGGCGATCTCTTACAAAACTTCTGCAAAATAGCGCGGTCAAAGCCGCTCCTTTACCGCAGATATAAAAAAACCCGGCTACCAAGAGCCGGGTTTCGGTACTGCTAGTGCCGTGGAGGCAGCGGCCTTACATCATGCCGCCCATGCCACCCATACCGCCCATGCCACCCATATCAGGCATCGCCGGAGCGCCGCCTTCTTCTGGCAGGTCAGCGATCATGGCTTCGGTGGTGATCATCAGGCTGGCTACCGAGGCAGCTGCCTGCAATGCAGCGCGAGTCACCTTGGCCGGATCGAGAATACCCATTTCGATCATGTCACCGTACTCACCGGTAGCAGCGTTGTAACCGTAGTTGCCTTCGCCCGCCTTCACGGCTTGCAATACGACTGCAGCTTCGTCACCCGCGTTGGTAACGATCTGACGCAGCGGCGCTTCAACGGCGCGACGCAGCAGCTTGATACCCACGTTCTGGTCTTCGTTGTCACCCTTCAGGCCTTCGATAGCGGCCAGAGTGCGAACCAGAGCAACACCACCGCCAGGTACCACACCTTCTTCGACTGCGGCACGGGTAGCGTGCAGCGCGTCTTCTACGCGGTGCTTCTTCTCTTTCATTTCCACTTCGGTGGCAGCGCCCACCTTGATCACGGCAACACCGCCAGCCAACTTGGCCAGACGCTCTTGCAGCTTCTCACGGTCGTAATCGGAAGAAGTATCTTCAACCTGCTTGCGGATCTGGGTAACGCGCGCTTCGATGTCAGCCTTGGCGCCAGCGCCGTCAACGATGGTGGAGTTGTCCTTGTTGATCTGTACGCTCTTGGCTTGACCCAGGTGCTCCAGGGTTGCGGTTTCCAGGCTGAGGCCGATTTCTTCGCTGATGACGGTACCGCCGGTGAGTACAGCGATGTCTTGCAGCATGGCTTTACGACGGTCGCCGAAGCCCGGTGCCTTGACGGCAACCACCTTGACGATACCGCGCATGTTGTTGACAACCAGAGTCGCCAGCGCCTCGCCTTCAACGTCTTCTGCCACGATCATCAGCGGACGCCCAGATTTGGCGACAGCTTCCAGGACCGGCAGCAGCTCACGAATGTTGGAGATTTTCTTGTCAACCAGCAGGATGTACGGCTGATCCAGATCGGCAGACATCGTTTCTGGCTTGTTGACGAAGTAGGGAGACAGGTAACCGCGGTCAAACTGCATGCCTTCTACAACTGACAGCTCGTTGTCCAGGCCGGAACCTTCTTCAACAGTGATCACGCCTTCTTTACCAACACGATCCATGGCTTCTGCAATGATGCTGCCGACAGACTCGTCAGAGTTGGCGGAGATGGTGCCTACCTGGGCAATCGCCTTGGAGTCGGCACAAGGCTTGGCCAGGTTTTTCAGCTCGGCAACGATGGCGATTGTAGCCTTGTCGATGCCGCGCTTGAGGTCCATCGGATTCATACCGGCAGCAACCGCCTTCAAACCTTCGGTGACGATGGCCTGAGCCAGCACGGTGGCAGTGGTAGTACCGTCACCAGCGTCGTCGTTGGCACGTGAGGCAACGTCTTTAACCAGTTGGGCGCCCATGTTCTCAAACTTGTCTTTCAGTTCGATTTCCTTGGCTACGGATACACCATCTTTGGTGATCAGCGGCGCGCCGAAGCTGCGCTCGATCAATACGTTGCGACCTTTCGGTCCGAGAGTTGCCTTGACGGCATTGGCAAGAATATTGACGCCGTCCAGCATCTTGTTGCGACCAGAGATACCAAATTTAACTTCTTTAGCAGCCATTTTTGCTTTCCTTCAAATGAGTTCGTAAGGGGTACGAGGCGCAGCCGTATCAGGCTTCCAGCACACCAAAGATTTCGGTTTCGCTCATGATCAGCAGATCTTCACCATCAACCTTGATGGTGTTGTTGCCGGAGTAAGGACCGAAAACAACCTTGTCGCCTTCTTTGACGGCCAGCGGACGCACTTCGCCGTTGTCCTGCAGACGCCCGGTACCTACAGCAACGATAACCCCGGTGTTCGGCTTCTCGGCAGCCGAGCCGGGCAGAACGATACCACCAGCGGTCTTGGTCTCTTCTTCGCTGCGACGAACGACTACGCGATCGTGTAACGGACGAATTTTCATCGTTAGGTGTCTCCCAATAGGTTAAGTCAATTGCCGAAAAATTCGGCTATTCCAAGTTAAAACGAGCCCTTACCGGACCCGAAGGACGGGCCAGAAGCCGCGTCACTGTTCTGTAGCTTCCCATCCGGGGAAGCGCGTCAAAACCGGTGCAATCTAGATGGGGCCCGCAGTCGCCATTTCAAGGGCCATGTACAGATTTTTTTCATTGACGGTCGATGCGTTGCTCGAGTTCTACCGGCTTCTCTTCACCCGGCTTCCACTCCCCTTCGATGATGGTATTACCCCCTCGTTGGTAAACGCCGGGACCGCCCGGCTCACCCGGAGCTGGACGACCCTTGTTGAGCAACGCCATGATCAGACAGGGAACCGCCAGGGCATCGGTGATCAGGCCTGGGATCATCAGCAGCACCCCGGCCAGCAGCCACCACATGCCAGTCTTGAGCACGGCGAAGGGGGAGCGATTCTCGGCCATTTTCAATTGCAGTTGCTGCAGCATGCTCCAGCCCTGACGCTGAATCAGCAACAAGCCCAGCACCCCGGTGCCCAGCACCCACAACAGGGTTGCGCCGACGCCAATCTGGCCGCCAAGCACAATCAGCGATGCCAGCTCAAGCAGCGGTAGCGCCAGCATCAGTAAACGTAACAGGGGCATGCGCACCTCTCATAAAAATGTCTGTCCTGACTATATGGGTATGACTGGACAGAGTTTCAAGTATCTGCGGCAGGAGAGCAGCACGACCCGGAAGATGAGTCAGATAGTGACCGGCATACTCCGGGAGGTATTCAAAAAACCCGCAAACTCGGGCATTCTTGCGCTCGGATTTCTCTATTCATCTTTCCGAGGAGCACCTCATGCAGTTGAAAGACAGCGTTATCATCATTACCGGTGGCGGCCAGGGTCTGGGTCGCTCCATGGCTGAATTCCTTGCTGCAAAAGGGGCCAGGCTGGCGCTGGTAGACCTGAATCAGGAAGCTCTGGACAGCGCTGTGGCAGCGTGCAAACAGGCCGGCGGCGATGCCCGTTCCTATATTTGCAACGTGGCCAATGAGGAACAGGTAACCCACATGGTTGCACAGGTCGCCGAACACTTTGGCGCCATTAATGGCCTTATCAACAACGCCGGAATTCTGCGCGACGGTCTGCTGCTCAAGGTGAAGGATGGCGAAACCCAGAAGATGAGCCTGGCGCAGTGGCAGTCGGTTATCGACGTCAATTTGACCGGCGTATTCCTGGGTACCCGTGAAGTCGCGGCAAAGATGATAGAGCTGGGCAATCAGGGCCTGATCATCAATATCTCCTCCATTTCTCGCGCGGGCAACGTGGGCCAGTCCAACTACTCCGCTGCCAAGGCCGGCGTAGCCGCCCTGACGGTCACCTGGGCCAAGGAACTGGCACGTTACGGTATCCGTGTTGCCGGCATCGCCCCCGGCTTCATCGAAACCGAGATGACCGGTAGCATGAAACCCGAAGCGCTGGAGAAAATGACCTCCGGCATTCCGTTGAAGCGCATGGGCAAGCCTGCGGAAATCGCCCACTCAGCTGCCTATCTGTTTGAAAATGACTATTACAGCGGCCGCGTGTTGGAGCTGGACGGCGGTCTGCGCCTCTGATGCCAGAATCGGAACAAAAACGGGCGCCAGCGGCGCCCGTTTTTTTTTGCGGCGAAAACTCTACCAGCCTACGCCCAGACCCATGGTGTAACGGGTGTCCCGATAACCCGTGTCGTCTGATGTATTCAGGTAATCCAATTCGGCTTTCAGGCTAAGCGCTGCCCAACTGGTCAGGCTGTAGCGCACCCCGGCTTCGGTATCGATCTGATAACGCACATTGGGATCGTCCGGAATCTGGGTTTCAGCCTTGTGAAACAGCTCAAAGCGCTTGCCGACGAGGAACCTGCGGTAGTCCCACTGCAGACCCAATGCGTTGTACTTGTTCTTGTTGCCACTGCGCTCCTCGGTCCAGATGCGATCCAGCCGCGCAGAGGTTTCAAAGCGCCCGAGCGAGTTGTTCCACCACTCATAACCCGGACCCATACCAAACTGTTTCTGTTTGGCGATTTCATTCAGATAATCACGCTGATAACGAAAGCTGGTCATCCAGAACCAATTCTCGGTCAGGAAGCGGTTGATATCGTAATCGGTCTCCCAGGCGTGCCGGCTCTTTACGTCGTCGCGGTAGTCGCGCTCGTAATCCAGCGCCAGGTCGTGGCGCCAATCACCGTGGCGCAGGCGCGTGGACAGGTCCAGGTCAAGATCTTCGGTTTCGGTGCCAGAGGTATCCTTCAACTCCAGCGCAGCGGAGGCATCGCCCTCCCACACCATGTCCTGAATCACCGGCTTGGGCACCAGCAGTTGGCTAATCTGTTGGACTGGCACGGAACGGTTCTGGCCGCCCGATTGATCATCTTGCTGATCAAAAGCCAGAGTGACCTGGCCTTTTTGCTCGGAAGCCTGCAGGCGAGTGATATATTGCGCCTTGTCACCCAGCTTGAGCAGCAGGGGCTCCCCGGTTTCAAAGGTAACCACCCGATCCGTTTTGACCGTTATCAGACCGGCAAACTCGGTCTTGATCGACATTTTTCCAGCTTCGAGAAATTCGATCTTGCCGGTAATGCGGTCGCCATTGTCCAGCCATAGCGTATCGGCGAAACTGCTCAGCGGTATCAATGAAAGACTTAACGCCAGCGCTTTGCGTGCAAACAGCATGCTTTTACCTTCCATAAAGAGCATCGGATAAACGAGTGATTATCCATGAAAGACCCACAGAAGGCAGCTGCGTTCCCAAACGAAGCTGCAAAGCTTGGCCAAAACGTACACAAAGAAGCCTTTTTTCAGGTACTGGCGAGCATCCCACCCGGCCGCGTCACCAGTTATGGCAAGGTGGCAGAGCTTGCCGGCATGGGACGTGGCGCGCGTCTGGTAGGGCGTTGGCTCGGGCAGCTACCCGATGGCACCCGCCTGCCCTGGCATCGGGTGCTCAATAGCCAAGGCAAGCTTTCATTGCCGGCAGACAGCCCAAGCGGCGCGCAACAGCGCGCGCGGCTACTCGCAGAGGGCGTTCTGGTGCGCGACGGCCGGGTCAATCTGCGACAATATGGCTGGCCATGAGCCGCACACTTCCCTTACTCCAAGGACATTCATGAGTTCGTCGTCCCCTGCCCCACAGGGCCAGAGTCAATCCGAAGGCCTGAAGGTCTATCTGCAACCCCGCGTCATCGGCATGCTGTTTCTCGGCTTTTCCGCTGGCTTGCCGCTGCTGCTGGTGGGCGGCACCTTCAGCGCCTGGCTGCGCGACCTGGGAGTGGAGCTGGCTGCAATCGGCTTTCTCAGTTGGGTGGGTATGGCGCACTCCATAAAGGTGCTCTGGGCACCGCTGATAGACCGATTGCCCGTGCCCGTGTTGACGCGATTGCTGGGCCGGCGGCGCAGCTGGATGCTGCTGGCCCAACTGGTGATTGCCGGTGGTCTGTTCGGCATGGCCATGACCAATCCACTGCAGCAACTGGAGCTGGTGGCACTCTGGGCAGTATTGGTGGCCTTCGGCTCCGCCACTCAGGATGTAGCGATAGACGCCTATCGCGTCGAGGCCGAAGCCAAACACCGTCAAGCTGCCATGGCCGCTACTTACGTCACCGGTTACCGGGTAGCCATACTGGCGGCTGGCGCGGGAGCCCTGCATATCGCCGCACTGGATAGCTGGAGCCTGGCCTACACCGGCATGGCCGCGCTCATGCTGGTGGGCCTGGTCACCACCTTGTGCATCGCCGAGCCTAAGGTGCATATCACCAGCGATACGCTGGCGCAGGAGGAGCGTCTTACCCGCTTCCTCGGTCAATCCCGCCACCAGGGCTGGCGTCTGGGATTGTCGAGCTGGTTTTTCAACGCCTTCGTGGCGCCCTTTACCGAGTTTTTCGAACGCTACGGCATGACCGCGCTGGTGATCCTGCTGTTTGTGGCCACCTTCCGGATCAGCGATATCTTCATGGGCACCATGGCCAATCCTTTCTACCTGGATATCGGTTTCAGCAAGGAGCAGATAGCCAATATCGCTGCCGCCTTCGGCCTGGCCATGACGCTATCTGGCGCGGCGCTTGGGGGCCTGCTGGTCGCGCGGTTCGGTATTGCGCCCATACTGATACTCACGGCCTTCATGGCACCGGCGACCAATCTGGTGTTTGCGTGGCTGGCACACATCGGCCCGCAACCGGATGGCCTGATAATCGCGATCATTGCCGATAACATCACCGGCGGCCTGGCCATCTCGGTGTTTATCGCCTATCTCTCCAGCCTGACCAACACCGCTTACACGGCCACACAATATGCGCTGTTCAGCTCCTTGATGACGCTGCCGGGACAATTTGCTGCGGGCTTCACCGGCTTGTTGGCCGAGCGCGTGGGATGGGAAGAGTTCTTTATGCTGACGGCCCTCACCGGGCTGCCGGCAATCGTGCTGGCGTTCCTGCTTCTGAAGCTTGCTCACCCGGACCGACTGAGACGCCCCGGCATTGATTGAAGTTGACCCGCATCAGGTAGCAGCGGGAACCGCACGATTCAGCAAAGGGACAGGTAGAAAGATTGCGGAGAAACAAAAAAGCGGCGCCCGGGCGGGCGCCGCGATCCGGGCTCAGTAGTTGAAACCGACACCCACGCTGTAGAAGATAGCGCCGTCGTCATAGTTGTCGCTGGCGCCGTCACCATTCTTGAACAGGAACTGGTATTCCATCATACCGGTGATGAAAACGTCATCCTTGACCCAGTACTTCAAACCGACTTCCGGACCAGCCATGAAGCTGTCGTCCACGCCGTCACCGTAGATGCCACCAATGCTGGCACCGATGAAGGGCTTGGCCGGACCACTACCGAAGTGGTAGTCGTAGAATACGCGGGTCGAACCGCTGAAATTGGTGCTCTCACCTTCGGAATCGGAAACGCCGACGCTCTGGCGCAGGCCCCACAAGGAAGAGTCACTCAGGTACTCGCCCCAGCTACCCTGGAATGAAATGTTGTTGTTGTCGAAGTCATTGTCGCTGGCCCCGGCACCGCTCAACGTGATTTCGTTGTCGCCAGTGGATGGCGCGGCCATACCGATAGCCGGCACCATGGCGGCAACGAGCAGGGAGGTTCTCAAGACGTGCTTCATAACGTTCACCTTCATGTAGTTGGTTAAGTAACGCACCTAAGGGTGTGCTGCCCATACATAACGACAAGAGAGAGTGCTGGTCGTTCAAGTTTCCTGACCACTGTGTCCGATAACTGCGACCTGATCGACGCAAGCAACGGCCTGAGACAAAAAACCCGGCATCGGCCGGGTTTTTCTGAGCCCACAGGGAACTTATTCTGCGGATGATTCCTGCGCCGCCTGCGTGACCACATGCACGGTGCGCTGCGGGAAGGGAATGCTGATGCCCTGCGCATCGAAGGATTCCTTGGCCTGTTCCTGCAGATCCCAGAACACGCCCCAGTAATCTTCGGTCTTGGTCCACATGCGCAGCGACAGGTTGACCGAGTTGTCACCCAGAGATACCAGCCAGACCACCGCAGCCGGATCCTTGAGCACACGGCTGTCCGCTTCTGCCAGCCCCAGCAGGATAGAACGCGCCAGTTTGACGTCATCGCCATAATCAATGCCGATGTTCAGGTCCACACGGCGGGTTGGCTGACGGGAGTAATTGATGATGTTGCCATTGGACAGGCTGCCATTGGGAACAATCACCGTCTTGTTGTCCGGGGTTTTAAGAATGGTATTGAAAATCTGGATGCTGTCGACCGTGCCCGAGACGCCCTGCGCCTCGATATACTCACCCGCTCGAAACGGACGCAAGAACAGGATCAGTGTACCGCCGGCAAAGTTGGCCAGACTGCCCTGCAACGCCAGACCCACCGCCAGACCGGCAGCACCCAGCACGGCAATAAAGGAAGTGGTTTCTATGCCGATCATGCCGGCAACGCTGATCACCAGCAGAATTTTTAGACCAATGCCCACCAAGGTGGCCACAAAGCCGTGCAGGGTGGGCTCGACGTTGCGCTTGTGCATGACCTTGTTCAGCGCGGCAATGATTCGACCAATAACCCACCAGCCCACGGCCAGCGTCAGCAGCGCCAGCAGCAACTGGCTGCCGTATTCGATTACCAACGGCAACCAGGCCTCTTCCAGCCCTTCCATCTTTGCCATCAATTCGTCCATCCTGACCCCCAATTGGTTGTAAATAGTTCAATCACGAAAGTTGTTGAACTGCAGCGGCATATCCAGTGAACTGCCACGCAGCAATGCCATGACTTCCTGCAGGTCATCGCGCTTCTTGCCGGTTACCCGAACCTGCTCACCCTGAATGGCGGCCTGCACCTTGAGCTTGGCGTCCTTGATCAGGGCAACGATTTTGCGTGCCAGTTCCTTATCTATACCTTCCTTGAACACCACATCCTGCTTTACTTGTTTGCCCGAGGCAAATGCGTCCTTGATTTCAAGACACTGAATATCGACCTGCCGCTTGACCAGCGAAAGCTTGAGAATTTCGAGCATCTGCTCCAGCTGAAAGTCGGCCTCGGCGCTGATGGTGACCTGCAGCGCCTTCTGATTGAAGGTGAAGTCCCCCTTGCCGCGCAAATCGTAACGCCGCTCCAGTTCTTTCGTGGCATTATCCACAGCGTTGGTTACTTCATGTTTATCAAGCTCGGAGACAACGTCAAAAGATGGCATTGGGATAACCTCAAACAAAACTTAAAAATTATGATGTTCAATACAAAACAACAGTATAACCTCGTGGCATTATAACGGCAGTCAGCCAACGAACAGCAGGGAGCACCTTCTATGCCAAACCCCCAACTCAGCATTATGGTGGTGGACGATACGAAGTTCAGCAGCGCCGTTATCGGTCACACGCTGAGTCAGGCCGGGTACAACGACATTCGTTTTGCCAGTTCCGCCATGGATGCCCTGCGCATGCATGAAGAGCGGCCAGCCAGCGTCATGGTGGCCGACTGGCTGATGCCCGAGATGGACGGTCTGGAACTGACCACCCGCATCCGGCAAATGGACGAGCAGGACGACCACTACACTTATGTGGTGCTGCTGACTGCCCGCGAAGGCGACAATGTGCTCAGCGAAGCCTTCGACCGGGGCGTCGACGACTTCATCAGCAAATCCTCCATGAACGAACAGTTGCTGCCGCGCATCTTTGCCGCTGACCGCACCTCGCAACTGATCAATCGCCTGCTGGATGAAAACCACCTGCTGGCCAATAACAATGCCCAGCTCGAAGAATGCAATCTGGTCGACACCCTCACCGCGATTGGCAACCGTCGCTATCTGCTGCAACGCTTGAGCGATGCACTGCGCAATGTCGACTCGCGCGGCGGTGCCTGCTGCGTGGTGGTGCTCGGCGTGCAGAACCTGGCTTCACTGGGCGAGCGCTTTGGCGAGGCGGTCCAGCAAGAGGTATTGCGCGGCACCGCGCGCCGTCTGCAGCAGTTGGTACGACCTACCGATGTGATAGCACGGGTAGGCAGTAATGCCTTTGCGGTGGTCACCCTTGCCGATGATGCCAGCGACTGCAAACCCAACAGTTTCCGCCGCCTGCACGACGGTTTGAACCTCAAGGCATTCAAGACCACCGAAGGTTATCTGTCGATCCGTGCTGGCATGGCGCTGAGCACGGTCACCAACAAGCACGACCTGCCCAGCCCCGAAGCGCTGCTCGAACTGGTGGAAGAGCACCTGCAGGAAGCCTACGAAACCAACCTGATCACCGAAGTGCGCGCCAAGTAACCCTGGCATGCTGCATGTCCTGGGTGCCGGTAGCCTGGGCCTGTTGTGGGCGGCACGCCTGCAACAGGCAGGCCTGACGTGCCAACTATTGCTACGCGACGCCAGCGCACTGCAGGCCTGGCAGGATGCCGATCAGCAATTGCTGTTCGAACAGGCGGGCAAACCCACCAGATTGCAGCTTGATACCGAGATAGCGCACAGCAACACCTGCGCAATAGAAAATCTGATAGTCGCAACCAAGGCCTACGCCGCCATGCCAGCAGTGGAATCGGTGCGCCATCGTCTGCGCCCCGGCAGCCAGATCCTGCTGCTGCAGAACGGCCTGGGTGCCCAGCAACAGATTGCCGACGCCTTCGCCGATCAGCGTGTTCTCTTTGCCAGCGTCACCGACGGCGCCTGGCGCCCGCAACAGCGGCATCTGATCTGGGCCGGCCGCGGTCTCACCCTGATCGGCGACCCACAGCGCCAGCCACCGCCAGATTGGCTGACACAACTGAATGATGGCATCCACTGGCAGTGGGACGACGACATCATGGCGGTGCTGTGGCGCAAGCTGGCGGTCAACTGCGCGATCAATCCTTTTACCCTGCTGTTCGACTGCAACAACGGCGCGGTGCCAGAGCGCGCAGGCAGCTGGTTGGAGGACTGCATCGGTGAGCTGCAACTGTTGCTCGCAGCCCAACGGCTGCCCGGCACCGACACATTACACGCGAGCATTCATGAGGTGATCCGGCGAACGGCGGACAACAGTTCCTCCATGCGGCAGGACTTGCACGCCAGACGCCGCACCGAAATTGATTACATACTCGGCCATGCCTGCCGCGAAGCGCAGCGTCAGCAGATACCCACGCCAGCCCTGACCCGGTTGTGGCTGGCCAGCCAACAGCGGCTGCGCGAGTACGACTTGCCCGTGGACTGAGCGGCCGCTTGTCGCTAGCATCTGCGCAGTCAGCCATAGCTGCCGTCATATCTTCACCACAGCAGAGAGCACGCAACCATGGGCTACCGCCTGAGCAAAGTCTATACCCGTACCGGCGACCAGGGCGAAACCGGCCTGGCCAACGGCGAGCGCATTGCCAAGGACCACCCGAGGGTGGCTGCCATGGGCGATGTCGATGAGCTCAATTGCCATCTGGGCTTGCTGATCACCGAGCTCACCGACTACCGCCTGCACCCGCTGCTGGCGACGCTGACACCCATCCAGCATCGCTTGTTCGACCTCGGCGGTGAACTGGCGGTGCCTGGGTACGACATTATCGACGCGGGGGACGTGTCCCTGCTGGAGCAGGCGATAGACCAATTGAATGCCGAGCTGGAGCCGCTGAAGAATTTCATCCTGCCCGGCGGATCGCGCGCCATAGCGCAGGCCCATCTGGCGCGCAGCGTGTGTCGGCGGGCAGAGCGTCAGTACCTGAGTCTGGCCAAGGAGGATGAGGTAAATCAGCAGGCGCTGATCTACCTCAATCGGTTGTCGGATCTGCTGTTTGTGATGGCGCGGTCCATTGCCCGCCTGGAAGAGACGCCCGAGGTACTCTGGGCGCCCAAGCCCAAGCCCGCGGCCTGAGCCCGAGCCTGAGCGGCACCAACTGCCTCAAACCTTGAATGCGCTGATGATCCCCTGCAGCGTCTGCACCAACTGAGCCATACGGCCGCTGGATTCCTCGGCCTGACGCGCGCCGGCAGCGGTACGCTCGCCGGAATGGTTGATCTCGACGATATTCTGATCAATATCGTGGCTGACGGCGGTCTGCTCTTCCGCCGCCGCAGCGATCTGCTGGCTCTGATCCACAATGTGGGTCACCGCCTTGAGAATATTGTCGAGGCCTGCCTGCACCTTGAGCGAGGCCTCCACGGTTTCCGCGGTCATGCTGTGGCTGCTGCCCATGGCTTTTACTGCCGCACCCACGCCATCCTGCAGCCGCACTATCATCTGCTCGATCTCTTCGGTGGACTGTTGAGTCCGCCGTGCAAGGGTGCGCACCTCGTCTGCGACCACGGCAAAGCCACGACCCTGCTCACCCGCACGAGCAGCCTCGATGGCCGCATTCAGCGCCAGCAGGTTGGTCTGCTCGGCAACGCCCTTGATCACATCCAGCACCCGGCTGATCGAAGAGCTGTCATCCGCCAACTGATTGATGACGCGCACCGAGTTCTCGATCTCGCCGGAGAGTCTCTCGATACCGTCCACCGAGGATTCCACCAGACGCCGGCCATTCAGCGTCTGGCTGTTGACCTGTTCGGCATTGGTTACCGCCAACGCCGCACTGCGCGCGACTTCCTGCGAGGTCGCGGCCATTTCGTTCATGGCGGTGGCTACCTGCTCGATCTGGCTGCGCTGCGAAGTGGCAGCATGACTGCTTTCGGTGGCAATGCTTTCCACCTGGCGAGACTGCTCCTGCACCTGGTCCGAGGTGGCGCTGACCTGGCGAATCAGCTCGCGCACCTTGAGCACGGTATTATTGAAATCGACCGCCAGATCGCCCAGCTCATCGCGGCTGTCCACGTCGATCTGTACCGTCATGTCACCGCCGGCTACCTGACCCATCAGCGAAGACAGGCGTTTGAGCGTGCGCCGCGTGGCCATGTAGAAGCCGGCGTACAGATAGATGATCAACAGGCCGACCAGTGACAGTGAAACGATCAACACCAGCATTGAGCGCTGGTTTTCACCCAGGCGGTGACTCAGACGATCATCCAGGGCATTGAAGACAGCTGTGTTAAGCGCGTAGGTCTTGTCGATTTCTGCGGTGAGCCGCTGGAAGTAATCGTCCCACTGGCCTTCGAGCGAATTGGCCATGATGATTTCTTCATCAAATATGGTCTGCGCGATGTCCAGGCTTTCGAGGCTGGCATCGGCGGCCGGCTTGATGCTCTGCAGGTCGCTGCTGGCGAGCGTTTGCTGCAACACCTGCGCGTAGTTGCTGTTGAGTTTCTGCAACAGCTCGAACAGGTCATCCATTACGCGGCTGGCATCGGAGTTGATAAAGCCCAGCCCCATCGAATAGGCACCCACCGCGCGGCCTTCGCCCAGCGCCGAGGTTACCTGCGGAGTAACCCCGATCAACAGTTCGGTCAGTTGGCGCACGTCACGGTCAAAGTCCTGCGGCAGACCAGCATAGGCGGCGCAGAAGTTGAGCAGCGTGGTTGCTTCAGCCAACCCCTGCACCGCAAGCACCTGCTTGCCGCTGACCGACTCGTTCGCCAGGCCTTCATACAAGGCAACCAACTCATCCCGCTTTGCGATTACATCCTTGGCTGCCTCGTCGTCGGCATCCAGCGGCAAGGCGCGCAGCTTTTCCAGCGCCTGCTTGCGCAGCTCGGCACCACGCGCTTCCAGCTCGGCGGCAAACTGACCCTGGCCCAACAACGCATTGACCTGCTCCATATCGCGGATCAGCTCGGCGTCGCGCACGATATCGGAGGCGGCACGTACCAGCGCCAGGTTATCCTGAGCGTGCTGCGTTACCTTCACGCGTTCGTAGGCCTGATGCACGACCATACTGCTGACAATGCCCAGGGGTACGAAAAAGAGCACACTGATCAGACAGAACTTCATGCCATAAGTGAGGCGGTTCATCAAGGCAATGGCAGGCGCAAGAAGACTATTCACCCAGTTGTTCTCCTAATAAATAGTTGGCCTGCAGCGGGGCCTATCAGATCGCCATTACAACGACCCTTGTTTTATTTTATGTGTCTGCCGCGTTCGGGAGCTGGATCCTCGTCAAGCTCCCTTGTCTCATGCTGATTCTATCGGCCAAGCCAGAGACAACTTTACCGCTCGCGCGAAATCTACCCGAGTAAAGCCAACAATGCCACGGGTACCGCCCACACCAGCATGGCGCGAAACAGTAGCGCACGGATGGGTGCCAATACCGTCTCATCTTCACCGGGCTGCTCTGACGTCGACAGCGCTGCTTCAGCAGCTGTCACCAGTAGCGGCTCGATAGCCGAATCCCAATCCCCCCAGAGACCACGCAGTGCGCCAAATACCTGGTCAAAATGACCTACCAGCGCAAAACTGGCAGCCAGCAAACGCGCCGGCAACCATTCCATGGCGTGCACCAGACTGGTGATGTAGGTGCGGTCATCCGCCGGTAGGCGTTCTACAAACAATCTTAGTAGACGGTAGCCCAGTGCGCCCAGCGGCCCCAGCAGCAAAAACCAGAGCACTGGCACAAAATAGCCCCTTAGCGCGTCCGTCAGCATGCGACCTCTGACGCGTGCCAGGAGGCTGACCTCGTCTTCGGCCAACAGGCCCATCTCGTTTTCCGCCACCATGGCCGCCGCTGCCTTGTCGCCGCGCGCCCAAGCCTGCTCGAAACGCTGGCCAAAGCTGTGCAACAGGTCATTCCCGCCCAGACCCAGCAACAGCACAAATACTCCCAGCAGCAGTACAAAGAAGCCATGGGCCACGCCATTCAGCAACCAGAATGCCAACTCCAGCGGCACCAGCGGGAGCAACAGCATTGCCACCCCAGCCCAGCCGGGCCGGCGCTGGGCCAGGGCTGCACTGTAGGTAGCCCAGAGTCGCGCCGGGTCGGGATGAATGCCGCGACGCAGCGGCGTAAAACGAACCAGCAGAGCAGTCACCAGGAGAATCAGAAAACGCATTGGCGGGCCTTCAGTGGTTGGAGAGGGGCAGCAGGCTGCGCAGATAGCGGTGCCAGTCGAAGGCTACACCAGGATCGGTCTTGCGCCCCGGCGCGATGTGTTCGTGACCTGTCACCCGGCAATTGGTAATGGTCGGGTACGCTGCCTGCAAGGAGCGGGTCAGCTCACCGAGCGCGGCGTATTGCGCATCGGTGTAGGGAGTCTCATCTGTGCCTTCGAGCTCCACGCCAATCGAGAAATCATTGCAGTTGTCGCGCCCGGCGTAGCGGGAAACTCCAGCATGCCAGGCGCGCTGTTCGCAGCTGACAAACTGGGTGACAGCGCCGTCGCGCTCAATGAAAAAGTGGGCAGAAACGCGCAGTGGGGCAATTTCCGCAAAATAGGGATGCGCAGAAACGTCAAGCTGGCCACAAAAGAAGGACTGCACATGCCGGCCACCGAACTCGCCGGGCGGCAGGCTGATGTTGTGGACCACGAGAAGCGAAACAACCTCACCCTCTGGGCGGGCGTTGCAATGCTCTGAGCGGCAGATTTGCGCACTCTCCAACCAGCCCTGTTGCAGGCGCATGGTGCCCGCCTCCCCTCAGCAAAAGGCCTATGCTAACAGGAGCGCTGGCCGCGCGACTACTGCATCACTCAGGGCTTGCCGGCCTGCAGGCGACGCAGATTGCCGATGACCGACTCCAAGGCGCGGTCAAACAACTGGTTTTCGTCCAGCAGGGTAATCAACCCCTGCTCGAAGCGCTGTGCCAACTCGGTCTTGCCGAACTCGGCGACTTTCATGCCGCCGCGATTGACGAAAATGTACTTGCCGCTGAAGCTGATAATGGCGGCCAGCTTGCAGCGCTGCTCGGGCTGCCCCTCGGTGGCGCCGAGCTGGAACCAGCAACCCGCGCGCAAGCCTTCGATCCAGCGCAGCGCGCCCACGCTGGGCAGATCCTCCACTGTCTCTACTACAGGCTCGGATTCCGCGACCTCCAGTACCGGCGCCTGTATGTGCACCTGCTCAATCGGCTCGACGCCGGGAGCGGCGTTCTGAGTTGCCAAGGGCTCAGCCGCGCTCTCTGCTGCTGTCGGCTGTGCATCGGCCTGCCCGGCATCCGCTGGGACGGTGTCCTCCGGCACTGGCGCAGGCGGCTCCGCAGCTGCCCGCTCTATCGGCAGGGGAGCGCTCTCCACCGACGCCTCAACTGCGGGTATATGCACTCGCTGCTGTGCGCTCGCCTGCTCGGCACGCGCTGCGTGCTGTTCGTCGAGCAGGCGCTGCGCCGCCGCCTGCTTCTGCGCCACCATCAATACCGCCAATTGCGGCTTCGCCAGCAGCGCCACCTGTGCGGCCACCGCCGAGGCGTCCAGCCCGAGTGTTTCCAGCCCGGCACGCAAAGCATCCCGCACGGCGTCATTGCTGCTTTCGCGCTTCGCCCGGTGTTCTGGCGTCACCGGCTCGACACTTTCGATCATCTGTTGCGCGGTCAGCATGGTCTGCGTCCACGCGGCAGATTCACTGCCCTCGCGAAGACACACCATCTGCAGTACCTGACTCCAGCCATCACGCAGCAGATCCACCAAGGTCACCGGCAGGGTACGACCGGCCAGTAGACTGTTGATCGCCCGAGCGACATCATTGCGCGCCGCCTGCATGCGCGCGCGACCTTCCTCGGCGTCGCGGGTACGCTGCTCGATGCGGTCCGAGCGGCGCTGCTCATTGCGCAGAAAGTCCGTCAGCTCGGCGTACAGTGTCTCGAACAGAGCATCCTGCGGCTCGCTCACCGCCAGCAAGCGCTCCACGATATCCTGCAGCAAGGCGTGCAACTGGTCGCGTCGCAGGTCGTCCTGGTCATTCCAGCCCATGGTGGCACGGGCCAGCTCATTCAATAGCCGGCGTGCCGGGTGAGATCCCCGGCTGAAAAAACTCTTGTCGGCGATGGCTACCCGCAAAATGGGTAACTGCAAGCGACCAATCATCGCCTTTACCGCTGCGGGTAACGCCGGATCCTCGAGAATAAAGTCGAACAACATGGATACCAGGCTGATGACATCGTCATCCACCCGGCCAAGCATCTTTTGCTCACCCTCTCCCTGATGACTCTGCTGCCTCAAGGCGTGCTGAATACGTTGCCGCATTCCGGGCAAACGATCACCCGCTGCGGTATCTGAAGCCTCATCCATGGGCAGCTCGGCTAACACCTGGAGCAACTCGTTGCTGCGCAGGGGTCTGCCACCGCCGCCGGTCAATCCGGACAGCGCCATATCACCGCTGGCGTGACGCCAGTTGCCGATCAGCTCGCTGAACATGCTCAGCACTTCCTGCTGATCGGCAGCCGAGGCAGGAGTACCGCGCGAGCTGTCAGCAGAGCCGGAACCGGTACCCGCCGCAGGCGCCCGGCGCGGCGCGGCAGTCACTTGCGCCAGACGCAGATCAGGCATGACGCCGGCGTCTATCAACAATTTATTGAGCGCCTCGTATTCGGCATCGATGCCATTGAAGACATAACGCTCGAATAGTTTGAGCACAATCAGCCGCACCTTGATTTCCAACGCCAGGGGTTTCAGCGCCTCGGCGAAATAATCTGCCAGTGCGGCGGGCGCCAGCGGGTTGGTGCGCTCATCCACCAGCCCCTTAACCAGACTGTTGCAGCGGATAGCCAGGTGCATCAGCGCCTGCTGATTGCGACTGTTAACACGGCTGATCATGCCATCCAGCGCCACCGACTGCTCCAGCTCGTCCGGCTGCACCAGGGTCAGGCTGTCGAGTTCGAAGGCAACATGGGCAGATGCTACCGGGACAGGGTTATCGCCGTTCAGACGCTCGGTAGCCTGCAGAAGGCTTTGGCTGATGCTCTTGAGCATGGCGCCACGCTGCAGACGAACGGTGCGCATGGCTTCGAAGAAGAGGGTTTGCTCGGCATTACTGGATGCGCGATCCGCCATCTCGAAGAGGTTATCGTCGGCGTTGTCGAAAAGACTGTTGAAGGCGGTGTCCAGGTACCCTTGCAGATGGTCACGCACGCCGACCAGAGGCACCGGCAACAACGATGCAGCCGCGCTCGTGACCGGCTTGCCGCGGGCCGCGAGATTCGGTTTGATCGATACCACCTTCGGGTCCTGGGACATGCTACCTCTCCTGATAAGCCGAGCTTATCGCCTTCAGTGCCTGGGGTGCTTATCCTGCTGGAACATCAAGCCTTCCTTGGGTTAAAGCGCAGCCTTGGAGCTGCGACTATTTTTTGGCGTCAAAATTTTTCATCAGTATACCGATTTTACTCTCAAGCGCATCCGTACCGACCGCTTTTCTTGACGTGCTTCACATTTTCGATAGTGCTCGCAGATCAAGGTTCCTGCCACCCCTTCCGGGCAAACGGCTTTGGTTATCACGCAAATGCCAATACTGGTATATCCTGACCCTGGACCAGCCCAAAAGGCACTCTAATAACAGTGATGTGCACCAATCACATCAGAAAAAAACTGCAGGAGCAGCGTCAAATGGAAGCAATCATCAGCCTGATCGGCGATATCAACGGCGTAGTCTGGGGGCCGGCAATGCTGGCACTACTTGCCGGCACCGGCCTCTATCTCACACTAGGCCTCAAACTCATCCCGCAACGTAAGCTGTTCTACGGTTTCAGCATGCTCTGGCGTGGTCGCAAGAGTACCGAAGAGGGCGATATCAGCCCCTTCAACGCGCTCATGACCGCCCTCTCCGCAACCGTAGGCACCGGTAACATTGCCGGCGTGGCCACCGCCATTTTCTTTGGCGGGCCCGGCGCATTGTTCTGGATGTGGGTCATCGCCCTGGTGGGCATGGCCACCAAGTTCGCCGAGGCGGTACTGGCGGTGCGCTTTCGCGAGAAAGACGCCCTGGGCAACCACGTTGGCGGCCCGATGTACTACATCAAGAATGGCCTGGGCACCAAGTGGAAATGGCTGGGGATCCTGTTCGCCATCTTCGGCATGCTGGCCGGCTTCGGCATCGGCAACACCATTCAGTCCAATTCGGTCGCGGACGCGCTGAGCAGCAGTTTCGGCATTCCGCCGTTGGTGACCGGCATCATCATCGCGGTACTGGTTGCCCTGGTGCTGCTGGGCGGCATCAAGCGCATCGGTGAGGTCGCCGGCCGCCTGGTACCCATCATGGCGCTGTTCTACGTCGGTGGTGGTCTGATCATCCTGATCATGCATTTCGACCGCATTCCGGCTGCCTTCGGCGACATCCTCTACTACGCCTTCAATCCTGCCGCTGCGGCGGGTGGCTTTGCCGGCGCAACCGTCTGGGCCGCCATGCGC
Organism: Halopseudomonas sp.; assembly: GCF_036961105.1. Taxonomy (GTDB): domain Bacteria; phylum Pseudomonadota; class Gammaproteobacteria; order Pseudomonadales; family Pseudomonadaceae; genus Halopseudomonas. The sequence continues at coordinate 77,611 of NZ_JBALWW010000003.1, read as the reverse complement.
TTTGGTATTGCCCGCGGCGTCTTCTCCAACGAGGCGGGTCTGGGCAGTGCGCCCATCGCCCACGCCGCCGCACAAACCAACAACCCGATCCGTCAGGGAACGGTCGCCATGCTGGGCACCTTTATCGACACCATCATCATCTGCTCGATTACCGGCCTGGTGATCATGGTGACCGGCGCCTGGCAAAGCGGCGAGAACGGCGCACCGCTGTCGGCACTGGCCTTCAGCCAGGGCCTGCCGGGTGGTTGGGGGCAGTACATAGTGAGCATCGGGCTGGCGGTATTCGCCTTCACCACCATCATCGGCTGGAGCTTCTACTCGGAAAAGTGCACCCAGTTCCTGTTCGGTGAGCGCTCCAATGTGCCTTTCCGCGTACTCTGGATCATTGCTGTACCGCTGGGCACCCTGCCAGGCATAGACCTGGGCAGCCTGTGGCTGGTGGCCGACACGCTCAATGCCATGATGGCGATTCCCAACCTGATCGCCTTGCTGCTGCTGAGCCCGGTAGTCTTCCGCCTGACCCGCGATTACTTCAAGGATCCGGCGAATTACCTGAACAAATAAAGCCGCACGGCAGTCGTAACTTGCAGGACCAATACCCGCCTCCCCGGCGGGTATTTTTTTAGCGATGGGGTATACTCGCGCCCATCCAGATTGACTGTCAGACCTGCCGGAGCCAGCATGCCAAACCTCACCCTCGACAGCCTGCAAAGCATCATAGTTGACGACGTACGCCGCGCCCTGCACGAAGATGTTGGCGATGGCGACATCACCGCCAGCCTGATACCCGCCGAACATCAGGCCGAGGCCAGCATCATCACCCGCGAGCCAGCCGTCTTCTGCGGCCGCGCCTGGGCTGATGAAGTAGTGCGCCAGGTCGATGCGCAGATACAGATCGAATGGCTGGTCAAGGATGGCGACAAATTGAGCGCCGACCAGACTCTGTGCCGCCTGCGCGGCCCGGCCCGCGGCCTGCTGACCGCCGAGCGCTGCATGCTCAATTTCATCCAGACCCTGTCCGCCACGGCCACCCGCAGTCATCACTTTGCCGAACTGGTGAAGGACACTTCGGTGAAGCTGCTGGACACGCGCAAGACCCTACCTGGCCTGCGCATGGCGCAGAAGTACGCGGTAACCTGCGGCGGCTGCCACAATCATCGTATCGGGCTGTTTGATGCTTTCCTCATCAAGGAAAACCACATTGCTGCCTGTGGCAGCGTCGCCGCCGCCATTCGCGAAGCCAAGCACATCGCACCCGGCAAACCGGTGGAAATAGAAGTAGAGAATCTGGATGAGCTGCGCCAGGCACTGGCCGCGCATGCCGATATCGTCATGCTGGATGAGCTCAGCCTGGAAGACATGCGCACCGCCGCGGAGCTCGCCATGGGCAAGGCAAAACTGGAGGCATCCGGAGGCATCAATGAGAGCACCCTGCGCGAAGTCGCTGAAACTGGCGTCGACTTTATCTCGATCGGCAGCCTGACCAAGGACATCAAGGCAGTGGACCTGTCCATGCGCCTGCGCTACCAGGCGCGCTGAGCGCAGATTCAGTAAAGCGCCAGCAGCCGCTGGCAATCCGCCGCGTACCAGTCGGCCAGCTCAGGCCACTGATTCTGCGCATGAACCAGGCAGGTGCGGCTGCCGGCCGCCCTGCCCGCTTCCAGATCAAAACGAAAGTCCCCTACCATGACGGCTTGAGCCGGCTGCAATTGCCAGCGTTCCAGCAACAGGTGAATGCCTTCCGGGTGGGGTTTGGGCGCCGCTTCTTCGCGGCCCAGCACATCCTCTGCGGCAAAACACTCGAGAAGCCCCAGATGTGCCAGCGTCGACTGCGCCACAGCCTGCAAATTGCGGGTTAGGATGCCCAGCCTCAACCCGCGTTCATGCAGATGCCGAATCAGCTCGACGGCCCCCGGCGCAGCCTCTACCTGCGCCGCCAGACGCAGCTCGATTAAGTCCAGCTCGGCCTTCATCGCCAGACGCTCATCATCCGGCAAGGCCGCCATGCAAGTCAGAATGTCGGCCTCGGCGGGCACACCCAGCTCGCGGCGTATCGCCGGAAAATCATGCTGCGCCAGCGTGAGAGTTCCGTCCAGGTCGAACACCCAGCCCTGCAGATGACGCATGCTCAGCTCTTCATCTTGCGCATGAGCGATTCCTGCGCCACAGATGCAACCAGCTCGCCCGCGCGGTTGAAAATCTGTCCGCGTGACATGCCACGTGAGCCCGCCGCCGACGGGCTGTCCATGGCGTACAGCAGCCAATCGTCCATGCGCAGCGGGCGGTGATACCAGAGCGCGTGATCCAGACTGGCCACCTGCAGCTTGGTCGACCAGCTGGAGATCGCGTGCGGCTGCATGGCCGTGCCCAGCAGGTGGAAATCCGAAGCATAGGCCAGCAGATAGCGGTGCACCTGAGGGTCGTCCGGCAACTGACCATCGGCGCGATACCACATGTAGCGCACCGGCTCGGATACCTTGGGCTCGAAGGGATTGAACTCACCAACCGGCCGAATCTCGATCGGCTTGCCGCAGAGCACCTTGTCGCGCACCTTCTCGTGAATCAGGTGCTGGTACTTGCGCGTCCAGTCGGTTTCATTCGGTAGATCTTCAGGGCCGGGTACGTCTGGCATTTGCACCTGGTGATCGTAACCCTCTTCATCACCCTGGAAGGAACAGATCATGGTGAAGATCGGCTTGCCCTTCTGAATCGCCTGCACCCGCCGAGTGGTAAAGCTGCCGCCGTCGCGCAGCGGGTCGACCTGATAGACAATAGGATGGGTAGCATCGCCCGGACGCAGAAAATAGCCATGCACCGAATGCACGTGCCGCTCAGGGTCGACCGTCTGGCTGGCAGCCGAGAGCGACTGCCCCAGCACCTGACCACCAAACAGCTGCTTGAAGCCCAGATCCTGGCTGCGGCCGCGGAACAGGTTCTCTTCGATCTTTTCCAGCGCCAGCAGGTCAACCAGATCATCCAGCAATTGGCTCATATTCCTTCCTCACAATCGGCGCGACCACGGCTGTCGCTCTACTTCGGTTCTGCGGCAGCGATCCTGGTCACCACCATAATGGCGGCAAGTTTAACCCGGATTGTCCCAAGTTAGCAGGTCAGCGACTGCCTGATTCACCCGTGAGACTTGTTCGCGCAGCAACGGCTCCAGCATACTCGGACTCTTCGCACAGCAAGGGGAAAGCAGGTGGACCTGCCACTGGTATATCACCCCGACTACAGCTTTGCCTTCCCGGCGCCGCATCGCTTCCCGATGGACAAGTTCGTGCGTCTGCATGACCATCTCAGCGCGAGCGGGCTGCTGCACTCGCGTAACCTGCATCAACCGCAAGCCGCCAGCCATGAGCTTCTGCTACTGGCGCACGATGCGGACTATGTCTCGCGTTTCTGCCACAACGAACTGGACGCCGCTTCGCAGCGCCGCATGGGCCTACCCTGGAGCGAACGCCTGGTGGCTCGAACCAAACGCGCAGTCGGCGGCACCCTGTTGACCGCCAAGCTGGCTTTGCAACACGGACTGGCCTGCCACCTGGCCGGGGGCACCCACCACGCGCACTACGACTTTGCCTCAGGTTTCTGCATCTTCAACGACCTGGCCATCACCAGCCGCTACCTGCTCGCCGCTGGCATGGCACAACGCGTACTCATCTTCGACTGCGATGTGCACCAGGGCGACGGCACAGCGCGCATCCTCGAGCAGGATGATGAGATCATCACCGTGTCACTGCACTGCGAAAACAACTTCCCGGTGCGCAAGGCGCACAGCGACTGGGATATCCCGCTGCCGCGCCAATTGGGCGATGCCGGCTATCTAAAGGTAGTCGCAGATACCCTGGATTACCTGCTGCCGCTGTATCAGCCGGATCTGGTGCTCTATGACGCCGGGGTGGATGTGCATGCCGCCGATGCGCTCGGCCATCTGGCGCTGAGCGATGCCGGTATTGCCGCGCGTGACAGCCAGGTGATCAACGCCTGCCTGACCCGCGATATTCCCGTGTGCGCGGTAATTGGTGGTGGCTACGACACGGACCGTGATGCCCTGGCCAGGCGCCACGGCATACTGCATCACAGCGCCGCGCAGATATGGCAGGCGCGGGCTTTGGGGTAAACTGCGCGGCTTGCAGACCAGGGGCAACGTGATGACCAAGCAACAGCCGTACACCGACAGCATTGCCGTGATAGGTGGCGGCCCTGCCGGTCTGATGGCCGCAGAAACCCTTGCCAATGCGGGTTACCGGGTAGACCTGTTTGACGCCATGCCCTCGGTTGGGCGCAAGTTTCTGCTGGCCGGCGTCGGCGGCATGAACATCACCCACTCCGAGGCCAAGCCTGATTTTCTCGCGCGCTATCGCGAGGCAACTCCCTGGGTCGGCGACTGGCTTGATGAACTGGATGCGGACCAGTTGCAGGCGTGGATTCACGGGCTGGGGATAGACACCTTCGTCGGCAGCTCCGGCCGCGTCTTCCCCACCGACATGAAGGCAGCGCCCTTGCTGCGCGCCTGGCTCAAGCGCCTGCGTGAGGCCGGTGTGCAGCTGCATACACGGCACCGCTGGCTGGGCTGGACGGCAGAGGGCGCACTGCGCCTGAAAGGCACTCAAGGTGAATTCCAGCTAAGCCCCAAGGCCTGCGTGCTGGCCCTGGGCGGCGGCAGTTGGCAGCGCCTGGGGTCCGATGGCAGTTGGGTCGAACCGCTGCGCGCGCAGGGCGCTGCGGTGCGCGACCTGCAGCCAAGCAACTGCGGCTTCATCTGCGACTGGAGTGCCTTTCTCAGCGAGCGCTTTGCCGGCCAGCCATTGAAACCCGTGATCGCAAGCGTATCGGACAGCGACGGCCCACTGATCAGCCGCCGTGGCGAATGCGTTCTTACCCACGATGGACTGGAAGGCAGCCTGATTTACGCTTTGTCTGCCCCGCTGCGTGAGCAACTCAGTCAAACAGGCGAAGCCCGGCTGATGCTCGATCTGGCCCCCGACCGCAGCGAAGCCCAGCTAGTCGCCGCCCTGAAAGACAGTCGCAAGGGCCAGTCGCTGGCGACCTTGCTGCGCAAGAAAGCCGGACTGGATGCGCTCAAGGTGGCGTTGTTGCACGAATGCTTCGATAAAGGCCAACTGGGTAGCGCCGAGCAACTGGCCAGCGCGATCAAGCAACTGCCGCTGAGCTTCCACGCCACCCGCCCGCTGGATCAGGCGATCAGCAGCGCCGGCGGCGTGCAGCAGCAAGCTCTGACTGCAGACCTGATGCTCAAGCCGTTGCCCGGTGTTTTTTGCGCCGGTGAAATGCTCGACTGGGAAGCCCCCACCGGTGGCTATCTGCTCACTGCTTGCTTTGCCAGTGGCAAACGCGCCGGCGAAGGGGTTATTCGCTGGCTCGCGTCGGCTTGACGCCAGACAGCCGGGGCACCATCCAGCGCTCGAACAGGCGTGGAAACAGCCGCGCCACCAGCCGCGCCTGCCAATCCACGTTCGACAGCACCAACAGACGCTTGCGCTTGCACGCACCCTGGTAGATGGCGTCCGCTACATCCGCTGGCGAAGAGACCTTGAACGGCAGATTGACCGTGCCTTGGTTGATCGAGCCATCACCCACCAGAGCATTCTTGCGAATGTCGGTGGCGGTAAAGCCGGGGGTCACCAGCATGACGTTGACGCCCTGCTCACGCACCTCCATGCGCAGGGTCTCGAACAGCCCGTGCAACGCATGTTTGCTGGCGTTATAGGCACTGCGATAGAGCAGCGGCGCAAAGCCGGATAGCGAGCTGAGCACTATTACCTGGCCGCCCCGCGCCAGCAGGCTGGGCAAGGCGTGACGCGTACAGTTGAGCGCACCGAAGTAGTTGACCGCCATGATGCGCTGGAACACTCCAGCATCAGTTTCGGCGAAGGTGCTGCGGTGGGTGATGCCGGCGTTGTTGATCAGCAGATCAATGCCGCCAAAGCGCTCGACCACCTGGCTGATGGCCTCGGCGCACTGTTGATCGTCGGACACATCGCAATGGATCGCCATGACGTCGGCATTGAGCTTGTCCTGCAGCTGCTGGCGAAAGGCAACCAGAGACTCGTCCTGAATATCCAGTATGGCGATATGCGCGCCCGCCTGGGCAAAGCGCAGTGCCAGTGCCCGCCCAATGCCGGCACAGCCTCCGGTAATCACCACCACTTTCTGCTGAAAGACTCGCCGGCCCATAGCGCCTCCTTGTTAACCGCTTTGCTTCAGCCTAAAGCCAGCGGTGCACGGCGGCAAGCCCATTAAGCTGAGGGCTCAGGGCGCCAGACGTTCGCGCACCCATTGACCGTCCTGCAGGCGATAGCGCAGACGATCGTGCATGCGACTGGAGCGGCCCTGCCAGAACTCGATCAGATTGGGAATCAGCCGATAGCCACCCCAGTGCGGCGGGCGCGGCGGTTGCTCCTCGGCATATTGCACCTGCAGCGCAGCCAGGCGCTGGTCCAGCACCTCGCGACCGGCGATCACCTGGCTTTGCGGTGACGCCCAGGCGCCCAGCCGGCTGCCTGCGGGCCGGCTATGGAAGTAAACGTCGGACTCCTCGTCGCTGACCCGTTCCACCTGCCCTTCAATACGCACCTGACGTTCCAGGTCGTGCCACCAGAAGGTCATGGCCGCCAGCGGCTGAGCTGCAAGCTGTTCACCCTTGGCGCTCTGGAAATTGGTAAAGAACACAAAGCCGCGCTCATCAAAGCCCTTGAGCAACAGAGTGCGCAAGTGCGGCTGGCCCTGCTCATCCACCGTGGCCAGCATCATGGCATTGGCTTCGGTGGTTTCAATTTCCACTGCCTGGGCAAACCAGGTGGCGAAAAGCAGATGCGGCTCGTCCGGCGCCTGGGCTTCGGTCAGCCCGTCGCGGGTATAGTCACGCCGCAGGTCGGCAATGGTGGGTTTCATCAGCGTCGCTCCTTCAAACCTTCAAGCCAGTCATCTATAGGCCAAGCCTAGCATTCCCTGTTACAGACACCTTGACCTGCAGCAGTGTTCAGTCCAGCTCGCGCAGGCACTCATAGACCGCGTTGCTCAAGGCCAGCGCGCGTGGGTCCATCAGCACATAGGGACCCATGGTGTTGGTAACGTAACCAAAGCCGACGCGCGCCTCCGGATCACAGAAGCCCAGCGAGCCACCCGCACCCGGATGACCAAAGGCGTGCGGCCCCATACCGAAACCACCACCCGGAGTGCCTTGCTCCAGCATCACGCCGAGACCAAAACGCGTGGGACACAGCAAGGTGCGATCCTGACCCTGGCTGTGCTCCTGCTGCATCAGGGTCACCAATTCGTCATCGAGCAATCTCACCCCATCCAGCTCACCGCCGTGTGCCAGCAATTGCCAGAAGCGCGCCAGCGAACGGGCGTTGCCGGTGCCGTTGGCCGAGAGGATTTCCACCTGCTGCCATTCGCGTTTATTGGTGCTGGTCATCATGCTGGCCGGGTTGCCAAAGGCCTTGGCGGTGAGTGCTTCCGGTTCGCCCATGGCAGCAAACAGGGCGCGGGCGCCTTCGTCACCGTATTGATTGCGCAGGCGCGAGACATGCGCCACACGCTCAAGATCCTGATCCGGCACGCCCACATAAAAGTCCATGCCCAGAGGCGCGCAGATCTGCTGCTGAACATAGCGGCCTGGGCGCTCTCCGCTGAGCCGCGCCAGGGGTTCTCCCAGCAGCCAGGCGTAAGTCACCGGCGCATAGCCATGGGCAGTGCCCGGCGGCCACCAGGGCGCCTGTTCGGCCAGGGCGTTGCTCATGGCAGCCCAGTCGAACAGCGCCTCCGGAGGCAGAGATTTGGATACGGCAGATACGCCGGATTGATGGCTGAGCAACTGGCGCAGGCTGATGTTCTGCTTGCCGGCCTGGGCGAACTCCGGCCATACCTCGGCGATAGGCGCATCCAGCTCGATACGCCCGGCAGCAACCTGCTGCAACAACGCCACTGCGCCCAGCGGCTTGGTGCAGGAGAACACATTGACCAGGGTATCCTGCTCCCAGACCTGCTGATTTTCCTTGTCCATCACGCCCTGCCAGAGATCCAGTACGGTGTCGCCACCCACGGTCACGCAGAGCGCGGCGCCACGGGCCTGCTCATCCTGTTGCTGCTCGGCAAAGAGCTCGCGTACCCGCTCGAAGCGTGGATCAAAGTAGCCCTGCACATTGCTCATGGAAGTTGTCCTTGGGTCAGTGTCTTGTTGTGTTGCCATTGAATCCTGTCGCGCCATCGAAAGCAGCGACCATAAGGCGCTGCGTCAGCGCAGTATCGAGCAGACTGATGACACTAGTCGATCTGCTGTCGAAATGGCGGCAGCGCCTTGAGGATCGCCTTGCCGTAGCGCTGGGTGACCAGCCGGCGGTCCAGCACCGTGATGGTGCCGGTATCCTGCTCGGTGCGCAGCAAGCGTCCGCAGGCCTGGATCAGCCGCAGGCTGGCGTCCGGTACGGCAATTTCCATAAAGGGGTTGCCGCCGTTCTTTTCGATCCACTCGGCCAGCGCTGCTTCGACCGGATCATCCGGCACGGCAAAGGGGATCTTGGCGATCACCACGTGCTCACAATACTTGCCGGGCAGATCCACACCTTCGGCGAAGCTGGCCAGGCCAAAGATCACGCTCTGTTTGCCGTCGTCCACCGCGCTGCGATGCTGGCGAATCAGTTCCTGTTTGGACAGATCGCCCTGCACCAGCACCCGCGTGCGAAAGGCTGCCGGCAAGCCAGCGTAAACCTCCAGCATTTGCTTGCGCGAAGAATAGAGCACCAGGCTGCCGCGCTCCTCGGCCAGAATCGCGGGCAGGTGTTCGGTAATGGCCGCCGTGTGGCCGGCGCTGTCACGCGGATCGGCGCCGTGGTTGGGCACGTGCAGCAGCCCTGCTTCGCCGTGTTTGAATGGGCTTGGCGCCAGGGTGCAAACAGCGCTTTTCGGCAGGCCGGCACGGTGGCTGAAACGATCGAACTTGCCCAGCGCGGTCAGCGTGGCCGAGGTGGCCAGCGCGGCAAAGGCGCTATGCCAGAGATACTGGCGCAGGGTATCGGCGGCCAGAATCGGGCTCACGTGCACTTCGATGTCGTTGGTATCGGTCAGGGTCAGCCAGCGCGCGGTCGGCGGCCGGCCCTCCGGGTCCTGCAGGCAGAACTGGGTCCAGAGCGTCCAGTTGGCCTCAGCGCGCGCCAGCAGGGCACCAAACAGGGGGTACCACTCCTCCGCCTGGGATTCCGAAACGCCTATGGTCGCCTCGCCATCCATCGCTTCCTTGAGCATATCCACCATACGCTGCAGCAGGTCGGTGATGCGGCCAAAACCAGCCTTGAGCTCCAGGCCCATATCCACCAGCTCTTCAGGCACCACACCGTGCTCGAAGCGGTGCTGCGGGCGCACATTGCCGCGCAGGTCTTCGGCGCTGGAGAAGTCGGCCACCTCGCCCATCGCCTGCTGCATGAACTGCTGGTGCGGCTTCAGTTCGCGTGCTTCCAGCGGCACCTTTTCCAGTACGCGACCCAGCTCGCCAGGCAAGGGATGCTGCGCCAGCAGCTTGCTCAGGTTCTTGTCCAGCTGCTCCAGCCAGTCGGCGGTCGCGTGCAGACGCGTGTTGTGGGCAAAGTGCGAAATGGCCTTGTCGGGCAGGTGGTGGGCTTCGTCGAAGATGTACAGACAATCGCGCGGGTCGGGCAGAATGGCACCGCCGCCCAGCGCCAGATCGGCCAGCACCAGATCATGGTTGGTGACAATCACATCGACTTTCTGCACGCCTTCGCGCGCCTTGTAGAACACGCACTGCTGAAAGTGCCCGCAGCGGCGGTTGCTGCACTGGATATGATCGGTGGTCAGGCGCGACCAGTCCTGATCCTCCAGCGCCTCGGGCCAGGAATCGCGCTCGCCATCCCATTTGTTGCCGCCAAGGGCTTCCACCATGCGGGTGTAAAGTTTGAGTCCCGCTTCGTCTACATCCAGCTTGAAGCCGTCGTCGGCAAAGATCTGCTGCTGATCGGCCATCGACTGGTTTTCACGCAGCAGGTTGTCGAGCTTGGACAGGCACACATAGCGTCCGCGCCCCTTGGCGAGCGAGAAGCCGAATTGCAGCCCGGCGTTGCGCTGAATATCGGGCAGATCCTTGAGCACGATCTGCTCCTGCAGCGCAACAGTGGCAGTGGAGATCACCAACGGCTTGCCCAGATGCTTGGCAATCGGAATGGCCGCCAGACAGTAGGCCACCGTCTTGCCGGTACCGGTGCCGGCCTCGATGACCGCGACCGCCGGGTCGCCATCGCGATGGCCGTCGTCGTCCAGCTTGACGCCGCCAAACAGCTTTGCCACCTCGGCAATCATCACCCGCTGGCCGTAGCGCGGCTTGAGGGATTTGTTTTCGAGAAAGGTGCGGTAGGCCGTTTGAATCTGGCCTTTGAGTTCATCGTTCAGCATGCGGGCTCCGGGCTAGCCGGCGATGATAACATTGAACCGCCCGGCAACCGACTGCCAACGGGCTTGCATCGGTCGGCAACTGGCTCTAGCCTCCTGCCAACCATAGTCCGCGCTGTTTGCCCAATTACCTGTGTGATCAAGGAGCCCCATGACGGCCACGCCCAACGCAACCCTGCTGAGCATTCTGGAGCATTACCAGCCAGCACGCCTGCTGTGCGTCAGCCAATCGCGGATACCCGCCGTCGAAGCCTTTTGTGCGGCGCATGGCGCAACGCGTCTTACCTTGAGCGATCAGGTGCCATTGCCCGAGGCGGTGGCCAATCAGCGCTACGACCTGGCGATCATCGCCGATCAGCTGGAGCACCTGCCCCAGCGTCTGGGCGTGGAACTGCTGGCGGGCCTGCGTAACCTTTCGGCGAGCCGTCTGGCGGTGCTGGTGGATCTGAAGCAAACGCCAACCTGGCAGGAAAACGACTTTTTCGCCCTGGCCTTGCAGCGACATGCCAGCTTTACCCAGAGCGGCGATGAAGACGTCGGCGCCAATCACAAACGCACCCTGGCGCTCTATACCTACGACCTGGCTGACTACAAGCAGGTGCCTGACTGGCTGAATGCCAAGTACTGGGCCAACCCCGAAAACTTCGACAAATACTGGTGGTAAGCGTGGCGCCCGAGATGCCGGTCAACAATATCCAGCGCAGCGACCTTTGCCCCTGCGACAGCAGCCTGACCTATGGCGACTGCTGTCAGCCGCTGCACGCCGGTGCGCCAGCTCCAGGCGCAGAACAACTGATGCGCTCGCGCTACTGCGCTTATACCCTGGGCCTGATTGATTATCTGGTGAGTACCACCCTGCCCGCCCAGCAAGAGCTGTTGGACGTCGAACCCATGCGCCTGTGGAGCGAGCAGAGCCGATGGCTGGGCTTGCGGGTTGAGCAGGTAAAGGATGGCGCTGGTGGTAATCGCGCTCAGGTGACGTTCGAAGCGCACTGGGCCGACCCCGATGGCAGCCGGCACAGCCACCGGGAGTGCTCGGATTTCAAACAAGTCGGCGCGCGCTGGTTTTTCATCGACCCCAACCACCCGATCAAGGCCGGGCGCAATGAGCCCTGCCCCTGTGGGTCTGGACGCAAGTTCAAGCAGTGCTGCGCACTCTAAACAGCCGAGCCGTCAGTCGTCCTGCAACTTGAGGTGATCGGTATCGGGCACCACCTCCGGCAGGTCGCGCTTGAGCTCGCCCATGTCGCTGCCCACCGGCGCCAGACTCAGGGCACTGAGATCAATCGGCAAGGGTGGCTGCTGCTGGTAGTCGTCCTGCATGTCGGCGCCCAGGGGCGCAATCTCGAAGTCCGGCGCGTCTACATCGGCAAAGGCCGCCATGTATTCATCGCGCGGTATCACCTTGCCGGAATGGGTGTTGGCCGCGGGTACTGCCACTGGCTGGCGCTGTTCGGGCGCGGGCTCAGATTCGGCTGCCGCAGGCGCAGCGGGCTCTACCGGCTCCATCAATTCCACGCTGCAGAGCGCGCCGGCACGTTCGATGGCCGCGCGATACTTGGCCGCAGCAGCCTCGTCGAGCCCCTGCTTGATCACGATGCGACGGCCGGAAAACAGCGTCTCCAGCTGCTCGCCCGCCACCTGAAACAGCTGGCCGATGCGCGCGCGGGCCTCTTGCTCGGGCACACCCGGTTGCACCTGACCTAGAAAAACAATCTCGAAACGGGCCATCTTGTCACTCCCTGTACGTCAATTAAGGTTAGTATGGTCCGAGCCAGGCTGATCGACAACTCCACTTATAAGTCAGCCTGTATCGATCGCGGAGGGGAGACAATGAAGTCGCGCGTGCTGGGGATGCTGGTGCTGTTGCCCTGCCTTTTTCTGCAGGGCTGCGCCATGTTGATGCCGTCATACAACAAGCCGGATGTGCGTCTGGCCAATGTCGAAATGCTCAAGTCGAATCTGTGGGAGCAGTCCTTCCGCCTGCAGCTTCGGGTCGACAACCCCAACAGCAAACCGTTGCCGATTCGCGGCATGCAATATCAGGTGTATCTGAACGACACACGCCTGGCCACCGGCGTCAGCAACAATCGTTTTGATGTGCCGGCCTACGGTTCGGAAACCTTCGAGCTGGAAGTGCGCTCCAACCTGTGGCGGCATCTGGCCGATCTGGTCAAGCTGGTGGAGAAACAGCAGGCAGTCGACTACCGTATCGAGGGCCATATCAGCACCGGGCTGTTTTTGGCGCCCAATATTCATCTGAAAGAAAAGGGGACTCTGGACCCTTCGCAACTGAGTTTCTGACCTATGCAAACCCATCACTGGCTGCTGCTTGCCGGCCTGCTCGTCATCGTCGCCCTGTCGGGCTACGCCTGTTATCTCTGGCGCCGCGTTTGGCGCATCCGTGCTGAACAGCAGGCCCAGCAGGAAGAGCGCAACGCCCGCCTGGCGGCCGATATCCAGTTTCTTGCGCAAAGCCTGGTGAACGGCCAGGTGCCGTTGATCGAGGGCTCGATTCGCATCAAGGTACTACTAGACAACTACAGCGGCCCGCGCCGCGACGATCTCGAGCTGAGCATATTCACCGAACTGTATGATCAGACCGCGCACATTCCCACCCACGCCGGCTGGAAACAGCTGAGCGCCGCCGAACGCAAGCTGCATCAACGCCTGATGGAAACAGTGGAACGGGATCACCAGACCCAGGTCCAGCAGACCGCCAGCCAGTTGGCCAACGGCCTGTACTAGTGTGGGCAGCCTCGCGCTGCCCCACTTGCTTCAGACGACGGAGTTGCCGCCATCCACTGCCAGTGCCTGGCCGCTGACGTGGCGTGAGGCCTCGCTAGCCAGGAAGACAGCCGCTCCCTTGATATCTTCTTCACCACCAATACGACCCAGCGGCGTGCCCTGCTTGATCAGCTCGGTGACTTTCTCCAAGCCCTTGGCCATTTTGGTCGGGAAGTAACCCGGGCAGATGGCATTGACGTTGATGTTGTACGGGCCCCACTCGCCAGCCAGCGCGCGCGTCAAGTTGATGGCAGCTGCCTTGGAGGTGTTGTAGGCCACGGTGTGAATGCCGGAGTTGGCGCGGTTGCCCTTGAAGCCGGCAATGGAGGCAATATTGATGATCTTGCCGGACTGGCGCGGAATCATGAAGCGGCGCGCCACTTCCTGTGCCACCAGAAAGCAGACATCCACGTTTAGGGTCATCACTTTCTGCCAGCCTTCATAGCTGTGCTCTTCAGCGGGCTGACCCCAAGTGGTACCGGCGTTGTTAACCAGTACGTCGACGGTACCGAAAGCCGCCTCGGCAGCGTCCACCAGCGTCTTGACCGGGTTGGTATCCAGCTTGCCCAGATCACAGGCCACACCGGCAGCCTCGATACCCTGTGACTTCAGCTCGGCGACCACAGCGTCGATCTCTGCGGCATTACGCGCACTGATGAATACCTTGGCACCCTGCTCGCCGAAAGCTTCAGCCATCTGCAGGCCCAGGCCCTTGGTGCCGCCAGTGATCAGGGCGACCTTGCCGGTCATGTCGAACAGTTGCTTGACGCTCATGGAATATCCTCTTTGTGTCTCAATGGATGACAGTTCAACCTGGGAGCCTGTCGGACTTAACCGTCCGTAGCGAGGGGAAGTCCGATTGGAGGCAGTTTTTGTGGTCTTTTGAGGCGAATAGTCAGTCTATTCAACGAAAAAGAGCGCAGAAAATGACCCAATACGGCTTTTCCGCAGTAGGACAGCGTTAAGTGCGAAAGGCTCCTAGGCATCATAAGACACCCGAGCGCCGCAGGCCGACCATCAGTGATCCGGGTGATATGCCGCCCCACACTGGTGTTATCATGCGCGGCTTTAGCAACGCGGACCCCAGCCATGGCCGAACACGACTTCAGACGTACCGCCTTCAACCCCTCACACACCCTGGTCGAGTGCCGCACTCTGGGCGCCGGGCTCTATCAGGTGACAGGGCAAGGCGGTGGCGTACAACCCGGCGATCTGCTGATCTGCACTGTTAAGGGTAGTCGTGATTTACCGCTACGCCTGAATGTGGAGAAGGTTCGCTATCTGATCAATCCGCCCGGCCAGTGGACCGCCACTGCCAAAGGCCCTGACCTGCGTGGTCAAGCGGTGCTGGGCTGGTCGATTACCTGTGATCAGTGCGCACGCGAGCAGGCCTTCGAGTTTCTCGCCGCCGAACGGGACGACCTGCCGGCACGCACGCTGAAAGCCGTGGCGCGCATTGCCGAGCTGGGCTGGCAACCGCACGGCGACAACCATCTGTGCCCTGCCTGTGCCCGCCAGCAGAGCAACAGCTAAAACAGCGCCAACTGCTCACCCATGGGCGAGTGCGCGTTGTCTAGCCGCACGCCCACACCTATCAGTCGTACCGCACGGCCGCCACGTGCGTAGGCCTGGGTGCAAAGTTCCGCGTAGCCTTCGGGCGTAACCGGGGCGCCCGCCTGCTCCAGGGTGGTCTGCGTGAAGTCGTGGAACTTGAGCTTGATAAAGGGCTTGCTAACCCGGTAGACGCTATCCAGCCGCCCGAGTCGTTCGGCCAGTTTGTCGAGCAATGGCGGCAAGGCAGCCAGGCAAGCAGCAAGGTCGGGTAAATCGTGCTCGTAGGTATTTTCCACACTGACCGACTGGCGCCGGCTTTCTACTACCACCGGTCGGTCATCGATACCGCGCGCCAGTTGCCACAAGCGCTCGCCAAAACTGCCGAATTCACGCGCCAGATCCTGCTTGCGCCAGGGCAGCAGCTCACTGCACACATCCACACCCACGCGCTTGAGCCGCTCCGCCGTCACCTTGCCCACGCCGTGCAGCTTGGTTACCGGCAAATCATGCACAAAAGCTTCCACCTCATGGGGCAGTATCACCTTTAGCCCATCCGGCTTGTTCCAGTCGCTGGCGATCTTGGCGAGAAACTTGTTGGGCGCCACGCCGGCGGAAACGGTAATGCCCTGTGAGGCCTGCACCCGCTGGCGGATTTCCTTGGCGATCAGGGTGGCGCTGCCGCGGCAGGCCTGGCTGTCAGTCACGTCCAGATAGGCTTCGTCCAGCGATAGCGGCTGAATCAGTTCGGTGTAATCGGCAAAGATCGCCTGAATCGCAGCGGACACCTCACGGTAGACTGACATGCGCCCCGGCACTATCAACAGATCCGGGCAGAGGCGCTTGGCGTAAGCCGACGCCATGGCCGAATGCACGCCGTAGGCGCGGGCTTCGTAATTGCAGGTGGATATGACCCCGCGCTTGCCCGGGTCACCGCCCACGGCCAGCGGGCGACCACGCAGGCGCGGGTCATCGCGCATCTCTATGGCGGCGTAGAAGCAATCGCAATCGACATGGACGATCTTTCTTTGCACGTTATCTATTTGATTTAATTTGGTTAATTAAAATTTTCAGCCCAATGATACCCGCTCTAATACCCGCTTTTCCCGCCGCTGGAAATGGCTGGTTATACCACCGCATCTATATTGAACGAACACGTACGGACACGCACTTTCAATTTTAACTTGCCACAAATACACTGTATGCATAACCAGTTACAGGTGACCCTATGGCCGTGCGAATCATCGTTTGCGGGGGAAGGAATTTCAATGACAGGCGGGCGGTCTACCGCGTGCTGGATCATATCCACACGCATAGATCGATCAGGGAAATTATTCAGGGGGACGGCCCAACGGGCGCGGACCGGTGGGCCAGGGAATGGGCTATTAACTGCGGTCAGACACTGACCGGGTACCAGCTAGGCGGCACAAAGAACACTCGCTACCCGGAGCAGATGCGAGCAAGACAGATGCTGAAAGACCTTCCTGATGGGCTGGTGGCCTTCCCAGGCCACGGCGAGTGCATCGCGCTGATTGCCGCCGCCCGCGCGGCGGGTGTGCCTATCTACATGCCATTTGGCTAGCGCCATCCGCGATCAGAACCAGCAAACAGACTAAATCGGAAAGCGCCCCGATAGCACCCATTTCGACCGCCCCAGTATATGCCTAAGCATGCCAGCGCTTGCGGAGAGCATCAGGCTTGCCCAGATGCGAAGACATATACTGAAGAGGAACAACCCAATGACGCGGTTGAAACACGCAAACGAACTACTGGAACTGCTCAATAACATGCTGCAGCTGTGGCTTCTAATACAGGACATTGCCCTGCCCTTGCTAGCCTAGCGCGGCCACTGGCTTGCTGAAACAGCATCCGCCCAGCCCTGCAGCCCGGTTAGCCGCGCACGGCACTCATCCGCCCTGGCCGTCACTCTGACAAGGCCTGCCGCAGTTGCTGGGTGTATGTCTGCTCGGGCTCCGGCTCCATCATCCAAGCCGGTGGCGGCGTTACCGGTGGGCACTCTACCGGTACCGGCTGCAGGGCTGGCGAGACGGACTGACAGCCGCTGCTCAGCAGTAGCGAGGTCAGCAGCAAGCTGGGCATTGTCTTGTTGAACATCGGTCATCTCCGCGTAGTGTTTGTTGTCCAGCTCGCCGAGCTGCTGCTGCAGCTCATTGGCCCGTTGTTGTTGGCGTTGCAGCTGGCCGGCAGCAGCGCGGCTGATTTCGCCCAGCGTGGCCGCGTGCAAGCTTTCCGCTTCCGCCAGTGCCGCCGCCCCGTTTGCTGCTTGCCATTGCCAGCCGGCAGCAAAGCCGCCACCCACCAGCGCTGCGATCAAAGCCAGCGCTGCGCCGATCTGCAGCAGCCATTTGTATTTAGTCAGCACGCATCACCTCCAGCGCTTGCGCGTACAGCTCCGGCCACGTCTCCGGATGGGGCTTGCCCGGACGCCAGATGCCGTTGTAACAATCCCACGCCTCCTGCACCTCACCGAGCGCGGGCAACGGGCGGGGATCGGTCCAGAGCATTAGCCGGGCCACGCCGGCGGCAAGTACGTCGTCATGCTCTAGCCGGGCGTAGATATCGGCGGGATTGAACGCTACCCCGCGCGCGTCGCACAGTCGCCGCAGGTGGTCGCGGCTGGCGTGATGAAGGAATACGCCCCACACGCCGCCCCGACTCGCTTGAGAGCCCTGCTCAAACTGCCAGAAGCCGCGCGCGGGGCCGCGAATCTGCCGGCGATAAATGAAGCGGGATTCTTGCAGCCCGATGGCCAGCAGCATCAGCTCTGCCTCAAGGCTTTTCATGCGCGCAGGCAACAACGCAAACGCCGGGGCGATGGCCACGGCGCGTACCGTCGATAAATTCATGGTTTCTCCAGGCACAAAAAAACCGCCAGCAGGCGGTTGTGTGAAATGAACAGCACTTTTAACCAGCAGTTACAGACAGCGCAAAACAGGCACTGCAGTATTTTGCGTGCACAAAACATCAGCACAGCACACGAGAAGGAATCTCAATATGCTTTTAATAACCTGCAGCCTGGGCGAAGCAATCAACATTGGAGACGACATCAGCATCGTCATCGTTGACGCCGAATCAAACCGCTGCCAGCTGGGTGTTGATGCCCCCAAAACCGTTAAAGTCATGCGTGGTGAACTGGTAGAGAGCGACGCCATGATTGACAGGCTCGAAGAGCGACACGGCTAAAGCCGGCGTTAAAGCACCCTCTACACCTCCACGTCATACTGCGGCAGGCTCGGTGCCTGGCCGGTGATCTGGCCGTCTGACACGAACGCCTTTTGCCCTACGCCCACACTGGTGCCCTGCACCACCACGGCCACTCCGTTGCGCAGGGTGAGTGTTGTGGTGCCGGCGCTGGTGTTGATGCTGGCGACGGTGCCGACTGTGCGGGCACCGCCGGGCAGCAGGCCAATGAAGCGCTTCCAGGGATTGACCGTTGCCATTACGCGCCCTCCCGGTGATGCCGCTCTAACCGCAGCGTTTGTTTAACTCGGCTTGCGCCCACGCCCTCTGCGGTGATCTCTGTGCTCAGGCAGAGGCCGCGCCAGGTTTCCTCGACGTCGCGTACCTCACACAGCTGCGCGGGCGTTACCAGGCCGGGCGCAGTCTCTGCTGGGAACAGCGGCAGGTTCAGGGTGACTATCTCCTGGTTGCCGCCTTTGCACAGTTCAGCAATTCCTCGGCTGCGGGCCGGGTCGGTACCGGTCATCCAATCCGTGAATACATCCGGGGCGGGATTGTCGCCGGCGGTACCGGCGCGGCGCACGTCGACAGATACGCCGTAGTTGGTACCGCTTACATAGCAGCTGTTCCACTCCGGCTGCGGCTGCCACTCACTGCCCCAGTCGCTGATGATGGCCGCCGGGATGATGCGATCCATGATTGCGCTGGACCACTGCCAGACCGGTTCGCGATAGCGCGGCAAAATGCTCAGTTCATCGCTGGCCATCGCGGGGCTGACGACGCCGCCGGCGGTCTCGGCCAGCGCGGCGATCACTTGCATTGGCGTTTGGCCCTGATAACTATAAGCGCCGGCCGGCATAGTCCAGTCTGGCGGGCCTAGCGTCCAGGTGTCCCATTCGAGGGTAAAGCCGGTGTTGATCAGCTCATTGCTGGCCGCCAGCTCGGCATTGATATCTGCCGTGTTCACCTTGCTGCGGGCCGGCGCGTAGGGCGCGGCTAGCAGCTGGGTGCGGCTTACACCGGTGAGGGTGTAGCGTTCGTCTGCCAGCTTGCCGGTGCCGCTGTAACGCTCGATGAGGAATACCCAGGTGTGGCCGTTGATGGTCACCTCTACTTCCTTGGGGCCGGCTGCATCTGGCCGCACCTGGTTGAGCGATGTGCGGCCAAACAGCTGCGCGGTGAGCGTCCAGGCAAAGCTGTCGATATCGCGCCCGATGCGAATGCCCGTTGCATCCAGCGGTACGCGGGCAGGCAGCACCACAACGCTGACGCTGTTGGCGATCATGTAGGTCTCCAGAATATCCGGCTCGGCCGGCGGGGTGATGATGGTGATGGGGCCTTCATAGTCTGGGTACTCGATGCCGGTTGGCACCGGGTCCAGCGGGGTGGCTCTACCCCATAGCAAGCTGCGGAACAGGTTCAGCTGTCGGGCCGGGCGGATCGGCAAGCTTGTGCCCGCATCCACCGGCGCGATCTGGCCTGCTTTTACCGCCGGCAAGGCGAAGGAGAAGAACACCGCCCCGCTAGTGCGCGGCGTGTACAACCCACCTTCAAACACGAATGCCAGGGGTTGCTGTTGTGGGGCGTAAAGCTGGTCGCTCTGCTGCTCCACCACGCGCGGCCGGTATTCGTTGCTACGCTGAAAGCGGCCCGCCAGCCCCTGATCCTTCTCTGGCACACGGGGGCGATAAACCAAACGCACGTGCACCTCGGCAGGCTGAATGCTCTGATCCCACCCCGGCGCCGCGCCTTGGTCCTTCGCAGGTAGATCACCCCAGGCCGAAGCCGCGTTCTCGCCCTGGGCGGCGACCTGATCCCAACCGACGCCCTGCACGCCATCCTTGGCCGGGACGCCCGACCAGACGCCACCACGTTGCAGATCTGCAGCTGCGGCGGCGCCCCATGCTGCTTTGCGGTCTGTGTCGTGGGTGGCGGGCGTGCCCCAATCGACGCCGGCAAGGCAGGCGCGCTGCAATGATGGACGAGACCAGGCGCAGGATGACGACACGACCAACTGCGGTGGCGATACATGACGAGTGCCCTGTATAAAATCAAAATATGCCGCCAACTCAGGCACATACGGAGCACTTCTACCTCCTCCCCCTAATTCGAATACAGCTAGCATCGCGGCACCTTAGCTTTTCTAGTTGAGCATCCAAGTTCGGCTCTCGCTCACACCCCACGCTGGCTCCTCAGAAAAGGTTGCTCTCTCTACCCAGGTAATTCCGTCCGAAGAGCACTCCACAACAAAGGCAGCCGGCGCTCGGTTCGCCCTTATTGCATTGTCGCCAGCACGCAACGAAACTTCACTCACGTCAACACTGTCGTCAAACATAAATCCTACCCATTGGGGTAAAGCCGATCCCGAGGCGCAGGTCCAGGACGTAGATGCTAGCCCATCAAAAGCAACCGACGCCTCATATCCGTCACCAAGGTCGCTTGATGAAAATGCGCTCCCACCTACAACTTTTCCGGTCAGCTTGAACTCGATTTCTGCGATAGCGGCTTTAAAACTTCCCGCATCCCTGGTGCTTTGGAAAGCAACGCGCCAGTACCGATACGTCAAACCAGTAGATAGCTCGATTGGCAGCGGGCCATGCGCAATCGGCTGGTAGTAGCGCTCCGCCTCAAGAGCCGCATCCCCGACCGGTTGCGGCCCCATAGACGAACTATTCCACCATTCGGGCTCAGCTGTAGGCAAAGTGCCGGATTGAGTGACACGGTACAACCAACCTGTAAAGTTAGTCGGACGCACCAGGCCACCCACGGCAACAACCAAATCCGATTCCCATGGCTGGCCCCAGTCATCGACAGCCAGAGCATAGATGTCAGACGTTGACTGAGCCAAAATAGTGAGATCCGCCAGACCATCCACACCACTTTGCGCGTTACCACAAACCCGCCAAGTCCCATCCAGCTGACGCTCTACCGCGACAATCTGGCGCGCTGCGGGCAAGCTCTCCACCCGCACCTGCGCCTGTAGCACGCCACCCAGCAGATTATCTTCACTCATCAGTCAGCATCCCCACGAATCTGAAGTTTGAACTGGTCATCCTCGACCGTGCCTTGTCCGCTAATCACAGTGCGCACCACCCACATCGGCCCCAGGCATGCATCTGTGTTGAAGCGCACGGCGTTGCCAGCGGCCCAGCCAGTACCCCAGCCCGCCGCGCGGATAACAAAGTAAGGCGAGCCGGTAGCTGGGTTGATGGGCGCGCAATCACTGCCGGTGCTGCCAGTGGTGAGCACGCCCAGCTTCTCTTCAACCACGTTGAAGGTGGTGGAGCCGGTGAAGATGATTGCCCACTTGCCGCTGATCGAGCCGATGTTGGTGATCTCGACCGGGTAGTTCAGCAGGTTGAACTGCGCAGTGGTGCTGTTGCCCTGCTGGGTGTCGGTCCAGTTGGGCGCGCCGGTGTTCCAGGTTTGCTGGGTGAACCAGTTGTATACCCGCGCTTGCAGGTCGCCCCAGGTCACAGCGCTGCTGACGACCGTTTCACCCGCTGGCATATCCCAAGGCACGGGCGAGCCGATGCCCAGGGCGCCGGTGATTTGCACCTCGGTACATACGGTCATGTGCTCTATGCGGTCACGGATTACCAGGGGCCCCGTCAGCGGGTTGCCTTCGGCGTCTTCCAGCAGCAGCGGATCTGCCCATTTCAGGGTGCCCAGCTCGCGGTCAGTGGTGTACTGATCGGGGCGCAGGGCCACGCCGCTAGCGTCGAACACCTCAATGGCCGCCTGGTAGATGCGCGGCAGCTGCACCGTATCGCCAGCCACTGGGGTGGCCTCGGCCTCTGCAGTGTGCTGAATCACCAGCACGTCGCCATCGCGGTAGATGGGCACGCGACCATCCGCCGGCAGGCGCACAGGGTCGAGGCCCAGCAGCTCTGCGGACATGGGCAAGCTGGTTTGCACTACGGCGTTGTACTTCAGCAGGCTCGCAATCACCGGCACGTCACTGGCGCCGGTTTCGTCGCCAGGGTCTGTGGTGAAGCGCAAGCGCACAATGCCGGTTTGGCTATCAACAGTGCCGCGCACAATGCCCTCGTTTATGTCGCCATTGAGGGCTGCGGTAGCGGTGATGATCTCCGCTGTATCTGCCCGAACCACCGTCACCTGCACGCTTGCCGGCCGCAGCGGGGCACCTGGTGTGCGAAATACGGCATCAGTGGTGCTGAAGCCGGCCCGCGCGGTGAGGCAGGCCACGCGGGTTACCGCGCCACTCTGGCCGGCCGGGTAGCTGGTGAGCGTGGCCACGCCGCTGGCGTAATCCACTGTGCCCACGGCTGTGCCGGCGTTTGTGGTGGTGCTGAGCCCGCGAAACAGAATGCCGGAGCGGTCCACGTAGGTCTCTGCACCCCATTGCAGTATCAAGCTGCCGGGCACAATGGGGTCACCCACCGCTGGCAGCAGATCCCATTGCAGGCCGGGCGCTGCCACGCTGTCGGTTTGCGCCTCAAAGGTCGCGCCGGATTCCTGCGCGCGCACCATCAGCGTGCCGCCGAATATCTCTTGCCGTGGCTGAACGATGCTGGCCATGTAGGGCACGCGGTCCGGCCGGGTAAAGGTGCCCTCTTTGTATGCCGTGTAAAACTCGGTGTAGTCGTACTGCTGCTCTACCTTGAGGCTGAACGCGCCGGTGCTGTAGTTGATGCTGCCAGTGAAGCCAACCCAGTTGCCGGCGCCGTCGTCGTTTGCTTCGTAGTCCACCTGGGTGGTGCCAACAAAGGTGCCCTCTCCCGCTGGCACTTTTTCATCCTGGCTGGATTGCCAGCGCACTTGCACAGAGCCAGGCTGCAGCGGCGCGCCGGGAATGGTGCCGGTGATGATGCCGCCGCCGTCCGGGCTGCCGGTCAGGGGTACGTCAATATCAACGTCTGCCCGCTCGAAGTCGAACACGATTGCGCTGCCCTGGTCTGGCGTGCTGTTCAGCACCAGGCTGATCATGCCGTTGGCATAGGCAATGGTGCCGGTGCCGGCATCACCGCTCAGAGTGCCGTCGCCGTTATCGGTCAGGGTTTTGCTCCCGCCGCCCTGCATCACCGTGGCAACAACACTACCGGCCTCGATCCCGTCGAACGGCAGCTGATGCGCTATGCGGATGATGGGTGCGCCACCGCTACCCACGTGCGTCTGCAGGTTGTCGTCATCCTGGCCCACATAGGTGTAAATGAGACTGGTGTTCACATCCGGCAGCGCGTTGAGGCTGATGCTTACGGCGCCGGTAGCAAAATCTACCGTGCCACTGCCCTCGCCGCTCAGCTCGCCGTTGCCCAGGTCGAGCAGCTCATACCACTTACCCAGCGCCATGAAGCTGACAGACAGCGTACCGGGGCGCGGCTTGGCATCTGCCAGGTTGAGTGTGTACGCAAAGCCACGGCTTGCCAGGGTGATTTCAATTTCACCCGTGATCGACTGGCCAGTGACCGCCGCAGCGGGCTGATAGGTCAGGCTTGCGCTGCCAGTGAAGGTGCTGGCCCGGTAGGCGTTGAGCTCGCCGGTTTCGTAATCGATGGTAATGCGGGTGAAGCTGTTGGTGCCGCTGCGCCAGGTGAGCTCGCCTTGGCCTTCATCGGCATATACGCCGCCGTTGATGCTGAGCGACAGACTACCCAGGGCTGCGCCGTGGGTGATGAAGCTGCGGCTCTGGCCGGCCACCACCTGCGCAAACGTCAAGTTGATGGTGCGGCTGTTGGGGCTGGCCGGCACGATGAAGCGCTTGCGGGCCCCGCCGATCTGGTTGACCAGGGCGCTCTCTTTTACGGCACTGGGTACCAGTTGAGAGTAGACCGAGGCTACATCAATGCTCAGGTCACCTGCGGTGATGTCTGCCGCCAACGCACTGATGCCGTAGTAACGGGCCGAGTCTGCTACTTGGGTGGCCAGCACCAGGGCTTTATCTTCCCCGGCCAGGTTCTTGGCCGTGGTGCCGGCAGGCACCGCTTGCCCGCCCGGAAATTTGGCAGACAGCGGCGCGCTGATGGTAATGGCCAGGCGGCGACGGGTGAAGTTTACAAAGTTGCCGTTGCCGTAGTCATAGATAAACTCTTCCAGCGTGGGCTCCAGCGCTTGCACGCGCACATACTGGCTGCTGGCACCCGCAACCAACTGGAACACATCGCCCACCTCGGGCACCCGTGCCTCTACGCGCTGAATGCCGGTGATGGCACGCTGGCCAGCGAACTGGTCACCCAGCAGCTCAAACTGCGCAACTGTCGACGGCACCACATAGCCCTCAATGACCGAGCGGGCATCAGAACGCACATCGGTCTGGCTGCCGGAGTTGAACAGCAACACAGCCACACGCGGGTCAGCCGGGGCCTGCGTGACAATGGAGTGCGCGCCCAGGTATGGGTCTGCATTCTCGGTCAGCACGCCGGCAAACACCTTACGCAGCGCGATGCGGCCCAGGGTGCGATCCAGTCGGCTGATATCAGAGAATAGGTTGTTCACCTCGCCATCTACAACAGCTTCGCCGGTGGCGCGCCCGCCGCCATCGTCTTCATCAGTCAGGCGCTGGGATTTGAGGATTTTTACGTCATCGACGTTGATGGTCATGCTTTTCTCCGGGCATAAAAAAGCCCGCACGCGGCGGGCTTCTGGGTCATGTTGTTCAGGGCTCTGGGTCTGGCTCAGGTGGTGGCGCCACGGTGATCAGCCGCAGGGTCAGCTCATAATCAGTGGCCTCAGGGTCCAGCTCCCTGAACACTTGCGTGGCCTTGAGCGGTGGCCCGTCTGCCCGGTTCCAGGCTACGTAGTGCTGATCGCCACGCGGCAGGGTCAGCAGCATGATAGTGCCCAGCTGATCCCGCAGCGCCTCCAGCGCGCGCACGGTAGCCAGGTTGAACCAGGCGCCGCCGTTGCTCTGCAGGGTGATGGGCCGGCCGTATAGCTTCACGCCCTGCTGAATCATCAGCGAGCCGGTAAGGCCGCGCTCCTGGCTTTGCTCGATGGCGTCCCATTCGTACTCGTCCACCCATTCCATCTGTTCGCCGGCCAGCGCCGGATCTGCCGCCAGGTCGATGCCTGCGAGTGTCAAAGGCATTACACAGTCCTCAATCCAGCTTGCTCAAGAATGCCCAGGAGCGCATCTTCCTGCCCTTCGCCCACTGCCACATCCACCGCGCTGCCGCGCGCCGACTCCAGCCGGATCACCCGGCTGGGCTGGGCAGACTGCTGCGCAGCAGGCGCGGTACCGCCCGGTGGGGCCGCCGCCGCTGGCTGCTCGCGCTGGGCGCGGCGCGTCTCGTTGTTGATGGCCTGCAATACGCTCATGGCTTCCCCGAGGTTGCGCAGCGCCTCATCATTGCCAGCTGCGCGGGCCTCGGCCATTTGTGCTTGCAGCTCGCGCTGGCGGCTTTCGAGCCGGCGTTTCTCAATGGCCTCGGTGTTGCCCTGTAGCCGGTCCAGCTCATCGCGCAGACCATCCAGCGTGGTGCGGCTGTTGTTGCCCAGCTCCTGCATGCGCTGGGATGCGCTGGCAATGGCCGCATCCAGCTGCTGCAGCTCGGCATCTTCCAGCAGATCGAGATCCTGCCGGGCCTGCTTGGCTTCGCGCGTGAAGTCAACCAAGGTCTGGGTGCCGGCGTCATACCCCTGCATCAGGGTTTGCAGCGCGGCGGTCTGCTCAAGAAAGCGCTTTTGCAGCTGACGGCTGGCGAACAGCGTTTCATCTGCCCAGCGCGCGAATGGCCCACGGAACTGGTCATCGAGCCCGGCCTGCAGCTCGCCCACCTTCTCATTCACCAGGGCGAGCGATGCCGCCGTACCTTCCAGGCTGCTGGTGTCCAGATCGATATCAACGCTGCTGATGCCCTTGAGCGAATCGAACGCCTCCAGCGCCTTACTGCTCAGCTCGGCCAAGGGCGACCGGGCGGCGGTCATCACGTCGTCAAAGAAGGTGCTGAAGGCGTCGCGGAAGACGGCTTGCTGTTCTTCTCGCGCTGCTGCGGCTGCCGCCTCGGCCTCGGCCTGCGTGGCCAGGGCGTCACTCACGCGCTGCAGTTGTTTCTCAAGATTGCTCTGCGCGTCTGCCTGGTCGCCGGTGGATTGGGTCAGCTTGGCCTGCTGCTTATCCAGATCCGCGACGGCCTTGGTGTACTCGTCAACGGTGAGCTTGCCATCCTCATACAGTTTGGTGATGGCAGAGCGCAGCTTACTGATATCAACATCGGTTTTGGCGTTGCCAATGGCCTTTTGTACGCCGGCGAAGTCTTCCAGTTCGGCGATCACATCAGAGAGTGATTTGGCTGTGTTGGCGGATTCGCCTCCGATGGCTTCCAGCTTGTCGGCAACAATGCCAAGGCCGGCTGCGTATTCCTGCTGGGTGATCGCCCCTTCCTGGTATGCGCGGCGCATAGCGGTGCGCAGGCCTTCCAGCTGGGCAACGGTGCTGGCGGTATCGATCAGCTTTTGGGCTTCGGCGAAGCTGGCTATTGCTTTGACACCGGTGTTTGCGGCCTCAATCGCTGCGTTCTTTACCACCTGGTGGCCGATGATCATCTCATCGACCAACGCCTGATTCATCATGCGCTGCTGATCGGTAGCCGCCTTGGCCACTTCGACCCGCTCGGACTGCGCTTTCTGCTCGGCACGGACCGCGTGGTCAGCATTGGTATCCCAGGCATTGCGAATGTCTTGGCCATCCTGCTCTACCTGAGCCAGCATCGCGGCTGACATTGCCTGCAAGCCCGCTTGAGTCTCATCCAGCTTGGCGCGTATCTTGTCGCCACCCAGCATGGCCGGTATCGCATCAGCAATCCGCTGGAAGAAGCTCAGTTGGCGCTCGGCAAACTTGGCACCGGCAGCGCCTACTACCGCAAACGCAGAGGTCAAGCCGTTGAAGAAGGTGCGGAACGGCGCGATGAACAGCTTGACCCGCAAAGCCGCATCGTCGATAGCAGCGCCAAAGTTGTTCAGAAACCCCGTGGAGTCGTCGGTCAACGACTTGAAGTCAATCCGAACCAGCTCGGTAATAAACTCCCTGACCTTCTCAGCACCCTGCACAAAGGCAGTACTTAGAGATTGGGCCAGCTTGTCCAGCCGGCCATCCTTGTCCATTTCATCCAGCGTATCAGCCACCGCCCGCAGCTGATCCTTGACGTATTCCATCGCACCGCTTTTGGCGATGCGATTCATAAAGTCTACTGCCACATCTTTCAGGTTACTGACGATGCCAGTCAGGCGGGTCATGTTGGCAGCAGCCGAGCCTTCCGCTGCGTTGCCAATCTCTTTGATCAGGTCACTGATAACATCGCGGCCTAGCTTCCCGGCGCTGCTGAGCTTTTGCAGCTGCTCGGTATTCTTGCCCGTCACCTTCTCTAGCAGATCCCACACCGGCACGCCACGCTCAACCAGCTGCAGAATCTCTTCACCCTGCAGCTTCTGCTTGGCCCATGCCTTGCCGAGTGCCGAGCTGATGCCGGTCAGCTTCTCCATACCGCCGCCCAGTTTCTCGGACTGGTCGGTAATGGCCTGCAGCGTGCCATCCATCGGGTCAAGACCAAACGCTTTGAGCAGTGTGAACGCTTGGGTCACATCCTCCAGCTGCAGGGGCGTGTCACGGGTGAACTGCTTGATCCACTCGGTAGCTTTCTCGCCTCCCTCAATGGAGCCCATCAGCGCGGTAAGCTGGGTCTGCATGCCTTCAAACTGGTCGCCAGTAGCAAGCATCGAGTAGATGCCGTCGCGCACCAGGTTCAGGCCGCGCTGCACCACACCAAAGGCAGCATTGAGCGAGATATAAGCGGCGGCGAAGGCCAGCACCTGCTTTGCACCGGAGGACATGGCAGAGCGCACACTGTCGACGCGCCCGCGATGCTCCTCAGCCGCCTTGGCAGCGGCGCGCTGCTGCCGTTCCAACTGGCGGAGCTCGGTTGTATTATCGCTAACGGCCCGCTTGGCCTTGTCTACCTCTAAAGCCAGGCGGCGCTCTTCGTCAGCCAGGTTGTCGGTATCTACTCCCGCGTCCTTGGCCGCCTTCTCAACGTCCCGCAGATCTGCCGTCAGCTTATCCAGCTGACGAGCAGCGCCGGCAGCTTCCTTCTCGGCCGCCTGCAGTGCTACTTCCAGCCCTTTGCTGCCAGGGCTGGCCGAGAGCTCGTCGCGCAACTCTGCCGCGCGTTTCTCTGTGCGCTCAAGGGTTACCCGCACACGCTCGGCCTGGCTGGTGGTATTGCTCAGAGCCAGCGCCAAGCCTTGCGCGGTTTTGGCTTTCTCTAGCTCATCGCGCAGACCCTTGCCGCTTTTCTTGACTGCATCCAGCGATGCTGCCGCTTCGTCAGCCGGCGCGGACAGATCGTTTTTGCCGCGAAGGATGAATTGAATCAGGCGGTCTTTGATGCCTGCCATAGGTTTTCTCCGGGCAAAAAAAACCCCGCAAATGCGGGGTGGGTTCAAAGCTTTCGGAAGTCAGTTCCACGACTCCACGCATCCTTGCTTGTTCACATAGATATACAGTCGACCAGGGTAAACCCACTGATCATTACCATAGGAACTATCATTAATGGTCAATGGCGATCCAAGAGCGGCCTGTAGCTGCTTAGTATTCATGCCAATCAATGCCCGCTCCTGAACGGTGGCGGTGCGTATTTCCTGTGCCGACAAATCACTGCACTTGAAGCCACCACCAACGACATTAACTCGCGACGATGAGCGCTCCTGCCTATCCGGCAACGCGCTAACATCACCCCAAGGTATGTAATCTGAGTCCCCGCTTGGCGGGCGATTGGTAGCGTTCACCGGCTCTCCCGCGCCGCCATCATGGCACGCTTGCTGGCTGAATACTGTAGAACCATCCGGCCCCGCGCAACGGTATACCTGAGCCAAAGCACTGGTGCCCCAGAGCGTTGCCGCCAAAACCACTAAGAGCCCTATTGATTTCATGATTGCTCCTCCCTGATCAAGTCAGGGAGAAGCATAGCCTAATGATGGCCTGGGTTTAAGCCGCCTTGGTCACCAAATCCATCTGGCAGAACTTGGAAATGTCGTTACTCAGCACCAGCGGATCGGCCAGCAGCTCTGCCGGGCCTTCCAGCTTCAAGTACTCTTGCCCCAGCACTGGCAGCTCGCTGAGCATGCCAAACTTCACGCGGCGCAAGCGCAGCGCGTAGGGCTCGCCGCTTTGTGCATCGTTGAGGCCGGCAATGAACATCTCCAGCTCCACCTGGCTGCCATTGAGAATCTGCACCGCGCTGGCCGCCAGCTTGGTGTAGGTGGCTTTGATGCCAGCCGAGGTGATGGCCGTGCTGCCAGTGACGATCACACCATGCGGGGTAAGCAAGTAGTCGGTGCCAGCCGCCAGGGCTTCATCCGCCGCCGTCACTATGGTGACCGGCGCGCTCAGATCGGGCAGGTGCTTAAAGGGGATAAGCTCCCCCTCCACGCCAGCACACGCCACTGGCTCTGCCACCACTTCGCCGGCGGCGACAGCCTGAATGGAAGAGCGGGTAACGCGCGCCAGGTTGGTGGCAGTCAGGTCGAACAAGCCGATGGTGGCGGTAACGTCAGTCACCTTTTCATTGACGTTGCGATTACCTCCGCCGCCCCGGTAGTTGGGCAAGGTTACGCGATTGGTGGCAAAGCCAAGATTGAAGGCATCACAGTTGCCGATATCAATCAGCGGATCCTGCGAGCCATAGGCGCGGGCATACGGGATACCCTCGCCAATAAACGAACGGTCGATTTGTGCCATTGCGGTGTTACTCCTGAGCTATGGTTACTTGGTTGCTTTGTCAGCGGCTACCAACGCGGGTTCTGCCTTTGGCTTTGCTGCTGCCTTGGGCTTATCAAAGCCCTGCTTTGCAGCGTGATCTGCTACCGGCTGAGGTACGTCTTGCTCACCGACCTTGTAATGCTTGGTGACGCCGCCACAGGTGAAGTTGAACGGCTGCTTTACATTGATCTTTGTCATGCGGGGTCTCGCTTTGCGGGGTTTATGGCGGGGCACGTGGGGCTAGTAGTTCTCCACGTAGTTCACAGCTATTTCGCACACCAGCCCCTTGAGGGTGCTGCCTTCCTGCGCGGGGCTGTATTCGGTTTGTTCATCCTGAATGGCGGCCAAGCCAAACTGTTTGCGCGGCACCAGCTGGTCGTAGCCCAAGGCCTTCAGAATGTCGTGATGGCACAGCTGCACATCGCGCACCGTTGCTGAGCGCGAGAAGAAGGCTTCAATCCGGTACTGCACCACCCGCTTGGCAGTCTTGCCTTTGCGCTCCTGCGTGAGGTCGGTGCCCAGCTCAAAAAGCAGGCAAGGCAGTGGGGCCTTGTCTGGCTTGCCGTTGCCATCGGCATACACGTGCTGAATGTTCGTGTGGTAGCCGTTTGCCTGAGAGATGCCCTGCAGGCATTGCTCAAGCGCATCAGTAAGGTCTGCGCCACGCGTCATCGCTTGCCCCTTTGTTTATCTCGGCATTCAGCCGGCGGTCGAACTCAGCCAGCATGAATTCGTTAACTCGCTTGATCGCCCCCTGACTCACTACGCTCTGAAACCAGTAAGCCAATGACGGCCCCAGGGCTGTCTCAGGTCGCGCCGTGTTGTAACGGTAGTCGCGCTGCGCGCCTCCAAGCTTGGCTACCTTGGCTTTGCGGGAACTGCGCGTGCGCAATGGCGCGCGCTTGCTCCCTGCCGGGTTAACAAAGCCTGCGGCCACCTTGTGCCCGTTGAGGCCAGCCACCCACACCACCGCGCGAGTTGGCGATATAGGGGTGTAACCCCAGCGCGCGTACTCGGGCACCTCCACACCGGAAGACGCCGCAATGATTCGTGCTTCATGACGCTTTGTGCCAGCACGCTTGAGGGCCAACCCGCGCGATACCCGCCCCTTGCGCCTGAACAATTTGCGCAGCGGCGGGCCAAATTCGTTGGTGCGGGCGTAAGAGCCGGTGCTGTTCAGCGTGCCACGCAACACAGGGTCAACAGAACGGCCCAACCCACGCAACACATCCTCGGCTTCCTTGATTTGCTTAACATCAAGCGAAAGCCTCATACCGCCTCCAGCCACAGACCACGGATCACGCCATCATCACTTTCATCGGCGTAATCAATTACTACAAACGACCGTGCACCAACCTGCAGCGTGTCGCCTTGCTGCGGGCGGCCCACCTCGATCAGCGCCACCTCTGCCCGCGTCTTGTAATCCACCACCTGCCCGATCTCGCCAAGCACCGGCGCCTCATACTGCAAGAACGCACGGCAGGCTATGGCGGTACCACCCTGCGGCGTATACATGGCCGGGGCACCAACCAGCTCAGTGGCTGAAATCTGCACCTCAACCTGACTACCCAGCAGATCCCGCACGTTGTCGATGTGCAGCAACCGCCCATCCGCTTGCAGGTAACGCCCCTGCAGCAATCGCTCATCCCACCAGGCACGCACAGTCACTTGCGCGCTACTGCGCAAGCCTGCCGGTGCAGGGGTGGTGCCTTCCTTGGCGCGGATCCCAACCCACAGCCAGTCGATGGTGACGGGCTGCAGATCAGGGCTTAGCTCCAAGAGGTCGGCGGGGGTATCTATCGCTCCAATGCGCATGGCTACCTCGGCACAACAAATGGATTGAGCAAGTCGTCAACGAACGTCATCCGCCCGGAGATAGTGCCAATCACAATCGCGTTGGGGTTGGCATAGGCGTCAGCCACGTGAACCAGCATCCAGTCACGCAGGCCGGCCGGCACATCGCCGGGATCATCGCCATAGCCGGCCTGATAACTGATCACCACCTCTTCGCCCGGCCAATGCCCGGACTTGGCAGTCACGCTGGCCTCTTCCCCGGTATTGACGCGGTAGGCGCTGGGGTCCAGCAGAGCGCCATCAACATGCACTGACAGCACCTCTTGCACGGGCCAGCGCTGCAGCGGAATGCTGCATGCCGCACCAGGGCATTGTGATTGCTCCCACTGCTGGGTAATCAGCGCCCGCCGCGTGCGGCCTTCTGCCTGCTCACGGGCTGACGTAATAAGCCGGGCCAAGCGTAAGTCAGCCTGTGAATGCCGCACCCGGCACTGTTCCTTTGCCTCTGCCTCGGTGACCGGCTCAACAGCCGGCGCTGCTGTGCGGCTCAGTCGAATATGCATGGCAAGTTACTCGGTGGGTGACGTCTCTGGTGGGGCAGGCTCTACAGGCGCGGGGGCAACGTCGCCCAGCGTAGGATCACCGGCAGCTGCAGGGCCAGTCTTGGCCGCAGCCTTGCCGCCCTTGCCTTTGGTCTTGCCGGTATCGTCCGACGCTTCCGGCTCAACCAGCTCGGCCTTGCGAATACGCACCAGTAACTTGGCGTCGGCCTCGCTCAGATCCTTGGGCGCGGTGTAGGTTTTGCCCTTCTCGATATCCTTGCCGGATGCCGAGGTATTGCGTAGTGCTTTGATTTTCATGTGCTCACCAGTCATCAGGCCGCAGGGAGCCCCTGCGGCCTTGGAGGGAAGTACCGAGGCTTACTCGGTGATGGCGTCTTTCATGGCGGCAAACGACTCAGCATGGCGCAGAGCGAAGTCAACCGACTGGAAGGCCACCACGCGGATCTTGCCAGCGCCGGCCCCGGTGTAAGGATCCACCAGCAGATCCAGGCCGCCCCACAGGCCCATCACCAGGTCGGCCCAGTTGCCAAACAGAATGGCGCTCAGATCGGTACCAGTGCCTTTGGTCAGGTTGCCCGGCACCTGGTTGCTGACCGCTGCGCGGTAACCGTTCAGCGGGGTGTTGGGGCTCATGCGATCCCACACAAACATGCCGGAGCCATCATCAACCTTGGTGGTTTTCAGCTTGCCACGCACCTTGGCGTTGGTGAGGTAACCCAGCGAGCCAATGTCGGCGTTATCCACCGCCACCTCAGTTTCGAGCTGCACGATGTTTTCCCAGCTGGGTGCGGCGCCATTGGTACCGCCCAGCACGCTGCCGATGCCGCTTTGATTCAGTACACCACGCGGCTGGTTGGAAGCACCCGAACCAGCGATGCCTGCCAGATCAATGCCCAGCGCCAAGGAACGCATCAGATCCATGCGCACAAAGGATTCCACACTCATGCTGGATTGCTGCATCAGCTGCCGGCTGTAATCGGTCAGCGCCCCGATGGTCTTGGGCGTCAATGCCACCTGGCCTACGCTCGCACCGGAAGGCGTCACCTCATCATCTTCGGCGAGCCAGTAGGTTTGCGCAGAGCCGGTTTTCTTGGGGATCTGCACATTACCCACCAGACCCGACAAGGTGGTGATGCCCAGGCCGGTGAGAGCCAGCTGGTTTTCCAGGCTGTCAATAAAACTGCCGGTCAGCAGATCTGTCGCCACAAGATTACCGCCAGCGGTAGGCGTGCCTGCGTTCAGCTGGGAGCGCTTGCTCAAAACCTCCACCGGGATCAGCATAGAGCGGCCTTCGCGCTCCAGGCGGGCCATCACACCCGGCGCCATGCCCATATCAGAAGGGATGACGATGCCGCGCGTAGAGCGGCCCTGCAGCTTGGCGGCCTCTTGGCAGGCTTCAATCTCAAAGCCCGCTTCTTTCTGAGCGCGCGCGTCCTGCGGATTGGACAGCGCACGAATCAGGCGCACCACGCTGAAGCGGTTGATCTCGCGCTCATCCAGGCCCAGCTCGGCGCCAGTAACACCCTTCCCGGCCTGCTGACGGCGTTGCTCGTCCAGCTGCTCATGTCGCTTAATATCCGCCGCGATGGTCTCGGCGTCCTTCATGAGCGCATCAAACTGGCCGCGCTCCTCATCGTTGAGTTGACGTTTTGCGGATTCAGCAGCATCAACGATGCCTTGCGCCTCTTCCAACTTCTGGTTGCGCTGGTTGCGCAGTTCTTTCATGTCTTTAGACATATCATCCTCGCGGGCACAAAAAAGCCCGCTGATGCGGGCCGGTATGGGTTTAGGGTTGGCTTAGCTTGCGCGCTGCAACTGCAGGCGCAGGCGGCGGTGCTCATCCTGCATAATGCGCGGGTCGGGCGGCGGGCTTTCAGAGCCTTGCGCCTCTTTCCAGTTATCCATGCTGCGCGCCGAGATAGTCGTCTGGCCGTAGGCCGGGAAGGTGACGGGGCTCACTTCGTGCAGCTCCACCTCCATCAGCGTGCGCACCCACACGTCCCCGATCTTCTCCCAATGATCCTGCAGGGTGAGAAAGCCGAACGACATTTCACGAATGTCGCCCCGCCCCATGCTGATCAGTAGGTCACGCGCGTAGCTGGTGTCGGGCGTGTCGATCTCGATATTCAGACCCACATCATCCTCTACCAGCCGTAAGGTGCCAGCGGTGGAGCGCCCCAAGATCAGATCCGCGTTGTGGTTCAGCAGAGCGCGAATATCGCGGCTGGCAATGCTGCTGGCAAACGCACCTGGTGCGATCTGCTCAACAAAGCCGCCCAGGTCTTCGGAGCGCTGGTTGAACACTGCAGCATGGCCACCAATCAGCGTGGGCTGGCCCTCATCGGGCACCTGCAGCCGCATTTCCTGCGGCTTGTAAAAGCGCCGCTCAAAGTCTTTTTTCATGCTCCCCCCTCTTTGGGCTGGCTTTTGTAGGCGGCCGGGTCAACAAACTCATCAAGTCCTTCACGCCAATTGAGATCTTCCAGGCCGCGCACTTCGTTGCGATCCATCCAGCCGGGGCCGTTGTTGCCACCGATGGCCGCCTTGTAATACTCGGCCTTGGTTTTCATATCAACCCGCAGCAGCGCGTTATCCGTAAAGCGCAGGTAATGGCCGGTATTCAGATCACGCTCGCTAAGCAGGTCGCGCTGCATTGCCTGCTCGATCATGCGCAGCAGAGGCGACACAGTGAACGTCAGGTGACCGATAGTAATCTGCTCAACGCCGGTGCCCCAGGTTGAGGTTTTGTCGCCGTGGCCGATCAACAGCGGGTTCATCCGCCAGATGCTGCACACCTCAGAAACCTGATGCACCCGCGTCTGCAGCATCTGCACCTCGTCGGCACTCATGCTGAGCTTTTCAAAACTCATGCCCTCTTCAAGCAGCAGGGGCTTATGGTGGTTGGCCAGCCCCACGTACTTCTCTTCAAAGCTGGCACGCAGGCGATTGAAGGCCGGATCACTCAGCGTTTTGGGGTGCTTCAACAACCCCGTGCTGATAGCGCCGTTCTTGAACACACGCGCGCCGTGCTCCAGCGCCGCCAGCGATAGCCCAATGGTCTCGGCATGCAGTTGCACAGGCGATGGCGCCGCCAGCAGGTCGCCGCCAAAGGCGCGCCAGTGGTGTACCTCTTCGCGCAGCAGCGTGAGCGCCGGGCCACGCAAGGGCTGGTAGTGGTAATAAATATCGCCATCTTCACCCATGAACGGGATGGTTCGATCCGGGTGCATTGGGATCAGCTCATCCACCCCGCGCTGCTGGCTGATGATCCGGCTGTACCCGTTCCCGCGCAGCAGCATGTGGCCAGCCATCATCCGGCGCCATTCAAA
This sequence comes from Halopseudomonas sp., assembly GCF_036961105.1. Lineage (GTDB taxonomy): Bacteria > Pseudomonadota > Gammaproteobacteria > Pseudomonadales > Pseudomonadaceae > Halopseudomonas. The sequence goes on along the minus strand of NZ_JBALWW010000003.1, from coordinate 42,248 downwards.
CGAGGTCTGCCAGCGGTTCGGCCGATGCTTGACGATGTGGTACAGCGGATTGTTTCGCGCCTGCTCGGCATTCTTGCGGCCGTCGTCAGAGGCGTCCTGGTACAAGTTCAGCGGCAACATAGCGATGCTGTCTGCCAGGTGACTCACGCAGGCATAAGCCGTGCTGAGCTTCATAGCCAGGTCAGCGGTGACGGTCATACCAGAGGCGGTGCCACCACCCAGCAGGCTGCGCCATACCTCTTTCGGCACAACCGAAACCGAGCGGCGCTCGGATCGGCGCAGGTTGTTGAAGATCGCCATTAGCCTTGCCCCTCATCCAAGGACGCCGGGTCATCACGCACACCTCCCATCAGCCAGGCAAACGCCAGCAACAGTAGGCCACACACAATGAAGCCTGCAGGCTGGTAGACCAGCCACGCGCCATAAGACAGGGCACCCGCACCGATCACACCGCCTGCATCAGCAACCAGGTCTCGCGCTTTCATCTTCATAGTGAACGGACTCCTCGGGTCTCGTAGACGGAAGGGCCGTCAGATTCATCCTCACGGATGGTTAAGCCTGTGGCCATGATCGACGCCACAATGCCGTCCACGCGGCCCGTGGCCTTGTCTTTGGCCACCTTGCGGTTGCCGGCCGGGTCGCTGGTGGTGACGGCGTTGGCGGCGTTCCAGGTCAATACCGGGTTGCCGTTGTGCCGCACTCGCTCATTCACCAAACGAATCTCAAATTCATCAAGCGCCGGGCTCATGTCCTTGAAGCCCTGACCGAACGGCACCAGGGGTGGCAGGCTGCAGCCTTCCTCTTCAATCAGCATCTTGAGATCTTCAATCCGCCAGCGGTCGTAGGCGATGCCCTGCAGGTCGAACTGGTCAGCAACTTCCACCAGCTTGTGGATGACGTGCAGCTTGTTGATTGCGCGCCCCGGCGTGGTGAGCAGCCAGCCCTCTTCCTTCCAGGCCAGGTAGGGCACGCGGTCGCGCTCGGCCTTCTCGTGCAGCCCGTCTTCGGGCAGCCAGAAGAACGGCAGCACCCGCCAGAACGGATCGTCGTCGGTGGGCTCAAACGTGAGCACCAGAGAGGTGAGATCCTGCGTGCTCGACAGGTCAAGCCCACCCCAGCAGCGCCGGCCCAGCAGATGCTCGATGCCGATAGGATCCTGCGCAGCCTCCCACGGTTCGCGGCCAATCCAGGGGCTTGCCGATTCCACCCACTGGCAGAAGTTAAGGCGCCGCACTGTGGCCACTTTGCTGGGCATGCCCTTGGCTTCGGTGACCTGCTCGCGCAGATACTTGAGGCCCGGTATCCCATCCATCAGGCTGGGGTTTACCTTGTACCAACAGGCCTCATCTTTGAACGGGTCGTCCCCTTCATCCAGATCGCAGATGAAGCTGAAGAAGCTGTCGTCAAAGTGGCCATCGCTGGGGCCAGCACCAGCAGCACCAGCGCGGCATACACGCGCGCCGTACTCGTGGTATTCCCAGCACACGCTGTGCTTATCGTTGCCGCTGTTGGTGATCATCAGGATCAGCGCTTGCCGGCGGGACTTGGTGCCCGCCCGCATCATGCCAACCACCGTGCCGTTCTTGTGCTCGTGGATCTCATCGAGCAGCGCGATGTGCGGGCGCGGGCCAGACTGCCCATCATCCGCACTCACCGGCCTGAAGAAGCTGCCAGACTCGTGGTGCGCCAGGTTCCATTCCCGGCCAGTAGCACCTGACTTGTCGATTCGCGTAGCCAGCAGCGGCGACTGATCCACCATCGCCACCGCATCACGAAACAGGATCTGCGCCTGATCTTTCTTGGTAGCCGCCGCGTACACCTCGGCACGGGCCTCACCGTCAGAGGTCAGGCCATACAGACCAATGCCCGCCGCCAGGGGCGACTTGCCGGAGCCCTTGGCAGTCTCGATGTAACCAGTCCGAAAGCGCCGATACCCGTCAGGCCCTTTCCAGCCAAACAGCGAGCCGATGACGAACGCCTGCCAACCCAACACCCTGAACGGCTTACCTTCGTACTCCCCGCCGTTGAGGCGCAGCACGTCCTTAAAGTAGCCAATGGCGTGGTTGGCGGCCTCAAGATCCCAAGCCAGCCCACGCTTGGGGCCAACCTCCAGATCCTTGAGGTGGCGGCGGCAGGCGTTGCGTACCGCTGGCCCTGCCACCACTTGCCCGGAATCAACCGCACGGGCAAACGCCGTGGCCGCGTCAGAAGTATTTGAGTGCTGCGTCCTTTTGCTCATTGGGGAATAACTCGCCTTGCGGGGGTGCCGTCACCCGTAGGTTGCGGCGCGCCATCGGAGAAAAGCCGAACTGCGCGCCAGCTTGGTTTGCGCGCTTCTCCGCGTCGTTGCGCAGCTGCCGCCAGACGCTGATCTGCTTGGCGCCGGTAGCGAACGTCTGCACATCGCCCCGCCCCTGCATAGCAGCGTTACGCTCAGCGATCTGCGCCGAGAACATCTGGTAATCCGCCACCGCCTCGCAGTACGAAGCCAGCGCCATCATATCCAGCGTCGAGATCAAGCCCAGCGTCAGCAGATCAGGCAACACCCGATCCCACTCCTCACCCGCCAGCGGCGTCAGCCAATCGGGTTTTGGTGGCGCGCCCACCGGCACCGCCGGGCTGTTCATCTCATCCTGCAGCGCAGCTTGTTTGCGGCGCCCCGGATTGCCGTTCACCAGGTGGACGATAGCCGGCTTTCCGGTACGCCCCGAGTTTCCGTTTCCGGCCATAAATCACCTCAGATTTCACACAGGAGCGCATCAGTCAGTGATACCCCCCCCTACCCATTTTTCGCGCTCTTGCAAGAAAGGATCCCCCCGTCGTTCGAGAGTCGATCCTTTGGAGACTTTTGGGTGCCCCCTCCCCCTGAAATTTTCACTGATTCCAGTGGTGCAAAGGGTTGCGCGGTATGCCTTCAGCGCTGCAGCCAGGCTCGCCAGACTTCTCGACTCGCTGCTTGTACGAGTCGTGGCACAGCTTGCAGAGTGACTGCCAGTTCTTCCGGTCCCAGAACAACTTGCGAGCTGCAGCAATCAGAACCTTGCAGCCTGACTCCAGCGCGTGACCCAGCCGATGCGGGATCTTGTGATCCACCACCGTGGCCGGCGTTACCTTGCCGTGCCGTTTGCACTCAGCGCAAAGCGGGTTCTCGCTCAACCAAACCAGTCGCGCCTTCTGCCACCGGTAGTCGTAGCCCTTAGCCGCGCTGCTGGTGATCTTATTCGTCTGAGCTGGGGCGGCCATGCTGCTGCACCTCACACACACCCAGTCGCCTGGACGCCCAGCGCTCAAACAAGCTACTTGCCACGTCACCGCCCACCATTGACGAGAATATGCACAGCGCTGCAGCCACGTATGGGTGGGCCTCATACGCAAAAGCGAGCATGAACACCGCAATACCCGCAAACCCAGCCGCCCCGAAGCGCATACCTATGCGGGCAGCCAGCTGCCTCCATGTGAGGTTCACCAGGGTGGACGCTCGCAGCATCTCACCACTCAGGCCCGACGCCAGCGCCAGGAGAATGGCCATCCACAGCTGGATCTCGGCAATAGCCTTGCCCAGTGGTGCAGGGTTACTCGGATCAGACATGCGGCCTCCAGCGGTTGAATAAAAAACCCCAGCCTTTGAGCTGGGGAAGGAGCCCATCAGGGCTGCCGTGACAGGTGGCGTCGTATCCTTGGCAGGGTGGCCGCCCGCCAGACGCCAGAAACAGAAAACCCGGCGCGGCGGCCGGGTTAGTTGCATCCCCTTGGGACGCACGAATACAAAGATGACACCTTTTTACCCCTCCATTCCCATGGCAGCAAGCGGGACTTAATGCCACCAGTGAATAACCTATCAACCCAATGCAAATAACCTACAAACGCCGGGCAAATATCTAAAACCGTCACCATTACCGGCTTTGTTTGTCCTGCTGGCCCGCTACGCAAAATCAGTGAAAGTCCACGTAACCCCATGATATTTATATTATTGTCTGACTGTCTCACTATTAATATATAAATGTGCGCGTAAGGGTGCGCGTGCGCGTGAGCGCGCATCTATGCGGGTGTGTACCTGCGGGGGAAAAGTGCAGAAACAGATGGACAGTAAGACAAAGCCTTGCAGGCTGCGGCCTCGCGCTGACCTGCTGGGCAAAAACCCGGCAGGACAGCAACGGGACCGAGAGACAGGCTAGCGCGCATCAGGCCGCCATTCTCTGCGCCAGAGCGTCACGAATGTGCTCATGTGCCAGATCCAGCGCCCGATAGTATGAGGTGCGACCACCATAACCAAGGCGCTGCACGTTCCCCAGGTAGTCGCCCGGATGCCGAAGATAGTGCTCATAAACGATACGCCACAAGTCATAGCGCAACATATTAACCACCAGGTCCGTCACCGGGAAGCGCGGATCACCCTGATAGCCACCCTTGCGCGTTGAAGGTATCACCACACCCTTTGAATCGATTGCTGCCGCCAGGCTGCACTTCACGGCCTGCGGCCCTATCGGCTCGCCTCGGGCAGCTCGCCGGTGCTCCTCTGCCCACGCTTGCAATAGCTCATCAATGGCTTTAATCAAAAGGGATCCTCCTTCTTCCGCTCCACCTCTTTCTCATCGGCCGCCAGCCCTGCGGCTGTCCAGCTGGCCGGCTTGACGTAACCCCACGGCCTGATGCCGCTGCGCCCGGCAGCGGGCAAGCGCTTACGCCGCCAACCCAGCCGGTGCATGATGTGGCCAACACGCATCTGCTCTGGCTTGCCCCAATGGCCAAGGTCCAGCTTGAGCGCGTCCGCGAATATTTCGTCACCCTTTACAATCTCAAGCCGGCTAGGATCCTCCAGCCACTCACGGATGGGGTGTTCCCAGGCATCGACCATGTAGCGGGCATCCTGCTGTTCGGCAAAGTCGCCGGCCTCGTCACGCTCAACCCACCAGCGCTCGCCTGCCTTGTACCGACACACGGCCTCAGCCCACAGCTGTTCGCGCATTTCCTTCAGGGCGGGGATGTCGACAGACGTACAGAGCACCGGCCAATAGCGGCGGTTGCCCGTAGTGTCTTTGAGGTATTCATCCTGGTTGGTAGTGCCTGCGAACACACACTGGCGTGGCACGTCCACCGTTCTGCGGCCATAGCTCTCGCGGTAGGTATCGATGTAAGCAGAGAAAAATTGCTTGGCCTTGGTACTCTCAGCCTTGTTAAAGCTATCAAGCTCGCCCAGCTCGATGATCCACTTGCCCCGGATCGCCTGATAAGCGTCCTTGTCGCCCAGGCTGAATGGCGAATCCATGAACCACGCACCGCCCAGCACAGACAGGGCCGTAGACTTACCCTCGCCTTGCCCTCCCTCAAGTATCAGCACGCTGTCAGCCTTGCAGCCGGGGTTCATCACCCGCGCCACGGCACTGATCAACCAGCGCGCCGCCACCTTCTGCGAATACACCGTGTGCTCAACACCCATTGCCGTAGTCAGCCAGAAGTCGAGCCGGCCTTTGCGGTCCCATTCCAGCGATTCAAGGTACTCACGCACCGGGTGCCAGGCATTGTTAGCCGCCACCACTGCCACCGCCTCAACCACTGCCGTAGCTCGCACGCGCAGGTTGTACTGCTCGGCCAACCACATAACCACCCGCGCATCATCCAGATCGCTCCATTCGCCAGGGGCACCGCCATAGGGTGGCGTACGGCGCTTGAGGATCTTGCTGCTGAACTCGTTAAAGGCAATCACGCCCTGCCAGCGCTCATCGTTACCCAGTATCAGCTGCACGTTGTACGCATGCGGGTGTAGTGCCCCGCTCTCTGCGCGCTGCAGCTTGTCTTTCCAGCCACCAGCTGCCGCCGGGCGTACCACCGCCATCACCTGCCGGTTGACCTCATCCAGACCAGCGGACTGCTGCAGATCGTTAAAGTCGGTCTCTTTGTCGCCCCGCTCACCGAGCCAGCGCGGCACCACCGTCTGGCCACCCAGAATGGTGGCAGCTTTCTCGGCCTTCTCAACACCAGGGTTCCAGGGGTCGCCGTTGGGACGCTTGGTCTTCCAGTCATCATCTGCGCAAAACAGCAGCTGCCGGCCCGGGAACAACTCGCGGATCACCTTGCCCACCGGCAGCAGGTTGCCAGCATCAAAGCAGATAGCCGTGGCAAGCCCGGTAGCCGTGTGCAGGCTTGCGCCCGTAGCGTAGCCCTCTGCAATCAAGATGGTCTCACCCGGCTCAGGATGCGGGCCAATCAAGTGATAAGCGCCCTCTTTGGCCGCACCGTAAGGCCAATAGGTTTTGTCGCGCCCCAGCTTCTCTTGCACCTCGGGGTAAATTACCTGCAGGCCAACAATCTTGCCCTTCGCATTACGCATGGGCACCAGGCACGTGCCTGACCGTGGCGCATACCGCAGCCCGTAACCCACAATATTCTTGCGCTGCAGATAGGCGCTCTGGCCCTTTGTGGGCATACGCTCAAACATGCCGGCGGCGCGCTTGGCAGCACGAGCGGCGGCGCGCTCGATGGCCTCCGCTTTCTTGGCCTTGGCCTGATCCATCCGGGCTTTCATCAGCTGGCGATCTTCATCACTCAGCTTCACACCCTTGGGCTTGATCTTCTGCGTCTCACCAACACGCCAACTGCCGTATGACCCAAAAATGATGGTTTCACCGCTCTCGGTGCGCTCGTCGTACGCAATGTACCAACCGGTTTTCTCCCCTGCCTTGTCGTCCTCAGCCTTCACCCTGGTCAGCTTGCCGAACACCAGGGGCGCTTTGACATGCAGCCCGTATTGCTCAAACTGCGCAATCACATCATCAATAACCTTATCCACGCGGACGGCCCTCCATCAGCGAGAGTGCCGCATCCAGACGCAACAGATCAGCATTGGGCGGCAGCGGCATTTCCAGCACGGCGTCGTCGTTGGTCAGCACCAGAGTGCCTCTTATAATCGGCTCACCCACCCGCCAATCATCCTCAACGCCCACACAGCCAAAGTGCTCCTTCAACCGTTCAGCGTTCCGAGTCTTGCCCTTACCTTGTTCTGCATAGATGATGATGGTTCTCATTGTTCTACCCTCAGGAGTTACACATGCTGCATGGAAACTTGCGCTATACCCACTTCCCTTACTGCCTCAAACGCCAGGAAGATGGCCGCTACGTACTGTTGAACCGCAACTACAAGCCAGTCGGGTTCTTTACGGGTGAATGGATTGATTACGAGAATTACCCAATAGGCGTGAAGCTCAAAGGCATGACCCCCGCCAAGGCGGCCGAGCTCGATCACGCTGGCCGAGACAATGTGGAAGCCATCTTCCTCTACAACGATGGCTGCATTCCCACCGACAGCAGCGAGCACATGCAGAGCTATTTGCAACGGCTGGCTATTCTGATGACGATCAAAACAGACGAGCACGAGCGGTAATTTACCCATTACGGCCACCCCGCTTGCGGTGGTCCGACTCGCAAGGCATGCAGCGCGTACACCCCGGTACAGCTGCGCGCCGCGCCTCGGGTATGTCGTCGTCGCAGTCAATGCAGATAGTGAGTGAGGGGCCTACTGGTGCTGCGGGCCGAGCGGCTGCAAGGCGAGAAGCCAGCCATTCATCTTGGTAATCGGTGGCGCGGTCGACGGTATCAGTCATCGTCTGAGCCCTCCGCGTCACGCTCCAGCACCCGCTCCAGCATCAACAGCGCCGCATGCGCGTTACGGATCTGCAGCTTGCAGGCCGCCAGCTCGCGTTGATCAATCCGGTTGTCATTCGCCAGGCCGGCGGAAATCACATTCATCAGCGCCGACTGCTTGGCCAGCGTCTCACCGGTGGCAGCGATCACCGAGCCTACCGTCTGCTCATCCAGGCTTTCACCGTGCAGCAGCTCGCGCAGGTCTACCCAACAGGCATCGCCAAAGGCCTCGCACATCGAATCCAGAATGCGGGGATCCCGCGTGGCGGTGGTGACCTCTTCAATGTCGTCAGGGTTGGCAGCGTGGGTGGGCTGAGTGGGGCTCAATTTGTGCTGCAGGGTGGTAGCGTTGCGCCCGTAGATGGCGGCGATTGCTTTGGCACCGCCGGGATAATCCCGGCTGGCATGATAAAGGGCCAGCGCGAGTGGTAGCACCTCACGCTTGGCCCTTTCAGTACAGCTCATTGCTGCTCGGCTCATGGCATTAACTCCAAAAGTCTGCCAGTGCCACAGCCCTGCTGTTTTGATACAGTCAGGTCCGTGAGCACTCCTCGTGGTCACAAGTAGGGGCGCTCTTATCGGAAAGCCCCTGCACCAGGATCAGCGCGCTTACCTGCGCGCCAATCCAAAAACGGCCAGCCCCTCTGTGGTGGAGAAGCTGGCAAGCCCCGGCATCCGTGCCGGGACGAGCGCGCAACAGGTGGTCTACCTCGTGGTGCCACCTGATGCGTATGCAGTGAGCCAAGACTGTGGCGGTCACTCACTGCACCAAACGGCCGGTAACTCTGTGGTGGAGATACCGGCAAGCCCTGCTCAAACAGGACGGACTGCAAGGCTCAGCCGTCTGGCTGGGCCTTCGCTCTCTTACGCCGCCTGACTGTGCTGATAATCGTCAGACGGAGGGAAAACATCATCAAGCGTGCAACCAGCCCCCAGCCGGTTAAGAGCCGAAACAATCGCCCGCGACTCTGCCAGGCCAGGCACCCTGGAATGGTTTTCATAGTTACCCAAGCGGCTCTGCTTCCAACCCAGCTCGCGTACCAGCTCCGCCTGCTTAATGTCATGTTTCTTTCTTACTTCAGCTATCAGGTTCATGGCTTGTCCTCGCTCTGCCCGCATATTAATCACGTTGCGCAATATATAGCAACCTCAGATAACCCGAAAAGTGAAAATCATCTTTCACACTGCGTGATATAAAAAAGCATGAACACACTTGGTCAGCGCATTGCGCACTTCCGCAAGAAAATGAATCTCAGCCAGGCCCAGCTTTCAGAGCTGTGCGGCTGGGGCGCACAGTCACGCATTGGGAATTATGAAAAGGACAACCGGGAACCCAACCTGGCGGATCTGAGAAAGATTGCGAAACAGCTACGTATCTCTTTAGCCGAACTACTCGACATAGGCGGCAAGGCCATTAATGAACCCTCCGAGGGTTACGATGTATTAACAGCCAAGGAAGGAACTGTGCCAGTGGTAGGCAAAGCAGAACTAGGAGCGGATGGATTCTTTGAGGCGATGGACTATCCCGCAGGACACGGGGATGGCGTGCTGTTGATAAATAGCGACGACCCCAACGCCTATGGCTTGCGCGTAGTAGGTGACAGCATGCACCCACGCATCAAGAACGGGGAGTTCGTATTGATCGAGCCTAACAAGCCTTACTGCACGGGCGATGAAGTGATGGTCCGGACCGCCAGCGGCCGAAGCATGATTAAAGAGTTTATCTACCACCGCGACGGCATGTACCGTTTCGACAGCGTCAACCAAGATCATGCCCCGATTCACTTGAACGAAAGCGAAGTGGAGAAAATTCACCTAGTCGGAGGTATCCTCAAATCGTCCAGGTTTTTCGATACGTGATTTTTTAATCACCCATTGTGTTGACAATTTAATTTCATTGCGTGATATTCGCCTCATCTCCACCACAGATGAGGCAACGTCATGTCCCAACCTGCAACCATCCACGTCTTACCAACGTGCGACATCTTCCGCATCTTTGAGCTACGCAACGCCCTGCGGGGCACCGGCGGCAAGCTGGTAGTTCAGAAGCCGAAACCAGTTCCCGCACCCACCACCTTCAGCCCGAACGATGGCGGGAGGGCTGCATGATGAATCACCTCAATTTCACCATCCCCGAAACGAGCCGCATCCTGCTGGGCGCTCAGCTCAAGCTCAACGGCACCTTTCACCACAAGTGCCAGGCCTTGGGCGCTGGCGTGATCCCGGTGGTGGTCGAGTTCGAGCAGGGCGACAACGAAGCGCACGTCACCGTGCGCAGCGGTGACAGCACCAATCGCATCACGCTGGAACGGCACATCGGCTCACACCCCAAGCTGATCCGCTTCATTGAAGACGCGGTAAACGAGCGGCTGGATAACGCGCGGCCTGCCCCAGCGCAGGTGATCCCCCTGCCGGCAGAGCAACACTGCCTCAGCCGCAAGCAGCAGCTGCAGGTGGCCGAGCTTGCCGAGAATGGCGGCTTTGCAGACTTTGCGGTAGATACCGTCATCATCAAGGTGGCGGTCAACCCCATCTCTATTGGCGGCTTACCCCACGCGATTCTGGCGTGCGGGCAGGTAGTCATGTCGCTGCAGGCCGGGCCAGATCAGCACACCTGTACCCGCCGCCTGGTGGATGCCATCAACAACCTTGCCAGCGCAATGCTGACGCAAGCGGCAGCCTAGGGGGTGAACCATGATCCGCGACCTACAGAAAGCCGCCCGCCAGCTGGGCACCACCCGCCCAAAGCTCATTGCAGCAATGAAAGAAGCCGGCCTGCTGAATGCGCAGAACCTGCCAGCCCACCCGCTGCGCGACAGGTTTTACCTGCAGGTGAAGCGCGGCAGCTGGTACCACGAAACGCTGGGCATGCAGTACAGCGAGTCTACCCGCGTCACGCAGGCCGGCATCAACTGGCTGGCCGACAAGCTGGGGCTGGAGCGTCCGCCGGTACCGGAGGACAACCGAGGTGTGGCCTAGACAGTACGCGGCCAAGATTCAAGCGCTGCCAACCAAGGAAGAGCGCCAGGCAGCGCTGGCCGAGGTGCCAGAAGACTACCGCGATCTGGTGAAAACCCACGTGAAGAACGCCTGGTACCACCCACGGGCAAACAAGAAGAGCAAGTGACCATGAGTGACCACGACAACCAGCGCCCTATGCGCTTTCGCTTACCGCCCGCCGCCGACACCCTGGAACGCCTGTTCCGGGTGTTTGGTGACGAGCTGCTGCCGGTGGAAGAGGTGCGCACGCGCTACTTCCGCACGACCAATGAAGACACATTTCGGGCGGTGCTCGGTACCGAGCGCATCCCCCTGCCGGTGACCACGCTGGATAACAGCCAGAAGGCCGGCCGCTTTATCCACATTCGCCACCTTGCCGCGTACATCGAAGAGCGCGCCTGGGAGGCAGACCAGCAACAGGCCAGCCGGGCGGAACCGGCAGACCAAACCCACTGACTGCCACCACCAGTCAGCAAACCACGAGGAAGCAACCCATGAACCAGCAAGACATAGTGTTGGCGGTATCCATTGGCATCTGCGCGCTTGCCTACCTTTTCGGCATGCTCACCGGGCGGGTTGTCGCGAACGAAAAGCACCGGCAGCTGATCGAGCCACTGCGCAACCAGGTGTTCAAGCAGCGCCGGATCGCCCATGAGCATGAACAACGCTGCGCCAACCTGCAGGCCGAAGTCAGCAGCCTGCGTGCCCAGCTCACCACCCAGCGCGCGCGCACCAAGCATGAGCGCTACACCCTGCTGCGCGCCGGCCATGAGCTGCGCCTGGCCGGCCAGACCTTTGCCGGCTTGCAGTCCATCGAACACGCCGCCACAGCGCAAACGCTCAGCACCGAGCTGCTGCAGATGGCCAATGCCGTAGGCGACCCGGACTGGGCCGAGAAGAACCAGGACAAGGGCCAACCGATGGAGGCTGCAGCATGAAACCACTTACCGCTACTGCCGCGCTGGCCAGTGTTCTGGCAGCCACGGACGAAGCTGAAACCGCGCGGGCCCACGCATACCAGCAAGGCATGCCCGCCTTGATTCGACTACTGGACGTAGCCCGCCGCCACAGCGGCCAGAGCGCTGTTGTCGGCCGCTTCCTGCTGGGCTTGTACAACGGCCCGGAGAACCCCTTTGACCTCACCAGCCTACGCGCATTGGATCACAGCCTGCTTGAAGACTGCCTGCTGTTGCTGCGCATGGACAACCAGCCCGCGAGAGAGATCCACGAATACCTCTCCAACGGATCCGTCCTCTTTGCCGAGCTGCACCAGGCCTACGGCCAAGGCGGTGCGCAATGACGTGGATACTCACCCACACCGGCATCAAGTTTGACCTGCTGGAGCCAACGGCCGACATGATCCACCCACGCGACATAGCGCACGCCCTGTCGCAGCTGTGCCGCTTCAATGGCCACACCCACAAGCACTACTCAGTGGCCGAGCACAGCATCCGCGTCGCGCAGATCGTGCCGGTGCAGTACCAGCTGGTAGCCCTGCTGCACGACGCCACCGAGGCCTACGTGGGCGACATGGTGCGCCCGCTCAAGCAGGTAATGCCGGAGTTTCGCACCGTTGAAAAACGGATATGGCAGGCCATCTGCGAGCGCTTCGACCTGCCCGAGATCCTGCCCACCTCAGTGCATGCAGCAGACATGACGCTACTGGCCACCGAGCGCCGCGACCTCATGCCAGAGCACCCCGGCCAATGGGATTGCCTGCAGGGCGTCACCCCGCTAACCGCCCGCATCGTGCCCTGCAACGCCGTCACAGCAGAGGTGCAGTTCCTCACCCTGCTGATGGAGCTGCTGGCCACCACCCACCGCGCCAAAGTGCAAGGCGGTGCAGCATGAGCGCCTATGTACTGCAGGGGCTCAGCGCCAAACGCCGCGCCCACCTGGCTAATGTTGATCTGCTTAAAGCCGCCCTCCCCAATCTGGAGCCAGACGCCGCCGCCCGCGCACACCGGACGATAGCCAACCTGCAGAGCCAGATTGTGCAACTCGACGCGCAGTTGCTGCGCAACAACCAGAGGGCGGCCTGATGACCCACAACACCACAAAAGCCGGTGCTGGCCGCCACGCCAGCAGCACGACAACAAAGAGTCACTGCCCCGCAGGGGCAGGCCTTATCAACCAGGGTGAAGCCACAAAAACCGCGCATACCCCACCACAAGCGTGCGCCACGCCCGCCCATGACCGAGCTATCGCAACAACAAGCAAAGCGCCGCACGCGCAGCTTGCCGAGGGGTATAAGCAGGTAGACGAGCCCCAAATGCACAGCTGCCCGGACTGCGGCCACACTTGGCAGCACGGGCAGCACGGCGGCCACAGCTGCGTTAAGCGCCTACGCCAGCAACTGGCGGAGAAGAGCCAGGAGGTGCCCGTTGTCCCGTTCGGTCAAGGCAAGAACGTCACCGTAAATTCTCGCTACCACCTGCCAACCGATGACACCGCCGCATCGCTGACCATCAGCGAGAACGGCAAATCAGCTGTCACGCTGACATTTGCCTCCCAAAGCCATGCATCAGACGTGCTAAAAGCCCTGGTTACACAGCGCTACGCGAGGCCTGCCGTGCCCACTATCCACATTGGAAGCGGCCACGAATCAGTAATAACCCTGCCCGGCAGCATGATCAGCCCGCAAGGCGAAGAGGTCACCACCCTAACCATTATCCAGGGCGAGACGACTGTACGACTGACGTTCCCTACCGACCGACGCGCTACCGAATTTTTGCGGCTGCTGATCAACGATCCCTCAACTCCCCCACTCGCGACCGCGCATGCAGCTGCCGCCCCGGACCCAGACACACAAGTCACCGTCTCACGCACCGCCCTCAAGCAAGTGCTGAACGCACTGGCCAACGCTCCAGCGCACCACATCCGTGAAATGCAGGTAACGCGGATGCCAGCAGACATGTTTCCCGATAACCCAATCAACATCCTGATTGCGGAGTTCAACGGCACGACTGATCAGCTTGGGGGTGATCTATGAACCTGGACCCACAGTGCGGATTTCAGATGCCAAAAGCCTGCGTAAGCTGCGCCCACTACACCGGCCAGGGCTTCGCCAACGATGAACACTGCCCGTTCCAGGACTGGAAAGGCCAGAAGAACCGCACTCCGTTTGGCAGCTGCAGCCAGCACAAGCAAGAGGTGTTCGCCACCGAGATCTGCGGCAGCTACCGATGCGAAGCCGGCGTAACCAGCTACCCGGTACCGAACCGGCCGCAGCCACGCCAGCCCCTGCAGGAACAGCTGTTCATCCAAGGCGGTGCCGCATGATCAAGCGCGAATACAAACACTTCGGCTTCTGCTGCGGCCTCGGATCCGGCCAAGCCGGATTCAATGACAGCGTGCTGCGCCTGCACAACATGCAGGGCAGCTGGCGTTGCCTGGGCGGTATCGACGTAGATCCGGCCGGCCTGGCCGACTTCGAGAAAGCCACCGGCGTGAAAGGCACCCTGCAGGATCTGTTCACCCGCGATCAATACACCCGCTTTCACGGCGTCGAGCCGCCACCAGGCTGGAAGGAAGCAACCATTGAAGACGTGCGCCGCGCGGCCAGCAGCGTGACGCCCGACGCCGTGTTCATCAGCAGCCCGTGCAAGGGTGCCAGCGGCTTGCTATCGCAGAGCCTAAGCCTGACGCCCAAGTACCAGGCGCTGAATGAACTGACGCTGCGCTGCGTCTGGCTGATGCTGGAGGCATGGAAGGCCGACCCGGTAAAGCTGATTGTTTTCGAGAACGTGCCACGGCTCGCCAGTCGCGGCCGGCACTTGCTGGAGCAGATCAAGCAGCTGTTCAGCTTCTACGGGTACGCCGTGGCAGAAACAGTTCACGACTGCGGCAAGATCGCAGGCTTGGCGCAGAGCCGTAAGCGCTTCCTGATGGTCGCGCGCCACGTCGAGCGCGTGCCGGCATTCTTGTATCAACCCCAAACGCACCGGCTCAAGGGCGTGGGCGAGATCCTTGAACGCATGCCGCTGGCCGGCGACATTGAACTGGCCGGCCCGATGCACCGCGTGCCTGCCCTGCAGTGGAAAACGTGGGTGCGCCTTGCCCTGGTCGAAGCCGGCGGCGACTGGCGAAGCCTCAATCGGTTTGCAGTAGAAGATGGCCACCTGCGCGACTATGCGATTGTGCCGGAATACCAGAGCGGCTACCTGGGCGTAAACAGCTGGGGCGAACACGCCGGCACCATCGCCGGCCGCAGCGGCCCAACGAACGGCGCTTTCTCTGTGGCAGATCCCCGCTTTGAACAGTCCGCCAAGTGGAAGGATGGCCAGCAGTACGGCGTTGTGCCCTTTGCAGAACACGTGGGCGCGATCACAAGCCAGAAGTCACCAGGGCAAGGAAAGTTCAGCGTGGCGGATCCACGGCCAGCCGGCGTACGGCATAACAATGTGTACCGCGTCGTTAGCAGCGAACAGCCTGCCGGCACCATTACCGGCGGCCAGTCCCCGAGCTCTGGCGGCCAATGCATCGCCGATCCTCGACCGAACTGGAACAGGCATTCCGGCAACTATCGTGTTGTGCCTTTCGACCAGGCTGCAGCCACCATCATAGCCGGAGGTAAAGGGGTACAAGGTGGCTGGCAGTCCGTCGCAGACCCGCGCGTCCTCGATCGCAGGCAGGGCGACGCGTACCTGACCGGCGGCCACTATGGCGTAGTTGGTTGGGAGCAACACAGCGGCGCCGTCTCCGCCCGGGCGAAGCACGACAACGGCCGTTGGTCGGTAGCAGATATACGCATGCCGGCAGCCAGCGACCACCTGACCTGCGTTATCCGCAGCCTCGACGGCACCTGGCATCGCCCGTTCACAACGCTGGAATGCGCCGCAATTCAAAGCATGCTGGATCCAGAGGACATCTGGCGGCCATGCGAACAGACAGGCGCGCTGCAGCTGGTAGGTGAGCAGTTCATTCTGCACGGCAACAACGACAGCGCATGGCGGGAAAGGATCGGCAACGCGGTACCGAGGAAGGCAGGCAAGGCAATAGCAGACGTGATGCTCAGCACCCTGATGCTCTCGGAAATGGGCGAGACCTTCACGCTAAACACCATGCCAGTTTGGGTGCGGCCGATGGCCATAGCGATCAGTTTGAGCAGGCAGGAGGTGCGGGTATGAGTGGGATCAAAGCAGAACAGCTTGAAATGCTCAGCGTTACCGGCCTGCTGCCCTGCCCTTTCTGCGGCTCCACAGAGCTGGAGCACGTAATAAAGAAAGAAACCGAAGAGCAGCCAGAGAAGTTTCTGTTCATCCAATGCTGCAACTGCGGCGCAACCGGGCCGCACCTGGGCTCGAAGGACCAGCACCGCGCACTATGGGACGTAAGAGCATGAAGCCAACCAACTATCTGTTTTCTACCGGTCACGTCGACGGGATCAAGCCAGAGCACGCCGCCCGCCGCTTCATCGCCGTACCGGCCAAGCAGACGATCCATGCCGCCCCGCTCGATCTGCCACAGCTATGCGATATCTGCGGCCGCCGGCGCAACCAGGGCAATCACCAGCGCTGCTCCAAGCTGCGCCAACAGATCCGCAGGAGGCAGCAGCAATGACTACGCAAACCGCCACTATCGACCGGCTGCTGACCATCAAGGAAGTGATGGCCATGGTCGCGATACGCAAAACAAAGCTGTACGACATGATTCAGTTAGAGGAATTCCCGGAGCCGATCAAACTGGGCAGCTTGTCCCGGTGGTCACTGCTTGAGGTCCAGGAGTGGATCACACAACAGAAGATGAACCGGGCAGCTTAGGCCGCCCGGTACCTTTCCTCTGCCGCAAAGCAGTAGTTTTGCCACCACTGCATCAGCGCGGCTCGCTCTTCTAGATACTGCGCATGGTTGTAGGCCGCCTTGGTTTTGTTGTCCTCAGCATGCGCCAACTGCATCTCGATCACCTCACCCCGAAATAGCCCCGAGTCGTATAGGTGGGTTGATGCTGTCGCTCTAAAGTCGTGGCACGTAAACCCCTTGAACCCCAACCGCTCAAGTGCCCTGTTGAGGGTTGAGCCATCGATGGGTTTGTCTGGATGGCGCAGGCCAGGGAACATCAGCGACCCGCCGCCGGTGATAGTCTTCAGCTCTCGCAGCAGATCTAGCGCGCGAGCCGGCAGCGGCACCAGGTGCCGGCGGCGCTTCTTCATCAACTCTGGCGGTATATCCCACACTGCCGCGTCTAGGTCGACGTGCTCCCACCGGCCACGCCGCAGCTCTACCGTGCGCACGAACAGAAGCTGCAGCAGCTCCAAGGCAATCACGTTTGCTCTGAAACCACCATAGCCGGCCAGCTCAACACGGAAGCGCCCGATCTCATCAGCGGTCATTGCAGTGCTGTGCTCAACCGGCGGCCGCACAAACGCTCCATACAGTGCCGCTGCCGGATCAGCATCAGCCCGCAGCGTGCGCACAGCATAGCGGTACATCTGCGACACCCAGTTGATCATCGAAATAGGGTAATACCGCGCCCCGCGCTTCTCCATCCGCTTGAGACATTCCAACAGCATGGCCGCCGTAACGTCACGCGCCGGCACCTTGCCAATGTAGGGGAACAGGTTACGTTCAAATGCTCGAGTAAGCTGCGCGCGGTAGCCCTGGCTGATGCCTTCCTTGCTGGCGATCCACTCCAGAGCGACCAGCTTGAAGGTGCTGCCGTTTTCGGCCATCTGCTTGGCGCGTTCTGTCTGCCGAACATGCGCCGGATGCCTACCCTCTTTGACCAGCACCCGCGCCTTGTCGCGCTCGGTGCGCGCATCCGCTAGACTCATCTCCGGGTACTCGCCCAAGGCGAACACGTTTTCTTTGCCGTCCAGCTTGTAGCGGTACCGCCAGAACTTGGCACCCGTAGGCCGCACCTCAACATACAGGCCGCGCGCATCGCTCAGCTTTCGGGGTTTCTCACCTGGCTTGGCCTGCCTGATTTGCACATCCGTGAGGGGCATAGCGGGTATCGTCTCCGACTCAAAATACCCCGCTTTTATACCCGCTTTTTTCCCGGCTGTCTGCGCATTAACGCGAACAGTTGCGAACAGCAAACCCGCATTGCACGTGGCTTGCGTTCATAAAACGGGTATCAGCGAACAGCCGCGAACCTGCGTCACATTCAACATGGATAATCTTGCGCACAGGGGGACCGAATCAGACCGAAGCAGGGAGCTCCAGTGTAACCGATCAGGCGGTCATTACCCGATTGCGACCTGCGCCCTTGCCTTCGTAAAGGCCCTTGTCCGCCCGTTTGATCACCATTTCGATACTGTCCTCGCTTCCCTCCACCTGGGTGACGCCAAAAGTGGCGGTGAGCTGAATGCTTCCCTGCGGTGTAACTAATGGCCGGCTAGCCAACTCCTCGCGCAACCGACTGACGACCGCGACTGCCTGTTCCAGATCAGTATCGGGCAGTATCAGCACAAACTCCTCACCGCCAAAGCGCCCGACCACATCGGATTGCCGCAGCAGGCAGCTGAACAGGTCGGCCGCGTGGCGCAGGGCCAGATCGCCAATATCGTGGCCAAACTGATCATTGATGCGCTTGAAGTGATCCAGGTCGGCAACCGCCAATGAAATGTGCTTGTGCTGCCGAGTACAACGTTCGCGCTCACGATGAAACAGCATTTCATACTGACGACGATTGAACAGCCCGGTGAGCGGATCAGTGGTGGCCTGGCGCTTGAGCTCTTCTTCCAGCGCCTCCCGGCGTTTGATCTCGTTCTGCAGATTGCGGTTGATCGAGCTGACCTGCTGAAACAGCGCATATTGCTGCCGCTGCCCCGTTTGCCGCCGCAAGGTGGAAAAGAACCCCACCACGGCCGGCAACGAGAGGATGAACAGAAGACCTATCAGCTCAGGGGTGCCAAAGCCATTCAACCACACCGAATAAAGCAAGCCGCTGATGCCGAATACGGCAGTGGCCGTGGACAGGTAGACGCGATTGGGGATGAAGATATACAGGCTGATGATCATCATGGCCGCCACGCCGATTACCCAACTGACGATATCGTGACGAATAAAATACAGAAAGAAGAAGAGTACGAAGCCAAAGATCTCGATCGCGGTCACCGCATAACCTGCGGTCGCCAGGGAAGGCTTGCGTTTGACTTGAAAAAACAGCATCACCAGCAAGGCGGCAGTGGCCAGACGCAAACTGACCAGGATAGCGAAGCCGACACTGTTGCCCAGGATCGGATAGTCCAGCAAGCCAAACAGCAGCAACAAGACTATCCAAACGACCAAGCCCCTCCGCAGATTACGCGCGGTAGCAACTTCGGTGTACTGGCGGTAGGCCTGCTCGATTTGGGGGTCAGAGAACTCACCACGCCAGGTTGAAATCTTGTACGTCGGCTGTGTCGTTTCCACGTGCGCTGTCTACCTGTTCTGCCTGTACGGTTTGAACCGCTTTATTAATGTGTGTTCCAGCTAATCTGCCAGGAAAGCCAAGAGGCTACCCGAAGTGCAGAGTATGTCAAAAAAATGCATGATGTCATTATGCTTTCACATTTCTCTGAATGCCTCTCGTACAAGCCATAAAATCAGCCTCGGGCGGTAATAAAAAATCTTTTCTCTTCAATCGCTTGACAGAAAACTTTCTGTGAGTAGAATGGCCACCTCTGACGCGGGGTGGAGCAGTCTGGTAGCTCGTCGGGCTCATAACCCGAAGGTCGTAGGTTCAAATCCTGCCCCCGCAACCACCATTACAGCCATCGGCCCCGACTGCTATTTGCAGGGCGGGGCCGGTTGCTATCTGGGCCCATATTTCGCGGCCTTTCAGCTCCAGATTCACGCTGCCCAATATCTCACTCATTGCCCTGCGCGCTTCCATGGGGCTGGCTTGTAGTGAAGTGTTCAGATCCAGCAGCAGCGCTTTGAACTCTCCTTTTATATCTCCCAGCTTAGTGCTGGATCGCTGTGCCTGCTCGATTTCGGCTTCCAGGGTGCGCAGCTCGCGCTCGGCCTGGCGTATGCGTTGCTCGATCGCGGCCGACAGGCCGATGCGGCTGATGGCGTCGACGAGGCGGCCGATCTCGGCTTGCAGCTCGTCGCGGCGGGATTCCAGCGCGCCGGCGTCACTCTCTGTTGCAGATTCTTTGACCAGTTGCTCCCAGAGCGCGGCCACGTCTTCGGTCAGTACCTGGTCACGCACGGCAGACAGCAGCCGGCGCTCTACCCTCGCACGGCCGATGGTGAACCCCTTACAGACAGTTGGCCCGCGGTCCCTGCTGCGCGAGCAGCCATAACGCGTGCTGCCGAATGAGCTGAGCGGGCCAGAGCAGTGCGGGCAGTGCAGGATGCCGCTGAGCATGGCCGTGCGCGGCCGAACCTCGCTTTTGCGGCCGTTACTGTCGCGGCCGTGGTCGATGCGGTAACGAACGCGCTCCCAGGTGTACTGATCGATGATGCGCAGCTCCGGCAGATCTGCCTCGCGCCACTCATGTCGCGGCCGGTCGACGCGCTGACGCTTGCCGGTGTCTGGATCCTTGATCCACTGCGATCGGTTCCAGACGTAGTGGCCAATGTACAGCTGGTTGTTGATGATGCCGGATCCCTTAACCGGGCTACCGTATAGCGCCGAGACTGCCCAGGTATTGCCCCGGGGCGATGCGATGCCCTTCTCATTGAGCTCGGTAACAATGTGCCGGTATGCCCTGCCCTTGGCCACCTGGGCGAAGATCCAGCGCACCCAGTGCGCCTCGAGCTCGTTGATCACGTAGCGGCTGCCACCCTCTTCCTTGAGGATGTCGTAACCATAGGACTTGCCGCCGGCGATGTAGCCGCGGTCTACCTGGCCATGCATGCCACGCTGGGTTTTGTGGCGTAGGTCATCGAGATACAACTCGTTGATCAGGCCACGCACGCCGCGCATGACCTTGCGGCCCTGGTGCTGCGAATCGTAACCGTCTGACAGGCCGATGATGCGGATCCCGCGATGCTCCAGGCGCCTGACAACAGACTCTTGCTCTACTTGGTCGCGCGCCAAGCGGTCGAGCCCTTCGAGCAGCAGCACCTCGAAGCGGCCGGCCAGTACGTCGGCGAGCAGCGTTTTGCCGCCCGGGCGGCTGGCTACCTGAGTGGATCCGGATAGAGCTGTATCGGTGTGGGTGGCCACCAGCTGCCAGCCCTCGCGCAACGCGCGGGACCGGCAAAGGCTGATTTGGTCAGTGAGGGAGGTTTCGCTCTGTTTGTCTGAGCTGTAGCGGGCGTAGATTACTGTTCTCATTATTAGACCGGTCAGAGTGGGTTGCCCTGGCGCGCTGCTTGGCCTTGAAGGCCTCCGCGAGTATTTCCGCCAGCATAATCTGCCCAGGGCTGAGCCTGGACATAATAGCTTCTTTCTCGGTCATGAGCCGTCACCCGGCTGCAGCCACTCGGCGCGCCGCTTCCACTGCCGGCGCATTTCGTCGACCAGGGTGAGGATGTTGGATTCCGATCGCTTTTTCTCTTTCAGCATGGCTTGCAGCTGCTCGAGGCGCTCCGGCGTGCGATAGCCGCGGCGGATCCATGAACGGGCTTCCGCTTCGAGCAGCTGCTGTTTGATGGGCTTGGCATCGGGGTTGCTTGGCTGGAATGAGATATGGTCAGGCATTGCCGCTGCACTCCTCTGCGCCAAACAGCAGCGGCTGCACGACGCCATTGCCATATTCGATATCCATCGGCGTATCAGCGGTGGGCTCGTCACCGGCCCAGCCATCTGGCCAGGTCTCGGCTGCGATCAGCTCGCGGATCCGCGCTTCTTCTTCCTGGTCCAGAATATCGATTGCTGGGCGGCCGAGATGTGCGGCCGCTGCATTTACCCGCGCCTGAATACCCAATATCCGCTCCAAGGCATCGAGACGTGCGGCGAACGTCAGCGGCCCCATGCGCTGGGGGTTCGCTGCCTCTTTGCCACTTTTAAGGATCTCGACGCCGGCCTTCCTCAAACGGTTCTGCGGGAGCCGCAGCTCGCGGTAAATGGGCTTGAGCTCTTTGAGTGGTGCAAGGTAGGCCCATTGCGGGTTGAGCAATATGGTGTCGAGCGCCATGTCTTTATCGGTCAGCGGGCACCCGGTACAGCCGGTGCGCGCATTGACCTCTTCAGCTTCATCCCCGCCATAGGCATCAGCCAGGGCCTCGGTGTCCCAGGCGCCATAGCGGGCCATGGGGGCATAGATCTTGAGCCAGTCCCAAACCAGGCACACCCGCCAATGCAGAATGGGCGCGAGGGTGGCCAGCCGGCCTTTGATGCCTTTGGCTTCTGGCAACAGCTTCTGGTACCAGCCTTGCCCGCATTCGGCACCGTCTTTGCCACAGCTCATTTCAATACGCCGATCGCGGATCGCTGATTCACCCTGGCGCACGCCGGTGATCATGAGCGCGGTACCGTCGAGCTCGTTGAGCTTTTGCTCGAGCGCGGCCGTCATAGGGTCGACCTTGATCTGCCGGGTGCACCAGCGCAGCGTGTTGTTGTTGGGCGGCGGCACCCCGCGGCCGAGGATGTACACCAGAAAGCGCTTATCGAGCGGCGCACGGACCACCTGCAGGTTGATGCCCAGGGTGCGCAGCTTGGCCATAATCTGTAGCGACGCGATATATAGCGGCGGCAGCTCCTGGCGCGTGTCGGCATAGAACACCGTGAGCGTCCTGGGCCGCTTGATGTCGCCGCTCTCGATCAGGGCAATGATCAGGGTGAGCGTGGCGGTCGAATCCTTGCCGCCTGACCAGGCGATTGCCCAGTGGTCATGCTCGTCGCCGTGGGCAATCAGTGATTGCACCGTGAGCTCCATGGCTTCGCCGACTTCCATGCGGGGGCTTCCGGAGAATATGTCTGTCTGGCTGTGTGAATTGGGTTTGGTGTGCACCTGGGTTTGGTTCATGGTTTCTTACCCCCTGAGCAGTAGCGGCAGCCGGTGATCCCGTCTGTTTCCGAAAGGAACCCGCCGCAGGTTTCGCAGAGGTATGGAGTCGCTGGAAAGGCTTTTGGCTCGGTGGGGATGCAGGACTCGGCATGGTCGGAGGCGTCGGCGCAGCCTCTGATCATTGCCCAGATGACGATGATGCTGGCGAGCAGACACAAGACACTGAGACCGACCAGCAAAGTCAGGACTATTACTCCGATAGCTGTGTTCATCTGGCCGCGCCTCCCTTGCCCGGTTCTGGCAGAGCCGGCCTGGATTCGATAAAGCCGGTTGAGTGCTTGCTGCCCATAGCATTGAGAAAGCCGACCTCGACCTTCGCGGAATCGACTAGCACCTTGCTGATCTCGGTCATGGCCTTCACGCGCTCGAGGTCGACCTTGGTCTGTGGATCGGACAGGTTTTCCAGTTGGGCGAACAGGTGGTTTCTGAGGTCTTGCATTTTATTCTTCATCTGAACGCTCCTTTACCTTGCGCTCCAGCTTGCGCTGCAGACGGATAAGCTGTTTCACCTCCGGCGGGTACCGGTGGATGGTGTTGCGGCTGGCCAGCTCGCCGCGGGTGATGAGCTCAAGCCGATTGATGGTGATGTTCTCGTGCTTGGGCAGCGCGTCTTTGAAGACGACGACGTGGCCATCGGGGATGGGGCCGTGGTGCTCGATCCACAAAAGGCGGTGCGCTGCCTGGTAATCACGGCGCGTACAACCGGTATCAGAGATCTTGCGCTCCAGGTAGCCATCGCGGGTGATGCGCTCGGTGCCGATCGGCGTCCAGGTGTGCGGGCGGTTGCCCTTTTTGAACTGGGTTTGCGGCGCGCGGCCGCCTGCCTGAAAACCCTTCATGCCGTGGTTCCAGGGCTTCTGGCCTTTAACAAAGCGGGTGGCCTTGCCCTCGGTTCCAGTGAGACGGCCAGACAGCTCACCGGTGAGGAACTGCTCAGACTTGACCAACCCCAGGCGCTGCGCCATCTGGTAGATATGCTCTACCGGACGGCCCAGCACCATGGCGATCGCCTTGGCCGGGATGTGCTCGTAGCGCTGGGTGAGCAGCTGTTTCTCGCGCTCGGTCCAGGTGCGTGGTGTGCGTTTAGGCATTGCACACCCCCTGTATTTCCAACAAGGCGACCAGTAGCAACAGAGCAGTGAGAAACCGCCAGTACGGCAGGGTCCATACCGCCCAGAGAAAGCCGAGGTACAGCAGTAGGTGGATGAGCATCATGGGGCCACCTCCGGATCTGCCAAGCTGGCAAACAAGTCATCCAGCTTCTGAACCATGCTCTCAGGAATCCAGGAACAGTCGGCCTTGATCACCTCCCACTCTCCTTGGGTTAGCGCCATTTCACTTGCCAGGGAGAACAGGTCGTATCCGCTGCCGGCATGCAGAAAACCTGTCAGTTGCTGTTTGGC
This sequence comes from Halopseudomonas sp., assembly GCF_036961105.1. Classification (GTDB taxonomy): domain Bacteria; phylum Pseudomonadota; class Gammaproteobacteria; order Pseudomonadales; family Pseudomonadaceae; genus Halopseudomonas. The sequence continues at coordinate 18,317 of NZ_JBALWW010000003.1, read as the reverse complement.
TTTTTCGATGGCTGCCAGATCCACACATAGGCTGAATTTCCGCTTTACCTCGTCGACATCAGATATCCACTGCGGCGGATAAAACCCTTCCGCCAGTTCGTGTGCAGTGAGCCGCATCTCCCGACCAGCATCAGTCAGGCAGGTATAGACGGTTTTGGCTTCATCCCATTTGGCTCGGTCAGCCGCGATGATGTGCGCGTTGCCAAAACGCCTGCCATCGCGGGTTGGCAGATGAGCACCCATAACGTATTCACCATGGGCGTGACCAATGGCCCACTCTGGGCGAGGTTCGTCGATGCTCAAGTCAGTGATGGTTGGCTTATGCATTGGCCACCTCCCTGAGCTCAAACTCGTCAAAGCCGGGCATTTCAACATCGGCGCCAATGATGCGGATCCCGCACCAGCCAAAGGGGGTGTCTTCTTCGCCGCCCCAGCCTTCCTGGGCGCGGAACTGCTTTGACCAGATTTCGCCCGCCTCAGGCTTGCCGGTACCGAAACTAGCACCGCCCCAGCCGTCGCAGAGAATCATGGCGGCAGCGCGGGAACCTGCCAGGCGGATGACGGCTTTGACCTCGTCGCCTTTTTCGGCGGCGATGCGATCTTCTGGGCTCCCCCAAAACTCGTTAATCTCTTTGGCGCGCGCCGGCGTCAGAATGTTGTGGTCGACCTCAAGCCTTACCTCGAACTCACCGAACGTCTCGCTAACCTTGTATCGCTTGATACAGCTCGCGCTGGTACTCTCTACCGCGCTGCTGCCTTGATCTTCATGCTGTTGCATGGGGTTCTCTCCTTTGGTGGTAGCAGGCGCTGGGGGGTTGCCGCCCCCTGGCGCCACCTCTTTATGCCTGGCCGGTGCGTTTGAGCAGGCCCAGGCGACGATTCAATGCAACGACAACACCCTTTTGCAGATCTGGCAGGGCCAGCGCCGTGCGGCATTGTTCTGCGTCGAAAGTGCACACACAGCGGAGGCGATCCTCCGCTGCCAGACTGAAATAAGGCTTGCCGTCGTAGCTGCCGGCGTAGAACGGGTTGGCCTTGGCTGCGGGGTGAATGCTCTGTGCTTCAGCCATGTGTGCGATCCCCCCACAAGTGAGCGAGCTGGTTCCAGACCTGCTGGCCGCCGTGGATGTATTCGTGCACCTCTTTAACCGGGCTGGCGTCCAGCGTGAGCACGCGCAGGCAGTCCTGGTGCAGCTCGTCGTCCAGGCCGCGCAGGCTGACCAGGTTGAAGGGAAAGGCCTCGCCGTTGTAGAGGCCCAGCAGGAAGCGGCCGCAGATGCGCGATTGGCCGCTGTTACGCAGGGCGACGGTGACCAGGCGCGACAGCGCCGGCAGGCCTTCGCGGTGGGCTTGCTCTCGCTTGGTTTGTTGCTCCTGGATGATGCCGGCCAGCGCGGCCGCTGCTGTATGCCGCGGCCGCAGGGCCGCAGAGCGCTGCGCCTCGGCCAGATCTGCTGGGCCTTGGTCTTTCCCTACCGGGTGATTCAACTTCGTTTGTGCTGCCATGGGGTTCTCTCCTTTGGTGGTATTAGCAGGCGTTGCCGCGCCTACTTCTTGAATACCCAGCATTTGAGGCTGCTGGGTTTAACCGGGGCGAATGCATCGCGGGGTGCGGCAGTGCGGATGGCGCTGTGCACGGTGCGGGTGTCGATGTATTTGTGTGTTCGGCTGTCTTTGAGCAGCTTGCGCAGATCCTTGAGTTCGGGGATCTGCTGGCGGTGGTTGGCGGCCAGCTGGGCGAACTCGTTGAGGTTGATGGCGATGAGTGTGGGGTCTGCCGAATGGTTAACCTTGGGCTCGTCGCTGAGCGATTCGAGGTACTCGTAGGCCTCCCAGAATTCCGCCACCTGGCTGTTGTCGGCGTTGATCGCCTCTTGCCGCTCTACCGCCATGCGCTTGAGGGTGAGCTCTACCTCTATGCGTTGGGCGTCGGTGAGGTGCACCACGTGCGCCAGGCAGTCGACCAGGGCCAGCAGCTGGGCGTGGTTCTTGGCGATGCGCTCAACGCGGATCTCGCGCATGGCGCGCAGCTCGCGCTCGTACTCGGGGACCCGGGCGCCGAAGGTCTCCAGCACCTTGTTCTCGGCCTTGAGCGCCTTGATCAGGTAATGGCTGACGTCTTCTGTCTGCAGCATGTTGAGCGCGTCGGCCGCGGCGCGGCTGGCGTCTGTAGCCATTGGCCGCACAAAGTGCAGTTTGATGATGCGCGTGAGAATGGCCTCGGACGCCGAGACGCTGGCGTTCTGGCTGATAACGATGGTGGCGCGAAACGGCGGCTCGTAGGTTTCATTGCCGGCAGTCTTTACGCCCCGGGTACGCAGGGTGCCGCCGCCGTAGAAGTCTTTGAGCTCGTCCCAGTCGAAGGTTTTGGCGTGGGCGCGGTCTGGGTCGTTGCGGTCGCCCTCGATCAGCACCACGGGCATGCCGGAGACCTGCCCCATCAAACGCGAGCGGCCGGCCACCGATGATTTGCTGGGGTCGAAGCCTTCATAGTCGCGGCCGAACAGCTTCCAGAGAAACTGTAACAGGGTGGACTTGCCCGCGCCGGCCTCGCCGGTGGCTTCCAGGAAGGGGAAGGATTTGTATTTGCCGCGGATCTGCTCGGCAAAGAGCGAGCCGGTCCAGAACGCCAGCGCGATGATGCCCTTAGGGCCAAAGCAGGTCCAGAGATGGGCGAGCCACTCTTGTTTGTAGCCCGCATCGCTGACGTTGATGTCCATGGGGATGGTTTTGAGCAGGGTTTTGAGGCGCAGCTTGCCGAACTCGAAAAAGTCTTCATCGTTGGCTTTGTAGAGCTGGCCATTCTTTACGGCCAGGTCGCCCAGCAAATACACCTGGTGCTCTTTGCTGTAGCCGATGTAATCCATGGTTTGCACGGTTTTGATGTTGTAGAGCTGGGACTGCATGATGCGCACCAGCTGCTGGCCGGTACCGGTGAACATGGCGCCGGCGGCGACGCCCAGCAGGCGCTTAGTGAACTCGCTGGAGGCCGACAGCTGGCCACCGGTAAAAGTGTTTTTAACGCTGCCGCCGTCGTGCGGGAAGTCGATCCGGAAGTAGTACCAGGATTCGTCGGTTACCTCGTTGCGCTGGAAGTACAGGGCCTGCGGGTAACAGTTGGCGATCTGCACCACGCCGCCCGACTGTTTTAAAGCCTCTTCACGCAGCTGCTCGCTGTTGAGGGCCCGGGCGTTGGGCTCTTCTGAATTCTGCAGCTCTTCCATCGCTTTGTTGTACTTGCCCATATCGAGCCGGAACCAGTACAGCCGGCTGTTGAACGCGAAGTGAAACTCGTGCGTCTCTTCCCATGTGTACATGAGCAGGCCTTTCTCTGCGGCCGTTTTGGCCAGCAGCAGGTCGCCCTGGTAGCGGTACTCTTTGATGTGCTCCGGTTCGAGCTTTTTAAGCTGGAACAGGTCATTCCAATCGCGCTTGACACCGCGCTGCGGGATCTGCGCCGCTTTGCACGTCCAGTCTTCCTTATCCGCTTGCTCTGCCCATTTGCGGGTGTAACGACGGCCGGCGCTATCACCATCAAGCGCCCATAGCAGTTTTGGCTGGCGGCAGTTATTGGCTTTGCAATCGGCGGCCAGCTTGGCCAATGCGTCTGCCGGGTAGTTGTTGCAGCTCATGATGGATACAGCGGCGATGCCCTTATGCACCAGGGCGATCGCATCAAAGATGCCCTCGACAATCCACACCTCTTTGGCCTGCAGCAGATCCACGTTGGGCGGGCACCACCACTGCCCCTGGTACTTGGAATTGAAGTTGAAGCGTGCCTTCTTTTTGCCGAAGCGGTGGGGCTGGTCTATCAGGCGCTCCCAGTAGCCACCGCCGGGCAGCGCAAAGCGCACTGTTGCCGAGCCAATGCCGAGCTGGGTGTCGTGGTAGCTCTCTTGGGTGTACCAGCCTTTGACGAGCTCCGGATCAAAGCCGCGGGCGTACATGAGATAGGCCCGGGCGGCGGCGATCGGGTCTTGCTCGGTGCGCTCGTAGCGCTTGGACCAGTCGTTGAAAATGTCGTCGTAGATCTCTTTAACGTGCAGCTCTTCACCGCAGTTATTCAGCCGGCCGCAGCGCAGAACCCAGGGTTCATCGGCGTGGGTGTATAGCTCTTTTTTATGGCACTTGGGGCACTCACCGCCGCGCAACCACTTGCCCTTTACGTTCTGCAGGCCGTAGTCGGCCGCGATCCGCTGGCGGACCTCTTTAAAAATATCGTGTTGCATCAATTCGCTCGGTCGGCGGGGGCTTGGGGTTCGCTCTTGGCCATCTGCAGGTGCAGTGCGCCGAGCAATTTCTTGTTGGCTGCCAGATCTGGGCAATGCGCCAGAATGCTGCCGTGGCGCAGGTCGTGGGGGATGAGGTGGTAACGATCCTTCCAGAACTCATCCTGCAGGCGGATGCGGTAGTTCTGGCGCAGGGAATCAAGCAGCGCTGCTGCCTGTTTGTCTGTGAGCTCGAGCTCTATACGAATCGTCATGGCCGCTGCCCCTTTGCTCAGTGCACCAGGTGCAACAGGCGGCGTTGCCGGCTGTGCTGGATGATGAGCGCCACGATGCTGGCCACCGGCACGGCGTACACCATATTGCTGCCGGCATCGCGCAGCATGGCCAGCTCGCCGGTGCTGCGGGAGGCATCCAGGTACAGGTTGCCGTAGTGGATCTGATGCGCGTAGGCCTGGGCGGCGGCGTCTTCTGCCTGGGCTTGGGTGAGGTCAAACCGGCCGGCAAGGTATTGCGCGGTGGTAAAGCAGCGCACCTGGGCAGACTGCCCCGGGGCCATGTTTGCCATGAAGCGGCGGGCGGCCTGCTCGATGTCGCTTGCCTGTGGCAGCTCAGCCGGCTTGCACTGGGCGCGGCCGACGGCGTTCTCTGCCTCTGCCTGGGTGGCGTTGAGGCTGGCCACCAGATGCGCCACGGCGCGGCTGAACAGGCGCTGATCATCGCCCAGGTGCTCTGCCTGATGGCGCTGGATGAAGGCCACGGCGGCGGTCTGCAGGGTCTGCTGGTGGTCGTTACGCGCTGTGTTCATGTGCCGATTCCTCAAACAGGTCTTGTTGGTCGGTTGCAGGCTGCGAAAACCGCAGGGCCCGCATGCGCTCCATGTGCGGCGCCAGGGGCAACTGCAGCAGGGGCTTATCCAGCCCGGAGGGGCTGAGCTGGTAATCGATGGTTTGCGAGCCGGCGAACTTGGCACCGCACACCAGGCTGGTGCACTCGTAGTACACCGAGCGAAAGCACGGGGTTTGCCCCTCTGAGGTGCGGATGCGCAAACGCGACCGGCAGGCGGGGCAAACCTGGTTGTAAACACTCACTGCTCGTTTCTCCCTACGGGGTACAGGGCGCGGCCGCGGCCGGTGAGCCGCAGGGCAGCTCTGCGCAGGCGCGCCTTGATCAGCCACTCGGCGGCCTGATCACAGTCCTGCAAGCCTTGCTGGATGCGGATGCGCTCCAGCAGGCTGCGTTCTGTGTCGTCGTACTCAAACAAGGCCTGAGGCATTTTTCAGTTACTCAAAAGGAACTCGTTTGCCGCGCCTGTCTGGTGCAGCATTGGTTCTGCCAACAGCAGATCACGCGCTTCGGCCATGGCCAGCTGGCGCAGCACGGTGGCGCGGTCCAGCCCGGTATACGCAACCAGGGCCTCGATCAGGGCCAGCTCGTAATCGTCCAGGTTCAACGTGGCGCGGTGCTTCTTGATTCGCTTGGGGTCGGCATACATGGCGGTGTGTCCCTACTGCTCAGCTTCGGATGCGGTTGATTCTTCAGCTGCCAGGATGCCCGGCAGCACTTCGCGCTCTATCTCGCGGGAAAGGTCGCGGAGGATCTGGAAGGAAAGGCGACCACGCGGCAAACCGTCTTGGCCGGCCCAGCGCGCCACTACCTGAGTGACGGTGCGGGGTATGTAGCCCTTGGCGATGGCGAACTTGCGGAAGCTGCTACCGCGTTCGACCAAGCGAGCCTGGATTTGAAGCTTATTCATTGCGGCGCTCATGAGGAGGCACCTATGTCGTGGAAGAAGAAATGCCCCAGCTGGCCTGCATCATCGATAAACGCCTGCAGGGCACGGTTGAGAATGGCGGAGTTGACGGCTTCATCGGACAGCGCCTGGCTGAGCCCGCCCGGGAGAGCGAAAAACTCGCCGAGCTCGAAAGCGGTAGCGCTGATCGAGACGGAGTTGATTGGCATCGAGCGGATAGCTGCATCGGCACGATCAATGAGCAGGGTTTGCTCTGGGGTGGGCGATTCGCCTAGCACAGCAACCAGTTCATTGCGTAGATCTTCGATCAGATTTGAGGTTGCGTTCATGGCTAGGCTGTTCTCGCTTGGTTAATATGTACGCATTGCGTGTAAATCTAAATCCGCACAATGCGGATGTCAAACGGAAAATTCGCGATATGCGGAAAGAATCTATCGCAGATGTCATCAGCAGACTGATGGAGCTGACGGAAACAAAGAAGAAATCAGCCATGGCAAAGGCTCTAGGCGTGAGCCCGCAGGCGGTCAGCAGCTGGGAAAGTCGCGACTCCATACCGTACGCACTTTGCGTACAAGTAGCGCGAGACAAGGGTGTTTCCTTGGAATGGTTGCTAAGTGGAAGTGACGCGATGGCACGAGAGGACCGCGCGCATTACCACCCTGCGCCTTTGTCACCTCAGGAGCAGGCGCTTTTATCCCTGTTCCGCAGCCTCGAAGATGATGCTCAGCGAGAAATACTCAGCGCTGCTCAAGAGAAAGAACGGATGCGACGCCTTGAGCAGCGCCTCGAAGAGCTAGCTGCAAGTGTCGCCGATATCAAAAAGCCAGCCTAAGCTGTACCCATTGAGAACGAAAAGGGGTAGTTTATGAGACAAATGTCACAGCCCACGGCCCGCCGTTATGGCGAGCTGATTGTTGAAGAGCGTGAGCGGCTAGGCCTCAAGCGCGAACAATTGGCAGAACTGATCGGCTACAAGCGCGCCGCGATCGAGGCGGTTGAAGGCAGCAGCCAACGCCAGCAAACCTACGGCTTGTTGGCCAAGCTTGCCGTCTGCGGCGGGTTGGACGCGCACTACATTGTTACCGGCCAGCGGTACGCGCCGCTTGCCGCCGATGAACAGAAGCTGCTGGAGCACTACCGCAGCTTGGACGAGACGGACCAAGCGACAGCGCGGCGGGCTATATCTGCGCTGGCTTCGACCTAGCCATGAATGCGCTGGCCGAGACCAAGACAATAAGGACGTTGACGACATGGTTAGAAGGAAAAGTGCAGCTTGGGCCGCCCTGGTAGTCGCGATCGTTTTCGGTCTGAGCGCGTGCTCACCCAGCGAAAGTCGTGAAGAGAAGCTCGCAAAAGCCAAAACGCTGAGTGAAGTAGTCGAAGTAATCGCACTCGAGGCTCCAGCTGAAGCTTATACGGTCGCCGGTACCAAGTACCTTGCCGTCCTCTTTGAAACCAGCAATGTCACCCGCGACTACCACTTGCTGACGACCAAACAGCTGATGCCAGTGCTGTTGGAACGCTACCCGGAGATAGATCAGTTCTTCATCGCGTGGGCACAGGATGGAGTTCAATTTTTAAAAATTCAGTTTGAGCGTTCAGAAGTGCAAACCGCGCCCTGGGACAGACTCATGATCAAGGAAGGCGAGCTGCAGCAGCTTGCCTCTATGTACTGGGCAATCCCGGCCCTACGGTAGCAGCGCTACTACATTCCAAGGAGAGGAAAGATGACGGACCTACACAACGAGTTTGCCAACAGTCGGTTTTTCAACCAGACCCGCATGGACCGGCGCTCAGCTGATGCCCTGGTTGGCCTGGCCGCCGGCATTGTGGCCGATGGCACAGTGAACCACTCCGAAGCCAGGTTTCTGCACAGCTGGCTGGAAGCCAATCTGGCGCACTTGGATGACCCCGTGGTGAACCTGCTGTACCGACGCTTAAACCTGATGCTGGCGGACGGTGTGTTTGACAGTGACGAGGCCAGCGAGCTGCTGGGCATGCTGCACAGCTTTGCGGGGCTGAGCATAGCCAAGCCGTTACCTACTGAGCACACCTTTACCGCACCCAATGACCTGCCGCTGTGCGACCCGGCGCCAGAAGTCATCTGCGCTGCCCGCTCTTTTGTATTTACCGGCGTTATGGCCCTTGGGCCCCGCAAAGAATGCCAGCAGATCGTGCTGGACCGGGGCGGCGAAATCGCCAGCGGTGTGAGCAAGAAAGTGCATTACCTGGTGATTGGTAGCGTAGGCAACGAGCAGTGGCGACACAGCAGTTACGGACTGAAGATCATGAAGGCGGTGGAGTTGAGGGAGGCTGGGGTGCCAATAGCGATTATTGGGGAAAATCACTGGCAAACGGCTGTGCTGCCGTAGCGAATCGCTCATTACAAAAAGACAATTCAATATCTGCCAAGGAAAAAGATGAAAATCCATGCGTTCAAAGTCGAAAAGAATGACGGTAGCGATGACCTTAATGATGTCCTTAAAGCGATCGATGCCGAACAAGACCTAGAAAAGCGGATGCGCTTGATTAGCCAATCTGAAGTTAGAGTAGACTCTATAGAATATAATGGAGGACTCTGGTACTTGGATTTTGTCAAGTTCAGGGCAACGCAAGGGCCCGGAAAGGCCAGACGGAAAGCACAGGTTGAGGGATTCGCTTTTGCGAAGGGTGAAAGCTTTGGTGAAGAAACCGCCGCAATGTATGACCCGCATACTGGGTATATGCTTGTTCAATATAATCATGCGGGGGTAAGAGGCGGCACCATTGAGCGCTATTTAAGTGAGTATGAAGAAAGAAGCAATAATGTCTATACTTTCTGCCCTAAGTTTGACACTGACACAGAACGCAGGCTGCTCAAAAAGGCTATTAAAAAGAAACTTTCTTTTAAGATAGATGTTACTGAAATGGATGCAGAAGATATTAAGCGTGGAGTGGCGCTGTCGGACGCTGTCGCTTTAGGGCGAGATTGCGAGGCTGGGATGGTAACGATAGAGCTAGCTGCTGGGGGCGACAAGCGAAATGGCCTGCGGGGTACAGTGGCCGCCAAGCTAACCGCTTTAAAAGATTTGGCCAGCCGCAACCCCGCAGCAGTAAAGAGTTTAAAGGTCTCTGGAAAAAATGACGTAGATGACGCGGTGGAGGTCCTGGATTTGCTCAAGCAACGTCTTTACATACAGTTTGACGATATCCGACCTGGTGCGGATCTTCGGTTGCCTCTTGCCGAACGCTGGAAAGGGTTAGATCGCGCCAGAAATGGCTGGAAAAAACTCCTAAAATGAAACTCCTATTTGAGCGGTTTTACCCTTATATTTTTATGGGTTTAGCTGCGTATTTTTGGGTTTATTTAGAAGTGACCTTCCCCGCCAAGGACTCATTGTTGTCTGCGACTCTTGGCGTTTCAGGGATATTTGTCGGTTTTTTGGCTACAAGCAAAGCTATTTTAATGAGCATGAGCTCAGCGATCATAGATAAGCTGCGCGAAACCGGATATATGAAAATTCTCGCGTCTTATATTGCAGAGGCGATCTGGTTAAACCTATCGTTTGGTATTTTTAACGTGATAGGTTTTTTTGGCAACCAAGAACAAAGTTGGTTTTCAGTGCTATGGGTTCCGTTGGCCGTAGGAGCTCTCTTTTCATTTGTACGTGTGACGCACACGATGCTCCAGATATTCCGGCATCACTAGCGCGGAGCGATATCAAGTCTTCCAAACTCCCGCTTAACCGCCCTCTCCGCACTCGCCTTACTCGCATACAAGTGAGTAAGGCGCAGTGGGCTGGCCTGATCCCCTTCTGTGACTTTCTCCTGGGTGCCGTCTTTGCCGCGGTACCAGGCCACTACACCGGTGTATTGCGTTTCTACCAGGGCGGCCAGGTCGTCATCTTCAGCGAGCTGGTTTTCAAGCTCGAGGGCGACGGTATAGCCCGAGTCTGTGAGGTTGTGAGTGACCTTGCTACAGAGCCAGACCACCTCTGAAATCTCCGGCTTTATGCCGCTGAGGCTGTAGGTCATTTCCGGTATGAGGTCCGCGCGGCCGCGTGCCAGGTTATAGCTGAGCGTTGAGGTGCCACGCTGCAGGCGGCGCCATTCGCTACGTACGGCCTGCAGGGCGCTTTGCTGATCGGTGTAGACGTGGCGCAGGGTTTTGATGTTGTCATCCGTGCCGATGATGGCTTCTAACCGCTCTGCGCTGTTGGGGTTGTAGTAGTAGGCCCGCACGCCGGTATAGGTGTTGCGATCTGCTGCCAGCCAGCGGTGGCCATCGCCATCGAGCCGCGTGTAGCTGATGTGCGGCAGGTTGATACCGCTGGCGGTCTTACTCCCGCCGATGGGCATCAGCAGCAGGTGGCCAGCCTTTACGCTGGCGATGGCGTCGTGCTCCTGGGCTACGCGGGTGAGCAGGTTGGCGTCAGATTCGTCTGTTTGGTCCAAGTGCGGTACCAGAATACCGCCGAGCACGATATCGATGACCGGGCTCAGGCTGTAAGCAGTGGCCACCGTGTTGATGATGTCGGCCAGATCCACCTGGTGCCAGCTGCGCTCACGCTTACGGGTGAGACCGGCACGCAGATCTGCGCTGCGGGCGCGGATGCTGAGCACGTCTGGCGTGCCGCTGTGTTCTACCTCGTCTACGGTGTAGCTGCCTTTGTACACCAGGCCGGTATCGCTCCAGCCCAGCCAGAGATCGACCAGCGCGCGCCGTGGTGGAATGCTTAGCAGGCCGTCATGGTCTGACAGGGTGATGTCGAGCTGGTCGGCCTCGAGCCCGCGGTTGTCTGTGAGCGTGAGGCTGATGAGCCGGTTGTTAATCTTGGGCGTGATGTCTTGCCCGTCGACCGCCATGCGAAATGCCGGGCTTGGTTGGCGTGTGGGTAGCTGGATCATCTGAGGATGTCGCCCACGGTGCTGAGAATGTCGCCGAGCAGCTCGATCTGGCTGTCGTCAACGCGCTGCAGCGTGAGGCTGAACTCGATGCGGCGCGGGGCCCCATCGCGGAAAAACAGCGTGTGGGTCTGGCTCATGCTCTCGATGATCCAGAGGCCATAGATGCGGCCCGTGCCCTCTACCAACGGCCAGGCCTTGCCGGTATCTGCCATGAGCCGCAGAGCATCAAGCGATAGCCTGCTGCCGGCGAGCTCGGGCACCAACAGCCCGCTCAGGGTGATGGTGTCTTCCCCTTTGCCTACGAACTGGCGCGCGGGCGCTGCGCCTACCCGCGAGCTGCTGGGGTGACGCCAGTTGGTTTGGCGTTGAAAGTCCTGGTAGGCGGCGGTGTGCAGGCTGAATACAAACAGCCCCAGGGCCATCATCATGTGCAATTACTCCAGATCGAAAAGGCTGCTGCGGACCCGCGCGGCCTTGTTGCGTTCGCGCTGATCGAACAGGCGATTGAACATCTGCTCCATCTGCTGCAGGTCGGTACCTGGGGGTACGGTGATTTGATAGTGGTTGGTGTCGCCCTGCACAACGATAGACGCCTGAGCGGTGTTACTGATTGGTGGGCGATTGTCGAGCGCAATGGCCTGCCCTGCCCCACCGACGCCGAGGGCGAGAGCGCCTGTTCTTGCAATAGCCTTTCCGGCATCAATCACAGCGGCGAGCGGCCCGCGCTGGCTCCGCTCGAGGCCAACGCGCAGGCCGGCCATGGTGTCATCACCCAAGCCGGCAAAGACGCGGCTGGGCGAGTGAATGCCGAGTTTGTCTTTGAACCAGCCAATCATCTGGCTGCCGGCGCTGCTGATAACCGATTTGACCTTGCCCAGGGCGCTGGTTATGCCGCTGATCAGGCCGTCGATGAGCATCTTGCCAAACCCTGTGAACGTGCTTGGTAGCTCAACGCCAAACCAGTTCAATACGCCGGCAAACACGCGATAGAACAGGCCCAGCGGCGACCAATCTGCTATCAACCTGGCTACGCCGAGAATGCCGCCGTCAAAAGCACTGGTGATTTCGCCCCAGACCGCCTTAGCCGCATCAGTGAGGTTTTGCCAGATAGCTTTGAGGCCACCCACAACGCCATCCCAATTTTTGTAAAGCATGAAGGCTGCGGTCGCGAGCAGGCCTATAGCGCCGATTACCAGTAGCACTGGCGCTAGGGAAGCTCCCGCAGCAACACCGAACAGCGTCAGCCCATAGCGCAGCAGGGCAAGCGGCCCGATGATGGACGAGAGCATTACCAGCAGCGTGCCGCCCACGGCGACCACCCCCGCGATGACGGCTGCGGCCATCGCCAGATGGCCAACCAGTTTGGGGTTCTCTTTGATCCATTGGCCTACATCGCGCAGCACTGCTGTGAGGTTCTGGATCAGCTCACGCAAGGGGCCGTCGTTGGTGTCGGTGATGCTGATACCGATCTCTTCCCACGCACTGCGCAGGCCCTTGAGGTCGCCACTGGCGTTGTCGGCCATTGTGGATGCCATGCGGGCGCTTTCACCCTGTACGTTTTGCAGCTGCTCAAGCAGGCGATCAAGGCCGCCATCGGCCATCTGGCTGACGAGCTCTGCGCTACCTGATCCAGCCTCTACGCCGAAGATATCCGTGAGAACGGCTTGCCGATCGACGTTACCCATGTTGCGGGTGGCGTTGTTGATATCGCGGAGGATCGAGGGCAGGTCGCGCATGTTGCCTTTTGCATCAGCGACCTTCAGCCCCAGAGACTCCATAGCCTCTGCGCCCGCCTTGGCCGGCGCAGTAAGCCGGTTTATCAACCCCCTGGTGGTGGTACCTGCTTGGCTACCCTGAATACCGATATTGCCCAACAAGCCGGCCATGGTTGCAGCTTGCTCGAGCGTAAAACCGAGGTCGGATTTGCCACCCAGATACTTCATGGTGTCGCCGAGCATTTCCAGATCGACGTTGGCGCGCGAGGCGGTACCGGAGAGTACGTCGGCTACGCGGGTTATATTGCCGCCCACCTCTGCGTCTATCTTGAACGCGCTGCTGATGTTGGAGGTGATATCAGCGGTGCGGGCCAGATCGGTGTTGTTGGCCAATGCCAAGTTGAGCACGTCTGACATCGACGCCCGGATAGCCTCAGGGGAGAAACCAGCGCGCGCCAGGAAGGTTTGCCCCGCCCCCACTTCGCTCGCGCTGAATGCTGTGGATCCGCCGAGGCCGCGCGCCTGGTCTTTGAGCATCTGAAACCGGGGGTCATCCTTGGCAAGCCGTGCGACCGATTGCAGCTCGCTCATCTGCGCGCCGTAGTCCAGCCCTGGCATAAGCACTCGACTCGCACCGTAGAAGCTGGCAGCGCCCAGCGCCATGCCCCGCACGCCCACGCCAGACATATTGCCGGCCAGTTGCTGTGAGCTACGCAACTTGCCTACCGCTGTGTGGTGGGCGCGGTGTTGCTGCGTCAGCCGCTTGAGGCGATCGCCTTGCGCGCTGATTGAGGTGTTGGCTTCGTTGATCTGGTTTTTTAGGCGGCGCTCGTCTTCGCCCAGGTTATGGGTGCTGATACCGGCCTCACCCATTTTGTTGCGCAGCTGCTGGAGTGCGGTTTGTTGCTGGCCGTGTTTATCCTTCAGCTCGCCGGCGCGACGCTTGGCCTTGTTGAACTCGTCACGTAATTTTTTGGAGGCGGTTTCGGTGCTGCCCAGCTGACGCGCCAGGTCGCGGACCTTGTCTTGCTGCTGCTTCAGGGCGTCGGCGGTTTGACCTGATGCAGTCTTTAGGGTGCGGAAGCTCTGAACGTCCTTTTGGCTGCTCTGGAGCTGCTTCAGCTGGTCACGGGTTTGCTTCAGCTGGTCGGCAAGCCCTTTGCTGCGATCATTCATCCGCTTGAAGGGCTTGCTGAGTTTGTCGATTGTGTCCAGCACGACACGGAGCTTGAGGTCACCCGCCATGTTTATCTGCTCCTGTCCGTTTGCGCGCCAACTCTCGCCACTCCATTAGCTCCGCCAGGGTGAAGTGCACCATTTCTTCCGGTGCCCAGTGGAAGACGACGGCAAGGTCTGCCATCGCTTCCTCTACCCTGCGCGGTAGCGCTACTCCGTTGCTGCTTTCGGTGACAAAAAACCGACCACCACCATTCCCAGCTGGATAGTGTCTGCGGGATCCAGCTTGGCGACCTCCTGCTCGGTTAGCGTTGGGTCAGAGATACGCGGGATCACACGGCAGAGGCTGCCCACGTCGAGCTGAATCAGTTCAGCCAGGTGAACGCCGCGCAGCTCACCGGTGCCAGGTTTGCGCAGGGTTACTTTCTTGATCAGTTGCTCGCCGCGCTTGAGGGGCGTCTCAAGGGTGACGCTGTTGGGGTTGTCTTCGCCTGCGGGCTTGGCTTGGGGCGCCGATGCCGCTTCGCTTTGTTCAGTTGCCATGGGTGTTCTCTCCTTTGCACTACGGGAATCACTGCCCGGCTGACCGGGCAGTGGGTTTACAGGCCGATGGCAGCACGCTGCTCGGCCAGGCGATCGGTGCCGTCGACGATCTCGATCATGTTGATGATGTCGATCTCGACAAGGACTTCACCGTCTACGGTCAGCTTGTAATAGGTACAGGTGGTGGTGATGGTCTCTTCGGTGTCTTCACCTGGTGAGGCGTCGCCGGGGTTGATCTCTTCATGGCGGCCGCGCACGACGATCTCGACCGCTGAGACTTCGCCGGTGTCGTCGCGCTGGTAGGCGCCGGCAAAGCGCAGCTGTACGCCGTCTGCGGTGGTCATGCCCCATTGGCGATAGACCTGCAGGTCCATGCCGCCGGTGGTCCATTCAAACTGGATGCCATCGTCTGACAGGCCGTGGTCGACCTTGACCGGGCCGTTCATACCGCCGGCGCGATAGCCTTCCATCTTGCGGCTGAGCGGGGGCGGCGTGACGGTTTTGGCAACGCCGGCGTAGCTGATGCCGTCGTTAAATACGTTCATGTTCTTGAGTTTGCGGGGCAGTGCCATGGCTGTGCTCTCCGTGAATTAGGCCAGTGCCCCGGTTGCGGCCGGGGCTTTCGGGTCAGGCGTTAATACGCGCTGCGAAGTCGAGCAGGTAGCGATCGGTAATGCGCTGACGCAGGGTGAGATCTTCCAGCGGGGGCACTGGGGTGTAGTCGTAATCGAGCAGCAGACGGCCTGACTTGAGGCTCTCGACGGTATTCACGGCTGGGTCATACCAGCAGCTGCCATCGATGAGGTAGCCCAGGGCCTTCCATTGGCGGAATTTGGCGTTGATGCCCTCGATGATGTCTTTCACCAGGCTGGGGTGCATGGGCTTGTCTACGGCCCACATGTGCGCCTCGGCGATGGTGTCGGCGATTACCTGGGCGGTGCGGGTGTAGCTCTCGAACGCGAACAGGGGATCATCTGAGCAGGTGCGCGAGCCCCAGAAGCGGAAGCCGTTCTGCTGTACCAGGGTGGTGATGTCGTTTTCATTCAGGTAGCCGGCATCGGTGCTGCTGCTTTGCAGATCAAAGAACACGTCTTTGTCGATACCGGTCACGCCGTTGACGGCTACGTTACTGAGGGTCTTGTGCCAGCCGGTCTGCTGATCGATCTTTGCGCGCAGCCCCAGAGCGCGGGCGGTGGCATAGGCCATTGCCTCGGTGCTGGTTGCAGTGTCCCAGCTCAGGAACTCGGGCCAGATGAGCATGAGCTCACGCGCGGCGAAGCTGTCGCGGTAGGCCACGGCGGCTTCTTTGTCTGCACAGTTCCAGCAGCTGGCGTACACAAACGCGCGCAGCTGCTGGGCGATGGTGACCATCTCAGCCGTCACAGCCTCGGTATCGAGCCCGGGGGCGCCGATGATGCGCGGCGTAACGCCCAAACGCGCCTTGGCTGCGAGCAACGCCTTGAGGCCGGTGTACTGGCCGGCGGCTACGGTGCCGATGACGTTGGTGGTGGTCTCTGCCTCGTCTGCGCCCTGCTCTACCCGCACGACGACCACAAAGGGGCTGGCCTGGTCTGCGATGGCATCCAGGCAGGCAGCGAGCGTGCCCTCGGTGCCGGCATTGGCGATGGCGCTGAGCGGGTCGGTAATCAGTACCGGGGTGTTAAGCGGAAATGCGGTGGCGTCTGCATCGGATGCGGTGCACACCATGCCGATCACTGCGGTGGCAATAGTGCGGATCGGGCGCGTGCCCTCGTTGATCTCGATGACGCGCACGCCGTGGTGATATGAATCGGGCATGGTTGGCTCCCTGCAGGGCGATAGTTGCTGTCAGGGGTCATGCTGTCGCGCTTGCGCGGGGAGTTGTAGCGGCAGGGCTTGTAGCGTGGGGGCTTACAGGGTGAAAGGCTGACACCCCGCCGAAACGGGGGGCTGATTCGACCCAGCGGTTTGATGCTACACCGGGGCGGGCGGCTCGACCAGCTCGGCTACGTCCGGGTTGGCTGCGAGGAAGGCGGCGAGCTTTTCTACTGCGGTGGGCTCGGCTGACTGTTCTGGCTTGTTTGCCAGAGACCATGCGGCGCCATTCCAGCGCGGCCATTTGTCCTCTGGCCAGCCGGTGGGCGGCGGCTCGGTGGTGCAGCGTGCCGGCAGCAGGTACACGCCTGGTTCGAGCGGGCTCTCGTCTGCCAGGGCGCTGCCGGTGAGCAGGCCGGCGTGGTCGTAGTTGTAGATGAGCATGTGGGCCTCTCAGTACTTGATGCAGGCGAGCAACGCGCGGTTGCGGGGATGGTTAATACCGGTAATTTCACGAGAACCGGTGCCCTGCCGCACGCTTTCCAGAATCTCGCTAATTTCGCGCGTGCCCGAGCCGGTGATGAGAGTGCCCTGCGTTGCTGTTCCCAGTCCGCCAGGTACGCTATCCCAACCCGCGGTCGGGATGGGTGGGCTGGCTGCGTTTTGCCAGCTGCCCAGCAAACGCCCGGCATCTACACCGCGCCCATCATCCCAACCACGAACAAACTCGCCGCGCAGATCCGGCAGATTGAAGGTGTTGAAACCGTCGCCGGCGCCGAAGGTGGTGCCGATGGCTGCGAACAGATCCGCATAGGCCACACGCCCCACAGCGGCGCCGTTGGCCTTGAGCCAGCCCGTGGGCGCACTGCTGCGGGCGAAGTGCGCGACAAGGCCAGAGGGTGCCATCTGCCGTGCTTCAGCGCGGCTGAACACGTCCAGGTTGTTGCGTGAAGCTGACTTGCTTTCCACGTCACCCAAGTTCTTGCTGCGCTCCAGCGGCGCCGGGGCGCTGCCGGTGGGTTCGTTCTGTGCGCAGATCAGCTCATGGGTGCCGACGATAGCGGTGTTGAAGGTGAACTCGGTGGGATCAGTTGGATGTGGCGTCCATTCGTCATTGGGTATCCGATCGCCATCCACATACAACGCCAGGCCGCGTGTGGTGCACACGGCCAACGTGACCACGGTTTGACCGTCGACGAGCTCCTGTTTCTCTTCGATTGTGTCGATGGTGATATTGGCCTGGTCCGGATCTGCCCACTCAGTATCGCCGTCGGCATTCGATAACTTGCGTAGTGTCTGACCTGTCGTGCCGCCAGGTATCAACGTGGATCTGGTGACGTTGTTGAGGATCCACGACTGGGTGGCCACCGCGACGTTCGGGTCCACCTGCAGGGTCACCACGCTGGCGTTTGTGACCAGGAACTCGAAGCGCACGATGGTATCGGCAAAGGCACCCTCGCCCTCGGCCGGCTTCACCGACGCAGGAACGTTGCCGATGGCGAAAAGGTGGCCGTCCACATCGAACAGCCCCATCTCGCGGATCGTAAAGCCGCCCACGCTGACAGGGATCACCAGCTCGGCGGTGTATTTGGAGTTGCGCTCCGGATCCTGGTAGACCCTGTTGATTGCAGCGCGAAAGCGCTCATTCACCAGGGCGGTCATGGTGTCGAACAGATCCACAAAGTTGCCATTACCATCACCCACGGCCATGTGGGTCAGGTTGATCGGCGTGCCCGCCGCCTCGGCAGCCGCCATGGCCTGGAGACCGTAGGCGGTGTGAATAGAGTTGTAGGTTGGCATGGCTATGCTCCGATTATTTCGAAGTACGCACGGGCACTGCTACCCCACAAAGAACCATCTGCCAGCGTTACGGTGAACGATGTGGTGTTAGTAGTCACCCGGCAGCCCTTCATGTCGAAATTGCTCTGGAGCAAAGACACAAGGAATGTGGCTGCGGCGGGACTGGGAAAGCCTAAATCAGCCAAGTTGAACGTGTTGACCTGGCTAGGGAGCGTCAATCGAACAATACGCTCCATGCGCATCGCCCCAGCATTGACTACCTCTGGCACAACCTCTCCAAACCCTGCAGCTGTCCAGTCGACGTAATAGGTAATTGCCGTGTCAGCCCGCGTAAAAATGGTAAAGGCTGCCGCATTGCCCGCCACTCCAGAGGAAGGGGTGCGAGTTTTAAGACGATTGAACAAAAGGACCGGCATGGTCTGC